>NZ_CP036426.1:6089646-7379292 GCF_007752535.1 Tautonia plasticadhaerens
CCCCTGGTCGGCCGCCGAAATGGCAGGTGGGTTCGTTTTTCCTCGGGTTCGAGGGGATCGAGCCATCGCTGTGACACTCGGTGCGCCTCCGGTGCGCCTCCGGTGCGCCGAGGCCTTTGTAGGCTCAATCGTTTGGGGATCAGGAGTTGTGTCGATCCGATTGGTGCCGTTTCGTCCCCCGTCCCCGCGAGGATGGGTTCGTTTCGCGACTTCAAGTCGTGTCGAAACCGACTCACCCCGTGTGCGTCCCCCCCCTCTGGAGGGCGGCGAGCCGTCGGAGTCCCGGCCGGCCTCGATCCGGAGGGATCCGGCAGGGGCGGAGCGATTCGCCCCGGGGTGACCCGGAGTCTCTGATTCACCAATGCGATCATGGATGCAATTTCTGCGACATGGGATGCGAATCGGACAGGCCCTCCGCCATAAATATCGGGAAAATCCGCCTCGGCAGTCTGCAATTCCGGGGAGATCGGTCAATCGAGGCGGCCGCGCCACTCGGGTCCCTGGGGCTTGAAGTAGAGGGCGCCCGGGAGGAATGGTTCGTAGGTGTCCCTCCGGGAGAGCCACTGCCGGAGCATGGCCATCTTCTCGGCGGAGTCCGGCTCCCGCTCGGGGTCTTCGGCGCCGGGGGGGCTCCGCCAGCAGACCCAGAAGTCCTTGCCGTCGGGCATGGCGACCAGGACGTAGAGCCAACGGAGTTGCGTCTGTCGGACCTGGTCCTCGTCGGGGTCGGTCCCCCCGGACTCGGCGAGGAAGGTCGAGACCGCGTCGTCGCGGTTGAGGGGCTGGATCTTGAGGATCTGGACCGGACGGCCGTCCCGGGTGGTGGGCATTCCCTGGGAGCTGACCTCGCGGAGCAGGAATCCGGCGAGCCGGGAGGCGGCGAGGGCGACCGGATTGGGGTCGGAGGGGGCGTCGGGGAGGGCCCAGGGGGAGCCGGGGAAGGTGGTGGGGGGGGGCTCGATCCCTTGGAGGCGGATCAGGGGTCCGAGGTCCCGGAGCGCGGCCCCGGAGGTCTCGGCGAGGATGCTCCCGGATTCGTCGATGAAGTGGTCGGCCATGCCCCCGGGCCCCGGCAGGTGGGCCAGGGCGACCGGCCAGCCCTGATAGCGGAGGGAGACGGTGATTCGGTCGGGGTAGGATCTCCGGACGGAGACGACCCCGTCGACCCATCGGGCGCGTCGGAAGGCCCGCTCCAGGGCATCCAGGGGGAAGCCGATCGAGGAGCCGTCGACCGAGTCGGAGAGGGTCCCCGAGACCGCGTCGAGCAGGGCGTCCCGGCCCCCGGGGAGCCAGGGGGGCGGCGGGGGGTCGAGGACCACCTCGTCGACCGACCAGGCGTATTCCGGGCGGGCGTGGACCCAGGCCGAGAGCCGGGTCGGCACCCCGAGGACCACCAGCACGCTCAGGGCGAGTACGGAGGCCGCGGTCACTGCGGCCAGGGTGCCCCGGGGGCCGAGCAGGGCCCGGAGGAGTCCCCACCAGCCGGGACGGGCCCCCGGCTCGAGCTCGGGCTGCTCGTCCGATTCGATCGCAAGGCGCAGCATCCGCCGATCCTCGGGCCGGGCGGGGCCTGGTCCTCTCCCTCGGAGTCGGGGGGGGCCCCGTCCAACCTGGATCGGCTCACCAGATCTGGATCTGTAGCTCCAGCTCGTAGCCGAACTGGCGGAGGACCTCCTCACGCGTCAGGTCGATCAACTCGAGCACGTCGGCCACCGACGCGCCGGGGTCGGCGATGACGTAATTCGCGTGGCGGTCGGAGATCTCGGCCTCGCCGATCCGCCGGCCGGAGAGGCCGGCCTGGTCGATCAGGGTCCCCGCGGAGATCTCCGGCGTCGGGTTCTTGAAGATGCAGCCGGCCGACTGGTGCCCGTAGGGCTGATTCTCCTTCTTGACGATCCAGATGCGTCGCATCCGGCGGACCACCGCCTCGAGGTCGTCGTGTTCCAGCTCCAGCTCGACGGAGAGGATGACGCAGTCGTCCAGGTTGGAGCGGCGGTAGGAGAAGATCAGGTCGTCCTGGGCCCGGGTCCGGATCTGGCCGTCGGGCTCTAGCACGGTGGCCCGGCGGACGAACTGCCCGATGGCACCCTGCCGTCCCCCGCTGTTGCCCCGGACGGCGCCGCCGACGGTGCCGGGGATGCCGGTCAGCGTCTCCAGGCCGGCCAGGCCCGCCCGGGCGGTCTGGGAAATCAGGGCAGTCAGCGGGACTGCGGAGCCGCAGACGATCCGGGCCCCCTCGATCGTCACGTCGGAGAACGAGGGGCTCTCCAGGTGGATCACCAAGCCCCGGACCCCCTCGTCCCGGACGAGGACGTTCGAGCCGCCGGCCAGGACGTGCCAAGGCAACCCGGCCTGAGTGCACTGCTGGACCAGCCCGGAGAGTTCCTCGGCGGAGGAGGGCCTGGCCAGGAAATCGGCGGGGCCTCCGAGTCGGAACCAGGTCAGCGGCGCCAGGGGCTCGGACGCCCGGACGACCCCGTGAAACTCGTCGAACGGCTGCATCGTCGGTCGACACCTCGGCCGGGAAGCGGGCCGACGCTCGTCGGATCGAGGGGAACAGACAGGTTCCCGACGCATCGCGAACGCCCTCCATGGCGAGAATTGGGGCATCCTAGCCCCGGGGATGCCGGCGAGTCAAGGTGTCGGGGTCGTCGAACGGTTTCCATCGGGGTCGAGCGGCCTCGATCAGTCCTCGACCGGCGAACCGGGCCCGAGCAAGGCGTTGAACAACGGCCGGAACGTCGCGTGCGGCTGGCCCCGGTGCTGGGGAGGGAAGCCGAAGAGGACGACCTGGCCATCACCGACGGAGACCTCGACGACCGCCGCCTTCCCCTGGAGGTGCTCCGGACCGAGCAGCCACCCGCTTTCCAGGAGGTTGGTCGGTGCGTACCGGCAGGCGACACGGACCGAGTCGGCCCCCTCTCCGGTCGGCTCGAAGCCCATCGAACTGGAGAAGTAGGCCGAGCCGTCCTGCGGCATCCCGACGGCGAGGTAAGACTCGTCGTCGTAGCGGACCGAGAGGATCGAGCCGGGGCAATAGAAGTCGTTGGGAGAGATGCCGTCGAGGACATCCCTGACCGGAAGTCCGAGGGCCTCGATGGCGAAGGCGGCGGACTCCTCCAGGCAGACGAGCCGGCCGCCGTCCTGGACGAACCGGCGGATCGCCTCGACGCCGACCCCGGCCAGGCCGCCGACGTAGGCCGGCTCGGTCTCGTCCGGCCCATAGCCGTCGAGCATGGTCCGACGGCCGACGGACGGGAGGACGATGACGTCGAATCGCTCGTCCAGGTCGCCGGCGAGGATGGCGGCGTTGTGAAGCGTCTCGTAGGGGATCCGGAATTCTTCGAAAACGAGCCGGGTCCACCCCTCGTCCATGCTCGGCACCCAGGGCTGGTAGAGGCCGATTTGGGGCATGGAAAGGGCGAACCGGCGTGGCATGGGCCCGTCCTCGTCCTCCATGGCGGGGGGATAATGATTCGGGTCCTCCTCGGCCGATCCACCCGGCTCGGGCGTCGGTTCCGGCTCATCGACCGCGAGCGCGACCGCGGAGACGGTCGGGAGGATCGACTCGAGCAGGGCCCGGGCCTCATCGCTAACGGGGACGCGGAGGGCACCCTGGGGGAGTTCCAGGCCGTCGAAGGTGGCCGGTCCGGCCAGCCGTTCGACCGCGATGCCCGCGTCGAGCAGGGCGAGGGCGACGGTCACGTCGTCGTTGGCCCGATTCCGGAGGTAGATTGCGTCGGCGGACGCGAGATCGCCTTCGATCCGCCCCCCGCCGAGGTCGACGGACTCGACCGGCTCGGAAGGGGCGTCGAAGGGCTCGGCGACGGCGGCAGACTTGACGCCCATCTGGAGGGGGAGCGTCCAGCCGGCCACGTCGTAGGGGCGCTCGGGGCGGCCGTCGGGGCCGACGCGTCGGGGGTACTCCTGGCGCTCCATCATGTCCTTGAGGTGCGGCCGATAGGGCTGGGCGGCGGGGAAGATCCAGGAGCCGGCGGGGAAGGAGACGCCGCCGGCCTGGAAGTCCTCGGTGGCCCGCCGGGCCTCGATCCCCGAGGCGACGAGGATCTCCACCAGCCTCGCGGCCGAGCCCGGATCCCGCTGGTCGGCCGGGACGATCCAGGCGAAGGGGGGGCGGTCGATGCCGTGCCGGATCTGGTCGAGGGCGACGGCGCGGTAGTTGGACTGGAACCAGTCCTTGTAGCGGGAGGCGAGGGTGAGCAGGGCCCGGGCCGAGGTGAGTTCGTACGCGACGATGTCGCCGATCCGCCACCAGCCGCCGGGCCAGGGGTCGACAAAGGTGACCTTGGCTTCGTGGTCGTCGAAGCCCCGGCCGCCGCCCCGGAGGTCGCCCCGGTCGAGGAAGATCGGCGAGGCGAGCTTGACGCTGGCCGCCTCGGTGAGGATGCCGACCATGTTGTGCCGCTGGGGGACCGTCCGGTTGCCGCCGTTCCACCAGTTGTCGTACATGACGTGCGTCGCCACGCCCTTCTTCCCCTCCCGGGCGAGGTCGGCGGCGAGGTGGGCGCCGATGAGGAAGATGCCCTGGCTGATCCGGGGGTCGAGGTTCGGGTTCACCGGGTCGTGGAAGGGGGGGACGAACAGCCTGGGGCCGTTGGAACCCATCTGGTGGACGTCCCAGGTGATCGTCGGGAACCACTCCTCGTAGAGCAACCGGGTGAGCAGCCGGGTCTCGTCGAGGTTGAGCATGAACCAGTCCCGGTTCGTGTCGTGCCCGGCATAGGGGTGGTAGAGCCGGGGCATCCCCGAGCCTTCCCAGGGGGTCCCCTTGGAGCGTTCGTACCAGTCGTGGACGATGTCGACGCCGTCCGGGTTGACCGAGGGGACGAGCAGGACGATCGTCTCGTCGAGGATCGCCCGGATCTCGGGGGTGTCCCCGGTGGCCAGGTCGTGCAGCAGCGCGCAGGCCATGAGGGTCGAGGCCGTCTCGGAGGAATGGATCGTGCAAGTGATCAGGACCGTCGTCTTGCTCCGACCGACCAACTCGGCGACCTCCTCGGGGGAGGCATCGGGGTCGGGGTGCGAGAGCCGGCGCTGCATGTCCTTGTAGCGGTCGAGGTCGGCGATCGTCTCCTCGGAGGAGATGGCCGCGACGACGAAGGGTCGGCCCTGGGTCGACTCGCCCAGCGTGTCGACCCGGACCCGGGCGGACGACGCGCCGACAGCCCGGACGTACTCGACCACGTCGGCCCAGGGGGCGAGCTCGAAGTCGGCCCCCGGCTCGAATCCGAGGACGACGGCCGGCTCGGGCACCCCGGCCGGCTGCCCGGGGGCGATCGGCGGGGAGACCAGGGCGGCCAGCCAGGCCGCCGCCATCACGACGGGTCTTCGAGCGGTCATCAGGGCCCTCCTGCGGTCGATCTCGGCAATGCCTCGGGTCGGCGAGGCGGAGGGTCCATGATTCCGGGATCCCCGGGGCGACGCAACCGGCCAACCCATCGAACGAGGCGTGCCGGACCCGATGTCAGGCGTAATCTAGGCATCGTTTTCCGCCTTCATTGACGGGGAGCGTGGGATCGAGTGGGATTATTTCGTCACGGATCGGGCCTCGACTCGACCGGAGGGTTTATGCGTGCTAGCATGTCGCCCGTCGTGAGGGTGGAAATGGAGGGACGGTGCCGTCTCCTCCCGACCCTCGGCGCTGAGGGCGTCCCGATGAGCAGCCTGGTGCGGTCCTGGATGGGTCTGGTCTCGGCGGCGGTGGCGGCGGCCTCGGGGAGTCCCGCCGCGGCGGAGGGCTTCTTCGGTCTGGGGGATCTGTCCGGGGGGGCGAGCACCAGCCGGGCCTGGGCGATCTCGTCGGACGGGTCGACGATCGTGGGGGAGAGCGTGTCCGCCTCCGGGACCCAGGCGTTCCGGTGGACGCAGGCCGGCGGGATGGCCGGGCTGGGGGACCTCGCGGGGGGGGAGTCCGGCAGCGTCGCCTACGGGGTGTCGGCCAACGGCTCGGTGGTCGTCGGCTCGGGCCGGTCGACGGCCTCGGGGACCGGTCGGGAGGCGTTCCGGTGGACGCAGGCCGGCGGGATGGCCGGGCTGGGGGACTTCGACGGGGGTCGGTTCGACAGCGTGGCGTTCGGGGTGTCGGGCGACGGCTCAGTGGTCGCCGGCTCGGGGAGCGTGGCGTTCGAGGGCGTCGACTCGACGAACGCGGCCTTCCGGTGGACCTCGGCCGGGGGGCTCTCGGACATCACGCCCCTTTCGGCGTACGGCCCGGGCTCCCCGAACCGGGGGGCGGCGTATGGGGTCTCGGCCGACGGCTCGGTGGTCGTCGGTCGGTCGACCTCGCCCAACCCCTACGAGGACGCGAGGCCCGGCCGATGGAACGCCGACGGGGGCTGGTCGGCATATCCCGGGGCCACGTCGACCGACATGAGCGGCCAGGCGATGGCCGTCTCGGGGGACGGCTCGGTGGTCGTGGGTTCGGTCAACGCTCCCCCGATGGGGCTCTCGCACCATGCCTTCCGCTGGGAGCAAGGGGACGGGGCCGGGTTCCTGCACGACGTGCCGTCGGACATGCCCTCCCCGTTCGGCAATACCATCGCCAACGCCGTGACGCTCGACGGGGCAATCGTCGTCGGTACCTCCAACGCCGCCGGGATGCCGCTGGACCTGGGGCAGCGGCCGGGGCTCTCGACATACACCCGCGCGTTCGTCTGGGACGCGGTCAACGGGTTCCGGTCCCTCCAGGAGGAGCTGATCGGCTTCGGGCTGGATCTCTCCGGCTGGATCTTGCTGGAGGCCCAGGGGATCTCCGGGGACGGGACCGTCCTGACCGGGACCGGGATCAATCCCTCCGGTCGGTTCGAGGCGTGGGTCGCCATGCTCGGCGGTTCGACCGGGGGTGCCTCTCCCCCGGGGGTGGTCCCGGAGCCGTCGACGCTGGCGATGATGCTGCTCGGGGGCGGGGCGATCGCCCTCGGGCGTCACCGCCGGCGGGGGATCCGCCGGGGATCGGGCCCGGATCCGCGGTTTGACCCCCCCGGCCGCCCGTCCGTATGATTTCGAAAGACACTCCGGGGCGTCGCCGATCGGCGACGAGGGCACGGCGGGGGACGATCGCGGTCCCCCCGGTCCCCGGCTCCCCGTCGACCACCCCGCCCCGGTCGTCCCGTTCACCGTCCGAACCGCGCTCGACGAGCCGCAGGAGCGAGCACCGATGTCCGCCGACCCCGCCCTGCACCGCAGCGAGCCGAGGATCCTGACCGAGCGGCTCCCCGGTCCGAAGGCCGCCTCCTGGATCCGCCGTGATGAGCGGACCACCTCCCCCTCGTACACCCGGATGTACCCGCTGGTCGTCCGCAGGGCGAAGGGGGCGATGATGGAGGACCTGGACGGCAACCGGTTCCTCGACTTCACCGCCGGGATCGCCGTGACCAACGCCGGCCATTGCCACCCCCGGGTGGTCCGGGCGATCCGGGCCCAGGCCTCCCGGCTGGTGCACATGTCGGGGACCGACTTCTACTACCGCCCCCAGATCCGGCTGGCCGAGCGGCTGGCCGGGCTCGCCCCCGGGCCGGGGCCGAAGCGCGTCTTCTTCAGCAACAGCGGCGCGGAGGCGATCGAGGCCGCCCTCAAGCTGGCCCGCTACCACTCGAAGCGGCCGAGGGTGGTCGCCTTCCGGGGCGCCTTCCACGGCCGGACGTACGGCGCGATGAGCCTGACCGCCTCCAAGGCGATCCAGCGCAAGGGGTTCTCGCCGCTGGTGCCGGAGATCCAGCACGCTCGATACGGCGACCTGGCCAGCGTCCGGGAGCTGTTCCGGACCACCTGCCCCCCCGAGGAGACGGCCGCGATCTTCGTCGAGCCGATCCAGGGCGAGGGGGGATACATCGTCCCCCCGGACGACTTCCTGCCGGGGCTCCGGGCGCTGTGCGACGAGCACGGGATCCTGCTGGTGATCGACGAGATCCAGTCCGGGATCGGCCGGACGGGTCTCCTGTTCGCCTCGGAGCACTGGGGGGTGCACGGCGACATCGTCTGCCTGGCCAAGGGCCTGGCCAACGGCCTGCCCTTGGGGGCGATCGTCGCGCCGGAGTCGGTGATGGACTGGGCCCCGGGCAGCCATGCGAGCACCTTCGGGGGCAATCCCGTGGCCTGCGCCGCGGCGATCGAGACGCTGGACCTGGTGGTCGGGAAGTACACCCGGAACGCCGACGCCCGGGGTCGGCAGCTCATGGCCGGGCTCCGTGAACTGGCCAAGGCCCACCCCTGCATCGTCGACGTGAGGGGCAAGGGCCTGATGGTCGGCATGGAGATCGGCTCCGACGCCGGGCCGGGCCCCAACCTCCGGGATCGGATCATCCTCGAGGCCTTCCACCGGGGCCTGTTGCTGCTGCCCTGCGGCCCGAGCACGATCCGGTTCTGCCCCCCGCTCTGCCTGACGGCCCGGCAGGTCGAGGTCGGACTTTCGCTGCTCTCGCACGCGATGGACGCCCTCTGCGGCGATTGCCCCTGCTCCCCCCGCCGGCCCGACGTCGCCCACGCGAAGTCCGGCGATCACCTGCCGTCGGACGAGGCGTCCTGAGGCACCCTCGCCCACCGGTCGATCCCCCGAGGTCCCCGCACCGAGCCCGATTTCATGACGACCGCCCCCCGAGTCGAGAGCGTCCCTCCGCCGTTCGACTGGCAGCGATGGCCCGAGACCGAGGCCTTCCTGGCCGAACGAGTCCGATCGGCGTTGGAACACAACCCCTTCGCCGCGGACCTGGCCCGGCGGATGGCCGCCGAGACGAGCACGAGGATCATCGACTGGGTCGACCACCTGGTGCTGGCCGAACGTCCGGGCCTGGTGGAGGAACTGGGCGGGCTCGGTTACGCCGTCGCGGACGATGCGTACGGCGTCAGCGAGCCGAGCTTCCGGCACCCCGGGGGGCAATTCCCGGCGGTCGCGGTCGCCCGCCGACCCGGGGGGGGGCCGGAGGTGGCGGCGATGGCCCTGAAGGTGGAGTCGATCGCCGCCTTCAGCGGGGCGAACGACCTCGGCCTGGAGCCGGTCGGCTACCCGATGGGGCCGTACCGGTTCGCCAAGGTGGAGGTGGCCGGGGCGGGCACGGCGCTGCTGGTCGTCGAGCGTCGGGGGTATCTCGGGTTCGAGCCCTTCCCCAGCTCCTGGGCGAGGCTGGGACGGATGGCGCCGCATGCGGCCCGGGACGCGATGGCCGCGAGGGAACTCTGGCAGGGGCGCCGGAGGCGGTTCGGGGAGGACGAGGAGGGGTTCGACGCCGTCGACGCGGTGCTGGCCAGGGTGATCGAGCGGGCGGGTTCGACCGACCTCGCGTGCCACCTCGTCTTCGAGGTCGAGCGGGATTACTGGGAGTCCCGGAACGCGGCGGCGACGGTGCAGAAGCGTCGTCAGGACCGGCTCGGGCTGGGGTGGGCGAATCACGATCACCACACCTTCCGGTGCTCCCGGCAATTCTTCCCCCGGACGATCGGGATCTTCGAACGACTCGGATTCACGCTCCGGGAGTCGTTCCATGCCGGCAAGGAGGCCGGCTGGGGCGCCCAGGTGCTGGAGCACCCGACGACCGGGATCGTCATCTTCGCCGACCTGGACCTGGCCCCCGAGGAGGCCGAAGACGACTTCGCCCACGGGTTCCTGCCGGGGCTGGATCGGCCCAACACCGTCGGCCTCTGGGTCGGCCTGCACGGGGAGTCGCTCCTGGACGCCGGGATGCACCACCTGGAGGCGCAGTTCGACTTCGACGCGCTGGGCGACGACCTCCGGGCCGAGGCCGACATCGAGACGATGGCGCCCTTCAGCGACTTCCCGTTCCTGCGGCAGGCGTTCACGAGGGGGGAACGCTGGCCGGTGCCGGTGCACCGGGCCGATCGGCTGCTGCGATTCGGTTGGATCGACGCCGCCCAGCATGCGAAGTTCCTGGCTGAGGGGGCGATCGGCAGCCACCTGGAGAACCTCCAGCGCGGGGAGGGCTTCAAGGGATTCAATCAGAAGGCCGTCAGCGCGATCATCGCCGAGACCGACCCGAGGCGGCATTGACCCCGGCAGGCTGGCCCGGCTGCGAGGCCGTGGTAGAATGGCTCGGGAACCCATCGGTCGTCCCCGGCGTCGAAGTTCGAGACGCGCCTGATCATCGCACCGACGGGCCCGAGCCATTCATTGCGATCCGGACCGCCCGGTCGGTCGGAACTCACGTCCCCAGCAAGGTCCGCGAATCATGATCGATGCGAACGCCCCGGCATGGCCCCGGGGCCTCGGACGTCGGCTTGCGACGCTCCTGGCCGCCGTCGGGCTGCCCCTGGTCGTCAGCTCCTCGTCCCCGGCCCGTCAGCAGGACGTCCCCCAGGACCCCTCCGGGACCCAGGCCGAGCCCGAGGGCGACGCCGACGCCGAGGAGGAAGAGGCCACCCCCGAACAGGAGGACGCCGCCGACGTCCTGGCCGATTCGATATACGTCGACCCGAAGGCCACCGCCGCGATGCGGGGGACCTTCGAGCAGCTCCACGCCTCCGTCCGGGTCCCCCTGAACACCGACCGCGCCATCGCCCAGATGGTCCGAGGCGGCCGGGTCGACGCGGGCCTGATCGACCGGTTCATCAAGGACGCGGCCCGGCAGCTAACCGACCCGGCCAACATCCAGGCCGTGATGCAGCCCGACGGGTCGCAGCGGAACATCCAGGAGATCCAGGACGCGGGCCGATACCTGATGCTCCCCTACCTGGAGGTCCCCGCCGGTGAACGCGACCGGCGGTTCATCCAGGAATTCAACACGAGGCTCCTGGCGGTCGTCCCGGACCTGCTGAAGAACCACCTGTACTCCCGGGTCCAGGCGATGCAGGCCCTCAGCCAGATGGGGGATCCCCTCGCCCTGGACCTGCTGATCGCCCAGCTCGGCGACCCGGAACAACCGCTGATCGTCAAGCAACTGGCCGCCGAGGGGATCGACCGGATCGCCCGGGACGCCTCCGGCAGCCTGACCCCGAATCAGCGGGAGAAGGCCGCCAACGCCCTGGTCGACTTCCTCCGGAACAACCGGGAGGCGTACTGGCTCGCCCATGCCCGGGCCTTGCAGGCGCTCGGCTCGCTCCGGTCGATCTCGGGCATCCAGAACCGCAACGAAGCGGTCTTCGCCGACGAGGTACTCCAGGCCATCAGCTCGATCGACCTCCGCCTGGAGACGAGGGCCTGGGCCGCCTGGGCGGCGGGGATGTTCGAGATCCCGCCGTCCTATCCCCAGCTGAACTTCTCGCTGGCCTCGTACATGATCGGCCAGCTGGCGGTCGAGGTGGGCGAGCGGATCGTCGAGCTGAGCGACCCGAGGGAGGACGGGTCGTTCGACCCCGAGCGGGTGAAGTACCAGACCGCCCTGCTCGTCTCCCCGATCTTCCAGTCGCTCGAGGGCTCCCGGGAGCTCCGGGGATCCGGCTTGAAGAACACGAACGCGGTCGGGCCCCATCAGGCCTACGTGAACCGGGTGCACCAGTTGATCCGGCAACTCGCGGCCTCGTCGGTCGAGCTGACCCGGGCGGTCGGCGGGCAGCGGCCGGCGGCGAGGGACGGGGTGATCCGGAGCCTCAACGAGCTCCGGACCTTCCTCGAGCAGAATCCCCCCGACGACCGGACCTTCGTCCCCGGCGGCCGGGAGTTCGCGCTGAATGACGCATCCTGAGCCCGAGCGGACCGAGGACCCGAGGACCCCGGCCGTCGAGATCCCGGTCGCCCTCGTCCGAGACTACCAGCAGATCAATCGAGAGCTGATCCGCGCCCTCGACCTCGGCCTGCCCCGGATCCGGCTGGTCGACGTCGAGGGGCAGCGGTTGCTGGCCTTCGGGCTCCGGGGCCCATGGCGGGCGACGATCGAGGTAGTCGGCAACGCCGGCCCCGAACTCGCCGCCGACCTCGACGCCGAGGGGGTGACGGTCCTCTGCACCGGCTCGGCCGGCGACGGCGCCGGCCGGGGCCTCCGGGCCGGTCGCCTGGCCATCTGCCGGGACGCCGGGGACGCCGTCGGGGCCGGGATGACCGGCGGCTCGATCCTCGTCGCCGGCCGGGCCGGTCATCGGGCCGGGCTCAGGCTCCGCGGCGGGACGTTGTTGATCCTCGGCCCGGCCGGACGCCTCATGGCCGACCGACAGGAGGGCGGGATCGTGATCGCCGACCCTCGTTCGTCCCAGGGGCCGGGCGGCCGGGCCGGGGGCGGCGGCGGTCGAATCGACCTCCGGGCTCGGCGGGACGACCGGTCCGACCTCGACGTCCCCGATGTCGATCCCGATCCCGATGCCCTGGTCGCCTCGATGACCGCGATCGCCGAGGCGCTCTCCGACGCAGCCGGCGACCCGTGATTCATCCCCGACCGGGGATGGGTCCGATCGTGGCGGTGGCGCGGCCCGGACGCATCAACTGGAGGGGGGATTGTTGAAGATCGCCCATGGCGCGGGCAGAATATCGGTGAGGCGATTGCTCGTCGCGATCCTGCTCGCCACAGCGGGTTGCGCCGAGGAGGCGGGCCCCGAGCCGATGCCGACGGCACCGGTGGACGGCCTCGTGCTCCTGTCGGGCCGTCCCCTGCCGGGAGGGTGGCTGGAATTCCTCCCGGTCGAGGGCACGGTCGGCCGCCTCCGATCGGCCCGGATCGGGCCCGACGGGTCGTTCCGGGCCGAGGGCGTGGCCGAGGGGACCGTGGCCGTC
Organism: Tautonia plasticadhaerens; assembly: GCF_007752535.1. Taxonomy (GTDB): domain Bacteria; phylum Planctomycetota; class Planctomycetia; order Isosphaerales; family Isosphaeraceae; genus Tautonia; species Tautonia plasticadhaerens. Next base: position 6,102,317 of record NZ_CP036426.1, read on the forward strand.
CGGGTGGCGGGGGCGGCATTGCCGCCGCCATACGCCGCCCTGCTGGGTCAGGTCTTCCTGATCCGACGTGACGTCCCCCCCGGGGGGGCGACCGGCCTGGTCATCGACCTCGACCGGGAGTACCGGTCGACGGCCGCCGACCCGCCCCGCTGAACCCTTCTCCCGGCCGACGGAGGCGAGGATGACATCCCACCGCTGGCACCTCCGGCCCAGCGACCCCTCCCGGGTGGCCTGGCTCGGATCGGAGGCGCGGATCCCGCCGCTCGTCGCCCAGATCCTGCTGCACCGGGGGATCGACGATCCGGCCAAGGCCCGGGAGTTCATCGAGGTCCGTCGCCGGAGCCTCCACGACCCGGAGCTGCTCCCCGGCGCGGTCGATGCCGCCGATCGGATCGTCCGGGCCGTCCGGGACGGGCGGAAGATCATCATCTACGGCGACTACGACGTGGACGGCGTCTGCGGGACGAGCATACTCTGGTCCTGCCTCCGGCTCGCCGGGGCGAGGTCGACCGAGTACTACATCCCCCGTCGGGTCGAGGAGGGGTACGGCCTCAATGCCGAGGCGCTCAGGAAGCTCGCCATCGAGCACAAGGCCGAGGTGGTCGTCACGGTCGACTGCGGGATCACGTCGGTGAAGGAGGCGGCGATCGCCCGGGAATTGGGCCTGGAGCTGATCGTCACCGACCACCACACGATCGGCCCGGAGCTTCCCGGGGCGGCCGCCCTGGTCCATCCCCGTCTCCCCGGCGGGGCGTATCCGTTCGGCGAGCTTTGCGGGGCGGGGGTGGCGTTCAAGCTGGCCTGGCAGGTCTGCAAGAGCTTCGGGGACGGCAAGAAGGCCTCGCCGCACCTGAGGGACTTCCTGCTCGGGGCCTTCGGCCTGGTGGCGCTGGCGACGATCGCCGACATGGTGCCGCTGGAGGACGAGAATCGGATCTTCGTCCGACACGGCCTGGAGTCGATCCACGCCGACCCGTCGACCGGCCTGAATGCCCTGATGCGGGTGTCGAATTGCCTGGGCAAGCGGAAGCTGACGACCGGGAACGTGGGCTTCGGGCTGGCGCCGAGGATCAACGCGGCGGGGAGGCTCGAATGCGCAATGCTCGCCGTCGAGATGCTCACGACGGCCGACCCGGGCCGGGCGGAGAACATCGCCGAGCGGCTCGACGCCTGCAATCGGCAGCGGCAGGAGATCGAGCGGACGATCGTGGCCGAGGCGAGGCAGATGGTCGAAGCCTCCGGGGGGCTCGGCGAGCGGGGGGCGGTGGTCGTCGGTCACACCGAGTGGCACCCGGGGGTCATCGGCATCGTCGCCGGCCGCCTGGCGGAGTCCTTCCACCGGCCGAGCATCGTGATGGCCTTGCGTGACGACCTGTGCCAGGGCTCCGGCCGGTCGATCGCCGGGTTCGACCTCTACGAGGCGATCCGGAGCTGCTCCGACGGCCTGCTCGGCTTCGGCGGCCACCGCGCGGCGGCGGGCCTCCGGATGCGGCCGGACCACTTCGCCGCGTTCGCCGAGCGATTCGAGGCCCATTGCCGGGAGATCCTCACCGAGGAGCAGAAGCAACGCCGCCTGGACATCGACGCCGAGGTCCGCCTCGCCGAGTTGAGCCTGCCGGTCGTCGAATGGATCGAGTCGCTCGAGCCCTACGGGATCGGCAACCCCCGCCCGGTCTTCTCGGCCGAGGGGGTCCGGGTCATCGGCGAGCCGAGGGTCGTGGGGGAGGGCAAGAAGCACGTGCAGCTCCGGCTCTCCCAGAACGGGACGGCCGTGAAGGCGATCGCCTGGAACATGGCCGATCGACTGGGGTCGCTGGGCCCCGGGACCGACTGCGCGGTCGCCTTCTTGCCCTCGGTGAATGAGTGGAACGGTCGTCGCGAGGTCCAGCTCGAGATCCGGGACGTGCAGATCTCCTCGAGCGGAGGTGCCCATCATGCCCGATCCGCATGACCATCCCGCCGAGGAGCTTTGCCGACAGCTCCGGGCCCGAGGGATCCATGACGACCGCGTCCTGGGTGCGATCGCCTCGGTCCCCCGGGACCGGTTCGTCCCCGCCTCCCGGCGAGACGCCGCCTGGGAGGACCGGGCCTTGCCGATCGGCTGCGACCAGACGATCAGCCAGCCGTTCATGGTCGCCTTGATGACGCAGGAGCTGGGCCTTCGGGGGGACGAGCGGGTGCTGGAGATCGGCACCGGGAGCGGCTACCAGACGGCGATCCTCTCGGCCCTGGCCCGCGCCGTGTTCACGGTGGAGCGCCTCGAGCCGCTCTCCCGGGACGCCCGGGGGTTGCTGGAGGGGTCGATCGGCTGCCGGAACGTGCATTTCCTCGTCGGCGACGGCACGCTCGGCTGGCCCGAGGCCGCCCCGTACGACCGGATCCTGGTGACGGCCGCCGCCCCGGAATTGCCCTCTCTCCTGTTCGAGCAGCTCGGCGAGGGCGGGAGACTCGTCGTGCCGATCGGCTCGGAGCAATCGCAGCAGCTGTACGTCGTCGAGCGGCGCGGGGGCGAGCCGGTCGAACACGCGTCGGTGACCTGCCGGTTCGTGCCGCTGGTCGGCGAACGAGGGTGGGACGGCCACCCCCGAGGGCCGGGCTGAGCCCGGCATTCGGAGATCGCGCCCCCGATCGGCCGCGAACCGCCTATAATGGGCCCCGTGACGACACCGGCAGCATGCCCCGGCGCCCGGGGGGCGCGGCGGTTCGTCAAACCCAGGGCGAGCGATTCTGTCATGGTCGAGCGACGATACCTGTTCCCCGGAGTCATCGAGCTGAACGTCCAGGCCCGCCGGCGGCTGGGCGTGAACATCTACCTGATCGACGGCGGGTCGGAGTACCTCCTGATCGACGTCGGCTTCCTCGACGAACTGGGGGACGTTCTCGAGCTGATCCGCCAGATGAACTACAGCCTCTCGGCCTGCAAGATGATCGTCGCCACCCACGCCGACGCCGACCACACCCAGGGGCTGGCCCGGGCGAGGGAGGTGCTCAAGTGCCCCGTGGCGGCGCACCCGAAGTCGGTCGCCCTGCTGGAGACCGGCGACGAGATCGCCACCTTCTCCCGGATCGACGCCCAGAACATCCACATCCCGATGCCCCCTTGCAAGGTGGACACGACCGTCGACGAGGGGGACGTGCTGAAGGTCGGCGACCGGTCGCTGCAGGTCTGGAGCACCCCGGGGCACACCGCCGGGCAGCTCTCCTTCCGGATGGGGGAGTTGCTGTTCTCGGGCGACAACATCTTCCGGGACGGCAGCGTCGGGGTAATCGACGCGCACCACGGGTCGAATCTCACGGACTTCGCCGCCAGCCTGAGGCGGATCCGGGACGCCGACGTCGAGTTCCTGCTCCCCTCCCACGGGCCGATCTTCCGCAAGGACCGCGCCCTAATCGACGCGACGATCGCGAGGCTGGAGACCTACATGCACCTGGCCGACTTCGGCACCTGCGCCATCGACTGGCCCCTGCTGGATCAGTGGGAGGAGGAGCTGGCCTCGGGCAAGCTCCCCGTCTGATCCTCCCGGTGCCGTCCGGATGGGGTGACATCGCGGGCCGACGCTACCGAATCTGTCGCTGGGTGTTCAATAGGAGGTCCGAGCGTGATTGGATCTCGAACGGGCAGGCCGACTCCGGTGATCCATCGATCCTGATCGGCCCGCGAGTGTCCCGGGACGCCCCGGGGGCGGGCCCGACGGGCCGAGCGACCGGGTCCGGCCGGATCCTGGGAGAAGACGCAGATGAACGCGACCCGAAGAATGACGATCGCCCTCGGCATCGTCGCCCTCCTGGCCGCCCCGGCGGCCGCCCAGCGCGGCGGTGGCCAGGGCCAGGGGCGGTTCGGCCAGGGCATGAGGATGGGGATGCCGGGCGGCTTGGCCCAGCTGGCGATGGCCCCCCCCGTGCAGGAAGAACTCGCCCTGAGCGACGACCAGATCGCGAAGATCGAACCGATCGGCGAGCAGCTCCGTTCGGACATGATGAGCCGGATGCAGGAGATGCGCGATCAGCTCGGCGACCTCGCCCCCGAGGCACGCCGCGACCGGTTCGAGCAGATGTCCCGGGAACTGAACGCCGCGGCGAAGGTCCGCCTCGAAGCGGTGCTGAAGCCGGAGCAGCTCGACCGTCTGGTCCAGATCGAGCTCCAGCAGCAGGGAGTCCAGGCGTTCTCCGAGCCCGCTGTGGTCGAGACGCTGAAGCTGACCGACGACCAGAAGGCCGAGATCGACGGGCTCCTGGAGACCTACCGCACCGAGGTCCGCGAGGCGTTCGAGGCCGCCCGAGGGTCCGAGGACCGCGGGGCCGTGATGCGGGAGCTGGTCGAGCTGCGTCAATCCAGCATGGACGCGGCGATGGCCGTGTTGACCGACGACCAGAAGGCCTCATGGGAGGAGCTGACCGGTGAGCCCTTCCAGATGGGCCCCGGCTTCGGACCCGGCGGCGGCCGTGGCGGGCCCGGCGGCGGCCGCCCGAACGACTGATCGGGCCGACCGTCGGGACCGGGTGCCCGCCCCCGGACGGACCGGGCACCCGGGGTCCCGCCCGGGCCGCGCGTCAGGGATCCGGCGTGATCTCGACCCGGATCCGAACGGCCCATTGGCCCTCCTCGACCCGGCTTCCCCGGACGAGGAGGGCCGCGTCACTCCCGTCTCCGCCCACCGATCGGACGATCATCCCGCCCCCGAGCACGTCCTCGACCCGGACGGTCGCGCCCTCGACCCGGACGAGCCCCGGACGAGTCCCCTTGGCCAGGGGCCCGTCCCCGACGAGGACGACGGGGAGGAGGTCGTCCGGGGTCCCGACCACCTCGACCGATCGCTCCCAGCCATCGGGCCGAGGCCGGAGGCGCTCGGACACCTCGACCGGGACGTCCCCGGGGGCCTCCAGCTCATAGACCAGGCGGACGCCGTCCGGCTCAAACCGCAGTTCGGCGAACGAGCCGAAGCGGCCCCGATCCTCCCGGGGCGGCACGATCGCCCCCGCCCCGTCCTCGAAGACCACGGGGGGATTCGACCGGGTGGAGACCCAGAGACGCCTGCCTTCCGGGTGCCATTCCCAGAGCCGCCCCCGCTTGGTCCGGGAGAGGAACCCGCCGTCCCACCAGCGGATCCAGGCGAGGCGATCGGCGTCGAAGAGCAGCGAGCTCCCGTTCCGGAGGCCGACGACCAGGCCCCGGGGGTAGTGCGTGGACGGGGTGTCGTCGGGGACGATCATGTCCCGGACGACGAGGTCGCGGTCCTCGGGAGGGACCAGGAATTGCCGGGTGGCCATCGAGGTCCGCTCGGCGAGCCGGTCATCTCCCAGGGCCTCCCAGATCGCGCCGAGCTGCTCGTCGACCGTGCCGTGGATGCCAGGGGCGGGCGTAAGGAACTGCGGCATCGGCGTGCCGGGGATGATCCGCTGGGGATCCCCGAGCCATCGGTCGTAATACGGGCGGGTCATGCGTCGATGGGCCAGCCCGAGATCGGGTCCGAGCGTCTCCGCCTCCCCCCCCGGCGGGATCCGTCCGCCGACCACGTGGCAGGAGACGCAGCCGAACCCCTCCCGGCCGAGCAGGGTCAAGCCCACCTCGCCTCCCAGGGACGGGGGCTCGTGATCGGCGGGCCGGGCGCCCTCGACCCGGTCGTGATTCCTGAAGTAGGAGGCGATCGCGTCGGCCTCTCCCGGCTCGAAGGCGTAGCGGGGCATTCGCATCGAGAGCCAGGGCCTCGCGACCGGCGCCTCCCCGGTCAGGGCCAGGTCGAGGTACTCGGGCCTGAGCTTCCCGCCGACCGAGGAGAGGTCGGGGGGGGTCAGCGTGCCTTTCAGCGCATTCAGCTCGCGGTCCTCTCCGAGCAGGAGGGCGAGCCGGGATCCGAGCGCCTCGCCGCCCGAGCCGTCCCGGGAATGGCAGCCGAGGCAGTTTCGCCGTCGGAGGTGGTCCTCCGCGAGGGTCGAGGCCGGGATCGGGACGGGACGATCGGGGATCTCGGCGACGAAGGCCCGCAGCCGCTCCCGTTCCTCGTTGTTCAGCCCGAATCGGGGCGTCCGGGGGGGAGGTTCGTCGGCGAGGCAGCCGGCAGCCGGGTCCGAGGTATGGGAGAGGGCCCCGATCCCGATCGGCGGGCGAAGGCCCGGGATCTCGTGGCAGGAAGTGCAGCCGATCGACTCGGCCAGGGCCCGGCCCCGGTCAGGATCACCGGGATTCGAGAGCGTCGACCCGGCGTCCGGTGCCGGAACCTCTCCTTCGGTGAGGTAAGCGGCGAGGTGGGCTGCCGCGTCGGGGGTGAGGCCTAGGGAAGGGCGGTGGCGTCCCGGGTCGTTCCGGCCCGACCCGCCGAGATAGGAGGAAACGGCCTCCCTCGATCGCTTGAGTCCCAGCCCACCGAGGTCCGGGGCCGTTCGGACGTGTCTGGTCTCGTCGGCGTCTCCCCGGGTATGGCAGGCGAGGCAACCGGCGGAGCGGAACAGGAGCCGACCCCGGCCCGGATCGGCGACGTTCAGCGCCATCTGCCCCTCGAGATCCGGGCGGGCCTCGGGCCCGGAGACGGAGCCGAGGAAGGCGGCGAGGTCGGCGGCCTGGGCCCGGTCGAGCCCGAAACCGGGCATCGGGGTCCCGGGGCGGGCCGCCGGAGGGTCGACCAGCCAACCCCGGATCCAGTCGGCCCGGAGGTCCGTTGAGGAGTCGAGCGTGGGCCCGAACGCGCGGTGCCCCGGCATTCCCAGCACCTCGTGACAGCTCGCGCAGCCGAGACGATCCGCCAGTCGCCTCCCCTGCTCGAACCGGTCGACCGGCGGCCTTAACGATGCCTCGTGGAACAGGAGATGGGCGGGCACGTGCTCGGTGGCGAAGTCGGGTCCCTCCCAGTCGAGCAAGATGCGTGCATTCCCGCGTTCGTGTGCGGATTCCAGGCGGATCTTGGCCAGCCCGGGTCGAAGCTCGACCGTGCCGGAGGGGTCCGTCCCCTCCCCCGCGGTCACGACCGGACGCCCGTCGATGAGCAGGCGGGCCCGTCCCCCTGTCGAGAGTTGGAAGCGATGGGGCCCAGGGTTCCGGATCAGCACCCAGCCGTCCCAGGTGGCCGAGAAGGAGTGGGATGACAGGCGAGGGTCGGGCACGCCGCCTCCCCAGTCGTGCACCAGATCCCGATCGACCCGCCTCAGGACCGTCGGCACATCCCCGGGTCCTTCGTCGGTCGGGCGGAACTCGGCCACGAGGCCGGGGAGGAGCTGCTCGGGATCGGGTGGCTCGTCTCCCCCCATCGCCGGTGTGGCAAGCAGTGCGGTCGCCAGGAGTACGAGCAGCGACCCGATCGGTGAACGACGAGAGGGTGTCCGTTGCATGTCGATCCGTAGTCCGCGTCCGAGGTGATGGCCCGATCCGGACGCGAGTCTAGGGGGCACGGCGGATGCGATGCAAGCCGGACGTGAACGACGACGAGGCCGCCCGGTCGGTCGGACCGGGCGGCCTCGGCGGGTTAGTGTGGATCGAGCGAGTCGAGCCGGGACGACTCGGCCTAACGAACGCCCAGCGCCGGGTTGGTGGCGTTCGGCAGGACGACGTTGTTGGTATTGCCGCCGAGATTGTTGTCTATCGGCCGATTCAAGAACCGGAGGCTCTGGGCCGCGAAGGAGTAGATCTGGATGCCGTTGAGCACCGAGAAGAACGGCTCGGCCAGCCGGTTGATGAACACGGTCGTCCGCACGATCGGGTCGCGATAGATGACAATCCGGTCGCCGGGCATGATCTGGTAGTTGGTAGTCGTGTCCCCGGCGTTGACGATCGCCGCGAGGTTCACCGGCAGGACCTGCGTGCAGCACGCCCCGGGGGGGGCCGGGCGGACGAGTCGGATGTTCTGGGTCGCCGCGGTGGGCAGCAAGCCCCCGGCGTAGTTGATCGCGTCGAGCACCGTCTCGTTGCCCGTCAGGACGAGGCGGCCCGGCTGGATCACGTCACCCTGGATGTAATAGACCTTGCTGTTGTACGAGGAGACGTCGACGAAGATGCGGTTGGACTCCTTCGGCGGGATCTTCTCGTATTCGAGGGTGTCCGGATCCAGCTCGATGAGGCCGAGCGCCTCGTCGGTGAGGAACTGGCGGAGGTGGATGATGACCTTCTCCTTGATCTCGGAGATGGTCAGGCCGGCGACATAGATGTCGCCGTAGAAGTCGAGCGAGATCTTCCCGTCGGGCCGGACCAGCCGCTCGCCGGTGACCGGGCGGCCTGGGAGGGCCTCCAGCACCTCGATCCGGATCAGGTCGGGGGGCTCGACCACGTACTCGGGCATCGACGTCTTCTCGAGCTCCCGAGGCAGGTTGCTCTGGGCGATCTTCTCCTCGGGCGTCCTGACCGTCTGGCATCCGCAGGCGATCAGGGCGAGCAGCGGCACGACCCAGGCCAGCCGCCATCGAGCCGTCCGTGTGCAATCCATGCGACACTCCTGCCCGTCGAACCGGGTCCGGCCGTCGGTGGGACCACGTCACCCCCCGACACCAAGGGGCCGCCCGACTCGAGTCGGGCCGGTGAGGCCACCGTCACTCCTTGAAACCACGAGGCCTGACCTTGACACGGGGCCCAGGACCGACCTCCAACTGCCTTATCCATCGGCAAGAACGCGCCGGGTCTCGACTCGGAACGATGACCCGACGCGATTATCGGCCCCGGTTGCCGAAGTGCCCACCCAGCCGGTTGAACCGGGCCGGGGCCGCCGTGCCCGGCGTCGACGGCATTGGAGTCCTGCGTCCGAAGTAGGTCGACGCGCTCGATCCCCCGGGTTGCATCTGGTGGTAGCGAGACGCCGACGGCCCGCTCGGCGTCGACATCGACTCCTGCTCGGCCCTCGCCATCCGGGCCGCCTGGTATTGCGACGCCAGGAAGAAGAGGAACGCGTCGTTCCCGGTCGAGGCCCGGGGCCAGGCATAAGGCTGAAGCGCCGGATTCCCGTAGATCCCCCGCCCCAGTCCCGAGACCTGCCCACCGACCTGCTGGGCCTGACCCGGGCGCCCCGCAGCGGCCAGGGCCATCACCGACATCACGAGTGCCGCCGCTCGAAGCCGACTCCGCATCCGATCACCTCCTTCGCGTCCGGACCACGGGGCCCGGTCAATCTCGACAATCCGGGACGGCCGACATCACCGCCCCATTCCCACACCCCTAGAGAGATCGACCCGCGGTCCTCGTCGAGACAGGGATTCGGGCGGTTTAACCCGTCTGGAGGTGTCGCCAGGAACGGCAAATCCCCCATTCTCGCCAAACTGCTCTAGCTCGCAGGGCAGCTCAGATTCTCTGAAGTCCTCAATTCCAAACGCCCGATCGAAAAGAGCGAACGGGCAGGGACGCCGGACTCGGGGAAGGTCCCGGAGGGTCCCTCGCCGAGGATTCTCGCAGCGAGGGGATGTACCGATGAAGGGCAGGAGGAGCGTGAGGCCCCTGGCGATGGGGGCGCTGATGGTCGCCGTGCTGGCGCCGGGGGCTGCCGAGGCTCAACTATTCCCGAACCTCCCGGCACGAAAACGGGAGAAGATCGACTGCTCGCAAGAGCTGCCCGTCTACGGGCTCTATCGCAATAAGTATTACGGGTACTATCCGACCTGCTGGCGAGGCTTCCCGCCCGGCTGGGGTTGCCCGACCCCGGAATCGCCGGACTGGGAAGCGGAGCTCGCCGACCGCCCGCTGGACATCCCCGATGAGGCGGGCTTCGGGGGTGGGGAGGGTTCGGGTCCGGACCCGCTCGGCGGCATGGGGCTCGACGACCTGTTGCCCGACCTCCCCGGGCAGCGGTCGCCCTTCGAAATGGACCGCCTCAACGAGGGCGCCTCCCCGTTCGACCCGCCGCAGGGAGGGGGACGGTCCCCGTTCCAGGACGACCCGTTCGCCCCGACGGATCCGTCGGCGCCGGGGGGCCTTCCCTCGGATCGATCGGGAGACCCGCCCTCCCCGTTCGACCTGCCCGGCGCCTCGAATGTCCCGTCGGGCCTGCCGGCGATCGGGCCCCCGGTGACCGGGACACGACCCCTCGGGGGCGAGACTCCCCGGGCGGATGCCCCGCCGACGCCGCCCGCGATCCCCGAGCTCGCCGTGATCCCGGACGCGAGGCCGAGGCCGGTCCGGCTCCCTTCGGGCGACTCGGTCCCGATCTCCTACTCCCCCCCCGTGGCCATGCCGGGGACGGCGCCGATCGGGATGGCCCCGGGCGCCCTCCCCCCGGGAGTCCTGGACCCGGGAGCCTCGTACTCGATGGTCGAGGGGGAGGCCGGGTTGGTCGACCCAATGACGGGAGGGATCATCATGGCCGACCCCGGGATTCCCCCCTCCGGACCGATGATGATCGGTGAGCAGGAGGAGCGGCCACGCCGCCGGTTCCTCTCCGGATTGTTCAACCGTCGACGGTGATCCGGGGGTCGATTCCTCCCCGGAGACCTCATGCCTGAGCGGCGATACGGCCGGTTTCGTCCCTCGAGAGGGGAAGGAGGCCGGCCGTTTCGGTCTTGCCCTTCCGGGTCCCTCGGCGAGTCGGAGGTCGCTCGAGTTCCGTGGCGTCGAAGTCGGCGAACCGGGGTCGGCCGGCGGATGGGGCCGTGTCGCCTCCGGCATGGCCAGCCGCCCGGCGATGGCGAGGCGCAACCCGGCGGCGATCGGCGGGCGAGGCCTCGATCCTTCCCGGGGCGAGACTTCCGTCGAGGGGCGGGTGTTTTTCCAGGTCGAGGCTACCGTCGTCGCGGTCGGGCCGCTATAGTCATCGAGATTCCAGGGATCGACACCCAGGGCCGTCGGTCCCCGGACGGGGCCACGATCGGGGACCGACGGCCGGGTCCAGACATCATGCCGGGAGGTTCCTCGGGCACCGAACGGGACGGCACCACCCCGGATCGCGGCCGTCGATCGGCATCCCCGGGGGCGTGGAGGGTGCCCGGATCCTCGGGAGGGCGGCCGAGGAATTCATGGAGGGAGTGCGTTGGATTCCGCGGGAGTGATCGCTCGAGATCCGATCCTCGACGCACTGGCCGACGCAGTCATCCTGGTCGATCCCCTCGGTCGGATCGTCCAGGCGAACCGGGCAGCCCAGGAGCTCGCCGGCCGGCCAGAGGGGCCGCTCTCGGGCCTGGATCTCTCGGAGCTGCTCTCGGAAGTCGAGCGGACGGAGGTCGATGCGGATCCGATGTGGTCCCACCGGGCCCGGGTCGTCAGGCCGGACGGGACGTCGGTCCGGGTCGAGTATGCCTCGAACCCCGCGCAGGTGGAATCGGGAGAGGAGCTGAGCGTCCTGACCGTCCGCCCCCGGAAGGGCGGCCTGGGGGCCGGGGGGCGGGATGCCCTGCTCGAGTACCTGAGGATGACGGCCAAGGTCACCAACCGACTCGGCTCCCGGCCCAGCCTGGAGTTGGTGCTGTCGACGGCGGTGGAGACGCTGATCGAGGGATTCGATGCGGCCCTGGCCAGGGTCTGGATCGTCGACCGGGGGACGGGCCGGTATCGGCTCGCGGCCTCGGGGGCACCGGGACGATCGATCCGGATCGGTTCCTCGCTGAAGGATGAGTCGGCCGATCCGCCGGTCGAGGTCGTCGAGGTGGCTCGGAGCGGGATGCACTTCCTCGTCGAGGGGCTCCGGGACGACGATCGGTTCGACCCGGCCTGGATCGAGCGGCACGGCCTCGGTTCCCTGATCGCCCTGCCGCTAGCGGTGGCGGGCGAGCGCCACGGGATCCTCGTGGCGGGGATGCGAACCGAACCGACCGAGGAGTGCCTGGACGCCCTGCTCGGCTTCTCGACGATCATCTCGGCCTCGTTCAACGACGTGCAGTTGCTCCTGGGGGAGCTGGCCGCGCGGGTCGACGCCGAGGCCGAGCACCGGCGATTCCAGACGATCGTCGACCTGATCCCCATCGGCGTGGTGCTGGCCACCGGCCCCGGCCCCGAGGTCGCGCTGATCAACCCGAGCGGCCGAGAACTGCTGGGCACCGACGGGTCGATCTCGCTGGACGATTTCGCCCACCGACTGCCGGTGAGGGCCGTCGACGGGGGGCCGATCCTCGATGCCGACCGGCCCTTGTGGCGAGCCTTCAACCGCGGGGAGCAGGTGAGGGAGACGCTCCGGCTGGAACGTCCCGACGGGCAGGAGCGGATCCTGGAGGTCATCGCCGGGCCCTTCCCCGGGCCCGACGGCGGGGCGATCGCCACCTTCATGGACATCACTGAGCGGAGCGAGCTCCAATCGGACCTGGCGATGCGGGCGGCGCAGCTCAAGGCGCTGCTGGACCACCTGCCGGTCGGCGTCGCCTACTTCGACCCCGACTGCCGATGCCGGGCCTGCAACGGCCCGGCCTGGCGGATCCTCGGCCGATCGCGGTCGAAGATCATCGGGGCCTCGGCCGAGGAGCTGTTCGTCGAATCCCCCGGGCTGCTCGCGGCGGTCCGCCGCTGCGTCTCGGAGCATGAGCCCCACGCGCAGATCAACGCCCCGTGGTCCGAGGAGCCGGGGGCCGACTCGCCCCGGTACCTGGAATGGCGGTTCGAGCCGCTGATGACCTCGACCAGGGAGCCGATCGGCGCCCTCGCGTTGATCGTCGACGTGACCGCCCGCAAGCGGACCGCCGACGCGATGCAGAAGGCCCGGGACGACGCCGAGCGATCGGCCCGCAACAAGGCCCGATTCCTCTCGGCGATCAGCCACGACCTGAGGACGCCGGTCAACGCCTTGAACCTGCTGGCCGAGGCCCTCGACCGGCGGCTCCGGGGCCTGCCCGAGGACGCCGAGCTGGCCCGGCTCTCGTCCTACCTCCGACGAGCCTCGGGGAACCTGGCCGAGCTGGTCAGCGACCTCCTGGATCTGACCTGCTTCGACTCCGGCGAGGTGACGCAGCACCTGATCGACTTCCCGCTGGCCGAATGGCTCGACTCCACCCTCGGGCCGATGGCGATGGCCGCCCAGCAGAAAGGACTGGAGTTCACCTGGTCGATCGAGGCCGGGGTGACCTGGATCCGGGCCGATCGGGTGAAACTCGGCCGGGTGCTGACCAACCTCGTCGGCAACGCCATCAAATTCACCGACTCCGGCTCGGTCCGGGTTTCGGCCGGGCTGCCCCCCGACGGGCGGTTGGTCCTGAGCGTCGAGGACACCGGGCCGGGGATCCCGGACGCCCAGCTCGGCCGGATCTTCGACGAGTTCGCCCAGCTCCGCAATCCCGAACGGGACCGCAACAAGGGGACCGGCCTCGGCCTGGCGATCTGCCGGAGGCTGGTCGAGGCGGTCGGCGGCCGGCTGGAAGTCACCAGCCTCGCGGACAACGGCAGTCGATTCTCGGCGCTGTTCCCGGTCGTCCCGCTGCCCGGGCCCACGACCGGCTCGACTGGCCGTTTCCCCGACGGTCCCTGCACGAGCGACCGCCCCCAGGTGTTGCTGGTCGAGGACGACGAGACGACCCGCCTGCCGATGAGCCAACTGCTGGAACTCTCCGGCTTCGACGTCTCGACCGCGAGTGACGGCGCGGGGGCGTTGGAGCTGCTCTCGACGGGCCGACCCGCCCTGGTCCTGCTGGACCTGATGATGCCGAGGATGGACGGCATCGAGGTCCTCCGTCGCATCCGCAGCGACCCGGTCCTCTGGGATCTGCCCGTCCTGATCCTCTCCGGAGACGTGCTCGACGAGCGGGCCAGGCAGCTGGACGCCCTCGGCGTCAGCGGCACGCTGGCCAAGCCCATCGACTTCGACCGGCTGCTCCAGGTGCTCGATCAGGTCGCCCCCCGGACGCCATGACGACCGCCCATGGCCGAACCGACCGCTAGGGTCGGTGACTTCCCCCTCGGGGGTCGCTACAATCGGCCGAGGAGCCTTCCCCGCTCATTTCCGAGCCGATCCCCACCCCGGAGCATCTCCGATGGCCATCGCCGCCGAGGCCCTCTCGACCGAATCGGCGAGCGAGGAGGCCATCCGGGACGTCCTCGACCGGGTCGGGCGTCATTTCGAGGGTGGGAGGGCGAACCTCGCCCTGGTCTTCGCCTCTCCCCACCACCTCGAAGCCATGCCGACGATCGCCGATCGGCTCCGCGAGCAGGACCTGGCCGACTGCGTGATCGGCTGCTCCGCGGAGTCGATCCTGGGCGAGGGTCGGGAGGTCGAGACGGGACCGGCGCTGGTGCTCTGGGCGTTGCGGATGCCGGGGATCCGGGCCCGGCCCTTCCGTGCGGACTCGCCCGAGGTGATCGCCTCCCTGGACATCGGGCCGCCGGATGGGACGTCGCCGACCCGGGCCATGATCCTGCTGGGCGACCCATACTCGTTCCCGGCCGAGGACTGGATCGGGGCGATGAACAGTCGTCATCCCGGACTCCCGGTGGTCGGCGGGATGGCCAGCGCGGCCAACGCCCCCGGTGAGAACCGGCTCATCCTCGACGGCGAGACGGTCCGTGACGGCGCGGTTGGGATCCTGATCGACGGCCCGGCCCTCCTGAGGACCGTGGTCAGCCAGGGTTGCCGCCCGATCGGCCGCCCGATGATCGTCACGAAGTCGGACCGCAACGTCATCCTGGAGTTGGGCCGAGTGCCCGCGGTCGAGGTGCTCAAGGAGTTGCTGGAATCCCTCGCTCCCGGGGAGATGGACCGGGTCCGGCAGGGGCTCCACCTCGGGCGAGTGATGAGCGAGTACCGAGACTCGTTCGGGCGGGGTGATTTCCTGGTCCGGAACGTGATCGGGGTCGACCCGAGGGGCGGGGTCGCCGTCGCCGACCACATCCGGGTCGGCCAGACCGTCCAGTTCCATGTCCGCGATGCGGAGTCGGCCGATGAAGATCTCCGGGAACTGCTGGACCGCTCGGGCGCCGGGTCGCCCGTGGCCGGCCTGCTATTCACCTGCAACGGCAGGGGGTCCCGCCTCTTCGGGACGCCGGACCACGACGCCTCGGTCCTGGCCGACCGCCTCGGGCCGATCCCCATCACCGGATTCTTCGCGATGGGAGAGCTGGGGCCGGTCTCAGGCCACAACTACCTGCATGGCTTCACCGCCAGCGTCTTGTTGTTCGAGCCCCCGGGACCGTGATCCCCCGGCCGACCGACCTGCGGAGAGGGTCCGGGGGAAAGTTCCGCGGGATCCTGTCCAATCCCTCGGGGTCGTGATCGAATAGATTCGGACCGGGAGGCGTCATGTGCGCCGAGAGTCCGTCGCGGTTGACAAATGCATGCAAGCGATCCCCTGGGCAGGACCGAGATGAGCCTTTGCCGGAGGCAGGATGATGACCGGGTCGCTCGAACCTCGACGTCTCGCCTCGGAGCCGACGACGGCCTCGAATTCTTCCGGCGATGATCCCCGACTGATCCGGGCCCTCGAGCACTACCTGGAGGCGGCCGAGGCGGGGGAGCCACCGGATCGGGACGCCTTCCTGTCGTGCCATCCCGAGATCGCCTCCCGGCTGGCCCAGTGCCTCGAAGGGATGGATGCCATCCGAGGGGGCGTTTCAGGCCCGGGGGAGCTCGGGGAGGAGTCGGGGCTGACGACCGACGCCGAACTCTTCCACGCACCGACCCCGCCGATCCAGCTCGGAGACTACCTGCTGCTCCGGGAGCTGGGGCGGGGTGGCATGGGGGTGGTGTACGAGGCCCGTCAGCTCTCGCTCGGCCGGCGGGTGGCGCTCAAACTGCTGCCTTTCTCCTCCACGCTCGACCCCCGACAACTCCGGCGGTTCCGGACCGAGGCCAGGGCGGCGGCCTGGCTCCAACACGATCACATCGTCCCGGTCTTCGCCTTCGGCTCGGGTCAGGGGCTCCCCTTTTACGCGATGCGGTTGATCGAGGGGCGTTCGCTCTCGACCTTGATCGCGCAGTGGCGTGACGGGGTCGTCGATGGGGGTGAGGGGGCCACCGCCCGGGGAGACGCGATCGCCGGTTACGTCGCCTCGCTGGGGATCCAGGCGGCCGAGGCGCTCGACTACGCGCATGGACAGGGGGTCCTGCATCGCGACATCAAGCCCGCGAACCTGCTGGTCGACGACGGCGGGCATCTCTGGATCACCGACTTCGGGCTGGCCCGGTTCCGGGAACGGGAGAGCGTGACACGCTCGGGAGACCTGATCGGCACAATTCGCTACATGAGCCCCGAGCAGGCGCTCGGCAAGCACTCCGAGGTCGACCATCGGACGGACGTGTACAGTCTCGGCGCGACCCTCTACGAACTGCTGACACGCGCCCCACTCTTCGAGGCATCGGACACGAGGGAACTGGTCAATCGGGTCCTCCTCGACGCCCCGCGCCCCCCCCGGTCACTCGACCCTTCGATCCCGAGGGATCTCGAGACGATCGTGCTGAAGGCCCTGGCCAAGGAGCCCGGCGAGCGATATGCCACCGCCGCGGATCTGGCCGACGACCTCAGGCGTTACAGGGCGGACCTGCCGATCCGGGCACGCCGACCCTCGGCGACCGAGCGGCTGACCTGCTGGGCGAGGCGACACCGGGCCGCGGTCCTCACCGCCGCGATCCTCCTCGCCGTCGCCCTGATCGGGCAATCGGCCACCATCTTGATGTTGACGAACGAGGAACGTCGGTCTCGGGACCACGCCTTCCAGGCCAGCGAGAACAGCCAGCAGCTCTTCGAATTCGCGGATGCACTCTACCGGCAAGTCGAAGGACGGGTCGGGACCGACCCGGAGGACTCGGAGGCCGATCGTCGCCTGCTGGGGACCTCCCTCGGCATCTTCGAACGCTTCACCCGACAGGCGGATCGGGATCCCAGGCACGACTCCCTGGTCACCTCCGCCCTGATCAGGGCGGGGGACATCCACCTCCGTCTCGGCCATCATCCCGAGGCCTCACTCTGCTACCATCGCGCCCTCGTCCACCTCGACCCGCGACCGACCCCGGGGAACTTGACCGAGGATCGCGGCGACGACCTGGCCCACACGCTGAATCGCCTCGGTCAGGTGGAACTACTGACCGGCAATCCTCACCGCGCGTTCGAGCATTTCTCCCGGGCCGTCACCGTCCAGGAGGGCTGGATCGGTCGGCGGGGCGGGGATGAGGGACGACTGGACCTGGTCTCCTATCTCATCGACGTCGGTCGGTTCTCCGGTGTCTCGTCCCTCGCAGTCCAGGCGGATCGGGCCCTCTCGAGGGCGCTCGACCTCGCCGATGCGATGGCGGCACGCCGTTCCACCTCGGACGCCCTCCCGGGGACCCCCGAGGAGGCCGAAGCCCTGAAACGGCTGATCCGGGGACGCCTGCTCCGCAGCGACCGCCACTTCTCGGACGCCATCGACCAGTACAGGGCGGCATTGGACCTGTACCGACGCCTTTCCGCCGCTCATCCCGACCGGGCCGAGTTCCCCCAACGTGCCTCGGAGGCCGCGTTCCAGCTCGCCTGGTTCCTCGCCACCTGCTCCGAATCCTCGGTGCGAGACGAGGGCGAGGCGGTCACCCTGGTGCAACACGTCCTGGAAGACCAACCCGACGACCCGGGACTGCTCTCCCAGGCGGGGGTCTTCTTCATGCAAGTGGACCGATATGAGGAGGCGGAGCGGGCCATGCGCGCCGCGCTGGCCTCCGCCCCGGATCGGGCCGACCTGTACAACAACCTCGCCTGGCTCCTCGCAACCCGCCCCGAACCTCGACGACCTGATCCGGCCGAGGCGACCCGGCTGGCCGAGGAGGCGATCAAGTTGGCCCCGGGAGTGGGCATTTACTGGAACACGCTCGGAGTCGCACACTATCGATCAGGTCGGCTGAAGGAGGCGATCGCCTCGCTCGAGACCTCGATGCAGCTGAGCGACGGCGGCAACGGCTTCGACTGGTTCGTGACCGCGCTCGCCCTCTGGAAACTCGGCGATCGGGACTCCGCCGCAGTCCTCTACGACAAGGCCGTCGATTGGATGGACCTCCTGCCCGCACGGGATCCGACCCTTCATCGCTTCCGGGAGGAGGCCGACCTGGCATTCGACGCCTGAGTCGGGCCGTAGTCGGGGGAGATCATCGGAGTTCCGGCACCCGGTCGAGAAGCTCGCGGTCGAGTTCGGGGAGCCGTCCGCACATCTCCCGATACCAACGATACCGTTCCCGGAACGCCCGGCCGAGCATCCGAGTCCGGGCGACGTGCCGGTAGGCGGCCTGTCGCAACCGATCTCGGAGGGGATGGTCGAGGATCAGGAGTCTCAGCAGCGTTTCGAACTCGGTGACCGAACGGTAGATCAAGCCCGTCGATCCGTGTTGGATCGGGCCGTCATAGACGGTCGGCGAGGCGAGGCAGACGACCCCGCTGGCTGCACATTCGATGAACTTCAGGTCGGACTTGCAACGGTTGAAGCGACTCGGGGCCAGCGGGAGCAGGGCGATGTCGCACCGCCCAAGGACGGCGAGGTACTCGTCGAAGGGGAGGAAGGGGCGAAAGGTCTTGTCGACCTCGGGCAAGGCGTCGAAGAATGGCCGATCGTGAAGGACCTCGACCCGGACTCGATCCGAGAGCGCGACCAGCACCCGTCGGAGTCCGGGGAGGATCTCCCGCCAGTCCTCCTCCCGATTCAGCGCGCCGAAGAGGATCGTCGCCGGGAGATCCTTCGAAGGGTCCCTCGGTGACGGCAACTCGGCGACCTCGTTCCGAAAGACCCGGACGTGCGGATTGTAACTCCGAAGCAACTCAGCCAGGGGTTCGGTCGAGGTCTGGACGCAGTGGCATGCCCGGAAGGTCAGATGGCGATTCGACGCGATCTCCGGGAAGATGGACGGGTCGTCGTCCCATTCGCAGACGATCAAATACCCGGCCCGTCTCAGGGCGTCCTGGGCCTTCATGTCGTTCGGCCCGAGGATGTTCCGCTGCCGGATGTGGACGCGATCCCCGACAATGTCCCGGTCGAGCAAGGGCGACGTGCCAGTATCCGTCCGGGTCCTCACGCCCGGGATCGTCCGGAGCGCGGAACCGGGCTCCTCGGTTCGGATCCGCGAGCAGATCGGCGTGGCGGCCAGCGTCTGGATCGTCATCCGTCCGGCCCCCTCGAGCGTCCGACCGGCCCGGATGATCACGCGGCCCGACGTCGATCGGGACGGGTGGTGCGGGCAAGTGTCCGAGTCGTCGAATGGGGTGGAGCCGGGGGGCCAGGGTTCGAGTTCGATGGCTTGCAAGCCGGCCCTGGCGAACCTCTGGGACCAGTGCTTGGCCTGATCGATCCCTCCCATCGACCATCCCAGGACGACCCCAGTCGGACCGAGGACACGGTCGATGTCGTCGAAAAAATTGCCTGAGGTCGGGCAGTCCCTCAAGGGCGGGATGATGGTCAGGCAGTCAACGCTGCCGGGGGCCATCCAGGACGGATCGACCAGGTGGCCCGGAGTCGGACCGATTCGGACCCGGTCTTCCGATCCGAAGGCGCGAGGCACCGTTGCAGGATCGCAGAGGATCGACGTGACGAACGCGGTCGGATTCCGCCTTCGGATCGCATCATGCGAGTCGAGATGCGAGGAATCGTATTGGACGACGACCCTGGCATCGGGCGGAATGAGGGGAATCCAGTCGATCGAGTCGAGAAGGCCCCGACGTCTCGTGTCCATTCGGCTCGACTCCTCGACCAGGTCGCGGAGGAACCCTCGGGGATCGATCTCGACCACGGATCGGGATGCGACCAAACGACTTAACCCGAAGCGAACGGCCGACCGGAGTCGTCCACCGGTCGGCCGGACTTGTTTGCTCGGATGGAGGCGAAGTCGATGCGGCGACGCGATCGGGCTCTCCGGCCCCGATCGCGGAATCGGTCAATGGTCGGGACGTGCCCCCCGATCGGGATATGAATCGCCACCCGACTCACCGGTCGTCTCGTGGGTCGACAGTGACAGGTTGCTGTCCGGATCGGGGAGGGAGCCGAAGTAATCCTGGGCGTAATCGCGGGTCGTGCCGGTCGTCACGATCGGCGAGAGCCAGCCCCGACTCAGGAAGTCGGACATGGAGAAGGCGATCAGGATCAACAACCAGAAGGTGCCCGATCCGGCGAAGAGCCAGGTCAATCTGCTGCTGAATCTCAGGTGCATGAAGTAAAGCATGATCAGGATCGCCTTGACGAATGCGATCGTCAGGGCAATCGGGATCTCCAACGCACCCAGGTCGAGCGTGGAGACGGCGACCGTGAGGGCCAGTAGGGCCATCAGGATCGCGAAGATGATCAGGTTGGTCCGGATCGTGAAGACGTGCTGGCTCATCGGTTTATCAGGTAGAGGATCGGGTAGAGGAAGACCCAGACGATGTCGACGAAGTGCCAGTAGAGGCCGAGCATCTCGACCTGGGTCGCACCACCGCCCGAGAACCATCGACGCCAGACGAGCACCGCCATGATCGCCATGATCACGATGCCGATGATCATGTGCAGCGCATGGATGCCGGTCAACGTGAAGTAGAAGGACCAGAAGAGGATCTGGCGACCCGGATACAGATCCAGTCTGAAGCCGAGCCCCGGGACGAGCCCCAGGTGGTAGTCGTGGATCCACTCGTACGCCTTGACGCCGAGGAAGGCCGAGCCGAGCACGATGGTCGCGATCAGCAGCCAGATGGTCTCTCGGTCCCGGCGGAGTTGGGCGGCCCGGACGGCCAGGGCCATCGCCAGGCTGGAGACGAGCAGGACGCCGGTGTTGACGGCGCCGAGCATCACGTCGAGGTGATGGCTCGCCAGCCGCATCGCGGGGGCGTACATCGTCTGGAAGATCGCGAAGGCCCCGAGGACCCCCCCGAAGAAGAGGACTTCCGTGGCGAGGAAGGCCCACATCCCGAGGGAGGAACTCTCGTGCTGCTGGTTCAGGTCGTCGAAGTGATGGTACAGGTACGTATCGTCCTGACCATAGGTATTGTCGTGGGCGTGGGCGGTGGCGCTAGACAATGCCATGCTCCTGGACTGCGCGATGCATGTCGGCGAATTCCTGCAACTCGTAGTCATAGGGACCGCCGGTGACGATCGGGGATTCCTCGAAGTTGTGCGGCGAGGGGGGGCTGCTGGTCTGCCACTCGAGGCCGTAGGCGCCCCAGGGATTCTTGCCGGCGACCTTGCCGATGACCAGAGAGAGCGGCAGGTAGATCAGCGGCATCAGGTAGCCGACCGCCAGGATCGAGGCCCCGGCCGTCGACATCACGTTGAGGACCTGATATTCCTGCGGGTACTCGTAGTATCGCCTCGGCATGCCGACGTACCCCAGGATGAACTGGGGGAAGAAGGTCAGGTTGAAGCCGATGAAGATGGTGAGGGCCGACAGGGCGCCCCAGAACTCGGAATACAACCGACCCGTAATCTTCGGCCACCAGAAGTGGAGCCCGCCCATGTACGCCATCAACATGCCGCCGACCATGACGTAATGGAAATGGGCGACGATGAAGTAGGTGTCATGGACGTGGACGTCGACGGCCATCGTCGCCAGGAACAGGCCGGTGAGGCCGCCGATGGTGAACAGGCCGATGAAGCCCAGGGCGTACAGCATCGGGGTCTTGAAGCTGACCGATCCCTTGTAGAGGGTGGCCGTCCAGTTGAAGACCTTGATCCCCGAGGGCACGGCCACGAGGAAGCTGAGCACCGAGAAGATCATCCCGGCGTACATCGACTGGCTGGAGACGAACATGTGGTGCCCCCAGACCAGGAAGCCGAGCACGGCGATCGCGAGTAACGCCCCGGCCATGAACGTGTAGCCGAAGATCTTCTTCCGGGCGAAGGCGGTCACGATCTCGCTGATCACCCCGAACCCCGGGAGGATCATGATGTAGACTGCGGGGTGGCTGTAGAACCAGAAGAGGTGCTGGAACAGCAGCGGGTCGCCGCCGTAGGCCGGGTCGAAGATGCCGACCTGGAAGAGACGCTCGACGGCGACGAGCAAGATCGTGATCGCCAGCACCGGCGTGCCGAGCACGATGATGATGCTGGTCGCGTAATGGGCCCAGACGAAGAGCGGCAAGCGGAGCCAGGTCATCCCCGGCGCACGCATCGTGTGGATCGTCACGATGAAGTTCAAGGCCGTCAGGATCGACGAGAAGCCGACGATGAAGATACCCATCGCCGCGGCGATCACCTGGGTGTTCGAGAACATCGTCGAGTAGGGCGTGTAGAAGGTCCAGCCCGTGTCGACGCCCCCGGACACCAGGGCGTACATCGTGAAGAGGCCGCCGGCCATGTAGACGTACCAGCTCAGCAGGTTGAGCCGGGGGAAGGCCAGGTCCCGCGCCCCGATCATGATCGGCAGCAGGAAGTTCCCGAACACCGCCGGGATGGAGGGGATCAGGAAGAAGAAGATCATGAACACGCCGTGGATGGTGAACGCCCGGTTGTAGTCGTCCGGCGTGTTGAAGACGTCGCCCCGGGGCGTCATCAGCTCCATCCGGACCAGGGATGCGGCGGCGCCCCCGAAGATGAAGAAGACGGTGATCGACGCCAGGTAGAGCAGCGCAATCCGCTTGTGGTCGGTCGTGAGCAGCCAGCTCTTGATCGAGTAATCGGCCCCGAGATAGCCTCGGGTCGAATCGGAGGCCTCGATGGACCTCGGATCATCGGCCCTGGATTCGGTGCTCATCGCTCGTTCCCTCCGTTATCCTGCTGGGGCATCCCCGTGATCTCTGTGACGTTGGTCACGGCCCCCTCTCCCGGGTCCATGCCTCGGTCGTCGAGGGCTCGGGTCGGGCGTCCCCGGCCGATCGACTTGATGTAGGCGATGAGCTTCAGCACGTCTTCTTCCGGGATCTGGCCGGCGAAGGAGGGCATGAGCGGCTCGTAACCGGCAACGACCTCGTTCTTGGGAAGCAGGATGGAATCCCGGACGTATCGTTCATCGGCCCTGATGAGCTTGACGCCGCTCTGCGGGTCGGCCGGGTCGTTGAGAAGCGGCACCGGGCCCCCGTAAACCCCCTCCAGCGGCGGGGCCTTCACGGTCGAGTTGGTCCCGTGGCACCCGCTGCAGTGGTACTGGCGGAAAAGCGCCGCGCCTTCGGCGGCCATGCCGGTCGTCTCGCTGCTGCCTTCGAGCCACGCCTCGTACTCGGCGGGCTCCATCACGGTGACCCAGCCCCCCATCCGGGAATGCTCGGTACCGCAATACTCGGTGCAGAAGAGGCGGTACCGCCCGACCTTGGTGGGCAAGAACCACATCGTCGTATAGCGGCCGGGCAGGACGTCCTGCTTCACCCGGAAGTCGGGGATGAAAAAGCTGTGGATCACGTCCTGCGAGGTCATGATCAACCGGACCGGCTTCCCCACGGGGACGTGCAGTTCGTTGATCTCTTTGCTGCCCTCGGGGTGCTGGGCCTTCCACATCCACTGCTTGCCGATGACGTAGATCTCGACCGAGTCGCCGGGGGGGGCGATCAGGTCGAAATAAACGATTGCCCCCCAGACGAACAGGCCGATGCCGAGCAGCGTGGGCACGGTGATATAGAACGCCTCGGCGATCGGGCTGGAGTCCTTGATGTTGGACCGATCGGCCCGCGAGCCTCGACGGTATTTCACCGCGAAGAACAGCACGAAGAAGGCGAAGGCGAAGGTGAACGCCGCGCTGACGAGCAACAGGCCGATGTAGAGTGCGTCGACCCTCGGCGCGTGCGTCGATGCGGAGTCGGGGAAGAGTGGGAAGTCCCACATGGGTCCGGGTTCTCGCTTAGCGGTCCTGATGGGCGTTCGAAGAGGGGATGAGCCCGGCGGGGTTCGCCGCGGCCCGCCGCCGGTCCCTGAGGAACATCGCGATCATGTAGGAGCCGAGCAACAGCAGCGTCCCGACGCCGAGGATCCGGATCACGTTCATGATGGCGAAGCTGTAGGTCCCGCTCTCGGGATCGTATGCGTAGCAGAGCAAGAGGGCCTGTTCCGCGACGCCGCCGATCTTGCCCTGAGACGCCTCGGTTAATGCCAGCCTCAGGTCGCGGGCCGGGTAGCTGATCCCGTAGACGTACCGTGAAACCTTCCCATCGGGCGTCAAGAAGACGATCCCGGCGGCGTGGGCGTAGAGGTTGGTCTCGGGATTGAACGAGTAGCGGAAGCCGACCGAGTCGGCGAGGGCGTCGATCGCCCCGACGTCGTCGCTGGTCAGGAAGTGCCAGCCCTGGCGGGCCTCCTCGCCGGCGTAGTGGTAGGCCCTCAGGACGGCCGCCTCCTTGGCAATCGCCGATTGCGGCGTGTCTTTCGGGTTGATGCTGACGCTGACCACGTCGAAATCGGTGCCGACGGTGTAATCATCGAGGACGTTGAGGCTGCGGACCAAGGCGTCGAGGACCTGGTTGCACAGCAGCGGGCAGTCGAAGTAGACGAGGTTCAGGACGACCGGCCGGTCGCCGATCACGTCGCCGAGGCGTACGGATCGCCCCCGCTCGTCCGTGAAGGCCAGGTCGAGCGGCACCTGGGCCCCGGGCTTCTGCTCGAACTTGACCCGGCTCAGGACCCCGGGTTGCGGGGCCAGTACCGGGCGTTCCGTCCGCGTCACCGACGGCTGGGCCCACGCCGGGGCGGCGGGGGCCGCGACCAGGGTGAGCGCCGCGACGGCGAGGATCCGCGAACGGGCCGAACGATTCATTCCGAGTCCCCTCGATCGATGTCGTCTCGGGCCGGGAGTCCGTTCTCCGCGGTGATCTGCATGGCGCGTTCGATCGGGATGTGGGCGACGCCATTTCCCCGGTCGACCCAGCCGTAGGATTCCAATCGCCGAGTCACGTCCGTCCTCATCTTCGACATATCCCGGCCCGGATCCTCCTGGAGCCTGGCGCCGGGATAGAGGTCGGGGTCGTTCAGGGAGAAGACGGCGGGGCGCCGCTGGTCGATCCGCTGCTTGCTCAGGCTGAAGCGGTCCATCATTGCGGCGACCGCGAAGAAGACCACGACCACGACCACGACGAGTCCGACGGCGAAGATGCCGATGGAGGCGACGTTGATCCGGTCTTCCTGGTGGCCCCGGGCGTGGGGATTCAGGGTCTCGTCCGGAGTGATCTGTTGATGATCGGCCATCGGTTCAGGCCCTCGCCTGCGGAGGTTGAGGGTGGGCATGCGCCCGGAGTTCGATCAGGCCCGGGTCGTGCCGGACCACCAGGGGCCGCGACTTGAGGACGAAGAGGTAGGCGGCCAACCAGAGCCCGCCGACGCCGATCATCGCGGCCAGGTCGAGCAGGTGAGGCACCGGGCGATCATAGCCGAGTGACGGGGCGAGCAGCCAGAACACGTCGACCACGTGGGCGCCCAGGATCAGGGCCGAGATGGCCCGCAACCGGGAGGTGCTCTCCTTGTTCGCCCGGAACAGCAACACGGTGAATGGCAGGAAGAAGTGGAAGATCGCCAGGAACCCGACCACGTACTGCCAGCCGTGGGCCGAACGGTCGAGATACCAGGGGATTTCCTCGCTCAGGTCGCCGCTCCAGATGATCAGGAACTGGCTGTAGGAGGTGTAGGCCCACAGCATCACGAAGGCGAGCATCAGGTTGCCGAGGTCCCGCAGCCGCTTGGGCTGGGGGAGATCCTCGAGCGCCCCCCGGTCGGCCAGCAGGGTAGTCACGATATTGATGACCGCGAAGGTCATCAGGCCCATGCCGATGATCAGCATCGCCCCGTAGAGCGTGGAATACCAGGCCGGGTCGAGCGACATGGCCCAGTCGAACAGGGCGAAGGTGGCGGTCAGGAAGACGAGGATGATCCCGGGTGCGGCAACCTTTCCCATCTTCCGGGTGGCGGGCCAGGGATCCTCCGATCGATCCTGTTCGGTCGACCACCGGACCATGAAGGAGGCGAAGACGGACCAGACGGCGAAGTAGCCGATCGCCCGACCGAAGAAGAAGGCCCGGTTGAACCAGATTTCCTTGTGGTTATAGCCGGAGGCGTGCCCGCCGTCGGAGCCCTCGACGACCTCGTCCAGGGCGAAGGTGTATCTAGGGCCGAGGGATCCGGTCGTCCCCTCGGCCTCGGCGTGCCCCTCGTCGTCGCCCTCGACGTGCTCGGCGTGAGACTCGCCGTGGACAGCCCCGGCCCAGGGGTAGAGCTGCCCGATGCCGATGGCGATGGGGAGGAAAAGCGGGATCATCAGGGCCAGGGTCGAGGCCCCCGCCTCGAGCGGACGTCGGACGACCAGGCCCCAGGTGCCCGAGGCGAGGTGGTTGATCAGCAGGAGCAGCGTGCTGCCGATCGGCACCCCGAGCCAGAAGAGGTAGGCCATCAGGTACGATCCGAGCACCTGCCGGACGTCGAAGGCCGCCCCCACGATGCAGACGCCCAGCCCGGCGAGGCCGACGACGCCCGAGATGCGGAACAGCCGATCGAGTCGGGAGGAGATCCCCTCGCCATCGCCCTGGCCGTTCCCGCCGGTGGTGTTCCCGAAGAACCTGCTCACTGGGCCGCCTCCTGGGGCTGCTCGAGCCGCTGCCGATCCGCCTCGGGGAGGCCGTCGACCTGGGCGTACTGGCTCAGTTGTAGGGCCTTGACGTAGGCGACCACGGCCCATCGGTCGCGGGGCTTGATGCGATGAGCATAGGAATACATCGCGCCATAACCCCGGGTGATCACGTCGAAGAAATGGCCGACGGGCACCTCCCGGAGCCGCTGCTCGTGGAAGCTCGGCGGCTTGGGCAACCCGCGCTGGACGATCATGCCGTCGCCGTTCCCCAGCCCACCGTGGCAGGGGACGCAGAAGGACTCATATCGGACTCGCCCCCGGGCGAGGACCGCCTCGTCCACCTCGAAGGGGAAGCTGTCGACGAGCAGGCCGCCTTCCCGGCCGTATTCGAGGTGTTCGTCCTGCCGGGCCCAGCCCCGGGGGACGGTCCCCGCCACCAGCGGCCTCGCGGAAATGCCGTCCTCGAAGAAGACGCTGGGCTCGAAGGTGTCGTAGCGGGGCTGGTCGTACATCTCGTTCCGGCAGCCGCCGAGGCCGAGCAGCGTCGACCCGCCCAGCAGCAGCGCGACGGCCATTCGCCCGGCGAAGGAGGCGACCGCGAGGGGTCGGATCGATCGAATCACGGCCTCACCTCCGACAACGTCTCTGGGTTGAGCCCTTCCAGGAAGGTGCGCGTCTCGACCTCGTCGAACGCCTCGTCGTCCCAGCGGATGAAGAGGAAGAAACGGTCGCTGGACGCCCGGGCGAACTCCGGTGCGTTGAAGACGGGGTGGTACGGCAGGGGCAGGCCGTTGAGCAGGATCATGCCGACCACGGCCGACAGGGCGGCGGCGAGCACGGTGCACTCGAACGTCACCGGGATGAAGGCCGGCCAGCTATTGAGCGGCTTGCCGCCGACGTTCAGCGGGTAGTCGATCACCGCCGAGAAGTACTGCATCCCGAAGCCGCCGAGCCCGCCGAGCAGGCCCCCGAGGAAGACGATCGCCGGGATCCGGTTCTTGCGGAAACCGATCGCCTCGGCCAGTCCCTCGACCGGCATGGGCGAATGGGCCTCCATCCGCCGGAACCCGGCCTCGTGCGCCCGGTTGGCCGCGTCGACCAGTTCTTCCGGCGTCTTGAACCCGGCGAGGTAGCCGTAGAGTTCCGGGTGGGTGATATCCATCGTTTCCGGTTCCACTCCCGATCAGGCGTGCGAAGAGTCGCCGTTGCCGTGCTCGTTGCCCCGTCCCTGCCCGTGACCTTCCCGGTGCTGCACCTCGTGGACGAGTTCCTTCATCTCGGTGATCGAGATGGCGGGCAGGACCCGGACGAAGAGGAACATCAGGCTGAGGAAGACGCCGATCGTCCCCAGGTAGAGCGACCAGTCCCAGACGGTGGGCGTGTAGTGCTCCCAGGCGGCCGGCACGAAGTCGCTGCTGAGGCTCGTGACGACGATGATGAACCGCTCGAGCCACATGCCGACGTTGATCGCCATCGAGATCAGCCAGAGCACGATCACGTTCTTCCTGCAGAACCGGACCCAGAGCAATTGCGGGATCACGATGTTGCAGGCGATCAGGCCCCAGTAGTACACGCGGTAGGGGCCGAACGGCCGATTGCGGAGGATCATGAAATGCTCGTATTCGTTCTCCCCGTACCAGGCGATGAAGTCCTCCATCAGGTAGCCGTAGGCGACGATCAGGCCGGTCGTGAGCATGACCTTGGCCATGTTGTCGAGGTGGCGGTCGGTGATGAAGTCCTGCATCCCGTAGACCGCCCGCATCGGGATCGCCAGGGTCAGCACCATCGCGAATCCGGCGAAGACCGCCCCGGCGACGAAATACGGCGGGAAGATCGTCGTGTGCCAGCCGGGGACGATGCCGACGGCGAAGTCGTACGACACGATCGTGTGCACAGAGACGACCAGCGGCGTCGCCAGACCGGCGAGCAGCAGGTAGGCCGTCTGATACCTCGACCAGTGGCGGGCCGATCCCCGCCAGCCCATCGCGCCGATCCCGTAGAGCACCTTGGCGACCCGGTGCTTCGCCTTATCCCGCAGGGTGCCGAGGTCGGGGATCAGCCCGATGTACCAGAACAGCAGCGAGACGGTCGCGTAGGTCGACACCGCGAAGACGTCGAACACCAGCGGGCTGCGAAACTGGGGCCAGAGGGCCATGGTGTTCGGGTACGGCATCAGCCAGTAGAACACCCAGGGGCGGCCGAGGTGGAGGATCGGATACATGCCGGCGCAGGCGACGGCGAAGAGGGTCATCGCCTCGGCGAACCGGTTGATCGAGGTCCGCCAGTCCTGCCTCAGGAGCAGCAAGATCGCCGAGATCAGCGTGCCGGCGTGGCCGATGCCGATCCACCAGACGAAGTTGATGATCGCGAAGCCCCACATCACGGGCACGTTCAGCCCCCAGATGCCCGTGCCGTTGGCCAGCAGCCAGACGACCGAGACCAGGAAGAGCTGGAGGAGCCCGAAGGAGGCCGCGAAGCCGATCAACCACTGCTTCTTGAACCCCTTGGTCAGGACAACATCGCTGATCTTGTCCGTGACGGAGGTGAAGTCGTGGCCGGGGCCGATGATCGGCGCGACCTGGGTGCCGCCGCTCTCGCGTTCGTTCTTCTCGTTCGCCATCGACTCCGCCTCACGCCGTCGCGATCTCGGGGTTCGGATTGGTCACTCGGGCCAGGTAGGTCGTCCGGGGGCGGGTATTCAGCTCCTCGGCGAGCATCCCGTAGTTGCGCGGCGACTTCTTCAGTCGGGTCACCTCGGAGGTCTCGTCGTTCAGATCGCCGAAGACCAGGGCCCGGGTCGGGCAGGCGGCCTGACACGCGGTGACGATCTCGCCGTCTCGCACGCGACGCCCCTCCAGCTCCGATTGGATCTTGCCCTCGTAGATCCGCTGCACGCAGTAGGTGCACTTCTCCATGACGCCCCGGGACCGTACGGTGACGTCCGGATTGTGCAGGAGGACCAGCGGGGTGATCCCGGAGCTGAGGGAGGTGTCCTCGAGCTCCATCTTGGAGTACTTCAGGAAATTGAAGTGGCGGACCTTGTAGGGGCAGTTGTTGGAGCAGTACCGCGTGCCGACGCAGCGGTTGTACACCATGTTGTTCAGCCCCTCGTGATCGTGCACGGTCGCGCCGACCGGGCAGACCGGCTCGCACGGGGCCTTCTCGCAGTGCATGCAGAAACGGGGCTGGAAGGCGACCTTGGGATTTCCGAGGTCATGCGTCGGGGCGTCCCGGCCCTCGACGGCGAAGTAGCGGTCGACTTCCATCCAGTGCATGATCCGGCCGCGCTTGACCTCGCGCTTGCCGACCACGGGGATGTTGTTCTCCGCCTGGCAGGCCACGACGCAGGCCGCACAGCCGACGCATCGGTTCAGGTCGACCGTCATGCCCCAGGCGTAGCCGGGGTAGCCGTTCCAGCCCTCTCCCCGGTCCGCGGAGTAATCGAAGCTCGGATAGAGCGACGGGGTCTCCTCGCCGTGCCTGGCCGAGACGTGGTGCCCGGCGTGGGCGAAGTCGGGATTGGCCTGGTACTGCTCGAGCGTCGCCTCGCGGATCAGGTCCCGACCCTCGATCGAGCGCTGGAGTTGCGTCGAGGCCAGCTCATAGGTCTGGCCGGTCGCATTCAGCGAGACGCCGGGGATGATCCAGGGAGTACCCGACGGCCGGATCTCGTAGGCGTTGAACCCGGTCCCATCGCCGACCCGTCCGGCACGGCGTCGGCCGTAGCCCAGGTGCAGCGTGACCGCGCCTTCCGCGTGGCCGGGCATCACGAAGATCGGGACGTTTACAGTGACCGTGCCGACGGTCAGCCCGACCACGTCCCCCATCTCCAGTCCCGAGAGCGGCCCGCCGGAATCCTCGGCGACCAACGAGGCCGGGACCATCAGGGCGTTGTCCCAGGTCAGCTTCGTGACCGGCTTCGGGCACTCCTGGAGCCAGGCGTTATTGGCGTATCGCCCGTCATAAATGGTGGGATCCGGCGCGAGCACCAGTTCCAGTTCCCCGCCCTCGGCCGCCAGGGTGTCATCGGCCGTCACCAGCGACCCGGGTTCCTGGATCGAGACCTCGACCGCCTCGGACCCGGTCTCCGGGACGAGCCCATCGTGCAGGATCTTCCGCCAGCGTTTCTGGAAGCCGGGATCCTCGGTGGGGGATTCGACGCCCTCGGCGAGTCGGCCGCCCCAGTATTGCTCCAGCAGGACCCGCCCCTCGGGGTTTCGCTCGACGAGCAGGGCCGCGAGGACTTCGATGGCGGACTTGCCGCCGTAGAGCGGGGCGATCAACGGCTGGGCGAGCGTGGCGGTGCCGTCGAAGGCCCGGCCGTCTCCCCAGGCCTCGAGGAAATGGGCCTCGGGGACATGCCACTGGCACAGCTCTCCCGTCTCGTCGAGGTAGAGCCCGGAGTGGATCCGGAGCACCTTCTCGTTCACCATCGCCTCGCCGAAGCCGAGGTCGACCGGCGCGTCGTACACGGGGTTGACCCCGATCATGACGAGAATGTCGACCTCGCCGGCCTTGAGGTCGTCGACCAAGTCGCGGAGATCCTCGGCCTGATCGACCGACCGGGCTTCGACAGGATTGATGAATTTGACCGTCTTGCCGACGTTCCCGAGCGCGAGATTCATGGCGTGGGCCAGGGCGTGGACCGACGGCGGCTGACCCTCTCCCGCGAGGACGAGCGAGGTCCCCTGGTGTTCGGCGAGGTCCCGGGCGAGGGGACCGACCCAGGCCGTAGCCTCCTCGGGAAGCTCCGCGGACGGCTCGGGCAGCCCATCGACGCCGACCTGCCGCGCGAGGGCGAGGGCGAAGTCCTTGATCCGGCTGGCCGCCAGTGGGAGGCGATGATCCGCCTTGGAGCCGGTCACCGTGAGGTTGCACTCGACCGAGTAGAGCCGGTTGATTCCCCTCGGGTGGTCCGGATCCCGACGGTCGGCATAGCCCCGGGCGAGGACCAGGTGGCCGGGCCCGAAGTAGAGGAAATCTGCGTCGAGCGAGAGGATGCGGTCGGCCTGTTCGAGGTCGAAGACCGGCTGCACATCCTCGCCGAAGGCCCGGATGGCGCCCCGCCGGGCGTTGTCGCGATTGACCGGCTCATACTGATGCCATCGGGCGCCGGGCAAGGCTTCGGTCAGCCGGGCGATCTGGTCGGCCAGGGTCGGGGAAGTGATGGTGCCGGTGAGGATTCGGAGCCCCTCGCCGGAGCCCTTGGCCCTCCGCGCCTCGTACTGATCGGCCATCGCCTCCTGGAAGTCCTCCCAGGTGCTGGGGCGACCGTTGCGGAGGATGGATTGGGAGCGGTCCGGGTCGTAGAGGGAGAGCAGTTCGGCCTGCGCGAAGATGTCCGTCGCCCCGACGGCCGTCGAGATCTCGGCCCGGTCCGGGTCGGCCCCGGGGTCCGGCTCCCTCGGCGGCAGGCAGGCGGGAGAGGCGGGGTGAAGGGCATTCCCCTCGATCTTGATCGGCCGCCCCTCCTGGCTCTCGACCAGCAGGCCGACGGCATCGCCGTCGAGGCCCTTCATGGAGGTGGCGAAGAAGAGCGGCCTGCCCTGGACCATCTCCTCGGGGGCCTTGACGTACGGGACGATCCGCTCGGGGGGCGAGAAAGCGCAGCCGCTGACGCCGGCCAGCGCGAGCGACGCGGCCATCAGCTTGAGGAACTGGCGACGGCTGGTCGGGTCGTCCCAGGTGTCGGCCTGCTCAGGGAATTCCCGCTGGACGTAGCGGAGGAATTCCTCGGACTCGGACAACTGCTCCAGGCCTCGCCAGTACTGCGGACCGGAGGCCCCATCCAGGCGAGAGCGGAGCGCGGACAGGTTCAGGGGGGTCCGCTTCGGCGCGTGCTGGGGCTCTCTCATCGGTGGCACACCGCGCAATTGGTCATGGGGGTGTCATGGCCGAGCGTGGGGACTTCGTACATCGCGGCGAGCAGGTATCCCAGCTCCTCCTGCGAGACGTAGTCGTCGGCCGTCAAGCTCTGGTAGGTCCCCGCGTCGGCCTCGCGTTGGACGAACTCGCGGACCGCGTCCTGATCGGCGGCGACCGACCAGTCGAGGTTGTAGATCTCCTCCCTGGGGCGGAGGTGCTTCTCGGGGTTGCGGTGGCACTCCAGGCACCAGCCCATGTTCATCGACTCCTCCTTCCAGGCCAGCGGCATCTCGTCGACCCGGCCGTGGCAGGAATAGCAGCCGACGCCCTTCTTGACGTGGATGGAGTGATTGAAGTAGGCGTAGTCGGGGACGTCGTGGACCCGGTTCCACTCGATCGGCCGGTCCAGGGCCAGGCTCTCCCGGACAGGGGCCAGCATCGGCGCGTCGGTCCAGACCTGGGAGTGGCAGCTCATGCAGGTGTAGGTCGGGGGCATCCCGGCGAAGTAGGATTCCTCGACCGACCCGTGGCAGTACCGGCAGTCGATCCCCAGTCCGCCGACGTGGTGCTCGTGGGAGAAGGGGATCGGTTGATCCTTCACGACGTCGACACCCGTCTGGTAGGGCGACGAGATGATCAGGTATGACACCCCAACCGCTCCCAGGGCCGCGAGGGCCCCGCCGAGGATGCTCACTCGGGCGAGGGTATTGGCGCTCGGGTGGAAAATCTGGGCCATCGCTCTCCTCAACTCGCCGACCACGAAGGACGACTCGGACGCCTACACCGAGACCGCCGGCGCCCCCGGCCGCCCGACAAACCCGTCGGGACGACCACGACGGCCTGATCGGTCCGGGTCGACGTTGCAGTTCGTGATTTATTTCACGAAGTCGGGCGAAATGCAAGGGCCGACTCCACCCGCCTTCGAAACGGTAGGGACCTCTCATCCGAGGGAGATCGAGACCAAGAGGGCGGGCGGAATCGATGTGCCGCGATCGGATGGAGTGCGTGCCATCCGTCGCGGAGGGGGTCGACCCCGTTCGCCTCTGAGTGCGGGTCGACCCGTCTCCATAAAGGTACCCGGGCGGGCAGACCTCGGCAAGACTCCTCCCCCCCGACCTCCGGGTTGATGCCGGCCTCCTCGCTCGAAGACGCTCCGATCCGTCAACGGCAACGCGTTCCGCTGGGGAAATTGGAGGCGTCCCGAGGTTGATACGGTCGGAATCGCCCGGCACTCGGCGAACCATCCTCGAGGACCCCCTCGCGTCAGCCGCCGTCCGAATGGTCGCTGGAATCCTCCCGAGACGCTGCCGAGGCGGGGATCGCGTCCGGACCCCGGCCCCGGCCCAGGGAGACGAACAGGAGGATGAGCCAGATCAACGCGAGGATCCGGGCCGGCCAGCGGTCGATGAAGGCGATCGCGGAGCCGTCGGCGGACGTGAGGACCTGGATCAGTCGCTCCTCGAGCGGGCCGCCGAGGATGATCCCCAGCACCACCGGCCCGAGCGGGACCCCCCGCCGCTCCAGGGCGAAGCCGGCCAGTCCGGACGCGAGCATCACGCCGATGTCGAATGTACTCCCGTTGATCGCGTACGAGCCCAGGACGCAGAACAGGAGGATCACCGGCATCAGGATACGCCTCGGGGCCCGGAGCACCAGGCCCCCGGCCTTGATCGCGAGCAGGCCGATCGGCAACAACGCCAGGTTCGCGAGGATGAAGATCAGATACAGGCCGTAGACGATGATCGGCTGCTTCTCGAAGATCTCGGGGCCGGGCCGGAGATCCTTCATCATGAGCACGCCGATGACGATCGCGGTGACCGAGTCTCCGGGGATCCCGAAAATCAGGGCGGGGATCCAGGCACCGGCCAGCGCCGAGGAATTCGCCGTGGTCGCGTCGCTCAATCGGTCGAGCGCCGCCTCGTCGTCGGGCGTGTCGGGCTCGGGCTTCGACCGGCTCGAGACGCCGAGCGAGACCCAGCTGGCGATGTCCGCGCCGGCGCCGGGGAGCATCCCGATCAATGCGCCGATCGAGCCGGATCGGAATGCCGAGACCGGCCTCCGGAACAGCCGGCGGAGCGACCCGGGCAAAGCATGGAGCACCCGGACCCTCGAGACGTCGGCGACCGAGGTAGGCCCGGGAACTCCCGGTTCCAGGGTCAACAAGTTCTTCAGGACCTCGGAGACCCCGAAGAGGCCGATCATCGCCGGGATGAAGCCGATCCCCTGGTAGAGTTCCGGGTACCCGAGCGTGAAACGGGCACTCGCGTGGACCGCGCTCAGGCCGACCGTCGACACGAGCAGACCGAGCAAGACGGCCAGTGCCCCCTTGAGCGGGGCGTCCTTCGACACGACCACGGCGCAGGTCAGGCCGAGCACATAGAGCCAGAAGTGCTCGGCCGGACTGAAGAGCGTCCCGACCTGGGCGAGCTGGCTGCCCAGCACGATGAGGACGACCGCGCCGAACAGGCCCCCGGCCACGCTGAATACCAGGGCCGTGACCAGCGCCTCGTCCCCCTTGCCCCGGCTCGACAGGCCGCTCCCGATGTCGGCATAGGCCGCCGAGGCGGGGGTGCCGGGGATGCGGAGCAGGATCGTCGGGATGTCCCCGGAGAAGATCGCGCAGGCGACCATCGTGACCACCGCCGCCAGCGCGGGCAGGGGAGGCATCCAGTAAGTGACGGGGACGAGCAACGCCATCGCCATCGTCGCCGTGAGGCCCGGTACGGCCCCGACGAAGACCCCGTAGACCGCCGCCCCGAGCACGGCGGCCCAGATCATCGGGTCGAGGAGGACCTGCCGAAAGGCCTCGAGGATCGCAGGGTCCATCGGTCGTTCGCCCCCCAGGCCCGTCTCGAATCGGGATCACCAGCCGAGCCATCCCCAGGGCAGCGGCACCCTGAGGCCGACGGCGAAAATCTGATAGGTCGCCGGCACGAGGGCCGCCGAAGTCGCCAGCGCGACCGGCCAGCGGACGCCCAGCGCCAGCAGCATCCCCAACAGCAGCGTCGACGCCGAGAGGAGATAGCCGACCTGGCCCGCCAGGGCCATGTAGCTGACGACGAACAGGACGACCAGCCCCATCCGGGCCAGTCCGGCCCGGTCGAGGCGGGGGGCCCCGGGATCGCGCCGCAAGCTTCCCCTGAGGAGCAGGACCGCGAGCGAGGCGCCGAGCAAGGCGAGGATCACGATCGGGAAGATCATCGGGCCGTACCGGGTCCGACGGACCGACTGGAACGCCTCCCCCATGAGGATGTCCCCCATCTGGCGGTCGAACTGCTCCATGATCTCCCGGAATTCCCCCGGCGGTGCGGGCGAGACGTTGAAGCCGGTGTGCTCCATGAAGCCGAGGTAGTCCTCGCTCCGGATGACCCGGTCGACGGCCGAGACGAGCAGCTCGGCGCGGTCCTCGGGCACGCCCAGCGGCAGGCCGAGCCCTCGCCAGCCTCCCATCGACCAGTCGGAGCCCTGCTCCCCGAAGGTCGGGACGTCGGGGAAATCCGGGATCCGGGCCTCGGCCATCACCCCGAGGCAGCGGACGCGCCCGGCCTCCATCAGCGAGGAGGCCTCGGGGAGGCTGCAACAGACCATGTCGATTCCGCCGGACATCAGGGCATCGAGCGAAGGCCCGGCGCCGTTGATCGGGATCCAGAGGACGTCGTCGGCCCGGAGGCCTTCGGCGTCGAGCCAGCCGGCGAGGCTCACGTGCCAGATGCCCCCCTGGGCGGTGCCCGAGGCCTTGAGGGACCTCGGTGCCTCGGCGACCGCCGCCCGGACATCCGAGATCGAGCCCCAGGGGGAATCGGCCGGGACGAAGAGGGCCGCGGCGTCCTGGTTCAGGAGCATGACGGGGCGGAAGTCGTCGGGCCCGATGTTCGTGAGCCCCCGCCAGTGGAGCATGTTCAACTCCACAGTGATCATCGTGATCGAGTGGCCGTCCGGCGGCGCCAACGCCCCCCGGGTGTGTCCGGTGACCCCGGACCCCCCGGTCGCGTTCACCACGTTGACCGGGACGCCGAGATCCTGCTCCAGCATCGCGGCCACCTTGCGGGAGACGGTGTCCGTCCCCCCCCCGGCAGACCAGGGACAGATGAGCATGATCGGCCGGTCCGGGAATCGCTCCTCGCCGGAGCATCCGGCGAGGACGACCGCGGTCGATGCCAGGATCAGCGGCAGGAGCCGCCCCGGGGGTCGGATCGAGCGGGATCGGATCATCGTCGCCCCGGGGGAACTCGTCGACGAGGGCCGGGTCGCCCATGCGGCGATGCCAGGCAACAAACGGATACACGCGAATCCGGGCAGGGCACGGCGGCGGGGAGGGTCGCCTCGCATCGGGAACTCGGCCTCAACGATAGGCGGTCATCGGCATCGGGGAAAGGGCCCGGCCGTCGAGACCGCCGGATCCGGCTCAAAGCGGTTGTTGGAGGTGGAGGAAGACGCTGTAGACGACCACCCCCGAGGCGGCGAGGATCCCGACTCGGAGCACGAACTTGCCGCGCCCCGGCTTGATCCGCTCGACCAGTTCCGCGATGACCACGACCGCGGCGATCAGCCCGAATTTGTACGCGACGAGCCCCGCGATGTTGAATCGCATGTAGAACCACGCGGCGATCGGGTTCGACTCGACGAATTGCGGGCCCCGATGCAGCAGGGCGGTGGTCAGCAGGATATCCAGGATGCTCACCAGCAGCAGCCAGGAAATCTCGGACTCCAGGAGCAGGCTCCGGCCATGCCAGGGCTGCTCGCCGCCGGATCGGGGGCCGTCGGAATCGTTCATTCGAGATCGAATCCCCTGCTCGAACCGGGAGGATGCCCGCCCACAGAGGATGACCGCTCGGCTCGCGGGACGCAACGAGCCGGCGGCCTCGATTGACATTGGGGCCGATCACCCCGTAGCGTGAGATTCTCACGCCCGAGCGGGAGCCAATGCGCCGTGCCGGTTGGAGGAGCCTCGATGGCAGATTCCCGGAAGTCCGCCCGCCGCCTGGCACTCGAAGAAAGCCTGGCGGCCGACCCGACCGACGCCTTCCTCCGCTACGGCCTGGCGATGCAATGCCTCCGAGACGGCGAGGTCGAGGAGGGCAGACGCATGCTCGAGTCCCTGATCGCCGATCATCCCGACGATCAGGTGCCTGCGTACCAGCAGCTCGGCCAGTCGTACATGGACGAGGGGGACGCCGATCGGGCCCGGATCTGGTTCACCCTGGGGATTGCCCGGGCCCAGTCCGTCGGCGACCTGAAGGCGGCCGGCGAGATGCAAGGATTCCTCGAATTGTTCGGCTGAGGACTTTGGAAATGCCGGGCGGTCCCGACGCGATCTCGACGTTCACCTTCCCGAACCGCATCCGATTCGGGGCGGGGGCGATCGGGGAATTGCCCCCGGAACTCGAACGGCTGGGGGTGCATCGACCGCTCGTCGTCACGGATGCCGGCCTCGTCGCCTCCGGCCTTCTGGGAGCGACCCTGGCACGCATCCCGGCAATCACGGTTTTCGACGGAGTCCACCCCAACCCGACCGAACGGGACGTCGCCGATGCCATGGCAGTCTACAGAGAGGCCGGTTGCGACGGCATCGTCGGGTTCGGGGGCGGTAGCCCGATCGACGCCGCCAAGGCGGTCCGGCTGCTCGCGACCCACCCCGGCCGGCTCGCCGACTACGACGTGACGACCGGAGGCTCGGACCGGATCCGCCCCGACCTGCCGCCAATGATCGCCGTTCCGACGACGGCCGGTACTGGGTCCGAGGTCGGCCGAGGCGCGTTGATCCAACTCCCCCAGACCGGCAGGAAGACGGCCGTGTTGAGCCCCTTTCTCCTGCCGAGCGTCGCGATCTGCGACCCCGAACTGACCCTCGGTCTCCCCCCCGCGCTGACCGCGGGGACCGGGATGGATGCGCTGACCCACTGCGTCGAGAGCTTCCTCTCGACCAGCTACCACCCGATCTGCGACGGGATCTCCCTGGAAGGGCTCCGCCTGATCGCCAGGGGGCTGGAATCGAGCGTCTCTGACGGCTCCGACCGGGCCGCCCGGGCCTCGATGATGATGGGGGCGCTGCTCGGCGGGATCAGCTTCCACAAGGGGCTCGGCGTGATCCACTCGCTGTCGCATGCCCTGGGATCGGAGGGCCGGGGCCATCACGGCACGCTCAACGCGATCCTCCTGCCGCACGCCCTCCGATTCAATCTCGGGGCCGCCAGGGAGAGGATGGGCCTGTTGGCGGCCCAGATGGGCCTGGGACGGAACGGGGACGGGCCGGGCCATCTGATCACGCTGACCGAAATCCTGCTGGCCCGGCTCCCCCTGCCCCGACGCCTCGGGGACGTCGAGGGGATCGATCGGGATCGGATCGGTATTTATGCCCGACTCGCGATGGAGGACCACTGCCACCGGAACAATCCCCGACCGTGCGACGAGGAGTCCCTTGCCGCACTGCTCGAAGACGCCTGGTGAGTCGTCCCCGGCGGGCCCCATCGGCCTGCCGGGGACGATCGGAACACGCGATGAGTCCGATCAGTACTGATCGGCGCTGATGACCTCGCCCGCCTTGATCGTATTCAGGGCGATCCAGATCGGGTGGGCGATCGTCTCCTTGAGGAATCGGACCGAGCCGTCGCCGAGGACGACATTCACACCCCCGGGATGCCGGCTCCTCGAGGCGGCGAAGGCTTCGCTATCGCCCGCGTCGCCGTTACAAGGAAGTTGTGGTTCGTTGACGCAGAAGATCGGCTGGTTGAGGAAGTCGCCGCCGTCGGTCCGGAGGCCGAGGTAATCGGTGTACTTGTTCGGCGAGTACCGGGTCATGAACGATCCGCCGCCCGGGACGCTCGACCACATGACTCCCCTCACGTCATAGAGGTCCCCCTGGACGACCTCCGAGATGAAGACGGTGTTGCTGGTCCCGTCTCGGATCTCAGCCAGTCGGACGGTCTTGTGACCGAAGGCCGACTGCACGAAGCGCTGCGTTCCGAGATCTCGCTGCCTCCAGTTGGTGTTGCCCCAGCTCACCGCGTAGTTTCCCTTGGTGAACACCGGGCCGCTGAGCAGGCCACCCTGGTACTGGGGGGTGATCTGGAAGAGACGTTGCTCGTCGCTCGGGCACTGGAAGACGGCGACCTTGGTCGCGGAGACCGTACTATTGGCGAAGAACCCGAGGGCCGGATTCAACCCCGAGCCGGGGATCCCCTCGGCCCCCAGCTCGAAGTTGAAGGCGTCGTACAGGTTCTGCTGCTCGAACTGGGGGAGCATGAGCACGAACCACGGGGTATTGGGCGTCCCCGAGAAAATCGTGGGGAAGGTCGGCCCCGGCGGCCCAGCCCTCCAGATGCGTCCGGGGGCCAGACATCCGTGAACGTCATTGTAATTGTGCAACGCAAGCCCAAGCTGCTTCAGATGATTCGTGCATTGGGCGCGGCGGGCGGCCTCCCGAGCCGCCTGGACTGCGGGGAGCAGCAACGCGATGAGCACCCCGATGATTGCGATGACGACGAGCAGCTCGATCAG
Organism: Tautonia plasticadhaerens; assembly: GCF_007752535.1. GTDB lineage: Bacteria > Planctomycetota > Planctomycetia > Isosphaerales > Isosphaeraceae > Tautonia > Tautonia plasticadhaerens. The sequence continues at coordinate 6,141,946 of NZ_CP036426.1, forward strand.
GGTGAAGCCTCGACGAGAACGGACCATGGGCGCAATCTCCTCCTCAAACGGGAGCAACACGGGCTCGGACGTGTCCGGTACCTGACTCTTATGCGAGGCGAGTCTGCCGTCGAGACGAACGTCGGAACGGCCAGGTGCGATCGATCGTAATCGACGCGTCCACGGGAGGCGAGCGTAATCCATGGAATCTCGACATCCTGAATCGGCACACGCGCTCGTCCAGGATGGATCCGGTGAACAGCTCCCCCGATCCTCCGAGCCGGGTGCATCCTTCGGCCGTTTCGAGGGGGGACTTCCTCCGTAAATCTCGCGAGACCTCGGGGGCTGGCGGCCCGATCGGCACCCAACCCGTGCCCGGATCTGTTGGGATCGTCGCGGGCTCGACCGCGACGTCGTCCGGGCTGGTATGATGGATTCCAATACAGGACTGATCGAGCGTGCCGAGGGGCGGAATCGGGATTCCCAACGGCCCCGAATGGTGACAGATGGGCGGGTCGCGCCGAGTTCGGCTCCGGCAACGAGCGGGCTGGTGGGCGATCGCCACAACCGTTTGCGGAGCAGGATGATGCTCGACCCCCAGTCCGAGCCTGACGGCCGGCTGTCCCTCCTCGATTGCGCCAGGACGGGCGACGTCGAGGCGCTCGGAAGGCTCCTTGAGCTGTACCGCGACGACCTCGCGATGCTCGCCCGTTACCAGGTCGGGGCCCGGCTCCGGGGCAAGGTTGACCCCTCGGATCTGGTCCAGGAGACGTTCCTCGAGGCCCATCGCGATTTCAATCAGTTCCGGGGGGCGACCGAGCGCGAATTCGCCGCCTGGCTCAGGCGTATCCTCGCCGCCAACCTCGCCAACCTGATCCGGCACTACTTCGGGACGCAGCGGAGGGACATGAACCTGGAACGCGAGTTGATCGACTCGTTCAGCGAGCTCTCCCGGATCTCCGACCGCGGCCTGATGGCCCGGCAGGAGACCCCCAGCCAGCATGCCTCCCGGAGGGAGCAGGCCGTCATCCTCGCCGATGCCCTCCGGGACCTGAGCGAGGACTACCGGGAGGTGATCGTGCTCCGACACCTGGAGGGCCTGAGCTTCCCCGAGATCGCTCGACGTATGGACCGGTCGGAAGACAGCGTCAAGAAGCTCTGGGCCCGGGCCCTGGCCCGATTGCGGCGGGGGATGAAGGCGACCCCCTGAGCAGCTCCGCTCCCCGACCTTGCGGCCACGGATCGTTCGAACGACCATGGGATGCGATGTGATCGTGTCTGGGCACCGTGCCCGCCGAGCGAGGCGGAGGGATCATGAGTCAGCGACCGAAGGGCGTCGTCCTGCTGAGCGGCGGGCTGGATTCGTCGACAGTGCTCGCGGAATGCATCGCCTCCGGGTACGAGCCGTATGCCTTGACCGTCCTCTACGGGCAGCGACACGCCGTCGAGCGGGAGGCGGCCCGGAGGATCGCCGGGGCGTTGGGGGTCGCCCGACACGTCGAGATGCCCATCGACCTCCGAGGTTTCGGCGGCAGCGCCCTCACCGACGAGATCGAGGTTCCCAAGGATCGGTCCGGAGAGACGATGGCGTCGGGGATCCCGATCACCTACGTCCCGGCCCGCAACACCGTCTTCCTCTCGCTCGCGCTGGCCTGGGCCGAGTCGCTCGGCGCGTTCGACCTGTTCCTCGGCGTCAACTGCGTCGACTACTCGGGCTATCCCGATTGCCGCCCCGAATTCCTGCTCGCCTTCGAGAGATTGGCCATGCTCGCCACCAAGGCGGGCGTCGAGGGCGCCGGGCGCTATACGATCCACGCCCCGCTGCTGACGATGACCAAGGAGCAGATCATCCGACGGGGGATCGAGCTGGGCGTCGATTACGGCATGACCCACAGTTGCTACGACCCCGACGACAGGGGGCGGGCATGTGGCCGGTGCGACTCCTGCCGCCTCCGGCTCGACGCGTTCGGGCGGCTCGGGATGGATGATCCGGCCCCTTACTCCCCGACCGCGTCGAGGGGCTCGACCGGGTCATAGCTCGAACCCTCGACGGCGATCGACGCGAGTCACTCGACCCGATCGGGGCGAGCGATCAGTCGTAGACCCACTCATAAGCGGGGGTCTTCAGGCGGATTTCCCGCTCCCGACGGTCGAATTCGTCGCCCGGCGTGTCGAAGTCGATTCGCAGGGTCTTGTACCTCACGTCCTGGGCCCCGTCTTCGCCCTGGGTGATCTGCAGGCCGTCCGAGAGCCCCCGGACGAAGACCTTGAGCGAGTCGGAACGGGCGATCTCCTCGTCGAGGACCCAGAATGCGACGCCGAGGACGGCCTCATCGACCTCGTCTTCCTCGCTGGGGGGGATCATCCCCGTGACCCGGACCGCCCCCAGCAACGGGGCGCCGACGACGGACGCCGCCCCGGCCGCGGTCGGGCTGGTGTGTTCCCGGACACGGACGACCTCGACGGCCTGAGGCAAGACGACGTCGGGGGATCGCTGACCGTCGTCGGTCTCCAGGAAGAACTGCGGGACGAACATCCGGGGCTTCCCGGAGCGGTTGACGACCCGGTAGTAGAGGTACAGTACGGTGCGCCGACCGAGGTTCGGGATGTCGATCGTCCGGGTCCGCAGGGGTTTGAAGGCGAAGTCGAGGACCCAGACCCCTTCCCGGAGCGCGGAATCCGCGGTCGCCGAGCCGGATTGCTGACCGGCGATCGACTCTCCCTCCTCGAAGACCCCCTGGACTTGGCCGAGGGTGAGCGTACCCTCGAGGCCCTGATCGTCGTCGGCCAGGATGGTCCCGGTGGCGCCCGAATTCTGACCGGTGACCTGGTCGCCGATCTTGAAATTGGCCTGCTGCTCTCGGTAGTCGACCTGAGGGGCCTTGTCGCGTGGGAGTGGGGTCGCGTCGATCACCGTCTCATTCACCCGGGGGCTGCGCCGCGGGATCTGGACGGTCGGCAGGGTCTGGTCCAGGGTGAATTCGGGGATCGGCGCCGGACCGGAGTCCTGAGCGAAACCGTGGGAGGGCCCGACCGGGCCACCGAGGCAAACACCGAGCACGGCCACCAGGCGAACGGTATGTCGCACGGAGGGCACCTCCCGCAACGAGGATCGACGGATAGAGGGTCGGATTCGGGCGCGCAGGGACAGGGAGGTCTATCGACGTGAGTTTCCGAATTCTACCCTCGGGTTTGCACTTACGTCAAGCGGAAGCGGTGTCACCGGGAACGCTTCGGGGGGATGGGCCGCCCTTCAGGGAACGGAGTGCCCTGGTCGGCGGGGCACCCCCGCGAGCTTACGGAAAGGCTCGTGGGTGGGCCCGGGATCGAGGGTTCCACGATCAATCCGCGGGTCGGACCGTCACCTTGCGGCCCTTGATCGTGCTGGCCCGGAGGGCGGCGACGACCTCCTGGGCGACGTCTTCGGGCACCTCGACGAAGGAGAAGCGGTCGGCGATCTCGATCGCGCCGATCATCTTCCCGCTGATGCCGGCCTCGTTGGCGATCGCGCCGACGAGATCTCCCGGACGGACCCCCGCCTCGCGGCCCGCCCCGATGAAGAGTCGGGCAACCCCTCCGCCGAACCCGGCCGTCGGGGCGACGTCCTTCCTCGGCGGGCGATCCCGGGCCGGCCCGTCCCCCTTCGGCCCTCGGGCGGGGCGTCGCTCCCGCTCCCGGGTCGGGCGTTCGGCCCGGGGGGCGATCTTGGGGATCTCCTGCTCGTCTTCGCCGTCGTTGCCCAGGGCGTCATGCGCGAGTTTCACCGCGGCGAGCGTCACCGCCATGATGTCGAATTCGCCGGTCAACGACTCGACGACGACGCGGAACCGGTCCAGGTCGCCGCCGATCAAGGTCTCCCGTACGGCGGCCTGGGTCAGGTCGAGCCTCCGGGAGCGGACGTCGGCCACCGTGGGGACCTGGGCGAGCTCGATCTTCCGCTTGGTGACCCGCTCGAAGTTCTGGAGCAGTCGGTGCTCCCTCGGCTCTGTGAGGGTGATCGCCACCCCCTCCCGCCCGGCACGCCCGACCCGGCCGATCCGGTGGACGTAGGATTCGACCTCCGTCGGCGGGTCGTAGTTGACGACGTGCGAGAGGTGCTCGATGTCCAGCCCCCGGGCGGCGACGTCGGTGGCGATCAGCAGGTCGGCGTTCCCCCCCCGGAACTTCTTCATGACCCGATCACGCTGTTCCTGGGACATGCCCCCGTGCAACGCCTCGGCCCGATACCCCCGGGAGTTGAGCGTCTCGGCCAACTGGTCGACCTCGTCCCGCCTCCGGCAGAAGATGATGGCCGAGGTCGGGTTCTCCAGGTCGAGTACCCGGCCGAGCGCGGCGATCTTGTAGGCCCTCGGCACGACGTAGGCCACCTGGCGGACCTTGGGGACGGCCCCGGCCGGCAGTTTCTCCTTGGCGATCGTGATCTGGACCGGGTCCCTGAGGTGCCGCTTGGCGATGGCGGCGATCCGGGGGGGCATCGTCGCGGAGAAGAGGACCGTCTGCCGCTGGTCGGGCGTGGCGGAGAGGATCGCCTCGATGTCGTCGGCGAAGCCCATGTCGAGCATCTCGTCGGCCTCGTCGAGCACGACGGTCGCCACCCCCTCCAGCGGCATCGTCCTCCGCTTGATGTGGTCGAGGGCGCGACCCGGGGTCGCCACCACGACGTCGACCCCCCGGTCCAGCGCCCGGAGCTGGGGCCCGTATGCCTGGCCGCCGTAGATCGCCAGCACGTCGATCCCCAGGGCCTTCCCATAGCGGTGAACCGCCTGGGCCACCTGCATGGCCAGTTCCCGGGTCGGGACGAGGACCAGGTTCGTCGGCCTCGGGCGGTCATCCCCCATCAGGGAGAGGCGGTGCAGCAGGGGAAGGGCGAAGGCCGCGGTCTTCCCCGTCCCGGTGGCCGCCTGGCCGACGAGGTCGCGGCCCTCGATCAGCGATGGGATCGTGGCCCGCTGGATCGGGGTCGGCTCCTCGTAGCCTAGGGTGGCGAGCGCCTCGACGAGGCGAGGGTCAAGGCCCAGGGAGTCGAAGCCGGGGCTCGCGTCTTCGGGGCGAGGCTCTGCCATCCTGAACGATCCCTTCGGGTGAATCGGTCCTCGCCCGGGGGCCCGGTCGGGCCGATCCGCGTCAGGCGAATCGGCCAGTCTATCAGGAATGCCGCGGCGACGGAGGGCCAGAATCGCGTTTTGTGTTCAGGATCCCCCGGCCCGATTCGCCTGGGACCCTGTCGCGTCCCCGGGACATTGCGGCTAGATTCAGGGCGTCCTTCCCCCTTCGAACCCACACCACGATCGAGCTGCGAGGGAATCCATGATTCGTCGCCAGTTCTTCCGCGCCGGGGCGGCCGGGCTCGCCCTCTCGGCCGCGGGGCGATTCGCCGAGGCGGCCGCCGCCATGCAGGGCAAGCGAGTCGGCCTAATCGGCACCGGGTGGTACGGCAAGGTCGACCTGTTCCGCCTGCTCCAGGTCGCCCCGGTCGAAGTCGTCTCTCTCTGCGACGTCGACTCGAGGCTTCTCTCCGAGGCCGCAGAGATGGTGGCCCTGCGGCAGAAATCGGGCAAGACGCCGAGAACGTACTCCGACTACCGGGAGATGCTCAAGGAGGGCGACCTCGACATCGTCCTCGTCGCGACGCCCGACCACTGGCACGCCCTGCCGATGATCGCCGCCGTCGAGGCCGGGGCCGACGTCTGGGTGCAGAAGCCGATCAGCGTCGACGTCGCCGAGGGCAAGGCCATGCTGGACGCCGCCCGGAAGCACGGCAGGGTCGTCCAGGTCGGCACCCAGCGTCGGAGCACGCCCCACCTGATCGAGGCCAGGGACCGGGTCGTCCGCGAGGGCCTGCTCGGGAAGATCGGCCACGCGGAAGTCTACTGCTATTATCACATGAGGAACCGGAGCAATCCCCCCGACTCCGCCCCGCCCGACCACCTCGACTGGGAGATGTGGACCGGCCCGGCACCGATGCGGCCCTACAACCCGATCGCCCACCCCCGCGGCTGGCGGTCGTTCACGGAGTACGGCAACGGGATCGTCGGGGACATGTGCATCCACATGCTCGACATGCTCCGCTGGATGTGCGAGCTAGGCTGGCCGAATCGGGTCTCCTCGTCCGGCGGGATCTACGTCCACCCGGAGGCGAAGGCGAACATCAGCGACACCCAGACGGCCACCTTCGAGTTCGACGAGTTCCCGGTCGTCTGGCAGCATCGGACCTGGGGCCACCCCGTCGACCCCGATTACCCCTGGGGTGCGACGATCTACGGCGACAAGGGGACCTTGAAGCTGAGCGTCCACAGCTATGACTTCATCCCGGAGGGGGACGGCGAGCCCATCCACGGGGACGTCGTGTACGAGCTGGACCGATACCCCGAGGACCGGACCGAGAAGGATCTGGAACGGCACGTCGCGCCCGCGGTCCGCCTGCACATGCTGGACTTCCTCGGGGCCATCGAGTCCCGCGGGACGCCGGTGGCGGACATCGAGCAGGGCCACATCTCGACGGCGTCCTGCATCCTCGCGAACCTCTCGATGAACCTCGGCCGGACGCTCTCCTGGGACCCCGAGGCGGGGAAGGTCGTGGGCGACGAGGAGGCCAATCGACTGCTGGCCAGGCCCTATCGCGACCCCTGGCGACATCCCGGGACCGCCTGACCGGGCACCGATTCGCCCTTCGAGGATCCCCGGGCCGACGGTCCCGTCCGGACCGGTCCGGGGATTTTTCCTCGTCCCTGTCGGGATTCGACCCGGGATTCCGACCGGGATCGCATGGGCCCAGACGCGATCCGTCCGCGTCGGGAAAAAACGCCGGGAGCGATCTGGTACAGCTCGAGGGGGATGTGATATAGAAGTGCCGTGCCATGGCCCCATGCCGGACCGCCAGGACGGACGTCAGCACGAGGCCCCGATTCCCACCTGGTCTCACATCCGAGCTTCGCGAGCCATGGACGGCGCCCCTGAGACATCGTGAGATGTCACCGTTGAGGATGGAACCGACGAACGCCAGCTCGCCCTGTCGCGGGCCCGACCGCAACTCATCGTAGACCCGCAATCCTCTGCCGAGCGGAAGGGTTGTGAACGGATTCGAGCGTGCGCGATCCCCTCGCGACGCAGCATCTCGCACGGAGGAGAGACCGATGTCCGTCCGCTGGAAGCCCCTGATCGTCCTCTCGGGGTTGTTCGTGGCCGTGGCCCTCTGCGGGCTCCTGGCCTTCGTCTTCGTCTCCGGCCAGGCCGACGCGGAGGAGATCCTCGCCCAGGCCCGCGCCGCGAAGGAGGAGGGCAGGTTCGAGGAGGCGGAGATCTACTTCCTCCAGGCCAGCCAGGTCGACCCGAGGCGGGCCGAGACCCACCGGGAGCTCTCCGGGTTCTATGATGAGTGGCTCTCCAGGGCCGAACCTTCGAAGCGGCCCCACCTCCAGGGCCTGAGGCTGCGTCACCTCCTGGAGGCGACCAAGTACGACAAGACCGCCCTCGAGCCCCGCCGGGCGCTGCTGGCCGAGAGCCTCTCCGGCGACAACCCCGCCGAACAGGCGCACTGGGCCCGGGAGGTGATCGCACTCGCCCCGGACGACGCCGATGCCCTCTACGTCCTGGCCGCCGAGGCCCTCGACGCGACCCCCGCGAACGTCACTGAGGCCGGCCGGATCTTCGAGACGCTGAAGAAGGTCGCGCCCGGCCGCGATCGGACCAACTGGATCGAAGCCCGGATCGCCCAGGCGTCGCAGGACGTCGCCTCGCTCGATCGCATCCTCGCGCAGGCCGCAGGGGCCGGACCTGCCGAAGGGGATGAGGAGCTCGACCAGCTCTGTCGACTCCGACTCCTGGTTCTCGGGCTGGAGCGGGCCGAGGCCGTCGAGGCCCAGGCTCCGATCCTCTCCCGGATCCAGGGACAGGCCGACCTCATCCTCGACCAAACCGACCTCCAGGCGAACCGGGTGGTCGAGCTGCACCGGCTTTCGAAGCGCGTCCGGGACGCCCTCGTCCTCGCCGACGCGGACTCGGCCGAAGATCGCTGGAAGGCGCTCGCCGACTCGATCGATCGGGGGTTCAAGGTCACCCTGGAAGGGGACGAGGAGCTCGGGCTCTGGGTCCATCAGGCCTTCGCCGAGCACCTGAACCTGCGGGGGGACCGGGGGCGCTGCCTGGAGGTGATCCAGACGGCCCTGACCCCTGAAGTCCTCAAGGATGCCTCGCTCCAGGACGACGTGATGCGGATGCGCGAGACGGCCATCAAGGCCGCCCTCGCCGACACAAACGATGCCGACCGCTTCGCCAAGGCCGGGCCGCACATCGAGGCCTTGATCGCCGGCACGAGGCCCGAGTATCAAGGGCTCGGCCACCTGTTCCAGGGCGCCATCGGCCTCGAACGATCCGGATTGACCGGACCGGGGACGAAAGCCGAGCGTCCGGAGCAGGGCAAGGCGCTGATCGCGGCGAGGTCGCACCTCAGGGAGGCGACCGTCAAGCTCCCCAACGTGGTCATGGCCAAGGCGCTCTACGGCATCGCCTTGATGATGTCGGGCGAGACCGGGCTCGGGCGACAGCACCTGCTCCAGGCCCAGAGGGCCGAGGAAGTCCGGCCCGGGACCCTGGAGCCTCGCTACCAGATCTGGGCCGCCTGGAGCCTCCTCGAGGCGGAGTACCCGGAAGAGGCAGAGCGGATCGTCAACCGGCTCGTCGGCTCCGCCGACCGAGATCCGAGTCTTGCCGCACTCGCCGGCACGATCAGACTGCTCCAGGGGGAGATCGCCCGGGGCCGACGATCGACCCGCGACCTGGAAGTCGCCCGCACGGCCTACAGCAGTGCGCTCGTCGACGGCGAGGACGTCCCGCCGGCCGTCTCACTCCGGCTCGCCGAGCTGACCATCGCGATGGACGGCCCCGAGGCCGGACTCGCCCAGCTCGACATGCTCCGCGAACGCGGCGAGGGCACCCCGACGCTGGAGGCCCTCGCGGTGTCGACCCTCATCGACCTCGAACGGATCGACGAGGCGACCGCCACGCTCGATCGGGCCCGGGCGCAGTACCCGGCCGACCCCCAACTCGCCGTACTCGACGCCGCGATCCTGCTCATGCAGGAGCAGGCCGAGCAGGCCGAACAAGTGCTCGCCGCCTTCCTCGCCGAGCACCCCGATGAACTCACGGTCATCGAGACCCGGGCCCGGATCCTGGCCTCCCCGCAACTCAACCGCGTCGACGAGGCCCGTTCGATCCTCTCCGAGGCCGCCGAGCGATCCGGCGTGACCTCGCCCTTGATCCAGCTAGCGATGCTCGACATCGTCCGGGAAGACTACGACGCCGCGAGCGAGACCGTCGGGACGATCCGGTCCCGTTGGCCGGAGGCCTCGGCCGCCGACCTGCTCGACGCCCAGATCTGCATCGGCCGCCGCGACTATCCCGGCGCCTCGCGGGCCTTCGACGCGGCCCTCAAGAAGGACCCTAGCAACAAGGTCGCCCTCTTCTGGAACGCCCAGCTCGACGCCGCGAATGGCTCCGCCGCCCGCGCCGCCGAGGTCCTCCAGGCGATCCTCCGCGACCACCCCGTCAAGGAGCTGAAGGACGGAGTTACGCTCTCCACGGCCGCCGAGTGGTCGCTCGCCGAACTCTCGATGGAGAGCCGCGATTTCGACGCGGCCATCGCCCGCCTCCAGTCGATCGTGGAGGACGGCACCTCCGAGTCGATGACCCGGGCCGCACGATGGCGGTTGATCGCCGCCCGGGCCCACAAGGGCGACTGGCCCGAGGCGAAGAAGGAGCTGATCGCGCTGCTCAACGAGCCCGATTCGACGATCGACGAGCGCGTCCAGGCAGCCGACTTCTTCCGACAGAACGGCGAGTCCGCACTCGCCGGCAAGCTGGTCGACCAGGTCCTGGATCACAAGCCGGGCCATTCCGGGGCGGTCGTCCTCAAGGCCTACTTGCTCGACGAGGAAGGCAGGACGGCCGAGGCGGTCGACCGGCTCCGCTCCGCGATCGAACTCGGAGAGCAGCCCCCCGCCGTCTACCTGATGCTCGCGGCCTTCGCCGCCGAGGGGGACGCCACCGAGGACACGATCTCGGGCGTCCGGGCCACGCTCGAGGACGGGCTGGAGGTCCACCCGGACTCGATCGACTTGACACGGACGATCTATGAGTTGATCCGCGACTCGGAGGGGGTCGACGCGGCCCTCGCCTTCGCCGAGGAGAAAGCCGAAGGGGAGTCCGACGGCGACCAGCTCCGCCGCCTGCTGGTCGACCTCTATACCCGCGAGGGCCGACTCGACGAGGCCGAGTCGCTGGTCGAGACCCTGCTGGACGCGACCCCGATGAACGCCCGACTCGCCTCGGGCCTAATCACGATCGTCTCCTCGAAGGCGGTCCGGGCCGCCCGCGAAGATCGTCGGAAGGACGAGGTTGAACTGAACGGCCGGACGCTCGCACTGCTCCAGGAGTTCCGGGAGCGCTTCCCCGACGACCTCCGCTTCCCCCAGGCCGAGAGCGAGCTGGCCATGCGGCAGGGCGATTATGCCCGGGCCGAGGCGGTCGCCCGACAGGTCGAACAGATCAACCCCGATTCGCCGATCGGCCCCCTGCTCCGCGCCCAGGCATATCGGGACCAGGGCTTCGACGACCGCGCCATCCAGGCCTACTGCGACGCCCTCGACCAGAACGCCCACCGGGACGACATCCGCCTGGTCCTGGGTCAGCTGCTGCTCTCGGTCGGCCGGGCCGACGAGGCCCGGGTCGAATCCGAGCGCATCCTGGAGCGGTCCCCCTCGATGGGCACAGCCCTCCTGCTGAAGGCCGCCTCGATTGTCGCCCAGTCCGGGACCGCCGAGCAGGTGGCCGCCCGGCAAGACGAGGCCCTCGCCCTGCTTCGGAAGGCCGTTGAGGGCGACCCCCTGTTTTCGGGTGCCTACCTCGAGATCGCCCGGATCGAGCACCTCCGGGGGAACACCCCCGCCGCTGTCGCCACCATGCACGCCGCCCGAGAAGCGATCCCCGGCGACGACCAGATCCTCTCGGACCTCGTCCGTTACCTCGTCCTGCCGCCCGTCGACGGCTCCGCCTCGGGCGAGGGCCTGGTGGCGGAGGCCGAGCAGATCGCCCGGAATGCCGGCGATGGCGACACCAGCGGCTCCGTCTCGCTGGCGCTGGCACTCGGATTCCACCGAGGCGGACGACCAGACCTCGCCCAGCCCTGGGCCGAGCGGGCATCGGGCCTGCTCGAGAACCCGATGGTCTTCACTACGCACGGCGACATCCTCCTCTCCCACGCCGAGTCTCAGGACGACCCCGGCCGGGCCCGGGGCCTGCTCGAGGAGGCCGTGGCGATGTACGACAAGGTCCTCGCGATCGATTCGAAGTCGATCGAGGCGATCAACAACAAGGCCTGGATCCTGCACCGACACTTCAAGCAGGATCGAGAGGCCCTGGAACTGGCCGAGGGGCTACTCGGGCGGGTCGAGCGCAGGACGCTGCCCGCGGAGTTCTTCGACACGCTCGGTTCGATCCAGCAGGCCGTCGGCCGTCAGAAGGATGCCGAGGAGTCATTCTCCGAGGGCCTGAAGCAGTCCCCGGACCTCGCCGTCCTGAATTTCCACATGGGTCGCCTCATCGCCGAGGACCGGGAGCGATCGGCCCGCGCGGGCCAGTACCTCGCCCGGGCCTGGGAGGCCCGAGGTCAGCTCTCCCCCGAAGAAATCGAGGAATTGCAGACCCTCCGAGACCGGGTCGGCGGCTGATCGGAACGACCCATCGGCCGGACTCCTCACCCCGACCCGCCCCCGTCCTGATGGGGGGTGGGTCGTTGCTCATCGCGGCTTCAGCCGAACCATCGCGTCGACGAGCGCATCGAGGTCGGAATCCAGGTGGCTCGTCGACAACCCGATCCGGAGTCGGGCGGATCCCCGGGGGACCGTCGGCGGGCGGATCGCGGGGACGATCATCCGCTCCGCTCGAAGGGCGAGGGAGAGGGTCACGGCCGAGGCCGAATCCCCCAGGAGCACGGGGACGATCGGCCCGGTCGACTCGGGCACCGCGTAACCCCCGTCTCGGAGCCGATCCCGGAGCCGTCGCCCCAGTTCCTGGATCCGATCCCGTCGCCACGGCTCCTCGACGACGATCCGCAGCGCCCGTCTCGCGGCGGCGGCGGCGGGGGCGGGGAGCGCGGTGGAGTAGATCAACGTCGGGGCATGATTGATCAGGTGGTCGACGAGCCTGCGTGACCCGGCCACGAAGCCGCCGATCGACCCGAGCGCCTTGGACAGGGTGCCCACGCGAATCGGCACCCGATCGGCCACCCCGAGGGCGGAGGCCGCCCCCCGGCCGTCGGGCCCGAGGACTCCTGTCCCATGGGCCTCGTCGACCAGCAACATCGCCCCGAACCGCTCGGCGATCCCCACCAACTCGGGCAGGGGGGCGAGGTCGCCGTCCATGCTGAAGACCCCGTCGGTGGCGATGAGGATTCGACGATGGCGATCACGCCCCCGGTCCAGGGCCGTCACGAGGCGATCGAGGTCACCATGCGGGTAGACTCGCAACGCGGCTCCGGAGAGCCGCGCGCCCTGGACCAGGCTCGAGTGGTCCAGGCGATCGATGAAGACCGCATCCCCGGGCCCCACCAGCGCGGAGATCGTGCCGAGGTTCGCCGCGTATCCCGTCGGGAAGAGGACGACCGCCTCGGTCCGCTCGAATGCGGCCAGCGCGTCCGACAGCTCCTGATGGGCATCCTTCCAACCCGAGACCAGCGGAGACGCACCCGCCCCCCAGCCATGCCGCTCGGCTTCCCGGATCGCGGCGGCGATGACCCTCGGATCGCCCGAGAGGCCGAGATAGTCGTTCGAGGCGAAGTCGATCAGGTCTCCCCCCTGGTGCTCCGCCCTGCCGGTTCGACCCGGGCCGAGCGGGATCAGGCCCCGCTCCAGGCCCAGCCGGCGGCGCTGCTCTGAGATCTCGTCGATCCAGGAGAGGGGATCGGGGGTCATGGGGATTCGCTTCGGCGAGGTGGTCTCGGGGGCATCGGCACCGACGGTCGTCGGGGCCCATCGGGGCGCCGCAGCACGGCGACTCCCAGGTGGCCCCCGAATCCGATCGAGAACTTCAAGGCCGTCCCGATCGGCCGATACCGGCCGACCCCGGGGGTGCCGTCCAGGTCGCAGGCGGGGTCGGGGTCGGTGAGGTTCAGGGTCGGGGGCACGAATTGGTCCCGGATGGCGAGGCACGTGATCGCCAGTTCCACGGCTCCCGACCCGCCGAGGAGGTGGCCGATTTGCGCCTTGTTCGCCGAGCAGGACACCCCATCGGCATGGGAGCCGAGTGCCCGTCGGATCGCCCGGCACTCGAGGGGATCGTTGTCCCTGGTCGCCGTCCCATGCACATTGACGTGATCGACCTCGTCCGGGACGACGCCGCATCGCGTCATCGCCTCGGCGATCAGCATCGCGAACCGGCCCGGGTCGGGATCGAGCCTCGTCTCGTGCCCGGCCCCGGAACCCAACGCCCCGCCCAGGACCTCGGCGTACGGGAGGACCCCGCGATGACGAGCATGCTCCTCCCGCTCCAGGACGAGGACCGCACCCCCTTCCCCGACGAGGAAGCCGCTCCTTGCCCGATCCCAGGGCCGGACCGCGGCGATCGGATCCTCCCCGACCCGGGCCAGGACCCTCATCCGAGCGAAGGCGCCGAGGACGAGGGGCTCAATCGAGGACTCGGTCGCCCCGGCAAGCGCCAGGTCGCACGTTCCGATTCGAATCAACTCGGCCGCTCGGAGGACCGCCATCAGCCCCGTCGCGCAGGCGGCCACGGGAGCTATGCTCGGGCCACGGAGTCCGAGCGATTCGAACGCGGACCGGGCCCCGGCATCCGGCCAACATCGGGTCCAGTCGGGATCGACCGCGTCCAGGGCCGCAGGCCCTCCGTGATGCAAATGTCGGTGCGCCCGGGCCAATCGGCCGATGTCACCCTTGCTCAGTCCGATCACCGTCGCGGCTCGGTCCGGGTCGAAGTTCGGCCGCTCCCCTTCGAACAGCCTCGCATCCCGGACGGCCTCACTCACCTCGTTTTCGCCCGGGGTCGTTTGCCGACGATTGGCCGGATGGGCGGGGTAGCCGTGCCAGCGTCCGCCGTGCCCCGGCAGGATCGACGAGAGCGATCGGGCGGCCGACCGGCCCGCCCGCAGGCCCTCCCAGGTCGAGACGGCGTCCGGCCCGAGCCCCGTCCGGAGGCCGATGCCGGTGACGACGACCCTGGGCGTGCGACTCCTGCTCGACTCGATCATGCTCGGGGACCGGGGGGGCCGGGGACGGCTGTCCTCAGCAGGGGTCGGCCTCCCGGGCGTGGAGGCCGAGCCGGGCGAACAGCATCGCGTCGGCGTCGACATCCGGGTTCGGAGTCGTCAGGAGCCTCTCCCCAGCGAAGATCGAGTTGGCACCGGCGAGGAAGCAGAGCGCCTGCTCGGGCTCGCTCATCTGCAATCGGCCGGCGGAGAGTCGGACCATCGCCGTCGGCATCAGGACCCGGGCGGTTGCCACGGCCCGGACCATCGCCCAGATGTCGAGCCTGGGTTGATCCGCCAGGGGAGTCCCCTCGACCGGGACCAAGGCATTGATCGGCACCGACTCGGGGTGCTCCGGCAGGTTGGCCAGGGTGTGGAGTAGGGCGATCCGATCCTCCTCCGACTCCCCCATCCCAAGGATCCCGCCGCAGCAGACGGAGACCCCGGCCTCCCGGACGTGCCGGAGTGTCTCCAGGCGATCGTCGTACGACCGAGTGGTGATGATCCGATCGTAATACGACTCGGAGGTGTCGAGGTTGTGATTGTAGGCGTCGAGCCCGGCCTCCTTCAGGCGGCGGGCCTGGTCGGCGGTGACCATTCCCAGGGTCGTGCAGACCTCGAGCCCGCCGAGACCCTTGATGCGCCGGATCATCTCGAGCACGCGATTGAACCGGGCGTCGTCCTTCGCCTCCCGCCAGGCGGCTCCCATGCAGAACCGGGTCGCGCCATCGGCCTTGGCCTCCTCGGCGGCGGCGACGACGGCCTCGACGTCCATCAGCGGTTCCGAGGCGACGGGCGACCGGTGGTGGGCCGATTGGGGGCAGTACGCGCAATCCTCGGGACAGCCGCCGGTCTTGATCGAAAGCAACCGGCAGACCTGGACCTCGCCGATTGCGTGGTGCCGGCGATGGACCTCGGCGGCCCGGAGGATCAGCTCCAGGACGGGGGAGCGGTAGATCGAGGTGACCTCGTCGAGCGACGGGCGGGAAGTCGGGGCGGTTAGCATGTGCGGGGCTTCAGCGTGTCAGGTAGTCGGTCGACGATCACGGGATCGGAGGTTTCGGCGGCTCGGCCGGGGGCACGTCACCGCCGGGCGGAGATGCAGAGCACGAACATGATGGCGATGCATCCGGCGCCCACGGCCAGGTAACCGAAGATGGGCTTGCCCTCGCTGGCCCCCTCGGCCGGCGGGGCCCCGAAGTTCGGGTCCTGTGCGTCCACGGCGGAGGGGGAGGCCAGGAAGAGGGCCAATGCGAGGGCCGCTCCCCGGCAGGGGCGGGCGATCGTGCTCATCGGGACGGCTCCTTGGGGAGGGATGGTCGGCGAGGGCCCCGGGATTCGGGGGGGGCCGGGATCCAGTCGTCGAGGGGCCGGACGCGTCTTCGGAATTCCAGGCGAGCCATCGCCACGGCTTTCCAGGAGGGCCCGCGGGACCGGAGGTGGGCGATGTAGTCGTCGAGGCCGACCGCCCAGAAGCGATAGATCCGGCCCCGGAAGGCGAATCCCCCCTCCCCCGAGGGTAGGCCGAAGGTCGGCGGCCGCTCGGCATAGACGAAGGCGAGGAGGGACCGGAACGAGGGGCCGAACAACTCCTGCCAGCGGACCAGGCCGTCGAGGTCGTCGGTGGTCACCCAATTTTCCCAACGACGGCGGCCCGAAGCGTTCTTGCCGAGCTTCCCCTTGACCTCGACGACGAGGTTCAGGCCGGACCGGGGATAGAGCAGGAAATCCGGGGATTTCAGGTCGCCTTCGCCCGCCACCGCGCGCCGGGCCTCGTCGATCGCGACGCAAGGGATGCGAAGGGATCGGACATGAGCCTCGAACGCCGCCTCGTAGTGATTCGATCGATCGGCCATGGACGCCCCGATCCCCTGACCGTTACCCGCCCTCTCCCCGATCCCGTCGTGGGATCGTCGCCACCAAGATCCCCGACTCCTGAAGATCATACCATGGTGGTGCGACGGTCGCGAGCCCACGCCCGGCCGGTCTTCAATCCACGCGTTCACCGCCCCGGACCGTCGCGGGGGGCGGGTCTTTCGTAACGACCTGATCGGAGCTTCCCGGCACCCCCACGGTCCCCGACTCGGCCTTCCACTCGTCGATCAGGCAGGCGACGAGCCCCGTCCAGCCAGTCTGATGGGAGGCGCCGAGCCCGGCCCCCTCGTCGCCGTGGAAGTATTCGTAGAAGAGGGGGTAATCACGCCAGTTAGGGTCCGATTGGAAGACCCTTGAGCCGCCGAAGACCGGACGCATCCCTTCGGACGTCGCGCGGAAGATGGCGATCAGCCGATCGGCCAGATCGGCGGCCATCTCGTTGTAAGTGAGAACCGCGTCGCCCCGGCAAATCCCGTCGGTGTTCCCCCAGGCTTTGCCGAGCTTGCGCAGGGACTCGATGAGCAGGAAATTCGTCGGGAACCAGATCGGCCCCCGCCAGTTGGAGTTCCCCCCCTTGAGTTTCGAGACCGATTCGGCCGGCTCGTAGCCGACGACGCGGTCGTCGAACCGGAACGGGGCATCCGCGTGGGCCCGGGAGAGGCTCCGGATGCCATACTCGCTCAAGAATTCGTCCGGATCCCAGACACGCTCGAGCAATCGGTGGAGTTGTTCCCGGTCGACGATCGTCAGCACCAGGGTGACCCCCTGGCCATCTTCGCTCGGGCATTCGTGGACGACGTCGCTCACCAAGTCGGGGCGGTTCTTCAGGAACCAGGACAGGCTGGCCTTGAAGCTGGGGAACTGGTCGATCCAGGCCGATTCCAGCCGCTCGACCGCGTAGAGCGGGATCAGGCCGACGAGCGATCGGACGCGGAGCGTGTGGAACTCCCCGTTCGGATAGCGGAGCACGTCGTAGAAGAACCCATCAGCCTCGTCCCAGAGCTGATAGTCCCGTCCCCCCATCCTCTTCATCGCGGCGGCGACGTACGCGTAGTGCTGGAAAAACTTCGTCGCCATCCCCTGGTAGACGGGGTTCTCCTTCGCTAGCTCCAGCGCGATCCGCATCAGGTTCAGGCAGAACATCCCCATCCAGCCGGTCGCGTCGGCCTGCTCGATGACCGTGCCGTCCGCGAACGGCTCGCTGCGGTCGACGATCGTGATGTTGTCTAACCCGAGGAAGCCGCCCTCAAAGATGTTATTCCCCTGGCGGTCGACCTTGTTCACCCACCAGGCGAAATTGATCAATAGCTTGTGATAGCAACGTTCCAGGAATCCCCGATCCCTCGCCTCCCGCCCGTAGTGCTTCTGGTCGAACTGCGCGGCCATGTGGTAGACGCGCCAGACGGACCAGGCGTGGACGGGGGGGTTGAGGTCGGAGAATTCCCACTCGTAGGCGGGAATCTGGCCGTTGGGGTGCTGGAACTGCTCGAAGAGCAGCACCCAGAGCTGATCCTTGGCGAATTGGGGGTCGACCAGCGCCAGCGGGACACAATGGAAGGCCAGGTCCCAGGAGGCGAACCAGGGATATTCCCACTTGTCGCAGACGCTCATGATCCGCATCGAGTTCAGGTGCAGCCAGTGCTGGTTGCGGATTGACCATCGCGAGTCGGGCGGGGGCCAACCGGGGTCGTCTCCCCGGAGCCAGTCGTGGACGTCGAACAGGTAAATCTGCTTGGTCCAGAGCATCCCGGCCAGGGCCCGACGCTGGATCATCGCCTCGTCGTCCGAGGCGCCGATCGGCCTGATCGCCCCGTAAAATGAGTCAGCCTCGCCTCGCCTGAGGGCGATCAGCTCGTCGATCGGCCCGAGGGGGTCGTCCTGACCAATCTTGTCGGAGAGCCTGAGCCGGACGGTCGCCGAACCCCCCGGAGGGATCGCCTCGAAGCGATACAGGAGTCCGGCCTTCGTCCCGACCTCCGCCGGGTTGGTGCAGGCCTCGCCGTCGACCACCGTCCGATGGATCGCGTCCTTGACGAACGGCTTCCGGCTGACATTCCCCGGGCCGAAGACCCGGGGCATGTTCGTCTCGTTGTCGGTGAACAGCGGCTCCATGCCGGGGTCGACGTAGAGGCTCCGACGGCCCAGCGAATAGGGGATCGGCATCCCCTTGGGGATGGTGGACGGGGAGTCGTCGGCATACAACTCGACGAACGAGGGGGAGCGACGGGGGGCGATCGAGATCCGGGGCTCGTCCCCCTCGTCGAGGGGGCGGCCGTCTCCGCCCGCCCAGGACCAGGTATTCCGGAACCAGAGCTGAGGGATGATATGGAGGGGGGCGGGGTCGGGGCCTCGGTTCCTCGCGGTGACCCGGATCGCCAGGTCTTCCTCGTCGAATTTGGCGTACTCGATCTCGATGTCGAAATAGCGGTCGTCGTCGAAGGCGCCTGTGTCGATCAACTCGAATTCGAGTCCCTGGCCCTGACGGGCCCTGTTCTCATCGACGAGTTCCTCATAGGGGAATCGCCCCTGGGGATACTTGTAGAGGAACGACATGTAGGAGTGCGTCGGCGTGTTGTCGACGTGGAAGTAGTACTCCTTCACGTCCTCCCCGTGGTTCCCCTCGGCCGGGGTCAGGCCGAAGAGACGCTCCTTGAGGAACGGGTCCCGACCGTTCCAGAACGCCGGGGCGAAGACGAGGATCTGGTAGCGGTCGCAGAGCCCGGCGATGCCGTCCTCCCCCCAACGGTATGCCTTGCTGCGGGCGAGATCGTGCGGGAGGAAGTCCCATGCTTCGCCATCGGCGCTGTAGTCCTCCCGGACGGTGGCCCAGGACCGGTCGGAGACGTAGGGACCCCAACGCCTCCAACTCACGTTGTCCCGGTCGTCTCCCATGACGTCCAGTAGGCGACGATGCTCGGCCGTGGTCCGGAGCGGCTGCGATCCAGGCATTGGGGGGAGGCATCCGGGGTGATCGGCCGTCCCGACCGGGTGGAGAGGCCGCGAGCCGGCGGGCCGAGTTCGGCCCGACCCCGGCCCCCCGTCGGGGCCGAGGACGGCCTGCCCGGCTCAGATGCCGGCCGAGTGCTTCTCGACGTGGCCGCCGAATTCCTTGCGCATGGCCGAGGTCACCTTGTCGGCATAGGTGGACTCGCCCCGGGACGCGAACCGTTGATAGAGCGCGGTCGTCAGGACGTGCGCGGGGACGGCCTCGTCGATGGCGGCCTGGATGGTCCATCGGCCCTCGCCGGAGTCGGAGACCCGGCCGGAGAAGGCGTCGAGGTCGTGGTCCTTGAGTAGGGCCTTTGCCGTCAGGTCCAGCAGCCAGGAGCCGATCACGCTGCCCCGACGCCAGACCTCGGTAACCTCCGAGAGATTGAAGTTGTATTGATACAACTCCGGGTCCCTCAACGGGGTCGTCTCGGCATCCTTCTCGTGCTGCCTCGACCCCACATCGGCGTGGCGGAGGATGTTCAGGCCCTCGGCGTACGCGGCCATGATGCCGTACTCGATCCCGTTGTGGACCATCTTGACGAAGTGGCCGGCGCCGGTCGGCCCGCAGTGCAGGTAGCCGTGCTCGGCGGTGCTGCCGTCAACCTGATCGCGGCCGGGGGTCCGTTCCGCGGTCTCCACCGGTGGGGCCAGCGCCTCGAAGACCGGGCCGAGCCGCCCGACCACCCCGGCCTCGCCGCCGATCATCTGGCAATAGCCGCGTTCCAGGCCCCAGACGCCTCCGCTGACGCCGACGTCGACGTAGTGCAGCCCCCTAGGCCCCAGCTCCTTGGCCCGTCTTATGTCATCGTGATAATGCGTATTGCCGCCGTCGA
Source organism: Tautonia plasticadhaerens (assembly GCF_007752535.1). GTDB lineage: Bacteria > Planctomycetota > Planctomycetia > Isosphaerales > Isosphaeraceae > Tautonia > Tautonia plasticadhaerens. Next base: position 6,161,878 of record NZ_CP036426.1, read on the forward strand.
TGATGACGTCGCCCGGCTCCAGCAGCGGGACGACCTTCCCGATCATCTCGTCGACGAAGGCCACCGGGATCATCAACCAGACCGGCCTCGGTGGCGCCAACCTGGAAACGAAGTCCTCCAGGGAATTCGTGCCGACGGCCCCGGCCCCGGTCAGCTCGTCGACCTTGTCGCGGTTCAGGTCGAACACGACGCATTCGTGGCCGGCCTGAAGGAGGCGACGGACCATGCCCTCCCCCATCCGGCCCAGACCGATCATCCCCAGTTGCACGAGCGACCCCCTTTTCCCGGCCGGGTTCTACCGATCGCGCCCGATCGGCACCGGCCCGTCCTCGAATGACACCTCGGACCCAAGACCCGCACCCTCGATCCGGCTTAACCGCTTCGCTTGAGGACCTCGACCGATCCGTCTTCCTGCTGCACGAGCACCATCCCGGCCATACCCAGGAACAGGCCGGTCTCGACGACTCCGGGGATCGCCCGGATCCGCCCATCCAGCTCCCGGGGATGCTCGGCGACTGAGGCCAGGTCGATGTCCAGCGTGTAATTGCCGTTGTCGGTAGGGACGGGCTGCCCCTCCCGCAATCGCAGCTCGCAGCTCAGCCCCATCCTCACCAACCTGCGGCGGACCAAGGGCAGTCCGAAGGGCACGACCTCGACCGGGAGCGTCGTGCAATAGCCCGTCCCCAAACGTCCCGTCAGCTTCTCCTGGCCGACGAGGATGACGAGTTCCTTCGAATACGAGGCGACGATCTTCTCGCGGAGCAATGCACCGCCCAGCCCCTTGATCAGGTCCAGCCCGGGGTCGACCGCGTCGGCACCGTCGAAGGTCGCGTCGATCGCGTCGACGTCGTCCAGTCCGAGGAGCGGGATCCCGAACTCGCGGGCGAGGGCCTCCGTCGCACGCGAGGTGGCGATCCCCCGGACGTCCAGCCCTCCCCGGACGTGCTGGCCCAGCAGCCGGACGAAGTCCGACGCGGCGTGCCCGGTCCCGAGCCCGATGACCGAGCCGTCCGATACCAGTTCTAACGCCTTCTCCGCGATCGTCACGATCGGGCCCTTTCCTGATCCGGGCGGGGAGGAGGTCGTTGCTCGCCCGGCCCCGTACGAATTCGATTCTCCCCCGGCGACGACCCGGATCAGGATGACGCCCCGGGGCCCCGGGAAACGAGTTCCTTCGCCCTGGAGACGAGGTTATCGACCGTGAAGCCGAATTTCTTCTGGAGTTCCTTCAGCGGGGCCGAGGCGCCGAAGGTCTGCATCCCGATCATGTGCCCTCGAGGGCCGACGTAGCGCTCCCAACCGAAGGTCGCCGCCTGTTCGACCGAGATCCGGGCGGTGAGATGCGGCGGCAGGACCTGCTCCCGGTACGAGGGGTCCTGGTGTTCGAACAGCTCCCAGCAGGGCATGCTCACGACCCGGGCCGGGACCCCCTCGGCCGAGAGCCGCTCGAAGGCCGAGGCGCAGAGCGGCACCTCGCTCCCGCTGGCCATTAGGATCACCTCCGGCTCGACGCCCGGTGGCGGATCGGCCAGCACGTAGGCCCCCCGGGATAATCCGGACGCCGGGGCGTACTTCGATCGGTCCAAGGTCGGCACGTTCTGGCGGGTGAGCACCAGGCAGGCGGGCTCCCGCTTCAGCCGCATGATGAATCGCCAGGCCTCGACGACCTCGTTGGCGTCCCCCGGCCGGATCGTGAACATGTTCGGCACGGCCCGGAGCGACGCGAGCTGCTCGATCGGCTGGTGGGTCGGCCCGTCCTCGCCGACCCCGATCGAGTCGTGGGTGAAGACGTAGATGACCGGGATCTCCATCAGCGCCGCCAGGCGGATCGCCGGGCGGGAGAAGTCGCTGAAGATGAAGAAGCCCGAGCCGTAGGGCCGGACCTTCGACAGGGCCATTCCGTTGAGGCAGGCCCCCATCCCCAGCTCCCGGACGCCGAAGTGCAGGTTCCGGCCCTCGTAGGAATCGGCCTGGAAATCGCCCGCCTCCGGGGACTCGATCCGGGTCTTGGTCGACGGCGTCAGGTCGGCCGACCCGCCGATGAACCAGGGGACGTTCTTCGCGACCGCGTTGAGCACCTTCGACGACGCCTCCCGGCCCGCCTGACCCTTCTCGTCGGCCGGGAAGCTCGGCAGGTCTCGGTCCCAGCCGTCGGGCAACTCCCGGCGCTGCATCCGGTCGAGCTGGTCGGCCAGCTCCGGATGCCTCGCCTTGTACTCTTCGAACTTGACGTACCAGGCATCCCGCAACGACCTCCCGCGACGGCCGATCCCACCCTGGAAATGCTCGTAGACCCCCTCGGGGACGTGGAATGGCTCCGGGGAGAGGCCGAACCGCCGCTTGAAGTCGGCGATCACCTCCTCTCCCAACGGCTCGCCGTGGGCGGTGTGCGAACCCTCCTTGGCGGTCCCGTAGCCGATGTGGCTGTCGACGATGATTAAGGTCGGCCGATGCTTCTCGTCCTTGAAGGTGTGGAACGCCCGGGCGAGCATCTGCAGGTCGTTGGCGTCGCCGACCCGGGTGACATTCCACCCCGCGCCGATGAACCGGGTGGCCACATCGTCGCTGAAGGCCAGGTCCGTCGAGCCCTCGATGGTGATCCGGTTGTTGTCGTAAATCCAGCAGAGGTTGGAGAGCTTGAGGTGCCCGGCGAGGCTGGCCGCCTCGGAGCTGGCCCCCTCCATCATGCAGCCGTCCCCGGCGATCGCGTAGACGTCGTAGTCGAACATCGGGAACTCGGGGCGGTTATAGTGGGCCGCCATCCACTTGCCCGCGACCGCCATGCCGACGCTCGTGGCGACCCCCTGCCCCAGCGGGCCGGTGGTCGTCTCCACCCCGGAGGTCCAGCGGTATTCCGGGTGGCCCGGGCACTTGCTGTCGAGCTGACGGAACTTCTTGATCGAGTCCAGGGGGACCGACGGCTCGCCGAGGATCTCGTACTCTGGGTCGACCGCCCGGACCCCGGTCAGGTGCAAGAGCGAGTAGAGCAGCATCGAGGCGTGCCCGGCCGAAAGGACGAATCGATCCCGGTTCGGCCAGATCGGGTCGGCAGGGTCGAAGCGGAGGAACCCCTGCCAGAGCGCATAGGCGACCGGGGCGAGCGCGACCGGGGTCCCCGGGTGCCCGGAGTTCGCCGCCTGCACCGCATCCATCGAGAGGGTCCGGATGGTGTTGATGCAGCGCAGGTCGAGGTCGGCCTCGTTCTCGGTCGCGACGCTCATCGTGGCGGCTCTCCGGTGTGTCCGAACCCCGATTCCCGGCGCAATGGTCCCCGGGGGGGCGTTCGATCCACCAAAGAGATAATCCCGGTCGGCGAGGAAGGCAAGGACCTGGGACGGGCGATCCCGCCCACATCGGCGGCCAGGCCGCGAATCGCCGCCCGTTTGCCCAGCCGGTTTAGCGGGGCCGACCTCGATTCTCGATCGGCACATTTTCCCCGCCTTCGAGACCGTCCTCCGCCTCCAGCAGCCGATCCATCAATCCATCAAACGCCTCGAGGATCGGGCCCGCTCGATCGGACCTGGGCGACGGCTCTTCCCGGGATCCGGGGCCGATGTGCGTCTCCTCGGGGAATTCGAGCGCGTCACCCACCTCTCGGATCGCCTGGAAGACGCCCTGGAGCCGTGTGACGTCCCCCGGGCGGGGCCGACCGGCTCGCAGCAGGGCATCCGCCTCGGACCCCGCCAATGCCCGGCACGCGAGGAAAAACTGTGCCGCGCCGTCCCGGTTCGAGATGATTCCATCGAGCTGACCGGGATCCTCGGCGAGAGAGGCGATCAGGTCGCGGAGGTCGTCCCGATCATACTCCGATCCTTCGAGGGCGGAGAGTCGCCCCCCCACGCTCCTGGCAAGCCGTTCGGCCTGCTCCGCGACCCGATCCCGATCCGGATAAGGTTCCCGCATCAGTCGATCGACTGCATCGACGGGGCCAATCAGTCTCAGCTCGGTCTGACCGACCAGGGCCCGGCTCATCGGTAACGACCACGACGCCCAGGCCGGCGTACCGGGGATCTCATCCCCCCGGAAATTCCGGAGCCCCTCGTCGAGCAGGGAGTGATGACAGGAGTCACACGAGTACTCCGAAAACTCTGGCCAGGGCGACGCGTCCGGTCCGTCGGGAGGTCCGGAGACCCTCCCGGAGAGCACCTCCAGTCCCGCCCGCAGGGTGGCCAACTGGCCGATCGCCCAGTCCCGGACGAGGTCCCCGCTCGGGAGGCCGAGCTCGACCCGGGAGCCGTCGGCGGCCCGCTCGTCCCAATGCCTGGGCATCCGTTGCATATGGGACACGAGTTCGAACCTGAGGCGGGGATGCCCGGCCGCAATCAGGTCGTGATTCACCGCTTGCCCCGGCCCCGATCCGAGATGGCACCTGAGGCAGACTGCAGCCCGATCGGCCGTCGAACCCAGGGATCGCATCGAGTCGGTCGCCTCGGGATATTGCTCGGGCCAACCCTCCCGGTAGTGAAGATCGACCCATCGCCCCGCTGCGCCATGGCAATCCTCGCAAGACACCCCGCTCGGGCCGATGGCCAGGCCGATCGGTCCGGTCGCATTGCAATCGATCGGGCCGAGCGACTTGACCAGATCGGGGGCATCGGCGCCGCCATGGCACCCCAGGCAGGTCGGATCCTCGTAGGGTGCCGTGCTGCGATGGAGATTGCGACGGATGGACTCGGATCGGCAGTCGAAGAGCGTGAGGAACGCGTCCGAATGGGGATCGAGGCTCGCCCAGGTGTGAAATTCGCTCCCCCCGGTGCCCCGGGGGGCGACCTTCCCGTGGCATCCCCTCCCCGAGCAGGACGCGGCGCCGACCCTCGCGGATCCGATTCCGATCTCGGATTCGGCGTCGACCGAGGGGGTGGACGGCCGGGTCGGCCGGTCATCGGCATCGATCCAGGCCGCCGCGACGAGAAGCGCCGGGGCCAGCAAGAGGAAAATCCGCGGGGGCCATCCGATCATTTCGGATCCTCTCCCTTCGCCGGGAGTGGCGTGCCGGAGGCGTCGAGGAGGAGGGTCGAGTCTGCGCTCCCCGGAGACCTGGATTACCATGCCACTGACGATCCGACTTCGCAAGCGACCGGCTCTTGACCGGGAAACCGGCGCCGGCCGGGGGGCAAACGGCACCTGATTGACAGGCATACCTAAGCGATGCTAGGACATTCCTTGATCGACCGAACTCCCGACCCACCTCAGGAGAGGTCTCCGTCCCGTGTTCTCGGATGTGCCCGAGGTGCGACGCCGCCCTCAGCCGGCGATCCCCGTCGTCGCACCGATCGAGTTGACCCGGCCGATTGAGGCCCGGTTCGAGCGGGCCCGGTCCCTCGAGGGCGGCGAATCGCGGACGCGGTGACGGAGCCCGGGGCATGGCTTCGCGCCCGATCATCCCCCTCACGAGGCACTCTTGGACGTGGAGACGCGGTCGTGCTCCTGAATTGGAAATTCACGGAACAGCAACTCCCCTGGCTGATCCTGGCCCTGGGGATCCTCCTCGGCCTCGGCGGCTGGTTCGTGATCGAACGTCTCGGCCGCCCGGAATGGCCGGGAGGCAGCACCGCTGTCGGGCTGACGCTGGGAATCGTCGGCGGCCTGCTCATCCTCTTCGAGTTCCTCCTCTGGCCCCGAAAGAAGAAGCGAACCTGGAGGGTCGGCCGGGTCCGAATTTGGATGGCCGGGCACATCTGGCTCGGACTTCTTTCCCTGCCTCTTCTTATTCTCCATAGCGGCTTCCGTCTCGGGGGATCGCTCAGCACGATCCTGATGGCGCTGCTCCTCATCGTCGTCCTCAGCGGCATTTGGGGGCTGGTGTTCCAGCAGATCCTCCCCCGGAAGATGATGGACGAGGTCCCGACCGAGACGATCTACTCCCAGATCGACCGGATCGGTCAAATGACACGGCATGAGGCGTGGAGGCTGGTCGAGGCGACGTGCGGCCCCTCCGACGACGAGGCTCGAGGATTCGCGGACGTGGACCAGGACGAAAGGGAAGAGGCCCCTCCCTATCTCGTCGTCGGGGCCTTGCGGACCGCCGGCCGATTGCAGGGGAACGTCCTCCAGACGAGCGTCCCCTCGGCCCCCGTGCCCGGGTCCGAGCCACTCCGCGTGTTTTACCTCGATGAGGTCCTGCCGTTCCTTGAGCGGGGGAGCCGATCGGGCTCGCCTCTGTCGCAACGGCATCGGGCCGAGGCAATGTTCCTGGACCTGAAGACCCAACTCGACCCGAGGACCTATCCTGCGATTGACGCCCTCGCCGGGGCCTGTGAGCAACGCCGCCAGCATGATCTACAGTCGAGGATGCACGTCTGGCTGCACGTTTGGCTCCTGGTCCACCTGCCGGCTTCGATCGCATTGGTGATCCTGATGTTCGTTCACGGTTACGTCGCCATCAAATACTGGTAGGGGGAGCCATGCCGGACGCCTCGACGCCCAGGGGCCCGTCCCCTCGCCGGCCTTCCGGCAAGCAGCGGGCCGTCCGGGTGCCACTCGATTATTACAAGTCGAGAGACCCGCTGGGCCGTTGGCGGCTGCTGCTGGTGGTGTTCGCCCCGATCGTTTCGCTGGGCTGGTGGTTCGGCGACCAACTGCACCGGGGAAGCCGGTCCGAGATCCGGGCCTCACACGGGCCGGTCTGGGCCGGGCACGCGATCTGGGAGCACGACTGCGAGTCCTGCCACGTCCCCTTCGAGCCGATCAAGTCCGACGCCGCGTTCGCCCCCCGGGGCTCCTCCCGCCTCTCAGGCTCCGACCGACGCTGCTCGACCTGCCACGCCGGGCCGATCCATCACGCCAACCAACTCCCCGGGAAGACCGAATCGTGCGGAGGCTGCCACAGGGACCACCGCGGAAGAGAGGTCGACCTGACCCGGGTCCCCGACTCGCAGTGCACGCTCTGCCACTCGGACCTCCCGCACGCGATCGCGGGCAACCCACCCGCCGTACCTCGTGACTCCCCGAGCGTGACCCGGTTTGACCTCGACCACCCCGACTTCGCGATTCGAGCTGCCTCGACGGATGGCCTGGGGGCGGTCGTGGGGCGCCTTTCGGATGAAGGCCCACCCGTCCTCGACCCGTCGAACCTCAAGTTCAATCACGCGATTCACCTGGAGGCCGGAATCGATTGCGGCTTCACGTTCGCTGACCTCGGGTCGGAGGACCGTCCCTGGTTCGGCTGGACGACGAGCACGCCGATCGAGGCGAAGGTGACGCTCGACTGCGCCTCCTGTCACCTCCTGGACGCCGGCGATCGGCCGGCCGGTCCGGCCTCGGCGGTCTCGCCGGGGCCGCCCCGTACCACGGGGGACTACTACGCTCCGATTTCGTACGAGGCCCACTGCCGAGCCTGCCACCCCTTGACGATCGGCGTCCCCGACGCGGGTGACGTACCGATCGACGTCCCGCATGGCATGCAGCCCTCGGAACTCCGGATCGTCCTGGAACGGACGTTCGCGGCCGAGGCCCTCGACCACAGACCCTCGCGCCGCGATCGCACGATCGGCGGGACCGGGGCGGAGAGTCCAGGGCGATCTGACCGGCAGACCCTAGAACTACTCCGTGACCTGCGCTCGTACGAGGAGGCGCGAATCCCCGGGGCCCGAGTCAGTCGCCCGACCGTCGGGGACGAGATCCAGGAGAATGTCGAAGACGCCGAGGGGACCCTCTACCTCGGGAAGCAGACCTGCTCCGAGTGCCATTCCTACGAGGCCCCCAGGGGGCCTGATCCGTCCGGGTGGACGGTCGCCCCGACCCGCATTCCCGAGATCTGGTTCTCCCATGCGCGTTTCTCCCACTCCGCCCACCGGGCCGTCTCCTGCGACCAGTGCCACAACGGGGTCACGAGGTCTTCGACGAGCGATGACGTGCTGATGCCCCCGATCTCGACCTGTCGATCGTGCCATGCCCCGCCCGACGACCTGCATGGCACCCCCCTGAGGGGGGGGGCGCGGTTCGATTGCGTCGAATGTCACCGCTATCACAATGGGGAGAGCCCCCTCCAGGGCATCGGTGCCCTTGCCCGGCAGGTCGACCTGCCGGGGCGGCGGACGGTGGAGGAATTCCTCCGGGGTTCCGCGGGCCGATCCGCATCCGGCGGGCCTCGGGACGATCCGGGTGCCGATCGAGGTGGCACGACCCGCCCGAAGTGACCAGGATCCAAGGCGACCCCGACCAACGTCTAGACCCATGATCGTTCAGGAACTCAACGCCCTGCAGCAGCGATGCGGATTCCTCCCCGACGAGGAGCTTCGGGCGCTTTCCCGGCGGATCGACGTGCCGCTCCATCGTTTGCACGAGGTCGCCAGCTTCTTCCCGCATTACAGATTGAAGAAGGGGCCCGAGGTTGAGGTCCGGGTCTGCCGGGACGTCTCCTGCCACCTCCGAGGGGCCGAGCAGCTCAGGGATGGGGTCAAGGCCCTCGCCAACGAGATCGACCCGACCGGGAAGGTGGTCGAGGTCGAGGGGGTCTCCTGCCTCGGGCAGTGCGACCATGCCCCGGCTGTCACCGTCAACGACCGCGTCGACCACGGCCTGTCCGAGCAGGACCTCCGGTCTCGGGTCCACGAGGCGGTCTCGCGGGAGCCTCCGCGCCATCGGCGGGCCGACCGCGGGCCGCTCGGCTGGAAGATCGACCCCTACGACGGAAATCCCCGCGACGAGGCCGTCCGGAAGTTGGTCGAGACCCGAGACCCGCGGACCGGATCCCTCTCGGGGGGGATCGACGACCTGCTCGAACAGCTCAAGATCTCGACCCTCCGAGGCATGGGGGGGGCCCGGTTCCCGACGCACCTCAAGTGGGCCGCCGTCCGCGCCCAGGCCTCGGACGTCAAATATGTCGTCTGCAACGGTGACGAGAGCGAGCCCGGCACCTTCAAGGACCGGGAGTTACTCCGGAGGGCCCCGCACCTCCTCGTCGAGGGGATGGTCCTCGCCGGGCTGACCGGCGGTGCAACAAAAGGTTACATCTACATTCGCCACGAGTACCACGAGGAGATCGAGGCGGTCGAGGACGCGATCCGGGAGGCCACGGCCCGCGGCGCCTGCGGGACGGACATCCTCGGGTCGGGCCTCTCCTTCCCGGTCGAGGTCTTCGTCAGCCCCGGCGGTTACATCTGCGGCGAGGAGAGCGCCCTGCTGGAGGCGATGGAGGACCGCCGCGCCGAGCCCCGCAACAAGCCCCCCTTCCCCACCGTCGCGGGCCTGTTCAACAAGCCGACGATCATCAATAACGTCGAGACGTTGATGTGGACCCCCTCGATCTATCTCAAGGGTGGGGAGTGGTACCGCGACCAGGGGATCAACGCGTGCAAGGGGCTCTGGTTCTGCTCGATCTCCGGGGACGTCCGGGCGCCCGGCGTCTATGAAGTCCCGTTCGGCGTCACCGTTCGCGACCTGATTTATCGCCGAGCCGGCGGCATGAGCCGGGGTCAGCGGCTCAGGGCGGTCGCACCCTCGGGGCCTTCGGGGGGCCTCTTCCCGCCCCTGATCCGACGTGACCTCCTCCCGGAGGCCTTCGCCAAGGCCCACCTCCCGGACGCTGGGGCCTTCTTCGATCTCCTCGACCTGCCGCTCGACCCCGACATCGTCCGCGGCATGGGGGGCATGCTCGGCGCGGCATTCGTGGCCGTCGGGGAGCACGCGGATCTGGTCGGGCTGGCCCTGAACCTCTCGGAATTCTTCCGCAACGAGTCATGCGGCAAGTGCGTCCCGTGCCGGGTCGGATCCCAGAAGCTCGTCGAGATGATCCGGGCCCTCAGGGCGGGTCAGTTCGACCGGGAGCACCTGGAGCTCGCGCGGTCGCTCGGAAATACGATGATCCTGACCTCGATCTGCGGCCTAGGCCAGGTGGCGCCGAACCCCCTACTCACGCTGGCGAAATACTTCCCGGAGGAGATCGAGGCCCTCCTCGACCGCCGGGGAGGCCCGCCCGCCCGCGAGTTCTCGATGTTTGAAACGATCGTCTGAGGGACACCCCCCGATGAACCCGGCCCACGGCAGCGTCAATCGCCCCGTCTCCCTGACCATCGACGGCCGCCAGGTAACCGTGCCGGAGGGGACCACCATCTTCGACGCCGCCACCCGGGCTTTCGTCCGACAGGCCGGCGACCACAACCCGATCCCAATCCTCTGTCACCGGGAGCACATGACCCCGGTCGCCGTCTGCCGGGTCTGCACGGTGGACGTGAGCGTCAACGGCCGCCAGGAGTTCCGCCTCGCCCCCGCTTGCCAGCGGGAGGTCGCCGACGGTATGGAGGTCCGGACCCACGAGGCGAGCGATCGGGTCAGGGATGCGGTCAAGATGCTGATCGAACTCCTGCTGGCGGACTACCCCGACCCCGAGGCCGCTCGGGCCTCCCGCCTCACCAAGCAGGGCCAGGCCCGGGGAGAGGGGAACGACGAGCTGATCGAATTGGCCGAGCGCCTCGACGTGAAGGCCCCCCGCTTCTTCCGGTCCAGGAGGGAGCGGCCGGTCGACGAGTCCTCCATGGTCATCGCCGTCGACCACAACGCCTGCATCCTCTGCGACCGATGCATCCGGGCCTGCAACGACGTCCGGGAGAACCACGTCATCGGCCGGACCGGCAAGGGCTACCGGTCCCGGATCGCCTTCGACCTGGACGACCCGATGGGAGACTCTTCCTGCGTCGCCTGCGGCGAATGCATGATTTCCTGCCCCACCGGGGCTCTCCTGAGCAAGCACAACGTCCTCACCCGTCCCCCCTCCGGCACGGTCACGACCGAGGAACTGGCGGCCCATCCACTCTTCGCCGGGGTCTCCCGGGCGTTCCTCGACTTCAACGAAGGTGCCGTCGTCCGCAAGCGCTTCAAGAAAGGAGACGTTGTCTGCAGGGAGGGTGACTACGACGCCACCGCCTTCTACATCGAAGACGGCGAGGTCGAGATCTTCATCGGTTCGCCCTTCAAGCACGTGAAGGACCAGCGCGGGCTCAACTCCTGGAACCCGTTCGCACGGGTGAGGAAAAGCTCGCTGGCGGGCCGCGGGGAGGACCGCCGGGACGACGAGCAGGAAGTCGAGTACATCTCCATCGATGCCCCGGTCGTGCTGCGCTACGACAAACCCGTCGCGACGATGGGCGAGGGCGCCATCTTCGGCGAGATGGCCTGCATGAGCTCCTACCCCCGGTCGGCGACCGTCGTCGCCCAGACCGAGTGTACGCTCCTGGAACTCGGCCGGAACGTCCTGTACATCCTCCAGCGTGGGAAATTCTCCAAGGCCCAGCTCGACGACCGTTACCGGCAGAACGCCCTGGACAACCACCTCCGGGGGGCCTCCGTCTTCGCCAGGGTGGCCAGGAACGAGGACGAGTTCAAGAAACTCGTCGAGTTCCTCCGCCCCCGGGTCGACCTCGTCCGGGTGAACAATGGCGAGGTCATCTTCCGCCAGGGGGATCCGGCCGACGCCTACTACCTCATCCGGATCGGCTTCGTGAAGGTCTCCCAGGGGAGGCCCGGGGGCGAGTTCGTCCTCAGCTACCTCGGCCCCGGCAAGTCATTCGGCGAGATCGGCCTGATGGGCCACATCCCCGACATCCGGGAACTCGCGCCGCCCGGCATCCGGACGGCGACCTGCACCGCCCTGGACCACGTCGACCTGGTGAGGATCAAGGGTGAGGACTTCCGGCTGCTCCTGGAGCAATTCCCCGGCGTCCGGAAGTCGTTCGTCGAGTACGCGGTCACGATCCTGAAGCAGAACGAGCAGATGATCCGCCGGATCAACGAGGACTCGCTCGGCGACTTCTTGCAGCAGGGCCTCATGAACGCCCAGAGCGTCCTGGTGCTCGACCTGGAGAAGTGCACCCGGTGCGACGAGTGCACCAAGGCGTGCGCCGACTCGCACGGGGGCGTCACCCGACTGATCCGGGAGGGGCTCCGCTTCGACAAATTCCTGGTGGCTAGCTCCTGCCGATCGTGCCTCGACCCCTATTGCATGGTCGGCTGCCCGGTGAACTCGATCCGGCGGCGCGGGTCGCTGGAGATCATCATCGAGGACTGGTGCATCGGCTGCGGCAAATGCGCCGAGAATTGCCCGTACGGGAACATCAACATGCACCCGTTCCCCACCGGACAGGCGGTGATCGACGACCGGACGGGCCGGAGGGTCCCCGTGCTCCAGCAAAAGGCGACGACCTGCGACCTCTGCCGGGAGCTGGACGGCCAGCCGAGCTGCGTGTATGCCTGCCCGCACGACGCCGCCCACCGGATGAAGGGCAGCGACCTGGCCCGGGAGATCGGCATCGTCGTCTCCCCGCCCTCGATCCGATCGACTTGACGCCGAGCCGCCGATGGGACACCGTCGGACGTCGGGCCTCCGCCCCGGGACGGGACCCCGAGACGCTTCCGGTTCAGATGCGCCGGCCCGGCGTCGAGTCCCGTCTCTCGGACGGCGGAGACTGGGTCGAGAGTGGCCCGACGCAGACCCTCGGCCTCGAATCTGGGGCGAGCCTCGAGCCCGACTTCGTCCCGATCTCCCCGAACAGGTCAGTGATCGGCAAGGCGGCCATGGAGCGGGCCCACATCAGCATGACCGCCCCCCCTGCCGATCTCACCGTCCGGGTCTGCTACAATGACCCCGCGCTCCCCGAGACGTGCGAGAACGCCACCTCCGACATCCTCGACCGATGCCCAAGGCGGGTCGGCCAACCGTCTCGGTTCCCCCCCCGATCGGCCCCCCTCCCCCCCTTCCCCATGCGAAAACCCGCGATCATCTTCGACTTCGGCAACGTGGTCGCCTTCTTCGACTATCAGCGGGCGTTCGACCGGATCGGGCGAGACCTCAAGAGAGAGGGATCCGATCTGCTGACAGAGGCCCGCCTGGGAGGCTTCGACGACCTCCTTCGCCGATTCGAGCGCGGGCGGATCACGGCCGACGAGTTCTCGATCGCGTCCTGCCGGATCCTCGGGGCGTCGATGCCACCCCGCGAGTTCGCCGAGGCTTGGGCCGAAATTTTCTGGCTGAACGAGGCCATCATCCCGACGATCCGGGGGCTCCAGGGGGCGGGCTACCGGCTCGTGCTCGGGTCGAACACGAACGTGCTGCACGCAGACTGGTTCCGTCGGGAATTCCTGCCGATCCTCTCGTCGTTCGACCACCTCGTTCTTTCTTACGAGGTCGGCCACGTCAAGCCGTCGATCGAATTCTATCTCGCGTGCGCCGAGGCGGCCGGGGCAATGCCGGCCGACTGCATCTTCATCGACGACCTCCCCGAGAACGTCGATGGGGCCCGGGCCGCCGGGCTCTCCGGCCTCCTCTATGAGCGACCGGAGTCCCTCGTCGGGGATCTCCGGGCCCTCGGCGTCGACTTCAGCCTTTCTCACGAATAGTCCCGCCCCCCATCGGCACTGCCCCCCTGCCCGTCCCCACCGCGTCCGCCTCCCGAACCCCCGGCCCGACCGAGTTGACTCCGGTCCCCTGCGTCGCACACTCCACTTCGAACCGTGGCCCAGGGATCCCCAGCCGACGGGATTATCTCGCGACTCCCCCCCTGCGATCCGACCTCTTCCGGAAATCCCACGGACCGGGACTTGACTCGCCCTGGACAAGACACGATGATTGGGTGAGTGCATGGAAACCAAGCCGTCTCACTGCACCGACCGTACCAATTGTCCCCACCGACCCGGGGCGTCCCGAAGCTCGGGGCCCCTTGCGGTCGATCAATTGGACTGATTGGCGCTTGGGACGAATCCTACGCGCGCCGGGTCGCCGGCCGAGGCCGGGCGGACCATTCGGGATCAAAGGGGTCCGATCGCTTCAGAGTCTCCGAGCATTCCCCCGGGAGTAGCTCCCCGCCCGTCGCGGGGCCCGTCGGCTGATCGAGCACGCCGGACGGACGAGTGGGGGGCGGGATCATTTCGAGGAGTCGTTCGATGGGCAGCTTCAAGGGTGACAGTCGGAAGCCGGGCCGGGATCGTCGACGCCCCTCCGGTGGCCACACCGGCAAGGCCCGGGGGCCGGAGCCGCTCGAGGAGCGGACGCTGATGAACGGCGATCCGGTGCTCGCGCAATTCGAGGCGCGGCCGATCGTCTTCGGCTCCCCGGACCTGGACGTCGACCGGGTCAAGAACGGGCCCCTGGCCAAGGCCGGCCAGCACCTGGCCCATCTGGACATCGCCTTCCGGGAGGGGAACGACTTCGATCGGGTGCTGGCGGAGGCCAAGCGGGTCTTCATCTTCCGCGGCGAGAAGGTCGGGATCGACCTCTACGGAACCGGCGACTTCGCGACCCTGGAGAAGACCCTCCGCTCCTTCGACATGGAGGTCGTCGCCACCGACGCCTCGATCGGGCTCGTCGAGGGCTACATCCCGATCTCCCGGATCCGGGACCTGGCCGACTACGGCGCCGTCCGCAGCTTCCAGGCCATCTACCGGCCGATCGTCCGCCAGCAGGGCTCGGCCGCCAACCAGGGCGACCAGACGCTCCTCGCCGACCAGGCCCGCACCCAGTTCAACGTCGACGGCAGCGGCGTGACCGTGGGCGTCCTCTCGGACACGGTCAACCAGCTCAACGGCGGCCTGGCCGACTCGATCGCCAGCGGCGACCTGCCCTCCGGCATCAACGTCCTCCAGGACGGGGCCGCCGGCGGCAGCGACGAGGGCCGGGCGATGCTGGAGCTGATCCACGACATCGCCCCAGGCGCGAGCCTCGCCTACCACACCGCCGAGGGGGGCCCCGCGGCCTTCGGCGACGGCATCCGGGCCCTCTCCCGGCAGGCCGGGGCCGACATCATCGTCGACGACATCGGCTACCTCAACGAGCCGGTCTTCCAGGACGGCCTGGTCGGGCGGGCCGTGGTCGACGTGGTCACCAACGACGGCCGGTCCTACTTCAGCGCCGCCGGCAACGACGGCGACGCCGGATACGAGTCCAACGTCCGGGTCGCGACCGGGACCGTCGGCCAGGTCGGGGCCGGCAACTTCCACGACTTCGACCCCGGCGCCGGCGTCCAGACGACCATCGACATCACGGTCGCCGACGCCGGGATCAACCTCGGCCTCTGGTGGGACGACCCCTGGTTCTCCGGCGCCGCCGACTCGGACCTCGACCTCTTCGTCCTGGATCCGGCCAACGGGAACATCGTCGCCCAGGCGGTGACGAACAACATCGGCAGCGCGACGCCCCAGGAGATCATCCCGCAGATCAACCCGGGCAACTACCAGGTCGCGATCCGGTACTCGAACGGCCCGGCCCCGGCCCGGGTCCGCTTCCAGGACCTCGGCGGCGGCGACCTCCAGACCGACAAGTCGTTCGGGAGCGCCGGGACGACGACTTACCCGACCACCTTCGCCCACCCGACCTCCCCGTCGGCCATCGGCGTGGGCGCCGTCTTCTACGGCGCGGCGCCACCCGTGGTCAATCCCCCGGCCATCCCGAGCGAGGCCTTTACCTCCGCAGGGCCGGTCATCTATTTCTTCGATCCCAACGGCAACCGACTCCCCGGCCCTCAGCTCCTGATGAAGCCGGACGTCTCCGGGCCGGACGGGGTCAACACGAGCTTCTTCGGCTCTCCCGACGTCGAGACGCCTCCCGACGGCTTCCCAAATTTCTACGGGACCTCGGCCGCGGCGCCGAACGTCGCCGCCGTGGCGGCCCTGATGAAGCAGCTCAACCCCGCGTCGGGCCCCGAGGAGATCCGCGACTCGCTGATCGTCTCGGCGACCCCGCTCAACGGGGCCTCGCCCGGCGAGTACAACGTCCGGGGCGGCTTCGGCCTGGTCAACGCGGTGGGGGCCCTGACGGCGGTCGACCAGCTCCGTGTCGTCTCCTCGACCCCGGCCGACGTGGCCACGCTCGGCTCGGTCCCGTCGTTCATCGAACTGAACCTCTCCAAGCCGGTCGACCCGGCCTCGGTGCAGTCCGGCGACCTGACCTTCCCGGTCCTCCCTCCCGGGGTGTCGGTGATCGTCGGGGCCCCGACGCTGGTCGACTCGATGACCGTCCGCTTCCCGGTGCAGATCGAGACGAGTTCCCCCGACGCCGAGGTCAATGGGATCTACGCCTTCGAGGTCGCCGACGCGGCCTTCACGGGGACCGACGCGAGCCCGCTCGTCGGCCTCCGACGCGCCTTCACCGTCTCCGACGTGGGCGCCCCCCAGGTGACGAACACCATCTTCCTGGGGAGGATCGTCGTCGTCGAGTTCAGCGAGGCGATGCGCGGCTCGACGATCACCAAGGACCACCTCATGCTCGTCCGCACCGGCGGCACGGGCGAGTTCGGCCGGTCCGAGAACGTCATCGTCACCAATGACGAGCGCGCGATCCTCTTCTACGACGCGCCGAATAACCGGGCGATCTTCGACCTCCGCAACCTGCCGCAATCCTCCCTGCCGTCGGACGTGTATGCGTTGGTCGTCCGGGACCAGGTGCGAGACGCCGCGGGCGTCCAGCTCGACGGCAACTTCAGCGGACAGTTCCCCTCGGGAGACGGCCAGGCGGGCGGCGACTTCGCCCAGTTCCTCGGCGGGCGGTTCGCGGCGGCCTCCCAGATCGTCGGCTTCGGGCTCGACGCGGCCTCCGACACCGGGATCCCCGGGGACCGGAACACCAACCAGGTCCGGCCGACGTTCTCCGGGTTCGCCGTGGCCGAGTTCCCCTCGACCAACGCCGGGCTCCAGGTCGCGGTCCAGTTCATCCAGGAGCATCCGGCCGGCTTCGACCTGGACCTGGGCACCGGCGACCGCGGCTTCGTGGGCGAGCCGGACCTGCTGCTCACCACCGACGAGAACGGCTTCTTCAGCTTCCCGTCGCCGTTCGACCTGGAGGACGGGTTCCACCGGGTCCGGATCGTGATCGTGGGCGAGGCGGAGTTCCCCCCGCTCCCCGGCAACGCGACCCGCACCGACCTGTCCTTCCGGGTCGATTCGACCAGCCCGCTGGTCACCGCCAGCTCGATCCCCTCGAACTCCCGGGTCTCGAACCTGCGGGACATCACCCTCAACGTCGCCGACCCGGTCTCGCCGGCCGACCAGAATGATACGCTGGCGGTCCCGGTCCAGCTGGACTTCCCGGCCCTCGACCCCGAGACGGCCACCAACCTCGGCAACTACTCGCTCATCAACCTGGGCCCCGACCGCGTCCTCGGCACCGCGGATGACGTCGACCTGTCCCAGTTCATCGAGAATGCCACGTTCGTCTCGACGAACCTCCGGGGCCAGCCGACCGACCCCTACACCGGGCGGATCGAGCTGACCTTCGCCGACGGCCTCTCCTCGGGCCGATACGCCCTGATCGCGCGGACCCAGGAAGGGGGCTTCTCGGGCATCCGGGACGCCGCCGGCAACCCGCTCGACAACGACCCCGCCCAGCCCGGGAACCAGAGCTTCGTCAACTACTTCGAGCTCCAGCCCGAAGCGGCGTTCATCACCAATTTCACCGCCTTCAGCCCCTCGGCCTTCAACCCGGGCACCACGGCGACCTCCGGCCCGAGGTCCTTCTACGAGACCCCCGTCCCCGGCTTCTCGCCCCGGGCGGAGGCGCCCCCCGAGTCGTTCTTCATCGACTTCTCCAACACCCTCGCCCCGCGCGACTATTCCGACGCGATCCAGCTGATCCGATCGGCCGATTCGGCCGCCGCGCAATCCGACGGCGACTTCGGCGTCGGCTCCGGGGGCGGATTCAGCCGGGTCGACGGCATCACCGTCGAGCTGACGAATTCCGTGCCCGGCGCGACCCTCGGGCAGCCCGGCTACCTGAACCGGCTGGTCGTCCGGGTCCCCAGCGGCCAAGTCCTCCCGGCCGACTACTACCGTGTCTTCATCCCGAACAGCGGCGACCAGGAGATTCGGGACGTCTTCGGCAACCTCGCCGACCTGGAATTCCTCGGGAACGAAACCCCGCAGGGCAGCGACTACGAAGTCTTCATGCCCGACGGGACCTACCGCGAGGGTCTGACCGGAGACGGCGTCGGCGGCGGGGCGTTCGTCACCGGGTTCGTCGTCGCCCCCGGCCAGCGGCTGGGGGCCGACGGCAGGGTCCGCGGCAACATCATTTACGCCCGGCCCGACTACGAGGACGACCCGTTCCTCACCATCGACGACCCGGATGGCAGCCGGAATCGCCCCTTCCCCACCCTGCTGCCCGACGCCCAGCCGAACCTCTTCAACGGCGGAGACCTGAACTCCCCCGCCAACTTCGGGACCGGCTTCAACCCGGCCTTCGACCGCAACGGCAACGGCGTCTTCGACCGCTCCGCCTTCTTCGAGGCCGACCAGGTCCGATCGGACGGCCCGGTCGTCATCGTCGCCCTGCCGGGCACCCGTCGGCCGATCCCGGGTACGACCGAGACCACCCAGGAGACCTTCGTCATCTCCCCGCCGGCCGGGGCCGACCCGACCCGGGCCGAGAACAACGCCAGCGGCTCGGTCCCCGAGCAGACCACCCTGGCCTTCCAGCCGGGCTCGACGCTGAAGCTGTTCAACGCCTCGCTGTTCGTCCAGAACCAGGGCTCGGCCCTGCAGCTCCGGGGCGGCTCCACCGCCGCCGACCAGGTCGTCTTCACCTCGCTGCTCGACGACTCCTTCGGCGGCGACACCAACAACGACGGCGGCGACACCACCGCCGGCGGCGGCAACTGGGGCGGCATCGTCTTCCGCAACTACGACGACGTCTCCAACGGCCGCGACCAGCTCCCCGGCTCCTTCCCGGTCGACGGCAAGCTCGGCCTCTCGGGCGCATCGGACGTGATGTCGTTCATCAACAAGGCGATCGTCCGCTTCGGCGGCGGGGCCGTGCCGCAGACCATCGGCGAGCGGTTCGACTCGATCACCCTGTTCAACAGCCGCCCCGACATCACCAACACCATCATCGCCGACAGCGCCGCCGCGGGCGGGGCCGGCGGAACCCAGGCGGCCATCTCGGCCGACTTCGACTCGCTCCGGGAGGACGAGATCGCACGCGGGCCGCTGGTCCGCCGGACCGAGTTCCGCAACAACTCGATCAACGGTCTGCTTATCCGGCCCCAGGTGGGCATCTTCCAGGCCCAGGAGACCGACGCGATCTTCTACGCCCCCAACGCCCCGGCGGAGGGTGCCAACAAGAACTTCGTGATCGACGACCCGGTCCCCTACGTCCTGGCCTCGCAGTTGGTGCTCGGCCAGCGGCTACTCCAGACGACCGGCGGCGCCACCGACCAGTCGGTCTCCAACCGCCTGTACGTCCAGCCCGGCATGATGGTCAAGTTCCGGCCCGGGGCGAACATCGCACTGCTGACCGACGACTCGAGCATCAACATCGGCGACCGGACCTACATCCGCCAGTTCGACGCCGACCCGAATATCTCCCCCGAGGACCCGAACTTCGCCCCCAATGACGTCGGGGACGCCAAGCCCCTCTTCACGTCCCTCTTCGACGACGACGCGGAGACCTTCTTCCTCGACCAGACCACCGGGGTCCGGCGCACCATCGTCCCCGCCGGTTCCACCGACAACCAGGCCGGGAACGCCGAACCCGCCCAGGGCAACGTGCCCTTCGACCTCCGCTGGGGAAACCTCTCGGTCAATCCCGGAGCCCGGGCGGTCATCGATGAGGCCGAATTCCGATACGGTGGCGGGAATATCGCCAGCCCGACCGGAACCCTCGAGTCTCGAAACGTCCTCGACCTGAGCGACGACAGCGCCCAGATTTCCACCGACTTCTCCCTCGGGGGCGGCTCGGGGGCGTACGTCTCGGTCACCAACAACGACTTCTTCGACAACTACGACGCCCCGATGGTCGTCGAGCCGGACCAACTGCTCGCCACCGACCCGCTCCGGCCGCTCCTCTCCGGCAACCCGTTCATCCGCGGCAACCTTCTGCTGCGGAACGACGTCAACGGCCTGTTGATCAATACGTCCACGGGCGTACAGGTCACCGGGGCGCCGACCGAGTTCATCCCCCCGGTCGACCCGGGCGTCAACCTCACCGTCGACAGCGTCTGGGACGACACGGACATCGTCCACGTGATGCGAGGTTCGATCCTGTTCGCCGGCTACTACGACGGTGGCTTTAACGGCGAACCCGTGCCGAACGTCGAGGAGTTCGACTTCGAGGAGCGGCCGTCCGTCACGCTGACGGTCGCCAGCTCCGCGCCCGACAAGTTGCTTGCCAACGGCGATCGGATCGCCAGGCCGGGCGAGTCGGCCATCGTTAAACTGCTCAACGCTTACGACCCGGCCATCCTCGGCCCTGGTGACGCGGTCGACCCCGACCTCCAGACGCCGGGTTCGGCGAACAACCTGGACCTCACGGTCGGGGCCGGCTGGCAACTCGGCTTCGACGACGGCGTGGATCCGCCCGCGAGCGGCCTCATCCCGTCCGGCGTCGGCAGCCAGCTGCGCTTCCTCGGGATCGGCGGGAACGAGTCGCTCGGCCAGCAGCGTGTGCCGGTGGTCGTCACCTCGCTTCGAGACGCCTCGGTCGGCCCCAACATCCGCGGGATTGACCAGTCAAACACCTTCACGAACGATCCGCAGGGCCTGCTCACCGGGGATCAGCTCACCACTCCCGAGGCCGGCGACGGCGGCGTGATCGCCTTCGGCGGCACCATCCTGAACGACTACAACCTCTTCGACCCGAGGAACGGAAGCCTGATCGACAACACCGATCTCCGCTTCCTCACCCGGATCGACATGCAGGGCGGCGACATCATCGACTTCGTCGACTTCGACGCCAGCGACTCCATCACCCAACTCGAGGACGACGCCCGTTCCCAGAAGTTGGGGCTGACGCCGGCGACGCAGTTCAACTCGGTCAAGTCGATGACCATCTCGAACTCCAACCTCTCGACCTTCCTGGACGCCGGGGTCTTCGTCTATCCGGGCTACAACGCGCTCGGACGCCTCATCGACCCCGCGACCGGGACGGCGACGGTGTTGGGCGAGCGGACTGGGGTCCGGGGGCAGGCCGTCAACCTCTTCATGGTCAACAACACGATCGCCAACATGCCCGTCGCCGTCCGGGTCAACGCCGAGACGACCCAGGGCCCAAGCGGCGACGGCGACACCGGCCAGAGCCCCTACACCGTCACCCTGCTGCACAACACTTTCTTCAACAACGGCGTCGGCCTGAGGACCGACTCGCCCACCTTCGACGGCCAGAACAGCAACTCTCAAGTCTACTACATCGGGATGAACAACATCTTCGATGGCGGGACGATCGGCGCCGACCCTGCCGCCGCGGCGGTCCGGGCCGTGGGGCAGAACTGGCGAAGCGAGCTGACGTTCAACGTCTTCAACAACTACACCACGCTCTACGACGACCAGACCAACACGGTCAACCTCGGAAACAAGAACGTCATCCAGGGCAACCCGAACTTCTTCGACGCGGCCAACGGGAACTTCTTCCCGCAGTCCGGGTCCGTGGCCATCGACGCCGCGCTCAGCGAGCTGGGCCCGGTCTTGATGGGTGACGCCCTCTTCCCGATCTCCAACCAGTTGCTCAACCCGAACGGGGGCATCCGCAACACCATCGGACGCAACAACGCCTTCGGCGGCAACGGGTTCACCGACGATCCGAGGGAGATTATCACCCTGCCCGGCACCCCCGGCCGGCCCTTCGTCGACCAGTTCCTGGCCGTCGACCCCCGGACTCCGGGGGCGATCCAGGGGCCGTCGACCAACCTCGCCACCCCATTCTTCCTGCCGGTTACCGGCGAGCGGGGGCAGGCCGGCTTCCAGCGGATCGACGACCCGACCACCGCGAACCTCGGCTTCGGCAGCCGGCCATTCTTCGACATCGGGGCCCGGGAGTTCCGGATCTTCGACCCGCCGCAGATCACCACCGAAGGGGCCCCCGACGTCGACGGCGACGGGGTCGGCGATGCCGTCTTCGCCACGGTCGCCGACCCGACGACCGGCGAGCCGGTCCAGATCAATCTCTACACCCCCGGAGCCGTCCAGGGCAGCAACCGGGTCCCCTTGGAGATCACCTTCCAGTTCGACGAGCAGATCGACGCCCAGACGATCAACAGCGCGACGGTCCTGCTGCAGGCCTCCGGCGGCGACGGCGTCTTCGACAACGCCAACAGCCCTGCCGACCGGTCCATCCCGCTCTCCGGCCGGCTCGCCTTCGACAACCAGACCCGGCGGCTCACCATCCGGCTGGCCTCGGGCAACCTGCTGCTCTCCAATGACCTGTACCGGATCGTCCTGGTCGGCCAGGGCGGCAACGTCATCCGAGACCCGCAGGGCAACGCCCTCGACGGCGAGAACCTCGACGCGGCCGGTCTGCCCGCCCCGTTGCCCTCGGGCGACGGCTTCCCCGGCGGCAACTTCGTCCTGCCGTTCACGATCGACACCCGGGCGCCGGAGATCGAGCCGGGCAGCCTCCGGCTGGCCCAGCCCTCCGACCCGACCCTGTCGATCACCAACGAGAACCCCCCGACCTTCACGGGGACGGTCAACGACGTCTTCCCGCCGCCGATGCCCCTGCTCGGCCAGCGGGTGGTGCTCGACCTCGACATCGACGGCGACGGCACCTTCGAGATGATCGGCGTCGGCACCGCCACCACCGACGCCAGCGGGAACTTCACGATCACCCCGTCCGGGGCGATCGACGCCGACACCCCCTTCAACGTGGGCGCCGACGGCCAGCTCGGGACCGCCGACGACAGCGGCTTCAGCCGGGCCCGGGTCCGGGTGACCGACGTCAGCGGCAACCCCTCCGACCCCGACGACCCGAACGCCACGGTCGACTTCATCCTCGACACCCGGGGACCGAGGATCATCGACGCCACCCCGGCGCCGGGCTCCCTGGTCGATGCCGGGCGGTTCCGGGTCTCGTTCACCACGGACGAGAACCTCTCGCTGGCCAGCCTCATGGCCGGCGGGGCGATCACCGTCGCCGGGGCCGGGCTCGACGGGGCCTTCGGGACGATGGACGACGTGGCGGCGGGGATCGACATGTCCTCGCTGAATGTCGAGTTCCTGGCCACCTCCCCGAGCGGGCCGAGCCGGGTCAGCTTCGACGTGACCGGGGCCGTCACCAGCGACGTCTACCGGGTCACCATCACCGACACGGTCACCGACCGGGCCGGGAACATGCTCGACGGCGAGTCCACCGGCGGCTTCCCCACCGGGAACGGCACCCCCGGCGGCTCATTCAGCCTCGACCTGGTCGTCTTCTCACCCGGCTCCGAGCAGGTCATCTTCGTCAGCAGGGGCCCGAGCTTCGGCACGCCGGACGGCTCCCGGGCGAATCCCTACCCGACGATCGCCGAGGGCCTCGCCGTGGCCGGGGTGGGCGACACCGTGGCGGTCCTGCCCGGGACTTATAACGAGGCCGTCACCCTGAAGTCGCTGGTCCGGCTGGTCTCGGCCGACCCGTCCAGCACCGACGCCCAGGTCGTCCCCGGGAATGCCCGGCAGACGATCATCCGGGCCCCGCTGGTCGACGACGCAGCGGAAGTCACCGTCACCGGCACCGGCCTGCTCGGGCTGGGTGGAGACCTCGACACGGAGTTCCGCGGCTTCGCCGTGGTCGCCCCGCTGTCGAACCTGACCTCCGGCACGATCCAGCAGGATTCGACCGGCATCCGGCTGGTCAACTCCGGTGGCCTGTTCCACCAGAACCTGGTCATCAACGCCGGCGAGGGCATCTCCGTCGTCCCCAACGGCGGCACCGCCTCGAACGCCCGGATCGAGAGCAATCTCATCTCCGGCAACCGCACCGGCATGGTGATCACCGACTCGGGTAACAGCAACGGCATCAGCCAGCTGGTCCGGGTCGCCAACAACACCTTCGCCCTCAACGACGGCGGCCTGGTCGTCTACGACGAGACGGTCAACTCGGGCAGCCTCGCCGTCGCCGACGTCGTCAACAACATCTTCTGGCAGAACACCAACCGCCAGGCCGGCAGCCCGGACACCCCGCTCTCGGTCTTCCCGCCGGTCGCGGTGGTCCGCAGCAACATGTTCTCCAACAACCCCAACAACCCGCTGCTCGGCTTCGACGCCGGGGCCCTCGGCTCCGTCCCGAACGCCGCCGCGGCCTTCAACTTCATCGGCGACCCGGCCTTCGTCTCGCCCCGGGACGCCCGGCCCCAGTTCGACGGCCCGACGCTGTTCCTGCTCGACGCCGACTTCGACCTGACGGCCAACTCCCTGGCCATTGACGCGGCCGACCCGGCCGCCGCCCCAGCGGCCGACCTGCTCAACCGGGGCCGGATCGACATCCCGAACCGGGGCTTCCCCGGCACCGGGCCCGCCGACGTCGGCGCCTACGAGTTCCAGGCCTCCGGGACCGGGACCCCCGGCGGCGGGGTCTTCATCCCCGGCACCGGCCGGACGGCCTCGACGACCTCCGTCGACACCGCCTTCGACTCCCTGGGCGGCTCCAACTCCACCTTCCAGGCCGGGGCCGGCGTCGGCCAGGCGAGCCAGGTCTCCGGGAACCGGTCGAACGCCGGCCAGGCCCGACGCGACCGGGCCGCCCTCCGCAACCTCCTCTCGGGCCGGGAGTCCCGGGCCGACGAAATCGCCCCCCAGGGTCGTCGCCCCTGGCAGGATTTCCTCCTCAACCGGCCCCGCCAAGGCTGAGCCCCGGCCGCCGGACCCCTTGACGCCCCCCGGGCGGGCGGCCCTCCCTGGGCCGCCCGCCTCGATCCCGACCGAAACGCGACGGGGTGGCCCGGGTCGAGTCGACCCGGGCCACCCCGTTTCGCATCTCCGCGATCGTTCGATCGAGCCGGACTCGACCCCCCGATCCCCCGATCCCGGGGCCCATGCCCAGGGGGATCGGGGCCCGCCCAGGCCCCGTCGATCCGGCTCGCCCGGCCCGGGAGGTCAAGATTTCCCCGAGCAAGACTCCCCTTCGAGCGCCGTCTTCTTCTCGGTGATCACCGGGCATTTCGGCGATTCCTCCGCGTTCAGCGGGGTGAACTCCTTCCACTCGTCCGGGACGTTGTCCTCGTGGAAGATCGCCTCGACCGGGCACTCCGGGACGCATGCCTCGCAGTCGATGCACTCGTCCGGGTGGATGAACAGCATCTGGGCCCCTTCGTAGAAGCAGTCCACGGGGCAGACGACCACGCAGTCGGTGTACTTGCAGTCGAAGCATGGCTCGCAGACGATGTGGGCCACGTTCCGCTCCTTCAATTTTTTTCGCGCGTTGGGATTGGCGTCCGATTCGACCGGACGGCCGGCAGTCGACCCAAAGTGTAGCGTTTTTGCAAGTCCCGTGCACGACGAGCCCAACGCAAAGGGGCTTCGGACCCAACCCCACGCGGGAATCCCCCCACATCCCCCCGGCCCGCGGCCGGGCGATCCCGATCGGAATCGCCCGTCGCTTCCTTGACGGCCCCTCGCGCTTCGCTCTAGGTTAAAGAAACGATGGAGAATCGATCAGGGCCGCTCGTTCGGTCCCCCGTCGTGCCCTCGACGCCACCCTCCCGACCGAGAGGAGCATGATCGTGACCGCCGAATCGACCCGGATCCCGTCCCGGCTCGCCCTCCTGGTGCCGATCGGCGTCCTCCTGCTGCTGCCGGGGATGACACCGCGGGCCGACGCGGGTTCCCGGCCGTCTCCCTTCTCCCTGTCGATCGAGCCCTCCGCGATCGAACTGTCCGACCCGTCCGACCGCCGGCAAGTCGTGGTGACGGCGATCGCCGGGGACGGGTCCCAGATCGACGCGACCGGGGAGGCGACCTTCGCCGTGGATCCCCCCGACGTGGCCCGGGTCTCCGGGTCGGGGGTCGTCACGCCGGGTGATGGCGGGAAGGCGAGGCTCATCGTTCGGCTAGGTTCGGATCGGGCCGAGGCGTCGATCACGGTCGCCCCGGCGACGCCTCGCCGGGAGGTGAGCTACCGCCAGGACGTCGCGGCGGTGCTCTCGAAGGCCGGGTGCAACATGGGCCCCTGCCACGGGAACCTGACCGGGAAGGGCGGCTTCAAGCTCACCCTCCGGGGGGACGACCCCGGGTTCGACCTCCTCGCCATGACCCGGGACCTCTACGGGCGCCGGGTCGACACCGCCGACCCCAATTCCAGCCTCCTGCTGAAGAAGCCGCTCGGCCAGATCCCGCACGAGGGCGGCCGCCGATTCTCCCCCGCCGACCCCGAAGCCGAGATCCTCCGCTCCTGGATCGCCTCCGGATGCCGGGATGACCTGGGCTCCGTCCCCGGGCTGATCGGCCTCTCGATCTTCCCGAGTTCCCGGATCAACGCCTCGCCCGGCCGGACCCAGCAACTCGCCGTGACCGCGACCTTCGCCGACGGCTCGACCCGGGACGTGACCCGGCTCGCCGCCTTCGACGTGGACGAGCCGACCGAGGTCGAGGTCTCCCCCTCCGGGCTCGTCCGCCGGGCCGAGCCGGGGGAGTCGGTCGTCTCGGCCCGATACCTCGGCCGACACGCCATCTCCCGGCTCGCCTTCCTGCCCGACCGCCCCGGGTTCGCCTGGGACGGCCCCTCGCCCCGATCCGAGATCGACGAGGCGGTCTTCTCCAAGCTCGAATCCCTGAAGATCCACCCCTCGCCGGCCGCCCCGGATCACGTCTTCCTCCGCCGCGCTTACCTCGACGCCATCGGCGTCCTGCCGACCCCCGAGGAGGCCCGGGCGTTCCTCCGGAGCGAAGACCCCGAGAAACGGGACCGACTCGTCGACCGGCTCCTCGAACGCCCCGAGTTCGCCGATTTCTGGGCCTTGAAGTGGGCCGACCTCCTCCGCAACGAGGAGAAGACGATGGGGCCGAAGGGGGTCTGGGCGTTCCGCCGCTGGCTCCGGGACCGGATCGCCGCCGACGCGCCGCTGACCGACCTAGCCGAGGAGCTGATCACCGGCTCCGGCTCCTCCTGGGCCAACCCCCCCGCCAGCTTCTACCGCACGAACCGCGACCCCGAAACCTGCGCCGAGAGTTTCGGCCAGATCTTCCTCGGCGTCCGCCTCCAGTGCGCCCGGTGCCACAACCACCCGTTCGACTCCTGGACCCAGGACGACTACTACGGCCTCGCCGCCGCCTTCGCCAACGTCGAGCGGAAGGAGGTGAACAACGAGCGGCGGGACCGCCTGAACACCCACGAGATCAACGGGGACGTGCTCATCCACCTCGACGGCCGCCCTCGGATGCGACAGCCCGTCTCCGGGGAACGCCTCGACCCGGCCGCACCGGGCGGCGGCCCGCTCGACGTCGGCCCCGACGGCGACGCCCGTGTCGCCCTCGCCCGCTGGCTGACCGATTCCGACCGCCAGTTCGCGCGCAACATGGCCAACCGCATCTGGTTCCACATGCTCGGCCGGGGGGTGGTCGAGCCGGTCGACGACTTCCGCGCCTCGAACCCGCCCAGCAACCCCGAGCTGCTCGACGCCCTCACGGCCCGGTTCGTCGCCGGAGGCCACCGGATCCGGCCACTCGTCCGGGAGATCATGACCTCCCGGGTCTATGGGCTCGATTCCGCCCCCCGGCCGACCAACGCCGAGGACGAGTCCAACTTCGCCCGATCCCGCATCAGGCTCCTGCCGGCCGAGGTCCTGCTCGACGCCATCGGCGCGGCCCTCGGCCGACCCGCCGACCTCGACGGGCCACCCCCCGGCACCCGGGCCGTCTCCCTCGCGGGGGCGAACACCGGCCCCGAGTTCCTCGACACGTTCGGCAAGCCCGACCGCCTGCTCACCTGCGAGTGCGAACGATCCGAGGAGACCACCCTCGCCCAGGCCTTTCAGCTCATCAACGGCGGGACCGTCCGCGCCATCCTCGAGGCCCCGGACAACCGCCTCGGCCTCCTGCTCGACTCGGGGATGCCCGACGGGGAGATCCTGGCCGAGCTTTACCTCGCCTCCCTCGGCCGGGAGCCCTCCCCCGAGGAACTCTGGGGGGCCCTGGCCCACCTCGACTCGACCGGGGACCGGCGCCTCGCCTGGGAGGACGTCTCCTGGGCGATCATCAACAGCAAGGAATTCCTCCTGCGTCGCTAGTCGAGCCCCGTCCCGAGTCGAGTCGAGCCCGAGAGGAATCCCCCCATGAATCGCGGCTGCCCCGACTTCCAGGCGACCTGCCGGATGACCCGCCGGAGCCTCCTCCGCGTCGGCGCCGCCGGGCTGTCGAGCCTCACCCTGCCCGGCCTCCTCCGCGCCTCGTCGGGGGGGGACGGCCGCCCCTCGCCCGCCCGGAACGTCATCTTCCTGCATCAGTTCGGCGGTCCGAGCCACATCGACACCTTCGACCTGAAGCCGGACGCGCCGTCGGGCATCCGGGGCGAGTTCGCCCCGATCGCCTCGGCCGTCCCCGGAGTGAACGTCTGCGAGCACCTGCCGAACTTCGCCGGGGTCCTGGACAAGGTGGCCCAGGTCCGATCCGTCCACCACCGGATGAAGAACCACAACTCGGCGAGCTACTACAGCCTCACCGGGCACGCCCCGCCGCTCGACGACATCCGGCTCCGGGACACCCAGGAGCTGTTCCCCTCCTACGGCTCCGTGGTCTCGAAGCTCCGGCCGAGCGACGACCCGGCGATCCCCTCGTTCGTCTCCTACCCCCACGTCCTCCGGGACGGCAGCGTCACCCCCGGCCAGCACGCCAGCTTCCTGGGCAAGCCCTACGACCCGTTCTTCATCGCCCAGGATCCCAGCGACCCCGGCTTCCGCCTCCCGGAGCTGGAACTGCCCGAATCGACCCCGCTGGGCCGACTCGAAGACCGTCGCGGCCTGCTCGAACTGATCGACCGGCAGGCCAGCCTGCTCGAATACGACGCCACCGCCCGTGGCATCGACGACTTCTACGGCCGGGCCCTCTCCATGCTCGCCTCCCCCCGGGTGAAGCGGGCCTTCGACCTCGGCGAGGAGCCCGATTCGCTCCGGGATCGCTACGGGCGGACCACGTACGGCCAGTCCTGCCTGCTCGCCCGCCGCCTGGTCGAGGCCGGCGTCCGCTTCGTGACCGTCTACTTCTCCCGCACCATCGGCGGCAACGGCGCCAACGGCTGGGACACCCACCAGGACAACTTCAACGACCTGAAGGACCGCCTCCTCCCCATCACCGACCAGACCGTGCCGACCCTCATCCGCGACCTCGACGCCCGGGGCCTGCTCGACGAGACCCTCGTCGTCTGGATGGGAGAGTTCGGCCGAGGGCCCAGGATTGGCGACCGGGACGGCAAGGGCCGCAACCACTGGCCCTCGTGCTACACCGTCCTCTTCGCGGGCGGGGGGACGACCGGGGGTGCCGTCTTCGGCTCCAGCGACCGCATCGGCGCCTATCCCGACACCGATCCCGTGCCGCTCGAACGCATCGGGGCCACCATGTACCACGCCCTCGGCATCGACCCGGCGACCGAGGTCCACGACCGCCTCAACCGCCCCCTGCCCATCGCCGCCGACCGGGCGATCACCGAGATTTTCTCATGAGCGAACCCCCGACCGACATCCGGGCCCATCAAGGCGAACAGGCCCTCGAACTCGCCTGGGACGACGTGGGCGCCTCCCTCGTCCCCTATCGCTTCATTCGCTCCGAATGCCCCTGCGCCTCCTGCAAGGACGAGTGGACCGGCGAGCGCATCCTCGACCCGGGCTCCATCCGCCCCGACCTCCGCATCGAGTCGATGGAGCCGATCGGCAATTACGCCGTCCGGCTCGCCTGGGACGACGGCCACTCCTCGGGCCTCTACACCTGGACCCACCTCCGCAACCTCGCCGACCGGCACGAGGGCCGGGCCCCGAGCCCGTCGGGCGCTCCCGATTGATCCCGGGGACGACCGAGTTCCGCGCCTCCCGCACGGCCCCGGATCGGGCCTGGGGGCTAGAGGACGGGGAAAACGCGATCGGGCCCAAGGTCCCGCGCGCGGCCATCGATCCGGGGACCGCGAAGATCCGAGTCCCGCTCCCCCCGGATCACTTCCCGGACGACGCCTCCCGACGCGATTCCGGGCGGGCCTCGATCAGCCCCTTCAGCTCCCGCACCTCGGCCCGGAGGGCCCGGACCTCGTCGAGGAGCAAGAGCATCGGGTCGGCGGCCGAGTTCTCCGATTCCTTCGAGGTGATCAGGAGCAACCCTTCCGGCAGGACTTCGTAGACGAGGTCGAGCTGGTCGAGCATCAGCCTGAGGGTCGTTTTGAGCGGGATCCCTTCCAGGGAGATGCGGATCGGCGACTGGAGGCTCTGCTCCGCATCCTGGAGGCCGATTTCATCGACGTAGATCGGGATCCCTTGCTCCATCCCTCCTTCCGCCTCCGCTGTCGCCTGGCGAATGTACTCGAGCGCATCCCCGAGCGGCGTGTCGGAGTCGAAGGGCATCGTGATCGGCCGGTCCAGCAATCCGGTGATCCGGACGGCCGCCTCGCTGTAGGGGATCGCGACGTGGATCCGTGGCGCCGGGCCTTCGGCCGGATCGGGAGGAACGGCCTGGCCGAACCCGCCCCCCGCACCACCGAACTGGGCCGAGGTCGGTCGATGCGACCCGATCGTCAGGACCAGGATCGAACCGATCAGCAGCCAGCCGAGTCGCACCGATCGTCCCATCGAACCACCCCCCATCGGTAAATCCCCGCCGTGACTGGGCGACCGAGTCCGTCCCCCGGTCACCCCCGGCGCCGTCTCATGGTGGGGCGCGGGCCGATGTACATCAAGTCTTTTCCAACTGATCCCGAGATGTCCACCTCGCCTCCCCGGCTCACCGTCGCCCTGCCCACCTTCAACGGCGGTCGCCACTTCGCCGAGACGCTCCGGGCCATCCTCGACCAGTCCGGCGTCGAATACGACCTCGTGATCTGCGACGACCGGTCCGACGACGACACCCTCCCCCTCGCCCGTCGGCTTGCCGGAGACCGGGCCCGGATCGAGGTCAATCCCGAGCGCCTCGGCCTCGCCGGGAACTGGAACCGCTGCGCCGAGCTTGCCCGGACCCCGCTGCTGGCGATCGTCCACCAGGACGACCTCCTGCTCCCCGACCATCTCGCGTCCCACTCGGCCGCCTTCGACCGAATCCCCGATCTCGGCATGACGGTCGGTGCCGCCGAGGTCATCGACGAGCAGGGCTGCCCGATCCCGCCCGCCGTCATCGAGCGTCCGAGCCTCGGCCCGACCGATCGGGTCTACCCGCCGGGCGGTTTCGTCGCCGAGCTGTCACGCCCCAACCCTGTCCGCTGCTCGGCCGTCGTCCTTCGCCGTCGGGCGTTGCTCGACTCGGGGGGTTTTGACCCGTCCTATCGATATGCCGTCGACTGGGAGTGCTGGATCCGCCTCTCCCGGCGATGGCCGGTCGCCTGGCTCGCCCGGCCGACGGTCGCCGTCCGCTGGCACTCCGGCAGCGAAACCCACCGCTTCCGGCGCGGCTCCGACGACCTCGACGAGGTCTCCCGCGTGCTCGACCTCGCCCTCGAAACCGAAGCGCACGTGCTGGAGCATCCTCGGGCCTCCCGACGAGACGCCGACCGATTCCTCTCCCGAGCCTACCTGAACCGCTCCCTCGACGCCCTCCACGCCGGGGACGCCCCCCTCGCCCGGCGCTGCCTCCGCCGCGCCCTCGCGCTCCGACCCGCCCTGCTCGGCGCCATGGCGAGGGACCCCCGCCTCGCCGCCCAGATGGCCGCTCTCGCCCTCGCCCCCCGTTGGGCCTCCCGCCGCTTCGGCCGACCCGCCCCGGCCGACCGACCCATTTCCGGGCCCAAGTGACTGGTTCGGGCCGATTTCCCGATCTTGTGGTCGTGCGGTCTTCATCCGATCATCCCGATCGCCCCTGCATCAGGATCGCACCCCGACCGCGACCCTTCCCGAATCCTTCATCTCCAGCGCCCCCCGTCAGGACGCACCGGCGAGCGTGAGGACCCCGACGACCGATCCGGCAAGTCGACCCGAACCCCGATCTCCCGAAACGAACCAACACAATCACCCACAAACCCATTAAATGAATGCTTTTAAGTCAATCAAACCGTGGACTCCTTGGCGCACCAATGGCGCATCTGCGGCGCACTGGAGGCGCATCGAATGCGCGAGGGCTCGTCGCCTCGCGGATCGATCGAGTCGTGATTCGCCCTAATTCAACCATAACTATGGTCCGACGATCGCATCAAGAAGTCGAACGTTTGCAGCACCGATGGCGATTAATGGCCCAGCTCGATCGCCGGGCGACCACCACCACGTCCCCCGAAACCAGTCAGGCATCATGGACGCAAATCATTTTAGCATAATAATTTCCGACGAACGAACTTTCC
Source organism: Tautonia plasticadhaerens (assembly GCF_007752535.1). Taxonomy (GTDB): domain Bacteria; phylum Planctomycetota; class Planctomycetia; order Isosphaerales; family Isosphaeraceae; genus Tautonia; species Tautonia plasticadhaerens. Next base: position 6,193,997 of record NZ_CP036426.1, read on the forward strand.
GTTTGGAGGCGCACCGAGCGAGATCGCCAGGAGATCGGCCGATGGGGGCGAACCCCCCTCGGCCGATCGGCCTCCCCACCCTCGGCAAGGCGGAGTCCGGCGGGATCGAGGATCGCCTCGCCGAAACGAACCGGATGACCATCCCGCAACTTGTTTTCCTTCTATGAGATACGCCCAACGCTTCGGTAACGAAATTGGCGCACCGTGTGGTGAAACGGCCGTGCACCGGCACCGGTCCCGAGCCGGCCCCGGGCACGATCGCGGCATCGCCCGGCCCGATCCGCGACCTCCCGTCGTCCTCCACGAGGGCCCAGGGCCAGGCGCATCGGCCGACGGAATCGGGAACGACCTCGAACCCGGGCCGTGCAAGGCCGTACAATATCCTGTCCCGCATCGCCGACCCGTCCGGACCGCGGCTTCCCTCGAAACACGCCCTACGAACGATCAACATGGATCTCGTGCAGCTCAATCCGAATCCGCCGGGACTCCCGGTCGACGAGCCGAACCGGGCGAGGACCCAACTGCCCGTGCTCGACGATCGGAGGCCCCGGGTGCTCCCGCCGCTCCCGGCATCCCGGGCCGAGATGGAGGAGAGGGGCTGGGACGAGGTCGACGTGGTCTTCGTCACCGGCGATGCCTACGTCGACCACCCGTCGTTCGCCAACGGCATCCTCTGTCGGGTCCTGGAGGCGGCAGGCTACCGGGTCGGGGTCCTGGCGCAGCCGGACTGGAAGAGCGCCGAACCCTGGCGCACCTTCGGGCGCCCCCGCCTGTTCTTCGCCGTCAGTGCGGGGAACATGGACAGCATGATCAACCACTACACGGCCAACAAGAAGGTCCGCAACGACGACGCGTACAGCCCGGGGGGCCGGATCGGCCTGCGTCCCGATCGACCCACCCTGCCCTATTGCCAGCGGGCCCGGGAGGCGTTCCCCGGCGTCCCCGTGATCGCCGGGGGCGTCGAGGCCTCGTTGAGGCGGCTCGCCCATTACGACTACTGGAGCGACACCGTCAAGCGCTCGATCCTGCTCGACTCCAAGGCCGACCTCGTCGTCTTCGGCATGGGGGAGCAGCCGATCCTGGAGGTCGCCCGACGCCTCGACGCCGGAGAGGCGATCAAGGATCTCCGGGACATGCGCGGGGTGGCCTACACCCTCGGCGCGCGGGAGGAGCCGCCGGACGACGCATTGGTCATCCCCTCGTTCGAGGAGGTGAAGGCGGACAAGGCCAGCTTCGCCCGGGCGACCCGCCTGATCCACCACGAGACGAACCCGCTCAACGCCCGAAGGCTGCTCCAGTACCACGACCGCCAGGCGGTCGTCTGCAACCCGCCGGCGTTGCCCGTGACCCAGGCCGACATGGACCGCATCTACGGCCTGCCGTACACCCGGATGCCGCATCCGATGTACGGCGACGAGCCGATCCCGGCCTTCGAGGCGGTCAAAGACTCCGTGACGATCATGCGCGGCTGCTTCGGCGGCTGCACCTTCTGCAGCATCACGGCCCACCAGGGGAGGATCATCCAGTCCCGGTCGAAGGAATCGGTCCTCCAGGAGCTGAAGGAGATCGGCCGGGACCCGTCATTCAAGGGGACCGTCTCCGACATCGGCGGCCCGACGGCCAACATGTACCGGATGACCTGCACCCGACCCGAGGTCGAGGCGGTCTGCAAGCGCCAGTCCTGCGTCCACCCGAAGGTCTGCAAGCTGCTCGGGACCGACCACGGCCCCCTGATCGAGTTGATGAAGGAGAGCCGGGAGGTCCCCGGCATCCGCAAGGTCCTGGTCGCCTCGGGAGTCCGGATGGATCTCGCCCAGAAGTCCCCCGAGTACCTGAAGGAACTGGCCGCCCACCACGTCGGCGGGCACCTGAAGGTGGCGCCGGAGCACACCGACCCGGGGGTGCTCCGCCGGATGAAGAAGCCGGAGATCAACGACTACCAGTCCTTCGACGCCGCATTCCGCGTCGCGAGCCGCAACGCCGGGAAGACGCAATACACCGTCCCCTACTTCATCGCCTCGCACCCGGGCAGCGACCTGAACGCGATGATCGACCTGGCCCTGTTCCTCAAGCGGAACGGCTACAAGCCGGACCAGGTCCAGGACTTCATCCCGGCCCCGTTCGACGTGGCGACCTGCATGTACTACACTGGGCTCGACCCGTTCACCGGCGAGGAGGTGCACATCGCCCGCCACCTCCGGGACCGGAAGCTCCAGCGGGCCCTGCTCCAGTTCTTCAAGCCGGAGAACTACTTCGAGGTCAGGGAGGCCTTGCTCAAGGCCGGACGGTCGGACCTGATCGGCCCGGGTTGCGACTGCCTGATCCCCTCGCAACCGCCCAAGGCCGCCCAGCGGGCCCGGATGGCGAGGGCGAACAGGGCCGTCACCGAAGGGCGATTCGTTCACCAGGTCGACGCGGCCCCGGCCGATCAGGCGAGCCGCAGCGGCGAGACGAGATGTCCCCCCTCCCCCTCCGGCTATCGCCCCGGACGGCCCGGCGCCAGGAGGCGATCGCGATGAGGCGTCCCAGGCCGACCACTCGCCGCCCCTCGTCTCCCCATCGCTCCCCGACCAAGCCCCCCCGTCCGCCGGGCCCGAGGGCGGCCTCGCCGGAGGACGACGGCCCTTCGATCGAACACCAGGCGCCCCCGGCCGACCTCGCCGCCCAGACCGCCCTGGTCGCGTCCCGGGCCGAGCGCGCGGTCTTCGCCGACCGCCGGAGGCCCGAGCCGGCCGTCTCCGCCGCGATGAAGGGACTCCGCGGGTTCTCGATCGCCGATCGCCTGTTCCTGACCCGATCGATCGACGCCCTGTTCCGGTGGTGGGGCTGGATCGAGCCGCTCCGACTGGGCCCGATCGAGGCCAGGCTGCTGGTCGCCGTGCTGCTCGATCGCCCCGACGTGCCCGACGCCTGCCGGGCCTGGGCCAGGACGATCGGCGTCGACCCCCGATGTCTGGTCCCCATCGGCGGCGCACCGAACTGGGGGCGACGGGCCGAGGCCTTCCGACGACTCGTCGAGAAGCCGAAGGCGACCACCGAGCCCTGGTCCCTCTTCCCTCGGTGGCTCCAAGAGGAACTGATCGAGCCCCCGGGGGAGGCGCCGGCCAAGCACCGCATCGCCGACCTCCTGCTCGCCTTGCAGCGCCCGCCGATTCCCTGGGTCCGGGCCGCTCGGGGGCGGCCGACGGACCTCTGGTCCGAGCTCCGAGGACTCGGCGCCACACCCAGGCCCCACCCTCGGCTGTCCGACGTCGCCTCACTCTCCCCCTCGACGATCCTCCAGGGACTGGAGCCGTTCCGCCGGGGGGACCTCGTCTCGCAAGATCTCTCCTCGCTCGCCGTCGTCGCCGCGTGCGACGCGGAGCCCGGGGAGCGGTGGTGGTACGCCGGCCTCGCCCGTGGCGAGAAGGCCGTGTTGCTGGCGGACCGGATGCGCGGGAAGGGGACATTGGTCGTCGGCGAGCTGGACGACCGGGATCGGCTCCGGACCGCAAGGATGACGCGGAAAGGGCCCCACACCAACGTCGCCACCCGATCGTGGGACGGCCGCCACGCACTCGGCAAGCCGGGGACGAATCACGGCGTCCTGCTCGAGCCGCCGGGGTCCGGGATCGGTTCCTGGCGCCGCGACCCGGCATCACGCTGGCTCATCGATCGTCGGAGGCTCGATGAGCTTGTGGGGCAACAGGCCCAGCTCCTCCGGGTCGCGGCCCTCGGGGTCCGTCGATCGGGGGTCCTGGTATACGCGATCCCCTCGCTCGCCAAATCGGAAACCACGTCCCAGATCGAACGGTTCCTGCGGGAGAATCCCGGTTTCCGGCTCGATCCCTTCCCCGACCCGCTCGACGGTTCGCCCAACGACGGGACCATGGTCCTCTGGCCGGACCGGGCCGATTCCGACGCCTGGTTCCTCGCCCGACTGATCCGGACCCACGACGACCCGAGGCCGGGAGTCGAGGAGGGCCGAGTTGACGCTTGACACCGGTCCCGCCCTCACCCGATAGTGCTATTACATTCAGCTGAGATCCGCCATCGATCCCGGCGGGTCGAGGTTTCCGCGACGCCCCAGCGGAGTACACCCATGTCGCTGATGGCCCCCCTCCCCACACCGGAATCCAGCTTCCAGGTCCTCCTCCGTGAGGCACGGACCGGCTCGAAAGAAGCGCGGTGGCTTGTCGTCCAGCTCTTCCGCAAGACGATGCTGGCCATCGCCAACGAGGAGGTCAACCTCGCAATCCAGTGCCGGGAAGCACCGTCCGATATCGTCCAGGAGACCATCCTCGAGGCTCAGGAAGATCTCGACCGCTTCCATGGGCTGACCGAGCAGGAGATGCGAGCCTGGCTCAAGCAAGTCCTGGTCCGCAACATCTCCAACGTCAACCGGAAGTACCGCACGGACAAGCGGAACGTGCGACGAGAGCGATCGCTCAGCCCGCAAACGGATGGCGCGACGCCCGTCATCCCCGACCCTGGCCCTTCCCCGAGCACGGTCCTGGTCCGTCGAGAGACGGCCGAGGCCCTGGAGGTGGCGATCCAGGGACTCCCGGATCATTACCGCCAGGTCATCCACCTCCGCTACCGGAAGGGCCTCTCGTACGAGGAGATCGCCCAGGCCATGAACCGGACGGAGATGGCGACCCGTCGCCTCTGGTCCCGGGCCTTGCACGAGCTGAGCCGCCGCATGAAGATCCACCTCGGTTGATCACCACCTCGGGCCGACCTCGGGCGGGCGAACCCGGCGAACCGGGGTCGCCCGCCCGAACGACCGTGTGGCCGGCATCAATCCGCCGGGTCGACCAGGGCGACGGATTCCTCCTCGGCGTCTACTGCCGGCTGCGGTAGGCGGATCGATGCCACGGCGGAACTCCGGCTGGCGGATTGGATCGGCCCCGGGATCAACCCGAAGACCAGGCTGAGGACCGCACAGACTCCGACGGCCAACGCCGTCGGCCACGGGGCACGGTCGCGTCCGGTCGAGGTCGACTCGGCGGGTGTGCCATAGTAGATCGCCGCGACGATCCTCAGGTAGTAAAAGGCCCCGATCGCCGCATTGATCACGCCGATCACGGCCAGCGCCCGGAGGGAGGGGATCCCGGCGACCGGCTCGGCCGACCAGGCGGCCGTGAAGATGGTGAATTTCCCCCAGAACCCCGCTAGCGGGGGCACACCGGCCAGGCTGAACAGGCAGAGGGCCATCGCCAGACTCAATAACGGTCGGGTCCTAGACAGGCCGGACAGGTCGTCGATCGTCTCGGCACGTTCCCCGACGCTGTCGAGATAGAGGATCACCCCGAAGGCGCCGAGAGTCATCAGGGCATAGGCCGCCAGGTAGAAAAGGATCCCCTCGGTACCCGAATACGGTCCGATCGCGGACGGGTCTTCCACCCTCGCAAAGGCCGTCGCGACGCCGATCATCAAGTACCCGGCGTGGGCGATCGACGAGTAGGCGAACAGCCGCTTCAGGTTTGTCTGCACCAACGCGACCGTGTTCCCCAGCACGAGGGTCACCGCGGCGATGACCCAGGCCAGCAGGATTGCCCGTTCGACGAGGATCGGATCCCCGACGCTTATCACGGTGGTCAATGCCCGGATCATCGCCACGAACCCGATCCCCTTGGGGATCCAGGCGAGCAGGGCCGTGACGACGGTCGGGGCGCCCTGGTAGACATCCGGGGCATAGAAGTGGAAGGGGACCGCAGCCACCCTGAACCCGAGCCCCGCCGTGATGAAGACCACGGCGATCAGCCCGAAGGCGACGTTCCCCGAGTCGATCACCCCACCTCCCCGGTTCATGAGGAATGCCAGCGCCTTGAGATTCGACACCCCCGTCAGGCCGTAAAGATAGGCGAACCCGAACAGGAGCAATGCCGAGGAGAAGACGCTCAGGAAGAAGTACTTGGTCACCGCCTCCTGGGTCTGCCGGTCTCGTCTGGGGAGATAGAGCAACAGGTACGTGGGGATGCTCACCAGTTCCAGGCCGACGAACAGGAAGATCAGTTCGTTGGCCGTGCTGACGATCATCGACCCCGCGATCACGAACAAGAGCGCGCCGAAGAACTCCGGGGCACGGTCGTCGGCGACTTGATTGTGCCCGAGCCCCAAGAGGATCAGGCCCGTCACCAGGAACGCGAACCGGGCATAGAACGACAGGGAGTCATTCAGCGCGACCGAGCCGTAAGCGAACGTTTCGGTGTCGGCCCCGGAGATCGCGAACAGGGTGACCAGAGAGGCGAGGAGCGCCAGCCCGGACACGCCCGCCCAGAGCGACCGGCCCTGGCGGAAGAATGGGCCGGCGACCATGATCGCCGTGGCGGAGAGGGAGATTACGATCTCCGGCAACAAGATGAGCAGCGTGCGGGAGAGCGTTTCCAATTGGTCGGGAGTCATGGGGCGATCACCTGCGCCGGTGCGGCGAGAAGGGCCCGGGGGGTGACGCCCTCGCCCGGGTCGGAGACAGTCTGGATCGGTTCGGTGATCGGATCGGCATCGGCATCGGGGAACCGAGCGACGATCGACTCGACCGACGGCGTGATCCGGTCATAAAACGGCTTCGGATAGATGCCGATGAGGACGATGAGCACCAAGAGCGGCGTCAGGCCCGCGATTTCGTACCAGCGGATCGGGGGGACCTCCGCGTGTTGGCCATGATCATCGACCACCGGCTCGACCAGTGGGCCGAAGACGACCTTCTGGAGCATGACGAACAGGTAGTAGGCGCCCAGGATAATCCCGAGCGCACCGATGACGGCCGCAGACGGGAAACGGGAATAGGTGCCGGCGAGGATCGGGAACTCGCCGACGAACCCGTTCAGCCCCGGCACGGCCGCCGAGCCCAGCGAAGCGAGGATCAGCAGGAAGGCGAACAGGGGCAGGCGCTCCCAGACTCCCCCCATCCGTCCCATTTCCCGGGTGTGGTAACGTTCATAGAGGATCCCGACGCAGGCGAACAGCGCCCCCGTCGTCAGGCCGTGGTTGATCATCTGCAGGACCGCGCCATCGACGCTCACCAGGGTCATCGAGAAGAGCCCCAGCGCGATGAAACCCATGTGGCTAACCGAGCTGTAGGCGACCAGCCGCTTCACGTCCGACTGGGCCAGGGCAGTCAACGCCCCATAGATGATGCCGATCACTGCGATCGTCACCAGGAATGGGGCCAACACCGCGGCCCCCCCCGGGACCATCCCGAGGTTGAACCGGAGGAAGCCGTAGCCGCCGACCTTCAGCAGAACGCCTGCGAGCAACACGGAACCGGCCGTCGGTGCCTCGACGTGGGCCAGCGGCAGCCAGGTATGGAACGGGAACAGCGGCACTTTGATCGCGAACCCGGCGAAGAGGAGCAGGAAAATCAGGACCTGCGGCTGCAGGAGGAAGGCGGGGAACGACACGGACCCGACCAAGCTGCGCGTGTCCGACCATTCAGGCCACCGGAGCTGGGAAAGCCCCTCGGTCAGCTCGGGGATCGAGAAGGTGAGCACCTGGGGGGCTGCATTCGAGTGATGAACGACCACCAGGGCGATGACCCCCAGTAGCGTCAGCAGGCTCCCCGCGAGCGTGTACAGGAAGAACGTGATCGACGCCCTCCTCCGCTCGGGGCCGCCGTAGATGCCGACGATGAAGAAGAGGGGGATGAGCGTGAACTCGAAGAAGATGTAGAACAGGACGACGTCGAGGCTGGCGAACAGCCCCAGAAGTCCCGTCTCCAGGAAAAGCAGCAACGCGTAATACGCCGGTGCCCTCGCCACGATCGAAGACCACGAGCTGAAGACCGAGGTGACCAGGAGCAGGGTCGTCAGGGCGAACAACGAGAGGGCGATGCCGTCGAGCCCGAGGGCGAAGCGGATGCCCGAACCGGCTCCGACCGAGACCCAGGGGATCCCGAGGCTGCCATCCGATCCCCGAAAGGCGAATTGCACCCCCGCATCGTCGATCTGGAAGGCAGCGACCAGCACGAGGGAGAACGCCAGTGTGACGAGCGTCGTCCCCAGGGCGACCCACCGGGCCGCAGTGTGGTCGAGCCTCGGCGCCAGCAGCAGCCCGAGGCCGCCGAGCAGGGGAAGCAGGACCGTGACCACCAAGAGCGTCGCCATCGCGGGATCCTTCTCACCTCGTGATCGAATCGGGGAGCCGGGGGAACCGTCGGCTCAGCCGACGAACATCAGGGCGATCAGCAGCAGGGCGACGCCCATCGCCGTCACCACGGCATAGGACTGGATTAGACCGTTCTGGATCGGCCGCAGGGCGTCGCCCCCGACCAACTTGGGGAGGTACGCCACGAGCCTGACGAGGCCGTCGATGACATAGACATCGAAGTAGCGGCAGACGGTCGCGAGTAGCCGGGTGGGCGCGACCACGACGAAGGCGTACGCCTCGTCCACGTAGAACTTGTCCAGTGACGCCTTCGCCAGCGGACGGATCGCGCCAGAGATCTTGGCCGGGATTTCGGTCCTCCGGGCATACATCAGGGCGGCGAGGCCGAGACCGATGAGCCCCGCGACGGACCCGGTAACGGCGGTGGCCCAGTCGAACGCGTGCTCGCCATGCTCGAGCAGTTCGTAGGTGGCTGTCTCCTCGACGAGGTGGGCGAACCAATGCGTCGGGCCGAAGACCAGGCCGACCAGGATCGAGCACCCCGCCAGGACCATGAGCGGGACCGTCATGATCGGCGGCGATTCGTGCCCAAAGTGCGAATCATGTCCATCGTGATGGTCGTCGTGCCCATGCCCGTGAGCGGACTGCGGAGAGGGATCGTGAGGGGTCCCTTCGGTCGGGGACGTCAGTCCGGCCGGCCGCCCCGGGGCCGCCTCGGACCCCGATGGCTCCACATAAACCTCGGTCCTGTGGTGCCCCATCGCCGCCTCGTATCGGGCCAAATCGGGCGACTCGGGGGCCGGAGTGTCGACGCCGTAGGCCGCGACGTCCGAGGTCGCCCGTGCACCCCCACCGGGGTGGCTGTCCCCCACGATCGCCTCGGGATCGTCGGGGCTCGGTAGCTTCTCGGGTCCCCAGAAGGTGAGGAAGTAGGCCCGACCCGTGTAGAAGGCGGTCAACAACGCCGTGAGCGTCGCGAGCCAATAGATCCCCGAGTAGACGCCGCCGTTGGCCACGTGCTCATCGTGGCTCGCCGCCTTCAATGCCGCGAGGATCTCGTCCTTGCTGAAAAAACCCGACAGGAGCGGAAATCCGGCCAGGGTGAGTGCCCCGATCGCGAAGGTCGCATGCGTGAAGGGGAGGCGATGGCGTAGGCCGCTGAACCGCCTCATGTCGATGACGCCCCCCATGGCGTGCATCACCGAACCCGAGCCGAGGAACAGTAACGCCTTGAAGAAGGCGTGGGTGAAGAGGTGGAAGAGCGCGGCGATGATCGCGAACTGGGCGACGTGCCCCACTCCGGCCCCGATCCCCATGAACATGTAGCCGATCTGGCTGATGGTCGAGTAAGCGAGGACCCGCTTGAGGTCGGTCTGGGTCAGGGCGATCAACGCGGCCAGCAACGCAGTCGCGCATCCGATGACGGCGACGACCAGCTGGATCCCGGGTTCCGCCGCGAGGAGCAAGCTCGTCCGGGCGAGCAGGTAGACGCCCGCGGTGACCATCGTCGCCGCGTGGATCAGCGCGGAGACCGGGGTCGGACCCTCCATCGCGTCGGGGAGCCAGACGTAGAGCGGGATCTGGGCGCTCTTGGCCGTCGCCCCCCAGAACAGGAGGACCACGACCCAGAACAAGGCAGACTGGCCGAGGAACAATTCCGTCCCGGCCAGGAGGTCTCGCGTCTCAAGGGTCAGGATGTTGGAGTAGCTCAGGTCGTGGTTCGGGGCGTAAGTCCAGAGGATGAACAACGCGATGGCGAAGCCGAAGTCGCCGACCCGGTTCACCATGAACGCCTTCTTGGCCGCGTCGGCCGCGGCCGGCTTGGCGTGCCAGAAGCCGACCAGCAGGTAGCTGCAGACCCCCACGCCTTCCCAGAAAGCATAAGTGAGCAGGAAGTTACTCGACGAGACGAGTCCGGTCATCGAGAAGACGAAGAGGCCGAAGACGAAGAAGAAGCGCGGATATCCCGGGTCGCCAACCATGTAACCGGCGGCGAAGATGGCCACCAGCGAGGCGACGAAGGTGACCATCCCGAGCATCATGATCGTGAGGCCGTCGACCCGGAACTCGATCGGGACCGCGAGTGACCAGTCCCGCGGGTCGTCGGGCGACGCCGAGGGTGAGGGAGAGTCCGACTGGCCCTCGATGCCGATCCAGGAATAGACCTCGGTCTCGGTCGCGCCTTCCATCCCCAGCAGGATCACGGTCGACAGGAGGAACGACAGGCCGATGCCGGCGATCACCGGGATGTGGTTCCACCCGTTGAGGCGCCGGCCGCCGACGAAGGCGATGAGCCCGCCCAGCAGGGGGAGGAGCGGGATCAGCCAGACGTTGCGGATCAGCGACTCAGCCACGGCGTTGCTCCCAGGGCTGGCGTGGGTGCGGCGGTTCCACGCCGGAGGGGGTGAGGTGCGGGTAGCTCTCGGGTCCGGGGATGGGCTCGTACGGCTCGGCCTCACCGGCATCAACCGTTTCGGGGAGTCCGGTTTCCCGGAGCCCCTGCCAGAGCGTCACGTCGAGCGATCCGATCCGATTGAACAGGACCAGGATCAAGGCCAAGGCCAGGGCCGCCTCGCTAGCCGCCACGGTCAGCATGACGATCGTGAAGATCTGACCGGTCCAATTGCCGTGGAATCGGCTGAAGCCGACGAGGGTCAAGGCCACCCCCTGCAGCATCATCTCGGCCGAGAGGAACATGACGATCAGGTTCCTTCGGGAGAGGAACCCGAGCATGCCGAGGGCCAGCAACGCCGCGCCGATGATCAGATAGTTACTCAGGTATTCGAATGGGAAGGTCGGGTCGATCATGGATCGAAGGGCCTCAGGTGGGAGATTCCCCGTGATGGCGTTCCTCGGTGGCCGGGGTCAGGAGGCCGGGCCGGGTGAGGCGGTCGCGGTCGATCGGTCGGGTCGGATTGGGGATTTTGGGGTCGCGATCGCCACGGCGCCGATCAGGGCGACGAAGAGGAGCAGGCCGATCACCTGGACGGTGAGCAGGTGATCGGTGAAGAGCGAGGCCCCCAGCCCGGCGACGTGAGCAGGGGTCTCCCCCGGTTCCCGAAGCCCGGGCAGTCGGGAGGTTTCTGGGACGGCCTGGGAGACGACCAGATCGACGGGGTCGGCCACAGGGCGGGCGATCGTCGCGATCGATGTGCGGCTGCTCAGCAACGGCGACTCGCCCTCATCCCTTGGGTTCGTCCCGGTCGCGACGATCGAGGCTAGGAGCGCCCCGAGCAGGAGCATGCCGGTCAATGATGCCGCCAGGGGACGACGGGCGGCCCGGTCGTAGACGGCTTGGCCGTGCGACTGGGCGAGCATGATCACGAACAGGAAGGTGACGATGATCGCCCCGGCATAGACGATCACCGTCCCGGCGGCGAGGAACTGGGCCCCTGCCAGGAGGAAAAGGCCCGAGCTGGAAAGGACGACCACCGCGAACCACAACGCCGAGTTCACCGGATTTCTGGAGGTAATCATCAGGACGGCCCCGACCAGCGCCAGGGTGCTGAACGCGTAGAAGAAGCCCCCCACGAGCAAATCCCCGGGCGGGGTGAGGAACGGGAGGATCATGAGCAGGGCGATGCCGCCGAGCAGAGCGCCGACCCCGTAGACCCGGGCCGACTTCACGCCGCCGTGGCGGTGCGGAAGGAGCAACCAGACTCCGACCCAGCCGAGCGTGACGATCGCCGCGATGAGGCCCAGATCCCTCGTGTCGAGCAGGCTCACGTGGTCAGCTCCTGGACGGGAGTTGTGCGGCGGTCGCGGTCGAACGGGGGCCTGGGCCCTCCGGGTCGAGCGGCGTCGTCGGCTGGGGGAGCGACGGGGAAGGGTTGCCCGTCTTCATCGGCTCGGCGTCCTTGGTCATGTCGAAGACCGAGAGGAGCTTCGATTTGTCGTAGATCAGCTCTTCCCGACTCAAACCGGTGAGGTCGTAGAGGCCGGTCAGCTCGATCGCGTCGACCGGGCACGCCTCCTCGCACATGCCGCAGAAGATGCAACGCAGCTCGTCGATCACGAAGCTCTCGGGATACTTCTCGCGGTCGTCCCACCCCTCGGGGGCGGTGGCCCCGACGATGTCGATGCAATGGGCCGGGCAGGCGGTCGCGCAGAGCATGCAGGCGACGCACTTGACGCGGCCCTGCTCGTCCTTATTCAGGCGGTGGACGCCCCGGTAGTTGGCCGTCGGGACGTGCTGCTCCTCCGGGTATTGCACCGTCACGGCCGTGCCGCCGAACGCCGCGCCAAGGATGTGCCGGCCGGTGACGGCCAGGCCGCCGAGGATCTGGGGCAGGTAAGTCTGCTCGAGCACCGTCAGCTTGGGTGGCTCGAGGCGCTTGAGGTTCGGGTCGTCGGGCTTCATGTCGGCCGGTCCTCCGGGAGTGGGGGATGAGGCTAGGGTCGGTCGGGCCGCTCAGCCGACCCCCCGGAAGAGCTGGATCAGGACCATGGTCACGATCAGGTTGAGCAGGGCCAGCGGGATCATCGCCTTCCAGGCCAAGTTCATCAGCTGATCGTAGCGGAATCGGGGTAGGGTCCAGCGGATCCACATGATGAAGACGACCATGAGGGCCACCTTGAAGAAGATCACCCCGACCTTGATCAGGGCGGCGATCCAGCCGGTGTCCTCGACCCCGAGGCCCACAAATGGCACGTCCCAGCCACCCAGGAACAGGATGGCGGTCAGGAAGCTGACCGTGATCACGTGCAAGTACTCGCCGAGGAAGAACATGCCGAACTTCATCGCCGAGTATTCGGTGTGGAACCCGCCGACGAGCTCCTGCTCGGCCTCGGCGAGGTCGAAGGGCAGTCGGTTCGTCTCGGCGAAGGCGCTCACCAGGAAGATGACGAATGCCAGGGGCTGGACGAGGATGCCCCAGGCCGGGATGATGCCGATCCCATTCGTGTCCTGCCAGGCGATGATGTCCCCCAATTCGAGCGACCGGGAGAGCATCACCATGCCGATCACCGAGAGTCCCAGGGGGATCTCGTAGCTGATGATCTGCGCGCTGTTCCGTAATCCGCCGAGGAATGAATATTTGTTATTCGACGCATAGCCCCCGAGGATCACCGCGTAGACGGCGAGGCTGCCGATCGCGAAGACATAGAGGATGCCGACATCCACGTTCGGCGCGATCTGGAAGTGGATCGGATGGCCGTTGATCGTCGGGGCGTCGATCCCCGCCGGACCGAAGGGGACGACGGCGAAGCCGATCGTCGCGGCGATGATGGCGATCGCCGGGGCGAGGACGTAGAGCGGCTTGTTCACGTAGCCCGGGATGACGTCCTCCTTGAGGAGCATCTTCGCGCCGTCGGCGAGGGGCTGGATCAGGCCGAAGGGCCCGGCCCGATTGGGGCCGACCCGGTCCTGGGACCAAGCCGCAATTTTCCGCTCAAGCATGATCATATATGCAACGGCACCCTGGAAGATCCCGACTATCAGGAAGATCTTGACCAGGATGACTGCGATCTGCCAGGTCGCCATGTGCCCGCTCGTCCCTCCGGCCCTGGACCGGTTCGATGCGTCCGCGATGATTGCGATTCCAAGCGTGCTCGCCCGTCGTCAGCGTGCCAGCGTGACCTTGCCGCGCGGGGCATGCCAGGGGTCTACGTAGCGGGACATCCCGGGCGACGGCTGCTCCTGGCCGTCGAGCGGGAGCCCGAACTCGGGGAACGTCCCGTTCAGCTCTGAGGCGGCCGAGAAGCCGGGGACCTGGCCGGACAGTTCCCTGAGGACGTCCCGGGAAGAGATCGGCCCGCCGCCGGCGCGTTCCGAGAGGATCGCGAGAATGTCGAGGTCCGGCAGGCTGCCATCCCGGGGCGGCAGGGAGGCGGAGGCGTACTGGAGCCGCCCGTCGGCGTTCACGTAGCAGCCGGCCTTCTCCGCGAAAGTCGACGAGGAGAGGATCACGTCGGCGGTACCGGCGAGGTCGGTCGGCCAGACGTCCTGGACGACGAGGAACTTCGCCGCATCCCGGAGCTTCGTCATCTCCGGCCCCTCGAAGACCGGGTCGTGGCCACCTCCGGTGACGTAGAGGGCGTCGAACGGCTGGGAGGCCGCCTGCAGCCTGAACCGATCGAACGGGATGACCTCGCCCTGGAAATGGACCAGGATCCGCTCGACCCCGAGCCGGTTCGGCACCTTCTCGGCGTGGATCGTGAACGGACGGGGCACCACGAACGAGGTGTCGCCGGTGCGGCCTTTCCTCGGGTCGGGGGAGAACGTCACATCCTCTCCGACCACCGGGACCGGCCCCATCGCCAGCACGGCGGAGCCGCTCAGGCCCTTGATGAAGGAGGCGAGCAGGTAAGCCTCCTCGACGGTCAGGGACGGCGAGACGACCGCCGCGATCCGGCCGCCCTGACGAGCAACCTCCTTGAGTCGGGTCCGGGCGGCGTCGAGCGCCCGGTCGACCGGCGTCATGGCAGGCCGGTCGCCCTCTCGGAGGTACATGGCGTGCAAGAGGATCGGGTCGTTGGCCGACTTATAGCTGTACCGGCCCTCGTCGCAGATCCAGTAGTCGTTGACCTTTGGGTTGTATCGAGCCCGGTATCGCCAGATCTGGCCCCGATTCTCCTCGACGGTGACGTTACATCCCGTCGAGCAGCGGGTGCATACCGAATGATGCTGATCGTTGAACCAGTAGCGTTGCTTGTGCAGGAAGTCCTTGTCGAGCAGGGCGCCGACCGGGCAGAGGTCGACGACGTTGCCGGCCATGGGATTATCGAGCGGACGATCGGGGAAGATGTTGATCTCCGCGTGATTGCCGCGACGCTCGACCTGGAGTTCGTTGGTACCCGTGATCTCGCGAGCAAATCGGACGCACCGGGTGCACATGATGCACCGGTCCATGTTGAGCTGGATCTGTTCGGAGACGTCCTTGCGGGGATTGACCGTCCGCTCCTCGACGAAGCGGTGGACGGACTGGCCGTGCTTGAAGCTGTAGTCCTGCAGGCCGCATTGGCCGGCCTGGTCGCAGACGGGGCAGTCGAGGGGATGATTGATCAGGAGATACTCCATGATCATCGACTGGTGCGCCTTCACCTCCGGGCTTTCGGTAACGATGACCGTGCCGTCCTTGGCCGGGGTCTGGCAGCCCGGGACCATCTTGGGGATCATCTTGATCTCCCCGGTCTTCGGGTCCTTGCTGCCGACCTGGATCTCGCACATCCGGCAGTTGGCCACCACGGACAGGGCGGGGTGCCAGCAGTAGTACGGGATCTCGACCCCGAACCGCTGCGCGGCCTGAATGGCGTTGAGCCGCTCGCCCTCGGGGAGCGTATACTCGGTGCCGTTGATGAGGATGGTGGCCATCGATATCCCTGGGCGAATTGGTGCAGTGTGTGAGTCGATCCGGGTCTGAGTTCCGGGAATGCTCAGGCCCCGGGGGTGGTCCGGGGGTTGTGGCCGGGGGCGGTCAGGCCGGGTAGCGACTCGGTGGGCTCGGGTAGGCTGGTGTCGAAGCGAGACGGGCTGATCCCCCGGTAGATCGCCTCCTGCAAGGCGGTCGGCCTTTGATCGGCCTTCTGATGGGTCCGGATGTACTCCTCCAACTCGGGGCGGAACTTGGCCATCGCGTTCTTGATCGGCCAGGCGGCGCCGTCGGCGAGGCCGCAGATCGTCGTGCCGGGGGTGATCCCCATGTTCCTGGCGAGCTGCTCCATCACGTCGAGGTCCTGGAGCCGCCCCCCGCCGGCCTTGATCCGCGTCATGGTCTTGTAGAACCAGGTTGTGCCCTCGCGACAGGGGGTGCACTGGCCACAACTCTCGTGGGCGAAGAAGCGGCAGGTATTGTGGAGGACATCCATGATCGGCGTCTGGTCGTCGATTACGGTGACGGCGGCGGTCCCCAGCCCGAGGCAGCCGGTCTTGCGGATTTCCTCGAAATCCAGGGGGACGTCGAGTTCGTCGGCCGAGAGCAGGCCCATGCTGATGCCGCCCGGCACGGCGGCCTTGGCCTTGCGTCCCTTCCAGACGCCTCGGCCGTGGTCCTCGATGAGCTGGCGGGTCGTCACGCCGAGCGGGAGTTCGACGCAGACCTGATCGTTCACGTGACCGGAAATCGTGTAGAGCTTCGGGCCGTAGCTCTTGGGCAAGCCCATCGACTTGAACCAGTCGACGCCCCGCTCGACGATGTGGGGGACGCAGCAGAGCGTCTCGATGTTATTGACTACGGTCGGCTTGCGGAAGGCCCCCTCGACGGCCGGGAACGGCGGCTTGATCCGGGGCCAGCCGCGCTTGCCCTCGAGGCTCTCGATCAGCCCCGTCTCCTCGCCGCAGATGTACGCCCCGGCGCCTCGATGGACGTAAATCTCGAGGTCGAAACCGGATCCGAAGATATTCTTGCCGAGGATTCCGGCCTCCCGGGCCTCGGCGATCGCCTTCTCCATGATCCGGGTGGCGGTGATGTACTCGAACCGATTGTACAGGTAGGCCGTCGATGCCCGGGTCGCGAAGCAGGAGATGAGGATCCCCTCGATCATCTGGTGGGGATCGCGTTCCAGGAGGTATCGATTATTGAACGTCGCGGGCTCGCTCTCGTCGCCATTGACGCACATGAACGTTTCCTTCCGCTCTTTCGGGAGGAACGTCCACTTCAGACCGGTCGGGAACCCGGCCCCACCCCGGCCCCGTAGCTCGGATTCCTTGACGAGCTGGACCACCTCGTCCGGCGTCATGGTGGCCAGGGCCTTGCGGGCGGATTGGTAACCGCCGCGAGACTCGTAGACCTTCAGCGACTGGCTGTTCTCGACGTCAAAATTTCGCGTCAGGACCGGTTCGAAGGCTGCCACGGCGTCTCGCTCCAGGTCTCGCTCGTGCTCGGGCGGTCGGTCGTTCGGGGGGACGGTCGTTCGGGCGCCGGTGATGTTCAGAGGGCCGGCTGGCCCTCGGGGATCGCCCGCTCTCGGACGTCCTTGATCATCTCGGCCACCTTCGCTTCATCGAGCGGGCCGTAGATCCGTCCGTCGTCACAGAGGGCCGCCGGGGCATGGTCGCAGATCCCCAGGCATTCGGCGAACTCGATCGTCAGCTCTCCGTCACCGCTCGTCACCCCCGGCCCCTCGACCCCGGCCTCCTTGCAGGCGACGCCGAGCAGCTCGTCGCCGCCCCGGAGCATGCAAGAGATCGACCGGCAGATCCAGAGCCGCTTCTCCCCGATCGGTGCCTGGGGGAAGAAGCCGTAAAAGCTCATCGTGTCGTGGACGTCCGACGGCTCCAGGTCGAGCAGCTCGGCGATCTCCTCCATGGCCCGGTAGGGGACGCATCGGAGGTGGTCATGCACGATATGCAACGCCGGCAGGGTGACGGCCCGCTTGTCGGGATACCGGGGGATGTAGGCGCGGATCTTCTCCCGGATCGTCTCGTTGAGCAGCGGGGCCGGACTCGGGCTCTCGGCGGCGGGCATCGGGATGGCGATCCTTCCGGGCGGGGTGAGGTTGGGAGACTCAGCGGTCCAGTTCGGCGGCGATGATGTTCAGGCTGCCGAGCACGGCGACGATATCGGCAATGAGGTGATCCTTGATGATGTGTGGGAACACCGAGAAGTGGATAAACGAGGGCGGCCTCGTCCTCGTGCGCCACGAGACCTGGGAGCCGTCGGAGACGAGGTAATACCCCAGTTCGCCGTTGGGGCTTTCGATCGCGGCGTAGACCTCGTCGACGGGAGAGTCAGGTCCCCGGTTGGGCATGATCAGCTCGAAGTGCTGGATCAGGCCCTCCATGCTGTTGTAGGCGGTGGCCTTGTCGGGCAGGGGATACTTCTCGGCGATCGCGACATTCGCCGGGCCACCCGGGATGTTCTTGACGGCCTGGCGGATGATCTCGACGCTCTGGACCATCTCCTCCATGCGGACCTGGAACCGGGCGTAGCAGTCGCCCTCGGTGGCGTAGGGGACCTGGAACTCGAGGTCGGGGTAGGCCAGATACGGCTGGTCCTTGCGGAGGTCGTACGTCACGCCGCTGGCACGGGCGATCGGCCCGGTGCAGGAGAAATCCGTCGCCATCTCCTTGGTCAGCACGCCGACGCCCCGCATCCGATCGAGGAAGATTTTGTTGCGGAAGAGCAGCTTCTCCATGTCCTTGAGGACCTTGGGCATGTGCTGCACGACGCGGTCGATTCGCTGGAACACCTTCTCGTCGAAGTCGTAGAGCACCCCGCCGACCCGGGTATAGCCGGGGTGGAACCGATAACCGGACATCTGCTCGTAGACGTCGTAGATCAGCTCCCGAGTGTTGAAGGCGTACAAAAACGCGGTGAAAGCACCCAGGTCGAGGGCCGCCGCCCCGGTGCAAAGGAGATGGTCACTGATCCGGGCCAGTTCGCCGATGATCACCCGGATGTACTTGCAGCGGGGAGTCAGTTCGATGTCGAGGAGCTTCTCGACCGCGTTGTGCCAGGCCACCTCGTTCATCGGGGGGCTGATGTAATTCTTGCGGTCGACGATGGTGACGTACTGGTTGAACGTCAGGTGCTCGCCGAGCTTCTCGAACCCCGAGTGCAGGTAGCCGATGTGGGGAGTGGCCTTGACGATCCGCTCGCCGTCCAGATCCAGGACCAACCTGAGGGTCGTGTGCGTGGCCGGGTGCTGCGGACCGAAGTTGAGCGTCCAGTGATATTCCTTCTCATCCGCCCCGGACTGCGACTGGACGTCGTCTTCGAGCAGATTGACCGGCATGGAGGGCCTCACGGGGAAGGGGTCGGGCCGATCTCTCGGCGACTGGCCGGGCGGGTCCGACCGGGGTGGCGCCGACCGATCGAGATCAGGACTGTTCCCGGGTGATCCTCGGGAAATTGTGCCGCTCGCCCCGTCCCCGCAGCGGGTAATCCTTCCGGAGCGGGAAGGCGGTGAACTCGTCGGGCATCAAGATCCTGCGGAGATCGGGGTGTCCCTGAAACCGGATCCCGTACATATCGAAGATCTCGCGCTCCATCCAATCCGCCCCGCGCCAGATGGGGACGGCCGAGGGGAGCACCGGATCGTCGGCATCGACGCCGACCTTGATGATGACCCGCTCATGGGTTTCCTGATTGAGCAGGACATAGTGGACTTCGAACCGGAACTCCCGATCCCTGCCGGGGTAACCGAGGTAATCGACCCCCCCCAGCTCGGCGAGGAGGCCGAACCCGGACTCAGCCTTGAGCATGGCCAGGAGATCGGCCAGCCTCGAGCGATCCACCAGCACCCGGACGTTGTCCCGGAAGGTCGAGACGGTCGAGATGGCCGAACCGAACCGGTCCTTGAGCTGGCCGACGACCGGGGGAAGGGTCTCGGCGTCGTTTTCCGTCATCGGGCGGCTCCGGGGGACGGGTCGGGCGAGGCGGGTGCGACTCGGGGCGGGCTCATCGGGTCTCATCGGCGCCGAGAAGGGCGTCGCCGCCTGGGGACTTGTAGCCGAATCGTCCCTCGTCGCCTCGCTCTCGGGCGGTCGCCAGGCCGGCCGGCAATGTCGTCTTCTCCGCCAGCATCTTCTCACGCTCGGCCAGCTCGGGCAGGCCGGTGCCGAACACCGACCCCCCGGCCTGGATCTTCGCCTGCATGTCCATCAGGGAGCGGAGGATTTGCTCGGGACGGGGGGGGCAGCCGGGGATGTAGACGTCGACGGGGAGGAAGCGGTCGACGCCCTGGACGACGGCATAAGTGTCGAAGACACCACCGGTGCAGGCACAGGCCCCCATGCTGATCGACCACTTCGGCTCGGGCATCTGGAGCCAGATGCGCTGGAGCACCGGCATCATTTTCATGGCGACCCGGCCGGCGACAATCAACAGGTCGCACTGCCGGGGGCTGAAGCGCATGACCTCGGCCCCGAAGCGTGAGATGTCGAATCGGCTGGCTCCGACGGCCATCAGCTCGATCCCGCAGCAAGCCGTGGCGAAGGGCATCGGCCAGAGGCTGTATTTTCGGCACCAACTGACCACCGAATCGACGGTGGTCAGGATCACGTTTTCGGGAACCTCGACCCCGCCCTTGGTCGTTGGGAGCCCGGCCGAGGCGGCCCGATTGGTCAAAATGGACGCGTGACCGGCTTGGGCGAGTCCGCCGCCGTGGGGATTCACCGCCATTCGTAGACTCCCTTACGCCAAGTGTACGCGAAGCCAGCGACGAGGATGCCGATGAACGCCAAGGCACCGAGGAAGGCCATCGACCTCAATTCCAGGGGGACGCCCACGGTCGCGTCGAGGGCGGGGGATACCTCGTCCCGGTGCCACTGGGCCACGGCCCAGGGGTAGAGCAGCAACAATTCCACGTCGAAGATGAGGAACTCGATCGCCACCAGGTAATACCGGACGTCGAAGCGTTGACGGGCATCACCGATCGGGTCCATCCCCGATTCGTAGGGCATCTGCTTGACCCGATTGCCCCGGGTCTTGGCCCGTCCGGGACTCAGGACATAGCTCATCGAGAGCATCCCGATCGCCACCGAGATGCCGACCAGGATCATGAAGAAGATCGGCGTGAATTCGATCCCCACGCGCCCGCCCCCGTTGTGCCTGACATCACCAAAGGACCGGTGATCGCCGGGTTACTTTGTGAACAGTTTCACAAGGCCACCCAAAAAAAGACCGGTCACCGCGCAAGAGAGAGTCTTGCTGAGAGGGACCGATCCAGGTACTGATTGAGCCGATGGGCGGCGACCAGATCGAGGCCCTCGGCTCGACAGGTCTGATTGTAATTTCGGAGACTCGCCCGTCAAGAGACCAGGCCCCTCAGTTCACCCCCGGGCGGACGACCCCGACACTCAACGCCTCGCGATTGACGTGTCGGGACCATTGGAGCAGGTCGTCGTAGGAACGGACCGAAGGAGGGAGTCCGTCCGACTGGTCGCCCACGCCGCGACGGGGGCCGCTCTGATCCTCGCGACTGGCCTGGGTGTTGAGGATATTTCGGGAGGCCGATGGGGAGAGGTTGAGGCTGATCCGGCGACTGACGTCCTGGTATCGTCGCATCAACTCGGCCCGACGCTGGGGATCCCGCTCCTGAGTAGCCTCCAGATAGAGCTGACGTCGGATGTCCTGAAACTGGTCGAAGCGGGACTCTCGGTCCACGGACTCGTTCGGCCGATAGACTCGGTTGAAGTCCTCGTCGTAGCGACGATAGACGTCGCCCAGTGGGCCGAAGAGTTCCTCCTCGAGCCGATCAAGGCGACCGGTCCCGGGAATGTTCCCTGCGGGTGGGATCGAATAGTTGATGTCCGAAGGCCTGCCAATCCCGGGGACGGTGCCCAACCCGGGGGGCGTGACGACGCGGGGTTGCCCGGGGGTAAATTGGTTCGACGTCGGGAGGCTCGAGGATCGATAGGCCGCGCGAAAGGGGTCGAAGGGATCACCGTTGAACTGGGCTACAGCGGACCCGGACGCCGCGAAGGTTGCCAGAACAACGAAGGCGGGGGCGAGGTGGCGGCTCGGCGATCCCGCAAGGAGCGATTTCATAAATACGGCCTCCGAATGGGGACCAATTCTAGCATGGATTGATCCACGCCAGCATTTCTCGAAGCGAGGCGTCACGAATCACAACGAGATTCTACCACCGAGGGTAGGGGCTCGACACGTCAGGGCCTACGAGTCGGTGCGGGCTTATCCGCTGACGACGACCAGATTGTCGCGATGAATCACCTCATCGTAGGGTGCGATTCCCAGAGAACTCGCGATTTGATCGGTCCTGAGCCCTCGAATCTTCCTCGCGTCGTCGCCCGAATAATTGGAGAGGCCCCTGGCGAATTCCTCCCCCCCCCGATCGCGAATTCCGACCACGTCCCCCTTGGAGAATTTCCCGTAGACCTCAACCATGCCGATCGCCAGCAGGCTCCCACGCCCCGTCTCCAGGGCGATGCGCGCACCGTCATCGACGACCAGCCAGCCCCGGGGCCTCGCTGTGGAGCCGATCCACCGTCTTCGGGCCTGTTGCGTGGCACCGAGCGGAGGGATGAGGGTCCCGACCGGACGCCCTTCCAGGACCTGCCTGATCGTGTCCTCTCGCCGTCCCGAGCCGATGATCACCGAACCTCCAGCCCGGGTCACCAAACGAGCAGCTTCGAGCTTGCTCTTCATCCCTCCCGAGCCCAGGGCGCTCCGACTCGAGCTGACGTGGCGGCTGATCGCCTCGTCGATGTCTCTGATGACCCGGATCGGTTCCGGAGGATCCTCGCCCGACGGGGATCCGGACGACAGCACCCCGTCGACCACGCTCAGGATCAGCAAGAGGGGGGCGCAGAGGAGGTTGGTCACCTGGGCGGCGAGATAGTCGTTGTCGCCGAACCGAATCTCCTCGACACTCACGGTGTCATTCTCGTTGATGATCGGAACCGTCCGGTATTCGAACAGGGTCAGAAGGGTGTTCCGCACGTTGAGGTATCGGGACCGATCATCGAAGTCGGAGCGGGTCAGGAGCAATTGAGCGGTATTCCTCCCGTGCGCCCTGAATGCATCGTCGTACGCCCGAATGAGGTATGCCTGACCCGCGGCGGCGGCGGCCTGGAGCGTCCTGAGGTCCGTCGGCCTCCGGGAGAGTCCCAACCGTCCGATCCCCGCGCCGACCGCCCCCGAGCTGACCAGCGCGACCCGCTTCCCCGCGTCCAGCACGGCCGCGATCTGGTCGGTCAGTCTGGCGACCCGCCCCTCGTCGAGTGTCCCATCCGGTGCGGCCAGGACGCTTGTGCCGATCTTGATGACCCAGATCGGCGAGGCATGAGCGATGTCTTCTCGGACCAGATCCCGTTCCATCGGCGTGCTCTCCGGCCCCGACTTCCCGACCAATCCATGCGTCCGCCCCCCGACCCGGCGCTCGATGACTCCGGGATTTGAGTCGCGGCAGGCCCCTGATTATAATGCCAACGCCTCCCGGGCCCAGGTCATCCAGTTGCTGACATCGGGGCGATCGGCCATCGCATGCTTGCCGACCGTCCCGCTCGCCGGCACCCTCGTCCGGCCGAACCGGGCCCTTCCCTCCACCCGAGCCGGCAGGTCGCCCTATCATGGCCGAATTGTATCATGAATGCGGCGTGGCCGCCGTCGCCGCGCTCTCGACCGAGGACGGCCCATCGGTGTCCCAGGCACCCCTGGTGGCGGAACACACCGCCAGGCTGATCCCCCGCATGTTGCTCGACATGCAGAATCGCGGCCAGCTCGCCGCCGGGATGACCAGTTATAACCCGCACCGGGATGCCCTGTTGGAGACCTACAAGCAACTCGGGACGGTGGCCGAGGCGTTCCGCCTGAACCACCGGCCGAAGTTCGAGGCGATCATGAGGGGCATGGACGGATCGGCCGCCATCGGCCATGTCCGTTATGCCACGTGCGGCGGGAGTGAGCGAAGCCTCGCCCAGCCCTTCGAGCGGGCCCACGGCCGCAAATCGAAGTGGTTCGCCCTCGCCTTTAATGGCCAGCTCACCAATTTTAAGGAGTTAAAGCAGGAACTCCTCGCCCAGGGAGACTATCACCTGAAGCGGGACACCGACACCGAGATCCTCATGCACTCGATTAGCTACGAGTTGCAGGACGAGGGGCCGGAGATCGACTGGCAAGGGGTCTTCTCTCGCCTGGCACAACGGTTCGATGGCGCTTACAACGTCGTCTTGATCTCGGCAACCGGTCAACTCGTCGTGGCCAGGGATCCGCTCGGAATTCGGCCGCTCTGCGTGGCCCGGGAGGGTTCGCTGTTCGCGGCGGCGAGCGAGAGTGTCCCGCTCTCGAACCTGGGCTTCACGCGAATCGAGTCGCTGGCGCCGGGTCATCTCGCCGTGGTCGACGGCCATTCGGTCCGGGTGTCTCGGTTCGCGGAGGCGCCGAAGCGTGCCCACTGCTTCTTCGAATGGATCTATTTCGCCAACGTCGCCAGCACCCTCGACGACTGCTCGGTCTACCTCAGCCGGGCCCGCCTCGGGAAGGAGTTGGCTCGGCTTGAGGACGTGCCCCGGGACGCCGAGACCATCGTCGTCCCGGTCCCTGACACGGCCAAGGCGGCCGCGGACGCGATGGCCTACGAGCTGAACCTCCCCTCGGTCGAGGGACTGATGCGGAACCGGTACCTCGGGCGTACGTTCATCGAAGGGACCGCCGACCGAGAGGCGAAAATCCGGTTGAAGTACACCCCCCTTCCCGAGGTCCTCTCCGGGAAGCGGGTCCTCCTGGTCGAAGACAGTATCGTCCGGTCCACGACCATGCGCGCTTTGGTCCACGAGATCCGGAGGCGAGGAGGAGCCCGAGAGATCCACCTCCGAGTCGCCTGCCCCCCAATCATCGCCCCATGCTTCTACGGGATCGACATGTCGACCCGGGAGGAACTCATCGCCCCCCGCTACGCCGACCTCCCAGACGGCGGCCTTTCCGAGGAAGCCCAGAACCGGCTCGCCCGGGAGCTCGGGGCCGACAGCCTTCGCTACCTCCCTGTCGACGCGATCGCCCGTTCCGTCGGGCTTTCCTCCAACCAACTCTGCCTCGCGTGCGTGACGGGCTCCTATCCGACACCCGCCGGTCAGCGACTCTATGAGATCGGCATGGAGGGGTCGACGTGTCACGCCAACGGCTCTGGAGGCATCCGAGCCTACGAATAAACTCCCTCGGTTGGACCCGGATCGCGCGACCGGTCCCACCTCGACTGTGTCCGCGTGGTCGCGGTGGGCCGCACCTCGCTCGGGGTCCGGGGCGAACCCCTCCAGTTTGTCCCACCTTCCAATCGCCTCCGACGGTCCGATCCCCTATCCTAAAATGAGGAAGGGCCCGATGAACCGTCAGCACCGATCGCGCGCATGCTCTCGAATCGACGGGGATTCACCCTCCGGGTCGGGTTCTCGGCGATCCGGTTCGCAGATGGACTCGACGGACAATCCCTGTAGAAACGGAGCCCAGCGCAGCCGGGAGTGAGATGCCCCCGGGCTCCGGAAGTCGAGGCCGGGGGGCGGATCCGCGATGACGATCACCAATCCGGTCCAGTACAAGGTCTTCGATCGACAGCAAATCGTTTATGAGGGTGAATTCCCCGGCCCGGTGCTCCTCGGGCGGCAGAACGACCTGAGGGTCGGCGAGTCCGAAGACGTATATCGCCCCCGACGCCTGGGTTCGGATCGGTGGCGGCTAGTGATCGCACGTTACGACGAGAATAACGTCTCCCGGGAACATGCGCTGGTGGAGCCGCTCCCGGGAGACCGCGTCCGGATCTCCAATCTTAGCAGCAAGCTGATGATCCCGATCCAGCTACCCGTCGAGGCCGTGCTACCTCGCTGGGATCGCCGGGATCATGACCCTCCTCCATCCCAGGAACTCGACCTGCCCTGCATCTTCCACCTCGGTCCGAAGACGGTCAGGGTACAGCCCGACCCGGGGCACGATGACGTTCCCCTGCAATCACTCTCCGAGGTCACCCGACCCCCGGGGCGTTTCCAGGGGGCCCCGACCGAACAGATTCGACGCCTTCGCGAGCCCGACCCGCATCTCCAGGGGGAGATGGTCGACCCGGAAACCCTCGTCCATTGGCTCCAATCGACGATCGCCGTGCTCCAGGACGCCGCCATCGCGTCCGACTTCTTCTCCGAGGCAGCCAAAGCGCTGGTCGAGAACATCGGCCTCGACACGGGATGGGTCTTGACCTGGGAACCTGACACCCAGGGCTGGGTCGAACGGGCCTGCCATTACGGCGGTCACGCGGGCGACGAGGCCGATCGACGCCCCAGCAACAAGTTCCTCAACCGGGTCCGAGACCTGAAGCGGACCAGTTGGACCGCACCCGAGCAAGACTTGACGGATTCCAATCGCAGCCTCCTTCCGGTCAAGGCCGCCGTCGCCGCCCCAATCCTCGACCGAGAAGGAAAGGTCATCGGTGCTCTCTACGGAGACCGTCGGCAAGGGGCACAGGGCGAAGCGAAATTCTCGAAGTTGGAGGCCCTGCTCGTCGAACTGCTCGCCGGCGGCATCGCCACGGGGCTCGCTCGGCTCGAACAGGAGAAGAAATACGACATCGTCGTCAACCAGATCGAGCTGATCCTGGGCCCAGACCTCGCCCGTGAGGTCCGAGAGAATCCTGACCTGACTCGGGGCCGGGAGGCCGAAATCACCGTCCTCTTCGCCGACATTCGCAACTTCAGCAAGATCAGCCGATTCCTCGGCCACAAGACGACCTTCGACTGGATCAATGACGTCATGCAGCAACTCTCTCGCTGCGTGATTCGGCACCAGGGGGTGATCGTCGACTACATCGGTGATGCCCTCATGGCGATGTGGGGTGCCCCGAAAGCGGATCCGGAGCATGCCACCCGAGCGTGCCTCGCCGCAATCGACATGCTGGAAATCGTGCCCGAAATCAACAAGTCGTGGATGCAACTTCCCGAGCGTATGGGCCTGGGCATCGGCATCAACACCGGCATGGCCTCGATCGGGAACACGGGTTCCCACGAGCGGATCAAGTATGGCCCGCTCGGCAACACGGTCAATCTAGCGAGTCGGGTCGAGGGGGCGACGAAATATCTCAAGTCCTATCTCATGGTCACGGAAATGACTCATCGACTCCTCGACCCTTCGATCCCGTCACGCCGCCTATGTTCGGTCCGTGTTGTCAATATCGATGACCCGGTCAACCTGTATGAGATCGTCGATTCATCGAGATTCGCCACGCTCGATCCCGAGCGGTATCAGGGGGATTGGAACGAACTGCGGATTCGTTACGAAGCGGCACTCTCCGCTTTCGATGACGAGCAATTCAACCTGGCGGCCCAGACCCTAGGCAATCTGCTGACCGACTTTCCGAAGGACGGCCCCTCGCTGGTCCTGTTGAGGAGGGCCGTCGACGGCCTGATTGAGGGGCCTGATGACGCCCATCCCATCTGGAATTTGCCGGGCAAGTAAGCGTACCTCGATCCACCGACACGACGAGGAGACTGCACGATGTCCGTGCCCAAGAACGAGGAGTCGCTTCGAATCGGCTCGATGGCGGTGGAACTGGGGCACGCCGATCGCGTGGCAGTCGTCCGAGCACTTGATGCCTTGGGACGCGATCCCTCACGATCGATCTCGACACTGCTCGACGAGGAAGGGGTGTTCGACCCCCGTGCGAGGGCTCGGATCGAGAACGCCGTCGGGCTCGAACTCGCCCGGCTCAACAATGATCCTGGGAAGGGGCCGGCTAGACTCGGGACCGATCAGTCCGATCACGATCCGCTCGAGACGATGACCGACGCCATCGCCTTCCCCTCGTCCTTCCAGATATCGCCGGGATCGGACGTGAATTCGATAACGAGTGCCCTCGGTCTCGATGTCGGCGGTGTCGATTTTGTTACGGGAGACATCCGAACCCCCGTGCTCGGACCTCCCTCTTCGATGGATATTCCTTCCGGCACCCCGTCTTCGGATTCGAATCTCCCCCGCTTCGATCCCAATGCGACGGCCGAGGCGAACTTCGATCTCGCCTCCGGCTTCGACCCCGAGGCCACCTCCCACGCCGAGGGGCTCGCTGTCACCGAGGCGGCCCAGAATGCAGCTGCCAGCCCCGACTTCGACCGGCACGACCCGATGCCCACCGCCGGAGGCGACCCCGCGGTGACGTTCCAGGGGCCTGGACCTCTGCCCGTTTCCGGCACGTTCGGCCATGGGGGGGGATCGGGGAGCCGGTTCCGGGTCGTCCGCGAGCACGCCAAGGGGGGGCTCGGCTCGGTCCTGGTCGCCTTCGACGAGGAGCTGCGGCGCGAGGTCGCCCTCAAGGAGATCCAGGAACGCCACGCCGACGACCCCGACAGCCGCTCCCGGTTCCTCGTCGAGGCCGAGATCACCGGCGGCCTGGAGCACCCCGGCGTCGTGCCGGTCTACTCCCTGGGCCGCAACCCCGACGGCCGCCCCTTCTACGCCATGCGGTTCATCCGCGGCGAGAGCCTCCGCAAGGCGATCGAACGCTTCCACGACCCCGAACGGGGCCCGAAGGATCCCGGAGCCCACATCCTCCAGCTCCGGGGGCTGCTGCGGCGGTTCGTCGACGTCTGCAACGCGCTGGAGTACGCCCACAGCCGGGGGGTGATCCACCGCGACATCAAGCCCGACAACATCATGCTCGGCCCCTACGGCGAGACGCTGCTCGTCGACTGGGGCCTGGCCAAGGCACTCGACCATCTCGACCGTTCGTCCCGGACCGAGGAACTGCCGCTCCGACCGATCTCTGGGGCCGGGTCCACGCCGACGCTCGACGGGTCGGCAGTAGGCACCCCGGCCTTCATGAGCCCCGAACAGGCCGAAGGGAATCTCGCTGTCCTTGGGCCTCCCAGCGACATTTACAGCCTCGGGGCGACCCTCTACCAGATACTCACCGGTCATCCCCCCTTCACCGAACGCAATCTGTTCCAAGTCCTGCTGCAGGTGAGAAACGGCGAATTCCCTCCGCCCCGGTTGGTGAATCCGGACATCCCGCCGGGGCTGGAGGCGATTTGCCTTACGGCCATGGCCCGTCCCATCGGCGACCGATACGACTCGTGTCAATCCCTCGCGGACGACTTGGAGCACTGGCTCGCCGACGAGCCGATCAGCGTCTACGTCGAGCCGTGGTCCGTCCGGCTCGGTCGCTGGGCGAAGCGGCACCGGACGCTCGTGGCCGGCACGGCGGTCCTGCTGATCACGGCAGTCGTCGCCCTGACCGTTGGTGCGATCCTCCTCAAGCGGGAGCAATCGAGGACCGAACTGCAGCGCCAGTCTGCCTTGGCCGGGTGGAGGGAGGCCGAGCAAAATGAGGCCGAAGCGAAAGCCCAGAAGTCCGTCGCCGACCAGAATGCCGAGCGAGCCCGGCGAAATGAGGCGCTCGCCCATGAGAACGCACGGATCGCCCAGGAAAATGAGAGGTTGGCTCATGAAAACGCCGAGCGTGCCGAGACGCAACGCGCGTTAGCTGAGATCCAGAGGCAGATGGCCGAGCGAAACTTCCAGCAAGCCATCGATGCGGTCGACGCACTCCTGACCGAGGTCGGCGAGATCGACCTGGCAGATGTCCCCCAGATGGAACAAACTCGTCGCGACCTGCTCTCCAAGGCTCGCACCTTTTACGAGCGGTTTCTCCATCAGAACGACTCCCCCGAGACTCGCCGGGATGCAGGTCGAGCTCAGAGCCGACTCGGTGACATCCACGAATTGCTCGGGGAGTATGATGAGGCGAGGGCCTCCTATTTCGCGGCACTGCAGACTCAGGTCACGCTTGCAGAGGATCTCCCAGAAGATGACGGCCTGGCCGCCGACCTGGCCCGAACCCGCCACAGCCTGGCGATCCTTCTCAAGAAGATGAGCGAATTCGACCAATCGGAAGCACTCCTCGAGCAAGCGAGATCGGTCCGCACTCGCCTGGTCGAAGAGGATCCCGGCGATCTGGAGGCCCAATCCAACCTCGCTTCATCGACATACCAGCTCGGGGCCGTCCTCTCCCGACTTGTCGGCCGTCGGGCAGGAGCCAGGCAACTGTATGAAGACGCAATCCAGATGCAACGCGAGGTCGTTGGCGGTCGAGGCTCACAAGATGAGGACCGCAGGGAGCTCGCCCGCTATCTCAATAACCTCGCCTTGCTCCTCCAAGGTGCAGAAGGTTCGGGCGCTGACGTCGCCTTCGAGGAATCCATTCGCCTGCAACGCGGTCTGGTCGAGGAACACTCGGACGTCCCACATTTTGCAAGGGAACTCGCCCGAACCCTGAACAATCGGGTCCGAGACGCAGTCGCGTACAATCCCGACGTCGCCGAGGGACCTCTCCGCGAATCGATAATGCTTGTCGAGCGCTTGACCCAGGACTTTCCCAACGTCCCCGAGTACTGGTCGGAGCTTGGGGGATACCTAAATAACCTGGGACGAGCGTTCGTCGAGCGTGGCGTGATCGAGGACGATCAGGAAGCCGCCATGAGGGCCGACGATCTTTTCCGGAGGGCAGAAGACGCATTCCGAAGGTCCGAGGCGATCCGTGCGAAACTCGTGGAAAACAATCCTCTTCGGACGGAGTACCGCCATCGCCTTGCCCTGATCCGCCACAATCTCGCCAGGTTCCTTCGAGGTCGAGGGGATGCAAATCGAGCTCGCACGAAGCTCGAGGAAGCGATCTTCGATCTCCGACAGCTCATCGAGTCGAATCCACAGGTTCCCGAATATGAGAAAGATCTCGCGTTGGCCCTCAGCGAGCAAGCGTATTCGATACTCGATGAGGATGGTGGGTTGGCCAGGGGGCTGGAGATCGCATCTGAGGGTTTGGAATTCGCGGAATTGTCCTCAAACGACCGTGGAAATGATGCGATATTCCTCGATGCCGTGAGGACGTTGCACTTACAGGTGGCGTGGATCTTACACGACCTGAATCGATACGGGGCGATGGACGAGCACGCGAACTTTCTCGGGAATTCGGCCGCAGGGGATTCAACCTGGCTCTTCTACGCGGCTGAGTTGTATGTCCGATCTGGCGAACTCGCTCAAACCGACAATACACTTCCCGATGCGGAACGGACCGCTGTGGTCGACCGAACTCTCGCTGAGGCTGGCCTCTGGCTCGACCGAGCGGCCCATGCTGGATTCCGATCGACCGAGCGAGCCGAGGCGGTGTTCGGGCCCTACACGCAAAATGATGCCATCGCAAGCGCGCTGAGGATGATCGAGTCGAATTCCAGCAAATCTCAATAATTTGTTGCACTTTGCCAAAGGTGACTCCAATCATGCCACCATCCTGAAGAGCCCTTCCTCCATCGGACGGAATTTCTCCGACCACGGCCCCGGGATGCTACAGCTGCCGCACTATAACAAGCTCTGAGCTTGACATCAGTAATAGACGTTGAGCGCGGCGATCACCTCGAGGTCAAACGGTCGAGGACCGGTGACCGGTGTCACGATGGCGCCGAGCAACCTCGCCCTCCTCCCGAATTGGAATGAGGTGCCATAGGTTAGGTTCACGAAATCCGGAGTTCCCGCGGGATCGTCGAGGCGTACTCCTCGGTGATTCAGAGGGGTGTTCACATGGACCTCGAATATCGGCACGATCGAAGAGAGGAACTGATCGGGATTGGCGGACTCGTAGAGGAAATACCCAAACGCATAATCGTTATAAAGCATAGTCACATTATTCGAATTGAACGGAATGTCGAGCGAAAAGAATCCCTGCACGAAAAGCCGGCCCGCCCGATAAATCCCGCCGACGAACGGTTGGATGGTGGTGCTGTTCAACGGTTCGAGGTAGCTCGCACCGGCGAACCGACTCGGGCCGGTCGAGGGGGATACGGCGAGGCCTGTCGAGAGGAGTCTTCCGTTCGCAGGATCGGAGTAGAGCACATACTTTCCAAAAATCTCCAGATTCCCCAACTCCGTCTCCGTCTGGCCGACACCCCGGAGAGGGCTGTTGGCAGTGATGGTATTCAAGGGAAGCCTCATCCCGACAGACGTCATCCCGTCGAAAAATGTTTTTTCAAATCCAAATATATGGCGATAAACATTGACATCACTAATAGGGGATCGGAATCGATCGTTGACCGACCCATTCACGTCATCATAATAGTTGAATTGATAGATCAACCGATTGCGAGGCGCCGGACTCTGATTTTCCGAGATTTTTATGGCCCGGATCGACGGAACGAGAGCCGCCGAACGAGCCGGCTCGAAAGGTGACGGGGGCCTCGGCGGAAGCGGTGGCCGGGGGAGCGGCGGCGGCGGCTGAGGACGTTCGGGGAAAAACTGCAAGACACCCGTGCCGATCGAATCGCCGAATACCTCGGGCGTTGAAAATGTCCCCATGGAGGCCAGTGCGGTGAGTGAAGTACCTCCGGCGACGGACCCCGATCCGAAAACTCCCTCGAGGGCTTCGGCAGGAATTGGCTCCGCCGCGAGCGCCTGGGGAGGTTCTCCTGGGAAGGTCGGCGGTGGTATGGTAGACTCCACCCCCACTTCAGGCGAGGGTGGTGGGAGGGTCGGTGGGTTGGTCATCGGATGTTGCTCAGCATCCGCGGTCGGAGGGACGAACGGCGATTCGATCGCATCCAGATTCGGCCCGGGTTGGCCGTCGATCGGTGGAGAGCCGTTCATCGACGGTGGGGCAAGGAAGGCTGGCGGAGCCAATGTTCCCGGCGCCATTACTCCAGGAGCTTGCAGAGTCTTTTGACCAGGCGACGGTGGAGCGACAAAACTATGAGGTGGAATCGTTTCGGCCTGCTTACCGGGTGACGAGGGACGCCGGGGGAAGTCGGACACCATCTGTATGTTCGCCGCTCTGACCTTGGGGTCCGCCCCCGGTCTTCGGATGGTAGTTGGTGTTGGCTGGATAACCATGACATCGGGCCTGGCGACTCGGAAGCCGGCGCGACCCGCATCCATAGTGGATATCACCGATACGTCTTCATGCTCGCCAGCATTCGCCGGACGGATTATCGAGAGGCCGATCACGGCGATGGTCAGGCTCCGACAATAATCCATCGATTCGACCTCCTACGAATGCGGGCCTGCGATTCCCGGGAACCGTTCGGCCTTGGTGATATCTGGAGCAGGAGCACTGGCGGGCTCCTCACGATAACCTCGAAATATCGATGTGGACGGTTTCGGTCATCAACTCATCGCGGGCTCAGGGGGATAGTTCCTTCTCATTTCGGAGAATACGATGAAATCGTTCTCCATATTTGAATGAAAAAAAATTCGCAATCTCGAATGGCGGATCGGGTTCGTACTGTCCTTCACCATCCTGATAGAGTATCCCCCGCGAGAAGAGCAAGTTCACTCGCCGTTTGACACAAAAATGTTCATAGTCCCATCCCCAGGTGCCCTCCTTCGCGAGACGAGGAAATTTAGGTCTGTTGACGAGCGATGCACCTCCCCCGACATAGTATCCGGTGTAATTGGATCCGACGGATGGACGGGCCGCGTGCGAGACATATTGAGGGTTTCCGGCGCGCTCCATCGTGTATTGATCCGGGGATATTGGATGTTTTCGGGCAACGAATCCAACACCGCGAAATTTTGGAACTTTGGTCCGATACACTCCCGGAAGCGACCGACCATCTTCAAGTTGTTCTAATCGTTGATGATAATTCCGGACCTTCTCTTGTCGGATCGAATGATACGTGATTTGGGGTCCTGGCATCAGGGGAGAGTGTGACATCGAGCCGCCTGCTACTGACGCGAGGGGATGGTCTGAGGCGGTTGATACCTCGCCGGATGAGAGCGTCGTCATGAGAGCGATTTGGAGGAACCGTGAAAACACCCTTTGATTCCTCTTGGGCCAGCGAAGATTGTTCCGCGGTAGTATCGGAGCCTTGAGACGGGCTGGGGGAACTTCCATGATGACAGACAATGGGCCGATCGACCATCGAGGACTTTCGAAAGTGTTCATGGAAGTGGTCCTATTCCCTCAAGTACCGGGGAAGGCTGAGGGATTTCGAATTGCCTGTTCAATGGTTGTCGATTGAACTTTATGTAAGGCAGACGGACGTTGCGGAACTTTGTTTGATCGGCTCTCGGCACAGTGAACGGAGGCTCATATCCTTTCGAACCATAATATGTAACCACGTCGTCCTGATCGATGCCATCCCCAGAGATGCCCAAACCGCCAACCAGCTCCCGCACTCCATCCCCATCGATATCTTTATAGATAGGCGCACTCCCGGGAAAGAACACAATTCCGTTTTGATTGAGAATATTCGTCGGATCCCGGAAGTTCGTCTGCGGATTGAACGCGTCGAAACCACCCACGCTTTGGAAGGCGGTCGCGGGTAATGGCGGACCCGAGTTCAGTGCACTGCGAACGGATACCTGCCCATCGTTCAACTTCGAGAATGGCCCCGGCGGGTAGTTGTCCTGACCGCTCGGGAAAAATGGGAGCGAGGCGTATCGAATCGTCCTATTCGTGAACGCGGCCCCTCGGGGCACACCAGGGAGGTGATCGACCTCCTGCAGTTTGTCGGAATCTGCATAATATGCCACGTTCCTGGCCTTGGCCACGGCCACATCAAGCGAAAAATAGGTTGCGTCGGGCATTCGATAGAGACCAATCACATTCCCCTGCGTGTACGTGACGGCGATGATCATCCGGGTCGATTCGTCGAGCGGCAAACGAATCGCAGCCCGAGTCTGATTAGCCTGGGCGATCGCCTGGGCCGTAAGCCTGATCACATCTCCTCTTGTCAATCCGCCATCCTGCGCATCCTGGGGCTCGACCAAAAACCCCTCGGGAACAATCTGTCCAGGGATCACGGATTCTTCATCGCCCGTGCCGGGAACGCCGTCGGCACCAGTCGTCACCGGAAGGTCGACCCCGTTGACCGTCCCTCGACTTCCCGTCGCCGATATCCCGAGTCGAGCCATCTGGATCTGAACCGATCGAATCCCCTGGAATCCATGGCCACCATAGATAGGGAGTGTGATTCCGACCAAGTCGATCCTCCCTAGCGGAAGGACGATGCTGTCAACCCTTGGCACTCCGCCGAGATCGTTAATTCGCAGGGGACCGGCCAGTGACGGCTTGGTCACATCGATCACTCCGCCGAGTGCGGCAATGGCGATCGCCTCCGCCTCCTGGGAGCGGTCCCGTTTCTCCGGATCATACGCCAAACCGTTGAGGGTAGAATTCTCCTCGATGGCGAACCCGGTATCTCCGGGGAAAAAGACCCCGAGGCCACCGATGATACTTGCCCTCAAACGCTCGATCCCTTTGATCTCGGTCTTGAAGGCTCGAAGAATCGGCAACCCTCCAGGAAGGGTTGAGACACCTCGAGGTTGAGCCCCAGGTAAGAGTCCTGACACAAATCCATAACTGTCCGGAGGTTTGATAAAGAGATCTTGCTCCAGGAGTCGGTCGGGGATTGCTTCGTCGGGAATATTGAATCGATTGGGCAACTCGATGTCATCGGCAGTGCCCTTGATACGGTCCTGGCCGGGATGGAACGTCGTATCCCGATTTGTATGCTCGATCTGCGCCAGATCGACCTGCGGAGTGAAGTTTACGTTTCGCGGGAAGTGACCACCGATTCCGATTCTTGCGACAGTCCCTGGGCCTCGTTGAGTGGAATTCGGTTCGGTGAAGTTTGGGTTGGATTCCACCTCTCGCTGGAGGATGGTCGATTCACTGAGTGCCTGGACGGTCCTTGAGGTCAGTGGCGCCGTGTCGTTGGCGAAGAACGCGCCGGTTCGAGCCTTGGCGAGTGCACCATCGATCGCGAAAGTCAGCGCAGTGGGATCGAGGAGAATCGACTGAGACACACCGTCCTCGACACGGACGCCAAGGATCCTTCCCCCCCGGTCGACGATTGCGATGATCGCGTCATCGCTCGGTGAGGCTGCCGAGGCCCGATCCAGTAATTGTCTGACTTCGGAAGAGTTCAGTGTCAACGAATTGCCATCGAGGTCCGTTTGAGCAGATGGAACGACCTGATTGCCGAGAAAAAGCCCGGTATCGAGGTCCAGGTTCAGGCCAGGCAGAGGAGCAAGGTTCTCCCCCTCGGCATAGAAGTTAAAGCCCCCATTGCCAACCAATTTGTCTATGCCCGGACCGCCAATCAATATGTCGCCGCCAGAGCTTCCGATGAGGCTATCATCCCCTTCATTCCCACTGATTGTTGTTTTAATATTTATATTACTGAATATGAAAATTTCATCGTTTTCTGCTCCTCCAACAATCTCGATGGCGTTCACCGACTGGAAAGGAACCCGTGCGACATCAGACCCCGAGTCTTTGACGACGACCTCGTCCAGAATGCGTATCACCTGGATCTGATCGGGATTTGAAGTCCCCTCGACATGAAGCGTCCCGCCCACTGATTCGACGCCGACGCTCAACAGGGTTCGGGGTTCTACAACCTCGATCTCCAGCCGATGTCGCCTGTTGACCGTTGCCCTAAGGCAAGTCTTTGCCCGTGCAGGCCTGCGCCTGGGACTTCGGTCCAACATTTCCATTCCCCTTTCGGTCAGGATGACTGCCTGCCGAGGATTTTGGGGTTGAACGTTTTCAACGATCCCCAAGCCGAGACCAGCTCAACGATCACTCGGACCCATTTAGTCGCCACGACTACAATGGATCGTTAATCGTTCAGCAGGGTCTTGTCAATTTCTTCGGCAAGATCGCGTTCCTCGTTCCAATCATTCTTCCCATAGCCGTCCACGCCCCAAGTTGATTGGTCAAAGTCGTCTGATAATATCGGCGACATGAGCCGCCCGGTGTCGATTCCTCTCTTTAGCCTAAATCCTTCTCTGGCCACTCTCATGGGCTATGATGGTCCTGGACGGAGTGCCCGAGCTGTCCAAGTCAAGCTCGAAGTCCGACAACCAGGATCGAGGCCGGTTCTCCGCCAGGCGGAGGACCGAGTCCGTCCTCCGACTCCTCCGAGGCGAGGACCTCGACACCCTACTCCCGGGAGCTTGGCGTCACCGCCGCTGCCCTCTCCTCCTTGTGAGAGGGCTTCATCGACTGCGGCACGGCGGCCCTCAAGAGCCGACCGACCAACGACCGGGACCAGCTGATCGCCCGGCTGCAGGCCAAGGTCGGGCAGCTCACCATGGATCACGAATTGCTCGGCCTGAAGTGCCAGCACCTGGAGAGCGGCCGCCCTTTCGCGTCGAGGAAACGGAGCCTCTGAGCAGCTTCCCCCGGGACCGGTCGGTCCTGCGGTATGCAGCGGGACCTGAGCCGGAGAGTTGATCTGGACACTTCACTGGACCATCATGGCCTCGAAAGGAGTGTCCGAAGTGCCGAAGCCCAAGCCCGAACGTGAGGCCCCCGATCGGGGCCGCTTCCCCGCCAGGCGGAAGGCCGAGGCCGTCGTCCGCCTGCTGCGGGGCGAGGACCTCGACACCCTCTCCCGGGAGCTGGGCGTCACCGCCGCCACCCTCTCCTCCTGGCGGGACGGCTTCCTCGACGGCGGCACGGCGGCCCTCGAGGGCCGGCCGGCCGACGGCCGGGACGAGCTGGTCGCCCGGCTCCAGGCCGAGGGCGGCCAGCTGACGATGGATCGCCAGCCGCTCGGCATGAGGTGCCGGCACCTGGAGGGCGGCCGCCCTTTCGCGTCGGGGAGGCGGAGCACCTGAGCCGGTCCGCCTCCCCCTCGACCGGCAAGCGGTACGGCATGCAGCGGGCCTGCCGCATCTTCGGCCTGGCCCGCGCGACGGCCGACGACCTCAAGGCCCGGGAGGCCGTCCCGCCGGAGCAGCGGCCGGCCCCCGGGAAGCGGGGGCCGGCCGGGGCGGCCACCGACGAGGGGCTGGTGGTCCACGTCCGCCGGGTGCCGGCCGAGAGCCCGTTCACCGGCGAGGGCTACCGCAAGGCCTGGGCCCGCCTGCGGCCTCAGGGCATCCGCGCGGCGTCCGGGCGGGTGCGGCGGCCGATGCG
This sequence comes from Tautonia plasticadhaerens, assembly GCF_007752535.1. Taxonomy (GTDB): domain Bacteria; phylum Planctomycetota; class Planctomycetia; order Isosphaerales; family Isosphaeraceae; genus Tautonia; species Tautonia plasticadhaerens. Next base: position 6,231,371 of record NZ_CP036426.1, read on the forward strand.
GGGGCACCACCTCCGGGCCCCCCGCCGGGGCGGCCACGCCCGCGGCCCGAAGGCCCACGACGGCACGATCACGGCCGAGGAGCCGGACGCGCTGTGGGGCACCGACAGGACCACGACCGTCACCACCGGCGAGGGCGCGGTGCACGTCTTCGTGGCGGTGGACCACCGCACCTGCGAGTGCGTCGGCCTGCACGCCGCCAAGCGGGGCGACCGGTTCGAGGCGTTGGGGCCGCTGCGGCAGGGGGTGCGGGGGCACTTCGGCGGCTTCGGGGCCGGGGTCGCCCGTGGGCTGACCACCCGCCACGACCACGGGAGCAACTACCTCGGCGACGACTTCCGGCGGGAGCCGGCCTTGCTGGGGATGGCCAGCGCGCCGGGCTTCGTGCGGGAGCCGCAGGGGGACGGCCGCGCCGAGCGGTTCATCCGCACGCCCAAGGGGCAGCTGCTCTGGGTCCGGACGTTCGCCCCGGTGGCCGAGCTGTCCGAGGCGCTGCGGGAGTTCAAGCCTTTCTTTTACCCACAACTCCCGCCGGTCCGGGCGGCAGGCCCGGGCTAGAGTCACGTCCTGGAGGATCCGTCTTCGAGGATAGCGCTTCACACCGGGGCCGCGGTCATGGACGCCTGGGTGGGTCAGGAGCTGGCCGGCGGCAGCTTCCCCGACCGGCGGCTGAGGGCGAGGCTGGGCAAGCCCCTCGGCGACCTCGGGCAGCGGATCGGCGCCCCGACGCCGATGGCCTGCCAGGACTGGGCCGCCACCGAGGCCGCCTACCGCTTCTTCGGCAACCCCCGCGTCGACGAGGGCGTCATCCTCACCGGGCACTTCGCCGCCCCCCGGGCCCGGTTCGCCGCGACCGCCGGACCGATCCTGGTCCTGCACGACACCACCGAGTTCAGCTCCCGTCGCGACAATCCCGAGGCGATCGGCCGGCTCTCGCTCCTGAAGACCCGACACGCCACCGTCACCCTCTGCGGGCTGCTGATGCACTCCAGCCTCGTCCTCACCCCCCAGGGAGACCCGCTCGGCCTGGCGGCCGTCAAGTTCTGGACCCGCAAGAAGTTCAAGGGGGCCAACGCCCTGAGGGGAAAGGTGAACGCCACCCGCATCCCCATCGAGCAGGAGGAGAGCGTCCGCTGGCCGGAGAACCTGAAGCGTTCCACGGAGCTGCTCGGTGAGCCGGCCCGGTGCGTCCACGTCGGCGACCGCGAGAGCGACATCTACGAGCTGTTCCGCGCCGCCCGGGAGGCGAGGACCCACTTCCTGGTCCGCACCTGCGTCGGCCGGCTGGCCGAGGGCGGCGGCACGACCATCTCCGAGGTGATGGGACGCGAGCCGGTCCGGGGCGTCCACGAGGTCGAGGTCCGCGACGACCGAGGGCGGGCCTCGACGGCCGAGCTCGACGTGCGCTTCCGCCGGATGACGGTGCGCCCGCCGATCGGCAAGCAGCGCCGCTACCCGACGCTGGAGCTGACGGCCATCCACGCCGATGAGCGCGCGGCCCCCGCGGGCCGGGAGCCGGTCCGGTGGCGGCTGCTGACGGACCTGGCGGTGGATGACCTCGAGGCCGCGACCGGGAAGTTGGGCTGGTACGCGAAGCGGTTCAAGATCGAGACCTCTCATACGGAATTGCCTGGATCGCTATCCTTCATGCGGGGATCGCCCGCATGGAGGGCAGCACCATGGCCCGCGACCGACTGCCGATCGCCCCGCTCCTGGACCCCGGCGAGATCGCCCGCCGCTACCGCGCCTGCCGTTCCGGCGTCGAGAAGACCCACGGGCAGGTCCTCCGGCTGCTGACCCGCTCCACCGACCCGCCCGCCCCCGCCGAGGTCGGCCTCACCCCCGCCTGGGTCCGGGCCATCCTGAAGCGGTGGGACGCCCAGGGGCCCGCCGGCCGGGCCGACCGCCGGGCCGCCCGCGACGGCGGCCGGCATAAGCCCCCGGACGAGCAGCAGGCCGTCCTGTTCGAGGCGTTGCAGGGCCGCCCCGACGACGGCGGGCTGTGGGCCGGGCCGAAGGTGGCCGCCTACGTCCGCGACCGGTGGGGCGTGGCCGTCCGCGTCGAGGCCGGCTGGCGCCGGCTGCGGCGCCTGGGCCTGAGCCTCCAGGTCCCCCGGCCCCGCGACCCGGGGGCGGCGACGGCCGACGAGCAGCGGAGGTGGCAAAGGCGACCTGGCCGACCGGCTGGCCGGGCTGAGGGCCGAGCACCCGGGCAAGGCCGCCGAGCTGTGGGCCGAGGACGAGGCCCGGCCGGGGCTCAAGCCCGTCGCCCGGCGGGTCTGGGCCGTCAAGGGGCGACGACCGACGGCCAACGGCCGCACCGGGTGTCAGTGGCTCTACGTCTACGGCTTCGTCCACCCGGCCAGCGGCCGCGACCTGGAGCCGATCCTGCCGGCGGCGGATACCGACCGGATGGCCGCAGCGCTCGGCGAGTTCGCCCGGTGGGCGGGCCCCGCGGGCGAGAGGCTGCTGGTGGTGCCGGTCGACAACGCCGGCTGGCACGTGGCCAGGCGCCTGGCGGTGCCGCCGGACGTGGTGCGGCACCGGCTGCCGCCCCGCACGCCGGACTTGCAGCCGGCCGAGCCGCTCTGGCCGCCGCTGCGCGCGGTGGTGGCCAACGAGGGCTTCGACGACCTGGAAGCGTTGGAGCGCCCCTTGATCGGTCGATGCCGCTGGCTGATCGACCACCCCGAGGTCGTCCGCGGGGCGGTCGGCTTCCACTGGGCGGTCGCCCTCAATGGTTAGTTATCCAGGCAATCCCGTATCACAAGGTGCTGAAGTCCGGCTGCCGGGCCGAGCAGTCGAAGCTGCGCACGGCCGAGCGGCTGACGAACCTGCTGGCTGTATCGCCCTGAGTTCTCTGGACGGGGACTTGAGGCTACTCACGCCGCTGTCGGGACGCCACCGTTCCGGTCCCGTCGGACCTGGCTCGGCGGCCTGTGGCCGTGGCGACCGATCTGCCATCGCTCGTCGTACGTCCGCTCGAACTCGCCCAACGCCTCGACCAACTCGGCCACCGGGGCGAACGTCCGGACCCAGAGCAGCTGCCCCTTGGGCGTGCGGATGAACCGCTCGGCGCGGCCGTCCCCCTGCGGCTCCCGCACGAAGCCCGGCGCGCTGGCCATCCCCAGCAAGGCCGGCTCCCGCCGGAAGTCGTCGCCGAGGTAGTTGCTCCCGTGGTCGTGGCGGGTGGTCAGCCCACGGGCGACCCCGGCCCCGAAGCCGCCGAAGTGCCCCCGCACCCCCTGCCGCAGCGGCCCCAACGCCTCGAACCGGTCGCCCCGCTTGGCGGCGTGCAGGCCGACGCACTCGCAGGTGCGGTGGTCCACCGCCACGAAGACGTGCACCGCGCCCTCGCCGGTGGTGACGGTCGTGGTCCTGTCGGTGCCCCACAGCGCGTCCGGCTCCTCGGCCGTGATCGTGCCGTCGTGGGCCTTCGGGCCGCGGGCGTGGCCGCCCCGGCGGGGGGCCCGGAGGTGGTGCCCCCGCATCGGCCGCCGCACCCGCCCGGACGCCGCGCGGATGCCCTGAGGCCGCAGGCGGGCCCAGGCCTTGCGGTAGCCCTCGCCGGTGAACGGGCTCTCGGCCGGCACCCGGCGGACGTGGACCACCAGCCCCTCGTCGGTGGCCGCCCCGGCCGGCCCCCGCTTCCCGGGGGCCGGCCGCTGCTCCGGCGGGACGGCCTCCCGGGCCTTGAGGTCGTCGGCCGTCGCGCGGGCCAGGCCGAAGATGCGGCAGGCCCGCTGCATGCCGTACCGCTTGCCGGTCGAGGGGGAGGCGGACCGGCTCAGGTGCTCCGCCTCCCCGACGCGAAAGGGCGGCCGCCCTCCAGGTGCCGGCACCTCATGCCGAGCGGCTGGCGATCCATCGTCAGCTGGCCGCCCTCGGCCTGGAGCCGGGCGACCAGCTCGTCCCGGCCGTCGGCCGGCCGGCCCTCGAGGGCCGCCGTGCCGCCGTCGAGGAAGCCGTCCCGCCAGGAGGAGAGGGTGGCGGCGGTGACGCCCAGCTCCCGGGAGAGGGTGTCGAGGTCCTCGCCCCGCAGCAGGCGGACGACGGCCTCGGCCTTCCGCCTGGCGGGGAAGCGGCCCCGATCGGGCGACTCAGGTGTGCTGCGATTCTGGGTCACCTCGGGCACTCCTTGCTGGGCCATTATGGCCCATGAGAGTGCCCAGAGAAAACCTCAGGCGAAGGACCCAGGGCAATACAGTGACCCCTATTTCCCCGTGCGAAACCAGGTGGATGCCAAGAGGGAAAAATACCGAATAAACCAAGCAAATCGTTCGAGCCGTCATAATCCGCAAGCTTATCGAATCGTAATTTAGGGCCCCACCGCCATCCTTGGGAAAATCAGGGAAACTTAGAGGTCGGAGTGCTTTTCAGACAGCCACGTCACGGAAGGAGACATGAATCTAAAGATGGATGACATCACACGTGCTGAGGGAGCGAGTCAACATGGGGCGCTCTTCCTCAATTCTTCGCCAGATGCGTTGTATCACGTCATGCGTGCTCTTTGGCTTACTGCCGTTCAATATGAGCACCCGATGTGATGAAGCTTTAATAACATCCCTCCCTTCCCAAACAGCCCTAAGTGAATCGGTAGATTTGACTCCTGAACCCTCGATCGGATTGATCGACCCGATCATTACGGAAAACCAAATCACTCGATTCGTCCCGGGGCTTTACCCGGGGCAAGTTGTGCTTGATGACGAGCCGAATTCGCCACGTGAAATTCTTCGTCCTGGAGTTCTCGGACGTCCCCTCGAATCGCCTTCGTTCGGAGACCTCGACAAAGAAGACCACACATCTCCTTTACATGGCATATCGCGATGGCCGTTCTTTCCGACTCAGGGATTCGCGGGTCATTCTGGATTGCTACCGACTGAAATGCAGGTCATGGACGACTACGTCCCGAGGGAAGATCGTTGGAGAGTCGGTTACCCATTTTGGGATCGATACGATCGAGGAAATCGGATTGATGACGATTACCCGTTCGAGCTCGGGAGATTGTTCGACCCATTCAATCAGAATTTCCTCAAGGGCGATTATCCGATCATTGGCCAACATACATTCCTTGAGCTTACCGCCTCGACGAACGGGATTTACGAATATCGCGATTTGCCCGTCGCGACGACTCCCTTCGAAAGCACTTCCCGTCCCTTTGAAGAACAGTTTTTCGGACGACAAAACCAATTTCTATTTATACAGAATTTTATTCTGAGCATTAATTTATTTCATGGCAACGCATCGTTCAAGCCTGCAGATTGGCGAATTCAGCTCACTCCGGTATTTAATGTCAACAACTTCAATCTGATGGAACTTGGTGCAGTCAGTCCGAATGTCCTGGCGGGAACTCATCGCACCCGTTCGCAATTATCGCTTCAGGAATGGTTCGTTGAGACGAAGATCGCGGACCTGTGCCCCTACTACGACTTCATGACGCTCAGGCTCGGATCTCAGCCGTTCATCAGTGACTTCCGGGGCTTCCTGTTTTTCGATGTCAACTCGGGTGCCAGGATTTTCGGCAACGCAGACTCAAATCGAACTCAGTTCAATTTCGCCTATTTTCACCAACAAGAAAAAAATATCAATAGTTTTTTAAACGAAACGTTCCAGTTTCGCGACCAGAATTTGACGTTCTTCAATTTGTTCCGACAGGACTTTATCGTCCCTGGCTTTACCGGACTGTTCAACTTAGCCTACAATAACGACAATGGAGGCGTTGAATTTGACCAGAATCGCTTCCTCGCTCGACCTGACCCGGTAGGAATCTTTCGGCCTCACTCAGTGAATGTCGGCTACCTCGGGATCGGGGGAGAAGGCCATTTCGGTCGGTATAACATCAGCCACCAGTTCTACTGGGCGTTCGGAAGAGATACAAACAACCCCATCGCTAACCGACCCCAGACGATAAACGGGCAATTTTACGCGATTGAAGGCTCATACGATCGCGACTGGGCCCGATTCAAAGTGTCATTTCTCTGGCAATCCGGCGACGCGAATCCGAACGACACTCATGCGACTGGTTTCGACACTATCCTCGATAACCCCGTGTTTGCCGGCGGCCAGTTCAGCTACTATCAGCGCCAGGGGATTCCGCTCTTCGGGGTCTTCCTCACCCAGCGGAATAGCTTCGTCAATGACCTTCGATCGAGCAAAGTTAAGGGTCAGGCAAATTTCGTCAACCCGGGCTTGTTGCTTGGCAACGTCGGCATCGATCTCGATCTGACCCCTACGATGAAAATGTTTAACAACGCAAACTTGCTATGGTTCGACAAGACTGCCGTCCTCGAACAGTTTCTCTACGACGGTCACATCGATCGGTTTATCGGGGCCGACCTGAGCGTTGGCTTCGAGTACCGGCCACTCGTCAGCGAGAACATCATCGTATTGCTCGGGGCAGGCACGCTGATTCAAGGGCAAGGTTTTCGAAATCTGTACAATAACGCCTACGATCGAGTCGACCCCTGGGTTCAAGCGTTCGGCACCGTAATCCTGACTTACTGAGGGTGATCCTTCGACTCGGTCGCACCCTAATGACATGACTTCCATTGGTCATTTTTCTGACAGTCCTAATACTACTCCGTTAGTATCTGGGGTGGCGAATCGGTGAGCCCCCGACAGTAGGGGCAATCATGCCGGCAGATCGGGGCCAGCAGCCGCTGCAACGCCCGCCGGATCGACGGCAGCGTGATCACCGGACCTCGGCGCCCCCCTGCTATGAGGCCGGTTGTCAAGGGGCGCGGTTCGGATCCCGAAGCTGGTGAGGATCAGCCTGCTATTCGTGCTCGGGGCACAGGGTAGGGTCTGCGATCGCGAACGAGGGCCGCCCTCTTTTTACGCGGGTCACCGCCCGCCGGGGGGAGCACGCGGTCACCTCACTCGCAGATCCTCGCTGGCTCGGGGTCGTTCCGCTCCGCTCGACGCGTCGCTCGGGCAGGGGTCGCGGCCGTTGACGGTGCCGCTCCGGGGTTGCGGGGGCCGGGCCGGGCCGCCAGGCGGCCGCCCGGTAGGGCACACCGCTGAGGCTCAGCCGCCACAGCAGGATCGCCAGACGCCGGGCCATCCCCGCGATGGCCTTCTTGCCGTTGCCGGTGGAGGCGACCAGCCGGCGGTACCTCGCCTTCGCTGCCACGTCGCCGGCGACCCACCTCCAGGCCGCCTCGATGAGCACCGTCCGCAGCCGGGCGTTGCCCGACTTCAGCCGCCGCCCCTCGCGGCGCGTCGGGCCGCCCTGCAGGACTTGCGGCGCCAGGCCGATCATCCGGGCAACCTGCCCGCCGTCGCGGAAGCGCGCCGGGTCGTGCAGCTCGACGCGGGAGGTCATCGCCGTGATCGGTCCCACCCCGGGCACCGTCCGCAGGGTCGAGGCCGTCTCGCGGTGGCGATCGGCCTTGGCCAGCTCCTCCAGGCGTCGGGTGGCGCGGGCCACCTGCTCCACGGCGTGCTGACGCTCGTCGAGCATCACGTCCAGGCAGAACCGCAGCTCGGCGGCGAGCTCCAGCCGACGCAGGGCGTCGACCGCCGTGGCCGTCCAATGGGTCAGCCCGGCCGGCTCGGCGACGCCGTGCTGCAGGAGCAACGCCTTGATCTGCTGCTGGATGACGCGGAGCTTGCGTGCCAGCTGCTCACGCAGCCGCACGACCTGGCGGTCGGCCTCCTGCTGCTCGTCGGGGACGCGCACCGGCTGGAGCAGCCCCTTCTGGGCGAAGCCGGCCAGCTTGCGGCAGTCGAGGCGGTCGCTCTTGGCCTCCGGGCCCGGCATGGTGGGGATCTTCGACGGGGCGATCACCTCGGCAGCATAGCCGGCGGCCCGGAGCCGTCGGACCAGGGCGAAGCCGGTGGGGCCGGCCTCGTAGACGACCCGGGCGACTTGCGTGCGGATGGGGTCCAGGCATGCGACGAGCAGCTCGGGGCTGGCCGGCTGGGCCCAGGAGGCGACGAGGCCGCGCAGGTCGGTGACGACGGCGACGTGGTAGCTGGCCTTGTGGACGTCGATGCCGACGTGGGCGACCTCGCCGGTGTCGAGGCGGAGCGTGGAGGACGTGGCGGCGGTGGGGCGGACGACGCGGGTCTTCTTCTTGGTCGCGGTCATGGCCGGGGTCTCTGGAAAGGGGACGAGCGTGTCACTCGCTCAAGTCTGCCTTCCGAACGCCTCCGGCCTTCATGCTATCTTTTTGCCCGGCCGGGATCGCTCCCGACGGGCTCGTCGCTGTTCCGATGCCAGGAAGCCGTAGGCCAGCATCACCAGGCAGGCGTGGTGGTGGAAGCCCCGCCAGGAGCGGCCCTCGAAGTGATCCAGGCCCAACTCCTCCTTCATCTGCTGGTAGCCCTGCTCCACCGGCCAGCGGCTCTTCCAGAGCCGCACCGCCTTGATCCGGCTAGTGGTCGTCCGCTATTGAGTTGCCGGGTATAGTCGGTGCAGTTTGATCCGGGCATCCGCCGTGGTGAACTGCCACCGAATGCCCACCATCCGCTCGTTGCGGTCCTCCTCCCACGCCGCGACCTCCCGCTTCAGTTCCTCGCTCGACCCGATCCGCCGGTCCAGGCACTGCCTCGCCAGCACCGACAGCTCGATCTCCGCCATGTTCAGCCAACTCCCGTGCTTCGGCGTGTGGTGGATCTCCAACTTCCCGGCGATCCGACGGGCCCGCTCCGGCGGGAACGCCTCGTACAGCGAGGCGATCTTGTGCGTGTTCAGGTTGTCCATCACCAGCACGACCTTCTCCGCCTCCTCGTGCACCTCCTCCACCAGCCAACGCACCACCTCGGCGAAGTCCAACGCCGTCCGACGCTCGGTGACGTGGACCGCACGCCACCCCAGCAGCGGCATCGTCACCATGAACAGGTTGGCCGTCCCGTTGCGGACGTATTCGTGATCGAACCGCTCGAGCCGCCCTGGCGCTGCCGGGATCGGCACGACCGTCTCGCCGATCAGTTGCTTGCTCGCCTCGTCGAGGCAGACCAGCGGTCGCGTCTCGTCGTAGGGCCGGTGGTAGACCTCCAGCACGTCCTCCATCGCCGCCACGAACTCGGCGTTCGCCTCCGGCGGGATGCACCACTGCTGCTTCAGATGCGGCCTCAGTTCGCTTTTTTCAAAGAGCGGCGCACCGTCTCGTCGGAGATCGAGGGGACGATCTCCAACTCGACGAGCTTGTCGGCCAGCAATCGCATCGTCCAGGCCTTGCGGCCGTCGGGGGGCTCCGAGCAGGCCAGGGCGATCAACTTCGCCTCGGCCCGGCCGTCGAGGGCCCGCTGGCGGCTGGGACGGGCCTGCGTCTTGCGGACCAGGGCGGCCTCCAGGCCCTGCTCGACGAACCGCTGGCGGACCCGCTCGATGGTGGCGACAGAGACCTCGACGGCCTCGGCGATGCGGTCGTCGGGCCAGGCGGGCCCGCCCTCGGCGGCATCAGCCTTGAGGAGGATGCGGGCATGGGCCAGTTTCAGAGCGGAGGCCTTGCCGGCGGAGATGAGATCGAGGAGGGCCTGGCGTTCGTCGGCGGTGAGCGTCACGATGTACTTCTTCATGTCGATGCTCCTGAAGCGGTTAGGGCTCCAGGAGAACCGATTGCAGCCCATCCCTCAAGTCGTCAGTGGCCGACCACTAGTCCGTGGCGGCAAGTTGCTGACGGCATACTTGATCTTCCCGTCGGCCTGCTCCTCGATCAACAACCGCACCGGCTCTGCCCCGACGCACTCGCCGGTGGCCCAGCCGGACGCCGGCCAGACCCGAAGCCAGGCGAAGCGACCCGACAGCTTGCCCTTGGTCCCCTCACGCCACGTCCCCTTGTGCCGCGGCGTCCTCGCGGCCAATTCCTTCAAGTTCATCGGCCGCGGCGTGCCCTCGGCCAGGCGATGCCGCTTGCGCGGTCGGCCGCCCGTGCCGGCCTTCGGCTCCTCCCAACTCGGCGGCGCGGTGAAGCCGACCAGCTCGTCGGTGACCCCGACGATGTACCGCAGCCGCCGCTGCTCCAGGCCGTCGCGGAAGTCGCCCGAGACGCCGTAGCCGGCGTCGGCCACGACGAAGCGGCCCGGCAGGCCCTCGGCACGCACCCGGTCGAGCAACTCCAGGGCGATCTGCCCCTTGCTCAGCGGGCGGCGTTCGGGCTCGGGTACGCCGGCCTCGTCGAGCCGCTCCTCGTCGCCCAGCCAGCGTCCCGGCAGGTAGAGCCGCATCGCCAGCGGGCAGTGGCCCTCGGGGCTGACGTAGCGGACCGAGGGGGCCACCTGGCAGTTGGCCCGCTTGCCCAACGCGCCGCAATACTGCCGCTGGACCCCGACGGAGTGCTTGCCCTGCTTGGGGAAGCTGGTGTCGTCGAAGACGAAGATGCCCCTCGGCGAGGCGAAGGCCTCGGCCATGACGGCGCGATGGCGCCTCCAGACATCCCGCTCGTCCCAGGCGGCCTGGTTGACGAACTGCTGCAGGGCCTGCTCGGGGTCGGCGACGTCCAGGCCGGCGGGCAGGGCGACGCGTCGGGAGAGGGGCTCGATGCTCTTGCGTTCGCCGTCGATGAGCAGGCCGTGGAGATAGACGTGGGCCCAGGCGGCCTGCCGGGCGCGGGCGAAGTCGGGCCGGAACCGGGCGGCGTAGGCGTCGAGGCGTTGCAGGACGTCGGGGGGAAGTTCGGGGGTGTAGGTCTTGCTCATACCTCACGGTACGAACAAACCGCCTCGATCGTTCCGTAGAACCCAACGGAGTAGCACTGAGGGGATTGAAAGGACAAAACTCTTCCGTATCCTGAGACCTTCGCACCAGGAGATCAAGGAGATACGCAGATGCGGCCCAGCCCCGAGATGATCCCCGTCCTCATCGATGCCGCCAAGGCCCTCAAGGGCAGTCCGAAGCGAGTCTTCATGGCCAAGACCGTCGCAGCGATGGGGCGGGGTGGACAACGCTGGGCCCAGGAGCATCTCGGCTGGTGCCGGGAGACCATCCGCAAGGGCACGCACGAACTCCGCTCGGGCATGACCTGCGTGGACGCCTTCTCGGCCCGCCGTCGCAAGCCCGCCGAGGAGCACTTGCCCCGACTCCTCGATGACATCCGCAGCATCGCCGACGGGCAGAGCCAGGCCGACCCCAAGTTCCAGACCAAGGGGCTCTTCACCCGGATCAGTGCCGCCGAGGTCCGACGCCAGTTGATCGCCACGAAGGGCTACACCGACGAGGAGTTGCCCACCCAGCAGACCATCAACACCAAGCTGAACCTGCTGGGCTATCGCCTCTCCAGGGTGGCCAAGTGCCGCCCCCAAAAAGAGTCCCGCAGACCGATGCCATCTTCGATCAACTGAAGGCGGTCAACCCCGAGGCGGATCGGGCCAGGGGCACCCTGCGGCTCTCGATCGACGCCAAGGCGACGGTGCATGTCGGCCCCTTCTCACGGCGGGGCCGGAGCCGGACCGGCACGAAGGCGGCGGATCACGACTTCAAGCCCGTGGCGACGCTGACCCCCTTCGGCATCTTCCTGCCCGAGCACGACGACCTGTGGCTGTACATGGCCCGGTCGAAGGTCACCAGCGACTTCATCGCCGATCGCCTGGAGCAATGGTGGGAGGGCGTCCGCCTGCGGTTCCTGCGGGTCAAGACGCTGGTGATCAACCTGGACAACGGCCCGGAGAACCACAGCCGGCGGAGCCAGTTCCTCAAGCGGATCGTGGCCTTCGCCCGCAAGTATCGCCTGGTGGTGCAGTTGGCGTACTACCCGCCGTACCACAGCAAGTACAACCCGATCGAGCGGTGCTGGGGCGTGCTGGAGATGCACTGGAACGGGTCGCTGCTGGACTCGGTGGAGGCGGTGTTGGGATTCGCCCGATCGATGACCTGGAAGCGGAAGCACCCGGTGGTCAGCCTGGTGGAGACGACCTACGCCAAGGGGGTCAGGCTGAAGCCCGAGGAGATGGAGGCGTTGGAGGCCGAGGTGATCCGCCTGCCGTCGCTTGAGAAGTGGTTCGTGAAGATCCCTCGTAAGCGAGGCAGGCCACGGAAGACGTAGCTTCTTTCTGGTGCCTAAGAAACCTTGACAGAACTGTCGTGAGCGGTATAACGACCGCCAATTCAATCGGTGCGCACCTTTGTTAAGGAAGGTCGCCGGCTGAAATGGAGGTCGTAGGTACATGTTTTCCGCAACTAGAAATGAACGATTTTTCCGAGTCAAGACGCTCTTTGCGATAATATCTGCCCTCGCGACGATCGGCTCGCATCGAGTGGATGCCCAGTCCTCCCACCAATCTTTCCTTGGTCTTACTCCCAGCCAGCACGTAAGCTTGGGTGACTTCGACGTGAGGCCTGGCGGTTACCCATATCCAGCTGGGTTCGATCGAATTGAACTCATGGGCCAGATTGATTCGGATGTCGCTCGCAAAAGTGGGAAGTGCGTGTCCTGCCACCAGAACGTGGGAAATCCGCACATCAAGGATTCAGTGCGACTCGGATGTACTGACTGCCACGGCGGTGACCCCAGGGCCGAGATTAAGGGACTCGCGCACGTACGCCCGCACTTCCCCGAATCCTGGTCGGGATCGGCGAATCCAGTTCGATCGTATGCCCTGCTCAATCACGAGGCACCCGGATTTGTGCGATTCGTCAACCCGGGGGACCTTCGCGTCGCACACCTCAGCTGCGGGACATCGGGCTGCCACGGTGAGATTGTCGACCATGTCCGCAAGAGTATGATGTCCCATGGCGCCATGTTGTGGGAGGCTGCTCTTTACAACAATGGCTCTTACCCGGCCTAGAGGGCAAGGTTCGGAGAGAGTTACAGCATGTACTGGGTTCCCCAACGTGTCCAGGAAGTGCCTCTGCCGTCCGAGTATGAGATGAAGGTTGAGGGCGTCCTCCCGTTTCTCGACCCGCTCCCCCGATTTGAGGTCTCCCAGCCGGGCAACGTCCTCCGAATTTTCGAACGTGGTCGAACCCTTCCGGCCGAAATCGGGTTCCCGGCGCCGGTCACCAACCTCGGACTGCTGAACCTCGGGGGAGACCCACCAGGCCGCCCGCTTTCCGGCTTAAGTAATCGTGGTCTCGGGACGAAGAATCGGACTGATCCTGTGCTTATCGGCTTGCAGAAGACGAGACTCATGGATCCGACCCTCAACTTTCTTGGGACAAACGACAAGCCCGGAGATTATCGATCCAGCGGTTGCACCGCCTGTCACATCGTATACGCTAATGACCGATCACCTGTTCACTCTGGCCCTTATGCCGCATTTGGTAACCGGGGGACCACCTCCAACCCCGACCCGATGATCCCGAAAGATGAGCCCGGACACCCCATTTCTCACGATTTCGTCTGGGCACCTCCAACCAGTCAGTGCCTCGTCTGCCACATTCATCCGGGAACAAGCGTGACGAATAGCTATGTGGGATACATGTGGTGGGATCTTGAGTCTGACGGTGAGTTGATGTACCCCGAGGAGGAACGGGACCCGACCGCCGAACAATTCGTCAATGCCATGATGATCGACCCCAACGAATCAAGTGCGCGTGGCCTCTGGAGGGATCCGGAATTCCTCTCCCGGGTCTCAGAATTGAATGCAGTCGCCGAGTCGAATCAGTTTGCTGACTTCCACGGCCACGGCTGGATCTACGATGCCGTCTTCAAGAAGGACCGAAAGGGTAACCTGCTCGACGTCGACGGCGACCTCGTCATCAACGTCGAAAATTCCGCCCTTCAAGCTGCGATACGGTCACCTAGTGGTCGTCCGCTATTGAGTTGCCGGGTATAGTCGGTGCAGTTTGATCCGGGCATCCGCCGTGGTGAACTGCCACCGAATGCCCACCATCCGCTCGTTGCGGTCCTCCTCCCACGCCGCGACCTCCCGCTTCAGTTCCTCGCTCGACCCGATCCGCCGGTCCAGGCACTGCCTCGCCAGCACCGACAGCTCGATCTCCGCCATGTTCAGCCAACTCCCGTGCTTCGGCGTGTGGTGGATCTCCAACTTCCCGGCGATCCGACGGGCCCGCTCCGGCGGGAACGCCTCGTACAGCGAGGCGATCTTGTGCGTGTTCAGGTTGTCCATCACCAGCACGACCTTCTCCGCCTCCTCGTGCACCTCCTCCACCAGCCAACGCACCACCTCGGCGAAGTCCAACGCCGTCCGACGCTCGGTGACGTGGACCGCACGCCACCCCAGCAGCGGCATCGTCACCATGAACAGGTTGGCCGTCCCGTTGCGGACGTATTCGTGATCGAACCGCTCGAGCCGCCCTGGCGCTGCCGGGATCGGCACGACCGTCTCGCCGATCAGTTGCTTGCTCGCCTCGTCGAGGCAGACCAGCGGTCGCGTCTCGTCGTAGGGCCGGTGGTAGACCTCCAGCACGTCCTCCATCGCCGCCACGAACTCGGCGTTCGCCTCCGGCGGGATGCACCACTGCTGCTTCAGATGCGGCCTCAGTTCGCTTTTTTCAAAGAGCGGCGCACCGTCTCGTCGGAGATCGAGGGGACGATCTCCAACTCGACGAGCTTGTCGGCCAGCAATCGCATCGTCCAGGCCTTGCGGCCGTCGGGGGGCTCCGAGCAGGCCAGGGCGATCAACTTCGCCTCGGCCCGGCCGTCGAGGGCCCGCTGGCGGCTGGGACGGGCCTGCGTCTTGCGGACCAGGGCGGCCTCCAGGCCCTGCTCGACGAACCGCTGGCGGACCCGCTCGATGGTGGCGACAGAGACCTCGACGGCCTCGGCGATGCGGTCGTCGGGCCAGGCGGGCCCGCCCTCGGCGGCATCAGCCTTGAGGAGGATGCGGGCATGGGCCAGTTTCAGAGCGGAGGCCTTGCCGGCGGAGATGAGATCGAGGAGGGCCTGGCGTTCGTCGGCGGTGAGCGTCACGATGTACTTCTTCATGTCGATGCTCCTGAAGCGGTTAGGGCTCCAGGAGAACCGATTGCAGCCCATCCCTCAAGTCGTCAGTGGTCGACCACTAGCCCCGAAGAGCGGCAGACCGACGGAAATAAGAGAAGCCGGGACGGGATTCCCCTCCATCTGATGGATATCCACATGGAAAAGGGAATGCACTGCGTTGACTGTCATTTCCAAATTAGTGCCCACGGAAACGGGAAACTCTATGGTGAGGTTCGCGACGCGATCGAGATTCAGTGTATCGACTGCCATGGAACCTCCAACCGATATGCGACTCTCATGACCTCGGGCCCTGCCTCGCCCGAGGGAGGGATGGACCTGAAATCGCTCCGGACGCCATTCGGGAAGCCTCGTTTCGAGATCAT
Organism: Tautonia plasticadhaerens; assembly: GCF_007752535.1. Lineage (GTDB taxonomy): Bacteria > Planctomycetota > Planctomycetia > Isosphaerales > Isosphaeraceae > Tautonia > Tautonia plasticadhaerens. The sequence goes on from NZ_CP036426.1 coordinate 6,246,580, forward strand.
CGAGGATCAGCTTCATCAGAACTCGATGGTCGAACCAGGTTTGAGTTGGCGGGTCGTCCAGACTGCCGACACGACAACCCCCGGCAATCGCGATTACAACCAGAAATCCCATCTCTCGAAGACCGTCCGCTTCGAGGAAAACCGGATTGTCTGGGGTGATCTCCCGGGGAATGACGAGGACGCGTGCCCTCATTCGAGCGCCAACATGAGTTGCCAGGCATGCCATTCGTCCTGGAACCCAAGTTGCTACGGCTGCCACCTGCCTCAACGTGCCAACATGAAAATGCCCGAGTTGCACAACGCGGGCGATGTATCGCGGAATTACGTTTCGTACAATTGGCAGACGCTCCGGGACGACACATTCATGCTAGCCCGAGACGGAGACGTTACCGGGAATCGAATCAATCCGTCCCGCTCTTCATGTGCAATCCATGTGACTTCGTACAATGCGCAACGAGAGGCGATCTATATTCAGCAGCAGACCATCTCCTCGGAGGGGCTCAGCGGAATCGCATTCAGCACGAACGTCCCGCACACTGTTCGGGGAGGACCGCCGATCGACCCGGCCACTGGCCGTCCCCTGAACCCGGCCAACTACCTTCCCGGTCGGGGAGAGACAAAGCAATGCACAGATTGTCACGTATCTCGAAACGATGATAATAACGCGATAATGGCGCAGCTCCTCATGCAGGGCACCAATTTTATGAACTTCATGGGTCGTTACGCCTGGGTGGCCGCCGGAGTTCACGGTCTCTTCGCGATCGAGGTTACCGAGCGGGACGAGCCCCAGACCGTCATCGGCAGCACGATGCATGAGATCGTCTACCCCGATCGGTACAAGGACCACCTCGATGAGAGCCGAAAACTCGTTGTCGCACACGAGCACCCTGGACGGGACGTCGGCGAAAACCTCGATCCCAGGCATGCTCGACCTGAAGTGCTCGACCTTCAGGCACGGGGAGAATTTCTTTACGCCGCTTGCGGGTCGAACGGGCTTCGAATCTTCGACATTGCGTTCATCGACAACAAGGGATTCGCGGAGCGAATCCTCACCGCCCCGTTCTCACCTCTCGGCCAGCGATTCTTCGTCCGGACCGAGTACGCCACATGCGTGACCGCCCCGACGACTCTCGCACCGGACCCGACCCGACACCACTTCCCCGAAAATCGAGAGCCATCAATTTCTGCGACATATGGCTATCTCTACGTTGGCGACAAGTATGAAGGGATCATTGTCGTCGGTGCCTCGTCCCTGCTCGATGGCAATCCCCTGAATAATTTCCTCAAGCGGGAACTGACATATAATCCCAACGGCATCCTCTGTGGCACACGAAAAATTACTTTTTTTGGCACTTACGCTTAGTACTACTCCGTTAGCCACTACGAACCAGCCCCGGGGTCTTGTTCGTACCAGGTGGTATGAGCAAGACCTACACCCCCGAACTCGACCCCGAGGCCCTCTCACGCCTCGACGCCTACGCCGCCCGCTTCCGCGACGCCTTCGCCCTCGATCGGCCCGCCCGCTGGTGCCCGGTCTATCTCCGCGGCCTGATCACCGACGGCGAGCGCAAGAGCATCGAGCCGCTCTCCCGACGCGTCCCCCTGCCGCCCGAGCTGGCCGTCAAGGACCCCGAGCAGGCGCTGCAGCAGTTCGTCAGCCAGAGCCCCTGGGACGAGCAGGCGGCCTGGAAGCGCTACAGGGCCGTCATGGCCGAGTGCTTCGCCGACCCGGCCGGCATCTTCGTCATCGACGACACGACCTTCCCCAAGCAGGGCAAGCACTCCGTCGGGGTGCAGCGTCAGCACTGCGGCGCGCTGGGCAAGAAGGCCAACTGCCAGTGCGCCGTCTCGGTGCACTACGTCAGCCCGAAGGGGCACTGCCCGCTCGACCTGCGGCTGTACCTGCCGGAGAGCTGGCTGGGGGACGAGGCGCGCCTCGACCGGGCGGGCGTGCCCGAGCCGGAGCGGCGGATGCTGACCAAGGGGCAGATCGCCTTGGAGCTGCTGGACCGGGTCCGTGGCGAGGGGCTGCCGGGGCAGCTGGTGCTGGCCGACGCCGGCTACGGCGTCTCCGGGCCGTCCCGCGCCGGCCTGGCCGAGCGTGGCCTGCACTATATCGTCGGCGTCACCGACGAGTTGGTGGTCTTCACCGAGGAGCCCCGGTGGATCGAGCCGACGGCCGCGACGGGCGGCCGCCCGCAGAAGCGGCCCCGCCTGGCCGAGGGATCCCCCCGGCCGGTCAGCCTGAGGGAGCTGGCCTCGCGGACGCCGCGGCGGAAGGTCACCTGGCGCGAAGGGACGTAGGGCCCGATGTCGGGCCGCTTCGCCTGGCTGCGGGTCTGGCCGGGGCACGGCTGGGCCACCGGCGACTGTGCCGGCGAGGAGCCGCTCTGGCTGCTGATCGAGGAGCAGGCCGACGGCAAGCTCAAGTACGCCTTCAGCGACCTGCCGGCGGGCACCAGCCGCCTGCGGGCAGTGCGGCTGTGGCGGAGCCGCTGGCCGGTGGAGCAGGGCTACCAGCAGATGAAGGAGGAACTCGGGCTGGACCACTTCGAGGGCCGCTCCTGGCGCGGGTTCCACCACCACGCCTGCCTGGTGATGCTGGCCTACGGCTTCCTGGCACTCGAGCAGCGGCGAGCCCGCCGGGGTCGACCCCGGCCGGGCAAAAGGGGGGGCGCCGAGGTCCGGTGATCACGCTGCCGTCGATCCGCCGGGCCCTGCAACGCCTGCTGGCCCCGATCTGCCGGCACGACTGCCCCTACTGCCGGGGACTCGTCGACCCACCTCCCGAGCAACTAACGGAGTAGTATTAGAAGCCCTGACAAAACCGGGTGAATCACATCACATCCTGGTGGAGGATACGGAAGCAGATGACACAGGCCGCCAGGGTCGTCCAGGCGTCCTGGATCACCCCCAGCCGGTCGTACCGCACCCGCATCCGCCGCAGGCCCTTGATCCAGCCGATCGTCCGCTCCACCACCCAGCGGACCTTGCCCAGCCCGCTGCCGTGCGGTGTCCGACGCTTGGCGATGTGCGGCTCGATGCCCATCCAACGCAGTAACGCCCTCGTCCCCTCGCTGTCGTAGCCCCGGTCGGCATACAGGTCATCCGGCAACTGCTTCGGCCTGCCCGGTTTGCCGGCGACGCTCGGGAAGTCGAGCACCAGCGGGATGATCTGGCGGTGGTCGCTCTCGTTGGCCCCGGCGGTGCGGATCGCCAGCGGCACTCCGGTGCGACTGACCATCACCGTGTGCTTCGTGCCCTTCCTGCTGCGGTCGACGGGGCTCGGGCCGGTCGCCTCGCCGCCGCCGGAGGCCCGCACCGTCACGCCGTCGACGACCACCGTGTCGGTCTCCAGCTTGCCAGCCTTGCGGAGCAGCCTCAGCAGGTCGGCATGGAGGCGGTCCCAGATGCCGGCCTCCTCCCAGGCCCGCAGCCGGCGATGGGCGGTGCGACCTGAGCAGCCGAGTTCCTGCGGGACATCCTCCCAGCGATTGCCGGTGGCCAGGACGAACCAGATGACACGCAGGGCGACCCGGTGCCCGATCGGCGGACGCCCGCCGTAGGGGCCGATGGCCGGTTCCGGCGGCAGGTGGTGGGCAACCAGATCGAAGAACTCGTCCGGCATGTGGGCGCTCGCCATGGTGGTGTCTCCTTCGGTTCGGAGGAAAACAGCACCAGGGCGCAAACTCCATGCCACACGGTTTTGTCAGGGCTTCTTACGTATGCTGCGATACGGGGATCGCGATCGTCGATTTCGCCAATCCGCTGCAACCGAGGGTCGTCACCGTCCTCGGAGCGGATGTGGTAAAGCGACCGACCGACTTCCAGGCCCAGTTTCGATACGGCTTCGCCTGCGATGAGGACGGGATAAAGACCTTCGACCTCACGGTCCCGACCCGGCCGACTCTTATCAGCGTTTTGCCGGTCGCTGAGGCATATAAAATATTCCTCGTTCGGACATACGCCTATGTCGCTGCCGGAAAACAGGGATTAGTCATAGTCGATATCGAACGGCCTCGACAGCTCTTCATCGATCAAATTTTTGATGCAGAGGGTGAAATTGATGACCTGCGCGACGTTAAGATCGCAATTACATACAACAGTCTGTTCGCGTACCTCGCCGATGGAGAGAACGGTCTTCGAGTGGTCCAGCTGACCTCGCCGAAGACTCCAGGGAATGACGGTTTCAGCCCGAGGCCGACTCCTCAGTTAATCGCCACTCATGAATTGACCGAGGGGGGACATGCCCTGGTGATCAACGACACTTTGGATCGGGACAGGGCCGTCGACGAGAGCGGCAATCAACTCTCGGTATTCGGCCGAATCGGCGCCCGGCCACTCGAACTGGACGAGCAACGTCGACTCTACCTGCGCAACGAGCTGCTGTACATGCTGACCGACGACCCCATCGATTTTGGACAACCTCGTCCTCGATTCCCGCGGGACTTGTCCAAGCCCCGTTCCAAGAAATGAACATTTAATTATGCATACACGGTCACTCGATTATATTCTCGTTCGACTCCAAAGAATGATGATGGGTTGGACCCAATGCTTGATCAATCCGATGATCCCTATGGAATGAGGATCATCAACGAGCGAATTTCCTCGCGGAACTGGTATGGATCATAAGTGTTCGCAGTACTCAACGTTATCTTGAGCCCTTCATTGTTGATGTGTTGGAGAGATTCCTTGAATCCATCCGACATATACGCGTCTCTTAGTTGATTGGGGTCAAGCAGCGGACCGAATGCCATCAGGATCGGATTCTGCCGGGAGGCTTCCCAGTAGCTTTCCGGTGCTTTTGAGTAATCGAGTGTCACGGGCAACCAATCTCCGAATCCCCCCAGTTCCTCATCCATTGCCAGATTCCGAAGGATCATGTGCGAGAGCGCATCACGGGCATCGGACCCTGGATATCGACCAAGGTTCAATCCTACATCCCAGGACATGAGGATCTTTTCGATCTGATCATGCGTAGAGGCTTGCTCATCGCGTCCATCATCCCAATCCCGATAGATAATTTGGAGGGCCGAGGCAACCTGGCGGGCGGTGTCGTAGTCGAGTATCGAGTCCTGGTTCAACTCGCAGAGTCGACGGAGCAATCTCTCCACCGAGTCCTGATCGAAGGAGGCCTTGCTCATGCGACGCTCGTTGAATGAGTCAGCCCATCCGGCGAGACCCCTTGCTGCGTCTCGAACCTCATCCGGCCTGCCAAATGGGCGTGAACTGAATGCCTCGTTTAACGTGCAAAGTCGGTCATGGAATTTATCTCGATCTACCTCATCGCCAAACTGATCGATATTCAGTTCGATTAGCGCGATGGGAAAGGTCCTTGGCATGGGTCGTCCAGGGGCGAAGGCGAATCCTCGACGCTGTCGCCATCCCGGATAGCGGAGGTCATGGTGGCATGCGAGGCAGTCTGAATGTGTCAATGCTATCTCTGGCCACCGAGTGAGTGCTAACTTCGGATACTCCTCGGCATTCTCAAAGCGCGGATTGTTCCGGATGCTCTCGTTCAAGGCGATCTCAGGCCAGGCAGAGAGAGTCATCGGTGCCGTGTTGCTCAGGTCGGCCCGGTCGGCGAGCAAATTCATCGATTCCCGGAGGGCGACGACATTCCCGACCATCGAGAGCTCTGCCCCGTAACGCTTGGCCTCCTCGATGCCATTGGCCTGACGGATCGCTTCTGGGGCGTCTCGCCACCACGGGACGTCGTCCTTGTCACGCCAGTGCTGTGGCAGGTTCTTGACGAACCGGGCGACATCAATACTCGGCAGCGGCGGGTGACCTGCGGCATACATCGGATGGGAGACGACTCGACCGAGTTCCGCGTTCCCGACGTGGCACGACAGATAGAGCTGCGCCTGGAATTCAGGGTCTCGGAGATTCCAGAGGCCGAGTTCAGCCTTCTCCTCGGGAGTCCTCCGTCTCCAATCGGAGGTCTGATGTGGGCCAAACCATCCACCGTCGGTACCACCCGAAGGCCCGTGGCATACCTCGCAGTTCACCCCATCCGTGTGGCTGAAATCCGGCCCGAGTTGTTGCGTGGGGAAATTTTGCGCATGGCAAGAGAGGCAACCGGACTCTGGCCGGGTCACCTCCACCCTCAGTTTGGCCCCAATCCCCTCGCCACGAGGTCCTTCAAGGACCGCATAGGCCATCGAATGTTTGTCGACCGTTCTCCACGTCGAGTACTCAGTCAGGAGGCACCAGTCGAGGTCCCCCCGATTATAATTCAATCGTGTTGGCTGCTTGTGGCATTGGAAGCATGAATTGGCACCATAGTATGTGCCTTCGATCCTCATAAATTGATCCGATCGGGATGAGGCCTCCTGAGCCAGGGCGTTCCCCGGGGGGCTCAGGGAGACGATCGAGGCGACCGCCAGCCCCAGGCGCGCTCGAATCGCGCATTTCATGGTTGTTCCCCAGGGCCAGCGCGCACTTCTATAACAATCCGGCAAGCTCTGCGGCCTTGCGCCCGCCCCGCTGCCCGGGTATACCGTCCACCGTGTCGTGAACCAGACCCGGTGGCCGGAGGTCGGCGATGGCGGGCACCCGCAGCAAGCTCGACGAGATCGTGGCATCGTTCGCGATGCTGGAAGATCCCCGCTCCCACATCAACCGCCGGCATCCGCTGCCCAGCGTCCTGGTCATCGCTGTCTTGGCCGTCCTCGCCGGCGCCGCCGGGCCCACCGCCATCGCCCGCTGGGCGAAGCTCAAAGAGGGGCTCCTGATGGACCTCCTCGACCTGCCGCGCGGCATCCCCGGCAAGGATGTCCTCCGCCGCATCCTGATGACGCTCAAGCCCGCGGCCTTCGAGGCCGCCTTCAACGCCTGGATCGCCCGCCTCCGCGACGAGGCCATCGCCACGACCGGCGTCGATCGGCCGGTCGTCGCCATCGACGGCAAGACGGCCCGCCGCAGCCGCGACGCGAAGGAGGGCCTCGGCCCGCTGCACATCGTCACCGCCTGGGCCGGCGAGTACGGCCTGGCGCTGGGACAGGAGGTGTGCGGCGAGAAGTCGAACGAGATCACGGCCATCCCCGAGCTGCTGAGGCGGATCGACGTCCGCGGCGGGGTAGTGACGATCGACGCGATGGGGGCGCAGAAGGTGATCGCCGAGGAGGTAGTCCGCGGCAAGGCCGACTACGTGTTGGCCCTGAAGGGGAACCACGAGGCGCTGCATCGGGCGGTCATCGAGCACATCGACGAACAGCTGGAGGGGGATCTCAAGGGGGCCGAGGAGCTGACGACGAGCGAGCGCGGGCACGGTCGCGAGGAGCACCGGACCTACCTGCACCTGCCAGCGCCGGCGGCCCTGCCCGGCCGGGCGGAGTGGAAGGGGCTGAGGTCGGTCGGCGTCGTGACGTCGCGGCGGGTGAAGGGAGGCGAAGAGAGCATTGAGATTCGCTACTACCTCATCAGCCTGCCGGTGGACGCGGAGCAGTTCGCCCGCGCGGTGCGGGGCCACTGGTCCGTGGAGAACGCGTGCCATTGGTCGCTCGACGTGACGTTCCGGGAGGATGACTCGCGGGTCCGCCAGCGGGTGCTGGGGGCGAACATCACCTGGCTGTATCGCTTCACATTGTCGCTCCTCAAGCAGCACCCCGACCGGCGACAGAGCCTGGCCATGAAGCGCCGCGGCTGCGGCTGGAGCGACACGTTTCTGATGGAAGTCATTGCTGCGTTAACATGTTAGTGTGCGCTGGCCCTGGGTTGTTCCCCGGTTATCGCCCGGTTACGGATCGCGGAAAAGACCTCATTCAGCTCTTCGAACCGCCCGAACGGTGGGCTGCTCGAACCTTCCCGGAATCTGAGCCGATCGAATACAGCTTCGAGATTATCGAACGTCTGAGGATCCTTCCGATTCGGTTCGAGATCTGCTTGAGCCGCGACGAGCGTCACCGATGCGAGATAGGCCTGAGCGTTGCGGTCCCAGCTTGGATTCGGCGAGGTTAGCAGGTGGTCGATCACCGCAGCGACGAGTCGATCTATGGTCTTGAGATCGAGCGATTTTCCTTGTATGTCATCCAGCCACGTCTCGATCACCTCGATCGACTCGTCCGTCAACTCAACGACAAGGTCGGCATCCGGCAACGGCTGGTTCATTTCATGCTCGATCGAGGACAATAATCCGGGCCAGTCTCGACCGGGGGGGGGAAATTCCTGGGCGATGGCAGTCGGCATGGCGGTGTACCAGTTGCCCCAGGAGATCTGGCCGGACTCCGCACTGGAACTCCCCCTCGGGAGCGGGGCCCCCCCCTGGAGGTCGTGATGACACGCATAGCAATTGTACTCAGCGAACTCGGGCCAGGGTCCGATTTGAGGACCGAGGTCGGACGAACTCCTTAGGGCTCGCGGAATCGAGTTGATCGTCGGCGTGTCCGAACGCCCTGCTCGGGCCTTCAGGAGGCGGAGCGAGGCCCCAGCTCCTGCCAACTGACCGACAATCCAGGCCTTCGCCTCGTGTGTCGCCTCGGCATTCCAATCTCCCCGATCGCTCCAATGCTTCGGATACATCGCATAATAGGACGCGAACTCGAAATTCAATCGGGGATGTCCCGCAGCAATCAAGTCGTGATTAACGTCGACGAGATCGTGATTCGAATCCTCCGAGGCGGAGCCGACGTGGCAGGGCATGCAGGAGCGTGCCTCGTCGGCCAGGGAGTCTAGTGGAGAAAAACCGATCGACGCCTTCTGCTCGACGCGTAATCCGTCCCATCCCACCTGGTAATGGGAGGTACCCCAGAACTGCGAGGCTCCATGGCAGCTCTCGCATCCGACTCCGTCACTAGGCGAGAACCCCCGACCTTGTGCGACGATGTCGTAGTCCTGACGGACGTGGCAGCTCAGGCAGAGTTCGTCACGTTCGCCCTTGACTTGGCCGGAAGAAGCAGGCCTTCGCAAGTTTCGCATGATGCTGCGCGAATGTTTCGACTCCAGGGTGGCGTAAGCCCGGGCGTGCGGGTCGAATCGTTGCCAGTACATGAATTCCCAGCCGGGTCGGGGCTCGTAAAGGTCGAGTTCGGCAACGCCTCGGGAATTCCCGCGATTGTGGCACGCGTTCGCGCTGCAGGATGAGGTCCCGAGGAAGCGGATTGGGGTCTTGGTTGGTGTCTCAGTCCCACCCCTGCTTGGCAGGAGAACTTCCTCGGCCTGGCAGACGACCGACCACGGGACGACGAGACAAAGTCCGGCAATCAGGTGCGTCGAAGCCCGGGAGAACCGGGGTCCTGGATGCGACATGGAATCGCCTCCGGCAGTTCGATGATCGGTCCAGAATCGTTCGGGGGGACCATTGGAATGATCATCGTCAAATCGGCGAATTCACCTGGTCTCGATCCGAGGCGAGGTCCCCTGGCTCGTAGGAATGAGCCTGGGTGTGACGAGGACCAGGATTCCTAGGAGGAGTACGGTTGTCAGGGCTATGCGTGAGAAACGGATCCGGCGAGTATCACCGGCAAGGGGTCGCTCCGCTCCCGACCATCGCCAATCGATCAGAAGACGTAGGGGACGCCGAAGCGAGCGATCCGGAGCCCGGGGATCGAATGATCCCTCAGTTCCTGGAGAATGCGATCGCGGTAGCGGGCCTTGATGTGAACCGCGAAGAACGGGCAGCGAATCCGATCGGAATTGACCTTGAGAACTTCGGTCTTGAAGGTGGAAGGGACGAGGTGCCTGGCCGAGTTGGCGAGCCCGATCAGGCGATCGGGGAAGCAAACCTCGAGGAACACGGCATCCAACCGGGGCAAGGCATCGATTCGCCTCCAGATCTCCTCGGTCGGCCCGGTATCGGACGGGATGACGACGACCTTCTCCCCTTCCTTGACGACGAATCCGAGCGTCGGGACGAGGTGATTCACCGCGACTGTGAGGACCTCGACGCCGTCGAAAATCAGGGTCTGTCCGGCCTCGATCTCGACGAGATCGAGCAGGGGAGTATCATGCATCGGCCCCTTCGATAGTGTCTCGAAGTCGGGCCAGAACCGGTCATTGAAGACATCCATTCGGAGGCATTCGAGGACATGCTTGTTGCCGAAAATCCGGACACAATCGGCCGTTTCCTCGAAGGTATTCTCCACGAAGACCGGGAGCGAAGCGATGTGGTCGGCGTGGGAATGAGAGATGAGGACATTTTTAATTTTGCTCTGTTCGTCAGGCCCCCGGTAATAGCCCAGCGTCCCGGCGTCGATCGCGAGCGTGTCGTTGATGATGTAGGAGGTCCCGAATTGCATCGGGTCTCCAACGACTCCTGAGACGGTGGACGGGACCAGGGTAATCTTCACGGCTGTACGCCCCCGGGGAGCCTCGTTGACATCCACTATATCCCCTCGAATCGGAAGAACAACTCCCAGAGGGGGCGGACGAGCCGGAGGATCGCCTGGGGGGAATGGGCAACGGAAGATCGCCCCCGGCTGCAGCCTTACCCGTTCACGGAGTCGATGTTCCGGCGGGCATTGCTCGTACCGCCGGCGATCGACGATCGCATCTCGGTATCGGCCTGCAAGTTCCGAAGGGAATAGTAATCGCTGATCCCGAGTTGCCCCTTGCGGAAGGCTTCGGAGATCGCCAGCGGGACCTCGGCCTCGGCGAGCACGACCTTCGCCCGATTTTGCTGGACCGATGCGAGATTCTCCTGCTCTGAGGCAATCGCGGCGGCCCGGCGCTCCTCCGCCTTGGCGCGAGCGACGCGCATGTCGGCTTCGGCCTGGTCGGCCTGGAGCCGGGCACCGATGTTGTCCCCGACGTCGATGTCGGCGATGTCGATCGAGAGGATTTCAAACGCAGTGCCGGCGTCGAGCCCCTTCTCCAGGACCCGCTTGGAGATCATGTCCGGGTTTTCCAGCACGATCTTGTGCGACTCGGCCGAGCCGATGGTGGTGACGATCCCCTCTCCCACCCGGGCGATGATGGTCTCCTCCGTGGCCCCTCCGACCAGCCGATCGATGTTCGTCCGGACGGTCACCCTGGCCTTGGCCTTGAGTTGGATGCCATCCTTGGCCACGGCGTCGACAGTCTGCCTACCCTTGGCCGGGTCGGGGCAATCGATCACCTTCGGGTTGACGCTCGTCTGGATCGCTTCCAAGACGTTTCGGCCGGCCAGGTCGATCGCGGCGGCACGCTTATACGTCAGGGGGATGTCGGCTCGTTGCGCCGCGATCAGGGCACGGATCACGTTCGGCACGTTGCCGCCGGCCAGGTAATGGGCCTCGAGATTCTGCCGGGTCACGCCCTCTCGATCGGTCAGCCCCGCTTGAACGGCCATGATCTTCGACCGCACGATGATGTTCGGGTTGACCTTGCGGAAGGTCATCCCGATTAATTCGATCAGGCCGATATTCGCGTTGGTCGTCTTCGACTGGATCCAGAGATTGAAATACTTCGCGAAGAGGATGAACGCGAACAGACTGATGATCGAGATGAACAGGACGAGGAAGACCAGCAGTACGAACAGGCTATTCCCCTCGGGCTGCTGGGCGAGCAAGGGCGAGAACATTGGTGTCGTCCTGGGGCGGTGCGATTGATCCTGACTGACTCTCCTGAATAGGGTGTGTACGGAGACTCCGGTTTTTCAAGTGCCTCGCCGACCGATTGCGTCCCTCACGGCTTACGTACTTGCCCAGACCGTATTGAGACCGGGGCCCGCCCGCGATCGGCCTTTACGTGCCGGGTCGCCGGCCGATTGCAGGGCGACGGGGTGACGATGGCAGGGACTTTCGCTCGACGCATTCGGCCGTAATGATTGATTTCAGTTGACCTTGCGTCGGGCCGCTGGTATAGTTTCCCTATTCGAGATGCCAAATGTTCCGTCCGGTCGGACCATACACATGAGCGAGTCGGCTGATCGCCCACTGGATCTGATCGCCGTCGGTGCGCATCCCGATGACTTGGAGATCGCCTGCGGCGGCACCCTCGCCCGGCTCGCCGATCTCGGTTACCGGGTCGGGATGGTCGACCTGACCGACGGCGAGCCGACCCCCGGCTCGGTCGGGCCGGATAATCGAGCGAAGGAGGCGGATCAGGCGGCGAAGATCCTTGGGGTCGAGGTGCGGGTTGCGTTGAACCTGCCGAACCGGCGCCTCTTCGACAGCTTCGAGGCCCGAGTGGCGCTGGCCCGAGTGTTCCGTCGGTATCGTCCCCGGGTGGTTCTGGGATTCGGAGGGAAGACCATCCTCGCCTCGCCAGACCACTACCAGGCGATGCTGATCACCGACGCGGCGGTTTTCTACAGTCGCCTCTCCAAATGGGACGAATACTTCGACGGGCTTCCGCCGCACACGGTCACGAACCAGTTGAGCTTCCCGATCGCGCTGCATCGCCTGGATATGCCGGAAACCTCGGGGTACATTGTCGCGGACATCAGCGAGACGCTCGACCGGAAGCTCTTGGCGATTCGCGCCTATGCCTCGCAGTTCCCTCCAACGAAGTCCAGGCTGTTCCAGACCGTCGAGATGATGAATCGCTACTTCGGCCTGACTGCGGGGTTCGAGGCGGGCGAACTGTTCATGAACTATCGATCGTTCGGCGTCGAGGACCTCATCCGCTGGGCGGCCCCCCTCGCCCCCGGGCAGGCCGATCGCCCCCGGGGAGGAGCTTGACCACCTCCCGGAGGCGGATCGAGTCGGATCCGGCCCGTCGACTCGAGTTCGAAAAGGAAGTCCGGTGTCCTGGAATAATTGGCTCAAGCGGCTCTGGAACCCTTCGAGGGCGAGCGGGAGCGTTCCCGCCGCAGGGGGCCGCACGGGCAGCCGGTCGGACGCGCTCGGAGTCGGCCCCCCGGTTCGCCTCCGGATCCGGGTCGGTGCTGTCACGACGGTCGGGAATTACCGGGAACATAACGAGGACAACTTCTTCATCCCGGGCCTCGGGACCCTCGCCGTGATGCCGGAGGGCCTCCCCTCGGCGATCGAGTGGACCCTCCCTCCCCCGGCCGAACCCGCGGGCGCCGTCGACAATGGTCACCGACGACCTGCCTCTCCCCCGCCAGCCCGGCCCGAGTTCGTCGGGCCATTCATCGTCGCCGACGGCATGGGAGGTCAGCTCGCGGGCGAGCAGGCCAGCAAGATCGCCGTCGAGATCATCCCCAAGGAAGTCGCCCAGCGACTCGGCAGCGGAGAGGACGAGGCGGCCGCCATCCGGGGGGCCATCGCCTCGGCCAACCGGGAAATTATCGCCCATGCCCACGTCGTCCCCGAGTGCTCCAACATGGGGACGACGGTCGTCCTGGCCCTACTAAGGCCCGGGCGGGTGGCCATCGCCGGCATCGGGGACTCCCGGGCCTACCGGCTCCGCGGCGGGTCTCTCGAGCGGATGACCCGCGACCACGACCTCGCCACCGCCCTGATCTCCGCCGGCACGATCCGCCCCGAGGAGGCCGAACGGCACCAGTTCCGGCACGTCCTTTATCTCTACCTCGGCAGCCCCGAGGCCCGGGACGGCCCCGAGGACGTCCGGGTCGATGAACTCCGGTCAGGAGACCGCTACCTGCTCGTCTCCGACGGACTGACCGGCGTCGTCTCGGACGAGGCGCTGGCCCAGACGCTGCAGCAACACGACGATCCGCAGCAAGCGGCCCGTGAGCTGGTGCGGCTCGCCCTGCGCAACGACTCCCGGGACAACGTGACCTGCCTGATCATCTCTGCCGACGGCCTGCCGGACGAGCCTCCCTCCGACCGAGCGGTTGATCGCCGGAGTTGAGCCTGACCCGACGCGGCGCCCCACCCCCGTGCGGGCCGGTTCACTCGAACGACCGTCCGACGGGCGGGTTTCCCCGAGAGGTTTCCCGGCCCATGCCCCGGCTGAATGCCTTCATCCATTGCGTGGTCAAGAGCCGGCTGCTCGGACCCGACCAGATTGACGCCGTCCGTTCCTCCCTCCCCGACTTGCCCGGCGACGACGCCGTCCCATTCGCCCGGGCCCTGGTCGATCGCGGCCTCCTCACGAAGTACCAGGCCAACAAGCTGTTGAACGGACGGACCTGGGGCTTCTTCCTCGGCGACTACCGGATCATGAAGCGACTGGGAGAGGGGGGGATGGGAAAGGTCTATCTCGCCCGTCGCGAGCGGGATAACCTCCGGGTTGCCATCAAGGTCCTCCCCCCCAAGAAGGCGCTCGAGGACGAACAGGCCCTCAAGCGGTTTTACCGGGAGATGGAACTATCTCGGAGGGTCCGCCACCCGAACCTCACCCGGACGCTGGAAGTCGGCTCGGTCGGCGACGCCCATTACATGGTGATGGAGTACGTCCCCGGCGACAGCTTGTATAACCTGGTCAAGGGGATCCACGGCGGTTCCGGCCCGCTCCGGTTCGACGAGGCGGCCCGCTATTTCATCCGGGCCTTGGCCGGCCTGCACGCCGCCCATCAGGCCGGCCTGGTCCACCGCGACGTCAAGCCCTCGAACCTGATGGTGACCCCCGAGGGAGACGCAAAACTCCTCGACCTCGGCCTGGCGAAGTCGATGCATGAGGAGTCGGCCCTCACGCACCCGAACGCCGTCGTCGGCACGCTCGACTACGCGAGCCCCGAGCAGCTCGCCGACGCCTCTAAGGCCGACGGCCGTAGCGACCTCTATAGCATCGGATGCACGATCTATTTCGCCCTCTCCGGCCGCCCCCCCTTCGAAGGTGGTGACATCGTCAGCAAAATCTTCCGTCATCGGATGGAGGATCCCGATCCCCTCGAGAAAATCTGCCCGGACGTCCCCGCCGCGTTCGCCGCGATCATCTGGAAGGCGATGGCCAAGCAGCCCGAGGACCGGCAGCAAACCGCTTCCGAGTTGCAGGCCGACCTCGCCCGGTGGGCCGACCCAGAGCGTCCGAGGCCCGCGGGCCGCCCTCCTTCCGGTTCGGCGCCGAGGTTCCGGCCCCCGCCTCCAGAACTCGACGACGAAGACATCCGGCTCGACGACAATCCCAGCCAGTTCTCCGCGCTCGGCGCCCTCCGAGACCTCGGCGGGGCCGAGATCTCCGCCCCGTTGAGCAGGCCTCCGATCCTCCCCCGGGCCGCGGTGATCATCCAGGACGATGATTCCGGTGAAGTCCCCTTGTCCGATTCGGAGATCGGACTCGATGCCGAGTTCCACCCCGAGCCCGAGTTCGACTCCGAGCCACACTCGAGGTATCCCCCTCTTCCCTCCTCGCACGGTTCGCCGGATGACGGCGACCGATTGGTCCGAATCGCCTTCTCGGTCCTGGCGGTCTTGGTCGTCCTCGCCATGCTTGCACTGATGATCTCCAACAACTGAATAAACTTCGCGACCATCTTCCTGATCGGCAACGCCTCGCTCGGGGATCCCGGTGCCGATATGCTGTCCGGCACACGCCGGGGGCCGGGCCGTCCCACTTCCCGGCCGAATCGACTCAATCGCGATGAGGAGCCGACCGATGGGTCACGCGGCCGCCTTGCTGATCACACTCGTGCTGCCCTGGAACGTCGCCCCGACGCCCCCGATCCAGGAGGAGGACATGAGTCTCGTCTTCGTCGGGACCTACACCAGCGCAGAGGGCGAGGGGATCAATCTTCTCCGAATGGACCCCGAATCGGGCCGGATCGAATCGCTCGGCGTGGTCGCCAGGACCGAAAATCCCTCGTTCCTGGCGATCCACCCGGACGGCCAGTTCCTCTACGCCGTCAATGAAGTCGGCGACTACGAGGGAGAATCGAGCGGGTCGGTCAGCGCCTTCCGGATCGACCCGAAGACCGGATCGCTCTCGCCGCTCAACCGCCGATCGTCCAGGGGGGCCGCGCCGTGTCATATCATCGTCGATGACCAGGGGAGGAACGTCCTCGTCGCCAATTACAGCGGAGGAAGCGTCACCGTCTTGCCGATCGAGGCCGACGGCTCGCTCGCCGATTCGAGCGACGTCGAGCAGCACGAGGGCTCTGGTCCCAATCCCCGACGGCAGGAAGGCCCGCACGCCCACTCGATCAACCTCGATGCGAACGGGCGGTTCGCCGTCGCGGCCGACCTCGGCCTCGATCAGTTGCTCGTCTATCGGTTTGACCCGGACTCCGGCACCCTGTCGCCGAACGAACCACCTTCGGCCTCGGTCGCCCCGGGCGCGGGCCCGAGGCACTTCGAGTTCCACCCGAACGGCCGACTCGCCTTCGCCATCAACGAGATCGCCTCGACGGTCACCGCCTTCCGATATGACCCCGAGACCGGCATCCTGACCGAGGCCCAGACCCGATCGACCCTGCCCGAGGGGTTCGAGGGGAACAATTCCACGGCCGACATCCACGTCCACCCCGCCGGACGATTCCTCTACGGCTCGAACCGGGGCCATGACAGCCTGGCCATCTTCCGGATCGACGAGCAGACGGGCATGATCGAGCCGATTGGGCATGCCTCCACCGGAGGCGAGACCCCGCGCAATTTCGGCATCGACCCGACCGGCCGCTTTCTGCTTGCCGCCAATCAGGGGACGGACACCGTCGTCGTCTTCCGGATCGACCCGGACACTGGCATGCTCGAACCCACGGGGAACCAGGCCGAGGTCCCGATGCCCGTCTGCGTGAAATTCTACTCCCCCGGGAGTTAAGTTGGATCGCGTCCCCGGCGGCTCCCGGCCGGCGATACGACATCGCCGCCCGGGGCCTCAATTCCTCTCGGTCACTTCTACGACGCACCGGAGCATCACGTCCATCATCCGGTCGAGCTGTGACCCGGTTAGGCTCAGCGGGGGCATCACCACGAGCACATCGCCGAGCGGCCGGATCAGCACGCCCAGTTCCCTCGCCATCCGGCAGACTCGATTGCCGACCTGTTGGTGGGACGGGAACTCCGCCTTCGATCCCCGGTCGAGCACCAACTCGATCCCCGCCATCAGCCCCCGCTGGCGGACCTCGCCGACGTGTCGAAGCGAGGAGAACCGGCCCAGGTGCAGGGCCAGCCGGTCGGCCAGGGGCCCGATCCGCTCCAGCGTCCGCTCTTCCTCGAAGACGCGGAGAGTCGCCAGGGCTGCCGCAGCGCCGAGCGGGTTGCCGCCATAAGTGTGGCCGTGCTGGAACGTCTTGCCCTGGGCGGCCGTGGCAAAGAAGGCGGAATAGACCTCCTCGGTGGTCATCGTGGCGGCCAGGGGGAGGTAGCCCCCGGTGATCCCCTTCGCCAGGCAGAGAAAGTCGGGAGAAACCCCCTCGTGCTCGCAGGCGAACATCCGACCGGTCCGGCCGAAGCCGACGGCGACCTCGTCGGCGATCAACAGGGTCCCGTGCTTCCTGGTGAGTCGCCGGAGACCTTCCAGGTACCCTGCCGGATGTGTCACCATCCCCGCCGCCCCCTGGACGATCGGCTCGATCACCACCCCTGCCACCTGGCCCGGATGGGCTCGGAGCAGATGCTCGACCTCGTCAAGGCAGGCGGTCAGGCACGAGGTCCGCTCCAACCCGAGCGGGCACCGGTAGCAGAAGGGGATCGGCGCCCGGAGCACCGGGAAGAGCAGCGGACGGAACATCGCATGGAACCGATCGACGCCCCCGAGGCTGACGTCCCCGATCGTGTCGCCGTGATACGCCCCGCCGAGGGCCACGAACATCGACCGCTCCGGCTCCGGGTCCGCCTTCTGCCTCCAATACTGGTATGCCATCTTCAAAGAGACTTCGACGGCCGTCGCCCCATCGTCGGAGTAGAACACCCGGGTGAGCCCCGGGGGGGCGAGTTCGACCAACTTCCGGGCCAGTTCGATGGCCGTCGGGTGGCTCAGACCGAGCATGGTGGTGTGGGCCACCTTGTCAAGCTGCTCGCGGATCGCGGCGTCGATCGTCGGGTGCCGATGACCGTGGACGTTGCACCAGAGCGAGCTGACGCCGTCCAGGTAGCGGCGTCCCCTCGTGTCGATCAGTTCGGCCCCCTCGGCCCGATCGATGATCAACGGCTCCCCGGCGGCCCAATCGGCCTGTGCCGTGAACGGGTGCCAGAGGTGCTCCTTGTCCCAGCGTCGCAGCGTCTCGGGGTCGATCGGGGGGAAGCTCATGGATCCTCGGGCGGCGATGATTGAGGCCTCAGGACTTATTCCGGAACCAGACCGTGGCCCCCGGGCCGCAGTCGAGGTAGCGGGCCGCGTCCCCATTGACGAGGGAGACCTCGAGCCATCCCGAGCTGCCGACGAGGCTGACGAGCGTCCCGGGCGGTTGCAGGCCGTAGGTCCGCGTGAGGCCGTCGATCCGGTGCCCGGCGAGCTCTACTTCCCAGGCCTCGGGGGGCGTCTCGCCCAGCAGGGAGGCGGGGACGTTGGTGATCAGGTTGCCGAAGGCGTCCCGGAAAATGACCTCGCCGACGACCTCCCGGTCTTCCCTCCTGGGCTCGGCGGCGGAGAGTCGGACGATCCCGTGCCGCTTCGGCCCCAGTTCGACGGCCGGCAGGCCGAGCGTCAGGTGCGCGGCAGCCGGGGCGAGCAGGTCCCGGCCGTGGAAGGTGTTCGACACCGGGGTCCGGGCCACCGAGGGATTCTCCAGCTCGAAGACCTCCTCGACCGGGTGTTCCCGTGCAACGTAGGTGAGCAGGCCGTTGTCGGGCAGGACGAACCACTGGTCGGCCATTTTGGCCGCGACCAGCCGACGATGCGTGCCCACCCCCGGGTCGATGACCGCGAGGTGGACCGTCCCGACCGGGAACGCGTCGACGACGCACGCCAGGACGAAGGCCCCCTCCAGGATGTTCTGCGGGCCGATCCCGTGGCTGATGTCCACGAATTGCACGTCGGGGACCCGGGAGAGGACGACCCCTTTCATCGAGGCCACGTAGGGCCCGTTCGCCCCGAAATCGGTCGTCAGCGTCAGGATGCGCGGTCTCATCTGGCCGGTCCCCCGGGGCGTCCTCTTCCGTCACAGAGGCGATTCGGCCTGGAAGCGGGCCGTGATCCGGGACGAGATCCCGCCCCGGGGCGTGAACTGCCCGACGACGACCATCCGCCTCGGACGGCAGGCCGAAACGAGGTCGTCGAGGATCACGTTGATCGAGTGTTCATAATAGATCCCGCGATCGCGATAATCCTGCAGGTATAACTTCAGCGATTTCAGCTCCACGCAGGTCCGGTCCGGGACGTACTGGATCGTGATCGTCCCGAAGTCCGGCTGGCCCGTCTTGGGGCAGACGGCGGTGAACTCGGGACAGACGATCTCGATCTCGTACTCCCGGTCGGGGAACTGATTCGGGAAGGTCTCCAGGGGCATGCTCGGCTCCCGAGCGGTCGACGGCCTCCGGGGTACGACCGGCGGGCCCGACGCTCTCGATCGATGGGGTGGAAGGCGGACATCCATTCTACCCGACTCGGCCAGACCCCGCGCCCCTTCCTCCGTCGCCTTGCGACCCCATCCCCGGGCCGGATAAGGTATTTCCCACCCCGAGACCTTCCGCCCGACCGCCGACTCCCTCTCCCGACGTCGCGACGGCCCGACCCCTCGACCATCTCGAGACCCGCATCATGAGCCGACCACCGGATCGAACTCGACTCGCTCCCCTCGGCCGATCGCTCGCGGCCGCGGCGGCGATCGCCCTGGGCCTCGCCCCAGCCCTCGCCCCGGCGCAGGGCACCGAGCGACGGCCGGATTACGAGCCCGCCGCCTATGCGATCACCGATGCCACGATCCTCGTCGCCCCCGGCCGGACCGTCGAGGATGGCACCGTTATCGTTCGGGGCGGCGTCATCGAGGCCGTCGGGAGTGACGGGGAGGTCGAGGTTCCCTATGACGCCGAGTCCATCGACGGCGAGGGCCTGTTCATCTATCCCGGCTTCATCGACCTGTATTCGACCGTCGGCCAGGACGACAGCGTCCCCCGTTCCGCCACCGGCCTGTCCCGACCCATCCCTCTGGGGGAGTTCGCCCAGGCCAGCACCCCGCCCGACAACAGAAACGGCCTCACGCCCGAGTTCAGGGCCGCCGGGGCGATCAAGCTGGACGACGACCTGCTCGAGGCCCGGCGGAAGCTCGGCATCACCGCCCTGATCTCGGCCCCCGGAGGTTCGATCGTCACCGGCCAAAGCGCCCTCGTCTCGCTCGGCGGCCTCGGCCGGCGCGAGTCGATCCTCGACGAGACGGTCGCCCTGCACTTCGACCTGGCCAACCCCCGAGGCCGTCAGTACGGGCTGCTCGACGCCTTCGGCATACGTCATGACGAACACTGCGCCGGCCATACTCACCCTCCCCAGCACGAGGCCCTGCTCGGCCTGATCGAGGAGGCGATGGCCGAGGCCGGGCCGCCCGACTCCGGAGGCTTCCCCGGCTCCCTGATGGGCGTGATCGCCCACCTCAGGCAGGCGATGCTCGACGCCGAACACCACCACAAGGCCGTCGAATACTCCCGGGATAACGGCGGTCCGGCCCCGCCCTACGACCCGGCCCTTGAGACCCTCCACGCCGCGAAGTCCGGCGAGCTCCCGACCTGGTGGGAGGCGGATGATCTCGACTCGATCCACCGGGTCCTCGACCTCGCCGAGGAGTTCGGCACCGGTGTCGTCCTCGTCGGCGGCCGCGAATCCCGCGACGCCGCCGATCGCTTGAAGGACGGGGGGACCCCGGTCGTCATCCGGGTCGACTTCCCCAAGGCCCCGGAGGTTCCCACCGAGGAGGAGTACCGCAAAAAACCCCTCAAAGAACGCGATCGCCCCCTCCGCGCCCTCCAGCAGGCCAGGACCGAGTGGGAGGATCGCGTCGCGCTCGCCGGAACCCTGTCCGAGGCCGGCATCCCGATCGCGTTCTCCAGCGACGGCCTCTCCCGGGTCGAGGAGTTCCACGCCAAGATCCGGGACGCGATCGAGGCCGGGCTCCCGCCGGAGGACGCCATCGAGGCCCTGACCCTCGGCGCCGCCCGGATCGCCGGCGTCGATGACCGCCTCGGGACCATCGAGCCCGGCAAGCTCGGGCACCTCGTCGCCTTCAAGGGCGAGTTCGCCTCCAAGGAGGCCAAGATCCGCTACGTCCTGGTCGATGGCCAGAAGTTCGAGATCGATCAGTCCGATCGATCCCGCTCCGCCGGAGGCAGACCGGGTTCACGTGACGGGCGGCCCGAAGTCCCGGAAGGCCGGCAGGGGATCGTCCGGGCCGAGTGGACCGGCGCCTCCCCCGAGGACATCGACCAGCGGCTGCTCGGCCCGATCGAGGACGCGCTCACGGCGATCGACGGGGTCGACACCGTCGGCGATCGCGAGATCTCGGAAGATGCGATCACGGTCACGGTCACGATCGATGAGGAGGCCGATGTCAGGGCGACCTGGGATCAGGTCCGCGTGGCCCTCGACGACGTCCGCAATCAACTCCCCGAGGACATCACGCCCCCCGAACTCGAGCTCCCTGAGCCAGATGGCCGCCCCGATCGCACCGCTGTCGACGAGGAGGATGAGGACGACGAGGCCAAGGACGAAGCAGAAGCCGCCGTCCCAGACGGGCCTTTCATCGATGTTGCCACCGAGTTCGACGAGGATCGGATCCCCACGCTCGAAACCGGCGGCGACGTGCTCATCAAGGACGTGACCATCCTGACCGTCACCAGCGGGACGATCCCCGGGGGCTCGATCCTCGTCCGGGATGGCAAGATCGCCGAGGTCGGCGAAGCCATCGAGGCCCCCGAGGGCGTGACGGTCATCGAGGCGGAGGGCATGGTCGCCCTGCCCGGGATCATCGACACGCACTCGCACATGGCGATCGACGGGGGAGTGAACGAGGGCTCGCTCTCGATCGTGCCCGAGGTCCGCGTCAAGGACGTCGTCACCGGCGACGACGTGACCATCTACCAGGCCGCCGCCGGCGGCGTCACCGCCGCCAGGCTGCTCCACGGCTCGGCCAATACCATCGGCGGCCAGGACGCCGTCATCAAGCTCAAGTACGGGAAGCCCGCCCGAGAGCTGATCCTCCGGGATGGCCCACAGGGCATCAAGTTCGCCCTCGGCGAGAACGTCACGCAGAAACGATCCGACGACCCCGACCGCTTCCCCTTCACTCGTCCCGGCGTCGAGGCCGTCCTCGTCCGCGCCTTCGACGAGGCGAGGGCGTATCAGGAGGAGCGACGCGTCTACGCCGATGCCATCTCCCGGGGCGAGGACGTCCCCCCCTTCCGCCGCGACCTCCGGCTCGAAGCCCTCGCCGACATCCTCGACGGCGAGATCAAGATCCACAGCCATTGCTACCGGGCCGATGAGATCCTGATGCTCCTGAGGACCGCCGAACGCTATGGGGTCCGGGTCCAGTCGCTCCAGCACGTTTTGGAAGGGTACAAGGTCGCCGCCGAGATCGCCGCCCATGGCGCCAGCAATTCGACCTTCTCCGACTGGTACGCCTACAAGGTCGAGGCGTACGACGCGATCCCCTTCAACGCCGCCCTGCTCACCGAGGCCGGCGCCAACGTCTGCATCAAGAGCGACTCCGGGGAGGAGGTCCGCCACCTCTACATGGAGGCCGCGAAGATGGTCCGCTACGGCGGGCTCTCCGAGGAACAGGCCCTCGCCCTGGTCACCATCAACCCCGCCAGGGAGCTGGGGCTCGACCACCGGCTCGGCTCGATCGAGGTGGGCAAGGACGCCGACATCGCCCTGTTCGACGCCCACCCGCTCGACGGCTTCGCCAGGTGCCAGCTCACCCTCATCGACGGTGAGGTCGCCTTCCAGCGCTTCTCCGGCGAGGACGGCCCCCTGCTCCGGCCCCGCCCCGGCGACCATGCCGCGATGCCCGTCGCCTCCGAGGACCTCCGAGCCTCCTCCGTCGACTTGGATCTGAATCCCGAAGGCGTTTACGCCCTGATCAACGCCACCATCCACCCCGTCACCGGGCCTGCGATCGACGGCGGGACGCTTGTCATCGAGGACGGCGTCATCGCCGAGGTCGGCGGCCAGGAGACCGCCGTCCCCGAGGGAGTCACCACGGTCGACCTGGGCGGCCTGGACGTCTGGCCCGGCATGATCGACGGCGGCAGCGACCTCGGCCTGAACGAGATCGGCAGCGTCTCGGCCACCCAGGACGCCCGGGAACTCGCCCCGTACCAGCCCGAGCTTCGTGCCGCCGTGGCCCTGAACGCCGACTCGATCCTCATCGGCGCCAATCGGCTCGCCGGCGTGCTCTCCGCATTCGTCCGCCCCACCGGCGGCACGATCTCCGGCCAGGGGGCGCTCATCGACCTCGACGGATGGATCTGGTCCGACCTGGTCCAGGCCGACGAGTTCGCCCTCTATGTCAATGTCCCGCCCGCCCCCCCCTCGAACCTGGACGAGATCCTCAGCCGGGTCCCCGCCCAGTTCGCCGACCGATTCCGGGAGCGTTACAGCGACCGCGACGAGCGCCTGGACGAACTGGAGGACTCCTTCCGCCGCGCGACGGCCTATGCCAAGGTCGCCGCAACCGCCCGGGAGAAGGGCGGCGTCCCGCCGGTCGATCCCCGATTGGAGGCGCTCGCCCCGTACGCCAACGGCGAGAAGCCGGTGGTCCTCTCGGCCAACGGCCGGGGGGAGATCCTCACGGCGATCGAACTCGCCGAGGAGTTGGGCCTGAAGGCCATTATCAGCGGCGGTACCGACGCCTGGATGGTCGCCGATCACCTCGCGGAGTCCGGCATCCCCGTCCTCGTGGCCGGTACCCACCGCAATCCCGGCCGGGACGAGCCATATGATGCCGCCTACGCCAATCCCGCCCGCCTGCACGAGGCCGGGGTTACCTTCGCCATCAGCTCGACCGGCGACGCCACGGATGTCCGCAACCTTCCCTTCGAGGCCGCGATGGCCGCTGCGTACGGGCTGCCCGAGGAGGAAGCCTTGAAGGCAGTCACCCTCTACCCGGCACAGATCCTCGGGGTCTCCGACTCCCTCGGATCCATCGAGCCCGGTAAGCGGGCAAACCTCGTCATTACCGCCGGTCACCTGCTCCAGCCGACCACGGAGGTCAAGCACCTCTTCGTCGGCGGCCGCCCCGTCCCCCCGGAGAGCCGGCACACCGAACTCTACCAGCGATTTCGCCGCCGCCTCGCCGAGGTCCGGGACGGCATCAGCCCGCTCGGACTTGATCGGGAGGAATCCCGGGTCACGACCGCCGCCGATGAGCATGAAGACGGCGTCTTGAACGAGGCCGGATCGGACGAGCGGTCCACCCGAGAGTGAACGAGCGAGGCGACGCCTGGACCCCACGTTTCCCGCCATCAAGGCGGGGAACGTGGGGTCCCCCCGGCCGTCGTCGGAAGGACTCGATCCGCTCCACTTTGGTCATTCCGCGTCCCCCGGCCCTGGCAACACCTCCAGCGGCACCGCCCGATACTCGATCCCCTCCCATGCTGCATCCGCATCCCATTCGTCGTTGAGCCTCCCCAAGCGGTCCGAAAGCGGAGCATCGGCCAACCCGAGGGTCCAATCGATGGCGCCCGGCATCGCCCGTTCTGCTTGTTCGACCTGGTCACCCCCGATGGACTCCCCCGGTGCCAACCGGCCGAGGAGTGCACCGATCCGCATCGCACGCAACTCATCCGGTGAGGCGTCGAGGGACCGGCGCAAGAGTTCCAGGAGCTCCGCCCGACTGAGGAACACCCCGAAATCCGCTCGAATCCCATCGATCGGCACCCATACCGTCTGATCAATGCGCTCCCAGGATGCCCCCGGCTCCCAGATGGCGACCTGGACGCGGCGCCCCTCCCAGTCAATGACCGGCAACGGCGTCCCGTCGACGTCGATCCCGACTTCGTCCGAGTTCTTCGAATTCCCTGTGAGGGGGATCGTCCCGGGCTCCGGCACCAGGACGAGCCTCGTATCCCAGGGCAAGACGTCCGCGGCCGACACCCAGCCGATCGGCCTCCGGTTGCCGATGCGATAATGAGTCGGTTCCCCCCGGATGGGCCAGATGTCGTACACGTCGGCGAAGATGCGACGACCGATCGTGTCTGCCAGAGGGCCGTCCGGGACTCGAGTCGCCTGCACCCCGTCGCGGAGGAGCAGCACCTTGCGGACGATCCCGCCCTCACGCCGCATCGGCACGTCGGAACTCGGCACCGGGGGGCCGGACGCGATTCGAGCGAACCCCGAACGGACCGCGTCGCCGACCGCCTCGAGCCAGGCCCTCCCCCACCAGCCGACCACCGCGAGCAGGACAACGAGGATCAGAGTCGGGAGCGGGAATCGGATGGGAGGTGGCGACACGGCTCAGCGAACTCCCCGCGTGGCGATCCGCTTGCGGAACAACCCCGGCAGGATCGCCAGCCCGACGAGCGACCCGATCAGCGCGAGGAACAATCCCGGCCAGCCCGAGGCCGGCACCACCATCCCCCGGATGAACACCTCGGCCGTCCCTACGGCCGCCGACTCGCGGTATGAAACCGTCACCGGGCGCAGGGTCCCGTCGGGCAGCGTCCGCCCGGTCCGGTAGACGAGCCGGTACATCTCGCCGAGTCGGGTCGCAATCTCCTCATAGATCGCCAGCAACTGCGAGGCGTCCCGGGCGGGGAAGTATTGCCCTCGGGTCTGTGATGCGAGCTGCCTCAGGTCATCGCTGGCGATCTCATCCTCGGTCCCGAGCCCGAGGGTGTAGACGGGCAACCCGGCCCTCCTCGCCACCTCGATCGCCGACGCCAGGTCGGCCGACTGGCTGAAGGTGTCCTCGCCGTCGGTCAAGGCCAGCACCGCCCGCCGTCCCGACTCCCCGGAGATCAGTTCGAGGGCCTCGACCACCGCATCGTAATATCGCGTCCCCCCCGTCGGTTGCAGGTCATCCACCGCCTCCCGAACCCGGGCGACGTCCGAGGTGAACGGGCAGACCACGCGGATCTCGTCACTGAAGGCCACCACCGCGACCCGAGACCCCTCCGGCATGACCCCGAGGAACGTCCGCACTGAATCCTTCAACGCCCCGATCCGGTCCTCGGCTTCCATGCTCCGGCTGTGGTCGACCACCAGGACGACCGTCGTCTGCACCGCCTCGCGGGAGGTCGGGGCATCGAAGCCGAGGATCTCGACCGGCTGGTCGTATTCGGTGACCAGGAAGTCGGACTCGGTGGCATCCGGCACGGGCGACCCGTCCGCGTCCCTCACCTCGAAATCGAGCGCGATGTCCGGGAAGCCCGACTCGTCGACCTGCCGGATGATCACCCCACCCCCCTCCCCCCCGGCGGCTCCCCGATCACCGGAGGGCCCCCCCCCCTGCCCCAGGTCATCCGTGACTTCCGCCATCCGTGCCGGATCCGGCAGCTTCAGGACTCGGTCGAGCTCGAACGCCAGGTTCGCCTTGCGCAGGAACAGCAGGGCGAGGCAGGTCTCCGGGAGCGAGCCCCACCTCCCGTTCGGCCAGCCGCCGCTCGGGAGCTGCCGCTCCAGCAGCGACTCGGCCCCGGCCTCGTACCAGTCGAATCCGTCCAGGTCTCTCAGGCCGAGCGCGACGCAGACCCGCTCCAGGGACCAGAGGTAATACACGTCCGATCGCCGGCCGATGGTCCGCGCCTCCTCCCCGACCGCCTCCAGTGCCTCCCGGAACACCGGGTCATCCGCCAGAGCCTGCCCCCTGGCCCGGGCCGACAGCCGTTCGGCGAGCGACGGCCGCGCCGCGGCGATCGAGAGGGCCATCAGGCCGGCACACGTCATCGACGGGGTGCTCCCCATGCCGGGCCGATAACCCCAGCCGCCATCCCGGTTCACGGTCTTTCGGAAATGGCGGTCCAGCGCCCCCAGCGCCGCGTCGGATTCGAACCCGTGGCGGCCCCCGGCCCAGATGCCGAGCAGTGCAAATTGCGTGTTGGAATGGTCTCCCGGTTCACTGAAGAACGATCGGGCCCCGCCCGTTTCGGATCCGGCTCCGGGTGCATCCATCGGGACCTTGTACGACCAGAGTCCCTCCGAATGCCCCCCCTCTAATCGCCGGGCGAGGCGATCAATCAGGTCGTCTCGATCGCCCCGAGTCGTCCCCTGGATCCGTGAGAGGAACAGGATCGCCAGCGACAGGTCGTACGACTGGTCCGATCCCGTCGCCAGCTCTCGGACAACGTCCCCGGCCCGTTCCAGGGTGTCGTCGTCGGCCGGGACCCCGTTCTCCAGCAGGGCGAGCCCGGCCAGGGCCGTCATGCCCAGGCGGTGATCGTGGGACAGCCGATAATCCCAGGATCCTGCCCGGGATTGCTCTCGCCTCAGGTACTCCAGTCCCCGGGAGATCGACTCCTCGGCTCGATCCTCCAGGTCCCCACCTTGCCCGCTGGCGGGATCAACCAGGAGAATAGACAGGAGCAGGGTGAACCCCGCCGCGATGACCACTCGAGCCTTCATCGCGACTCCCCCCCGCTCGCATCAGGTTTCGGGATGATGAGCATCGACGCCCCGCCGATCGAAGCACCCAGGACGCCCCAGAGTACCGTCACCGCGACGAGATTCTGAGAGGTCCTCGCCCCGAGCACCGGCTCAATCGCCTGGCATGCCGCCACGATGAGGGCGGCGACGATCAGGCCGCCGAACCCACCCGAGAAGGCCCCGACCGGCACGTCTCGGACGCCTCCCCGGCGACCGATCCAGGCCCCCCCCGCCACCGCACCGGCCGCCCCGAGCAGCGCCGCCGGGCCCGGCAGGATCGCGACCCCGGACAGGCCGCTCGCCAGACCAATCCCGAGCCGGAGGCCGACGCCGGCGATCGCCCCGCCCGTGACCCTGGCCTTCGCCCCTCGACCGGCGAGCCAGCCCGCCAGTCGCCCTCCGACGGACTCACCGAGGACACCTACCGGCTCGACCTCCTCCGAGTCGCCCGGAGGCCCGCCAGTCCCCGGCCCGCCCGGCTCGAGCGAGACGGAGACGCGAGCCGACCCGCCGTTGCCCTCCACCACGATCGCGGCGGAGAGTCGGCCGGCGAGCGACTCCGGGGCCTCGACCTCGACCAGGACCTCGGTCTCCTCGACCGTCGAGAACTCGCGGGTGAACGCCGGTGGGAGGCGGATCCATCCCGCGTCGGCCGGTTCCACCCGGGCCCGGGACCTCAAGAGGCGGAATCCCACATTGGCGACCCGGAACGACTTGCGGACCCTCGCCCCGGGGCTCCCCCTCACGACCAGCGCCCGAGGATGGACGTCCAGTTCGGGGACGGCCGGCCTCGTGACCGGCAGCGAACCGAGCCATGCGTCGAGGCGATCGTCGGGCGAGCCGGGGGAGTCCGCCCGGGGTGCCAGTTCGGATCGGCCGCCCGAGACGAGCGCGGAGGCCAGCCGACCCGTGACCAGTTCCTCCCTCAACTTCCCCCAGTGCTGGGCCGAGACGGTGAGGAAGTCATCCCAATTCCGGCAGGTCGGTCCGTCTTTCAGGGTGAATTCCAATGGCCGCGAGGCCGAGGCGGGGTGGCTCGCGGGTTCGACTGCGCGTGCGGTCGACGGGCGGTCCTTCGCAGTCGCCCCGAGTCGGCCAGGGGTGTCCGCCCGGTTCGATGACGAGGCCGGGCTCGATCCCAGGACCCGCAATTGGACCCCGCCGATCTGGATGAGGTCGCCGGCCACCAGCGCTTGGTCCCGGCCCGGCAGGAGCCGCCGGCGATTGACGAACGTCCCCCCGGGGCTGTCGAGATCCCGGAGGACCGGCCCGCCCGCCCGCAGTTCGATGCTCGCCTGCCGACCGGCCATCCGCCTCGGCGTCTCACCCTCCTGGCCCGAAAGGTCGATCCCGGTGCCGTTGTCGACCGCGTTACCGAGCACCGCCGACCCGGGAGGCACCGGGAAGCGTCGACCGACCTCCCGCCCCCGGACGACCTCCAGCGACCAGCCGCTCCCCGACCCCTGGCGACTCATGCTCGAATTCACCCGAGAGAATCAACGGACTCGATCGGATCCCCCGCGCAACGCACGGTCCGGGCTCCACCTGCACCATCGTACCTCACGACCTGCTGCGGAAGACGAGGGTCGTCCTCCCCAGCTCGACCCGATCGCCGTCCTTGAGGCGTTCCTCGCCGACGACGGGGCGGCCGTTGAGTCGCGTCCGGCCCCGGTCGTCGCGATTCCTGAGGACGTATCCCTGGGCGTCCCGCTCGATCTCGGCATGGCGTCGGGCCACGGAGGAGTCTCCGAATAGGCCGACCTCGGCCCGCTCGTCCAGGCCGAGCCGGGAGACCCGGGTCGCCAGCAGGTAGGATCGCCCCTCCTGCCTCCCGTTTTGCACCTGAACCCAGGCCCTCCGCAAGGCCTGCTCGACCAGCGCGAGGAACAGACCCAACCCCGCCCCGAGGATCGCTACGCCGACCCCCTGGCTCAGGTCGTAGCGGTTCCCGAGCCCCTCTCGCAGCGATTCAAACAAAAACCCGCCGACCAGCCCCCCGAGCGTGCCGCCGATCACCCCGTATGCCAACCGCTGCCTCGACCGAGACGCCATCCCCTGACTGACGCCGATCCCGAGGCCGAGGATCGCCCACGCCACCGCCCTCCCGAACGGCCCTCCCCTCAACCCGCCGAGGACGACCTCTCCCAGCAGCAGGCCGATCATCCCGCCCGCCGCACCGGCCAGCGCCCCCCAGGTCGCCGATCGGGCGAGCTTCAGCGGGGCCCCATCCCGGAGCGGGTCGACCGCGTTGAGGAAGAAGCCGATCGAGCCGCCGATCGACGCGCCCGCCAGGAGGTTCCGCGCCCACCATAGGCCATCGGATTGGCGGAGCCCGTCGTACGGCCGTAGAAGCTCCGCATAGACGTACAGGCCGACGACCGCGCCCATGGCCCCGGCCACCGCCATCGCGTACGCCTGCCGGGCGTTTCCCGCCACGGTCCGGGCGAAGGACCGGGATTCCGTCGCGGTCGGGGGGGCTGCGGGCATCGTCGGCGGTCCCTCGATGGTTCACATGACTCGCAGGGCACGGCCACCCTCGGCGATCACCCGGGCGATGTGCCCGAATGCCTGGACCAGCTCCCCGCGACGCGCGAAGATCGATCCCTGTTCGGTGCTCGACAGCCGTCGCAGGTAGTCGAGGTCGGCGTCACCGGTGCCGATGGCGACGATCTCCACCCCGTCCCGCTTCGCCGCCTCTGCCTGCTCGACGGCCGACTCCGGTGCATCGGGATAGCCGTCGGTGAGGATGACGACGTATCGCGTGCGATCCACCTCGATCAGGTGAGACCGGGCCAGCGCGATCGCGTCGGTCAGGTCCGTCGTCCCGTCGGCCACCAGGCGATTGACCGCGGCGAGCACCCGACGGGCGTTGTCGGTCGCCTCGGACTGCAACTCGACCTGGTCGGAGAAGGAGACGAGCCCGACCTCCGTGTGGGTGAAGTCGCAACGCTCCAGGAAGGCCCGGGCGGCCTCCTGCGCCTCGACGAGCGGCTCGCCGGCCATGCTCGACGAGACGTCGATGAGCAGGAAAATCTTGATCGGCACCCGTTCCCCGCCGGTCGAGGCCCCCTCCGGCGGCCTCCCCAGCCAGGAGAGGTCGTCGGGCACCGGCTCGACGTGCATCTCCAGCGCCTTGCCCGTGTCCCGCTGCACCCCGGAGACCTGGACCACGCCATCCCGGTCGTAACAGAGCGAAACGTCCACGTCCACCTCGGCGTCGGTCGCTGCGATGCCCGTGAAGACGTATTTGCCCAGGATCGAGCAATCGAGCGGGTCGGGGCTCTCACCCTGGGTCAAGTACACTTCCATCCGGTCGTTCGCACCCCCTCGCGTCGCCAGGCGGTAGGATCGGGACTCTTGCGCCGGGATCGCCACGTTCCGCCGGATTACCACGTCGTTGACGTAGCTCGACCCATCGGGGCTGACGGCCACCGTGCCCAGGCTGTGCGACATGACGTCGCTGATCCGGCTCGGCCCCGGCAGGGTGAAGTGGGGCGTCCGTGATCCGCCGAGCGTGTACCTCGGCCGGGCGTCCTGCGTTTCCTGCCCTTCGAGCATCGCGGCCCGGATCACGGCCCCCAGCGCCACCACCTCGTCGACGTTGACCCCGGCCTTCGGCGGCTGGCCGCTCATCTCCGTCACGTAGCGGCGGACCATCGGCATCCGGGTCGAACCGCCCACGAGGAGCACCCCCGTCAGATCCTGCCAGCGGAGGCCGGCCTCCTCGAGCGCCTCCTCGGTCAGCTTCCGAGTGCGGTCCATCAGGGGGAAGGTCATCCCCTCGAACTGCTCCCGGGTCAACTCGAAGCTGCGGCGCTCGGCGTCGAGCTGGAGCGTCACTCGGGTCGACGAACGTTCCGAGAGTTGCCACTTCGCCTGCTCGCTGCGGACGAGCACCTCGTTCAATGCAACCGGATCGTCGAGCGGATCGAATCCGGTCTCATTCGCGAACCGCTCGGCGAGGAACGTGGCGATGCGGTCGTCCCAGTTCTTGCCCCCGAGGTCGTGGTCGCCGGCCGTCGATCGCACTGCAATCTCCTCCTCGGTGATCGCGGCCACGGTCACGTCGAAGGTCCCTCCCCCGAGGTCGTAGATCAGCACCGTCTCCTCGGCGCCCGACCGCTGGAGCCCGTAGGCCAGCGCCGCCGCCGTCGGCTCGTTGATGATCCCCATCACGTCTAGCCCGGCGAGCCGACCGGCCTCGATCGTCGCCTTGCGCTGGGCGTCGCCGAAATAGGCGGGCACGGTGATCACGGCTCGGTCGACCGAGTCCCCGGTCGCGGCCTCGGCGTCTCGCCTCAGCCTGCCGAGCATGAGGGTCGAGAGCTCCGTCGCCCCGTAGTCGCGGCCCCCGAATCGGAGCGAGAACAGGGGGTTGCCCATTTGAGGCTTGAAGAAGCTGGCGATCTGCTCGTCGCCGAGCCGGGCGTACTCTTTCGCCTCCTGACCGACGCTGGGCGGGTCGGTCCCGAAATAGATCACCGAGGGCGTGATCCCCGCCCCCTCCCGGTTCGGCACGACCTCCGGCCGGCCATACTCGTTACGCCGGGCGACGACGGAATTCGTCGTCCCGAGGTCGATCCCGACGAAGGCTCCCATGACGATCCTCTCGACTCGACTCGGCTGGGGGTGTCTTCCCTCGAGGCGGCGGCGTCCCGGCCCCTGGCCCCGATTTCACGCCGCCAGGGACAGCTCCAGTGCCTTCGTCCCGATCATGAACAGGACGAACCCGACCGTCGAGGTCGCGAACCACGGCCAGAGGTCGTCGAACCGGGTCACGAGATAGTAGCCCGTGTAGATCGGGAAGACCACGTATGCGAACCCATAGAGGAAATCCTCGCAGAACGCCGCGTACGCGCCGACGGAGAACCCGACGGCGATCATCAGCAGCCCGATCCCGGTCAAGGTCCAGCCGCCGATGGTCCCGAACCCGGGGACGGTGAACGTCCCGACCGCCAGCACGACCCCGAGCAGGGCGAAACTCCCGATGATCCGGACGCGTCGATCGTCCTTCAGCGCGAGGAGCCCTTCCCGGGGGGTCCGCTCCTGCCTCCGCTTGCGGCGAGGGTGATCCCGGGGGACATCCGGCAGGGGGGCGTCCCGATACGACCTCGTGAACGTGGTCGTTCCCCCCCGGGGAGGCTCTTCCATGGGGGCCGCCGGGGCGAATTGGGCCGGCTCGGCCAGCTCATAGGAGTCGGCCCCGGCTTCGCCCGGCGAGGGCAGATTGAATGTCGCCTTGCAGTGCTTGCATCTCATGGTCCGGCCCACCCATTCGACCTTGGCCCGGCCGGGGGCGGCACACGAGGGGCAGGAGAACTCGAATGCGGTCGACATGGCTCGGTCGCTCACATCGCTCGGACCCGGTCCGGGTCAGGACACCTGCATCAGCCGCAGAGCCGTCGAGCGCCGTTCGACCTCCTCGGCGTTCATGACCGCCTCGGTCTCGAACTCCACGTCGATGGCGCCGCCACCGGTCAGGTCCTTGGCGGAGACGATGAGCCGGCCGTCGCGGGTGATGTTGAAGCTGACTCGGATGGGGCTCCTCGCCGGCAGGCCTTCGGGCAGGTGGAGCTGGGCCACGCCGACCTCCTGGCAGTCCATCGGCTCGGGGCTGTCGCGTTCGCCGGACATGACCCGGATGTCGACGCCCGACTGGTCGGGCTGGTCGGTGCCGAACTCCTGGGTCCGCTCCATCGGCACCTCGCCGTTGCGGGGCAGGAGGTAGACGACCACGTCACGCCCCTCGTCGTTGCGGGCGATCACGCCGAGGCTCTTGGAGAGCACGTTGACGATTTGCGTGCTAACCAGCTCTCGTACCGGCCCGGTCAGGGTGAAGCCGGTCTCCTGCTCGATCTTGTCGAGCGCTTCTTCCATCGCGCTGGCGCTGACGGACGAGGGGTCGAACCGGCCTTCCTCGTCGCCGGAGCCGGGCAGATGGCTGGCCACCTGTTGCTGGATCGACTCCTTGAAGCCGTAGAGCGCAGCCCCCTTGGCGACGGCCTCGTCCGGGTCGAAACTGATCGGCTCGGCGCCGAACTCGGAGACGAGCCGGTCCCGGACCTGGGGCATCCGGGTGGCACCGCCGACGAGGATGAGGGAATCGAACGCCTCGAAGCCCTTCGCCTTCGCGTCGGCGAGCATCTCCCGGGTCAGCTCCAGGCAGCGGTCCATCAGGTGGGAGGTGAGCTCCTCGAACTTGGACCGGTCAAGTTCGACCCGGGCCGACTGACCGGCGTGCGTGACGCGGAAGGGTGCCTTGTCGCGCTGGGTGAGGGTCTTCTTGCCGCGCTCGGCCTGGAGGAACAGGTCGTTTAGCACCTCCGGGTCGTCCATGGGGTCGCTGTCCAGGCCGGTCTGCTCGCGGAACTGGTCGGCGAGGTGCATCACGATCGCCTCGTCCCAGAGCGAGCCTCCCAGTCGGTGGTCGCCGCCGGTGCAGATGACCCGGATCAGGCGGTCCTTGATCTCGATCATCGTGACGTCGAAGGTGCCGCCGCCGAGGTCGAAGACGAGCACGACCTGGTCACGCTCCTGCTCCAGGCCGTAGGCGACCGCCGCGGCGGTCGGCTCGTTGAGCACGGCACGGACATTCAGGCCGGCCAGCGTGCCGGCGTTGGCCGTCGCCTCGCGCTCGGCGGTGCCGAAATAGGCCGGGCAGGTAATGACCACGTCGGTGATCTTCTGGCCCTCGCCGTCCATCCCGAGGGCGGTCTCCGCGTCACCGACGACCTTCCGGAGGATGAACGAGCTGATATCCTCCGGGCTATAGGCCTGGCCGTCGTACTCGAAGACGTAATGCGGGTCGCCCATGTGCTGCTTGACCCGGCTCACCACCCGATCGGGCTCGACCTTGGCCGACTCCTTCGCCGTGTTGCCGACGATGATCGCGTCGCCGTCGAACAGGACGACCGAGGGGGTGATCCGCTCGCTCTCCTGGTTCGGCACGATCACCGGCTTGCCGTGCTCGTCGACGTAGGCGATGGCCGAGTAGGTCGTGCCGAGGTCGATGCCATACACGCGCGTCAGGGCGTCGCTCACGTCTGGGCTCCCTCGAGGGATCTCGGATCGGACGGCCGATGGCGGGCCGCGCCAGGGATCAGTTCGTTCCCCGGTCGCGTTTCTTCAGCCTATCCTACCGCCGAGTCCGCTCGAAGGCAGCCATCCACCCGTCAGGGGGCCCGCCACCTCGCCGGGGCCGGCTCGCTCGCCGGCAGGGGGATCGGCTCCGAGTCCCCCTCTCGCAAGGTCCAGGCCGATCCTCCTGGCAGATCAAGGTACTCGGAGACGCCGCCGGAGGGCCATCGCACTTCGATGCGCTCGACCCGGTCCGAGACGCCGAGGCCGAAGGCGAGCCTCGGGTCTCCCGAGGATTGATAACTGCCGCCGCCGACCCGCCACCCGAATTGCCGACGGCCCTCCGCCTCGACGCTCACCCTCGCCCCCTCGGCCGAAGTGGCCGTGCTCCTCGCCTCCAGTCGCAGGAGGATCGAGTTCCCCGCCTCGACGGTCTCATTGTGGAGGTAGGCGATCGGCCCGTCCTGAGGGACGATCACGACGTCGGGCCGACCGTCATTGTCGAGGTCGCCGACGGCAAGGCCTCGCCCCACCCGGGGGGCGGCCCAGTCGGCGCCGGCCGCCCCGGTGGCGTCGACCAGTCGACCGTCGCCCGAACCGAGGAGCAACTGGGCCGGCATGGCGAACGGCGTCTCGGGGCGGAAGTCGTTGACGTGTCCGTTCGCCGTCGCCAGGTCGAGCCGGCCGTCGTTGTTCGCGTCGAGGAAGGCCACGCCGAAGCCGAGCAGGAAACGGCTCGGCGTCAGCAACCCCGCCACCGCCGCCGACTCGGCGAACATCCCCCCGCCGAGATTCCGGTAGAACGCGGCCCCCTCGCCGTAGTAATTGGTCACGGCCAGGTCGGGACGGCCGTCGCCCTCCAGGTCGCCGCAGGCCACCCCCATGCTCGCCTGGTACCGACCCTCGGCCGACGCCGAGCCCCCCGATCGCTCCCCGACCTGATCGAAGCGGAGCCCTCCCCGGTTCAAAAAGAGATGATTCCCCGTCATGTCGTTGGCGACGTAGAGGTCGAGCGTGCCGTCCCCGTCGAAGTCGCAGGAGACGACGCCGAGGCCCCGACCGTCGGCGTCGGCCTCGGTGATGCCCGCCTCTCCGGAGACGTCCACGAATCGACCGCCGTCGTTCCGGAAGAGGTGGTCGGGCTCGGCGACGAATCGTCTGGGATTATACGCGTCGGCCGTGATCACGCCCGAGGTTTCCGCCAGGGACGATCCCGGGTCGAATTCCAGGTAATGACAGACGTACAGGTCAATGTCCCCGTCGGCGTCGAGGTCCGCGAAGGCCGACGACGACGGCCATCCTCGACTCCCGCCGAGCCCGGAGGACTCGGTCACGTCCCCGAACGTCCCGTCTCCCCGATTGCGGAGCAGCTGATACGATTCCCACCGCGAGATGAACAGGTCGCTCAGGCCGTCCCCGTCGGCGTCACCGGCCACCACGCCGAAGCCGTATCCCCCGGGCAATCCGCCCAGGCCGGCGGCCACGGTCACGTCCTCGAACGTCCCATCACCTCGGTTGCGGAACAGGCGGTCGGCGTTCCGGCCGTCCTCGGGCGGGGGGAACGGTCCACCCTGCACCAGGTAGACGTCCAGCCAGCCGTCACCCTCGACGTCGATCAACGCCACACCTCCCCCCATCATCTCCGGGAGCGACCGGCCCGGATCGACCCGACCGGGGTTGTAGCGGAAGTCCAACCCGACCTCCCCGGCCCGGTCGCGGAAGGTCGGGAAAACTGTGAGTCCCCCCTCGGGAGCCGATCGATCGTCCGAATCGCCGAGTCCGACGGCTCTCAGCTCCGCCACCAGGTCACCGACCGTAGGCGAGTCGGGGGGATGATCCTCCCCCTTCGTACCCGACCCGATCCCCCCACCGGTGACCAGCCGAGCCCATCGGTCGGACTCGAACGACCAGCCGAGGGCCAGGGCGAGTCGGGCAAGTTCGGGGGCATGGGCCAACGGCTCGTCATCGAACAGCAGCCGCTCGTACTCCTTGAAGTCCCGCTCCCAGCCCGACTTCCTCGCCCGCAGCTCCGAAGCCCGGTCCCCCGCACCCCGCCTGGTTTCCAGAAAGGCGAGTTGCTCCAACAGCGCGGCCCGGCTCGGGTCGTGCCTCAGGGCCCCGACGATCGCCTCCCGGCGACGGCGGTCGTCGCCGCGTTGCAGGGCGAACCAGGAGGCCAGTTCCAGGACGTCGGCCGGGGCGAGCATCGAGTCGTCGAGGTGCTCGATCGCCGCGAGCGCAGCGGCCGGGTCCGCCTTCATCAGTGCCCAGTCCAGGCGGATCCGCCAGACGGCCGGATCCGCCGGCCGTCGCCCCAGGCAGCGTCGGAGCCAGCCATCGGCGTCGTCGATCCGGCCGCCGAGGATCGCCAGGTGGGCCAACCCGAGCCAGACCCGGTCGTCCTCCGGGGCGTCCCGGTTCGCCCGGCCGAGCAAGGCGCCTACCTTCTCGATCGGGAAGGTTTCGTACCGGAGGCTCCAGATCTCCCTGAGCACCACCGCCGGGCGGCCGAGCCGGTCGAACCGCTCGCGGTAGAGCCGCACCGCCTCGTCCCGCCTCCCCTGCATTTTCAACGAGGTCGCCAGCAGGTGACACGCCTCGACGGCGTGCTCCCCCGGCGCTTCGAGCAACTCGGGCGTCAGGAGTGCCTCGGCCTCGGCGAGCCGACCCTGCCGGACGAGGTACCTGGCGCGGAGGACCGCCGCGGGCCCCGCCTCCGGGCTGGAGGGGGGGACCCGAGCCCAGGCCTCCTCCGCGCGGTCCAGCCTCCCCAGTTCCAGCTCGCAACTCCCCATCGCCAGCCAGAAGTCGCCCCTCCCCCTCGCCTCCCCGGCCATCCGGGCGAGGATCCTTCGGGCCGTAGCCGGTCGGCCCTCCTCCAGGGCCATCCTGGCCTCCTCGATCGCCCGGCTGACCCGACTCCACCTCTCCACCCGAGAATCGAGGGCGAGCCACCCCAGCGGGATGGCGACGCCCAGCAGCCCGAGGCCCAACCAGATCTTCCGCGTCCTCGTCGACCCAATCCACCGAGCTCCTCCTCCCATGTTCCGGCCCCTCTCGTATTCGACGCCCGGTGGCCTCGCGCCGATGGTCCGGCGCACGCGATTGGCGACATTTCACCTCATCCGCCGAGCACCGGCCGCGACGTGGGGAGAGCACGTCGTCCGACCGTTCCCCCGGATCCGGGATCGTTCGGCGGGGAAGACGGGTGTGGGCGCGCCGTCGCACCCCACCCCCAGCGTGGCAGCCGATCCGGGCCGAGGCAAGTCGAAACGGGGACAAAGATCCCTGTCGATTCCACGGGCCTCAAACCAACCACAGACCGACGGCCCCCGGTTCCGGGAGGATTCCCCGGACTCCGGTCCACCGCGAGCCGGGCCGGGTCGCCGGGAATCCATCCAAGAAACGAGTGCCCTCGGGCGTCATGAGGACGGGGACCCCCGTCGCCCTTCGGTCCCGACCCGGCCCGCCGACCGTCGCCCCTCGAGAAAGGGAGGAATCGTCATGTCGATGCCCCGTGTTCGCCCCTTCGTCCTCGGGGTCGCTTGCCTCGTGGCGACCGCCGCCGAGACCCCCGGCCAGGGGATCGTCGTCGACCGCCGGTCCGACCGGCCGATCGCGGGGTCCTTCGACGTGGAATCGGTCGTCGTCGATGCCCTCGTCCGCGAGCAGGTGGCCAGGGTCCGGGTCTCGCAGACCTTGAGCAATCCCACCGAGGGAGTGATCGAGGCCGAATACCTCTTCCCGGTCCCCGACGCCGGCTCGATCCGGGATTTCGTCCTGCTCGTCGACGGCCGGGAACTGGTCGGCGAGTTGATGAATGCCGACGAGGCCCGGCGGATCTATGAGGAGATCGTCCGACGCAAGCGGGACCCCGCCCTGCTCGAATACATGGGCAGGGGCCTGATCCGCACCAGCGTCTTCCCGATCCCCCCCCGGGCCGAGCGGACGGTCACGATGACCTACACCCAGCTCCTCCCTCGGGACCGGAACGTCGTTGAGTTCTCCTACCCGTTCGGCACGCAGAAGTTCACCAGCAAGCCGATCCGGACGCTCGAACTGTCGATGAGGGTCGAGAGCCGCGTCCCCATCAAGTCGATCTACAGCCCCAGCCACGACGTCAGCACCGAACTGGAGTCCGACCACGAGGCCAGGGTCTCCTACGACGCACACGACGTGATCCCGGCGGCCGATCTCCGCGTCTTCTACACCGTCGACCGGGGAGGGCTGGGCGCCTCGGTCCTCAGCTACCGCCCCGACGGCGGCGAGGACGGCTACTTCCTCCTGCTCGCCAGCCCCTCACCGGGCCACGACGACCGGGACCGGGAGCCGTCGGCCAAGACCGTCGTCTTCGCGATCGACCGCTCCGGCTCCATGTCCGGCGAGAAGATCGATCAGGCTAAAGATGCCCTGGATTTCGTGCTCAACAACCTCCGCCCCGACGACACGTTTAACATCGTCGCCTACGACGACCGGGTCGAGACCTACAAGCCGGAGTTGCAGCGCTATGACCCCGAAACCCGCCGGGACGCCCTCGCCTTCGTCGAGGGGATCCGGCCCGGCGGCAGCACCAACATCGACGCCGCCCTCCGCACCAGCCTGGAGATGCTCCACGACGACGGCCGGCCCCGCTACGTCATCTTCCTCACCGACGGCCTCCCCACGGCCGGAGAGACCGACGAGCTGAGGATCGCCGAGCATGCCCGGCAGGCCAACGACTCCGGGGCCCGCGTCTTCCCCTTCGGGGTCGGCTTCGACGTCAACGCCCGCCTCCTCGACCGCCTCGGCGCCGACCACGGGGGTACCACCGACTACGTCAAGCCCGACGAGGATATCGAGGCCAGCGTCTCCCGCTTCTACTCCAAGCTCACCAGCCCCGTGCTCGCCGACCTGCGTGTCGAGCTGTCCGGGACGAGTGTCAATCACGCCTACCCCCGGGATCTGCCCGACCTGTTCGAGGGCGGCCAGATTTCGTGGGTCGGCCGTTATACCGGATCCGGCCGTACGGCCGTCCGGATCAGCGGCATGGTCGGCGACGAGCGTCGGACCTTCGAGTTCGAGGCCGACCTCGCCCGGCCCGGAGAGAACGCCCGCTACGACTTCGTCGAGCCCCTCTGGGCCTCGCGGCGGATCGGCGACATCATCGACCAGATCGACCTGCACGGGAAGAACCCCGAACTGACCGAAGAGCTCGTCCGCCTGAGTACCCGCTACGGCATCCTGACCCCTTACACCTCGTTCCTCGCCGACGAGGGGACTCAGTTGCACGCCTTTGATCAGAACAACCGTCGCGCCGGGGAGCAGCTCTCCCGGCTCGAACAGGTCCAGGGCGCCGCCGGGGTCGGCCAGCGTTCCAACAAGGCCTTCTACAAGCAGGCCGAACGGGCAATCATCGCCGATTCCCTCTCCATCGCCCCCGGCCTCGATCCCCAGGGCCAGCCCCAATCCCCTGAAGGACGGGCCGGACAACTCGGCCGATTCCGAGGCGGGATCGGTGGCTTCGGCGGCCTGGGCGGAGGCTTCGGCGGCATGGGAGGGATGGGAGGCATGGCCGGACCGGCCAGGGGCTTCGGCCTGGGAGGGACGCTGGCCGAGGCCCGGGACTTCGAGGGGAATTCCGTCCCCGTTTCGACAGTCAGGAAGGTCGGCCCGAAGACCTTCTTCTACCGAGACGGGCGATGGCTCGACTCGACGGTCACCCCCGAGCAGGAGTCCGGGGCCGAGCGCGTCGTCCAGTTCACCGATCCGTACTTCGCCCTCGCCCGATCCCAGCCCTCGGCGGCGAACCAGTACCTGGCGTTCCGCCAGCCCGTCGTCGTCAAGCTCGGCGAGACCGTCTACCGGATCGAGCCCGCCCCGAAGGACACGGGACCTCGCCCCTGACCCTCCTCCTCGAAATCGTCTCGGTCGGAGCCCCACCCGATCGCGATCGGGTGGGGCTCCGACCAGTCGGTCGGGGTCGCCCTGGACGCCGGGGCGACCGGGGCCTCAGGACAACGGACCGAGCCCCTCCCCCGTCGAGCGGCCCTCGGACCGATCGGG
This sequence comes from Tautonia plasticadhaerens, assembly GCF_007752535.1. Taxonomy (GTDB): domain Bacteria; phylum Planctomycetota; class Planctomycetia; order Isosphaerales; family Isosphaeraceae; genus Tautonia; species Tautonia plasticadhaerens. The sequence goes on from NZ_CP036426.1 coordinate 6,286,936, forward strand.
ATCAGCCCTGCGGGATCTGACCCAGCACCACGTCGAATCGCGCGGCCAGTTCGCCGATCGAGGACCCCTGGACCGGGGCGAAATCGACCAGGATGGCCCGTCGGGCTTGCTCGTCCGTAATCCCGCGGAGGACGCCGTCGCGGTCGTTGCCGGGGTGGCCCTTCACGTAGCACTGGGTGGTGAGCAGCGGCTCCCTCCCCTTCCAGATCTTGAAGTGGATGTGCGGCGTCCGGCCCGGGTAGGGGACCGGCTTGATCGTCCTGAAGTAATACGAGCCGTCCGAGCCGGTCAGGAACCGGCCGAAGCCCTGGAAGTGGTCGTCCCGGCCCGAGCGATTCGCGCTGCCGGTGTGGAGGTAGGATCCCTGGTTGTCGACCTGCCAGATCTCGACCAGGGCGTTCCGGATCGGCTCCCCTCCGGCGTCGAGGATCCGGCCGGAGAGGTGGGTCACCTCGCCGACCGCGGGGGTGATCTCGTCGTTGATCACGAGGAGGTCGTTGTCGGTGTCCAGCGGCAGGTGGTCGGGGTAGAACGGACCTTCGGTCTGCGCCGGGGTCCGGACGAGTTCCTCCGCGAAGGCACCCCTCACGGCGAACATGGCGGCGCCGAACGACAGACCCCCAAGCATCCGGCGGCGTGAGACGTGGTTTCGGTCCCGGTTCATCGGCTCTCCCTCCTTCGGTCCGGCGATGTCACCGACCATCCGGTCGGCGGACGTCCGATCGCTGCCTCTCATCAAGATGAGCGTCAAGCACCGGCTGCCTGGCAGCCCCCGTCCGATCATCTCCCCCCTTCAGTCCGATCCGTGACCCGACTCGACCCGCCATCGCGATCGGAATTCCCGATACGTGATCACCCCCAGGGTGATCGCCGTCAGGGGGAGGATGAACGCGACCATCACGCCCTGGAAGGACCCGAGGGCCTCGTGGCCGGTGGCGGCCAGGACGAGGTTGGTCGTGTAGGCGACATAATAGCCGAGGAACAGGCACCCCTCCCAGCGATCGATCCGGTGGCCGCTGAAGAAGATCGGCATGCAGGCGATCGACGACGCGATCATCACCGGCACGTCCACCCGGAGCGCCTCGGCCGGCACGGGGATCCCGCCGGTCGCCGAGGCCGTCAGGCCGAGCACGCAGAGCAGGTTGAACAGGTTGCTGCCCACCACGTTGCCGACGGCGATGTCCCGTTCCCCCTTCAGGCTCGCCAGCAGCGAGGTCGCCACCTCCGGCAGCGACGTCCCGGCCGCCACGATCGTCAACCCGACCACCATCTCGCTCACCCCCAGCCCGGAGGCGATCGTCACCGCCGCCGAGACCAGCATCCTCGACCCGACGACCAGCAGGACCAGCCCCGAGGCGATCATCGCCAGGTCGATGGCCAGCCGACCGGGCCCCGCCTGCCCTTGGTCGGGGCGGGTGTCGACCTCGCCGCCCACGACCCCTTCCCCCCGGCCCCGGAGCACGAGCCAGATCGTGTAGGTGACGATCCCGGCGAACAGGCCCAACCCCTCGAGGCGGCCGATCCTGCCGTCCATCCCCATCACCAGGGCGAGCACCGAAGCCCCGATCACCAGCGGCACGTCGAGCTGCACCAGCCTCCGGGCCACCACCAGCGGCGCGACCAGCGCCGACGCCCCCAGGATGAACAGCGTATTGAAGATGTTGCTGCCCACCACGTTGCCGAACGCCAGGTCGGGGCGGCCTTCGAGCCCCGCCAGGACCGAGATGGCCAGCTCCGGCGCGCTGGTGCCGAAGGCCACCACCGTCAGGCCGATGATCAGCGGCGAGATGCCCAGCGCCGCCGCCAGCTTCGACGCACCACGGACGAAGATTTCCGCCCCCCCGATCAGGAGGGCCAGCCCCGCGGCGAACACGATCGCGGTCGTCAACGTCATCCCGGCCTCCCGCATGGAACCCCGGACATCGGCCTCAGGCCTCGGCCCCTCCCGGACCCGATCCGTCGGCCGGCGGCTTCCTCGTCGAGAAGACCGAAACCAGCTCGGGCCGGATCACCTTCTCCCCGCTGGCGAAGCCCGGCCGGAGCCGGGCGGCGATCGTCTTGTTCAGGGCGGGCTCATCGGCGTTGACCGTCGAGACGGCCCGCTGCCGCCTCGGGTCGAACCCGTCCCCCTCGACCCGATATGGTTCGACGCCCTGGCGATAGAGCACGTCCTCGATCCCCTGCTGGAACTCCCTCAGCAGGCCGGAGGCGCGCTCGCCCTCCAGCGAGTCGGCCATCTTGCCCATGTCGTCGTGCAGCTGGATCAGGTCGATGAAGATCGGCCGGGTGACCTTCAGGAGCAGGTCGCTCTTGTACTCCTGGAGCTCGGCGTGGAGCCGGTCCACCACTTTCTCTCGGCTCGATTCGGCCCGCAGCTCCCGATCGACCACCCCCTGGAGCCGGTCGAGCTTCCCCCCCAGGTCCACCCCCAGGCGTTCGATCGCCTCGGTGATCGACACGCCCGGTTCCCCCCCCTCCCCGGGGGCGATCGGCTCCCGGGGGAAGGGCTGCTCGCCTTCTTCGCCCGGGTACGGGATGAGGATCGTGTCGATCGCCTCGTAGGCCTCGGCGGGCCCGACCACGGCAACCTCCACGAATCCCTCATCCGCCTCGGCGTCCGCGTCGGGCCGGGGGGCGGCCTCGGACTCCGACCCGGGGGGGGGCGTCGGGTGGGGTTCGTCGGGCGGGATCGGGTCGCTCATGATGGGCTCGCGCTCGGTTCACCGGATCAACTGCTGCTGTTTCAACAACCAGAGGAGCGGTCGGTCGACCAGCAGCGGGGTCGGCAGGGGCTGGGGCGAGTCCTCCTCCTCCTGGGCGGCATCCCCCAGCGCGGAGCAGGCGAAGAAGCGGTGGCGGGGGAAGTCGATCTCCAGGTGCTCCAGGAACGAGAGCTGGTCCCAACGCCGCATCGCGGCCCGGACCTCCTCGTGGATGAGCCGGTCCGAGTCCTCCCGCCCGAGCTCGCCCGGCACCGAGGTGGCGACCTCGTGCAGGGCCGTCCCCGGAGCCATCAGGGGCCCCCAGCGGTCGAGCTTGTTCAGGCAGATCGCCAGCGGCACCTTCACGGGGGTCCGATCGAAGAAGGCGGCGAGCTTCGACAGGTCCTCCCGGTATTCCGCGGGGGGCGCGATCGCCTCCTTCGGCGTGAGCCGGACCCTCGAGTCCCTCGCCACCTGGGGGATCCGCAAGGGGTCGATCAGCAGGAGCAGGCCCCTGGCCTTGCGGATCAGGTGCCCGGCCTCGCGGCGGAGGACGGAGAAGTTCATCTCCCAGTCCTCCCCCGCCAAGTCGGAGAACGAGAGAAGGGGCTCGGCCCCGGAGGCTCCCCGCCGCTTCACCCGGTAGACCAGCGGCTGGAGCACCCGGCGGTTGACCTCCAGCGGGGGCGTCGGCATGTGGGCCTGACGGGAGACCTCCCCCCACTGGCCGACGCCGATCCCCTGCATCGCCGATCCGTAGGTCACGTCCCGGTATTCCTGCGAGTACCGCCGTCGGACCTCCTCGTCGATCGGCTCCAGCAGCAGGCCCCGCTCCGGGCCGAAGCGCTGGTCCAACTCGTGGAGGACGACCGTCATGTAGGTCGTCTTGCCCACCGACTGGGGGCCGAAGATGGTGATGTGCCCCGGCCGGCCGGAAATCGCCGCGTCGGGCAGGCGCTGATGGCAACGGGGGCAGAGGCGGCAATCGGTGGCGTTGCCGCACGCCGGGCAGTCGAGACGGCCGGGCAGGACCATCCAGTCCAGGTGCCGCCGGAGTCCCCTCCGGGCATCCCGCCGGGGGTCGGCCCACCAGGGGCTCCGGATCATGGAATCGGCCCCGGACCCGAAATAGGTCCGGGTGAGGATCGGATCCTCGACCTGGCGGCCGAAGTCGGTCTCGCAGGCGGGGCTGTCGCACTTGACGTGCAGCTCGAAGGCCGCGAACCGCTCGAAGCAGTACGGGCACTGGACGCGTCGCAGGGGGTCGAGTCGGGTCAGGAGGTCCAGCGGCATCGGCGGGTCGGGTCGTCGCTCGGTGGACCCGATCGGCAACCTCGGGCCGTTCGGGAGTCCCATATCGTCCCCGATCCGCCCGGCCCGATCAACGGGACGGGGCGGGCCTCCTGGCCCGACTCCCGCCGATTTGCCACAATGTCGCTCCCGGAGGACCGCACTCGTCCCGAACGCCTCGGACTCCCGTGCCCGCTCGACTTCACCTCGACCTCCCGGACGGCTGGCCCCGGGGTCTCCCCCTCCGGCTGGAAGGCGTCCGTGTCGCCCGGGGATCGGCCGAGATCCTCCGGGGGATCGACCTGGAACTGGATCCCGCGCGGCGGTCGATCCTGGTCGGTCCCTCCGGCTCCGGCAAGAGCACCCTGCTCCGGCTGCTCAACCGCCTGGAGGACCCGTCCTCGGGCCGGATCCTCCTCGGCGAGGAGCCCCTGCACGCATTTCCCGTCCGCCTGCTCCGCCGGTCGATCGCCGTGGTCCCCCAGGATCCCCGACCCCTGCCCGGCTCGATCCGGGAGAACCTCCTCTATCCCGCGGAGGTCGCCGGCATCCCCCCCCCGACCGACGCCCGGCTTGCCGACGCCCTCGCCGAATTCGGGCTCCCTGCCGATCAGCTCGACCGGGACGCCTCCGGCCTCTCCGGCGGCGAGCGCCGACGCCTGGCGATCGCCGTGGCCTTGATGACCTCCCCCGAGATCCTCGCCCTCGACGAGCCGACCGCCGGGCTCGATCCCGCCTCGACGCATCGGCTCGTCGACGCGCTCGACCGCCGCGCCCGGTCCGACGGCCTCCGCACCCTGGTCGTCTCCCACGACCGGCGCACCGCGCCCGCCCTGGGCGAGGACGCGTTCGTCATCGAGGCCGGGCGGGTCGTCGACCACGGCCCGACCGCCGAGGTCCTCCGGCGAACCGACGCGGAGGCCTGGTCCGTCCCGGACGGGTCCGGGGGGCCCCTCCCATGAGCGACACCCCGGCCCCCTCCTGGGTCGGCCTCGCGTGGGCCTCGCTCCCGGTCCTGGCCGTGGTGGCGACGCTCGCGAGCCGGCGCCTGGGTCAGGCCCGATCGATGCTCGTCGGCCTGGCGAGGATGACCGGGCAATTGCTCCTGCTCGGGGTCGTGCTGGACGCCGCCTTCGCGGTCGATCACCCCTGGGTGGTCGGCGTCTCGGCGGTCGTGATGCTCTCGGCCTCGGCCCAGGCGGTCGGCGCCCGGCACTCCCGAGGCGGCGGCCGGCTCCGGGTCGAGGCGACGGCCGCGATGGCCCTTGGGGCCGGGCTGGCGGTGGCCGTCTCGACCCGGATGGCCCTGGGCGTCTCCCCCTGGTACGAGCCCTCGGTGGTCATCCCGCTCATGGGCATGATCCTCGGCAACAGCATCAACGGCGTGGCGCTCGCCGCCGAGCGGTTCGACGCCGAATTGCGATCCGAAGCCGACCTCGTCGAGCGCAGGCTCGCCCTGGGCGCCACCGGGAGGCAGGCGTCGGCCCCCGCCTTCCGGGCGGCGGTCGCCGCCGGCCTGACGCCGACGATCAACGGGATGATGGTCGCCGGCGTCGTCGCCATCCCGGGCATGATGACCGGGCAGTTGCTCGCCGGGGCGTCGCCGGGCACCGCCTTCCGCTACCAGATCCTCATCTACCTGGCGATCGGCGGCTCGGTCGGGCTGGCGGTCCTCTCCCTGCTGGGCCTCCGGGCCCGACGCGCCTTCTCCCCGGACCACCAGCTCCGGGCCCCCTCCCATCTCCTGGACGATCGGTTACACTGACCTTCGCCGCCGAAGGCCACGTCGATGCCCCGGCCCGAGGCGACGTTCCCGGGCCACCCCACCGCTCACCGATGCGCCACCACTTCGCCCTGACCGCCTGGATTTCCCTGAGCGTCGGCCTCGTGGCCTCCGGGGCCTGGGTGCGCTACGACGGGTCCTATCTCGTCGTCGACCAGTTCATGCTCGGCCTGATGTTCTTCGTCGCCGGGCTGATGATGACCGTCGCGCTGATCTGCTGGCTCCCCCTGCTCCGTCGGCTCCCCGACGGCAAGGGCGCCGGCCGGATCGTCTCCGCCGTGCTCCTCGCCCCGGCCGCGACGATGACCCTTCTCAGCCTCATGGCCTTCGAGACCCCGGCCACCGCCGCCTCCCGGCACCGCGATTACCTGATCCGCGTCTCGCGGGTCGTCGCCGAGGACTACAAGCGCCGGGGCCGCATGCCCGCCTTCTTCGAGGACGCCCATGGGCGCTCCAGCGACCGCCTCCCCCACCGGGGAGACGCCGACGGCGGCGCCCTGGCCTATCGCCGGATCGACGACCGTACCGCCCTGCTCTGCGCCCCCGAGTGCCGGGTCCACGTCTCGATCTGCGGCGAGCAGGTCGCCTACCAGCCCTGGCCCCCCGGCGGGAACGACCCCTGCCGGTCGCTTCCCTCCTCGTCCCCCTACTGGGCCGGGCGCAGGTCGGGCGAGGCCGAATCCGTCGGCCTCGCCCGATGACCTTCCCTGCCCCGATCGCCGAAGGGCGGACCGCCACTCAGGCCCCGGCCGCCTTCTTCAACGCCTCGATCGCCGGGACGTAGTCCGGCTCGGACGCGATTTCCTTCACGTACTCCGCGTGCACGATCGACCCGCCCGGGTCGACCACGAACAGGGCCCGGGCCAGCAGCGGCACCGGCAGGCCGTGCATCAGCACCCCGTAGTGCTCGCCGAAGCTGTGGTCGTGCAGGTCAGAGAGGTTGGTCATGTTCGCGACCTCGGCCTCGGCACAGAACCGGGCCATCGCGAAGGGGAGATCCATGCTGATCGTGTAGGCGGCGACCTTGTCCCCCAACTCGCCCAGGGTCTTCGACAGAGTCCGGGTCTGCGTGTTACAAACCGGAGTGTCCAGCGAGGGCACGACGCTGAACAGCCGGGCCTTGCCGCCGGTGTCGGCGAGCGAGACGAGGGCGAGCCCCGCGTCCCCCTTGGTCGCGCAGGAGAACCCCGGAGCGGCATTCCCCGGCTTCAGTCGGGGCCCGACCAGGTCGACCGGGTTCCCCTTCATCGTCACCTCGCCCTTGCGGATGTCGGCCATCGTCTCGTCTCCAGTATGATTGAGGTCCGGTGGGAGTTCGAATCGCCTCGGCTCGGCTCAATTCGTCACGACGGGCCCGATCGGCCCGCCGGTCGGTCATGTCGCGAGCATAGCCCGGCCCTCGACGCGTCGACAAGCCGCGGTCGGGGACGGGGGCTCGCCCGGATCAGGCCAGGGCCTCGGCCAGGCTCCGCTTCAGGCAGGCGATGCTCTGCCGGGCCGTCTCCTCGGCCCCGGGGGAAAAGTCGAAGACCTCCACCGACACCCAGTTCTGGTAGCCCGACGCCACCAGCGCCTTCATGATCGGCCCGAAGTCCAGGTCGCCCATCCCCGGGCCCCTCAGGTTCGGGTCGTTCGCGTGGAAGTGCCCCGCGACGCCCCCGTGCGCCCGGATCAGGCCCTCGACGCTCCCGCCCGGATCGCCGGACATCGCCTTCACGTCCAGGTGCAACGTCACCCTGGGATGGCCGACCCGCTCGATCAGCCCCCTCGTCTCCTCGATGCTCGTCAGGAAGTTGGTCTCGGCGGTCGAGAGCGGCTCCATGCAGAGGTCGACCCCGTAGGCCTCCAGGTCGTCGGTCACGGCGGCGAGCACCTCGGCGGCGAATTGTTCCCCGTCCTCCCGGGAGACGTCCGGGGCGATGTCACGCTGCTTCGGAGAGCCGAAGACCATCAGCGACCCTCCCAGGTCCCTCGTCGCCTCGATCAGCGCCTTCAGATAGTCCTGCGTCGCCTGCCGGACCGTCGGGTCCGGGCTCGTGAGGTGGAATCCCTCCGTCCTGGCCAGCAGCCAGTGCAGGCCGATGGTCTCCAGCCCCGCGTCGGCGATCGTCCGCCGGATCTCCGCCCGGCGGTCCTTTCCCAGGTCGGTGATGAGCTCCGCCAGCGTGAAGGGGGCCAGTTCGATCCCCTCATACCCGAGCCCCTTGACCTCCGCGCAGGTCCGGCCCAGGCCCCAGCCCTCGAACAGCTCGTTGCAGATGCCGAATCGGATCATAGTCGTGTCCTGAAGATCATGAGTATCCTGCCCTACGGCCGGGGGCCTCGCACCCCTCCCGGGAGGGGCCGCCTCCCGCCCCCGACGGCCCGGCCCTGCCGGCCGACCGGACCCGAGTCATCCGCCGCCGGCCCGCTCCGCCGCCGCCACCGTGTTCGAAAGCAGCATCGCGATCGTCATCGGCCCCACGCCGCCCGGGACGGGGGTGATCCACGAGGCGACCTCCGACGCCTCCTCGAACACCACGTCCCCGCAGAGGGACCCGTCTTCCCGGCGGTGGATCCCCACGTCCACCACCACCGCCCCCGGCTTGATCCAGTCGCCCCGGACGAACCCCGGCCGCCCGACTGCGGCGACCAGCAGGTCGGCCTCCCGGACGATCGCCGGGATGTCCCGGCTGGCCGAGTGGCAGACGGTCACGGTCGCGTCCCCGACGCTCCCCTTCTGCAACAGCAACATGGCCATCGGCTTGCCGACGATGTTCGACCGGCCCAGCACGACCGCCCGGGCCCCCCTCACCTCCACGCCGTGCCGACGGAGCAACTCGACCACCCCCAGCGGCGTGCAGGAGGCGAACCTCGGCCGGCCGATCGCCAGCAGGCCCACGTTCTCCGGGTGGAAGCCGTCCACGTCCTTCGCCGGGAGGATCCGGTCGATCACCCGATCCGGATCGATCCCCTTCGGCAGCGGGAGCTGGACGAGGATGCCGTCCACCTTCGGGTCGGCGTTCAGCGCATCGACCACGTCGAGCAGCTCCGCCTCCGAGGTCGACCCCGGGAGCCGCCGCACCTCCCCGGCGATCCCGGCCGCTCCCGCGGCCTTCTCCTTGTTCTTCACGTAGATCCCGCTCGCCGGGTCGTCCCCCACGAGCACCGCCGTCAGTCCCGGCGGCCTGCCGAGCCGATCCCGGACGGCCGCCACCCGCCCGGCCAGCTCCCCCCGGATCGCCCGGGCCGTCTCCTTCCCGTCCAGGATCCGCGCCGACACGATTCGATCCTCCCCGACTCTCGGCCTTCCTCCCGCCCGTCGCCGCCGTGGCGAGTATAGCCCTGCCCCCCCCCACCCGCGACCCCTCGCCGATCGCCACCGCCCGCCCCGAGGTTTCCGAGAAAACATGCAAATCCCGAGACCAATCCTCGATCATCTTGATGGGAGGGATCCGCCCCATGACCCCACTCACGAGATTCCCCGAAGCCCCGAGACCCCCCCCGATGGTCTGTCGACCGATTCTCGATCCGTCCTCCACCGAGTCGCCTCCGGCGCCGGCGAGCCCCTGCCCGAGGGGCGTGTCGACTCGCCCGGTACGCGTCCGGCGGCGGACGCCATCAACCCCGGCGAAACCGGGCGAGTTCCCGAAACGAACACCCGACATTTCCCCATGTCATTTCGAAAAAACGACTTGTGGAGTTCGAACCCGACGCACCCCGGCGTACCGCCTGAGTCGAATCGCTCCAGGGCGACCGCCGCCCGACGGCCGCCATCCCTCCCAGCTGACGGTCCGATCCGGCTCCGACTCAGGTTGCGACCCGTCTCGGCGCCCGGCGGGGGAGTCGACCCGATCTGGGCGCGAACTCTCCCGAAACGAGCACGCACCGTTCTACGTAAAATATGGTATTCCAGGGACCTGCGCGATTTTCAAGGTGCACATCGGGGCGAACTGTCCGGTCCGAGGATGGTGCACCGGTTCGAGCACGACGCTCCTCGACTCGATGAGGGAGCCGCTCAACGCCTCGCGACGTACCCCGATGTCGACGGCCTTCAACCCCCAGCCCCTCGAACTGACCGGAGTGCAGTCTGAGGCGAAACAAAGCCAGTCCGTCGACGCAAATCTTTTTCATGAAATAACAAACGCCGGAGACCGCTGGGCCGACATGGCGCACCGGACGCGTACTTGAGGCGCACTGGTCCCGCCCAATCCCGCGGGGTCCGACGACCGGGAATGATCTCGACCAGAGGGTCGGCGTTTCGATCGCCGCCTCCCCCGACGATAGAATGGCCAGGGGACAAATCCCCAGGACGAACCGACCAACGTCATCATCTCACCCGCCCCCCCCCCGAGCCCGCCCTCGTCAACGATGTCCAACTTCGAGCGCCCCGATTCGTACCGGTTCGACGTCATCGTCATCGGCGCCGGCCATGCCGGGCTGGAGGCCGCCCTCGCATCGGCCCGGATGGGGAGGAGGACGGCGCTTCTGACCCTCAACGTCGACGGGGTCGGGCAGATGAGCTGCAACCCGGCCATCGGCGGGGTCGCCAAGGGGCAGATCGCCCGGGAGGTCGACGCTCTCGGGGGCGCGATGGGCCTTCTGACCGACGCCGCGGGCATCCAGTTCCGCCTGCTCAACCGGGGTAAGGGCCCGGCGATGCACAGCCCCCGGGCCCAGTGCGACAAGAAGGCGTACCAGATCCTCGCCAAGCTGACCGTCGAGCGCCAGCACCACCTCTCGCTCCGCCAGGAGACGGTGGAGGGGATCGTCGTCGAGGGCGGACGATGCGTCGGCGTCCGGGCCCGGGGCGGGGCGACCTACCGAGGCCGGGCGGTCGTTGTCACCACCGGCACCTTCCTCCGGGCCCTGATGCACACCGGGGAACAGCAGACCGCCGGCGGACGGGCCGGCGACGTCTCCGCCGAGGGGCTCTCCGGGGACCTCCGCGCCCTCGGATTCGAGCTGCAACGGTTCAAGACCGGCACGCCGCCCCGGATCAACGGCCGGACGATCGACTTCTCGGACCTCGAACCCCAGCCCGGCGACCCCGAACCCGTCCCCTTCTCATTCCTGACCGACCGGATCGACGCCCCGCAGCTCGACTGTCACCTCACCTACACCAATCCCGCCGTCCACGACCGGATCCGGGCCAACCTGCACCGGGCCCCGATGTACTCCGGCCAGATCCAGGGCACCGGGCCCCGCTACTGCCCGTCCATCGAGGACAAGGTCGTCCGGTTCGCCGATCGCGAGCAGCACCAGATCTTCCTGGAGCCCGAGGGGCGTCAGACCCTCGAATACTACTGCAACGGCATCTCGACCAGCCTCCCCCGGGACGTCCAGGAGGAGGTCATCCCACTGATCCCCGGGCTGGAGCGGGCCGAGATCCTCCGGTTCGGCTACGCCGTCGAGTACGACTTCGCCCCGCCGACCCAGCTCGATCCCACGCTCCAGACCAAGCGCGTCCCCGGCCTCTTCTTCGCCGGCCAGATCAACGGCACGACCGGATACGAGGAGGCGGCCGCGCAGGGGATCGTCGCCGGAGTCAACGCCGCACTCGCCAGCACCGGGGACGAGCCGGTCGTCATCGACCGGACGACCGCCTACATAGGGGTCCTCATCGACGACCTCGTGACCAAGGGCGTCGACGAGCCCTACCGGATGTTCACCAGCCGGGCCGAATACCGCCTCCTGCTCCGTCACGACAACGCCGACCTCCGCCTCACCGAGCTCGGCCGCCGCCTCGGCCTGGTCGACGACGATCGCTGGGCCCGGTTCTCCCGACGCCGGGGCCGCATCGCCGAGCTGGACACCGTGCTGAAGTCCGTCCGGGTCGACGGCCAGTCCCTGGGGCAGATGCTCCGACGCCCCGAGGTCTCCTGGGAGGACCTCAAGCGGCTGCAGCCCTCGCTCGCAGGGTTCGATGACGACGGGACCGGCGCGGTCGGTCAGGCCATCCTCGAGGCGAAATACGGCGGCTACATCGCCCGACAGGCGGCGGAGATTGAGAAGTTCCGACGGCTCGAGGACAAGCCGATCCCCCCGGATTTCGATTACGAGGCGATCCCCCAACTCCGAGCCGAGGCCCGAGAGAAGCTGCGACGAGTCCGCCCCCGCTCGATCGGGCAGGCCGGTCGGATCAGCGGCATGAACCCCGCCGACCTCTCCACGCTCCTCGTCTCCCTGAAGCGCCGGCACCCGTCGGGCCGCGGGCCCGACGCCCGCCCCCCCACCGTCCCGGATGGCCCCATCCCGTCCGCCGACCCGTTGCCCCCGACCGATGACGAGGGCGTCCCCCTCCCATAGCGCCCTGATCGCAGGGCCGACGGTAGGTCATCGATTCATCCCGACCGCGTTGTCTTCTCTGGGTTGACAGGAAAGGGACCTAACCTAATAATTGGCGATGTCGGTAATTTCGGCAAAATCGCGAGTTTTTGACGGGCACTTGGGGAAGGTCGGCATTATACTGCGGGTCCGATCGCCCAGACGGCTTCGAGGCCGATTGCGGGGATCGGGCAATGGAGGGGCTCGGCGTCGTTACAGCGGGCGGGTCCGATTTCAGGGAGGAATCGAGGGCGCCCGGCGAGGGGATCGGACCGGATCGGACGGGGTGTCCGGCGGGTCCGGTCGAGCCGGAGCAAGGCCCGGGGGCTCGTGTCAAGGGGGCGTACCCGACGATGAAGACCGTCTTTACGACCGGTGAGGCCGCCAAGATCTGCAAGGTGAGTCAGCAGACGATCATCCGCTGCTTCGACTCCGGTCAGCTCAAGGGCTTCCGCGTCCCGGGCTCCCGATTCCGCCGCATCCCTCGCGATGCCCTCTATCGCTTCATGCGGGAGAACAACATCCCCACCGACGCGCTGGAGAGCGGCCGACGCAAGATCCTCGTCGTCGACGACGAGCCGGAGGTCGTCCAGATCATCAAGGACGCCCTGCTCGCCGACGGCCGGTTCGAGGTGAAGGACGTCGACAACGGCTTCGGCGCCGGCATGATGGCCAAGGAGTACCACCCCGACTTGATGGTCCTGGACATCATGCTGCCGGACATCAACGGCAAGGCCGTCTGCGAGTTGGTCCGCCGCGACCCGTCGATGTCGGATATCAAGATCTTCTGCATCTCGGGGATGATCGAGGAGGACAAGATCGACGACCTGAAGGAATCCGGCGCCGACGACTTCATGTCCAAGCCGCTGGACGTCGACGAGCTGATCCGCCGGATCTGCAAGCACCTCGACCTGGAGATGCCGGCCACGCCCTGACCCGGTCGGGTCCTACCCCACTTTTCAGGCCCGTCCGGCCCGGCCTCGGCTTGACCGGACGGGCCGATTGTCCTAATGTCTCCCCGCCGCCGCGCCCCGCGGCGACGGGTCGCCGGGCCGAGCCGAGGCCCGGCCCATCGGGAAGGAGCCCGATCGGGTGCGAGGGCCTCGACCGACCACCGGAACCGGCGCCGACGGCCCGATCCGGGACCGACTCGACCGCCTCGGCGGGCTACCGCTTCGGCCGTCGACCGTCCGTTCCCTGCTCCGGGACGGGCCCGGGGCCGCCGCCGGGCTGGATCTCCTCGACCCCGGCTGGGCGGTCCTCGTGTCCGCCCGAGGCCCTGACCTCGCGCCGGAGTTGCTCGCCGAACTCCCCTTCTGGTCTCCCTGCGACGTCGGCGCCGCCGAGGCCCGGGATCGGCTCTGGCGATTCTCGGTGGCGACGGCCCTGGCCGCCCGACGACTGGCCGAACTGGAGGGCGACCCGGATCCCGACGCCTCCGGCCGTTCGGGTCTGCTCCACCCGATCGCCCTGTGGGCCCTGGCCGCCGTCGCCCCCAACGGGCTCTCGGCGTGGCTGGAGGCCGACGACCAGGCCCGCCGACGCCTGGAGTCGTCATGGTTCGGCCGGGATCCGGCAGACTTCGGGCACTCGATGGCCCGGCGATGGGGGTGCGATCCCGACGTCCTCGACGCGACCCTGTTCGCCGGCCGATCCAACCCGGTCCCACCCGGACTGGTGACTGATCCGGCGGGGCTCGACCGACTCAGGGCCGCTCGGCGACAGGCCATGCGGACGCCCTGGGCCCTGCCCGGACCTCGTCCCGAGATAGGGCTCGACGAAGTCGATCGTCGGGGGCTGCTGGCGAAGGTCCAGTCGCTCAGCGCCGGAGGTCTGACCGGCGGCGGATCCCCGGCGGACGAGGCCGAACTGCTCCGCGACGCGTCCCGGCTGTTCGCCCGAAACCGGCAGTTTGAACGCGAGTTGGGGGAACTCGACCGCCGGCTCTCGGCGGCGATCGGGGCCCTCGACCGGCCCCCGACCGACCCGCCATTCCAGGACCCGGGGGCCGTCCTCGATGCGATGGCCGAGTTCGCCGCCGGGGCGGCCCACGAGCTGAACAACCCGCTGGCGATCGTCGCCGGTCGGGCCCAGTTGCTCCAGGCCCGGCTGGAGGACCCTGAACATCGGCTCGCCCTCCAGACGATCATCGGCCAGGCCCGTCGAGCCCACCAGATCCTCCGGGACCTGATTTACATCGCCCGGCCGCCCTCCCCTCGCCGGATGCCGTGCGTGCCGGATCGCGTCTTACGAGACGCCGTCGAAGACCTCCAGGACGAGGCCCGTTCCAGGGAGATCCAGCTTTCCTCCCGACTCTCCCGTTCCTCGACCGCCGTCTCGACGGACCCCGAGGCCCTCCGCCACCTGGCCGACGCCCTGCTCCGCAACGCCCTGGAGGCGACCGATCCGGGCGGGGAGGTTGTCCTGGAATCGATCGATGATCCCCGGTCGATCGTCTGGGAAGTCCGGGATAATGGCATCGGTCTGGACGAAGACCGCGCCGCCCACCTGCTGGACCCTTTCTACTGCGGCAGGCAGGCCGGGCGGGGGCTCGGCCTCGGCCTGCCCCGTGTCGCCCGGTTCGTGAGTGCGGTCGGCGGCCGGATCCGCTGGGAGTCGGCGGACGGGCCCGGGACGGTCGTCCGGGTCGAGCTGCCGATCGGAGTCGTGGACGAACCCGCCACGATCGATCTGAATCGACCCGGCGTCAGGGACGCGAGCTGAACGGGCGACGGGTCGGCCGATCAGGCGATGGCGGTGTTCCAGACCATCTGATCGGCGATCTCGTGGCAGTCGATGCAGAGATAGGTCACGTTCAGCGGCTCGTCGTAGCTCCAGTGGTGCCGTTGGAGCCGCTGACGGCGGTGACACCAGGTACAGACCTTCGGGCGACAGATCAACCCCAACTGCTCGGCCAGCGCGGCGGCGTATCGGGCCGATCGCGTCCGGATCCGGCGAGGCTTGCCGGGATGATTGCAAATGTCGAGGTGACGACGGAGCCGGAGGAACTTGGCGCGATGCCTGTTCGGGCCTCGTTTCATCGTCGCTTTCCCGCGAAGGAACCAGGGGGCCAGCCAGGACGGCGACTGCGGTTCCCACTCCTTCGGCGGCGCTCCGCCCGGAGATTCTCCTCAACCGACTCTCCGATCGTGTTGTCATCGGAATCATACCGCAAGACCGGGGCCGGGGCCAATCAGACCGATCGAATCGCCTGAGTGATCCGGACCTGGACGCTCGGAGGCGGCCCGATGTCGATCGTTTGCTGATGTTTGTCCCTGAACGGCCGCCGGTGCCCGAGCCGGGGTCGCCTCAGGCTCTGCTCCGGGCTTCCCCGCCGGACCAGGCAGTCATGAGACGACTCCGGACAGGTCCGTTGACGGCTCAGGTCCGTTGCGGTTCCCCGGTCCCGACGAACCGCTCACGGGCGATCAGGGCGGCGCCGAGCAGGCCGGAATCGTCCCCCAGCTCGGCCTGTTCGATGCGGACCAGGCGATCCGGATCGGCCATCGCCTGGGCTCGCGCGGCGTTCCGGACCAGGTCGACGAATGGGCCGCCGAGGGCCTCGGTGACCCCCCCGCCGACGATGATGATCTCCGGCCCGAGCACGTTCATGAGCCCTCCCAACGCCAGCCCCAGGAACCGGGCGGCGCGGTCGACCTCGTGCACGGCGACCGGATCTCCCGACCGATAGGCGCCGGAGAGTTCCTTGCTCTTGAGCCGGGAGGTCTTGCTCTTGACCACGTCTCGGAGCGGGGTCGAGGCCCCCTTCTTGATCGCCTTATAGACCCGTCGGGTGATCGCCGTCCGGCTGGCGACCGCCTCCAGGCACCCCTTCCGGCCGCAGCCGCATTTCGGGCCGTCGGCCTTGACGATCAGGTGACCGATCTCTCCGGCGTTGCCGGTCACTCCCGTGACGATCCGGCCGTCCCGAATCAGGCAACCGCCGATCCCGGTGCCGACGAACGCGGCGAGCACGTCGCGATACCCCCGGCCGGCGCCGAGCTTGAACTCGCCGTAGCCGCCGACCCTCACGTCGTTCTGCACGGCGACCGGCGTGCCGAAGGCTTCCTCGAGCGTTCCCTTGAGGGGGAAGTCGGTGACGTTGAGATTGGGGCTCGACCGGATCACCCCGGCATCCACGTCGAGCGGGCCGGGAGAGCCGATCCCGATCGCCGACAGGCGCTCCGGCCCGATCCCGGCGACCTGCAACGCGTCCCGGCCCGCCGAGACGAGCGCCTCTCGGAGCGCCTCCGGCCCTTCACGGGCGGGGGTCGACTCCTTGGCCCGGCCCACGATCCGGTGCTGATCGTCGACCACGCCGGCCAGGATTTTCGTGCCCCCTAGGTCGATCCCCAGGACAAGGGACCCTTCGGCTGGCGTGGTCATCGTCCGCGCTCCGTGATGGGTGTTGGGCTCGGTGGCCGTCGTCGCGACCGAGCAAGGTCGTCTCGTCCTCGGATGCGCGGGAACTCGGCAATCCGCGTTCCCGTCGCGAGGGGGTCCCCCGCTCAATCATCGAGTTGCAAGGCCATCTGATGCGACAGGTCCCGGGCCAACTGGAGCCGATCCCGGGGGATGACAATCCCCGACCCGGCGATCGCCTCGAGGTGGGAGAGGAGCCGGGGGCTCGAACGGAGGCCGATCCGCTTCACGGCCCATCGGGCCGTCGCCTCGACCTCGTACGAACCCGGGCCCGGATGATCCAGCGCGAGGATGAGCCATGCGAGGAAATCATACCGATCGTGTCGTACCAGCGACGAGATCGGGGGGGAGATTCCGGGGGCCTCCGATTTCCTCCATAGTGCCAGCTCGGTCCATCGGGCCTCCGAAGTCTTCCCGCCCCAGTGGAACTCCGTGAGGGCCCGGATGCAGGACCATCGATCGGCTTCCGGACCGGGGAGACTGGCCTCGGGGCCAGACGCGGAGGAGGCGAAGTCCACTCGACCCTCCCCGAGTTCCGGGAGCAAATCCGGATCATCCCGGACGGTCGCTGAGGGCCGACCGGGCCCCCGCACGCACAACCAGGCCTCGATGGGGTTCAGGCACCGGGGAGAGGGGAGCGGGGCCATCGGGATGATCCCGGGGAAGGCGACCCGAAGGTCGACGGTGCCGTCCCCCCGGGATTCCCCGAGCCACCAGCGGAGACCGCCTACCGTCCTCAGGTCGCCGGCGAATTCGGGGACGACGGCGGCGAGCCTCGGGCCGTCGCAGGAGTTGAGCAGCACCTCAAAGAACCGGGCGGAGTGCGTCCCCTTGTCCAACGATCGGTCCCAGCCTCGGGCCACATCGCCCGCGAGGCGAGCATGCTGCGAACGCAGGTCGCGTCCCACGTCGCGATCGAGGGCCCGATAGGCCCGCTCGTCCCGCAGCAAGCCCGATCGCAGGTCCCAGGCCGCCTGGGGGTCGGCCGACCGCCGGCTGGTCTCGGACACGACCGCAGAGGCGAGCCCGTCCTCCGGCCAGGACCGGTCGCCCGATCGATCGACCCCCAGCCAGGAGACCACGAGACCGAGGCATTCGATCCAGAGTTCCGGGTCGGGGAGGAATTGGAGCAAGAGCCCGGTGATCGGCCCTGCCATCTCGTCCAGGCCGTCCGCCCCGGCGTCGAACGCCCCCGGCCACCGCTCCGCGCAGCGGACGAAGATCGGCTTGCTCTCGTCGAACTGGCCGCAAGCCAGGTGGTCGATCAATCGCCCCAACACCGGGGCCCGATCCCCGGCCGGGAGTCGGTCGAGCAAGGCGTCTCCGGGCATCGACGGCCGGCCTTCGAGCAGCAGACCGATGGCATCGGCGTCGTCGAGCAGGGCAATAGCCTGGCCGGTAAGCCCGGTCTCGTCTCGGACCGTGGCGAGCCATCGTCGGAGGACCTCGCCCCGGGCCCCGATGCGGGTCGCCAGGTCGTAAGGAGAGGCGACCACCCGGAGGTAGTGCTCGATCCACCGAGTCGAGGTCGGCCGGTCGGCTTCGCGGATCCGGAGCAACAGATCCTCCACCGTCCAGGAATAGGCCTCCGGGGAGGAACCGGGAGCGGAGGAAACCTCCAGGCAGACCCGGGCCAGTTGGGGCATGAGATCCTTCGGCGTTCGGTCCCGGAGGGCATCCCACTCGACCCGGTCGAACTCGTGGGCGAGGAGGCGACGGATCGCGGGGGAGAGCCAGTCCTCCCCGTCCCGTGAGGCTCTGCGCAAGGCCCAGCGCTCGAAGACAGCCCGGGACTCGGGATCGCCCCGCTCCAGGAGCCGGGCAAGCGGGATCGATTCCCGATCCTCCCCGGCCGCCTCCGCGATCAGGTCGAGCACGGTCGGGAGGCTTTCTCGGGATTGCCCGGTCACCAGACCGAGGACCTCCACGAGTGCATCCTCCTTTCCCTCCACACGCAAGAGATCGACGGCCACTCGCGCCTTCAACGGGAGCAGGACCCCGAGATCGATCGCGTCTCGACGCTCCAACCATTGGAGGGCCGACCGGCCCGCCTCGGCCGGGACGGATCGGATCAGGCCGTCCAGGAACCGGGCGAGTGCGTCCGCGGGGGCGATCCTCCGGAGTGCCGCGTTGAGCATCTGCTCACGCTGGGGGGATTGATATCGGATCCAGAAGCGGGCGGCGAGCCGCCCCCAGTCGGCCGAATCCCGGACGCCCTCCTCATCCCAGGTCTCGGGGGCAAGGACCATCGACCAGAACGCCTCGTGCGATGCCTTTTCCCTCGGGATCTCTCCGACCTGAGGATCCCACCAGCGCGGGCCCCGGGCCCGGGCGAGCTCCCCCGCGAGGCCCGCCGCGGAGGCCCAGGCGGCCTGTCGGGCGAGCCGGGACCAGTCCAGGTCCGGGGCCAGTCCGGAATCGGGTTGCCTGACGGCTTCCTCCATTCCGATCAACCCGTCGAGCCAGGAGTCGGACCAGAGGATCGAAGGATCCTCCGGTCGTCGGGCCGATCGGGCCCGGGCGTCGGTCCGGACCCACGCCTCGGCGTCCCGGGGCGAACGCCGGATGAACCAGGAAGCGAGGATCGAGGCCCAGGCAGGCGGGGTCGTCTCGGGCTCGAACCGACCGGCGCTCAGATCGACGATTGGGCCGAGGCCGGCGAGGAGGGCGCGATTGAGCATCGGAGACGGGACCGTCCCGTGGATGCGGAACCCGCTCAACTCCTCGGGACGGTCGTGATACGTCGAGAACGTCAACTCGGCCCGGAGCACCTCGGGGAACGCGAATGTCGCCGCGGCGACGCGGGGGCCGAGCCGATCCGACCGGTCGATCAGGAAGAGGGTCCGGCCGGATCGGACAGCCTCGGCCACGGCGGCGAGGAGACGGGCAAGCGTCTCGGGGTCGAGATCGAACGTCGGCGAGACGTGCTCGAAGTCCGGGGGGGCGGACAGGTCATCCCGGCCGACCGTCAGCGGTTCCGGCCGTCGGCCCCGGCTCGGCTCCGGGTCGGAGCGTCTCCAGAAGGGGCGAGCGAAGAGCCCGGCAGGCCATCCGGCGAGGGCGGCTAAGTCCTCGGGGTCGAGCCGGAGCCCGTGCGCGAAATGGCCGCCGGGGCGTCCCCACTGGCCGCGCTCGGTCTCATATTCCCGACCCCTGGGTTCGAGCCAGGCGACCTCGGCCGTCGCCCCGAGTCGGCGGTATCGGAGCGTCCCCGGGGCCAGTACCTTGCCGTTCGACCCCGGCAGGAAGGGGCGGAGGGCCAGGTGGCGAACGTCCCCCGAGGCGGGGTATCCGGCCCCGATCCGCTTGATCTGGAACCCGTTGCTCGCCCCGAGGCCGTAGCCCATCGGGCATTGCGTGTAATAGATTTGCTCCATCCCGGCCCGAGCTCTCCGGCGGTCGACGGGGGTCGTTCGTCCCATCATAGCCGATGGAGACGCCTCGGGGTTGGGGCCCGGCCGGGCCGACCGGCCCGAAGGGTGGAGGGCGCCCCCCTATCGGGATCGCCCGCCCTGCTGGGCCGCAGAGAGCCCCCGGTGGGGGGTGGGGGCCTCGGGGGTCTTCAGGACCTGAGGGATCAGCTCGTCGATCGTCACGTCCCAGTTCATCTGGCCGATCGCGACGACCGCCTTGTTCTTCTTAGGGTCGATCCGGACCACCCGGCCCGGCCGGTCGTAGCCGAGCCGGGGCACGACGACGCGATCGCCGGGCTGGAGCCGGGCCCGGGAATCGGCGAGCCGGGCGTCCCGCTCGGCCTGGGACTGGAGGTCGGCGAGCTTCTGCGCGAGGGCGGCCCGGGTGCGCTCCGCCTCGGCCTGCTGGGCCATGGCCTCCTGTCGGGCCTGCTCGGCCTCGGATCGCATCCGCTGGACGGCTTCCCACTCGGGGGTGTCTTCCCCGGACTGTCGGCGACGGTCGAGGTACCAGGAGGCGCGGTCGACCAGGTGGGGGGGCATCGAGAGGCGTCGGGCGATCTGGAGCGCGTTCGAGGCGCCGATGTCGCCGATATGGACGCGGTAGCGGGGCTGGAGCGTCTCCACGTCGAACTCGACGGCGGCGTTCTCGGCCCGGGGGTTCGAGAAGGCATAGGTCTTCAGGTCGCCGATGTGGGTGGTGACGATCGCCCGGCATCCGGTGTTGTCCAGCTCGTCGAGGATCGCCCGGCCGAGCGCGGCCCCCTCGGCCGGATCCGTGCCCGCACCGACCTCGTCCATCAAGACCAGCGACCGATCCGTCGCCTTGCGGAGGATCTCGGTGATCCGCCGGATGTGCGAGGAGAAGGTCGAGAGGGACTGCTCGAGGCTTTGCTCGTCGCCGATGTCGGCCAGCACGTCGTCCAGGACCGTCACCTGCGACCCCTGCTTCGCCGGGATGTGCATCCCGCACTGGGCCATGACCGCCAGCAAGCCGACGGTCTTCAAGGCCACCGTCTTGCCCCCCGTGTTCGGCCCGGTGATGACGAGTAGGTTGAACTGGAGCCCCAGGTGCAAGTCGATCGGCACGACCTCGCGGGTCGGGATGTCCGGCCTCGATCGGGATGGTTCGGCCTCCGACCCCGGCGTCCGAGTCGAGGCCGCCGGGCCCGACCCGCCCGCCTCGCCCCGCTCGCGTCGCCGTTGCTCGACCGGTCGTCCCGAGAGGCCCCCCTTCAGCTCCTGCTCGCTCTCGAACGGCTCGGGCTCAGGGAGGCGTCGGAAGGTGACGGTCGGTCCGGCACTCGGCGTCTCGTCCGACCCCGCCTCGCCGAGGTCGGCCGGGCGGCCGACCGGGGGCTGGAACAGGTCCCGGTCGAACCGGAATTCGGGGGGAGCGACCCAGGGGACACGGCTGCCGACCGGCAATTCGTGGAAGCCTCGAACCGGGCCGGTCGACTCCGGGGGCCTGGCGATCGTACCCACCGGGGGTTGGTGGAAGCCGACGGCGAAGCCTCCCGACCCGGTGTCCGACTCGCCGTTGCCCGGGCCGTCCGCCCCGCCCTCGCCGTCTGCCGGATCTGCGTCGCTCGCCTGCCTCGCTTCGGCCTCGGCCTCGGCCCGGAGGCGTTTGGTCTCTTCGCGGAACAGGTGCTCGAGGATCGGGTGTCGGGCACCCCGGAGGAGGATGCGCCCCTCGGTATTCAGGTCGGGCGGGGTCATCCGGTAGTCGAGGCTGAATCGGCCCCGGCAGAGGACGAGGTCCAGCCCGGCCATCACGTCGAGGGTGGTGCCGAGCGGCTCGGCCACCTGGCCGACCTGGGCGCTGAGCCATCGGAGGATCCGGCGGACCTCCTTCGTCTCTTTCGACCTGAGGTATGAGAGCTGCGCGGATTGCTCGGCCACCGCCTGGGGCTCGATGTAGACCGTCTCGTTGCTGGCACTGGTCCGGTGGACCGACCCCTTCAGCTCACCCCGATGGTCCCGGGCGACGGGGAGGACGTAGTGCTGGCCGACGACGGTGAAATTCGGGTATCGGAGGATCCGGCGGATCTCGGGGGACCGGAGCATCCGTCGGAGCGTCTCCTGGATCCGCTCCTCCGCGACCCCGATCTCGCGGCGGATCTCCGAGAGGCGTCGGCTGGCGGTGTCGAGGACGATCCCCCTCGCATCCAGGCAGCCGTCGATCGCATTGGCCACGCCGGAGAACTCGCCGACCTCCTGCTTCAGTGCGCCGAGCCTGGGGAACGAGTCGCCGATCCGGGACAGCCAACGGTCGACGTCGGCGATGATCCGCAAGGTCGAGGCGATGTCGGCCAGCTCCTCGGCGTCGAGCGTGGCGCCGATGGCGGCCCGACGGACGGCGCCCCGCACGTCGATCAGCCCGGCGAGGGGCGGGGAGAGCCCGGCGGCCAGCGCGTCGGTCATCTCGGTCGTCAACGCCTGGCGATGGCGGATCTCCCCCGGGTCGGTGCTCGGCTCGATGGCGAGCGCGGCCTCCCGGCCCAGCGGCGAGGCCGCGTAGGAGGCGACCAGCGATCGGACGCGGCCGAATTGGAGCAACTCCAGCGTATGCGTATCCATGACACCTCGACGACACGGCCCCCTCGGGCCGGGTTCGGGACGATCCGGCTCGTGCAACGGGTCAGCAGCGGTGCAATCCCCGAGCCGATTGTCTCACGAAGCCGGAAGGGTCCGCCAGTCGAGTCGTCGGGCGATCAGGCGTCCGATTACATCGGGGGAGCGGCCTCGCCGAGCCGAGACCGTGCGAGCTGGTCCCACTGGTCGACCTCGAAGCCGAGGTCCTCGCCGGTGACCTCCTTCAGGGCCTGGTAGCTGGCCGCCCGGATGGCGGGATCGGGATTGCACATCCCCTCGACCAGCGAGAGGCCGATCCGGGGGTCGACCTGCTCCAGCGTCCCCATCGCCTCGATCGCGGCGACCCGACAGTCCCGGCTGACGTCGGTCGCCATGACCCGGGCGAGGATCGTCCCATCCTCGGCCGTGCCGATCCGGCCGAGGGAGCGGCAGGCCTGCGCGCGGACGATGGGGTCATCCGCCAGCGCCGCCTTGCGGAGTGCGGTGAGGGCCTCGGGTCGGTCGAGGGCGCCGAGGGTCCGGCAGATGGCCGCCTGGGTCGCGACCGACTCCTGGCCCCCTTCCAGCGCGGCGACCAGTTCGCGGACGGCCTCGGTCTTCTGCGACTCGTCGTCGTAGCAACTCGGGTCGGCGAGCTTGGTGAAGGCGGCGTATCGGACGTTGGGATCTTCGCTCTCCCGGACGTGCCTCAGGAAGCTCGACGCGGTGGTGCCGATGAAACCGACCCCTCCGCAGCCGGTGGAGAACGCAGCGAGGCAGAGGACGATCGGCAGGAGGGCCGATCCGGTCAGTCGGGGACTGCGGCCATCCATTGCGGGGCCCCCACCGCCCATCGGCGGATCGAGTCGAGGGAAGTCCGGGACGATCGACGCCACCCTCCGGGGGCGAGGCATCGCCGGCCGGGGATGATTGTCGCCGGAGGCCGAAGGGTCAAGGCCAGCTCGAAGAGGCCCCGGACGTCAGGTCGGTGGCCCTGTCCCGCCTCCCCCTCTTTCTCGCCGGCTCGGAGCCGATCGACTCGGTCGTCCGGGAGCTCTTCGGGGGACCGGGGGCATCGGGCAAACCATCGCTTGACGCTCGATGCTCGACACGCACGGCAGCTTCGGCTGCGTGACGACCACTTCCGTCCTGTTCTTCGAGGACCCCGGTTGGATGGGAGATTCACCAATCCTCGGAGCCAGCCTCTGCCTCGACAACGAGGCGGGCTCCTCCGACACGACCTGCTGGGACGAGGCCATCTTGCTGAACCGACCCAGTCTTCGGATCGTCGAAGCACGTCTGGCAGACGCTCCCCGAAGGACGTCGCCTTTGAAGCCTGCGAGCAGATTGCCCGACCGAACCGGTCCCGAGGCTCCAGGACGATCGGGGGCGTCTCAAAGCCGATCTGAGAGCTTGTTACGGCGGCAAGGACGGCCGATTCGGCGACGCCTCGCTCCGGGCCGGAGCGGAGATGGCCGTCCACAACGGCCCAATGGCCCGGCTCGTGAACGTGCCGAGCGTAACTTCCGAAGCCCTGTCGGGGTGGCCGACCGGCGTTCGAACCGAGAAGATTCCGACGATCCCGCCGGTCGAGCGGCGACCGGCGGGATCGAGTTCCGGATTCCTCGAGCCAGGCTTAGCCCTTCGAGGCGAGGTGCTTCTTACCCGCGGCGGTGGTCATGAAGGGGACGACGCCCGTCTCCTTGTTCTTGGCCCCGGCCTTGACGAGCTTCAGTTCGCGGAGCTTCTCGATCGATCGCAGCTCGGTCTTCTGGGAGGGGGTGTAGCCGCCCTCCCCGGCCGACTCGATCTGATTGAGAATCTTCTCCTGGGCCTCGCTGAGCTTCAGCGGCTTCTTGGCGGGCGCCTTGGCCGCCGGCTTGGTCTTGGCGGCCGACTCGGCCGCGGGGGCCTTGGTCGCCTTGACCGTCGGGGCCTTGCGGGCGGTGGTCTTCTTCGCGGTCGGCTTCTTGGTCGCAGTCTTCTTCGCCGCCATCGTCTCTCACCCTCAGTGGAAAGGAACCGTATGGGCCGGAACCGGTCCACCGGCCATGCTGCTGAGTTTCTTAGCGAAATATATCACGCCTGGGAAGACGGCGAACTGGCGAGGACGACGCTTTTCCCGCGGGATCCGGGCCCCGAGACACCAAACAACGGCATGTCATGCTCGATCGCAAAAATGATCATGAAATCGAGATTAAAAATTCACCACAATGGCAATCTCCAATCAGCGTCGCGGATTCCCCGGATTTTCCGCGGCGAACCGAGATCAACACCGACACCAGGCCCCGGGAATCCACCGCCAATCCCGTCCAGCGTCGCCAGCGTCACCCGGGATCGAACGTCCCGGAAAAAAAATCGCGGCCCGGGTGCGATTTTCCGTCGGCACCCGCCCGACGGGGTGCAAGGCCGACCCTGACGGCCCATCAAGACGTGCGGCGTTTCGCGGACGAGCGAGGCCCGGCGACCCGTCGTCACGTGCCGACCCCCTCACGCGAGGACGACCTTCTCCCGACCCTCGACGACCGCTCGAGTCGCGTTCCTCGTGTCCACGACGAGCCGCGCGTGGCGGACGACGAAGGCCCAGTCATAGGACGAGTGGTCGGTGCAGATCAGGACGCAATCCTGCGACGCCAGCACCTCGGCCGACAGCGAGACGCTCTGCAGGCGGATCGAATGGTGCCGCATCGGCGGCAGGGAGGGGATGTGCGGGTCGTGATAGGAGACCACGGCACCGCCCTCCCGGAGGCGTTCGAGCAATTCGAAGGCAGGGCTCTCCCTCGGGTCGTCGACGTCCTTCTTGTAGGCGGCGCCGAGCACGAGCACCCGGCTCCCCTTCAGCGGCTTGCGATCGTCATTGAGGGCTGAGACGACCTTGCCGATCACGAAGGACGGCATGCCCGTGTTAATCTCCCCGGCCAACTCGATGAAGCGGGTCGACTGGCCGAACTTGCGGGCGACCCAGGACAGATAGAACGGGTCGATCGGGATGCAATGCCCACCCAGACCCGGGCCGGGATAGAACGCCTGGAAGCCGAACGGCTTGGTCTTCGCCGCCTCGATCACCTCCCAGACGTCGATCCCCATGCGGTCGTAGAGCACTTTCAACTCGTTGACCAGCGCGATGTTCACCGACCGGTACGTGTTCTCCAGGATCTTGCACGCCTCGGCCACCTCGCAGGACGAGACGGGGACGACGCTCGGCACGACGGCCCCGTACAGTACCCCGGCGATCGCGGCGGCCGTCGGGTCCATCCCGCCGACGACCTTGGGGATCAATCCCGCCGAGTGGCCCGGGTTCCCCGGATCCTCCCGCTCGGGGCTGTAGGCGAGGAAGAAGTCGACCCCGGAGACCAACCCACCGGCCTCGAGTACGGGACGGAGCACGTCCCTCGTCGTCCCGGGGTAGGTCGTGCTCTCCAGGACGACGAGGTGCCCACGCCGGAGCGACCGGCTGATCGCCCGGCCGGTATTGACGACGGGCGAGAGGTCCGGCTCCCGGTGCTGTCCGAGCGGCGTGGGGACGCAAATCAGGATCGCGTCGGCCTCGTCGAGTCGCGAGAAATCGGCGGTCGCCTCGAAACGGCCGGTCGCCCGCATCGCCTCGACCCGGGAGGAGTCGACGTGGCGGATGTAGCTCTCGCCCCGGTTGAGCCGATCGACCTTCTCCCGGTCGATGTCGACGCCGAGCACCCGGAAGCCGGCGACCGAGAACAGCTCGACCAGGGGCAGGCCGACATACCCGAGGCCGATGACGGCCACGGTCGCCTCCCGGGCCGTGATCCGATGAGTCCAGGTTCCGAGTTCTGTCGTCGTCATTGAGAACCCATCCCTCCCCGATTATCACCCAGCTAGGTCGGCCCGGTCACCCGGAGGCGATGAGCATCGACGCCGAAGCCCGGGGATCGCACCTCCCTGAGTCCTCGTCGATCACGGTCGCCTCGCCTCGACGATCGACACGAATACCGAGGCCGCAGCAGTCGCACGAGAACGTCGAGGCGGCCGATCGCCCGGCGAACTCGTCATCGGTTGAGATCGGGGAGAGGGCCCGGTGCCCACAGGCCGGGCATCGGCCGGGGAAGGCCCTGGACCAGAGGCCTCGGATCACCACCCGCAACGCGATCAGCCCGCCGGAGAGGGTGATCACGAAGGCGATCAGGCTGACCGGCGGAGCCATCCCCTGGGAGACGGACACGGCAATGTCCCAGAGTGAGACCGCGACGAGCGTCAGGCACGCGAGGAACGCCGCCGAGGCGGAGACCGAGAGCAACGCGGCGACCGCCCGCTCGCGGGCCCTCCTCCGTCGGAGGATCAGTTGCGCGGTCGTCGCCAGCACCAGCGGGACGAAAATCGCCTCCCCGAGGAGGAAAGGAAGGAGCCCGTAATGCCGGACCGCCCCCGTCCTCAATGCGGGGGCGATGCAAGCCAGGCCGACCGCGGCGAAGATCGGCACGGTCAGCAGCTGGGCGAGCGTCACTCGGGGAGCGTTCGGCTGCGACATGGGCGTTCCCCGGGGCCGATTGATCGGGCGTCGGGCGTGCGGACGCTCAGCCGCCGTCGAATGCGCAGAGGGAGCGCACGTGCTCCATGCTGCCGTCATTGGCCCAGCCGTCGAGCTGCGAGGGGTCCTTGAGCTGCTGCCCCCGGAGGCGATCCACGGCGAGGAAGCTACACGACAGGTCCGGTAAGGCCGTCAGATCGCCCCAGAGTTTCTCGAACTGGGCGACCGGCAGGACGTCCTCCTGGGCGTGGCCCCAGCGTCGCTTGACGTCCTTGATCGTCACGTAGGTCGGCACCCGGGCTGCCATCGCACGGATCGCAGACGCGACCCGTTCGGGGTCGCCCTTCAGGTCGGATCGGCTTAGGCCGAACGCCCGGAGGAGCCCGTCGATGTGGACCCAGGTCGTCAGCGAGTTGTAGTAGCGGAGCCGGAACTCGACGTCTTCCCTCGGCTGCGCCAGGCCTTCCAGCAACCGGAGCCGTCCGTTGACCCGGGCCAGTCCGCCTCCCCGGTCGTCGATCCGGCGGGGGATGACCTCGAATGCGATCGTCGAGCCGGAGGCCCGGACCTTGGCGAAGACGCCGGGGTCGAGGTCGGCTCCGAGCGTGTCAATGTTGTGCACGAGCAGCCAGGAGAGGCGAGGGTTCCGGTCGAGGAGCGTCGCCAACGTCCCGTTGCGCAGCAGGTTGGGCACCTCGTAGAAGTGCCCCGGCGGATTGAACCGCTGCAGCGGGACGTTGTCGACGTAGTCGGAGCCCTCTCCCTTCGACCTCGCCCAGCCGAGCACGGCGCGCCGAGCGGCCTCCCGGACCTTCTGCTTGTTCTCGTCAAGCGTCTCGTGCGACTGCTCCTCCCAGAGGAACGTCAGGTCCCGCGCCATGGGGATCAGCCGCTGGGCGATCGACTGCCCCCGGGAGAGGAGCACGGGTCCGTCGTGGCCGTAGTTGGAGGTCCGCTGGAGGTGGCGTTCGACGGCCTCATGCGTCAAATAGCTCGTCGTGACGACGTGGGGGATCGTCACGCCGAAGTCCTTCATGGCCCGACGGGTCTTGGCCAGGTGGATCTCAAGGAAGCTGCGGTGCCTGCCGTCGAGCATCACGAACGGATTGACCGCCTTGACCACCCCCGCGCCGGTCGTCCATCGGCTGCCGACACCGCCGGCGAGGCTGACGACGGCCACCTCGCCGAGGTCCACGCCGAAGTCATAAGGGGCACGCACCCGGGGGGCGAACCGGGCGTCGATCAGCTCGTCGTCGCGGACGTCCTGGATGTCGGTGTCGACCGGGAGGCGGTTGCGGGCCAGGCCGATCCGGCCGCGTTGGAGGTCCTCCCGGAGCTGCTCGTGCTGGACGGGGTCGAAGCCGTTCTCCAGGCGGATCTGCCTCGCCTCGGAATCCCATCCGGCGGAGGTCGGGTCGCCGGCCGACCGGGAGACGGGGAACAGGGTATTAATGGTGGCCCGGAAAAGCCGGAGCAGCTCCCCGGTGTCCCCGCCCCGGGAAGCGAAGTGGTCGATGTCGACCCGTCGCTGGGGGTGGACGTCGGCATGCCCCTGCACGACCATCCTGGGGATCTGGAGGGAGTAATACCGGGGGGGCATCATCGCCGAGTCACCCTCGAACAACTCGGCGGCGGTCCCGTGCGGATTGATGGCGAAGTCGTAGACGACCGGTTCCATCGCGAACGGCAAGGCGTCATCGAGGCGGGCCTTGACCGCCCGGAGGATCTCCAGCGCCTCGGACCGGAACGCCTCTCGGCGGTGCGGCGCGACGAAGAACGCCATCCCGCCGCCGGACATCCCGCCGAGCATCAGGAAGCCCCAGAAGTCCTCCCCGAGCGCCTGCTTCGCCTCGGCGATGATCGACTCGGTGAAGCGATTCGTCACCCAGGGGATGATCCGCTTGAGCGGGCCATCCCAGTTCTGCGTGGTCAGGCGGCCGAGGGCGCGGACGTCGGCGGAACGGACGGCCTCGACGATCTGCTCGAAGACCCGCAGCGCCTCCTGCCGGGCCTCCCACTCCTCCCGGCCCCGGAGCAGGTATTTCTCCGTCACCATGTTCAGGATCGGCCCGACGTTCTGGGCCATCCCGCCGTGGACGAGCACCAGGCTCCTGGCCAGTTCGTCGTGGAACGGAGTCGACGCCCCCTCCCCGTCGAGCGGCGTATGCCTGGGGAGCAGGCGACCCCGGCTCACGCCCTGCTCCGGGTCGCCCATGCCGGCGGGCACCCCCTCGATCAGCTTGACGCCCGGGAAGATCCCGCCCGAGTCCTGCCAGCCTCCCCCCGAGCCGCCGAGCCACTCGCCGAGGATCGCCCGGGCGACCACCACCGGCGCCTCCTCCGGGTCGAGCCGGCCGACGAGGTTCCTCGCCTGACCGGTCGCCCTCATCAGCAGCGAGATCAACGAGGCCAGCAGGTTCGTCGAGACGGCCAGGCGAGACCCCTTCGGGATGTCGTTGACCTTGCTCACCACCTCCAGGCCATGCCCCGGCCGGACGACCCGATCGAGCACCTGGCGGAGGGTCGTCGAGGACCCCTCGAGCGACGGCGGCACCAGGCCCGACGCGATCACCCCCGCCTTGACCAGGCCGAGGTAGTCGTTGCCGAAGTTGAAGAGTTCCTCCAGCGAATCGACGTCCTTCGCGTCACCGAGGTCGAGGCTGGAGAGCCGCAGGACCGGCTCGGCGATGACCCGGCAGTACGTCTCGATCGGCGGCCGGGGGCGGTCGTCCCGGCCGAAGACTCCGAGGTCGACGGAGATGTTCAGGACCCGGGCACCCTCGGGGTAGTCCATGCCGAGGAAGAAGATGTCGGACCAGCCGCTGTGCGAGAGATCCAGCCGCACCGGGGTCCGCTCGACCAGCACCGGGAACAGCCCTTCGTCCCCGCCCCGGTCGACGAGGCGGGAGTCCAGCCTCAGCGGGTGCTCGTCGGCCGAGCCGACCCGGAACATCCAGCGGTTCCCCCGGCAATTGCGGACCGACCGGCGCACCTGATCGGCGAGCGTCTGGAGCGCGATCTCCTCGTACGCCCTGGCCAGGGCGCTGGCGATCGTGCCGTTGGGGCCTTCGGTCGCCGCCGAGGCACGGAACGAGCCGATCGCCTGCTCGAAGCGACGCTGCATCAGGTCCTCGACGCCGTCGACCGGGATGGGGCCCGTCACGGGGAGGTCCGGAGCGTCCTGCAACGCGTAGCGGTGCAGCGCGTGGAGGAAGAGGGAGGCGCGGACCCGCTCATAGAGGTTGGTCGACCGCTTCCGGAACGCCTCCAGCACCTCGCAGTGTTCCAGGATCTCGGCCGTCGATCGGCCTTCGACCAGCGACCAGAGCGATCGGTCCCGGCAGGCCGGGTCGGTCGACGTGATCGTCTCCAACAGGGGGTTCGGGTCAGCCATCGCGTGGTCCGGTCGGTCGGGAGGGGTTGGAGCGGGCGTCGAGCGAGGGGGGGCGGTGTCCGGGGCGTCCCACGATCATCGGGGAGGGTCGCCCTCCCCCTCGCCGGGGCCGGTCACCGAGGTCCCCTGCTGGAATCGGGCGACCGACTCGATGAGCATCGCCAGCATCCGGTCCCGGTCCTTGCCCCCGAGCGCCAGGGCGACCTGGGCCTCGACGTAGCCGAACTTCACCCCCAGGTTGTGCCGGCTGCCGACCGCCTCCAGCGCCAGGTATTTCTCCCGAGCCGCCAGGGCGTTCAGCGCGGGGGTCAGGGGGAGCTGCCCGGCCTCTCGATCGTCCCGCCGGAGTTGCTCGTCGAGCAATTCGAAGATCGAGGGCGTCAGCAGGTGCATCCCGAAGAAACAGAGGTAGTACCCGGCTCGCAGGCCGGGCGTCTGGAGCCGGAGTTCGGCCAGGGTCGGGTTCGGCTTTTCGATGATCTCGTCGATCTGGTACGCGTCGGGCCGGTCGTGCAGGCGGCGGCCGGTGAGGGTGCCGTACTGGTGGATCAGGTGCTCCCTGGTCGCCTGGACGGCCGAGATGGCGCAGCCCTCGGCCGTCGCCAGGTCGATCAGCTGCCGGGCGCATCGCCGAGGTTCCCTGGAGATGTAGAGGTGGTCCCCCAGCAGCAGCAGGAACGGGTGATGGCCGACGAACTCCCGGGCGCACCAGACGGCGTGGCCGTAGCCCTCGGGCTCCCGCTGCTCGACGAATCGGAGCCGGGACTCCAGTTCGGCCACCCGCCTCGCCTGCTCCTCGGCCCAGGAGACGCCCCGGTAGGACGACCGGAGGTGGTCGGCGATCCCCCGGAACTGCTGCCGGTAGCGCGACTCGTCCCCGGGCGCGGAGACGATGCAAAGCTCCTCGATGCCGCTGTCGATCGCCTCCTCCGCGATGATCTGCAGCAGCGGCTTGGTCAGGCCGTCCCGGTCGACCAGCGGCAGCATCGCCTTCTGCACCGTGTCGGAGGCCGGGTACTGCCGGGCGCCCCGCCCCGCCGCCGTGATGACCGCCTTACTGACCTGCACCTCTGACCTCCCCGACCGCACCCCGGGGCCCTGCGCCCCCATCCTCGAAATTCGAGCCCATTCGAGCCGCCCAAGATACCCCCGGGCCCGCTCGCAGGACAAGGGACCGGACGCTTGACGAGGCCCCGACCCCGAGATACTATTGGCCTACCCGAGAGGGGATGTAGCTCAATTGGTTAGAGCACCGGCCTGTCACGCCGGAGGTTGCGGGTTCGAGCCCCGTCATCCTCGCTTTCTTCCCAGCCCCGATTCCCCGGGGCTGTTTTCGTTTCGGGTCCACTTCAGGCCTGCGTCGCCCCGTCTCAACGCCGTCTCCAGGTGCCCGGCCTGGAATCGCGACCGATTCGTCGAGATCCGTTATCGTATCGGACGGATCCGCGACCGGACGCCCACGGCCCCGGCGTACTCGCAGCCCCGATCGATCGATTGTCCGCCCTGCATCGAGGAGCGACCGATGGACTACGGCTACGGCGACATCGCCAAGATGATCGACCACTCGCTGCTCAACCCCACGCTCTCGACCGACGACCTCGAGTCGGGGATCCGCCTGGCCCGGGCGTACGAGGTGGCCAGCGTTTGCATCATGCCGTATGCCCTGCCCAGGTGCGCCGAGCTGCTCTCCGGCAGCACGGTCCGGCCGAGCACGACCATCGGCTTCCCCCACGGCGGCCACGCCACCGCTATCAAGCGGCTCGAGGCCGAGCGGGCCGTGGCCGACGGCTGTCAGGAACTGGACATGGTGGTCAACATCTCCAAGGTGATCAGCGGCGACTGGGCCTACGTCCAGGACGACATCCGGGCGGTCATCGAGGTCGCCCACGAGGCCCGCCGCAAGGTGAAGGTGATCTTCGAGAACTGCTACCTCGAGGACGACCACAAGATCCGCCTCTGCGAGATCTGCGGGGAGCTGGACGCCGATTGGGTCAAGACCTCCACCGGGTACGGCACCGGGGGGGCCACGATGGAAGACCTCCGCCTGATGCGGCGGCATGCCCCGGCGGGCGTCCAGGTGAAGGCGGCGGGCGGCATCAGGGATCTGGACGCGCTGCTGCTGGCCCGGGAGATCGGCGTCAGCCGGGTCGGCGCGAGTCGCACGAAGGAGATGCTGGACGAGTGCCGCCGCCGGCTCGGCCTGGAGCCGATCGCCGTCGACGCACCGGAGGGCCCCCTCGGCGCCTACTGAGCCGCCGAGCCGGATCGGGGATCGCCCGGTGCCGGCTCGAGGCTCGCGACGTCAGTCGGCGATGCGCAGGCCGATCGGAGCACCAGCGTCCATGCCGCCTCGGGATGCTCCGCCTCGCATCGGATCCGCTGGGCATCACGTTCGGCGGCTGCGACGTGCCGCGAGCCCCCGGCGACGGTCGCCTGCCGGGTCGTCCACCCCCGGCGATGGAGGTAGACCCGGATCGCGAACGCCGGAGGCAGGCCGACGAGGTCGGGGTCCAGCGATCCGATCATCCGCGTCGTGTTGATCCCGAAATGAGGCGCCATGTCGCCAAGAGGGGTTCCCCCCTCCCTCCCCGATCCCTCCCCCGGCGTCCGCCGGGATCGGAGGGCCAATCGGCCTACGTTGCCGGCGCGGCCTTGCACCGGGAGGTTTCCGGACGGACCGAACGGTCCGGATCGGACGATCGAGAGATGGGTGACCGCACCCGGATCGGGCGAGCCGCTTCCATTATGATCCCGGGACCGCCTTCGCGATCCAAGAATCCGAAAAAAAATGGCAGGCCTGGCCGATCAATCGGTCGGACCCAATTCGATCGCCATGGGCTCGAGACCCGGGAGCCCCGAGTTCGCTCCACCACGATCTTCCGCAGCGTTCCCCTCGGAGAGATCGATCGGTACTTGGAGAAATAGGAGAACGCGCGCGTCGGTCGGAGGGACGCGAATCCCCGACCGTTCCCCGGCAAGGGATGCGATCCCTGAGCCGGTGGGGGTTCAATCGAAGAGGGTCCGTTTGGGGCGATCGGGCGGGGTCGGGTCGGCGATGCCGAGCAGCCCTCGGAGGACTCGGGCGGTCTCGGGAGAGTAGCCCGCGTAGTGATTGTTCGCGAAGACGAAGACCGGAACCCGGCTCGCGAGCGAACGCAGGACCTCCGCCGTCTCGGCCAGTTCCCGGGAGCGGTCGACCACGATCCGGTCCCAAGTCGTCGTGATCCGCTCGATCCCCTGGCGGTCCCCCAGCAATCGGACGAACGAGAACGGCCCGGTGATCGGGTCGATCTGCTCGGCGACCTCCCGGGGGCTGGGCATCCAGGACTGCTCCGTCAGCGTCAGCGAGGCCCCATGGCCGGTCAGGACCGACGCCAGCTCCGGGCCGACCCAGCGCGGATTCCGCACCTCCACGGCGAGCGGGACCCGGCCGGTCGGCCATCGCCCGAGGAAAGCGTCCAGCACGTCGAGAAACTCCTCCAACGTGCCGAAGGCGGATCGGTTGAAATAGCCGAGTTGCAGTAGGGCGCAGCCGAGCTTCTTCCCCAGCGGCTCGATCGACGTCAGGAAGCCGTCGACCTCCTCCTGGCACCCCTTGAGTTGCTTGTCATGCGTGATGACCCGGGGGACCTTCAGCGCGAACAGGAACCCCTCCGGCGTCCGGTCCCGCCACGATCGAACCATCTGCCGGGTCGGGGGCCGATAGAAGGTGCTGTCGACCTCGACCACTGGGAAGTGGTCGGCATAGTGCTCCAGGAAGTCGCCCTGGTGCAGCCCGGGAGGATAGAAGGGGCCCACCCAGTCCGGATAGCTCCAGCCGCTGCAGCCGATGAGGATGGGGTGCTCGGTCGTGCTGTTCATGCTTCCATCCTAGGCGAGGCCCACCCGGTCGGGAATCCGGGAGGGGCCGATGGAAGCAAGAGGCGGGCCGTCCGGACTCGGAGAGGGCCCGCCCCCGGGATCGTCGCCCGATCAGGCGGGTCGTCCGAAGACCTGGATGTAATACGGCTGGCCGGACGCGTTGTACGCCAGCGAGACGCCGAGCTGGGTGTACTCGGAAGTCAGGATGTTACGACGATGCCCCTCGGAGTCGAGCCAGCCGTCGACCGCCTGGGATGGGGAGTAGTAGTTGAACGCGATATTCTCGCCGAGCATCGAGTAACGGTAGCCGGCCGCCCGGGCCCGGTCGGCGAGCGTCGGCGTCCCCGTCTCCGGGAGTTCGTGCGCGAGGCGGTCCAGCCGAGCCATATTCTCCGCGTGGATCTGCGCCGCCCGCTGGAGCCGGGCGTCGACCGACAGCGGGGCGAGCCCCTGGTCGGCCCGGGCCTGGTTGGTCAGGTCCACGATCACCTGCTCTTCCCGGGTGATCGCGACGGCCGGGGAGTCGGCGGTGGGCGGTTCTGGGGTGATCGGCGATTGCGTCGGCGCCGGATCGGCGGGCGATTCCGACGGCGAAACGACGGGAACGGCCTCCACAGGGGGAGGCTCGACGGGCGCCGGCGCGATCGGATCCGGGTCGGGGACGCCGTTGATCAGGTCCCGGCCGGGTCCGCCGTCGAGGCGGTCGAGGCCCGCCAGGCCCGCGATCGCGTCGTCGCCGAAGCCCCCGAGGATCACGTCGTCGGCGGAGCCGCCGATGAGGGTGTCGTCTCCGGCACCCCCGTCGAGCCAGGAGGGCTTCAACGGCCGCCCCCCGTCGTTGATCCGGACGAAGTCGTCGCCACCCCGGGCGTCGACCACGACCATCTGGAAGCGCATCCCGTTGAACCAGCGGGGAGTGCCGGACACGCGGACGATCGGGATCTCGGTCCGGCCGAGTCGGTACGGTCGGACCGTCACGTCGATGACGTCGGCCGACTCAGTGCCGGTCACGAAGAGCACGCCTTGGACGATCTGCGCCGTCGGCGTCGCGGAGAGCAGCGTGCGATCATCCAGCGATTCGCAACGCGGTCGGAACGAACGGCGTCGTTCGGGATGGGGCACGGGGAGGGACCCTGTCTGGATACGCGGTCGGTCGACCGCCGGACGTCCCACTCCCCGGGGGCCGGTCGGCCTGTGTCAAAAATGGCGACGTTCCGTGCGGGATCGATCAATCCGACCATGAGGAAGATGCGACCTCTCCGGCTCGCTGTCAACTCTTCGGCCGATCGGGCTGGCGACTTGAGCCGGATCCGAGTCGGCTTGACCGCCCGATCGGGCGGATTTACGATGGACAGATGTTGACGCAACCCCAGATCGGCCCGGCCGATCGGTCCCCGATGCCATCCGACCGAGGTCCGCCAGCCGTGACCATCACCCTCAACGGCGAGTCCCGGGAATTGCCCGGCTCGATCAGCCTGGCCGAGGCCCTCCGCCTCTGGGATCTGCGGCCCGAGCACGTCGCCGTCGAGATCAACCGCGTCCTCGTCCCCCGCCTCCGACATGCCGAGACGACCCTGGGAGAGGGGGACGAGGTCGAGGTCGTCACCCTCGTCGGCGGCGGGGCCGTCGAGCCCTCCCCCGGCGGCGACCTCGGCCCCGACGAATTGACGATCGGTTCCCACCGCTTCCGCAGCCGACTCTTCGTCGGGACCGGCAAGTACGACTCGATGGAGCGGATGCGCGACTGCCTGGACGCCAGCGGCGCGGAGGTCGTCACCGTCGCCGTTCGCCGCGAGCGCCTCTTCGACCGCGAGGGCCGGAACCTGCTCGACTACCTCGACCCGGGGCGTTACACCATCCTCCCCAACACCGCCGGCTGCTTCAGCGCCGAGGAGGCGCTTCGCACCGCCCGGCTCGGCCGGGAGCTGCTCTCCGGCCTCGGCAACCCCGGGGCCGACTGGGTCAAGCTCGAAGTCCTCGCCGATCCCCGGACGCTCCTGCCCGACCCCGTCGCCACGCTCCGGTCGACCGAGGTCCTGGTCGGGGACGGCTTCACCGTCCTCTGCTATACCAGCGACGACCCGGTGATGGCCCGCCACCTGAAAGCGGCCGGGGCCGCCAGCGTCATGCCCGCCGGCAGCCCGATCGGCTCCGGCCAGGGGGTCCTCAACCCGAACAACATCCGGATCATCCTGGAAGATCTGAAGGGGGACGACCCGGACTACCCGGTCATCATCGACGCAGGGGTCGGCACGGCCAGCGACGTGGCGATCGCCATGGAGCTGGGCTGCGACGGCGTGCTGCTGAACACCGGCATCGCCGGCGCAGCCGACCCGTTCCGCATGGCGAACGCCATGCGGCTCGCCTGCGAGGCCGGACGCCTCGCGGCCTCGGCGGGCCGCATCCCGAGGAAGCTGTACGCCACGGCCTCCAGCCCGACGGAGGGGCTGATCCGCCGCTAGGGGCCTGGAGAACACAACGGCGACCCCCGAGGGCACCCCGACCCCATTCTCGCATCGGGACGAGCGTTCGGCCCGCGGAGGATCGCGCCCCAGGTAGCGGTTCGAATCGTCGAGAGGGCCCCGATCCGGCTCGATGAACGGATCACCGATGGGGCCGCTCGGGATGACGTCCACCTCCGGCGGCCCCGATCGCCGCGACCGAGTTCGTCGAAATCGCCGTCCTCCCGGGAGGGAGGAAGCCGGATCGGCCGTGATCTCGAACCCAGTTCCACCTCGGAACGCCAGGCCAGGGGACGGCCCATGACGAGCCTCGACTTCGACCCCGCACCCGTGCTCGGCCCCGGTGGTGCCATCAGTCGTCGGCTGCCGAGCTACGAGGCCAGGTCCGAGCAGCTCGAGATGGCCGGGGCGGTCGCGAAGGCGATCGGCGAGGGGGGGCACCTCGTCGTCGAGGCGGGGACGGGGGTGGGCAAGAGCTTCGCCTACCTCGTCCCGAGCATCCTGGCCGCGAGCGAGGCGGGCAAGAAGGTGGTCGTCTCGACCCACACGATCAGCCTCCAGGAGCAGCTGCTCCAGAAGGACCTCCCCTTCCTCCGCGCGGTGATGCCCTGCGAATTCACCGCGACCCTGGTGAAGGGCCGGTCGAACTACGTGAGCCTCCGCCGGCTCGAATCGGCCGGGGGGAGGGCCCTCGCGACCTTCCAGCACCCGGACGAGTTCGACCACTACAACGCCCTCCGGTCCTGGGCCGGGGAGACTGACGACGGCAGCCGATCCGACCTCGATTTCCGGCCCGCCCCCGCCGTCTGGGATGCCGTCGCCAGCGAGAACGGCAACTGCCTGGGCAAGCGTTGTCCCCGGTTCAACGACTGCTTCTACTTCAAGGCCCGACGCCGGATGCGGACGGCCAACATCCTGGTCGTCAACCACGCCCTCTTCTTCAGCGACCTGGCCCTGAGGGCCGAGGGCTTCGGCCTGCTGCCCGATTATGACGTGGTCGTCTTCGACGAGGCCCACACGCTCGAGGGCATCGCGGGGGACCATCTCGGCCTCCGGATCACCTCCGGGCAGGTCGATTACCTCCTGGCGCGGCTCTACAACGAGCGGACCCGCAAGGGGCTGCTCGCGCACTTCGACCTGGACGAGGCGATCGACGCCACCCGTCCGGTCCGCATCGCCGCCTCGGCCTTCTTCGCCGCCGTCTCCCGGTGGCGGGAGACCGACGGCCAGCCCAACGGCCGGCTCCGGCGCCCGATCGGCCTGGCGACCGAACTCCCCGAGGCCCTTCGCAAGTTGGGCCGGGCGATCACCGAAGGGGCGGAGGAGGTCCAGGACGAGGGGCAGCGCCTGGAGCTGGTCTCCTCCGGCGACCGCTGCGACCTGACGGCGATCATGCTTGACCGCTGGTTGGAGCAGTCGGAGCCCGACGGCGTCTACTGGGTCGACCTGGAGGGCGCCCCGCCGAGGCGTCGGGTCTCACTGTCCGCGGCACCGATCGAGGTGGGGCCGGTCCTCAACCGCCTCCTCTTCCAGGAGGTGCCGACCTGCGTCCTCACCTCGGCGACCCTCTGCTCCGGCTCCCCTCCCGACTTCCGGTTCGTCCGCAATCGGCTCGGTCTCTCGAGGGGCCAGTCGCTCCGGCTCGGCAGCCCCTTCTCCTTCCGGGAGCAGGTCCGCCTGCACCTCGCCCGGAACATGCCCGACCCCTCGGACGACCCCGGCGGCTTCGAGGGGGCCTGCCTCCGGGCGATCCCCCATTTCGTCGAGATGACCGGGGGGCGGGCGTTCGTCCTGTTCACCTCCTACCGGTTCATGGAGGCCGCCGCCCGGCTGCTCCTGCCCTGGTTCGTCGAGCGGGACATCGCGCTCTACTCGCAGAGCGACGGCGTGCCCCGGTCCCGGATGGTCGAGTCGTTCCGCGCCGACGTCAGGAGCGTCCTGTTCGGCACCGACAGCTTCTGGCAAGGGGTCGACGTACCGGGGGAGTCCCTCTCGAACGTGATCATCACGAAGCTGCCGTTCGGCGTGCCGGATCGTCCCCTGCTCGAAGCCCGGCTGGAGGCGATCCGGCGCCGGGGGGGCAACCCGTTCGTCGAACACCAGGTGCCCGAGGCGGTCCTGAAGCTCAAGCAGGGCTTCGGCCGCCTGATCCGGTCGAAGCTGGACCGGGGGATCGTGGCGATCCTCGACCCGAGGGTCCTCACCAAGCCGTACGGCCGGACGTTCCTGGATGCGTTGCCCGACTGCCCCAGGTCGATCGACACGACGGACTTCGCCGCCCCGGGCCGTTGAGCCGCGCCCCTGGCGGTCGCCCTCGGTCCCCTCGAATGCCCGACGAATCCACGGATTCTGTTTGGACCAGGCCCCGGAGGGTGGTACATTCGCGCCGGTGTCATCGAGACACGCCTCTCGCCATCGTCGTGCAATTCCCCACATCGAACGTACCCACTCACCCCCGAATCGCCGGGGGGCCGGGGAGGAGGGTCCGTCATGCAGCGTCATTTGGATCACTTCCGAGACGCCAAGCTCTACCGAGAGGGCGAACTGATCCTCGAGCAATTCGAGGGTTACATCGGCTGTCGGGAGAAGTCCGGCCACCGCAAGGAGTGGCACGGATATTTCCTCGTCAGCGCCCGGGAGCACCTCGACCCCGAGTCGAAATACACCCTGGAGCTGAGCGACGGCAGCAAGGCGACCATCCGGGGCTCCGACATCTCTTCGTGCGAGTCCGACGGGGGCGAGAAACACGCGGTCGAGTTCTACGTCGTCGGGGACATCCGGGGTGGATCGCGTCGCAGTATCGGCCTGGAGCACTCGGGGCGACGCCCCCTCGGCTGATCGTCGCCCGGCTCGGGAGCCCGTCCCGGGGAAGCCGGTGAGTGTCCACCCCGGCCGTGTCGGCAGGGCCGGTCCCGAGTCCGTTCGGGACCGGCTGTCCCCTAGGATTGCGCGGATTCCGGGAGTACAATTCCCCGCAATGGGCCCTCCCGGCCGGCCGACCTCGGGGCCGAGCCTCGACCCGGGGGCCCCACCGAAGACCGTCCGGGTTGCCGGCCCATGCTCGCCAAGCGGATCATCCCCTGCCTCGACGTGAACGCCGGGCGGGTCGTCAAGGGGACGAATTTCCTCAACCTCAGGGACGCCGGGGATCCCGTCGAGGTCGCCTCCCGCTATGACGCCGAAGGGGCCGACGAGCTGGTCTTCCTGGACATCACCGCCAGCCACGAGAACCGGGGGATCATCCTCGACGTCGTCCGCCGCACGGCGGAAGCCTGCTTCATGCCCCTGACCGTCGGCGGCGGCATCAAGACGCTCGACGACATCCGCGCCCTGCTCAACGCCG
The DNA here is from genome assembly GCF_007752535.1 of Tautonia plasticadhaerens. Classification (GTDB taxonomy): domain Bacteria; phylum Planctomycetota; class Planctomycetia; order Isosphaerales; family Isosphaeraceae; genus Tautonia; species Tautonia plasticadhaerens. The sequence continues at coordinate 6,326,990 of NZ_CP036426.1, forward strand.
GGGCCGACAAGGTCTCGATCAACTCGACCGCCGTCCGCGACCCGGGGTTCATCCGCCAGGCCGCACGTCGTTTCGGCAGCCAGTGCATCGTCGTCAACATCGACCCGAAACGCGTCGACCGGGACGGCCGAGAGGCCTGGGAAGTCCACATCAACGGGGGTCGGGTGCCGACCGGCCTGGAAGCGGTCCCCTGGGCCCGCGAGGTCGAGAGGCTCGGGGCAGGTGAGATCGTCCTCACCAGCATGGATGCCGACGGGACGAAAAACGGGTATGATCTCCCCATGACCCGCGCCGTGAGCGACGCGGTGACGATCCCCGTCGTCGCCTCCGGAGGCGCCGGACACCCGGAACACCTCCGGGCCGCCCTCGTCGAGGGCGGGGCCGACGCGGCCCTGGCCGCCAGCATCTTCCACTACCGCGAGTTCACCATCGCCCAGACCAAGGACTACCTCGCCGGGCGCGGCGTCCCGGTCCGTCAACTCGAATCCTCCTCCTCCTAGGGTCGGCCCCACCGCCCCGAACGACACCCGTCGACCGATCCGAGTCCCAGGAGCATCCCCATGGCCACCGGCATCGAAGCGCAGACCCTCGAGCCCGTCTCCCCGAACGAGCCGGAAGCCAACAAGCTGTTCCGGATGGTCATGAAGCACAAGGGCTCGGACCTCCACCTGAAGGTCGGACTCCCCCCGGCCATGCGATTGACGGGCGTGATCCGACAGATGGCCCTGCCGGCACTCTCGACCGCCGACATGGAGCGGCTGATGTTCCCGCTGCTCTCGACCCGGCAGCGGGCCATCCTGGAGGACGAGGGGGGCGTCGACTTCGCCCACATCGTCTTCGACCCGAACGGCCTGGAGACCCGGTTCCGCGTCAACCTGTTCCGCCAGCGCGGCCGACTCAGCCTCGTCGCCCGCCGCGTGAACAACACGGTGCCGGACTTCGAGGGCCTGGGCCTGCCCCCGGTCCTGGCCGAGATCGCCACCCACGACCAGGGGATCGTCATCCTGGCCGGGGTCACCGGCTCGGGCAAGTCGACGACGATCGCCTCGATGCTCGAGTACGTCAACCAGCGCGAACGCTGCAACATCGTCACCATCGAAGACCCCATCGAGTTCACCTTCGTCGACGACAAGTCGATCATCCACCAGCGCGAGGTGGGCATCGACGTCATCGACTGGGACACCGCCCTGAAGCACGCCGTCCGGCAGGACCCGGACATCATCCTCGTGGGCGAGATGCGGGACCGCGACACGTTCAACGCCGCCATGCACGCCGCCGAGACCGGCCACCTCGTCTTCGGGACGATCCACGCCTCCAGCGCCCCGTCGACCATCGGCCGCATCCTCGACCTCTTCCCCCGGGACATGCACTCGGCCCTCCGGCAGTCCCTCGCCTTCAACCTCAAGGCGATCATCGCCCAGAAGCTGCTGCCGACGGCCAAGGACTGGGCCGAGCGGACCGGCCAGACCCGGATCCCGACCTGCGAGGTCATGCGGACCAGCCCCACCGTCCGCAAGCTGATCCTCAACGAGGAGGACGGCAAGCTCGGCGACGCCATCCGGATCGGCAAGGACGACGGGATGCAGGACTTCACCGAGAGCCTCAAGATCCTCGTCCAGGCCGAGAAGGTCGAGCGGGCGACCGCCTTCGAGGTCGCCCCCAGCCCCGAGGCGTTGAAGATGGCGCTCAAGGGCATTACGATCGCCCAGCCCGGCATCCTCTGAGTCGGCCGGGCACGCCCCCCGGCCCGAGCCGGGGGGCGGCGCCAGTCCCCCTTCGAATCGCGTCCCCGTCCCTCGTCGATCCGATCCGACCCGGAGTCCCACGATGATCCGCCCGCGCCTGGTCCTGGCGACGATCGCCCTGGCCGTCTTCGGCGTCGCCGCCGGGGCCGAGGCCGCCGAACTGCCGGCGCTACTGCTCGCGCAGTCCGGGGCCATCAACGCCCTGCGCGGGCCCGGCCTCTACCTCAACCTGTTCAAGTTCGTCCCGGTCGTCCTGATCTACCTCGCCTGGGTCAAGACGGTCGACTGGGTCGACGACGACACGAGAGACCTGCAGAACATCCGCTTCGAGATGTGGAACTCGCTGGTCTTCTTCACCGGGGTCCTCGGCTTCTTGCTCGTCTGGCTGATCCCCGTCTACCCGATCGGCCTGCTCCTGCTGCTGATCGCCTACCTCGCCCCGTCGCTGACCTACGCCTACTCGCGAAACCAGACGGTGCCCGACGACCGGAAGGTGCTCACCGCCTATCACTTCGGCGAGATCCTCAACGGGGTCTTCCGCCGTCGGATCTTCAACGTCGAGAAGGGGACCGATTACCACGGCGGGCCGCCGATCATCTTCGTCGGCAAGACCTCGACCGGGAAGCAGGAGGACGACCGGGTCGCCAAGGCCGAGGGCTCCACCCAGTTCATCGCCGCCAAGGAGCTCGTCTTCGACGCCATCCTCCGCCGGGCGACCGACATCCACCTGGAGCCCTCCCCCGACCAGACCTCCGTCCGCTACCGGATCGACGGCATCATGCACGCCGCGGAGCCGTTCGACCGCCCCACCGGCGACGCGGTCGTCAACATCTTCAAGGTCCTCTGCGCCCTGGACATCGCCGAGCGTCGCAAGCCCCAGGACGGCTCCTTCGGCGCCAAGTTCGAGGGCCGCGAGATCGACTTCCGCGTCGCCACCTCGGGCTCCAAGGCCGGCGAGAAGCTGGTCATGCGGATCCTCGACAACGCCGCCTCGGTCGGCCGCCTGGAAGAGGTCGGCATGAGGCCGAAGATGGTGGCCTCGATCCGGGAGATCGTCAACCAGCCCCACGGCATGTTCCTCTGCTGCGGCCCGACCGGGTCGGGCAAGAGCACCACGCTCTACGCCTGCCTCCGGGAGATCGACCGCTTCCAGAAGAACATCATCACCGTCGAGGATCCGGTCGAGTACCACATCGACAACGTCACCCAGATCGAGATCAATACCAAGGCCGGCCAGTCCTTCGCCGGCCAGCTGCGGTCGATCCTCCGGCAGGACCCCGACGTCATCATGATCGGCGAGATCCGGGACCAGGAGACGGCCACCATTTCTTGCCAGGCCGCCACGACGGGCCACATGGTCTTCTCGACCGTCCACGCCAACGACACGGTCACGGCCCTCTTCCGATTGCTCGACCTCGGGGTCGAGCCGTTCATGATCGCCAACTCCGTCTCGGCGATCCTCGGGCAGCGGCTCGTCCGCCTGCTCTGCGAGACCTGCAAGGAGCCGTACAAGCCCAAGGCCGAATTCCTCAAGAAGGCAAACCTGCCCCCCGAGAAGGTCGACGTCTTCTACCGGCCCCCGAAGGAACCCGAACAGGTCTGCCCCACCTGCGGCGGCACCGGCTACATGGGCCGCACCGGCATCTTCGAGTTGCTGGTCATCAGCGACGCCATGCGCGACCTGATCCGGGAGAACCCGTCCGTCAAGGCGATCAAGGACGAGGCCCGCAAGAACGGCATGATCTACCTGACCGAGGACGGCCTCCGCCAGGTGATCCAGGGCCGCACGTCGATCGAGGAGCTGATGCGGGTCGTCAAGTAACCAACGTCCCCCCGCCCACCCGCCTCGTCTCCGCGCCTCGAACCGACTCGCCTCGCCTCGCTTCCCGGGAGCCACTCCGATGGAGATCGTCGTCAACCTCGGCCTCGCGGTCGTGATCCTCGGCCTGACCTACATGATCATGAGCGAGGGCCTCTGGGGCGCCGCCTTGATCTTCTTCAACACGCTCTTCGCCAGCGTCATCGCCTTCAACTTCTACGAGCCGCTGGCGAAGCTCATCGCCGACAACGCCGGCTCGTGGTCGTATGGGTATGCCGACCTGGCCTGCCTGCTCGTCCTCTTCCTGGTGACCCTCGTCATCCTGAAGATCACGACCGAGTCGATCGCGCCGACGATGGTCCGCTTCCCGATGCCCGTCTTCCACGCCGGGCGGGTCTTCTTCGGCCTGGCCGCCGCCCTGGTCGCGACCTCGTTCATGGTGATCTGCTTCCACACGGCCCCGGTGCACAAGAAACTCTTCAACGTCGTCGGCTACGACACCAGGCCGCCCTTCGGCATGGCGCTGGACCACCGGTTCCTGGCCTTCTTCCAGCACACCAGCGGCTACCCGTTCTCGACCTACGACGAGGCCGCCTTCGACCCCTTCAACGAGTTCCCCAACCGCCGCGTCTTCGATCCCGAGGGCCGCTGGCTGATCGACCACGAGGACGCCCGCCCCTTCGGCGAAGGGTGGCGAGAGTCCGCCTCGTCATCGGCCGGCGCCGGCTCGGCGACGGGCGGTTCCGACCTCTACAACCGGACCGGCACCGGCCCCGGCGGCATCCCCGGGGGTACGACCGGTGCCGCCGCCGGGCTCGCGCCGCCTGGCGGCAACTTCTGACCGCGGGGAGGCCCGGCCTCCATCCCCTCAGGGGCCGGATGACACCTCTCCCGCCGGCTCCGTGCGGCCCAGACCGGCCAGGGCGTCCTGGGCCTGCCGGTTGAACGGATCGCGGGCGAGGGCCGCCTGATACCAGGCCCTCGCCTGGGCCTCGAAACCGATCGCCTCGCAGGTCCGGCCGATCTCGAGGTACTGCGAGGGTGCCGGATCTGCGTCCACCTTGACGAGGTTGTTCAGCAGGTTGTTCAACGCGGTGACCCGGTTCAACCGCTCGACGACCTCGTTCGCCTCCTCGCGGCGACCGGCCTGGTTCAGGGCCTGGGACAGGCCGGAGAGGGCGTCGCGGTCGTTGTTTCTCAGCTCGAGCACCGTCCGGTAGGCGTCGATCGCCTCCTCCGGCTCCCGCAGCCGTAGTGCCAGCTTTCCCCGGAGCAGGGCGAGTCCGGCGTGCTCGGACGGGGCGTCGGCCAGCAAGTCGCGGAGCGCGACCACGTCCCCTCGCTCGAATGCGAGCCGACCCAGCGCCGCGCGGGAATCCGGATCCGAGGGGTCCAGCGGTTCGAGGAGCCTCCCCGCCTCGTCGAATCGGTTCAGTTCCATGAGCGCGTCTGCCAGCGCGATCCGAGACGTCCGATCACCGGGGTCCCGCTCGACCGCCGACGAGAGCCGCTCCACGATCTCCTCCGGGGTCCACTGCACCCCTCGGATCAGCGACCAGAGGAACGCGTCCTTGGCGCTGACGGGCCCCGAGTCCGCCAGCCCGCGGAACTGCTCCTCGATGGCGTCGCTCTTGGACTGGTACCCGTAGATGAAGATCAGCTCTCGACGCACTTGCGAGAGCCCCGGATCCAGTTCCAGGGCCTCCCGGAATCGTTCCTCGGCCGCCCGGAGTCGGTCCCTCCGCAACTCGAGCTGACCGGCCAGCATCTTCGCCTGGGCGGCCATCGGGTCGTCCTCGGGGAACTCCCGGAGGATCTCGAGCGCCTCATCGACCCGCTCCCGGGCGATGGCGACCTGGGCCCGGAGCATCAGGTCGGTGGCGGTCGGCGCTCGGAGGGAAGCGAGCCGGTCCGACGCCCGCTCGGCCGCATCGAAGTCGCCCCGCTTCAACGCGGCCTGGGCCTCCCGCCAGACCTGTTCCGGGTCCGGGCCGGGCCAGGCCAGGATCGCGAGGGCGACCACCGCGAGGGACCCGACGGCGGCCAGGCCGAGCCTGCGCCAGGGACGCCCCCCCGTCCCGGGTCCGGGGGGAATGGTCGGGGCATCCTCGCCGGTCGTCTCGCTCGCGCTCATCGTCGGTGCTCGATCGTCGGGGGGGCCCGGCCCGGCGGGTGCGGGCCATCGGTCCCCGGTTCGGGGCCGGTGCCGGGATCGTCTCTGCCGAAGGTCACGGACCCGGGAGGGGGATCATTCCTACCACATTCTCCCGGCCTCCCGGACCGGCCGCAAGCCGAGGCGGCGCGTTCAGGGGAGCGGCTTCAGCTCGACCAGCTCGAACGTCGGCTGCTGCTCACCCCCCGCCCGCATCGGGCCGGGGCTGACTCGATAGGTCGCCACCTGTCGGGTCGTCGCCTCCACCACATAGAGCGGCGACCAGCCCCCAGCGGCGCTCAACCCGAGCTGCCCGACGGTCATCAGGAACCTCGGGGTCGTCCCCCGGGGAGGCCGGAAGTCGGCGACCAGGTCTCGGGACGCGAAGGCCCCCAGCACCCGAGTCCCCTCGACCGTCTGGCGGTAGTTCGGGACCGTCGCCAGCAACCGACCCGCCGAATAATCGAGGTAGTAGAGGGCGTCCGTCGTGGTGGGCTGCTTCGTCATCCGGTCGACCTCGACCGACACCGTGCCGGTCGCCAGGACCGATTCCCCCGATCGATCGCCCTGACCGGCCCTCGCCTGCGGGGTAGAATACGGCGCGGTCAGCCTCCCCAGGCCGAGGCCCGCGAGCACGCAGATCACGCAAGGCCCGACGGATCGAATCGTCATGACACGGCCCCCCCTCCGACGGGTACGTCGAGTTCGCTTCGGTCGGCATTGTGCGACGATCGGCCGGGACGGTCCAGCCGGAATCGGGCTCGGGCTCGGGTCGTTCCTGCTTGCGGTCCTGGCGACGATCGCCCCGCCTTCGCCCGAGACGGCGGGGGGATCACCCCGGGATCCCGCCGATCGGAGTCGGTTGCTCCAGGAGCGTCGGGCGATCCGCGAGTCCGAGTCCTCGACCTTGAACCGGATTGCGGAGGATCTGGAATCGACCGGTCAGGCGGATCGGGCTGTCGTCGTCCGTTCCCTGGTCGAGCCGACTCCCCCCCCCGAAGGACCCCGACGGTTCGAACCACTCCCCGAGATCGTCCCGCCTCCCGAGGTCGACGGCAACGCCCCGGTGCCCCCGGAGGCGACCTCGGCCCGTGAGGAGGCCGCCCGGGCGTACGCCGACCTCGCCCGACGGTCCGGCGAAGCCGATCGCCTCGCCCTGGCCGACGCCTGCTTCCGGGAGGTCCTCAGACGTCTCCCCGACGAACCTGAGGCCCGGAGGGTGCTCGGCTACGTCCCCCACGAGGGGGGCTGGGCCACGCCCCATGCGGTCAACCGGCTGGAGAACGGCGACATCTTCCACCCGACTTACGGCTGGATCCCCTCCGAGTACCTCCCCGAACTCGAACGCGGCCTGTTGCCGGCCCCCTCCCTGGCGGGCCGGGCGCCGTCCCGTTGGATCCCCGCCGCCGATGCCGACCGGCTCCGGCAAGGAGACATCGCCTCCGGCTGGCAGATCACGACGCCCCATTTCAAGATCCAGGCCAGCGTCCCGCTCGACGAGGGGATCGAGTTCGCCCGCAAGCTGGAATCGTTCTTCGACCTCTTCACCTCGATCACCGCCGACGTGATCGGACCCGAGCGGCTCCAGTTCGCCCGGCTCGTGCGAGATCCCGACGCCACCGCCCCAGCGAAGGCGGCCCGCCAGCACCTGGTCTACTACTTCGGCTCGAAGCCGCAGTACGTCGACTACCTCACCCGGCTGACCCGGAACCCGAAGATCAAGGACACGCTCGGCGTCTACCTGGACGACCGCAAGACCAGCTACTTCTTCAAGGACGAAGGGGGTGAGTTGACGGTCGAGGCGACCCTCTATCACGAGGTCTCCCACCAACTCCTCTTCGAGCTGGCCGGCCCCTCGGGCTATCAGCGAAACGCCGGGAATTTCTGGGTCTTCGAGGGGCTGGGGACCTACTTCGAGACGGTCTCATTCCAGCCCGACGGCTCGATCCGGTATGGCGGCCGGGTCGGCCCCCGGATCGCGGAGGCGAGACGGCGAATGGTCGAGGAAGATTCCCTCATCCCCATCGCCCGGTTCGTGACCTTCGACCGTGAGGAGTTCAACGACGCACTCCGAGGCGATCCGCACCTGAACTACGCCGAATCCATCGCCCTGACTGTCCTGCTGATGGACGGCGACCGCCGCGCGTACCGGGACGGCTTCCTCGACTACGCCGCCGATGCCTACCGAGGCCGGCTCCGGGCCGGGTCGTCCCTTTCGCTCGCCTCACGGGTCGGGATGAGCTACGAGCAACTCGACCAGGAACTCCAGGAATTCCTCGCCCCTCCCCTCGGCACCGAGGGGGTTGCCGAGCGGTGATCGCTCACGGCATCGGGGACAAATGAAGCGACGCCCTCGGGCCGACCCGGGGGCGTCGTCTTCGGTGTGTTCGTCGAGCCTTCGTCGTGCGGATCACTCGCCGACGTAGGGCAGCAAGGCCATGTATCGGGCCCGCTTGATCGCCTCGGCGGTGGCGCGCTGGAAGGCGGCGCAATTGCCGCTCCGCTTGCGGGAGAACATCTTGCTCTGATTGGTCAGCATCTTCTTCAGGAGGCCGAGGTCCTTGTAGTCGACATAAGCCGGCCGCGGGCATCCCTCGGGCGTGCAGAAGCGGCAGCGATTCTTGCGGCTTCGTCCGAACCGTTTGCGAGGCATTGAGGTTGCGTCCTGTGACGTCGGTACCAGTGAGGCGATCCAGGCCCTCTGCTCGGGCAAGCGATGAAACGAGTAATGTACCCTCCGGCACGCGATCCTTCAAGGTCAACGACGTGCCACAGCCCGATCCCGACCGACCGGGCTTCGCCGATCAGAACAGCGTCTTGACGAGCAGGATCATCGCCCCCCAGGCGATCGGCCAGGTCATCATCAGGCCGATGGCCACCCGGTCGGTCCACGATCGGGCCCTCAGCCCGGCCTCGGGGGACCTCGGGCCGATCCGCCGGAGCACCAGGGCCGCGACCACGGGCACGACCCCGAGCAGCGGGTGGACCGCCATCCGGGTCGGCACCACCAGGGCGGTCATCGCCAGCCAGTAGGAGCCGATCAGCAGCCAGGCGACCTGGGCCCAGCTCAGCTGCCGGGTCGCATCGTTGAGGCCCCGGCGATCGATCAGCAGCAGGACCGGGCCGGCCATCGCCAGCCCGAGCCAGAGGTGCAGGATTCCGGCGACGACCGCCACGCCGGGCGCCATCGAACGGCTCGACGGCCAGAGCGATCGCAGCAGCAGCGCCGAGGTCCCGAAGCCGACCACCAAGCCGATCAGGTCGATCAGCCGGGGCCCGGTCGGCCTCGGGGGATGCGTCCGGTCTTCGGCCACCGGGAGACTCCCTTCGGATTCGGTGCGGGAGGGTCGCGGCCCTCGGTTCGATCAACCCGGTGAGCCCAGCACGATCATCCCCAGACCGCATTGCATCGGCCAGGCGACCGCCAGTCCCAGGCCGACCCGATGCGTCCAGCCGCTTGGCTCCGTCTCCGGATCCGCCCCCGGCGGCACCATCACCCAGCGGGACCAGATGACCGCCAGGGTGACCAGGCTCGCCGCCCCCAGCCCGGCGACCAACGCGAGTTCGTAGAGCTGATCGGGCAGCCCCCCGCCCCGACGGCCCGATTCCCCCACGATCCTCGACAGGGCCGACACCACCCAGGGGGCCCCGAGCATCGCCCAGAGGTGATCGCCGAGCCGGGCCGGCGTCCTCGGTCGGCCCGAGAACCGGCGGATCAGCGTGAGGAACGGCCCGGAGGCCGTCAGGGCCACCCCGCAGAAGGTGAGCCAGATCAGCACCCATCCGGCGGGATTGAGCCCGCCCCCGGGGGTGGCCTGACGCAGGTGGACCGACGCGATGGCCGCCCCGGCCACCAGCGCGATGCCGTCGAGCAGGGTGAATCCCGACCCCGAGGTGCCGACCCTCCCGACCGTCGTCCCCGAATCGCTCGCCATCGGCTTCCGCGCCCCGCTCGTTGTCCGATCCGGGCCCCCGAGACTAAAATAGGGCGTGATCCCGGCGGGGCCAGCCCCCCGACCGCCGACTCGCCGAAGGATCGATCCCCCGCGACCCCCATTCTAGAGGATCGCCCCGAGGCCGGGGCCCCCCGCCGACCCAGACCGGATCGGCCGCCCGGCCTCGGGGGACGCCATCGCCATGCCCCTTCCCCGAGTCGTGATCGTCGGCCGACCGAACGTCGGCAAGTCGTCGCTGTTGAACTGGATCACCGGCCGCCGGATCGCCATCGTCGACGACGTCGCCGGCGTGACCAGGGACCGCGTCACCATCCTCGCCGAGATCCCCGACGGAAAGGACACCCGGTTCGTCGAGCTGATCGACACCGGGGGCGTCGGGATCGTCGACCGCGACGACCTGAGCGAGCACGTCGAGCGCCAGATCGAGACCGCGCTGGGCGAGGCCGACGTGGTCATCTTCGTCGTCGACGTCCGGGAGGGGCTCATGCCCCTGGACGAGGAGGTCGCCCGCCGCCTCCGGTACGTCCAGGCCCCGGTCATCCTCGCCATGAACAAGGCGGACGACCCGAAATTCGACGACCAAGGGCAGGAATTCTACAAGCTCGGCCGGGGCAAGCGCCTGCCGATCTCCACCCACCAGAATCGCGGCAAGCCCGAGCTGTTCGCCCTGATCCGGGACGAGCTGCCCCCGGAGGACGACGGCTCGAAGGTCGAGCAGGAGGCGATGAAGATCGCCGTCGTCGGCCGCCCGAACACCGGCAAATCGACCTTCATCAACATGCTCGCCCACGCCGAGCGGATGATCGTCTCCGAGGTCGCGGGCACAACCCGGGACTCGGTCGACGTCCGCTTCGAGCTGGACGGCCTGCCGTTCGTCGCCATCGACACCGCCGGGGTCCGACGGAAGGCCAAGATCCGCGACGACCTCGACTTCTATTCCCTCCACCGGGCCGAGCGCTCGATCCGACGCTCCGACCTCGTCCTCCTGTTCATCGACCCCACCCAGGGCATCACCCGGCTGGACAAGCAGCTCGCCGATTACATCTCCAAGCAGTACAAGCCCTGCATCTTCGTCGTCAACAAGTGGGACCTGATCCTCACCGACCTCTCCGGCCCCGCCCGCGGCGAGACCGGCCGGTATGCCACCCTGATGCAGCACGCCTTCAAGGGGATGGCCTACGCGCCGATCGCCTTCATCACGGCCAAGACCGGCAAGAACGTCAAGTCGCTGATCAACCACGCCCAGGCCATGTACAAGCGGGCCAATCGCCGGATCGGCACCGCCACGCTCAACCGGGTCCTCCGCGAGGCCGTCTCCCGCAATTCCCCCCCGGTCCGGGAGAATCGCGTCCCCAAGATTTACTACGCCACCCAGGTCGGCGTCGCCCCGCCGACGATCGTCCTCTTCGTCAACCGCCCCGGCATCTTCGACCCGACCTACCAGCGCTATCTCCTCAATGTCTTCCGGGAAGAACTCCCATTCCGGGACATCCCCATCAAGTTGTACCTCCGGGCCCGGACCCAGACCGACCCCTCCAAGCCGCGTCGGGACGACGACGACGACATGCCGGACATCACCGAGCGCGGCGCCGAGGAGCGTTTCCACGTCGACGAGCTGGACGAGGAGATCAACGACATGCTCGGCGAGTTCAACGACGAGTGACCCGGCCCCTCCGCGACCGAGGACCAGCATGAGAATCAGGACCGATCAATACCAGCCCGGCCCCCCTCCCCGCCCGATCGAGGATCTGGCCTCGTTGTATCGGGATGACGAAACGGCCTGGCTTGAGATCATGTCCAGCCTCGCCCGCCAGGGCCGCGTCGAGGAGTTCGACCTGCCCAGCCTGTCGGAGTACCTTGCGGACATGGCCTGGCGAGACCGCCGAGAGGTCGAAAGCAGGCTCGTGGTCCTCATGTCCCACCTTCTGAAGTGGGAGCATCAGCCCGACCAACGTTCTCGAAGTTGGAAGGCGACGATCGTCGAGCAACGGCAGGAGTTGAATCGCCATGCCGGGCGCGGGGTACTCAAGAATCACGGGATTGCCGTCGTCGAGACGATCTATCCAGAGGCGATCGACCGGGCCGCCGCGGAGACCGGCCTGTCGCGAGAATCGTTCCCCCCGTCTTGCCCGTTCACCTTCGATGGCCTCTTGATGGTCGAGGTCGACGATTGACCGACTGGAGGCTCCAGCCCCGGCCTAGATCCTCGGCCGGTCAGGCGACACCGGGCGACCTTCGAGGAGTCCCCGATCCGTCACTCGGACGGATCGGGGCTCCGATTCGAACTCAGCAGGCGATCAGGAGGGCATCCTCCTCCGCCTCGTCGACATCCGGGGCGTCGGTCCACTCCTCCGGGTCGGCGGAGTCGGCCCGGAGCTGGGCCTTCAGCCGCTTGCGGGCGGTGTGGAGCCGACGCTTGACGGTGCCGATCGGGACCTCCAATTCCTCGGCGATCTCGATCAGCGACTGCCCCCGGATGTAGAAGGCCACGAGGGCCTCGCGGTCCAGGGGCTTGAGGGCGTTCATCGCGTCCCAGAGCCGTCGGGCGCGCTCCCGGGCGATGAGCTCGTCGATCGGCTCGTCCCGATGGGCGGCGGCCCCGTCGAGCACCTCGTCCTCGATGCTCGACGGCGGGACCCGGCGGGTGGCGCGATTGATCGCCATCCGCACGGTCACCTGCCGCAGCCAGCCGGCGAACCGCTCGGGCTCGCGGAGCTGGTCGAGGCGGCCCATGACGTGGAGGAACACCTCCTGGGTCAGCTCCATCGCCTCGCTCGGGTTCCCCAGGCGAGACAGGGCCACGGCGTAGACGGTACGCTGGAACTGCTCGACCAGCATCCCGAACGCGTCGCGGTCCCCCTCCCGGGCGCGGGCGACCAGGGCCGCGGTGCTCGACCAGCGGCTGGAGCAGATCTGCTCCTCCGAAACAGTGGCGATCACGATCGTGCGTCCCCATCCTCAGGGGTCCACACCCGTCCGCCCCGGCCTCGTGTGATCGGCTGGGCGCGAGGGCGAACGGGCGGCGTCGGTGGTCCACGGGTCCGGTTCGATGCCGGTCGGCCTCGGCGTCGTCGACAGGCGGGAAGAGAGCGCGTACGCCGCGGGGCGCGAGGCCACAGGACGCGACGGCGCGACCCTCCCGGGCGGCGACGCGGGCCGGGTCCCGGTCTGATCCGGACCCGACGGTTGACGGCTCGGGCACGCGGCTCGCTCGTCCTGGGCCGCCCCGATCGCGGATGCTCGCGATCGAGACGAGGCGACACGAACCCTCGCGCGGGCCGACCACCCGCTCGGCTCTCGGGGCGTCGGCGTCTCGAAACTCCCAGGGACCGGGTCAGGCCCCTCCCGGCGAACGAGGGGGGCCATCCGGCCCGACGGCGATTCGGGACGCGACGGATCCGTCAATAAGTGAGCTGGGGGTCGGCGTTCACCCCCCCGTGGCGAAGGGCCGTTTCGAGGCGGCCTTCACCGGGGCGGGGGCGTGGTCTTTCGCGGCGGTGGCCGCCTTGGGAGTCGCGGCGGCGAGTCGGGGAGGCGCAGGGACACCTGCGACGACGCCGACGGGGACGACTCGACATCCATAAACGTCGCGTCGTACGCCTTGCCTGACGACCCAGGGCGACATGCCGAGGGGAGACCACGAACTCGGCCGTTGCGACGGACCAAAGGACGGCCAGTCGCCCGAACCGAGCGGCGAACCCGGGATTGCGTCGGGCCGATCGATCCGAATGCGTTCGGGATCGATCGGCGCGGGGGAAATCCCGGCGGACAGATGGGGCCCGAGATGGAGGATGGAGACATGGCGGCTGCGCGTGGCGCGAACCTGCAGCATGTTGACATCCACCACCGGGGCGAGCGACCGCGTGCCGTTGGTCAGCAGGGTCAGCGAGGCCGAGCGGGTCAGGCTGGTGAGATTGGTCAACATCGCAGGGGCCCTCACAACCGCCTCGACGAGGCGGGAAGGTGGTGAGGCGACATTCAGATCGGCGGCACGTCGGCCGCCGTCGGAGGACCGGCCCCGGTCTCGGGGTCCCGGCCGTCGCAGGGGGGAAGGTTCCTCGGACTGCTTCGGTCGTTGGGGGAATCGGATCCGTTCGGAGTCCGGGGCGGGTCGCCGCAAGGGCGTCCGGTCCCGATGGTTCCAGCAGGGACGCGCGGTGATCGCGGAGTGCGAATCCCGGCCACCGCACGCGACCCTAGACAGGCCTGCCCGCCCGGAGGTTCGCGCCGATTCCGGAAAGATTCCGGGAGGCGGGATCCGCATGCCACCGCATGTCCCATCGGAATCATAGCCGAGGAGGCGACACGTCGCCATCGGTGTTGTCGGCCGCCCCGATCGGGACCATCGCCCCCCCGCCGAGATGACGCCCCCCGAAGCCGTCCCTGCCGACCCCCACCCGGCCCGGCAGGTGCCGCTCGGCGACCTCGGCCATCCGGTCCCGGTAGCCCAGCCCCACCGAACCCGGCTCGACGGCAGCCATCGCCCCGGGCAGGCCGGTCCGGAGGGTCCGGCTGCCCGTCGCCGAGCCGTCACCGCCGATGTAGTGGTCCAGGACGACGGCGTCGGCCGCCCCGGCGACCCGGGCGAAGAAGCGATCCGGGTCGGCGATCGGCAGGAGCGGTGCCACCGTGATCACCACGAACACGCCGAGGTCCCGCAACGACCTCGACGCCTCGAACCGCCGGTCGACCGGGCTGGCATGCCCCGGGAGGCCGGGTAAGCGATCCCGGTCCGTCTCGATCGAGAGGTGCACCCGCAACGCGCATCGGCCCGAGAGCTCGATCAGCAGCGGGCCGAATTCCGAGACCCGGTGCGAGTGCGTCTGCACGATCAGGAGATCCGGGGGTTCCGCCCGCATCGCCGAGAGGACCGCCCGGGAGATCCCCCAGCGCGCCTCCTGGGGTGGGAAGGGCTCCGTCGCACTTGAGAAGAAGACGCCGAACCGGCCCCGCGACCGCCGCGCCCAACGCCGTTCCCGATCGACCTGTGCGAGATACGCGTCGGCGGCGTTGGTCCGGGCCTCCAGGAACGAGCCCCAAGTCCGGCCCCGGGTTAGGTGGCGCGCGTGCTGCACATAGCAGCCGACGCCGCAGAGGGACGCCCCGAACGGACATCCCCGGTACGGCTGGAGCGAGTGCGAGGCGATGCCGTCCAGGTACCCGGAGGTCCGGGTGAGGATCGACCGGACGGTGGTGGGTTCGACCTGCATCCGTGGGCTCGCTCGACTGCGGGGATTCGCCCCGTCGGGGCGCCCGACATTATACTGGGGCCGCGTACTGGGGCCGCCGGACGCTCCCCCCGGGGAGGTTCCGCTCGGCCGGGGCTCGGGGAGGGGGAGATGACGCTCGACCAGATCGCCATCCTTGGTGCCGGGGGCATGGGGACCGCGATGGCGGTCCTGCTCGCCCGATCGGGCCTCGGCGTCCGGCTCTGGGCCAGGAGCCCGGGGTTCGTCGACGAGGTCCGCCGGACTCGGGAGAACGCGAGGTACCTCGCCGGGATCCCCCTGCCCGAGCCGATCGACCTCACCAGCGACGCGGGGCATGCCACCCGGGGGGCGGGGCTGATCCTCGTCGCCGTCCCCTCGGCCCACCTCCGCGCCACGCTCCGCGCCATCGCCCCTGAGGTGCCGCCCGGCACCCCGGCCGTCAGCGTGGTCAAGGGGATCGAGCGGGAGACCTTCGCCCGGCCCAGCCGGATTATCCGCGACGAGCTGGGGCCGCGACCGGTCGCCATCCTCAGCGGCCCCAGTCATGCCGAGGAGATCGCGCGGGGCCTGCCGACCTCCGTCGTCGTCGCGGGGGAGGACGCGGGCCTCAACCTCCTCGTCCGGGACGCCCTGAACACCGACCGCTTCCGCGTCTACAGTAATCCGGACGCGATCGGCGTCGAGCTGGGGGGGGCCCTCAAGAACGTCATCGGGGTGGCGGCGGGCGTTTGCGACGGCCTCGGATTCGGCGATAATGCCAAGGCCGGGCTGGTCACCCGGGGTCTGGCCGAGATGAGCCGATTCGGTACGAGCCTCGGGGCCCGGCCGGCCACCTTCCTCGGCATGGCCGGGGTCGGCGACCTGATCACCACCTGCTTCAGCCCCTTCGGCCGCAATCGGGCGTTGGGGGAGCGGATCGGCCGGGGGGAGACGCTCGCCGAGATCGAGGCCTCGACCCCCAAGGTCGCCGAGGGGGTCCCGACCTGCCGGAGCGTCGAGGCGATGGCCCGGGATCTCGGCATCGAGATGCCGATCACCTCCGCCCTCCGCCGCATCCTCTTCGACGGGCAGCCTCCCCTGGAGGCCGTCTCCGACCTGATGGAACGAGAGACCAAGGACGAATGGCCGTGACCCCCGAGCCGATCCCCCCCTCCTGTGCCGTCGCCTTCAAGGAGTGGCTCGGCGTCTGTGCCGCCCTGGCCGACGGCCGCCAGTCGCTGATCCTCCGGAAGGGGGGCATCGACGAGGGCCCCGGCGGCTTCCGCCCCGAGCACTCCTGCTTCTGGCTCTTCCCCACGCACCTCCACGAGGCCCAGCAGGGGCTCCGGGACGAGCAGATCCCGGCCGACCTCCCCCCCCCTCCCCCGGGTTCAATCGACCTGCCCGCGCTGGCCCTCGTCGAGTGCATCGCCTGGGTCGACCGCCCCGACGCGCTCGGGCCCCTGGCCGACCTCCACGTCTGGACCGACGAGACGGTGCTCAAGCGGTTCCACTACAAGAGGCCGGGGCTCTGGGTGCTGGGGGTCCGGGTCCTCCGGGCCGACCCGCCCCCCCGGATCGAGGTGACCGCGGGACAGGCCGGTTGCAAGAGCTGGGTGCCGCTGGAGCGGTCGCTCTCGACCGCCGGCCTCGTGCCGACGCTCGACGAGCCGACCCTGGCCGATCGCCTCTCCCGGATCCGGGCGTGCTCGACCCCGGAGGCGTCCTGATGGACCTCGAGGACGATGACGAGCCGAAGGGCCCCGCCCTCCTCCGGGCCCCGGTGACCTCCCTCCTGGCCCTCTCCTGGGTGGCCCTCTTCGTCCTGCTGGCGATCACCCGGGCCCGGGCCGGGCCGATCAACGTCTGGGGAGCCCTCTACGGCGGCTTCATCGTCACGGACATCAGCGGGGTCTTCGGCGACGTGACCCCGATCGCCCTCTACGGTGGCCAGTCCTGGCGGGCCGTCACCGCGACCTTCGTGCACTTCAACGTCCTGCACCTGGCCCTCAACCTGGTCGCCTTCGTCCAGCTCGGGCGGGTCGTCGAGTCGTGGTACGGCCCCTGGCAGTTCCTGACGCTCTATGCCGTGCTCGGCGCGGGCGCGAATTTCGCCTCGAACCTGCTCCGGCCCTGGATCGACGGCGCCCCGGGGATGATCGTCCACAGCGGCGGGGGCTCGACGGTGGTGCTCGGCCTGATCGGCCTGGTGGCGGTCGTCGGCTGGCGGAATCCGGCGGAGTTCCCGAAACGGGCGCCGTACTGGATGCTCGGCATCCTGGTCGCCAACGGCGTGCTCGGCGCGGTGGTGCCGAACATCGACAACCTCGGCCACGCATGCGGTGCCGTGGTCGGCGGGCTGTTGGGCCTGCTCGACCGCCGATTGCTCCGCCGGGCGAACTCGAGGCGGGCGAAGCTGGCGGGAGTGATCGCCCTGGGGGTGCTGGTCGGTTCGGCCTGGATGCAGGCGGGCCAGGCCCGGGCCGAACTCGACGCGGCGACCCGTGAGGGTCGCTGGGGGGCGGTCGTCCAGCGCCTCTCCCAGGTCAGCTTCTTCTATCGCCAGCTCGCGGCCCGCGGCATCTCCCCCGCCCTGCGGATCGCCCCGAGGCCGCCGAACCTCCTCGGGTTGCCCATCCTGGAGATCCCCGAGGATCCGAAGGTGATCCCCGCCCTGAGGCTGGCCCTGCTCGCCTCGATCCGCCAGCTCGACGCCCTGCCCCAGCCCTTCGACCGCCCGCCCTTCGTCGAGGCCTACCGGGAGGTCCGCCGCCTCGGGTCGAGGGCCCTGTTCAAGGCCCCGACCCGGGAGGAACTGCAGCGATTCGAGGGGGCCTTGCCCCGGCTCTCCCGGCCCGCCTGGGCCTCCTGGGCCCGGGCACGCCAGGATCGGTCCCGGATGAGACATCCGGAGCCCCGCTTCGGCGGGGAGCGGATCAGGCGATTGGTCCGCCGATCAGGACCGCCCCGGGCCGGTGCCGGGGCTTTCCCGAGCGCGACTTCAACGCCCTGACGAACTCGGCCATCGTCCGGATCGGCCCCGAGAACTCGGTGAAATAGCAGCCGATGGTCATCGGGTCGTGGGCGTCGCTCGACCCGGTCGACCCCATCCCGGGGCAACGACGCAGCATCGCCTCGGTCTGGGCACGCATCTCGGGCGTGACGTTGTTGCTGACGACCTCCAGGGCGTCGAAGACGGCGCCGTGCGTCTCGACGATCGCGTCGAAGTCCTGGCCCCAGCGGTACGGGTGGGCCGCGACGATCGCCGCCCCCTGGGCCTCGACGACTTCCAGGAGGGCCTTCAAACGCACCCCCGGGCGGCAGTCGTCCAGGTCGGTCAGGCCGTAGACGAGGAAGTGCCCCTCCCGGGCCGAGACCTCGACGCCGGAGAGGACCGTCAGCCCCTCGGCCCGGGAGGCCAGGTCGGCCAGCTCGTCGGGGTCCCAGAGGGCGTCGTGCTCGGTGATCACCACGCCGTCGAGCCCCGCCTCCCTCGCCCGATCGATCAGGTCTTCGGGGTCGATGAAGCTGTCGGGCGAGTGCCTGGTGGTGTGAATATGGTGGTCGATCCGTGCCATGATGCTCCGAGGGGTGGGAAGGCGAGAGTCGATCGCGGGGGAGCCGGCCGGGAGGCCGGCGCGTCGACTCCGGTGGGTCGGGTGTTGCCGTGCCGGTGTAGGGGTCGAGACCGGGGGAGGAGCGGCGTCGGCCCGGCCGGGCCGCGCCATTCTACGCCGATGGCACCGACATCGTCGAAGCCAGGGGCCGATCGGCGACGAAACTCACCCCACGTTCATCAACTCGAACATAGCTCGTCCCGCCGATCCAATCTCCCAGGACGATCATCCGGCCGTCGCCGACCGGCTCGTCGAACACGTCATGGACGTGGCCGAGGAGCACCAAGTTCGCCCGACCGGACTCGATGACCTTACGGGCATGGTCCCGGTAGGTGACGAGGTGCCTCCGGTGCGTCTCGGCCAGCGATCGGTGATTCGACAGGATCAGCCGGTCGGCCAGCGACCGGGCCAGCGGCCCGGGCATCGCCCCGAAGCCGAGCAGGAAGGGCCTCCCCTCCATCGCCGCCTTCCACGGCTTCCTCGCCCCGAGCCGGTGGCCGTGCATCGCCGAGAGGCGGACGCCGTGGCTCGACGCCTCCAGCGGCTCCTCGACCATCTCCGCCCCCAGCACCCTGCAGTACAACGGCCCGAGCCAGGCGTCGTGGTTCCCCGTCAGGATCGCCAGCCGGCCCCCCCGCCCCCGGAATTCGGCCAGTGCCCGCAATCCCCGGCAACGCATCGGGTCCTGCCCCCGCTCCCTGCTGGCGAACCAGAAGTCGCAGAGGTCCCCCACGATCGTCAGCGCGTCGTCCGGCTCCAGCGACTCGACGAAGGAGGCGAAGCGCCCGGATCGTTCCCGGTCTTCGAGCTTCAGGTGGATGTCGCTGGCGAAGTAGTCGGCCACGGTCTCGGTTCGGTCCCGGTGGTGGAAGGGGCGGTCACGATTCCCAGGGGAAGCCGACCGGCACCGCCGCCCTCGGCCTCCGGGCGGGGCGGACCAGGAGCGGGTCGAGCGGCACCGCCTGGCTCGCCGCGAGCACGGTCGCCCGGCGGTCCGAGCGCATCAGGGCGTCCCGGGCGACCTCGACCGCCAGGGCCGGCCGGTTGCAGTCATCGCTCAGGTGCAGCAGGACGACGTGACGGAGCGTCCCCGGGGCCGATCGGTCGAGGACCGCCGAGAGCAGCCCCGCCCCCTGGGCGTTGGACAGGTGCCCCCGGTCGCCGAGGTTCCTCCAGATCAGGGCCGGGGACCGCCCCGAGCACCGCTGCATCTGCTCGTCGTGGTTGAACTCGACCCCGAGCAGGTCGACGTCGGCCAGCGCGTCGGCCACGCGGTCGCACCAGCACCCGGTGTCGGTCAAATAGCCGATCCTCGACGGCCGGCCCTTGCGGCCCTCCCGCCCTTCGAGGCGGAAGCCGAAGGTCGGGCCGCTGTGCGTCAGCTCGAACGGCTCGGCCCAGAGCCCCGGGGCGACCAGGAAGGGCCGGTCGTCGAACGTCCGGATCAGCCCGGCCCCGGCCAACTCCCGGAAGCCGGGCCGATGCCCGGCCTCGTCGAGATGCCCGGGGTGGCAGTGCAGCGGGATGCCGTGGCGGGCCATCCAGCGCAGGGTCAGGTCGTTCGCGTGGTCGCCGTGGGTGTGGGTGAGGATGACCGCCCGCAGCGACCCGCACTCGGCCCCGACCGCTTCCAGCCGTCGGGACAGCGATCGGGGTCCCAGGCCCGAGTCGATCAGGATGCCCGCCCCGTCCACGCGGACCAGCGACGCATTCCCCTTCGAGCCGCTGGCCAGGACGGTGAACCCCAGCGCCATGGACGACCTCCGCATCCTCCCTGACGCCGCGTCCCTCGCGGCGCGGCGGGCCCGCCGGGATCCCGAGTCGCCCGTTGCCTTCGGGTCCCCCACATTGTAACAGTGGTGCCGAACCTGTCCACCCGGCCAGGCGGACGGACCGGATCGATCGAGGGAAGGGGGACGCGTCGTGTCGCTGGTCTTCGAGTCCAATCACCCGCTGGTCAAGCAGAAGGTCGCCGCCTTGCGGGCGGCCGACACCCCGCCCCCGGCCTTCCGGCAGCTCGTCCGCACCCTGGCCCTGCTACTCGGCGCCGAGGCGACGGTCGACCTGCCGATCCGCCCGACGACCGTCCGGACCCCGCTGGGAGACGCCCCCGGCCTCGAACTCGACGGCCCGGTGGCGATCGTCCCCATCCTCCGGGCCGGGCTCGGCATGGCCGACGGCCTGCTCGACCTCATCCCCGAGGCCCAGGTCTGGCACATCGGCCTGTTCCGGGACGAGGCCACGCTGAAGCCGACGGAGTATTACAACAAGCTCCCCGCCCATTGCCGGGCCCGCGTCGCGATGGTCGTCGACCCGATGCTCGCCACCGGCGGTTCGGCCGTCCGGGCCTGCGAGATCCTCCGGGACTCCGGCATCCGCTCGATCAAGTTCCTCTGCCTGATCGCCGCCCCCGAGGGGATCGCCCGGCTCTCCGAGGCCATGCCCGACGTGCCGATCCACGCCGGGGCCGTCGACGACCGGCTCACCGACATCGGCTTCATCTACCCCGGCCTCGGCGACGCCGGCGACCGCCAGTTCGCCACCGGCTGAGCCCCCCCCAGCCCTCCACCGGATCAGGGACTGGCCCGTCGGGCGCCCCTCCTCGAGGCCGATCGGGCGATCAGCAGCCCCGCCGAGATCGCCATCGAACACAACGCCAGGCTCCCCGGCTCGGGGACGACCGCCAGGCGGATCGTCCCCAGGGTCACGTCGGCCGCCGCGCTCGTCGTGTTGTCGCCGAAGAACAGGAAGCTCCCCAGCGTGTACGGGGGGAAACCGGCCCCGGAGTAGTCCCGGAGCGATCCCGAGAGGATCTCCGTCCCGGACGCCGACAGCGCGTAGGAGTCCCCGAAGACCCGGAGGGCATACGACGCCATCCCCGCCGTCGCGTCGAACGCGACCCCTTCGCCCCGGGTGAACCCGGTCTCCTGCGCCCAAATCTCCCCCTCCCAGAAGCCCAGTTCGATCCCCAGTCCGTCCCCGGCCAGCGCGATCAGGCTGAAGCCGGCCCGGTCCGATCGGGTGTGCGATTCCGAGGTCACCAGGAGGTCGAACCCGACCTCGAACCCGGTCGAGCGATCGAGCGCCGGGAAGTCCGGATTCCTGGGGGCCGAGGTGATCGGGTTGACGTTGGAGTACCCGCCGGCGGCGGCCATGTTGCTCACCAGCCGGGTCCCCTCGCCGGGGACCGCCTCCTGGCTGATGCTCGTCCCGGGCAGGAAGGAATTGTCCGCATAGAGCAGCCAGGGCTGGTCCCCCGGCCGGTCCCCCGTCGAGGCGTCGTACAGCACGATCGACCCCCGGGACTCGGCCCGGCCGACGAACCCGAGGAGCACGCAGAGGACGAGCGGGATGAGGCCGGGGCGCATGTCGGGGTGATCCTTGGGGGCAGGGCGTCAATCGTTCGGATGGCCGGGGTTGTCGGCTCGGATCGGTTCGGACGGCATGGTACCCGAACCGGCCAGGGGCCCGCGACCGCCTCTCCCCCCGATCCCCCGGGCCGACCGCAGGGATGTTGCCAACGGGCATCGCCGCGCGAGATCGTGTCAGTGTCACCCCCGATCGACCGCCGTCCGCCCCCGGAGCCGACGACCCATGACCCCCCGCGCCGTCGACCTCATCCGCCGCAAGCGACAGGGCGGCACCCTGGAACCGACCGAGATCCGGTGGCTGGTCGACGGCCTCTGCTCCGGCTCCGTCCCCGACTACCAGTGGGCCGCCCTGCTCATGGCCGTGATGTGGCGGGGGATGGACGCCGAGGAGACCGAGGCGCTGACCCATGCCATGATGCACTCCGGCACGATCGTCGACCTGTCGATGATCCCCGGCCGGAAGGTGGACAAGCACAGCACCGGGGGCGTCGGCGACAAGACCTCGCTCGTCCTCGCCCCGATCGTCGCCTCCTGCGGCCTCCCCGTGCCCATGGTCTCCGGCCGGGGGCTCGGCCACACCGGGGGGACGCTCGACAAGCTGGAGTCGATCCCCGGCTTCGACATCCACCTCGACCTCGACGGCTACAAGCGTGTCCTGGCCGACTGCGGGCTCGTCCTCATCGGCCAGACCCCCGAGATCGCCCCGGCCGACAAGCGGATCTACGCCTTGCGCGACGCGACCGCCACCGTCGAGTCCATCCCGCTGCTCACCTCCTCGATCCTCTCCAAGAAGCTCGCCGAGGGGATCGACGGCCTCGTGCTCGACGTGAAAACCGGCGACGGCGCCTTCATGGAGTCGCTCGACGACTCCCGGGCCCTAGCCGAGTCGCTCTGCCGCATCGGTCGGGGGCTGGGAAAGGAGGTCGTCGCCCTGATCACCCGGATGGACCAGCCGCTCGGCAAGGCCGTCGGCAACGCCGTCGAGGTGGCCGAATGCGTCCGGGTCCTCCGGGGCGAGGGCCCCGAGGACCTCCGGGACCTCTCCATCGCCCTCGCCGCCGAGATGCTCGTGCTCGGCGGCGTGGCCGAATCGCTCGAAGACGGGACCGAGCTGTGCTTCCGATCGATCACCACGGGCGCCGCCCTCGACCACTTCCGGCGCGTCGTCGAGGCCCAGGGGGGAGACCCCCGGGCGGTCGACGACCTGACCCGGCTCCCCGTGCCGACCGTCCTCCGGGACGTGCCCTCCCCGAGCGCGGGGGTCGTCACCTCCTGCTGGGCCCGGCCGATCGGCCACGCGGCCATGCTCCTCGGCGCCGGGAGGGCCCGGGCCGAGGACGCCATCGACCCCGCCGTCGGCATCCTCCTGCACAAGAAGCTCGGCGACCGGGTCGCCGAGGGGGAGCCCCTGTGCACCGTCCTCGCCAACGCCGAAGGCCCCGTGCTGGACCGGGCGCTCGCCGAGGTCGCCGCCGCGTTCGAGGTCGGCGACGGCCCCGTGACGGTTCCCGACCTGATCGTTGAGCGCCTCTGAGCCCTCGCCGACCCGGGAATCCCAGGCCCCCTCCGACTCCGGCCGGGCTCGGCATCCCCCCCGGCCTCGCGGCCCCCCTCGGAATCGATCCCCGCCCCGATCGGCGTCCCGGTCCGCATCACCGAAATTCCGGGTGACTGCCGAGCCCCGATTCCCCGATGTTATCGTCGTCGTCCTCCCGATCCTCCCCCGCTCGCAACGGCATCACGGAATCACCCAAGCGATGAATTTGCGCCCGCCGAACCTCGCCCCCGGCTCGTTCCCCTTGACGAAGCCGGTCCCGCCGGCATCCGCCCGATCCGATGCGGCCTGGTGCGCGGAACGAAGCCAATCGCCCGGCGGAGCGAACCCAAATCCGAATCCAGAATCCCCATCCCCATCACAACTTACGACGAAATCCCCCGGCCGCACCTGCGCGCACCGGTCCCGTGTCGCCCGGCGCACCGCCCCCCGTTCGCCCCTCGACCCGAGGCCAGAGACGGGCCCAGTCGCCGTTCGCCCCAGCCTCCCGACATTCGCCCTAAAAGGGCCGACCCGGGAGACCGCGGTTCGAACGAAACGAAGCCAATCGCGCGACGGAGCGAACCCATTTGATTTTCCCGAGACCATTATCCGATTGATAGTTACGCCGAAATGACCCCCGGGGCAGCAAGCGCACCGACCGCGTCCCGTCCCCGGATCGCCACGTCCATCCCGAATCCACCAGGGAGCCGACCGCCCATGGTCCGATCGCTGCGATTGCTTCCCCTGATCGTCGCGCTGCTTTCGGGCGGCGCCACGGCCCAGGAGGCCGGGGCCGGGGGGACGCAGGACCCGAACCCGTCTGGAATCTCGGTCGACGCCGACGGGGAGGTGGCGGGGCCCGGCATCGGGTGGGGCAAGGCCCAGGGGGTTCTCGGGATCCTGGTCTTCCTGGGGATCGCGGCGGCATGCTCGGAGAATCGCCGGGCGATCTCGGCCCGGACGGTCCTCCCCGGGCTCGGGCTCCAGGTCGCGCTGGGGCTGCTGCTGATCCTGGTCCCGGCCGGGCGGCGGGCGATGCAGGCGGCCTCGGCGTTCGTGGTCCTGATCCTGGACTGCGCGGTCACCGGGGCGGAATTCGTGTTCGGCCCGCAGCTGGTCGACCCGGGGGGCCCGGCGGGGTTCGTCTTCGCGTTCAGGGTCCTGCCGACGGTCATCTTCGTGGCGGCCCTCTTCGCGGTGCTCTACCAGGTCGGCGTCATGCAGGTGGTCGTCCGGGGATTCGCCCGGGTGATGGCCCGGCTGCTCGGCTCCAGCGGGGCCGAGTCGCTGAACGTTGCGGCCTCCCTGTTTTTGGGTCAGACCGAGGCCCCGCTGACGATCCGGCCCTTCCTGGCGGGGCTGACGCGGTCGGAACTGATGGTGGTGATGGTCTCGGGCATGGCGTTGGTGTCCGGGGGTGTCCTCGGGGCCTACATCGAGGCCGGGGCCGAGCCCGGGGCATTGTTGACGGCGATCCTGATGAATGCCCCGGCCTCGATCGTCCTGGCCAAGATCGTCGTGCCCGAGACCGACCGGCCCGAGACGCTCGGCCGGGTCGATGCCGACGCCTCCCCGAAGGACGCCAACGTCATCGATGCCGCCGCGAGGGGGACCCGGGAGGGCCTGCAACTGGCCCTGAATATCGCCGCGATCCTGATAACCTTCATCGCCCTGATCACCCTGGTCGACGCCGGGCTGCTCGCCCTCGGGGACGCCCTGGCCGATTGGTCGGGCGGGCGGTTGCCGACGGAGGGCCTGTCGCTGGGGGCGATCCTCGGCGTCCTGCTCGCCCCGGCGGCCTGGCTGATCGGCGTCCCCTGGTCGGATTGCGTGGAGGTCGGCGGCCTGCTCGGATCCCGGCTGGTCCTGAACGAGCTGGTGGCCTATGGGCAGCTCGGCGAGGCGGCCTCGCAATTGCTGCCGAGATCGGGGACAATCGCCACCTTCGCCCTCTGCGGGTTCGCCAACCTCAGCTCGATCGGCATCCAGGTCGGCGGGATCGGCGCCCTGGTCCCGGAACGGAGGCCGGACCTCTCCCGGCTGGGCCTTCGGGCCCTGCTCGCGGCGACGCTCGCCAACTTCCTGACCGCCAGCATCACGGGGATCCTGCTCTCGTGAGGACGTCGATGCTCTATTCAAAGGCCTCGGCGGCCGCCGAGGCCGTCGCCCGCCGGGCCCCGGGCCACATCGACGTCGGGGCCGTGCTCGGCTCCGGCCTGGGGGGGCTGGCCGACCGGCTGGCCGACCCGGTGGTGATCCCGTACGAGGAGATCCCCCACTTCCCCGCGCCGACGGTCCCCGGCCATGCCGGCCGCCTGCGGATCGGCTCGATCGGCGGGTCGAGGGTCGCCATGTTCCAGGGCCGCTTCCACCACTACGAGGGGCACGACCTGGACGCCGTGACCTTCCCCATCCGCGTCCTGCAGCGGCTCGGCGTCCCCCGGCTGGTCCTCACGGCGGCGACCGGGGGAATCCGCGACGACCTCGGCCCCGGCTCGATCGTCTGCCTCTCCGACCACCTGAACCTCCTGGGCCGGTCTCCGCTCCGGGGGGCGAATGACGACCGCCTCGGGCCCCGGTTCCCGGACCTGACCGAGGTCTATGCGTCCCGGCTCCGGTCGATCGCCGTCGAGGAAGCCGCACGACTCGGCCTGCCCCTCCCGGAGGGCGTCTACGCCTGCCTCCCCGGGCCGACCTACGAGACCCCGGCGGAGATCCGGATGCTCCGCACGCTGGGGGCCGACGTCGTCGGCATGTCCACCGTCCCCGAGGCGATCGTCGCCCGACACGGCGGCCAGGAGGTGCTCGGCTTGGTGGTCGTCTCCAACTGGGCGGCCGGGATCAGCCCGGTCCCCCTCTCCCACGCCGAGGTCCTGGAGGCCAGCCACGCCGTCGGGGGCCGGCTCGCCGACCTCGTCGAGGCGGTCCTGCTCCGGCTCGCCTCCGACTCCCCACCACCCCGAACCGAAGCCCCCTGACCCGGCCGCCCCCAGGAGGAGACCGATGCCCCCCCTTCGCCGACTCGCCCCCCTGCTCGCCCCGCCGTTGTTCTGCCTTGCCGGGTGCGGGAACCCGGCCGTCCCGGGCGACGAGCCCGTCCCCGATCCCCCCCAGTATGGCGCCGAGGCCGAGTCCGACGCCGTCCCGGTCGCGGAGCCCGGACCCGACGACCCCGCACACGCCGACCCCGACCGGCCCCCCCTTGAGGAGGATGTCACCGACGGCGCCGGAGAGACCGTCGACATCGAAGACGAGCCCGACGCCTTCATCCTCAACCCGCCCAGTGACCTGGACGACCGGCCTCCCGCGGGGGAGTCGGCGTCTTCGGCCGGGGCACCGACCGACGAGGAACCGGCCCCGTCCGAACCCCCAACCGTCGACGAAGCCGGCGTCGAGCGACCATGACTCCTCCACCGCCGGGCCCGCCGTCGCCCGGGAAACCGAGCGGTGCGTGCCCCGGAGGTTGGGGGGCGGCCTCGGTCGGGGGCCTCCCGGCTCATCGCCCCTCGTAGGCCCGGTCGAGCAGGTCGATCGGGTGCTCCACCTCGATCCCGCTGCCGAATTCCTTCGCCTTGCGGGCGATCTGGAGGATGCAACCGACGTTGCCGGTGACGACCGCCTCGGCCCCGGTGGCGAGGATGTGATCCATCTTGCGTCGGCCGAGTCGCTCCGACATCTCCGGCTCGGTCAGGTTGTACGTCCCGGCGGCCCCGCAGCAGATCTCCGTCTCCTCCAGCGGCACCAGCTCCAGCCCCGGGATCATCTCGAGCAATTGCCTCGGCTGGGCGCGGACCTTCTGGGCATGGGCGAGGTGGCAGGCGTCGTGATAAGTCACTTTGCGGTACGGGACCGGGTGCTCCGGGGCGATCGGCCCGAGCTGCACCAGGTACTCGGAGACGTCCTTGACCTTGGCCGCGAACTTCGAGGCCCGCTCCCGATCGGCCTCCGGCAGCAGGTGACCGTAGTCCTTGAGCATCGCCCCGCAGCCGGCCGCATTGACGATGATCGCGTCGACCGAGTCCAGGTCGAAGGCGTCGAGGTTGGCCCGGGCCAGGTCGAAGGCCGGCCCCTCGATCCCCGAGTGGTAGTGGATCGCCCCGCAGCACGCCTGGGCCCGGGGCACGACGACCTCGCAGCCGTTCCTCCGCAGGACCCGGGCCGTCGCGGCGTTCGTGTCCGGGAACATCGCGTCGGCGACGCAGCCCAGGAACAACGCCACCTTCGCCCGCTTCGGGCCGATCGGCGGCAGGACCTCGGGCAGCCTCGATCCGCCCCCGGAGAGCTTCGGCAGCATCGCCTGCAACCGTCGGAGCGTCGGCGGCAGCAGCTTCGTCAGGCCGATCCGCTCGGCGGCATCCAGCAGTCCGACCTTCTGCATCAGCCGGGCCGGGACCAGCGCCAGCCGGACCCGGTCGCCGTAGGGGAACAGGTGCCGGAGGATCAGGGCCTGGAGCCAGCTCCGCTTGCCCGGCGGGGCCGACTGCTGCAACGCCACCTTGAACGGCTCGATGAGCTGCCCGTACTTCACGCCCGAGGGGCAGGCCGTCTCGCAGGCCCGGCAGTCGAGGCAGAGGTCCAGGTGGCGCCGGACCTCGTCGCTGGCCGAGAGGCGGCCATCGACGATTCCCCGCATCAGGTAGATCCGGCCCCGGGGGCCGTCATTCTCATTGCCGGTCTCGACGTAAGTGGGGCAGCTCGCGGTGCAGAGGCCGCAGTGGACGCATTCCTGGAAGCGTCGGTAGTCGATCTTCTCGGCCAGCCAGTCCAGGTCGACGCCGGCCTCGGTCGGCCGGGGGGCCTTGGAGGCCGCCGTCGGGTCGGCGCCGGGGGCGGATTCCGGCCGTTGGGAGGAGACGGCGGTGGTCATGGATCGGCTCGCAATCGATCGGAGGGGGTCGGGCGTCGGATCCGGCGTGGGGGGCGGGGCGCCGGGCATCGTCGCGGGGCCCATTGTATCAGAGGAAGCGGCCCGGATTCATCGCCCCGGCGGGGTCGAGGGCCCGC
The DNA here is from genome assembly GCF_007752535.1 of Tautonia plasticadhaerens. GTDB lineage: Bacteria > Planctomycetota > Planctomycetia > Isosphaerales > Isosphaeraceae > Tautonia > Tautonia plasticadhaerens. The sequence continues at coordinate 6,355,380 of NZ_CP036426.1, forward strand.
TTGATCCTCCGGGCCAGCTCCCAGTCCCCCCTCGGGGCGCCCCAGACGCCGAGGCCGGCCTTGCGGTCCGTCGGGCATCTCGGCAAGGTCAGGTTCCCCTCGGCGGCGATCGCCCGCTCCCGGAGCCTCCCCACGTCGGCGACCAGGTCATCCTCGGGCGCGTCGGGCCTTGACAGCCCCCAGGCGATCCCGTTCCCGGCGTGGCACTGCACCGCCCAGTACTCCGGATCGATGGCGTGGACGAATGCCGGGAGTGCCGAGGGGACCAGGGTCGCCTTGAATGTAAACGTCGTCCCGGTCGCCGGATGCCCGACCAGCGCGGCCCAGAGGCGATCCGCCCCCTCGGCCCGCACCGCGACCCGGCCCGAATCTCCCACCAGTTCTCCCCCCAGGGCGTCCACCTGCCAGGAGACGACCTCGGCCGAACCCTCCAGCCCGATGGCCAGCACCGCACCGCCGGCCGGGAGGTCCAGGCCCGCCTCCCTCGCGATCGCCGCCGCCGCCGGCCGGTTGAGCAGCTCGACGGCCACGGGACGCGACCTCGAGGCGTTCAGGGCCCCGAGCACCGACTCGACCTTGGCCGCCCACGTCCAGCTCGACCAGACGATCGCCGAGGTCTCCGGCCGGGGTCGGGTCTTGAGGGTCAGCTCGGCGATCACCCCGAGGCTGCCCATCGACCCGGTCAGGAGCTTCGGGAAGTCGTACCCGGCGACGTTCTTCACGACCCGTCCCCCGCCCCGGATCAGCTCCCCGGTCGATGAGGCGAAGGCGATGCCGAGGATCTGGTCCCGGGGCCTCCCCAGTCCGAACCGCCTCGGGCCGCTCGAATCGGTGGCGAAGACGCCGCCGATCGTGGCCCGTTCGGGGTGGGGGGCCTCCAGCGTGAGGCGTTGCCCCTCGGCGGCGAGGGCCTGACGGAGCCGGTCGAGGGTGACGCCCGACTCGACGGTGATCGTCATGTCGGCGGCCGGGTAGTCGACCACCCGGTCCAGGCCGGTGGTGTCCAGGATCGTGCCGGGCCGGTCGGGGACGCCGCCGCATTCGATCGCCGTCCTGCCCCCCTGGGGGTAGATCGCCGAGCCCTCGGCGGTCAGCCGGCCGAGGGCCTCGGCAAGGGAGTCTCGGCTGTCGGGCCGCTCGACGGCCGAGGCGTACCGGTGGTCACCGAGGGGCAGGTCGTTGGGGGCGTCGGGCCAGTTCATCTCGCGCTCGTCGGGGATCGGGGGGAAATCGAGATCGGTGGAGAGCGGGGCGGCGGGGCGACTCAGACGACTTCCTGGACGGCCCGATGGGGAGATCGGGCCGGGGGCCTCAGGGGGAGGCGGACGATGAAGCAGGACCCCTCGCCGGGGAGGGAGTCGACCTCGATCGTCCCGCCGTGGTCTAGGACGATGCCGTAGCTGATCGACAGGCCCAGACCCGTGCCGATGCCGACCGGCTTGGTGGTGAAGAAGGGGTCGAAGATCCGGTCCCTGATCTTGGCGTCGATGCCGCAGCCGTCGTCCCGCACCTCGACGCAGACGCCCTCCTCCCCCGGGCAGCTCCTGGATCGGATGAGCACCCGCCCGTTGGTCTCGCAGGCGTCGATGCCGTTGACGATCAGGTTCATCAGCACCTGGTTGATCTTGGCCGCGTGGCAGGACACCGGGGGCAGCGTACCCAGCTCGCAGACGACCTCGACTTGCCGCTTCTTGGCATAGCCGAGGATGATGTTCACCGAGGATTCGATCCCGGAATTCAGGTCGACCTCGGCGAGGTCCCCTTCGTCGAGCCGGGCGAAGACGCGGAGATCCTTGACGATGTCGTGGATGCGACGCAGGCCATCCCGGGTGCGATCGAGCAGCCCTCGGAGGTTCTCCAGCGTGTAGTCGATGTCAATCTCGTCGCAGTAGTTCCGGACCTCCTCGGCCAGGTCCGGTTCGCTCTCGGCGAGGGAGGCGTCGCCCCGTCGGTAGAGGCGGATGAGGTTGTGCAGCTCGACCAGGTCGCGTTGGAGCACCGCGACGTTGTTGCCCACGAAGGCCAGCGGATTGTTGATCTCGTGGGCCACCCCGGCGACGAGCTGGCCCAGCCCGGCGAGCTTGGCGGACTCGACCATCCGGCTTTGCGCCTGCTCACGTTCCTCCAGCGCCCTGCGTTCGGACTTGGCCATGTCCTGGAGCAACTGGTTCTGGGCGCGGAGCAGTTCCTCGGCCATCTTGCGGTCGTGGATGTCGCTGATCGATCCGGCCATACGGACGGGCTGGCCGCTCTCGTCCCAGACCGCCTGCCCCCGGGCGAGGAACCAGTGGAACTGCCCGGCCTTGTCCCGGAGCCGGTACTCCACCACGTACGGCTCCTGGTCGTGCAGGTGGCGCTGGCCGACGGCCTCCACCCGAGGCCGGTCCTCGGGGTGCAGGTGGTCCATGAACGTCTCGATCCGCCCCGGGAACTCGTCCTCCCCGTAGCCGAGAAGCTCCTTGAACCGGGGGGAGTAGTACGTGTCGTTGGTCCGGACGTTCCAGTCCCAGAGGCCGTCGTTGGTGCCCCGGACGGCCAGGGCGAACCGCTCCTCGCTGGCGGCCAAGGCCTCCAGGGTGCGGTACTGCTCGGTCACGTCCCAGAAGATGCACTGGAGCCCCACCACCCTGCCCGTCGGGTCGCGGAGGGGAGACTTCGTCACCTGGACGCGGCGGACCTCGCCGTCGTGATTGACGTGGGCCTCGACGTCCTCCAGCGCCTCGCCAGACTGCATGACCCGGAGGTCGTCCCGGCGGTATTTCTCGGCCAACGACTCCGGATAGAAGTCGTAATCGGTCCGGCCGAGGATCTCCTCAAGCGGCCGCTCCAGCGAGGTGCAGAATCGGCGATTGGCGAAGGTGAACCGCCCCTGGGCGTCCTTGCGGAAGATGTTCTGGGGCAGGTTCTCGACGAGCGAATGGTAAAAGGCCTCGGAGGCGAGCCAGGCGTCCTCCGCCTTGCCACGGCGGAGCGATTGGTTCCTCAGCTCTTCGTTGAGGCGATCGGTCCGGACCCAGAGCGCCCGGATCACCAGTAACGCCCCCCCCAGCAAGGCCAGCATCAGGACGACGCTCGCCAACGCCAGCGGGTTGTCGATCGGCAGGCCCACCTGGGCCGCCGGGATGATCAGCATGGGGATCGACGACCGAGGCGCAGCCGACCGCCCGGCCGGGGACCGGAGCTCCGGCGGCGGTTCAATGGCCGGGTAGTGGCGTCGGCGAGGATGGGTCATGGGCGGAATAATACCGGATGTCCTGGCCCGAGAGGACACGATCGACGGCCTCCTGCACGAGCCGGAGCACGTCGACCGTCGCCTCGTCGACCGAGGCGCCGGCCCAGGCCTCGGAGGTGAGGATTTGCCCCTCGAAGGCCAGCTTGTGCAAGGCGTAGGCGAGCGTCCGATCGATCGTCGAGGCCCCGCGATGGCCGGCCTCCAGGTCGATCAGCGCCTGCATCAGCTCCCGGCCGACTTCGGGGCCGATCGGTCCACCCCTCCGGAGTGCGGGGAGGAATGCTTCGGGATCTTGCCCCACCAGGCCGGCGTGCCGGAAGACGATCTCAACGGCGGGCCGTTCCACGAGCGTCTCCCCCGGCTCCGGGACGTCGGCCCCGGTGACCGGCCCGGCCCCCTGCCCCTCGACTTCCCCCCCGGGTCGGTCGAGCAGCGAGGCGGTCCATTCGGCCAGGTAGTCCGGGTCGTCGGCGATGGCGAGCAGGCCGTCGAGTCGCCCGCGACGCACCTCGACCTCCTCCCGGCGGTCCCTGGCATTCTCCTCCTCGATCGCCCGGAGCAGCAGGGCCTCGCAGTAGCGCTGGACGGTGTCGACCCCCGCCCGCATTGCCTGCTCCTCTGCGAGGTCGAGGGCGGGGGCCGGCAGGTAAATGCTGACCCGCTGCGCCTCGGCGGACGGGTCGGGGCCCTTCCGCTCATGGGAGCGGAAAGTGCCGGGCACGTGCCTTCTCCTGGGGATTCCGGGCCGCTTGCTCACCTCGCCTCCCCGGACCCGAACCGACGACGAAGCCGAATGGTCCCGAATCTCAGGCCGAGGCCCTGCGGCCCGGGCTCTTGCGCTCGATGCAGCCGACGCCGACCGGGAGCATCTTCCCCGGGCTGCACCGCCCCTCGGGATTGAAGACCTCCCGGATGGCGACCATCGCCTGCAGGTCGGCCGCCGAGTACAGCTTGGGCATGAACTCCATCTTCTCGACCCCGATGCCGTGCTCCCCCGTGACGCTGCCGCCGCAGGCGATGCACTCTTCGAGGATCTCGTGGCTGGCGTCGAGCACCCGCCGGACCTGGGCCGGGTCCTGCTCGTCGAACAGGAGGATGGGGTGGATGTTGCCGTCGCCGGCGTGGAAGACGTTGGCGATCCGGATGCCATACTTCGAGCCGATCTCGGTGATCCTCCTGAGGATGTGCGGCAGCTTGGTCCGGGGGACGACGCCGTCCTGGGTGCAGAAGGTCGGGCTCAGCCGGCCGATGGCGCCGAAGGCGGACTTCCGGGCCTTCCAGATGGCGACGTACTCCGGCTCCTTGCGGGTGGTCCAGGCGATCGCGTTCTTGACGGACCCTCCGTTGGCCCGGACGACCTCGGCCACCGCCTCGGCCTCGCGTTCCAGCCCGGCTTCGAGCCCGTCAACTTCCATGATGAGCACCGCCCCGGCCTCGGTCGGGAAGCCGAAGCCGAAGGCTTCCTCGACGGCCCGGATCATGAGGTTGTCGAGCATCTCCAGGGCCGCCGGGACGATCCCGGCACCGATCAGGCCGCTGACCGCCTCGGTCGCCTGCTCGACGTCCTCGAAGACGCCGAGGAAGGTCCGGCCGGCCTCGGGGTCCCTCGTCAGGTTGACGATGACCTTGGTGACGACGCCGAAGGTCCCCTCGTTGCCGACTACCAAGCCGGTGAGATCCAGGCCGGGCACGTCCTCGGTTTTGCCGCCGATCTGGGCGACCGTGCCGTCGGGCAGGACCAGCTCGACCCCCCGGACGTGATTGACCGTGACCCCGTATTTCAGGGTGTGCGGCCCGCCGGAGTTCGTCGCCACGTTGCCGCCGACGGTGCAGGCGGTCTGGCTGGACGGGTCGGGGGCGTAGTGGAAGCCGGACCCGCCCAGGGCCCGGGTGAGCCAGACGTTAACCACGCCGGGCTCGACCACGGCGTAGCGGTCCCGGGTGTTGATCTCCAGGATCTTCTTCATCCGGGTCAGGCAGATCATCACCCCGCCCCCGACGGCCAGGGTGCCGCCGGCCAGGCTCGTCCCCGCCCCCCGGGGGACGAACGGCACGTCGTACTGGTTGCAGAGCTTCACCACCGAGACGACCTGCTCCGTCGAGGTCGGGAAGACGACCACGTCGGGCACGTTCTTCTCGATGACGTAGCCGTCACATTCGTAGACGACCAACTCGTCCCGGTGGTGCAGCAGGTTCTCCTCGCCGACGGCACGGGCCAGCTCGGCGCGGAGGGACGGGGAGATGTCGACAGACTGGGCGACGGCCATGGCACAACTTCGAGATGGACTGCCTGTGTGTCGCCCCGCCCCGGGGCGGGGCGACGACTAGGGGAGCGACCCGGGTGATCGGATCGCGGGCTCCGATTGTCGAGTCTAACATCGCCCGACCGCGCCGGGCCACACCGTACCCCCTCGATTCGAGGGGAGGCGTCGGCCGATCTCACCGGGGCGACCGCAAGGCCGCCGGTCAACCGGCCTCAGAGACCTGCGCCCGGTCGACGAGGCCCTCGCATCGGTCGCAGTGGCCGCAGGCCTGACCCGGCAGCTCCTCGTTGCCGAAGTAGTCCAGCAGGCCCGCCCATCGGCAGCTCCTGGACTCGGCGTATTCGACCATCTGATGCTGCTTGAGCTTGCCCCGCTCCTCCCGCTCCCGGAATCGGGAGGCGAGCCGGCGGGCCTCGCCCGGCATCAGTTCGGCCCGGACCGTCCGGTATCGCCTCCCCTTCTCCTCACGGACCAGGCCGAAGCGGATGAGCATGCTCAGGCAGACCCGGAGCCGGGTCTTCGGCAGGGGGCTGATCTTCATCAGGTCCGAGAGGTTCGGCGCCTCCGGTTCGTCGGCCAGTCGGGCGACGGTGTGGTGGGCGTTGATCAGGTCCTCGGCGTCAGGCAACTTGCCCCGGAAGAACGACTGGAGGGCGCGATCGGCCGGGTCGTAGATCAGGATCCCCCGGGCGGCCTCGCCGTCCCGGCCGGCGCGGCCGAACTCCTGATAGTAGGCCTCGATCGTGCCGGGGACGTGGTAGTGGACCACGAAGCGGATATCCGGCTTGTCGATGCCCAGCCCGAAGGCATTCGTGGCGATCATCGCCCGGACCTCGCCCCTCATGAAGCGGTCCTGGGACTCGGCCCTCCGCTTCTGTGACAGCCGGCCGTGGTAGCAGGTCACGGGCAGGCCGAGGCTTTCGAGGAAGGCCGTCAGCTCCTCCACCGCCTTGACCGTGGCGCAGTAGACGATGCCGGTGCCCTCGGCCCCGCTCAGCAGGTGCAGCAGTGCGTTCCGCTTCGCCTCCTCGCCATCGGCCCGCTGCACCGAGAGCGAGAGGTTCGGGCGATAGAAGCCCGTATGCACCAGCTCGGCGTCGGGGATGTGCAGCGACTCGACGATGTCGTCGATCACCTCCGGGGTCGCCGTCGCGGTCATCGCCAGGACGGGCGGCTTGCCGAGGTCGTCGATGGCATGGCCGAGGTCGAGGTAATCCGGGCGGAAGTCGTGCCCCCACTGGCTGATGCAGTGGGCCTCGTCGATCACGAACAGGTCGAGCTTGCGGCGCTTGAGGACTTCCCGGAACTCGGGGTCGGCCATCCGCTCCGGCGTGGTGAAGATGAACTCCGGCAATCCGACCTCGATCGCCTCCTCGGCCAGCTTCGACTGGCGGTCGTTGAGCGTGCTGTTGACCTCGGCGACCGGGAAACCGCGCCTGGCCAGGGCGTCGGCCTGGTCCTTCATCAGTGCCAGGAGGGGGCTGACGACGACCGTCGTCCCTTCCAGGGCCAGCCCGGGGAGCTGGTAGCAGAGGCTCTTGCCCGACCCGGTCGGCATCACCACGACTGTGTCCTTGCCCTGCATCGCGGAGGCGATCGCCTCCTCCTGGCCGAGCCGGAATCGCTTGAAGCCGAAGTGCTCGCGGAGCTTGCTCCGCAGGCTCAGCCGTTCCTGGGGGGAGACGATGATCGACATGGGGGGGCTCGACCTGGACGGCGATCGGACCTGCGGGGTCCACGAGGGCCCCGCGGCTCATGCCCGCTCCTTGATGCAAGTCACGGGCCGTGAGCGGAGACGGCCCCTTCGGGGGACGTAGGCTGAAACCCCCATGGTCCCCCCGAGGGTATCGCGGATCAAGTCGGCTGCCCTCCCCCCGCCTCCCGGAGCCATCACGATGTCCCTCGAACCGATCCCTCCCCGAGGCGGCCCGGCCGACGCCGTGGACCGCCGCACCTTCCTCAAGGCCGGCGCGGCCCTCGGCCTCGGCCCGATCGCCCAGGGTCGTTCGGGGGCCGAAGAGGTCGCGGGGCGACCGAGCTACCGGGGGCCGAACATCGTGATCGTCCGCTTCGGCGGCGGGGTGCGTCGGCAGGAGACGATCGCCTCGGACGAGACGTATAGCCCATTCCTCAAGGGCGTCTTCGCCCCCCGGGGCGTCCTCTTCCCGAAGATGGAGATCGCGGACGCGCCGGAGGTCGAGACGAGCCACGGCCAGGGGACGCTCTACCTCCTCACCGGCCGCTACGACAAATACGAGGACGTGACCGGCCGTTTCCTCGGCGCCCGATTCGAGCCCCGGGTGCCCACCCTCTTCGAGGGGCTCCGGAAGCATTATGACGTGCCCGCCCACCGCGCCCTGATCGTCAACGGGGAGGACCGGACCGACGAGGAATTCTACACCTTCAGCAACCACCATCTCTTCGGCGTCGACTACCGGTCGACGGTACTGAGCCTGTACCGCTACAAGCTCCACGTCCTCCGCACCGACCTCGCCGCCGGGCGATACCGGGGGGAGGAGGAGGCGGAGAAGCGGCAGGAACTCGCCAAGCTCGAATCCGTGGACCACCGGGCGCGGGATGCCGAGCCCACCAGCCCCGAACTCGACGCCTTCTGGGACAAGTGGGCCGATTACTACGGCCGTTCCGGCCTGGTGAACCCGAGGGGCGACCGCCTGCTCGCCGAGTTGGCCGTCTGGGCGATGCGCGAGTTGCAGCCGAGCTTGATGATGGTCAACTTCAACGACCCGGATTACGTCCACTGGGGGGTCGCCTCGCACTACACCCGGGGGGTCTCGATCGTCGACGAGGGGCTCCGGAGGCTCTGGGAGGAGGCCGAACGCCTGCCCTCCTATCGGGAGAACACCGTCTTCGTCGTCGTACCCGACTGCGGCCGGGACAGCAACCCGTTCGTCGCCGTCCCCTTCCAGCATCACTTCAACGCGCACCACATCTTCGCCGCCGTCGCCGGGCCGGGGATCGACCGGTCCAGGGTGGTCGACAAGGCGGTCGACCAGGCCGAGGTCGCCGCCACGGTGGCCGCGATCATGGGGTTCCCGATGCCCCTGGCCGAAGGCCGGGCCCTGGGGGAGGTCTTCGCATGAACATCCTGCTGGATCGGGTCGAATACGTGCCCATCGTTGAGGACGACCGCCGGGGCGTGTCCTCCCGCAAGAGGATCGCGTCGGCCCTCTCGGTGTCGATCAAAATCATGATCGGCGTCCTCCTGTGCGCAAGCCCCTGGACGGCGGTGCTCGTCGTCGGCTGGACCTTCCGACTGATGAGGAGGAGGATCGTCCGGGGCTGGTGGGACCGGAGCCCGTCGGGCGAGCGGGGCGACTTCGACTCGTGGTCTGCCTCGGCCGGCGTCACCGTACCACCCGACGCCCTCCCACGCTGGATCCTCGCCGAGCGGTTCTCGGCGCAACTCGACCGGGCGACGTCCGACGGCGAGCGTCCCGGCCGGGTCCGCAAGGCCCTCCGAGTGCCTCCCGCGTTGGTCGGGTCGCTGGCCCTGAACCTGGGGGCGGGGCTCCGGGCGATCGGCTGCACGTACGTGCTCACGCTGCCGGCCTGCGGGCTCTGGCTCGGCTCTTGGTACGCGGGCTGGAATACCTCATTCACGAAGGGGTATGAGAACGCCTTCGTCGGCGCCCAGACCGGCGTCTTCGCCCACGTCATGTTCATCGTCGCCATGCTCTACGTACCGATGGCATGGGCCCACCTCGCGGCGTCGGGGCGGGCGTGGTCATTCTTCCATTTCGGGCTGGTCGGCCGCTTGATCTGGAGGAGCGGCGGCTCGATGGCCCTCTTCGCGGCGGTCTTCGCCCTGGCGTCGCTCCCCGTGCTCGCCCTACGGGCGGCCCCGTTCGCCTTCACGCTCTCCGATCCGGACGCCTGGGCCGACGCCACTCCCGCCGAGATCCTCCGCTTCGCCGAGCGTTATGAGATGGCCGCCGGCGTGTACCTGTTCCTGGCGTTCGTCGGCCTGCACCTGCTCATCGCCCGCATCTACCGCCGGGCGTTGCTGCGGGCCCTGCAACGGGATCCCCGACTCGCGGACCGCCTCCCCGAGCCGACCCGCCTCATCCTCGCCGAGCTTCGCCTGATCCCCGATGGCCCGATCCGCCGAGGCCCGATCGCGCAGGCGACCCGATGGGGCGCCCGGACCTCGCTGAATCTCGCCGCCGGGCTCGGCTCGGCGCTACTCTGGTTCGTCGTGATCGCCGAGATCTACCTCGGCCAGTTCCTCAACCACATCCCCTGGGCAGGCTGGTTGAACGTGCCGCTCATCCACCTCCCCGCACTCCAGACGACCCCGGCTGGCCTCGGCTGAGGGCGGGGGGCCGCGTCGCCGCCGAGCCCCCTCGAATAATCCGGCCCACCCGCCGAATCAATGGGGTCGGACGGCCCTCGCGGCGAGGCCACGAGTCCGACGCCCTGATCCCGCACGCGGACGCCCACGATGAAACAGGTCGTCGATGAAATCCAGTCCCCGAGAGTCAGGACCTTGGATGCGTCCCATCTGACGTGCCTCTCCCTCGGGGCCCTCGCCTCGGCGGCCCTCTTCCTGGCGATCGGGCTCGGTCGCGGTCCGGCCGATCGCCCGATCCGCTCCGGCATGATCTCCCAGATCGAGGAGCAGGTCGACGCGAGCACGCGGCACGGCACTTCCTACTCGCGAGAGGACGAGGTCCGGGGGAGTCTCTTTTCGAACCACCTGATCATCGACCGCACGGGATCGGTCGAGGTCATCCCGTCGGACCGCGTGTACCGCGTGACCTTCCACGACTGACCCGCCCGGCCGGGACCATCACCACGCCGCCGGATCGAGCACCGGCGCCCCGGCCGGGAGCGAGGCCGGGTCGAACAGGCCGACCCAGTCCGACGGCCGCGCGGGCTCCCCTTCCCCGAGGCCGATCGTCCTCCCGAGCGTCCCGATGAGCCGGGCCGGGTCGACTCCCAGCCCCCGGAGGGTCGACAGTTTGATCGCGTCGTCCCGCTTGGCGAGCCGTCGGCCATCCGGCCCGAGCACCAGCGGGACGTGCCCGAACTGGGGAGGCTCGAAGCCGAAGGCCCGATAGAGCAGGAGTTGCCTGGGCGTGCTGGAGACGAGGTCGTCGCCCCGGACGACCTGGTTCACCCCCATCCCGGCGTCGTCCACCACCACGGCGAGCTGATAGGACGGTGCCCCGTCCGACCGGCCGACGACGAAGTCGCCAGCGACCCGAGCCGGATCGCTCCGGATCGGCCCCTTGAACAGGTCATCCCAGCCGACCATTCCCGTCCCGACCCGGAATCGCCAGGCGAATCGGCGACCTCGCAGGCGAGACTCGTCCCGGGCCGAGCGGCCGGAGCAGGTCCCCGGGTAGATCGGCCCCTCCTCCCCCGCATGGGGGGCCGACGCCGCCCGCTGGATCTCGGCCCGGGTGCAGGTGCAGGGGTAGACGAGTTCCTGCCGCTTGAGGAGTCCCAGGGCGTCCTCGAAGCGATCGAGCCGGGCCGACTGGACATACGGGCCCGAAGGCCCCCCCACGTCCGGCCCCTCGTCCCAGTCCAGGCCGAGCCAGCGGAGGTCGAGCATCGCCAGCTCGGCCATCCCCGGACGGACCCGGGATGCGTCGATGTCCTCGACCCGGAGGATCACCCGGCCGCCGGCCCCCCTCGCCATCAACCAGGCGATGAGGAAGCTCCGCGCGTGCCCCAGGTGCAGGCCCCCCGTGGGCGAGGGGGCCAGTCGGCCCACGATTCCCGGTCCCGACTCGCTCGATCGCACCGTCACCCCCATCCCGACGTACGGAACCCAGGGTCGCGGCCATGGCCGGGTTCGGCTGGTCCGTCCCCCACCCGGCGCCGTACAATCCTACCGTCGATCCGCCGAGGCGGCAGATCCGACGCCCCACCGACCGCCCTCGAAGGGAGCCCCTGCCCGATGGACGCCGATCTGAAGCGCGAAGCCCGAAGCGTGATCGACCGGATCGTCAACCTGCGAGACTCTCTTTGACTTGGGCGACAAGCAAGCCCGTCGAGACGAACTCGAGGCGCAGATGGGCCGACCCGATTTCTGGAACGACCAGGAGAAGGCCCAGGTCGTCATCGGCGAGCTGAAGACGCTCAACGCCGTGATCAAGCCGTTCGAGGAGCTGATCGGCCAGGGGGATGACCTGGAGACCATGATCGAGTTGGCCGAGGAGACCGGGGACGACTCTTTCGACCAGGAGCTGCGCGATTCCACCGCCAGGGCGGTGAAGGCCTTCGAGGCGTTCGAGCTGCGCTCGATGCTCTCCGGCCCCAACGACCACCGCAGCGCCTTCGTCACCATCAACGCCGGGGCCGGCGGCACCGAGGCCTGCGACTGGGCCGAGATGCTGCTCCGCCAGTACATGATGTGGGCCGAGGCCCACGGCTACAAGGTCGAGATCACCGACCGAGAGGACGGCGGCTCGGCCGGCATCTCCAACGCCACGCTGCACATCTCCGGCAACCTCGCCTACGGCTACCTCAAGTGCGAGACCGGCGTGCACCGGCTGGTCCGGATCAGCCCGTTCGACTCCCAGTCCCGTCGCCAGACGTCGTTCGCCTCCGTGGACGTGCTCCCCGAGGTCGACGACTCGATCTCCATCGAAATCCGCGACTGCGACCTCGAGCGCGAGGTCTTCCGCTGCGGAGGCCCCGGCGGCCAGCACCAGAACAAGACCGAGTCGGGCGTCCGGTACCGGCACGTCCCGACCGGGGTCGTCGCCGAATCCCGCTCCGAGCGGTCGCAGTTCAAGAACGACGACAACGCCATGGCGCTGCTCAAGGCCAAGCTCATCAAGATGGAAGAGATGAAGCGTGAGGCCGAGTATGCCAAGATGTACGACGAGAAGGGCGAGATCAGCTTCGGCAGCCAGATCCGCAACTATGTCCTCCAGCCCTACCAGCTGGTCAAGGACTTGCGGACCGGCTTCGAGGTCGGCAACCCCCGGTCCGTGCTCGACGGCGACCTCGACGGCTTCATCGAGGCCTACCTCCGCATGAAGCTCGAACAGGGCGAGACCACCCCGGCGACCTGATCCTTGATCGCCCCGCCCCGTCCCGAGCCGATGCGACCCCCGCCGGGCACCACCCCGGCCCGGCGGGGAATCCCCCCCCCTGATCCCGCCCCCTCGATCGATCGATGCCCATCCTCGACGAATCCGACGGCCGATCCGCCATCCTCGCCTCCAACTGCCGGCTCGTATTCCTCTGGGCCGGGGACCGATGGAGACACGCCCTCGAAGTCGGAGCGGGCGACTCGTACCGGACCCTCGCCTCCTCGATGGAGGGGGAGGCCGACCCGACGCGGGTCGTCGGACCGGCGTATCAGCAGATGCATCTCCAGCACTTACCGGATCAGCCTGAGGCGATCCGGGCTTTCCTCGTCGGCCAGAGCGGGCCGCACCACTTCTCGGCCGTCTTCACAATTTCCGAGGACGAGGGGGTTGCCCGGATCGATGTCGAGGTGGCCGACCGCTGCCGGGCGGAAGTCGTCGCTCTGGCCAGCACGTACGTCGTCGACCTGCCGACGAGCGACCTCCGGGATGCCGGGCCGGCTGGCGTCTCGTGGGAGCTGTCACCTGGGCCGAGCGGCTCCCTCTCGATCGAGGCCGACACTCCCTCTCGCATCGACCTCCGAGAGGCAGGATGTCGCGGCGTCCAGGTCCAGGCCGCCGCCCGGGTCGAGCCGGGCCAGGCCACCGTCTCCTGGTCCTACTCCTGGAGGCTCCGGGTCGCCCCGTGAACGGCGGGTCGCGGGCCGGGAGGATCGATGGCCGGAATCGGCCCGATCCTCGACCGCCGACTCCGGGACCGATCCCGATCGACCGCCCCGATTGCCGTCGCCGAGCCGTGGCCTCGACGATCATAATGCGAACCCCCGAGATCGGGCGGCCCCGTCCGCCGAACCGGACCGCCACGATCCGAACCGTTTTGGCCGGAGAATACACGGATGCTGAATGCACTGCCCGACCGCGACCCCGAGGTCTTCGAGGCGATCGTCGCCGAGGAACGCCGACAGCGAGATGAGCTGGAGCTGATCGCCTCGGAGAATTACACGAGCAAGGCCGTGATGGAGGCCGTCGGCTCGGTCCTGACGAACAAGTACGCCGAGGGGCTCCCCGGCCGACGCTACTATGGCGGCTGCGAGCACGTCGACACGACCGAGCGGCTGGCCATCGACCGGGCCAAGCGGCTCTTCGGAGCCGAACATGCCAACGTCCAGCCCCACTCCGGCGCCTCGGCCAACATGGCGGTGTACTTCGCCAGCCTGGAGATCGGCGACACGGTCCTGGCGATGGACCTCGCCCACGGCGGGCACCTCACCCACGGCATGCCCCTAAACTACTCCGGCCGCTGGTACAAGACCATCGGCTACGGGCTGGAGCGCCAGACCGAGCGGCTCGACTACGACGGCATCGACCGGCTCGCACGGGAACACAAGCCCAAGCTGATCCTCGCCGGCGCCAGCGCCTACTCCCGGGTCATCGACTTCGACCGGATCGCCGAAGTCGCCCGGGAGGTCGGCGCCGTGTTCATGGTGGACATGGCCCACATCGCCGGCCTGGTCGCCGCCGGCCTGCACCCGAGCCCGGTGCCGGTGGCCGACTTCGTCACCTCGACCACGCACAAGACCCTCCGGGGGCCCCGGGGAGGCATCGTCCTCTGCAAATCCGCCTGGGCCAAGAAGCTCGATTCGGCCGTGTTCCCCGGCATCCAGGGCGGCCCGCTGGAGCACGTCATCGCCGGCAAGGCCGTCTGTTTCGGCGAGGCCCTCTCCGGCGACTTCAAGGGTTATTGCGCCCAGGTCATCGCCAATGCCCGGACCCTAGGGGAGGAGCTGACTCGGGCCGGTTTCCGGATCATCTCCGGGGGGACTGACAATCACCTGATCCTCGTCGACGTCACCCCCAAGGGACTGACCGGCAAGATCGCCGAGTCCAGCCTCGGCCGGGCCGGGATCACGATCAACAAGAACCTGATCCCCTTCGACGCCCGAAAGCCGCTCGACCCCAGCGGCATCCGCCTCGGCACCCCGGCGCTGACGACGCGAGGGCTGAAGGAGGACGCGATTCGCCAGGTCGCCTCCTGGATCGTCGCCGTCCTGAACGCCCCCGACGACGAGGCCCTCGCCTCCCGAGTCCGGGGCGAGATTGCCGACTTCGGCCGGGATTACCCCGTACCGGCCGACGCCGGTTCCCCGGCCGTCGCCTGAGCCGTCCGGCGATCGCCGGAGGGCCCCCGCCCTCGGCGATCGCCCAATGTTCACTTGAAGAGTAAACTTTAAACGGGCGGGCCATCATGGAGGCCCACCCTCCTGACCCTGGCAAACCGAAGTCCTTCAATCATTTGGGGAAGGAGATCCTGAGCCCGAGCCGCCGGCTGCGACGCTCCCACGGTCGAACCCGTTCGATTGTTGACCATCGTCGGAATCATGGTTAAGATTGCGACGATTCGCAGCCAACCGCATCGGAAGGGGCCCGAGCCATGCCCGTCGAAGCGTCACCGAGCCTGAACCTCGACCTGGGAGCGATCAGCCGGGAGCTGGACACCGCGTCTGCCTGGGACATCCTGCGCTGGTCGGTCGAGACCTTCGGGCCGAAGCTGACGATGGCGACCGCGTTCGGCCCCGAGGGGTGTGCGATCCTGCACATGCTCTCGCACGTCGACCCCGACCGGAAAGTCCGGGTTTTCAATCTGGACACCGGCTACCAGTTCCGCGAGACCCTGGAGCTGCGCGACCGTGTCGCCGAGCGGTACGGGATCGAGGTGGAGCTGGTCCGGGCCGATTCGACCGTCGAGCAGTTCGAGGCGGCCAACGGCGGCCCCGTCTACAGCACCGAGCCGGACCGCTGCTGCTTCGAGCGGAAGATCGTCCCGCTGCGCCAAGCGGTCGTCGGCTACGACGCCTGGATCTCTTCGATCCGGGCGGAGCAGTCCGAGCACCGGGCGAGGGCCGACGTGGTCGGCTGGGACAAGAAGTTCGACCTGGTGAAGGTCAACCCGCTGCTCCGCTGGTCCCGGCGGGACGTCTGGGCGTTCATCGTCTCGAACAAAGTGCCGTACAACCCCCTGCACGACCAGGGTTACCCCTCCATCGGCTGCTGGCCCTGCACGCGAGCCGTCGCCGAGGGCGAGACCGACGAACGGGCCGGCCGATGGGCCGGGCAGGCGAAGACGGAATGCGGCCTGCACTCGCTGGACAGCAGCCAACTCTGATCCCCGGGGGAGACAACCGACGGTCGGCAGGGGCACCATGTGCGGGGTGAACGGGGAGGCGACGTCCCCGCGACCGGGAGCGTCGCCGACCGACCCCGCGGCCGACGCGTTCATCCCGAATCGACGCCCCCACGCCCGACCGCCGACCCGCCCATGAAGCTTTCCGCGAAGGCCGAATATGCCTGCCTGGCGATGCTCGCACTGGCCCGTCACCGACCCGACGAGCCTCCGGTGCGGATCCGGGAGATCGCCGAGAGCCAGGGGATCCCTGAGCGATACCTCGTCCAGATCCTCCTGCACCTGAAGGGGGCCGGTCTGGTGACGAGCGTCCGGGGGGCTTCCGGGGGCTATCGGCTGACGAGGCTGCCCGAGCGGATCTCGATCGGCGAGGTGCTGCTGGCCATCGACGGCCCCGAGGACCCCCATCGCGAGGCCCGAGGGCCCGAGGCCCGTGCCCTCGCCTCGGTCTGGGACGAGGTCCGACTCGCCGAGCAGGAGGTCCTGGATCGGATCAGCCTCGCCGACGTGACCGAGCGGACCGCCCCTCGGGACTGGGTCATCTGACCCGCTCGTGGCCACCCGGCAGCACCGCCGGGGCGCGACGACTCGTCGGAACCCATTTAGTTTGTTATCATTCGAACCCATGTCCTTCCTCAGAGACACGACCCGAACCTCCCCATTAAGGAGACCCTGACGATTCCTGCCTCAACCCCCGCCGCCGGCCCGAATTCCCCCTATGGCGGCAGCCTGGTCGACCTGATCGTCGACGACGCCCGGGCCGCCGAGATGCGGGCGACCGCACAGGATTTCCCCAGCCTGACGCTCGACGAGCGCGGCCTCTGCGACCTGGAGCTGCTGGCCACGGGCGGCTTCTCCCCGCTGACCGGCTTCATGGGCAAGGCCGACTACGAGCGCGTCGTGTCGGAGATGCGGCTGGCCGACGGCACCCTCTGGCCCCTGCCGGTGACCCTGCCCGTCGACGCCTCGCAGGGCATCGCCGAGGGGACCACCCTCGCGCTGCGGGACGTCTACGGCAACCTGCTCGCCTTCCTCCACGTCGAGGAGGTGTACGCCTACGACAAGGAGGCCGAGGCGAAGGGGGCCTTCGGCACCACCGACGCGAAGCATCCCTCGGTCGCCTACCTGAACAAGCAGCCGGGCCATTATGCCGCCGGCAAGCTGGAGGTCATCCGGGTCCCGCCGCACTACGATTTCGTCGAGCTGCGCAAGACCCCGGCCGAGGTCCGTGCCCTGTTCGCCGAGAAGGGCTGGCCGAAGGTGGTGGCCTTCCAGACCCGGAACCCGCTGCACCGGGCGCATGAGGAGCTGACCAAGCGGGCGGCCGAGCAGGTCGGCGGCGGCCTGCTCATCCACCCGGTCGTCGGCGTGACCAAGCCGGGAGACGTCGACCACTTCACCCGGGTCCGCTGCTACCGGGCCCTGGTCGACGACCACTACGACAACGACTCGGTCGTCCTGAGCCTGCTGCCCCTGGCGATGCGGATGGCCGGCCCCAGGGAGGCCCTCTTCCACGCGATCATCCGCCGCAACTTCGGTTGCACCCACCTGATCGTCGGCCGGGACCACGCCGGTCCCGGCAACGACTCCTCCGGCAAGCCCTTCTACGGGCCGTACGACGCCCAGCAGACGATGCAGCAGTACGGCGACGAGATCGGCATGGGCATGGTCGACTTCAAGTTGATGGTCTACCTGCCGGACGAGGACCGATACTGTGCCGTCGACGAGGTGCCCGAGGGGACCAAGACGGCCAACATCTCGGGCACCCAGGTCCGGGACGACTACCTCGCCAAGGGCGTCCCGCTCCCCGAGTGGTTCAGCCGGCCCGCGGTGGCGGAGATCCTCCGGGACACCAACCCGCCGAAGTTCAACCAGGGCCTGACGATCTGGTTCACCGGCCTCTCGGGATCGGGCAAGAGCACGATCGCGCACGCCCTGACCGAGCGCCTGGCGGAGTATGGCCGGAACGCCTCGATGCTCGACGGCGACGAGATCCGGACCCACCTGTCGAAGGGGCTGGGCTTCAGCAAGGAAGATCGGGATACGAACATTCGCCGGGTCGGCTACGTCGCCGGCCTGGTCGCCCAGCACGGCGGCACGATCCTCTGCTCCGTCATCAGCCCGTACCGGGAGACTCGGGACGAGGCCCGGAAGTCGTCCAAGGGGAACTTCGTCGAGGTCTTCTGCGACACGCCCCTCGACGTCTGCGAGGCGAGGGACGTGAAGGGCCTCTACGCCAAGGCCCGCAACGCCGTCGCCCAGGGCAAGCCGATGGGCTTCACCGGGGTAGACGACCCGTACGAGGCCCCGCTGAACCCCGAGGTCACGCTGGACACCAGCAAGCTCTCCGTCGCCGAGTGTGCCGACGCGATCATCGAGAAATTGCTGGAGTTGGGCTACATCCTGCCGCACGGCCACCGTTGACCCGAAGGGATCGGGTCCTCGACAAACGGATCGCCGACCGGTAGATTCTGATCATGGCCCGATCGGCCGGCCCCGGCCGGCCGATCGGGCCCCCGCAACCAGGAAGGGACGCCGCCGCAGAGGACCACGGAGGGTCCGTCATGTCTCATCTCCCGACCTCTCCCATTCGTCCCCGGGCTCGGGACGAGTCGGCCGGCCCGACGGCCGGGTCCGATCCTTCCCCCGGTCGGACCGCATCTCCGCCAGACCGGATCGACCGATGGGCCGATCGATTCTCCGTCCGCGTCCTGCCCGCGGCGACGGCGACCCTCTGCATCCTGATGCTGGCGACCTGGGTGCCGCACTACCTGGGCTGGCCCTGGTGGCCGGATCTCGACACCTTCGCCGCCTCGGCCATCTGCTGGGAGGGCGGACTCAGTCCCTATCGGGACCTCGCCGGATACTCCTTCCCCGGCCCGATCTACCTGTTCTACGGCATCCACGCCGCCGTCGGGGCCGGGACGACGTGGGCGATCTACGCGGTCGACGCCGCGATGGTCGTCGGGCTTGTCTTGATGCTGTCGGCCTGGTCCCGTCGCCGGTTCGATCGATGGTGGCCGGGGCTCGTCGGCGGGGCGGCGGTGCTGGCGATCTACACCGACCTGAATTTTTCCCTCGTTGCCCAGCGAGACTGGCAGGCGACCTGCCTGGTCGTCCTCGCCCTGCTCGGTCCGACGACCTGGCCAGGCCGCCCGGGTCGGGTCTTCTCCGCCCTGGCGATCGCCGGGGCGCTGACGTTCCGGCCCCATGTCGTCCTCTTCGGGCCCGCCCTGCTGATCGCGGTCGTCGAGGGGGAACGAAGTCGAGGGGCGGATGCCCGTCCCGGGGCCGGGGCGATCGAATGGGGAATCCTCACGATCCTGCTCTCCATCCTGTCCTTCGCCCCCCTGATCCTCCACGAGATCCTCGATGACCTGGTCCGCAATCTGAAGCTCGCCACCTACGGCAGCCATTACAGCAGGGCGACCCCCGAGGGGATGATCGCCGAGGTCGTCCGACAGTTCGTCCAGCCGGGCTGGCTGGTCGTCCCGCTCTCTGTCGCGTTGCTGGCCGGGACGACCCGGGTGGCGATCCGCCGAGAGGCGATCATCTGGCTGACGACCGCCGCCTGCGTCCTGCTCTACAAGCCGCTCCACCCGAGGGCGCACGACTACCTCGACCTGCCGAGATGGATCGTCTGGTCGGTCCTGCTCGCGCTGCTCGCGGCGATCCTCGAGTCGATCCCCTGGCGATCGCCCCGGCACCGCCTGGTGGCCTCGATTGCGGTCCTGGCGACCGCGGTCCCCTCGAAGCCCGACTTCTGCAACCCGAGGGCGGCGTTCACCGCGATCGCCTCGGCATGGGGGAGCGAATCCGGGGGAGGCATCGACAGGGTTCCTCCGGGGTACGTCCACCACGACCCGCACTACGAGGTCGCACGTTACCCCTGGGCCGACTATCGCCGGGCCCTCGAGCACCTCAGGGACGAGGTAGGCCCCTCAACCTCGGTGGCCAACCTGCTCGGCTACCAACTCGCGGCGGCCGGGGCGACGGGTCATCGGCCCGTCTTCCGCAACGAGTCTGGCCTGCTCTGGAAGAGCCAGGTCGGCTGGGAGGATGGAGCCTTCGTCGAGATGTTGGAGGCGGAGGCCAATTCAGTGGTCATCTGGGCGCCGGGACGCGAGGGGCCGGAGCCCGGCCTGATCTCCCCGGTCCTGGTCGACTGCGTCCGCCGGCTGTACGAGCCCGACCGACGTTTCGGCGTCATCGAGGTCTGGCGACGGGCGGGGGACGGGGGCCACCGGCCCCGTTGAACGGGGACCAGGGGCGTTCGATCAGGGCCCGCCGATACCAGAACAGCAGGCGGTCGATGTCGTCCAGTCCCTTGAGTTCGGCTCGCCGGGCGACCATGGTCCTCGGGTCGGACGTGAGGACGTCGGCGATCCCCCGGTCGACGAGCGAAGCGAGACGGCCCGGGTCGTTGACGGTCCAGACGTGGACCGGCCAGCCCCGACGGCGAGCCCCGGCGATCAGGTCATCGGTCGCGACCGACTCCCGGACGCTCAGGAAGTCGAGGTCCAGGCGGGTCGGATCCCCCAGGGCTTTGAAAATGATGAACCCGATCGGCAGCCCCGGGGCCTGCCGACGGACCTCGGCGACCGCCTCGTAGGAAAGCGACGAGACGACGCAACGCCCTCTCGCCCGCTTCCGGTCCAGCGCGTCAAGCACAGCCGTGACCAGCGGAGTGGGGTCGGCTCGTTCCCTCGGCATCTTCAACTCGATGTTGAGCGTGATCCGATCGCCCGCCTCGTCGAGTACCTCGTCGAGGCTGGGGATCCGCTCCCCCAGGAAGTCCGGGCCGAACCACCGCCCGACGTCGATCCGGCGGAGTTCCTCGAAGTCGAGCTCGACGATCCGCCTCGGATCGCCCGCCACCCTCCGGAGATCCTCGTCATGGACGACGGCGACCACCCCATCGGCGCAGAGCTGGACGTCGATCTCGGCGGCGTCGGCGCCGGAGTCGATGGCGGCCCGGATGGCGGCCAGGGTGTTCTCGGGGGCCGAACTCGAATCCCCCCGGTGGGCCGTGATCGTCACCGTCGTCGGGTCGCCGATCGTGTCGAGGATCCCGAGGCAGGACAACGCCGACAGGATGACCACGGCCAACACCCCCGCCAGCACCGTCCGTCGGCTCCCGAGCCCTCCCGACGAGGCGGGGGCCTTTGTCGGGCCGACCCCGGCCGATTCGGGGTCGGCCGTGCCCGGTTCGAGGGCCTCCCGGTCGATCCGGAAGAGGATCAGCGCCAGGGCGATCCCGACCACGACGTCGACACCCACCAGCAGGAGGACGTGGACCGTCATCAAGGTGCCGATCAGGGGGATCGCCGTCGCCAGGGAGCCGGACGCCCGTGCCAGCATCGGCTCGCCGACCAATCGGATGAGACCCGTGGCGGACAGGCCGAGCAACCAGGCCCCGAGGAGCCAGGCCGCCAGGATCGTCACGTTCCTCCAAGGCCGCCCTCGGGTCCTGGACGCGCTGACCCGCAGGGCATCCTGGGGACCTCGGCGCTCGATCAGCAGGACCGGCAGGCTGACGAGCCATCGCAGGAGGAGACGCACCGAAATGCCCCCGACGACCACGGAGGCGATCCCCGAGACGGCCACGCCGAACCAGAATGCCGGGGGACGGGAGGTCGTCAAGAAGTAAAGATCGTATCGAGACCAGAATGCCCAGTAGGCGAGCCAGACGACGGTCAGGCCCGGCAACAACACCAGCGAGAATCGGACGAAGAGGATCAGCCCGAGCCGGAGCAACTCGGGCGAACGCCGGAGGACCTCCACGAAGGCGTTGCTCGCCGATCGCGGCCGGCCTCGGCTCCGTCCCTCGGCGATGAGGATGACGCCTGAGAGTTGGAAGGCGGCCAGGAAGAAAGTTAGGACCGTTGCCACGGCCCCCGTCGCCACACCCATCGGCGAGAGGATGAAGTCGAGTAACTCCGTGTTGCCGACGGCATAGCGCCCCGTCCGGGCGATCAGGGCTCGGAGGATCAGCGTGACGGCCGGCCCGAGGAACGCGAACGACGCCATCCGGAAGAGGAGTTCATAGCCGATCATCGCGCCCGCCGAGCGCCGGAAGTCGCGTAGTGCCCGGGAGAGGATCGCCCATGGGGGGCTCGGAGGCGACATCAGGATTCCCTGATCTGTCGATTAATCGGGATGGCGAACCGTCGGCCCTCCAGTCAGGTCCCGATCAGGTCGGCGACCGCATCGGCCGTCACGGGTCGGATCACGCCGCGTTCGGTGATGATCGCGGTGATCATCCGGCTCGGCGTCACGTCGAAGGCGGGGTTGTAGACTTCCACGCCTTCGGGGGCGGTCTGTCGGCCGAAGCCGTGGGTGATCTCGCGGGGATCGCGCTGCTCGATGGGGATCGAGGAGCCGTCAGGGAGGGAGAGGTCGAAGGTGCTCGACGGTGCCGCGACGTAGAAGGGGATGTCGTGCGCCTTCGCGGCCAGGGCGACGCCGTAGGTGCCGATCTTGTTGGCGGTGTCGCCGTTGGCGGCGATCCGATCGGCCCCGACCACGACCGCCTGGATTTTCCCCTCCTTCATGACCTGGGGGGCCATGTTGTCGCAAATCAGGGTGACGGGGATTCCTCGCCGTTGGAGCTCCCAGGCGGTCAGGCGGGCCCCTTGCAGTAACGGTCTCGTCTCGTCGGCATAGACGTGGACGGCCTTGCCCTGTTCGACGGCCGAAAAGATAACCGCCAGGGCCGTGCCGTAGTCGGACGTGGCGAGGCCTCCGGCGTTGCAGTGGGTGAGGATCCCGTGACCCGGTTCGAGTAGTTCCGCCCCGAATCGGCCGATGGCCCGGCACATGGCGCGATCCTCCTGCTCTATGGCCCTAGCCTCGTCGAGCAGGTGGTCAAGCAGCACCTCGGGGCCGGGGGCGGTCGTCGCCTCGGCCTCCGCGGTGCGTTGCATCCGGTCGAGGGCCCAGAACAGGTTGACCGCCGTCGGCCGGCTGGTGCGGAGATGCGCCGCCGCGGCTCGGAGGGAGGAGACGACCGCATCGACCGAGCCCAGCCCCTGTCCCCGGGCCCCGAGCACGGCGCCGTAGGCCGCGGCGATGCCGATGGCCGGGGCTCCCCGGACCCGGAGCATCTTGATCGCCTCCCAGACCGTCTCCACGTCCCGACAGTCGATCCGGGAGAACTCGACGGGCAGGAGTGTCTGGTCGATCAGGCGGACGGCACCGTCCCGAGCCGAGCCGACCCAGCCTACGGTCTCGATCGAAGGTCCGACGGCGGGGGCGGGCCCGGTGGGATGGTGGGTCATTCGTCGCCGTCCTCGTCGTCCTCCTCGATCTCCTCCGGGTCGATCCAGGAGTAGAATTCGGAGTAGAGCTTCCAGATGGTCCGCATCGCCTTCTCGGACTCGTCCCCCTTCATGGGACCGTGCTCACCGGAATAGCCGGCAACCCGGGCGGCGATTTCGAGCAACTCGAGGTTCTGCTGCCGCATCGACAGGAAAATCTGGGTGCGAGACTCGGCGCCAAGCTCTTGGAGCAGCTCAGTCGCGTCGACCTCCTCGTGCTCGTGTTCGTGGTCGTTTTCGTGTCCATTGTCCATGATCGGGCTCCGGGAAAGGGGTGTGGTTCGGATCCGGGGGATGACGTGTTCAGGAGGCGTCGGTCCAGGGGACGTAGGGGAGGCCGAACGTCTCGGCGACGGCGCGGTTGGTAACCCGGCCGGCGACGACGTTGATCCCCTGGGCGATTCCGGGCGATTGCTCGGCGACGGACCGCCAGCCCTGATTGGCCAGTTTCAATGCATAGGGGAGCGTCACGTTGCAGAGGGCATAAGTGCTGGTCCGGCCGACGGCGCCTGGCATGTTGGTGACGCAGTAGTGGACCACGTCGTCGACGACGTAAGTCGGATGACGGTGGGTGGTGGGCTTGCTCGTCTCGAAGCAGCCGCCCTGGTCGATCGCCACGTCGACGATCACCGATCCGGGCTTCATCCTCGTCAGGTCGTCCTTCGTCACCAGGCGGGGGGCCCGGGCGCCGGCGATCAGGATGGCGCCGATGACGAGGTCGGCCCGCCCGATCGACTCCCGGATGGTGTGGCGGTCGGAGTAGAGCGTGGTGACGTTGGGGGGCATGATGTCGTCGAGGTAGCGGAGGCGATCGAGATTGATGTCCAGGATCCGGACATTGGCCCCGAGCCCGGCGGCCACCTTCGCGGCGTTCGAGCCGACGATGCCGCCGCCGAGGACCGCGACCTCGGCCGGCGCCACCCCGGGGACACCCGCGAGCAGGATCCCCCGGCCTTCCTGGGGGCGTTCGAGGAATTTGGCCCCCTGCTGGATACTCATCCGGCCGGCGACCTCGCTCATCGGCGTCAATAGTGGGAGGTGGCCCTGGGTATCGGTGATCGTCTCGTAGGCGATGGCCGTGATCTGCCGGTCGATGACGGCCCGGGTCAGGGCCTCCTCGGCGGCGAAATGGAAGTAGGTGAAGACGACCTGGCCCGCTCGCATCATCGACCATTCGGCCGGCTGGGGCTCCTTGACCTTCACCACGAGGTCGGCCTTCGACCAGACTTCAACGGCATGATCGACCACGGTGGCACCGACGGCCGAGTAATCCGCATCGAGGAGCCCGCTGCCCGAGCCGGCGCCCGACTCGATCAGGACGGTATGGCCGCCGGCGGTCAGTTCCTCGGCCCCGACCGGTAGCAGACCGACGCGATATTCGTCTTCCTTGATCTCTCGGGGGACCCCGACGATCATGATGCAGCTCCGATCCGGAGGCGAGGCGAACGAAAGCGGAGCGGTGATTCCCTATCTGACCAGAGCGCAGGAGGGGCCGCAAGCCGGGCCGACATCGATCGGTCGGCCCGGCCGGTCGATCGCCTCTGGGAGGGCGATAGGGAGCTCAGGCCTCGGCCGCCTTCGGATTGCGTCGGAGCGCCTGGTCGTTGCGCCAATCGTCGAGCAACGCCTTGAGCTCCTCGAAGGTGACGCCGGCGTGGTCGTCCCCGGAATCCCAACGCTTCATCAGCTCCCGATGGCGCTCGCGGAGCGTCCCCTTGGGCAGGAACTTGCCGCGAAACTTCTTGAGGACCTTCAGCCGGGGATCAGGCGCGGGGCGGTCGGCGGTCTCTTGCGCGGCCATGGGGATCGAGTCCGTTTCGGGGGGATAGACGAACAAGGCCGCGCCAAGGCACGACCTGGGAAGCGATCGATCATACCGGTCCCGGGCCGGTCGGTTCAAGTCGAAGCGTCGAGCAGACGGATGCCACCCGCGGACCGACCTGGCGCCATCAGCCGCGAGGGGATCGGGAGGTCGGGCCGCCGGCGGCGCCTCGGAGCTTCCAGAGTTTCGGGCCCTGTAGCGCCGGGCGGGGTTCCGAGCTTGCGGATGACGACGTCCGGAGGTGAGGGGCGCCTGGGACTTCGGAGCCTGAATCGATGCGGTAGGAGCGGAGGCCGATGAGGATCTGCTCGGCGACCCTGAGTGCGTCCAGCGCCTCCGATCCTGGGACCCGGGGGGGCCGGCCGAGTCGGACGGCGTCGATGAAATCGCTCAATTCTGCGGTGAGCTGGTCCGCCGAGGAGGGCGGCTTGAGCTGATCCACGTTCAGCACCCGGCCGAAGAGGTGGTCCCTCACGGCGTCGGGGCGGGTGAGGTCGACGCCGGAGAGGTCGAGGTCGCCCCGGCGGAGGGACTCGGATGGGCGGACAAGGGTCGCTTCCCGGGCGGCGAAGTCGATCGAGGCGTAGCCCTCCGCTCCCCAGAGCCTCATCCGTCGGGAAGGCTGGAAGCTCGCCCGGCTGGCGGCGATGTCGGCGATGCAGCCGTCCTCGAATTCGATCCGGGCCTGCGCCAGGTCCTCATGCCCGCCGAAGACCGGCGTGCCGAGGGCCGAGACGGCGACGACCGGCACGCCGACGAGCGAGAGGATCAGGTCGATGTCGTGGATCATCAGGTCAAGAACGGCCCCGATGTCGGTGGAGCGGAAGGTATAGGTGCCCAGCCGCTCGGCGTCGATGTATCGGGGCCGGGGGCAACGGTCTCGCGCGGCCTCCCAGATGGGGTTGAACCGCTCGATGTGCCCGACCGCCAGGACGACGCCCGCTCGGTCGGCGAGTTCGACGAGTTCCCTCCCCTCGGCCACCGAGCCGGCCAGGGGTTTTTCGACCATCGCATGGACCCCCCGGGCGAGGAAGGCGCCGGCCACCTCCCGGTGCGCGGTCGTCGGAACGGCAACCGAGACGGCATCGACGAGGTCGAGCAACGCTCGATAGTCGTCGAACGCCCTTGAGCCGAGGGGCTCGGCGACCGCCCTCGCCTGCTCCGGTCGGGAATCGGCCACGCCGACGAGATCGACTCCGTCCAGGCCGGCGAGGATCCGGGCGTGATGCCGACCGAGATGACCGACCCCGACCACGCCGACTCGTAACCGATGCTTGGTCGTCACCGTACGCTCCTTGGAAGCTTCAATCCACCGCCGGGCGGGACGACCGGCCCCGGGGGCCGCCGTCATCCCTGGCGGGTGAGTCGTCCCGTCTTCCCTGACGAGGCCGGCCGTCTCGGTGCCGACGCTCGGCCGTTGGGCCGGCACGAGGCGAACCGGATCACCCAGCCCCGACCCCCGCTCAATCTGCCCAACCGATGTCTTCCGAATGTGCCCGATCCCGACCGGATCAAGCGACCAGGCGATCCTCCTCGCCGTCCCGGAGTCGGGCGTCTCGGGCCCGGCCGTGGCGGCCTGAGCTCTGGGCGTGCAGCGATTCGAGGAGTCGGATGATCTCGGGGGTCATCATTCCGTGGTCGACGAGCCGGAGCGCCGCCTGGTTCGGGTCGAGTTTCGCCCGATAGAGCAAGCGGTGCGCCTCCCTGAGGGCTCGGATCGAGGCCCGAGTGAAGCCCCGACGCCGCAGGCCGATGAGGTTGATGCATCGGACCCGGGAGGGGGACCCGTCGACCAGCATGTATCGCGGGACGTCCCGGCAGATCCGAGCCGGCCCCCCGGCGAAGCCATGTTCGCCGATCGTCGCCGCCGGATGGACGTCGACCCCGGCCGTCACCAGGGCGAACGCCTCGACCCCGGCCATCGGCCCGAGCCGAACACCGGACCCGAGCGAGACCTCGTCGTCGATCCAGGCGTCCCGAGCGATGGCGACGTGCGGTCCCAGCCGATTTCGGGAGCCGATGCGGGTCACGCCCTCGGGCCCGGACCCGGCCTCGATCGACGAACCTTCCCGGATCGCGTTCTCGTCGCCGATCTCGACCCGGCCGCCGTGCGCGGCGTCTCCGTGCTCCGCGCCGATGACCGAGAAGGGCGCGAACACGTTGCGATCGCCCACCCGGGTCGGACCGAGCATGCAGACGTGGGCGATCAACCGAGTCCCCCGACCGATCCGCACGCCGGGGCCGACGACGCAATACGGGCCGATCTCGACCTCGTCGGCCAACTCAGCCTTCGGATCCACGGTGGCGGTGTCGGCGACCTGCATCGCCATGGGCGTTCACTCCGCGGGGACTGACCCGATACGATCCATCAGACTCCGCCTGATCGAAGACTCAGGCGGCGACCTGTTCCGTGGGCAACACGGCGAACCTCAGCCGGGCCTCGGCCGCGACCTGGTCGTCGACCCGGGCGACGCCCCGGGCCTCGGCCATCTTGGACCGGGCTCGAAAGCGGTCGATCTCCAGCAGGAGTTGGTCGCCGGGGACGACCTGCCGTCGCAACTTCACGTCGTCGATCGAGGCAATCATAGCGAGGTGACGGGCCGGGTCGAATCGATGGCTGATCAGGATCCCGGCGGCCTGGGCCATCGCCTCCAGGATCATCACCCCGGGCATCACCGGCCTGCCGGGCCAGTGCCCCTGGAAGAACGGCTCGTTGCAGGTCACGTTCTTCAGCGCCCGGAGTGACCGTCCATGGTCAATCGACAGGACTCGGTCGAGCAGCAGGAATGGATAGCGATGGGGCATCAACCGGAGGATGGAGTTGATGTCCATCGCCGGAGGGTCGCAGGTCGGGCCAATTACTGTCGACGGGCCGGCCGCGTCGTCCTGCGCCTCCGACTCCACCGAGAGGAGGGCCCGGGCTAGCTCGACGTTCAGGGCGTGGCCCGACCGGTGTGCGACGACGTGGCCGGCGAGGTCCATGCCGAGCAGGGCAAGGTCGCCGATCACGTCGAGCAGCTTGTGCCGTGCGCACTCGTCGGGGAAGCGCAGGTCGTTGCCGATCGGTCCGTCGGGGCCGAAGATCAGCAGGTCCGCCTCGCTGGTGCGAGACCCGATGCCGGAGGCGCGGAGGGCCTCCGCCTCGGCGGCGAGGAGGAACGTGCGGGCGGGGGCGACCTCTTCGAGGTAACGGCCGGGGGACGGTTCGGCGAAATAACTCTGCGAGGGGATCGGCGAGCCGTCCCCGTAATCAAGCTGATAGGAGATGACCAGCCGGTCCGGCGCTCCCGGATACGCGGCGACGGTGGCCTTGCCATCGCGGACGCTGACGGGTCGATCGATGACGAGGACCATGCGGGGGCGGTCCTGTTCGACGACCCCTGCCCCGGCGATCGCCCGGGAGAAAGCGAGCGCGGAACCGTCCATCCCCGGAGTCTCAGGGGCGTCGAGTTCGACGATGCAGTTGTCGATGCGAAGGCCGGAGAGCGCCGAGAGGATGTGCTCGACCATCTCGACGACAGCCTCGCCGCGCCGGAGGGCGGTGCGGCGTTCTCTTGGCTCGACGAACCGGGCGAGGGCGGGGACCGAGGGACGCCCGGGCAGGTCGGAGCGGACGAATGTGATGCCCGAATCGGCCGGCGCCGGGCTGAAGCGGACGGTGACGTCCGAGCCGAGCAGGTAGCCGATGCCCCGGACCTCGGCCGCTCGGGCGAGGGTCCGCTGGGGTCGCGATCCTCTCGTGGTCATGCCGTCGTGATCTTCCTTGATCTCGGGTGGGCCCGAGGGATCGGATCGGTCAGCCCCTCGGGGAAGACAGGGCGATCGGACGTGATCCGTCCTGGTTGCGATCAAGCCTGCCGCATCGCCCGGGGATGACCCGAGGGCGGCATCGCCCGCGAATCATCCCCCGCCGATCCGGCCGTGCCTCAGTTGCCGCCGGCGGCGGGTGCCGGGGCGGAACCGGTCGCCGGGGCGGCGGGTGCCGGGGCGGAACCCTGCTGCGACTTGCGGCGGCCGTGGTAGGCGTTGAGGGTGGTGATGACCTCGTCGGTGATTTCGGCCGCGGGGTCGTGGTAGACGACGTTCCTCGCGACGGCAGCCATCACGTCGTTGGGATTCTCGCCAGTGATATTGTTGTTGGGCCCGACCTGGACGACGAACGTCACGCCCTTCTTCTTGGCGATGTAGTCGACGATGTAGCGGATGTCGTTGTAGATTTCCGCCACCGCGTTCGACTCTCGGATGGTGAAATCCTGCGAGATCTTGTTCTTCTGGGCCTCGAACTTGGCCTGGGCGTCGGCGAGTTGGTCGCTGAACTTCTGGTAGTCGGGCGTCCCGACGCCGAACTGATCCCGCTGCTCGGCCAACTGCTTAGCCTCGGCGAGCAAGACCTCCAGGTCCTTCTGCTTCTTCATGGCCTCGGATTTGAAGGTCTCGCTCGACTCCTTGTAGCGGTCATACTCGTTGATGACCCGCTCCATGTCGATCCCGGCGATGACCGCCGGGGCGAGGGTGGCGGCCGCGCCCCGGGCGGCCTGGCCGGCACCGGCGGTCCCGGCATTGGATCGCTGGACCTGGGGGTCGGCGTTCTGGGCGACGGTCGGGCGAGCGGCTAGGCCCAGCGTCCCCACCAGACCGAGGCCCATGATGGCGGCCGCTCGGATCGAGATCGGCATCGGTTCGGCTCCTTCCGTGTGGTCCCGGGCGGCCCCGAGCCTCGCGCCGCCGATTCAGGTCGGCGGGGATGCTCGCGGTGAGTACGCCCGGCTCCGCTGGCTGCGGTCCCCGCGCATCCGAACGCGGGAATACGTCCGAGGCCCTCGACCGAGGGCCATCGGGGAGTGTCTCTCGGGCCGAGATTCTGACGGGGGAAGCCCGATCGGTCAAGGCGAAGCGGACCGCCGGCGGAGAACGCCGGCGGGGGGAGAAGGAGGTCCGCTCAGTCGACGCTGAGCTGGAAGCGGTGGAACTTGATCTTCCGAGGGACCCGGCCGGAATTGGAGAAGAGCTGAGTCAGCAGTTCGCCGAACTGGTCGGCGCGGACGCTGTAGAAGTTGTGCTTGCCCTCGCGACGGGACTCGATCAGGCCGGAGACGCGGAGCAATGCCAGGTGGTGACTGACGGCCGGCTGGCTCTGGCCGAGTCGGTTGCAAAGGTCGGTGACGTGCAGCTCACCGTTCCTTGCCAGATAAAGCAAGATACGCAGCCGAGTCTCGTCACTCATCAGCTTGAAGACCTGCGCCAGCTCACGGACCGACTGGTCGGAGACGGGCGGCAGGATCTCGGCGACCGCGGTCCCGTTACTGCTCTCGGCGGACTTCGTGCTCTTTCGTGCCATCGTGGGAGGATCCGGTACAGGTAGAGGGAGAGGCCCGTTTCGTCGGCGGGCCGGCCTTCGTGCCGGGGTCGCCGGAGGTTCGGCGAGCGACATCGAGGAGACTTGCCGGCCAACACATCAGAACGCTCACAGGGTGAGCAAGTCTTGCGCCGACAATCGGGTGGGGAAGAGGGGGCGGACGGGTGGTCGCCCCGGGAGGGAGGCCAGGCGCCATTCGGGGATGGGCCGCGGTCCTTGGTGAGGACTCTTCACATCCTACACGGCTCATGCGATCCGGACAAGTGCCGCTGTGACAAAACGATGCATCGTGGCCACCGTCGGGGAGGGGCACGCTCGGCCGCGAATCCGGGCCGAGTCAGTCGCCCAGCAGGCCGTGTCGACGCAGGGAGGAGCGGAGCGTCATGAGCCCAGCCTCGTCGGGGGGGCAGAGTGGCAGTCTCATGCGGCCGTCGATGCGGCCGAGTAGCCCCATGGCGGCCTTGACGGGGATGGGATTGGCGGCGATTGAGAGCAGGTCGCGACAGAGGGGGAACAACTCCAGGTGGCGGCGACGGGCTCCCTCCAGATCTCCCTGCTCGAAGGCAGCGATCATCGCCATCACCTGCCGGGGGACGAGGTTCGCGGCCACCGAGACGACACCGCCGGCGCCGACGGCCAGCATCGGCAGCGTCAGGCTGTCATCACCGGAGAGGATCGTCAGATCTGTCCTCATGCGGATCTCGCTGACCTGGTCGAGCGAGCCGCTCGCCTCCTTGATGGCCACGATTCGGGCGACCCGGGAGAGCCGCTCGACCGTGGCCGGCTCGATGTTCCGGGCCGTCCGGCCCGGCACGTTGTAGAGGACCAGCGGCAGGTCGCTCGCCTCGGAGATCCGGGCATAGTGGGCGTACAGACCCTCCTGACTGGGCCGGTTATAATAAGGGGCGACGAGCAGGGCGCCGTCAGCACCGGCACGTTGGGCAAACTTTGTGAGGCGGACCGCCTCGCTCGTGGCGTTGGAACCGGTCCCGGCCATGACTCGGGCCCGACCGGCGGCACGCTGGACGACGGTCTCGATGACCCGCTCGTGCTCCTCGTGTGAGAGCGTCGGGGATTCGCCCGTGGTACCGACCGGGCTGATGGCGTGGGTCCCCTGCTCGACGTGCCAGTCGACCAGTCCGCCGAGGGCATCCAGGTCGACCTCGTCATCCCCCTTGAACGGCGTCACCAGCGCGACCGTGCAACCGTTGAACAGTTCACCCTGGGTTGGCATGGCCATGGCCTCGGACGTCTTCGGAGGGAAGCGGGGAGGGTTGGACGAGAACCTCGGGAATGAAGTCCGTCCCGGAAACGCCCCAATCTTACTGATCCGGAGCGTGACCGGGTAGGCCCGAACCGACTTCAGCCGGCCGGCCGGAGACCGAGTCGAGGATCGCACGCTTCATCTCGGTTACGGCACGCTCGATTCCGAGGAATACGGCCCGGGAGATGATGCTGTGGCCGATATTCAGTTCGAGCATCCCCGGGATCCGGGCCACGTCCGGGACGTTCTGAAGGTTCAGGCCATGCCCGGCGTGCAGGGAGAGCCCGGCCTGGCGGACGAGGCGGCCCGCGTCGATAAGGGACTGGAGTTCTCGACGGCGATCGGGACCCTCGGGCGCGTCGGCATAGCGGCCGGTGTGCAGCTCGACGGCCAAGGCTCCGACCGCCGAGGCCAGCTCGATCTGGACCGGGTCGGGATCGAGGAACAGGCTGACCTCGATGCCGGCCCCCAGGCAACGGGAGACGGCTTCGGCCACCCGGTCCCGGTGGCCGATCAGGTCGAGCCCCCCTTCTGTGGTCAATTCCATCCGGCGTTCGGGTACGAACGTGACCTGATCGGGTCGGGTATTCAGCGCAATCGAAACGAGTTCCGAGGTGGCCGCCGCCTCCAAATTCAGGCGGGTGCGGACGGTCTCCCGGAGGACCCGGAGATCCCGGTCCTGGATATGGCGGCGGTCCTCCCGGAGATGAACCGTGATGCCGTCCGCCCCGGCCAACTCGGCGAGGGCGGCGGCCCAGGCGGGGTCGGGCTCCCGGCCTCCCCGGGCCTGGCGGAGGGTGGCGACGTGGTCGATGTTGACGCCGAGGCGGATCATGGCGGTTCGACTCCGGGGGCGGATCGGGCGTCCCCGCCTCGGCGGGTCGACCCGGAGGCAGGGGAACACCCCTCGATCGGCCCGACCCCGGAATCCGTTCCTCGGTTCGCCCGGGGACACCAGGGCCGTGATCGCTGCATATTGTAGCCGATCGGTCCTCAGGCTCCCTTCACCGGCCTCAGGGGGGCCTTCGAGAGCACGAAGGTACGTTCCCCCCCGACGGCGAAGGCCACGCGTCCCTTGCGGTTCGGGCCAGCACCGTCGATCGCGGTGATCTTGCCGAGCCCATACTGGGGGTGGAGCACGAGCACCCCCGGCCGGAACGCGGCGAGGTCGTCGCCCGGGCCGTCGACGGTCGAAGCGGATCGCCCCCCTCCACCCAGGGAGGCTGCGGTCGTCAGCCGGAAGCCCGACCCAGAGGGAGCGGGCGGTTCGGCGGGCCGGGACGCCCGGGATGAGTCGGGCCGGGGGCCGATACGCCGGGAGGCCAGGGTAGTTTCCCCATCCATTCCGGAGCGGTCCCTGTAGACGATCGGCCCCTCGGGAAGCTCACCGAGGAAGAGTGAGGGGATGGCGACCGACCGTTGGCCCCGAAATTCACGGATCCGGCAATGGCTCAGGCGCAATTCCTTCTGGGCCCGAGTGATGCCGACGAACAGGAGGCGTCGTTCCTCCTCCAGTTCGGCGTCACTCTCCGAGGCCCGGGAGTGCGGAAGGAGCCCCTGCTCCAGCCCGACGATGAACACGACCGGGAATTCCAACCCTTTCGCCGCATGGAGGGTCATCAAGGTGACCGCGCCCCCCTCGTCCTTCCAGCGGTCGACTGCGGAGCTGAGCGTCACGTCGGCGAGGAAATCGAGCACGGTCGCCTCGGGGTGCTCCAGGTCGAATTGCCGGGCGGCGGAAACGAGCTCGTCGAGGTTGGCGACCCGGTCCTCGCCGTCCCCCTTGGGCTGATTGGCCCAGTAGTCGCGATAGCCACTGAGGCTCATGAGCCTCCGCGTGACTTCCTCGGCCGAGTGATCGCTGAGGGCCCCGAGTTCGTCCATCAACAGGGCGAAGTCCCTGAGG
This sequence comes from Tautonia plasticadhaerens, assembly GCF_007752535.1. Classification (GTDB taxonomy): domain Bacteria; phylum Planctomycetota; class Planctomycetia; order Isosphaerales; family Isosphaeraceae; genus Tautonia; species Tautonia plasticadhaerens. The sequence continues at coordinate 6,388,794 of NZ_CP036426.1, forward strand.
CCGGAGCGGGCCTTGGGGGAGAGGCCGGCGACCGACGCGGCATCCCGGGATGCAGCGAGCATCGGGATGCCGCGTCCTCGGGCGAAGGCCAGCAGGCGGTCGAGGCTGACCTTGCCGATCCCCCGGGGAGGTGCATTGATGGCCCGGAGGAACGCCACGTTGTCCTTCGGATTGTTCAGGAGGCTGAGGTATGCCAGCGTATCCTTGACCTCGATCCGCTCGTAGAAGGAGACGCCGCCGACCACTTGATACGGGATCGACAGGGAACGGAGGGCCGATTCGAGGCCCCGGGTCAGGGCGGTCACCCGGACGAAGACAGAGACCTCGCCGTAGGAATACTCGCCTTCTCGGACGAGGTCGGCGATGGTGGAGGCGACGGACTGGGCCTCGTCGGTCTCGGAGGCGAAGGTGGTCAACTCGACCGGATCTCCCTCGGGGTTCCCGGTGGTCAACTCTTTCGGCTTGCGGCGTCGGTTGTGGCGGATGAGGTGGTCGGCCACCCGGAGAATGTTCTTGGTGCTCCGGTAGTTCAGCTCCAGGCGGACGACCTTGCATTCCGGGTAGTCGTGCTCGAATTCGAGGATATTGTTCAGATTCGCACCCCGCCAGCCGTAGATCGACTGATCCGGGTCCCCGGTGACGCAAAGGTTCGGCGAGTCGACCGACAGGGCGCGGACGATGGCGTACTGGGCGACATTCGTATCCTGGTATTCGTCGACCAGCACGTATCGGTAGCGGTCGTCGAGCTTCGCTCGAAGCTCCCGGTCCCCCCGGAGCAGGCTGACGACGTGGACGAGCAGGTCGTCGAAGTCGACCGCCGAGGATTCGAGCAGGCGGAGCTGATATGTTTTGAACACCCGTCCGACGACGGCGGAGACGTGGTCGGCGCCGTCACCTCGTCTGGCGAGGAATGACTCGGGGTCGAGCATGTCGTTCTTCGCCCGGCTGATGGCGGCCTCGACCTTCTCGGGGGCGACTCCCGAGTCGGCCAGGTCGAGTTGCTCCATCACGGACTTGATGACACGGAGGCGATCGGGTTGGTCGTAGATCGTGAAGCCGCGGTCCAGGCCGATCCGGGGACCGAACTCGCGGAGCAGCCTGGCGCAGATGGCGTGAAACGTTCCGACCCAGACGCCGTGGTCGGGGACCAGCGAGGTGATCCGCTCGCGCATCTCCCCGGCGGCCTTGTTGGTGAAGGTGAGGGCGAGGATCCTTCGACCCGGGATGCCCCGGCCCAGGAGGTACGCGACCCGTCGGGTGATGACCCGCGTCTTCCCCGAGCCGGCGCCGGCGAGCACGAGCAAGGGGCCGTCGACATGGGTGACGGCCTCGCGCTGAGCGGCCGTGAGGTCCGAGAGCAGGTCCATGGTCGATCCGTCCCTGGCTTCGTCGAGTCGGGCCGAGCGGTACGTCCGTATCGCATTGCCCGCAGTATAGCAATCGGGGGTCCGCCCGGCGACGCCGATCCGGGGAACCTAGGACCGTCGCACGAGGCGAGGGGGATAGTGGGAGGATCTCCCGGTCGTCGACCGGTCGCGGGAGGTCGAATTGGCCTGCGGGGTGATCTCGGATACACTACAACTGGGTTGTCCGGTCCTGCCGGGAGAGACCGGGCAGGCGGCTCGGTCGTCGGCGCCGGGCCCTCGTCCTTGAGTCGTTCGCGCATGAATATTTTGGGGATCGGCACCGACATCATCGAGGTGCCCCGCATCGGCAAAATGATCGAGCAACACGGCGAGCTGTTCCTGAGGCGGGTCTACACCGAGCGGGAGATCCGCTACTGCCAGGGGCGGAAGCATGCCCTGGAACACTTCGCCGGACGATGGGCGGCCAAGGAAGCCATTCTGAAGGCAATCGGGACGGGATGGGCCCGGGGCATCTGCTGGACGGACATGGAGATCCGCCGGGATCAGATGAGCGGGCCGAAAGTCCTGGTCCGGGGCGGTGCCCGAGACGCCGCCATTCAACGTGGGATCGGAGACATCATGGTCTCGATCTCGCATTGCCGGACCTATGCCACGGCCACGGCCATCGCCATGTCGATCGAGCCGGGGGCTTCGCTTCCGCCTGTCGACGAGGGTTGAGCGACGTGCCTTTTCCCTTCTCATGCCGAACCGGGGGGAGCGGATTCTGATGTCCTGACACTTCCCGGCGAGTTGGTTCTCAGAGAATCGGCTCCTCCGACGCACGTAACGCGTGAGAGATCAGGCCGCTCCCCGACACCCTGGCCCGGCCGAGCCCCGGTGCCCGGCCTGCGGCAGGGCCTTCCGGGTCTCGGCCGCGGGGGTGCCCCCCCTCGGGACAAGGTCTGGGAAACCCGGCCGGGTCGGGAGTGGCCCGGCCGCTGAGGATCGATCTCTCAGGACTTGGACTTCCCCTTGCCCGCCGCCTTGCGACGCCCGCCACCGGTGCCCTTGCGATCGGCGGCCTCCTTGAGCAGCGGGATCGCTTCATCCAGGGTGATCTGATCGGGGGTCCGGTCCTTAGGGATCGTGGCATTGACCTTCCCGTGTTTGACGTAGGGGCCGTATCGCCCCTCGAAGACGGACACAGGCTGGTCGTCCTCGGGGTGGTTGCCCAGCTCCTTGATCGGCTCGGCCCCTCGCTTCTTGGGGGCCTCGGCGATGAGCTTCACGGCGCGATCGAGGTCGATCGCGAGCACGTCGTCCTCGGGCTTGAGCGTCGTGTATTTGCCCGAGTGCAGCACATACGGGCCGTAGAGGCCGCTGCCGGCCTTGACCACCTTGTTCGTCTCGGGGTGCTTGCCCAAGGTCCGGGGCAAGGCGAGCAGCCCCCGGCCCCGTTCGAGGTCGACCGATTCGGGATCAGTCCCCTTGGGGATGGAGACGCGCTTGGGCTTCTTACCCTCACCGAGTTGGACATAGAATCCGTAGGGGCCTTTGCGGACCGAAATCGCCTGACCCTCGGCGTCCTCGCCGAGCACCTTGGGCTCGACGGGCGCGTTCGATCCGTCGCCGTCTCCGGTACCGTCTCCCTTATCCTTGTCCTTCGTCAGCTCCCGGGTGAAGCGGCACTCGGGGTAATTCGAGCAGCCGACGAACGCCCCGTACTTCCCGATCTTCAGCGAGAGTTGACCGGCGCCGCAGGAGGGGCACTTGCGACGCTCCTCCAGGCTGCCTTCGCCGGGGAACAGCAGGGACGCAAGGGCCTCGTTCAGCTCGGAGATGACGTTGGTGATCTCCAGGCCCTTGGCCTTTTCCACGTTGACGGCGAAATTCTCCCAAAAGGAGCGGAGCACCTGCTTCCAATCGACCTGGCCGTCGGAGACGAGGTCGAGCTCGTTCTCGAGGTTCGCCGTGAAGTCGTACTCGACGTAGCGCCGGAAGAAATGGGTGAGGAACGCCGTGACGACCCTCCCCCGGGGTTCGGGGATGAACCGCTTGCTGTCGAGCTTGACGTAGTCCCTGTCCTGCAAGATCGAGATGATGCTGGCGTACGTCGAGGGTCGGCCGATGCCGAGTTCCTCCATCCGCTTGACGAGGCTGGCCTCGGTGTAGCGGGGGGGGGGCTCGGTGAAGTGCTGGGCCGGGATCAGATCGGCGAGGTCGACCGCCTCGCCGTCACCGAGTGGCGGGAGGGCCCCGGACTCGTCGTCTTCGTCGGAGGAGTCATCCTTGCCCTCGATATAGAGCTTCAGGAAGCCGTCGAACTTCATCGTGGTGCCGACGGCCCGGAGTGTGGCAGAGCGGTCCTCGGCGTCGATCTCTGCGACGACCTGGTCGAAGACGGCGGTGGCCATCTGGCTGGCCATCGTTCGCTTCCAGATCAGGTCGTAGAGCCGGGACTCGTCGGCGTCCACCTCCTTGGCCACGGCCTGTGGGAGCCGGGTGAGGTCGGTGGGGCGGATGGCCTCGTGGGCCTCCTGGGCGTTGGCCGCCTTGCTCTTGTAGACCCGAGGGGAGTCGGGCAGGTACTCCTTGCCGAATTGGCCGTCGATCTGCTCCCGGATCGCCCGGAGGGCCTCGGGAGCGATGTCGACGCCGTCGGTTCGCATGTAAGTGATGCGGCCCGACTCGTAGAGCCGCTGGGCGACCTGCATCGTGCGCTTGGCGCCGAAGCCAAGCTTGCGGGACGCTTCCTGCTGGACCGTGGAGGTGGTGAACGGCGGGTTCGGGTTGCGGCGGACCTGCTTACGCTCGACCGACCGGACCCGGTAGGGCTTGTCCTTCAGCCCGGCGACGACCCGATCGGCCTCGGCCTGCTTGGGGATGTCGAACTTGTCGAGCTTCTTCCCCTCGAAGTGCGTAAGCCGGGCGAGGAAGCGGGATTTCGCTTCGTTCTGCTTGAGGAATGCGCCTCGGACGTCCCAGTATTCCTGGCTAACGAACCGCTCGATGTCGTCTTCCCGGTCGCAGATCAGCCGAAGGGCGACCGACTGCACCCGGCCGGCCGACTTGCTGCCGGGGAGCTTACGCCAGAGGACCGGGGAGAGGGAGAAGCCGACGAGGTAGTCGAGGGCCCGGCGGGCCTGCTGGGCGTTGACCAGGGCCATATCGATGTCGCGTGGATGCGCCATCGCTTCGAGGATGGCGTCCTTGGTGATCGAATTGAACACCACGCGACGGACGGGAAGATCCTTGCGCAGCGCCCGCTTTTGGCGGAGGGCCTCCAGGACGTGCCAGGAGATGGCCTCCCCCTCCCTGTCGGGGTCGGTGGCGAGGATCAGCTCGTCGGCCTCCTTGACCGCGTCGACGATCGCCTTGACGGCTTTCGTCGACCCGGGCTGGATCTCGTAGTCCATCGAGAAATCCTCGTCGGGCCGGACCGATCCGTCCTTGGGAGGAAGGTCTCGGATGTGGCCGAACGAGGCGAGGACCTGGTACTCGTTGCCGAGGTACTTATTGATCGTACGGCACTTGGCCGGCGATTCGACGATGACGACATTCATGCGCGGCAATCAATCCCAGGGCCTCTCGCGTCGGACGCGAGGACGACTTCGATTCCGTTCCGGGTGCAGCTTCGGCGGTCAACGCGGCGCGGCCAGTTACCCTCTGCCCGACCCGCCCGAGTCGACTCGGGTACGGCCGGCCCGTCTTCCGGCGGCCGGACGTCCTCCCACGGCCGGGAGGGGTGTGGGGCACCTCGTCAGGAGGGAGCAAGGAGGCGGGGAAGCACTCCTCGACGGGACGCCCGTTCGGCAGTCATGATGCCGGTGCGAGGTTCCGTCTCGGTGGTCGTCCCTGGTACACTACGTCCTTTCGGGCTCGAACGATTGACCCGCTGCGCCCTATTCACTTAGCTAGCGTATCCGCGGCTGTCAAGGGGTAATGGACAAGTGTTCAGGACGGCACGAGGCCGGATCCTCGGCCCCCCGACCCCTGAGGCGCCGATGGTGATCGCGGCGAAGGACGCCGGATCGACGGCCCGGACGATCGAGCGTCACCGAGGGAAACGTCATGCCGTTCCAGGTTTTCCGTCGCCACCAGCGGAAATTGTTGGCGATGCTGGCCATCATGGCCATGTTCGCGTTCGTGGTCGCCGACTCGCTACCTCGCCTTTTCAACAATTACGCCACCCCGGCGGGCGTGGATCGGGTCGTGGTCGAGCTGGACGGCGAGGACGTCCATCAGGGGGACCTGGAGGGCCTCCGGCTGCAGCGGGGGCGGTCCAACTACGTGCTCTCGCAGCTCTTCCTGCGAATCGGCCGCCAGCCCCTGGCCCCGTACTTCGACCAGCAGACCTTCGGCCCGACCGACGAGGCGGCGATGGTCGACGCCCTGATCCTCGAACGAAAGGCCGATGAGCTGGGACTGCCCCGGTCGGCCGAGTTGGCCCGGGCCTGGATCTTCGAGCAGGCCCGGATGCGTCACGAGCTGTTCCGGAACCTCCAGCCGACTCTGCCGGCCTTCGAGCCAGTCGACCTGGCCGAGCAGCTGCAGGTAGTCTTCAATCAGGCCTTCGGCCGGGAGCTGACCGAGGCGGCATTTCTGGCCGACGTCGCCGGCCAGGTCCGCATCCTTCAGGCATTAGAGCTGCTCTCGCAGCCCACCGTCACGCCGCTGGACACATTCCAGATTTACAGCGACCGCCAGGTCGAGGTCGAGGGACGCTACGTCGCCTTCCCCGTCTCGAATTACCTGGACGATGTCCCCGAGCCCGAGGAGGCCGATCTCCGGGCCTTCTTCGAGGAGCATAGCGATCGCGTGCCCGACCCCTCGACGGGCACGATCGGCTTCCGGGCCCCGAGGAGGGCGAAGGTCGAATATCTCGCCCTCGGCCTCAATGCGATCGATCGCATTCGGGAACTGGTCCGTTCCGAGACGGATTCGTCGGAAATCACCGGCATCGCCGGATTCGGGGACGTGGTCCGCGAGGCTTATGCCGAAGAGCTTCTGCGCAGGGAGGGGGCGACGGTCGCCGAGGCGATCCCGGTCAACCCGTTCACCGATCCGGAAGGCGAGGAGGGCATTGAGCTTTCCTACCCGGCCGATTTCGAGCGGCGATATGTCCAGCAGCAGTTGGACGAACTGGTCCAGGAGCGGACCCGACAACGGATCGAGGATCTCTTCGACCCGGTCCGACAGGCCATGAATGACTTCAGCTACTCGATCGAGGACCTCGACGAGGTCCAGACCGGCCTGGAAGCCGAGGTCGTCCGCGAGGAATTGCCCGACCTGGACGCGGAGTTCGGATCCGGCGAGGCCGGTCGCCGGTTGATCGAGGTCCTCGGCGGGCTCGAGTCGGCTCGGAGGGACGAGGGAATCAGCTTCGTCCGCATCGGGCTCACCCCGACCCTGGCCGAGCCGGGGACTTTCGAGGAACTCGTCGGACCAGAAGGGATGCCTCCCGTCTGGAGGGACTACCTCGCCATTGCCCGGCTCGACTGGGCGGACGCCCCCTACGCCCTGCTCCGGAGCATCGAGCGGATCACGGGTGCGATCGAGGGCGTCGAGCGACCCGACCCGATCAACCCGACGGATAACGAGACCTTCGCGGACGTCCTCTTCGACGAGGATGCCCCACTGTTCGAGCCCCGAGAGTTCACCGACCCCGAGGGCCGACGCTACCTGGCCTGGAAGACCATCGACCTCCCTGAGCGTACCCGGAGTTTCGGTGACACGCCCGAAGAGGTAATCGCCTCGACCTGGCGTCGCGATCGGGCCCGGGAGCTCGCCCGAGAGGCCGCCGAGTCGCTGGCCGGGAAGGTCCGGGAGACGATCAACACGGAGGTGTCCCCCTCGACGGCGCTCGACGAGATCGCCGTGCAGGAGGGCTTGACGGCCCGATCCACGGGCCCGCGAAGGAGGAGCGAATTGCCTAGCTCCTTCGCACCGATCGACGCCGGAGCGGATCTCCAGGACAGCTTCTTCCAGCTCTCGGATCGGGGAGAGGACGCCGCCGTCGTCGCCCCGGACCAGGGGAAGCAGGCGTATTATGTCTTCACCCAGGCCCGTCGATCGACCGGGTTGCAGGGGACAGCCCTCGACTACGCGAACGACGAGAGCATCGGCCGGTTCTTCTCCGATGCCCTCACCAGCCTCCAGTTCTTCCGCACCGATGCCGACGAGGAAGCGACGATCGATCGGGCCGGGGCCGTCATGGCCTACCTCCGTCGGGAGGCCGGGATGGAGCCCGACTGGACGCCTCCCGTCCCCGAGTGAGGGCGATCGCCCCCCACGTGCCGGGTCGGGCGTTCGACCCGGCACGTGGGGGAGGATTTCGGGCGACTTGCACGCCTCGGTTCAGACGGCGGAGATCCACTCGCCACTGTCCTCCCCCCATGTCCACTCGGCGTCGAGGGAACCGGGGGGAAGATCGAGCGACCAGCGGACCCGACCGGTCGGCAGTTCCGGCTGCGGGGGAGGGATCGAGGGGCGGGACGACCAGGGGCCGAGATTGCCGAGCCCAGGGCAGGTCACCTCGACGTCGAGCCGGACGGCCTGCTCCAGGTGTCCCGAGAGGGTCAGTCGATGGGCTCGACTCCCGACGGGACGCTCGAAGCGGAAACCGAGTCGTCCGCAGGGAAAGTCTCGGGAAAGTCCGATCCGGGGCCAGCTCGGAGGCAAGACCGGTCGGAGCGAAACTCGTCGGTCGAGGGCGTCGTACTCGAGTTCCGCCAAGTCGAGGATCGTGTCGATCAGCATCGTGTGCAGCCCCCAGACCCCCTGGAAGCATCGGGTGAAGCTGCTCTGCGCGGCGACCGACCGCGGGCCGGATCGCAGGTTCAACCCCAGCGGGCCGAGCCGGGCGATCATGCGGTCCAGGAATTCGACCGCCTGGGCCCAGTGCCTGGCCTCTCCCGTCTCCCGGCCGAGCCGGATCAGGTATCGGGCCATCCAGAGGGTGGCCAGGCTCGACGGCGCGTCTCGGTGGGACTCGCTCGGGGCGAGCGTCGCATCCTCGACCCGTGATGGGTCGGGCGCCCATCGCGTCAGTCCCCCGGGATCGGCCCGGTTCACGTTGTGCACGAGCATAGCCCCGGCGGACCGTCGCAGTCTCGGGTCGGAGGCGGGGAGAAGGCCCAGGGGGACGACCAGTCCCAGCGCCCCCACATCGAGCGCCGCCGAGCGGTCGACGAGATTCGGCGGCTGATCGGCCCAGAGGCCGATCCGAGGCGAGAGCCGTCTCCCTTCAAGGAATCGGCCGCTTCGAGGGTCAACCAGGCCGGGTTCGCCACGATCCACCCCCTCGCCGAGGATGCCGACTTCCCAGATTCGATCGGCCCGCTCCTCCCAGGTCTGCACCTTGGCGTCAGCCCCGGGCGGATCGATCAATCGGGCCAGGCGGCCCGCCGCCCGGAGGCCGGCGACCACGCAAGCGTTGCTCGAAAGGAAGGCGCCGAAGCGGGTCTCCCAGAGGCCGGCGGAGCTGATCAGCGCGAGGTCCTCCGACCATCTCAGGCCGGGATGCCCATCGCAATCGAGGCAGACCTCGGCCACCCGCTCCACCAGCGACCAGCGGTCCCGGGCGAAGTCCAGGTCCCCGGTGCGTCGGACATGACGTTCAAGGGCCAGGGGGACGAGGGCCGTCTGGTCGATCGCCGGCGTCTCCCACTCGGGGACGCCGTCGATCGTATATTTCATGAACCAGGCGCGGTTTGTCCGGGTCCGGCCCCGGACCCGTGATAGCCAGTCGAAGATTGCACCTCCGATCTCGGGGTGCCCGAGCCGATCCATCGCCGCTCCGGCCCAGATCGCGTCCCGCGGCCAGCAGTAGGCATTCAGCCCGCGGTCGAAGCCCGCTGCGATCGCCCCGTGCTCCTGATCGCAATGAAGGACAGCGGCCAGGGCCGAACGTCGGAGCACCTCGGCGTGTCCCGGACGGGGAGACTCGACGCTCGGCAGCGCCCGGACGAATCCCACCCACCGGCTCACCGAGGACTCCTCGACGCTCTCCAGGTCGACCGAACGGAACCAGTCGAGCGCAGGGCGAAGCCAGTGCTCGAAGGTCCCCTGGTCGCCTCGCCACCCCGTGAAGGCCCCGCTGACCAGGACATCGACGCGGGCCTCCCCACCGGCGGGGAGGTCCAGCGGCCGGAGGATGATCGCCTCACTCGGCCCGGTCGGCTCGCAATCGACGGGCCCCCGGTCATCCAGGGCGATGGCGAACTCGACGGTGGCGTCCCGAGCGAGCTTGCGATTCGCGTGGCCGTGACCGCGATTGGCCGCCAGCAGGCAATGACCTGTGTCTTGCCAGCTCAAGCTGGGCTCTCCGATACCGCCGTTTACCTCGGCATGAACATAGAGGCCGAACACCGCACGGAAGGGCTCAGAACCCTCGTTGAAGATGCGGAACCGCTTGAGATACTGGCCATGGGACTCGACCCCTCCGCCCGTCCGAGGAAGGTTCGGGCCGACGGCGGCGAAGTCGACCGCCTGGAGCCGTATCGGGCCTCGTCTCCATCGAAGCTCGGTCACCAGCAGGTTCGTCTCGGGACGGTAGTGCTGTGAGGCGTCCCAGCCCATCCGTTCTGCGAACCAGTCGAGCCGTGAGCCGATAGCCAGACCTCCGACAATAGTCCGGAAATGGGATCGGCTATTGGGCAGATCCCCCTCTGCGGGTCGGACGTCGGAGTGCAGGCCGACGGTCGGGAAGAACAGATCGAAGGTCGCTCCGCGATCGTCGACCCGGGCGGTCATGTACCGGTTGCCGACCAGCCCGATCGTGGCCGGCTCGGACGTCTCGGTGAGGTCGGGCAAATTGGGGCGGACGAGGATCTCTCGCCAGGGACCCGCGGCCGGATCGGATCCGGACCGTCGGGCCATGGGCCGATAACGCAGCCGGGCACCGATCCGTTGCGGGGGAACCGGGGCGTGCCAGAGGCTGTTCACCCCCCTGTCTTCCAGCCAGTAGGCCGGGAGCAGGCCGAATGGCTCGTCGTCGACGACGAGCTCCAGCCAACACTGGGTCTCTTCATGGTCAGCCGGATGAGACCCGAGTACGACGTTGCCCCACATTCCGGCCCGGATCGGCCCTCCCTGTCGCCCGCTCGCCGAGGCCTCAATCCAGGATGTCAGCATTCCCGCCCCCGCCCACGCCGACCTCCGACCGGGACGGGAATCCGGCCACGACGGCCACGACCCGGATCAACTCGCTTACTTGCTCGCGAGTCGCGAGCCGGACTGATTTTCATGGGTGGGGACGCCCGCGCCAAGGGAGCCGCGAGCGGCGACGGCCCAATCCGGCTCCCCCACCCCAGGGATCGACCTGGAACACGCCGGCCCCGACCGCGAGCATCCCCCCGCCCGCTCTGGTCGTACCCGAGTCGCCAGGAGCCGATTCGATCATGCGTCCCTTTCTCAGCCCCTGGATGCTCGGACTAAGGCTCGATGCTGTCACGACGTTCGATGTGGCCACCCGACACGGATTCCAGGTGTCGAACTGCTGGTCCGGGATCTCGTCGACGGCGACGTCGGGCTCGCCTCGATCGCCGCCTTGAAGGCCGAACGGGCATTCGACGGAGGCTCGTGGCCACTATCAGTCGCCTGGAGAGGCGACGCCGACCGATTCCGTCAGGACCTCAAGCGCCTGCCGGCCTACGCCGAAGCCTCGGCCGAAGAGGGGCACGACCGGATGGGGTCCTGGGTCATGCTCGAGTTCCTCGACACCGAAGTGATCGGGCGAGTCCGTCCCGACGAGGAAGCCATCGGCTGGCACATCGAGCGACTGGACGCCGTCGTACCCGTCCTGGGGGATCACGGGCTCCTCGCCTCGAGGCAATCGGCGTAGCGTCATCCAGGACCGGGCAAGGGTGGACATTCACCGATCGAGTGCAGACGCTCACTCCGCTAGTCTGCGCGCTCCGCGATCGAGGCCGGAAGGTCGGACTGATCGTTGATGCAATCTATCACTTCGTGTCGGGAGAAACCGCCTCAACTGCCCTCTCATTGGGGCCGGTATCGATCGTCACCGTTCACCTGCGTGACACTCTCGAGGGGGATCCCCCCCTGATCCTCGATCCGAGACGACCGCCGAGCCCTCTCCCGAGTCTCCGGCACCACTCGCTGCACAAAACCTCTACGACATCACGCCGAGGCCGGCTATGACGGCCCCGTTTTCGTTGAACTGTCGACCGGTCGGGGCTTCATGTTGGGGGCTGGTCATTCGGTCGCCGAGGTCGAGTTGATCGTCCGAGGCGCCGCCGATTCCCTCCGTACGATCTGGCCCGAGAATGGTCGAGTCGCACGGGACGAATGGTAGAGGGTCATTTCCAACAGTTCGAGACTCGACTCAGCGGAGTACGGTCTCGCGAACCCGAGTCGTGGGTTGGGTCGGGGCGATTTCCTCACGGTAAACCGGCACGTCGTGAGGGGCTTCGATGCCGAGGCGAATCTGGTTGCGGTCGATCTTGACCACCGTCACCACGATGTTCTCGCCGATGACGATCTTCTCCCCGAGCTTCCTGCTGAGCACGAGCATGGCAACTCTCCGTCGCTGTGCTACTGGTCGTGACCTCGATAGTGGATAACCGAGCGAATAAATCGTTTGCAATTGCAGTGCCACTCGCGGAATCGCCGACACGAAATGACATAAAGTACTTGACTACCATTTGTTATCCGATCGGGACGGTTGATGGGACGTGCGAGTTGGTGACGATGATCTGGCACTCTCCCACCCGTTTCCCTCCTCCTTCACATCGGATGGGAAGTCGGATTCCCAATTGGGGCTTCGCCCCGAATTGACGTCACCCATGAGCAACGGAATAAATGATTGCAATCATTATGGCTCGACCCTCGTATTAAGAGTACTCTTCAAGCGGATAATGATCTTACTTTGATCGACGATTGGTCCGGTACCGTCGCGAGGGAGACGATCAGGAGTCTGGTTCCTCGTTCAAAGTGAGGCTCCGTGCAAGGGAAAGGGCCTGGACCCAAGTTAATGGGTATCGAGACCGTCGATCCGGAGAGGACGAAACCCAATGGCGTCGGCGGCGACACAATGATAGCGGATCCCGCCGATGCTCCCCTGAACGGCCAGAGACCACTGCAGCTGAGCGTGGAGGTGACCGTAGACGCAGGCCGTCACGCCGCTCGCCTCGAAACGGTCGACCCACGGGCCCGGCCTCCCGTGCTGGTCGAAGGGGGGATGGTGCCAGAGCACGACCAGGGGCATATTGGGCTCCCGGAGTCTGGAGGCAGCTTCGAGCATCGCCTCGGCCGAGGCAATCGCGCGATCAGTAGCCTGACAGTCAGCCTCCGAATGATCGGGGTCGACGTTGACCGGAGCCCCCCGGGCCCCGCAAATCACGATCCCGTATTCCTGAATCGCGTCGCCGTCGACGGCCCGTTGCGAGCGTCGGAGCATCGGTCGGATCGAATCGACCTTGCCGAACCAGGAGTCATGATTCCCCGGGGAGAGCACCTTTAGACCCGGCAGCCTGCCAAGCCAGTCGAGGTCGGGCTGCAACTCACGATGGTTGCGGGCCATCGAGATGTCGCCAGGTATGAGGACAAGATCGTCGCGACCCACGGCGTCTTGCCAGTGACGCTCCATCGTCAGGGCATGGTCCTGCCACCGAGCAGCGTGGCGTTCCCGGCGATCCGGCCGTGCGAACGAGAGGTGGAGATCGCTGATCGCCCAGACTTTCACGCTCGAATCTCCCCCTGCACCGATTCCCCCAGGGTCCGTATTCCCTGCGATTCCTCTGGATAAGAACGAGGCCGATGATGAAAGTACCATCGGACCCACCAATGATCGATCGGGTCATGCCGATGACGAGGCCCGAGGGGAGCGTCATGAAGCATCGGGATCGCTTTCAGTAACGATTCCTGCATTGGCCGATACTGGTCGAGGTCATCCCCGGACGAGGGCTCGGGTGCTTGGTCATCGGCACGTACGAGGGGAACGTTGTCGGAATCGTGCCCTTGAGGATGACCGGGGCCGGTTAATCGGGCTCCCCCTGCCCCCTGGCCCTCGAACGTTCTGGAGGCCAACTTCAGGACATACGTCCACGGGATCGCCCAGATACTGGGATTTGGCCCTTCAGCCTGGGTGCGGCCAACCGCAACCCCATCTGACTGGGTCGGACATTCTGGAACTATCCCGACTTCCGGGCGAGTTTGAGCCAGGACATCGGTGAAACGATGGTCTGAAACCGGACTTACGAATCCTGCTGACACCGAGCGGGTGCAGACACCCTCTTCAGAGTCCGTTCCAGGCCGATCGAATCGACGGCGAGGGTGACCGCGCGAGGTACGCTGGAGCGCGTCCTGGTCGAGCGATTCATCATCTACCCGGCGAAGGGGTATGCCCTCAGGCTGGGCCGGGTTCACCACCCAGCCTATCGGGTCCAGGGGACTGAGCTTCTTCATATTGGAGGCGAAACTTGTCGACGTTACGGGGATCGAGGCGAGCGGACCCCCTCCAGGGTCTCACCTCGCCTCGGGCGTTGACATCCATATCTTTGCGATAAAATGCATCGATCAGTCGAGGAGAAAGGGCGTGGTCCCGTCTCTCACGAACGGGTTATTCCGCCGTTCGAACCCGATCGTCGTCTCGGGGCCATGACCGGGATAGACGCGAGTTTCGTCCGGGAGATCGAAGAGTTTCGAACGGACGCCGGTGATGAGTAGCCGGCCGTCACCACCGGGAAAATCAAATCGACCGATACCTCCGGCGAAGAGCACGTCGCCGCCGATCACGAATGGTAGTCCCTCGGCGGTTGCCGCGAAGACGACCGACCCAGGGCTATGACCGGGGATCTCCCTGACCTCGAACGAGATACCGGCGAGGTTGAGCCGATCACCATGATCGACGAGGAGGTCGGCCGGGGGGCTTGTGATCGATTGGCCGAACCGTGCGCTGAGATTCGCCTCGGGGTCGACGAGCAACGACGCCTCGTTGCGGCCGATGACGATCGGGGATTCCGGGAACGCCTCCTTGATCGCCCGGTTGCCGGCGATGTGGTCGCTATGGCCGTGCGTGTTCAGGATCGCCGCGGGCCGGAGCCCGCAGGACCTCAAGTGTTCCAGCAGGGGACCGGTCAGGAATCCCGGATCTACGACGAGCACTTCTTCGGTGCCCGGACGTCGGACGATATACGCCCACTGCTCGAACGGCGGGGAGAGAAACGGCTCAATCAACACCGCTGGCGTGTCGGTCCCCATTGTATCGCTCTTACCTCTCGGCCCAAATTCCCCGAATGACCGGCCTTCGTAACCGCGAGGGCCATTGTAACGAGCGAGTAATCCCCTTGAAAAATGTGCTGAAGTCAGTGCTTCCGTTCGTGCGCATCCAGCACGCAATCGGCATGACCTGAGCGCGATCACCAGAAAGTGGATCGGGATGAGACTCTGGGCCTTCCCGGCCCGGGGTTTGCTTGGTATGGTCGGAACAGTCCGCGACCATTGAAGATGCACCTCGCTCGCCTTGATGGGACGGCGCTCGCTTGCCCATCCTCGCGATTGAATTCTCCCCAGGTCGTCCGAACCCGTACCGACGTGCGTCGCACCCGTTCCGAGGCCGGATGGGAGGGCTCCGATGGCGGCTGACCGGAAGACCAGCTCGAGGGTCGATCGATCGATTCGATCCGTCTCGGCGATCGCCACGATCACCTTGCTGATGAATGACTTCGGGCCCGCCGCATGGGCCGCCAATGCGGACAAGTCGGTTCAATTCTACTCAACCGCCTCTCCCCCCCCGGGTTACTCCGGCCTGACTCCCGAGGCCCCCGCCCCAGTCACCGTTCCCATCACTGGGGACGACCCGGCTGATCCGTTCGCCGGGGCCGAGCCGGCCGAGTCGCCTGCCTCCGATCCCCCTGACGAACGGGAACCCATCTCGAAGTCAGACGAGGTCGTCCCGACGGATGACGATCCTCACCCGAAGATTCCGGGGATCGAGCCCGCTCCGATGCGGCTGGCCTCGACCGACCCGTTCGACCGGGTCCCCCCCGCGAGCGAACAACCGCCGGTCGCCGGGGCAACGGCATCGCCGGACGGGGCCGAGGCGGACCCGATCTCGACCGCCAAGGCCCGACTCGCCGCGTGCAGGTCGCGATTCCAGTCGGTTCGCGACTACACCTGCACGTTCATCAAGCGGGAGCGGATCGACGGCCGCCTGTCGAGCTACGAGGTCATGACGATGAAGGCTCGGACCGGGCCCCAGAGCGTCTACTTCAAATTTCGGCGGCCGAACGCCGGCCGCGAGGCGATCTACGTCCACGGGCGGAACGGCGGCAAGGCGATCGTCCATGACGTCGGCATCGGCCGCCTCGTCGCGGGGTCCCTCCACCTTGACCCCGACAGTCGTCGGGCGATGGACGGAAACCGGCACCCGATCACGGAGGCGGGGATTGGCTTCATGATCGACACGCTGCTGGAAGGCTGGCACCGCGAGATGAACCCGCTGGACACCGTGGTGACGATCCGAGAAGGGGTTCTCGTCAACAAACGGCCCAGCACCATGATTATCTGCAACCACCCCCAACGCTCACCTCACTTCGTCTTCCACGAGGTCAGGCTCTATATCGACTCGGAACTCGGACTGCCGACCCGCTTCGAGGCGTATGACTGGCCACGAGGGTCTGGAGAGGCCCCCCCTCTGGTCGAGGAATACACTTACACCGATCTCCGACTGAATGTCGGGTTGACCGACCACGACTTCAGCCCGTCTAACAAAGCCTATTCGTTCGGCCGATTCTAGGGGCCATGCCCCTCACGAATGGGATGTGTCCGGCCGATAAGAGTGGGGGTCGCGGGCCCAATCGAGCGGCCAGTCGGGCTTGGGGAGGGCCGAAGGAAGCGGGGTTGGCATGGCCGGGGGGGTCCGATAGAATCCGCCCCGCCTTGGCGAAGGACTCAGGTTCCCGCATTTCGACGCGGGGCCAGTAGGCCAGTCCAGGTGTCACCTCCGACCGACCCATCGCGGCCCGTCCCGCAGATTGAATCAATCGTCCCCACGCCGGGCCCCGCAGGATGCCGGGGCACCGCCGTCTTTAATAGTCCACGGAGGGAGGCTCGATGAGCACGGTCCCCACCGCCACTGCCAAGGCCCAGGTCCGCGTGCACATCCGATGGATGATCCGCCGCGACATGCCCGAGGTCCTGGCCATCGAGCACGCCAGCTATGATTTCCCCTGGTGCGAGGAGGAGTTCCTCCGCGTGCTCCGCCAGCGCAACTGCATCGGCATGGTCGCCGAGTGCGGAGAGCGGGTCGTCGGGTTCATGATCTACGAACTCCACAAAACGAGGCTCCAGGTGCTGAACCTGGCCGTCGCTCCCGAGGCCCGACGCACCGGGGTCGGCCGCCAGATGGTCGGAAAGCTCGTCGGCAAACTGTCGAGCCACCGTCGGACCCGGATCGCCTTGCAGGTCCGGGAGTCGAACCTCCAGGCCCAACTCTACTTCCGGGCCCTCGACTTCCGCGCCGTCGAGGTCCTCCGCGAGCACTACGAGGACACGGGCGAGGACGCATACTCGCTCCAATATATCCTCCCTGATCTCATGCCGACCGAGTTCGTGGACGGCTCCCCAGTGAATCGGATCGCTCGCCAGTTCGAGGGCTGAACTCTCTGGTTCGGTAGTGTAGTGACGAGACGCGGCGATTGCCGCGAGGGCGGCCGGTGGGCCTCCCTCGCGGCAATCGCCGTTTGCGGCCCTGGGAATCCGGTTGTTCTACTTCCCAGTTCGCTTCGACAAGGCCGTTCGAGAGACGTGAAATGATCAACGGATGATCGGCGGTGGGACGTTTGGGCTCTCGAGGTAGGTCGCGGCGGCGACCAGCGTCTCCCGACGGCGTGACATGGTGCCCAGGTGCATCGTGACGACGCAAGCGACCGGGATGGTCGGCACGGCGGACACGGTCATTCCCCCGATTTTCGGCAATCGTCCGGCGAATCCACCTCAATCGTTTCGCACGCCATGCCGGGAGCCACCGCGTATCCTGTCAGTCTCGAGGGCGTGAGGACTCAGGTCGCGGACCGCTTGCCGATCCCGGACGGGGCTGTCAGACTGTGGTCTCGTCCGCCCTGCTTGATCGCCAATTGCGGATTCCGGTCCCAGGGCGCCCGTCGTCACGACCGCCCCCCTCCGAGTCGATGATCCCGAGGATGCCACGATGAGGCGACTCTACGGCGCCCTTTGCACGATGGCGTTCGTGCTGGCGGCCCAAACCACGCTCCCGGCTCAATCGCTCAGCGTCTCGGAGCGTCAGGAGACTGCGGGGTTCGCAGCGATCAGGCAGGATCCGAGCGGGGGATTCTCGACCGAGGCGGGAGAGTCTCCGAACCTGGGTACGACTACCGCTTCAATTCGGATCCTCCGATACACGGGCTCCTCGGTCCCCGATGTGCTTTCCTGCATCGACTTCGTCCGATCGTGTTTCGACCCCGAGTCCGGTGGCTTCTCCCAGATTCCCGGAGGGGAGCCCGACGTGGGGACGACGGCATCAGGACTGATGGCGTTGGGGGAGCTTCGGATCTCCGACCCAGGGCTCATCGACCCGGCGATCGCCTACGTGTCCGATCACGCCGAGACCTTCCCCGAAGTGCGGATCGCCGTCGCCGGTACGGAGGCGGTGGGCCGGGAATCCCCGAAGTTCGGAGCCTGGTCGGCCGCGATCCTCGAGAATCGCAACGAGAGTGGCACCTGGGGGTCAGGTCCGGCCCTCACATTCGACACGGGGGGCACGGCCGCCGCCCTCCTCCGCATGGGTCTCGACTTCGACCGCAAGGAGACCGTCACCGAGGCGATCCGGGCCGGGCAGCGTGATGACGGCGGCTGGTCTCCGGGCGAAGGGGAGAGCGACCTCTCGGCCACCTATCGGGTCATGCGGGCGGCCTACATGCTGGGGTTCGCCCCCGATCTGGATGCGCTCCGTCGCTTCGTCGGACGATGCCGTCGCGAGGACGGGGGCTACGCCCCGGCTCCGGGCGTGACCGAGCCCACGATCGGTGCGACGTACATGGCGACCATCCTGCTCCGCTGGGCCGACCTCCTCGAAGGCCTCCTCCCCCTCGTCGAGGACGCCGGATTCCGGCCCTTATTCAACGGGCGCGACCTGAGCGGATGGGAGGGAGACTCTTCGCTCTGGTCGGTCGAGGACGGGACTCTGGTTGGGACGTCCCCGGGGCTCGACCATAACGAGTTCCTCGCCACCGAGGAACGCTTCTCCGATTTTGTCCTCAAGGCCTCATTCCTCCTCTTCGACGGACAAGGAAATAGCGGCATCCAATTCCGGAGCGATCGGCTGCCGGGCACCGAGATGATCGGCTTCCAGGCCGACATCGGCGAGAGTTACTGGGGGTGTCTCTATGACGAGTCCCGTCGCAATCGCGTCCTCTTGCCCGCGACCGAACGGGCCCGGAACTCCATCAGGCCGGATGGCTGGAACCAGTACGAAATCCGGGCGATGGGCGATGAGATCCGCCTGACGCTCAACGGCGTCCCCTCGGTCGACTACACCGAGGCCGAGGCGAACATCGCCGACGCCGGACGGATCGCCGTCCAGCTCCATTCGGGACGGCCGATGGAAATACGATTCCGGGATCTCCTGATCCAGCCACTGCCCCGGCCGACCACTGGAGCCGACCCGAACGAGCCCGGATTTCACTCGCGGACGCTCGATGGGTCCGATCCAGCCGTCCGCTACTCGGTCTTCATACCGGAGGGGTATGACGGCCAGACTCATTTCCCGGTCGTCCTGTTCCTACACGGTTCCGGTGAGCGGGGCGAGGACGGCATCTTGCCGAGTCAGGTTGGACTCGGGCCGATCATCGCCGCCGAGCCCTCTGCCCACCCGTACATTGCCGTCTTCCCACAGGCCCGGGAGACCTGGGCGGCCGAGTCGGACGACGCCCACCAGGCCCTGGCAATTCTCGACGAGATCCTCGAAGACTTCGCGGTCGATACCAGCCGGATCGTCCTCACCGGGCTGTCGATGGGGGGTATGGGGACCTGGTCGATCGGAGCCGCCCATTCCGATCGGTTCTCGGCCATCGTGCCCATCTGCGGGCCGGGCAACGCCGAGTTTGCCGGGCAATTCCGCACGATCCCCGTCTGGGGATTCGTGGGGGACCAGGATCGGGGGACGCTTCTCGATGGGATGAGGGCCACGGTTCGGTCGCTGAAAGAACTCGGCGCCCCGGTGAAGTACACGGAATACCGGGGAGTCGGCCACAATAGTTGGGACCGAGCTTACTCCGAGCCAGGACTCGTCGAGTGGATGCTCTCGCCTCACCGGATCGCCGATTGATCGGCCGGAATCGAACTGGCCGAGGCCACCTCAGGAGCAATTCGCCATGCCGACAAGCCTCCTCGCACCTTGGTTGACGCTGCTGGCGGTCGCCTCGCCCGGGATGGGCCAGGATTTGCAACCGATCGAATCCCCCGCGCCCTCTTCCGAAGATTCCCCGCTCGTCGAGCGTGGCCGGATCAGGCTGACCCTCGGCGGCGCCCAGGCGATTCTCGACGGGGCCCACGCACAGGCGAAGGAGATGGGCCTGAAGGTGAACATCACGGTCGTGGACGAGGGAGGCCACCCGATCGCCTTCGCCCGGATGGACGGGGCCCGATCGGCAAGTTCTTACACGTCGATGACCAAGGCCGTCGCCGCCGCCACCCTCCGGCAGCCGACCGGCCCTGTCCCGCCCGGGACCGATCAGCCCGACATCCTGCTGAACCTCAGCCTCCAGTTGACCGCGTCCGCCTCCGGGGGCACGGTGACGACGCTCTACGGCGGCGTTCCCGTGATCGTAGAGGGCCAGATCATCGGCGGAGTCGGGGTCGGAGGGGCGACAGGCGAACAGGACGCCGAGATCGCCCGCGCCGGGATCGCCCGGTTGATCGAATCGATCGGCTCGCCCGAAGCCCCCGCCGATGGACGATAATGCATGACAAATGCACTCCCTCGCTCGGAGGCCCCTGCCCCGATGACCACGAAGGCCCGAACCCCTTCGACCACAGGTCGGCATTCCCACGGTCGACGCCGTCGAATCGGATTCGTCCTGGCGTCGGCGGCCGTCACGGCCGCCCTCTGCGGGGGCGTCCTCGCGGCCTTGAACTCCTCGCAGTCAAGTCGTCCGGCAGTCTTCGACGTCGAGATCATCAAGGCCTACCCGCATGACCCGAAAGCGTTCACACAGGGCCTCGAGTTCTTTGGCGATAATCTCTATGAGGGGACCGGCCAATATGGTCGATCCCGCTTGCGGAAGGTCCGGCTGGAGACGGGCGCCGTGGTCCAGGAGGTCGCCCTCCCGGACGACGTATTCGGCGAGGGGATCACCGTTTGGGAGGACCGGATCATCCAGCTTTCATGGCAGGAGCGCCTCGGTTTCGTTTTCGACAGGGACACGCTGGAGCCCAAGGGGCGATTCCGATACGCCGGAGAGGGTTGGGGCCTCACGCACGATGCGACCCACTTGATCATGAGCGACGGATCCTCGACCCTCCGGTTCCTCGACCCGCAGACCTACCGCGTGGTTCGTTCGGTCCGGGTCATCACCCCCGAAGGGCAGCCGGTCGAACAGCTCAACGAACTCGAATACATCGACGGCGAGATCTTCGCGAACATCTGGAACACCAGCACGATCGCCCGCATTTCTGCCGCCACCGGTCGCGTTGTGGGTTGGATCGACTTGAGGAACGTCCGGCCCCGGCAAGCGGTCGGCAGCAACGCGGTGCTCAACGGCATCGCCTACGAACCGAAGAGCAAGCGACTCTTCGTCACGGGAAAGAACTGGTCCGACCTATTCGAAATCCGGCTCGTCCCCCGGGATTGACGTCGTCTCTGCCGGGAGTTCGATCGGTCGCGTTGCGCTCGGGGCTGCCTCGGATCGCGCCCCACGCCACGAGAGCCGTCCACTGGACCCGGCAGCGTTCATTCGGGTTCGAGCAACCAGGAGACCGCCGCTTCCAGCTCCCCGGATGGGTCTCCCTGGAAACAGATCGGTCCGGTTATCCCGGCCGATTCATACGCTGAGCGGACCAGTTCCGGGGCCTCAGGGCTTTCTCCCGAGAGCCAGAGGCGGGTCGGGGCACACAGGGCGAGCATCGAGGGGAGGTCGCCGTATTTCACGGCCCCCGGGAAGAGGTCGAGATCCCGGATCTCGGTAATCCCGGCGAATCGGAAGCCGCCCGTGCCGACGGCCAGGGAATCGACCGCATCCCCGGCCACGGCGACGGCCGTCGCTGCCCATCGACCGGCTCGTCCGGGTGCCAGGAGATCGACACGCCCGGGGCTGAAGTCGTGGTGGCGGACGAAGGCGAGGACCGAGAGGATGTCGTGCACACGCTGCGCAAACAGCGGGTGATTATAACCGAGGGTGTAACCGAGGAATTCGCGGGGGTTCTCGACGCTGCGGGTTCCCCTCAACTCCCCTCCGGACGAAGTCGACTCGCCCTGCCCGAGGAGGTCGCATCCGACAACGCAGATCCCCTGCTCCATCAGCCGTCGGGCGGTGCCGACGGGGTTCCCGTCAGATCCATGCAGCACGGACTTCCCGTCGTCGTCGACCCAGAGCACCACCCGCCCCCGATAGTCTTTCGGGTAGAGGAAGACCGCGGGCACGGCTTCCCCCTCGGATTCGAAGCGGAGCAAGGCGGTCGTCTGGAGATAGTCCCCCTTGTCGAGCTCCACCTGCTTGTCGTATACCACATCGCCCGCCTCGGGGAGAGAGCGGCCGACCATCGTCTCGATCGCGCCCCCGACGACGCGACGGAACTCGTCGAGTGTCTCACGGTCGACCGGACGGAGGGGTCTCAGGATTGAGCTGGCGTCCGCGTCGAGGCCGACCAGGAGTCGGACCTCGGCATCCTGGTCGGTCGGGGGCTTCGGGTGGCCCTCGTCCCAGACCGACGCCTCCTCGATCGTGAGCGGCTCATAGTCGCGTTCCTCGAGGGACACGTCGGGGCCGAGCCCGAGATGTTCGGCGAGGAAGGAGTACATCATGGCCCGACTCGGGGCGTTATAGTTGTGACCGAAGTCGAGGTAGCGGCCGGAGACCTTGCCTGGGGCCCCGAGCAACTCATAAAGCCGCGTCAACTCGGGGAGCCCCTTCGTCTCGATCTCCCGGGTCCAGTCGTTGGCCCCGGTCATGCCGAGCGGGCGGGGTGCGACCAGGGCGGCGAACTCGACGTTCCCGGTGTCGATGCGCAAATAGCTCGCGTTCTCGCAGGTACAGCCTCCCTGCATCGCGGTCGAGACCATCACGGCGGGGAAGACCGCAGCCGGTCGGGAATCGACGGCCGAGAGCAGGAAGGTCTGCGTCCCCCCGCCGCTGGAACCGGTGACCGCAATCCGGTCAGGGTCGACGTCGGCAAGGCCGGAGAGGAAGTCGAGGGCCCGGATCGAGTTGAGCAACTGCAGCCCCAGGACGTTCTGGAGGCGGAGTTCGGCCTGGGCGCTGAAGAGCCCCCAGCGTTCTGGGCTGCTCAGCTCGGGACGTTGCTCGGAGAATCGATGGGCGAGCTCATAGGTGATCGGGACGCTGTCGGCATAGCCGATCATGTCGTAGAGGAAAACGACACACCCCATCCGGGATAGCTGGACGCAACGGGCCTGGACCGGGTGCCGGCCTCCGACCTCGAAGCGTTCCGCGCCGGCCTCCAACTCGCTCCGGATCGTCTCTTCACCGTGGTCATGGAATCGACCGTCCTGCCAGTGGCCGTGCGGGCAGAGGACACCGGGGCGAAGGCCATCAACCGCGGTCGGCCGGTACAGACTGCCCGTCACGAACAGGCCGGGGAAGCTCTCGAAGTAGACCTTCTCCACGGTATAGCCTTCGCGCCCGACCGGTCCGTGGACGACCGGGACCAGTTCCGGGGTGGTCGGCATCGGCCAGAGGCCGGCGGCGACGAGGATGCGCCTGCGGACCCGTTCAGCTCGGACGGCCCACTCCTCGACGGAACCAGGGGGCAAGAACGGGAAATACCCGTTCAGGTCGTTCAGCGGGCCGAGCCTCCGGTCATCTGAAGCCTGGCCGTCGGGGAAGACAAGGGGGGGCGACTCGCCGTCCTCGGCACCCAGGGAGATCGACGGCAAGCGGGCGTCGAGCCCTCCGGCGATCAGGGACGCCGTGAGCGTCTGCAGGACAGAACGCCGACTCAGTCGATCTTCGGGAATCATCTGAGATCGTCCCCCATTCGCGCCGAGATGCAGATCGGGGCGCCTGATGCCCCATCGAGATCGGCCGAGTTTATCACCCCCTCCGGACGATCGCCACGGCCCGGATCTGGGCGATCCCGTGGCGGACGCACCACATCGACTGCTCTGCTATGATCGTCAGCACGCCGCGTGTACACCCGAGACGCCTCAACCGCCTCGGTCGACGCCGGCAGACTCCATTCAAGAATGATTACACGGGAGACATCCGATGATTCGTCGATCCCTGCTAGCGGGCATGGCCCTGGTGTGCCCGACGATCGCCTGGTCCCAGGAGCCGATTCGCCTCTTCAATGGCGAGGATCTCTCAGGCTGGACCGCAGTCCTGGCCGGGGAGGACGCCCGAGCCGAGGACGTCTGGACCGTCCGGGACGGGGTCCTCTCCTGCTCCGGTAAGCCGAATGGGTACATCCGCACCGAGGAAAGCTACAAGGACTACACGCTGACGCTCGAGTGGCGCTTTCCCGAAGGGAGTGACGGCGGCAACAGCGGCGTACTCGTCCATACGAGCGAGCCGGGGGCGATCGGCATCTGGCCGAAGTCGATCGAGGTTCAGCTGTTTTCCGGCAACGCCGGAGACTTCTGGGTCATCGGCACGGACCTCGACGTCGAGAACGAGGAGCAACGGAAGATGGGCCGCCGCCACTTGAACCTCACCGACGATTCAGAGAGGCCGATCGGGGAGTGGAACGAGATGGAGATCGTCTGCGAGGGAGACGCGATCCGGGTCAGCGTCAACGGCGATCTCGTCAACCAGGCCACCAACTGCACCGTCACGGAGGGGGCAATTTCCCTCCAGTCCGAGGGCGTCCCGATCGAGTTCCGCGAGGTCGTACTCACCCCGATGGGCGAGTAATGGCCTCCGGGTCAACGCGTCGGAAACGGAACGGGGCCGGCCGTCGCAGACGGCCGGCCCCGGGGATGCCTGATCAAGGGCCATCGCCCCAGGCTCATTCGAATCGCTCGGCCTCGCGGTCGCCCCGGGAGAGCAGATAGGCGAGCAAATCGAAGACCTCCTCCTCGTCGAGCGTGTTCAGCAGCCCCTCTGGCATCATCGAGACGGGAGAAGGCCGCATCTCCTCGATCTTCGATCGCTCGACCCGGTCGAGGGCATTGGGGTCGAGCATGTTCGACATGACCATCAGGTTGTCGCCGTTGAGGTTGACGATCCGGCCGGTGACGACGCGGCCATCCTCGGTGGCGATCATCACGGCCTGATACTGGTCACTGATCTCCTTGCTCGGGTGGATGATCGACTCGATCAGATCTCGGGGGCTGAACCGGCCGGCCACGCCAGTCAGGTCGGGTCCCACGGCCCCGCCCTCTCCGGCATACCGGTGGCAGGAGAAGCAGGTGGTCTCGGCGAACAGGCGACGCCCCCGGTCGTAGTCTCGACCTCCGTCTAGGCCCTCGTCGAGCCGGGGGATCAGTTCGTCGAGCGACCATTCCTTCACGAACGGCCGGAGGACGGCGACCTCCGCAGAAGCGGGCTCGGGCTGGGCCTCGATGGTCGGTCGGAGTGCCTCCGCTTCGTCATCGCTCAACGTGGCCACCGCATCGTTCTTGATGTTGCGGACGAAGTTGGCGAAGCTCGATCCGCCCCGATAATTGGCCGCCCTGAGGAACCAGCGAAAATAGGTCTCTCGGAGTTCGGGAGTCCAGCCGGTCGTCAAGATGCGGAGCATCTGGGCATAGTTGATCTGCTCCTCCTGCGTCGGCGCCTGGTCCAGCAGGGAAACAGTCTTGGTCGCGGCGTTCGGGGCCTGGAGATAGATGAGCAGCCGGGCGAGTTCGGCGTTCAGTTCCACGGCTTGGGCCGGGTAGGCCGGGTCGAAACGGGAAACCAGGCGAGCCCGGGTCTCGTCATCGGGCGGGCCCATGCGGTTGAACAGAACGGCGTAGACTCGAAGCAGATCGAGTTTCTGCGTCGCGGTCAGCTCCTCCCAGGCCGGTGCGAGGCGGTCGAGGGCATCCAGAATTCGTTGTTTGAGCTGGAGGTCGACTGGCGGATCGGCGGGCTCGCGGTGGGCCGGGTCGGGAGCACTCACGCGGATCAGGGCGAGAAGGGCATTGGCCGCGGCCTGGGGATCGACTTCGGCGAGGGCGCGATCGTGCCAGAACTCCCCGTTCTGGAACTCGATGGCAACCCGGGCCGCGTATCGAACGAATCGATCCGGATGTCCCAGGTGAGGCCAGATCGAGCCGATCGCATCCGAATCCCTCCGCCCGTGATAGGCTTCCAGCGTGCGACGGAGTTCCCGGAGGTCGGCCCCCTCGTCGCTCTCCACGGTCGGGCGAATCGGCTCACCTCCCGTGTACCTGACGCGATAGAGGCTCGACGAGGTGCGTCGTCCGCCGACGGCGACATACATCGCCCCGTCGGCCGGGTTGATAACTAGGTCGGTCAAGGGGAGCGGCGTGCCGGTGAGGAACTCCTCGGTGGTGGCGGTATAAGTGGCACCCGAAGGCTCCAAATGCACGGCATAGAGCTTCCCGTAGCTCCAATCACAGATGAAAAGCGCATCTTGATACCTCGCCGGGAACTTCGCGTCGTAGCCGAACGCGATGCCGGTCGGGGAGCCGGGACCGATGTCGACGACGGCGGGGAGGCTGTCGAGGTAGTACGACGGCCACTTGCCCGCGCCGTTCCGCCAACCGTAGTCGGAACCGCTGACGACGTGGTTGATCCGGGTCGGCCGATACCATGGGGTGTTGATGTCCCACTCCATGTCCGCGTCGTACGTGAACAACTCCCCCTCGCGGTTGAACGCGAGGTCGTAGGGGTTTCGATATCCCATCGAGATCAGCTCCCACTCCCTGCCGTCGGGATCGACCCGGTAGATGCAACCTCCGGGGGCGAGGACGTCGGCCATGAAGCCGTTGCCGTCGGGCATCCGGGGTAGGAGTTGGTCCTCTCCCCAGACGGGGGGGACTCGGGTGGCATCGTAGTCGGTCAGCTGAGTGCCGTTTCCGCAGACGACGAACAGGGCGTCGCCCTGCGGACTGGGGACGATCGCGTGAGGGCCGTGCTCGCCCCGGCCGTCGAGGGCATGGAGCTGCTCGACGGTATCGAGGGCATCATCCCCGTCGGTGTCCCGGACGCGATACAGGCCGCTCGCGAACCTGCCCCCGGTGTTGACCATGACGTAGAGGCTGTCGAATGCCCAGAGGAGCCCCTGTGCCTCACCGACCTCGACGTCGATCGGCTCGACGGCCACCTCGCCCTGCTCTCCGACGGGAGGCGGGGTGACGCGGTAGAGCTTGCCGTACTGGTCGGAGACGATCAGTCGCCCTTCGGGATCGACGGTCATGGCGACCCACGACCCCTGCGTTTCGGCCGGGACCGAGTATAGCAACTCGACCTCGAATCCGTCGGCAACCTTCAGAGTCCCGAGATCGGCCGCCGGAGGGGCCTCCGAATCGACGGGAGCTGCATCCCTAGGTCGCTCGGCCTCCTCCCGGACCCGGGCCTTCTTCGAACGGCCCTCGCCTTCGGGGAGACGACGGAGGCGGAGATCCTTGAATTGCACCGTCATCGGTGGGCCTGCATGGACCTGAAGCGCGATCAGGCCTTCCAGCTCACGCTCGGACGCCTGGCGGTCGATCACCTCGACGACCGTCCGGCCGTTGATCCTGTGGACCAACCTCGGGCCCCGGGCGATGATCGTCAGTTCGTTCCATTCTTCGAGGTCGACTTCAGGAACCTCACCTTCCAACTCCCCCTCGACAACCTTCTCGCCCTCGGGGGTCACGACGACCCGCTGACCGCTCTCGGCGACGATCCCCCGGCCCCGCTCGTCGTAGAGCATGCCGAGGTAGCGAGGGTCCGGGTGGATATCGGCCTGATAGCCCCCGACGGAATATTCGCCGATTTCCGGCCGCTCATTGCTTCGGTACTGGATCCCGGAGTTGTTGTCCCCGATGAGTCGGAACTGGGCCCGAAGCTCGAAGTTCCGGACGGGATCACCCCGATAGACGAGGAACTTGTTGTATTCCAGGGGAGCGTCGGCGGAGGTTTTGCCGGTGATGGCGCCGTCCTCGACGGACCAGAGGGAGGGGTCGCCCTCCCATCCGGAAAGGTCTTCGCCGTTAAAAATGGGCTCGAAATCTCCCTCGTCCTGAGGCGGCTCGACGGCGCCGGCTAGGGAGAGGGCCAGGACCAGGGCGACCGACATACCGAGGACGGCGGTCAACCGGGGACGCGTTCGGGACATTGCTCGGACCTTTCGCAATCGACAGGGATGGAACTGGTCTCCGAGGGCGGAATTGCAAGCTCCCCGGCGACCGGCCGCGAGCAGGGGCGGCGAGGTTCACGACGGGGCCCAGCACGATCGATCGATCCCCTCGACCAGGATCTTGGCCGATCGAGGAGGATGGGCGATCCTCGAGAGACCTTCGCTTCATCCTGCCCGGCTCGCATCCTTCACACAAGTCGGGAGCGGGGGGCGGCAAGGTCGATCGCGTGGACTCCCTGCGAGGGGCGTCGGCCAGTGGCTGCCTGAAAGACCCCGAGGCCAACCGTATGACCCGCTCGATGCCGGGCGGCATGCCGGTTTCCCCGCCCGGGGTCCATGACCCGAGTTCCCGTACAGGCCTCGGACACTTCCTGCCGGCGACCTCCCCCATGCCAGCTAAACCATCTCCTGCGGCATCCGCGACATCGATGCACTCGCCCCGAGGATCCGTCCCTCTGGGTGATCTTGTACGATCCGGCGGGGACGCACCCCAACGAAGACGACTATTTCTACAGTTGTAACTACTGACCGGCGCGCAAAGAGCGTCAAACTGATAGCAGTAAGATCGAGGGATGGATACAACCTATCCCATCCCGTCTGAACGCCTCGAGTGGCGGAGGTTCCGGGCGTTGGACCTCAAGCGACGGGGCTGGTCTCAGCGCGATATCGCCGAGGCCCTGGACGTCTCCGAGGTCTCCGTCAGTCGCGGGCTGGCCGACGCCCGAGCCTGCGGCCCCGAGTCGCTCCGGGCTCGCCCCGCACCGGGACCCTCGCCGAGGCCCTCCTCCGAGCGGAAGCAGTTGGTCCCCGAACTCCTCTGGCACGGGCCGGAGTCCTATGGCTCCCGGGGCCAGGTCTGGACCCGCGCCCGCGTCGCCAAGGTCATCGAGTGGGAGTTCGGCGTCCGCTATCACAAGGGGCACGTCGGCCGGCTCCTCGAGGACCTGGGTTGGGCCCCGCAGCGGCCGATCCGGCGGGCCATCCGTCGGGACGAGGACGCCATCCGGCGGTGGCGTGAGGAGACCTGGCCGGAGCCGCGGCGGCGTGCCCGCCGGGAGCACCGGGCCCTAGTTTTCGAGGACGAATCGGGCTTCTACCTCCTGCCGGGGGTGGTCAAGACGTATGCCCCGGGGGGATTGACCCCGGCGCTCCGCGAGGGGCAGGCTCGGGACCACCTCTGGGTCATGCGGGATGACGCCGGAGGGCCGGGTCTACACCCCGACCCGGCCGGAGTCGCTCAACGGGCTGCATTGCGTCGAGTGCCTCCTGCATCTGCTCCGCGTGGCGGGGGATCGGTTGTTGGTGGTCTGGGATGGCTCGCCCATCCACCGGCGCATGGCCGTCCGGGAGTTCGTGTCGAGCACGCGCGACCGCGTCGCGCTGGAGGCCCTGCCGGGGTATGCGCCGGATCTGAACCCCTGGGATGAGGGTGGCTGGCACCACCTGAGGAATGTCGAGATGCGGAACCTGGTGTGCCGCGACCTGGACGAATTGCACCAGGAGCTCGTCCTTGCTGGGGGGCGCCTGCGGGCGCCCACCGACCTATACGGCCGAGCGACGCGCCGAGGTGATCGCCGCGGCGTCGACCGACCCGAGGAGCCTGGGCCTGCCTCTCGCGTGCCGGGCGCCCGATCGCCTGCAAGCCTACCTCAACGAGCAGAGGGGCATCCCGATCCGGCGCAGCCGCATCGACGAGCTCCTCCTGGCCGAGGGCCTGCGTTGGCGCCATCAGGGGGCCTGGTTCGGCGAGCGGGTCGATCCCGCCTTCGCCGAAAAACGGGGATCATCGAACGGCTCCACACGCCGCCGCCGCCGGGCTCCGTCGTCGTCTGCCCCGACGAGATGGGGCCGGAGAGCGCCAAGAGCTTCCCGGGCCAGCGACTCGTCCGGGCCGAACCCCGGGCGGGGGCCGAAGGACAAGCCCGAGCGGCCGAACGAGCCCGGCAGGAGGTCGACTACGGCCGCCGCGGCGAGGGGTACATCTTCGGCGCGTTCCGCCCGGCCACCGGCGAGGCGATGACCCGCCCGTACCCGAGCCGGAGTGCGGCGAGCCGGGCCGACTTCCTCGCCCGGGTCGACGGATGGGTCCCGGCGGAGGCGGGACGCGTCTATGCGATCGTGGGCAACCTGCAGGCGCATCGGGCCACCGATGTGCTGCCGTTCGCGTCGGCTCACCCGCGGTGGGGGCTCGTCTCCCGGCCGGTGTACGCGGCGTACCTGAACCTGATCGGACCCTGGTGGGAGGTCCCGCGGAGCCTGGCGCTGAAGGGGCGTCGGTTCGAGACCTGGGAGGAAGTCTGCCGGGCAGCCGAGGAGGCGACGGCCTACTGGAACGGGCATCGGCATCCGTTCGTCTGGGGCCGCCGACGGCGCCGCCGGCCGGGCATCGCGGCCGTCCCCGGTATCAGACGACTTGCCGGATGAACCACTGAGGGGATTGAAAGGACAAAACTCTTCCGTATCCTGAGACCTTCGCACCAGGAGATCAAGGAGATACGCAGATGCGGCCCAGCCCCGAGATGATCCCCGTCCTCATCGATGCCGCCAAGGCCCTCAAGGGCAGTCCGAAGCGAGTCTTCATGGCCAAGACCGTCGCAGCGATGGGGCGGGGTGGACAACGCTGGGCCCAGGAGCATCTCGGCTGGTGCCGGGAGACCATCCGCAAGGGCACGCACGAACTCCGCTCGGGCATGACCTGCGTGGACGCCTTCTCGGCCCGCCGTCGCAAGCCCGCCGAGGAGCACTTGCCCCGACTCCTCGATGACATCCGCAGCATCGCCGACGGGCAGAGCCAGGCCGACCCCAAGTTCCAGACCAAGGGGCTCTTCACCCGGATCAGTGCCGCCGAGGTCCGACGCCAGTTGATCGCCACGAAGGGCTACACCGACGAGGAGTTGCCCACCCAGCAGACCATCAACACCAAGCTGAACCTGCTGGGCTATCGCCTCTCCAGGGTGGCCAAGTGCCGCCCCCAAAAAGAGTCCCGCAGACCGATGCCATCTTCGATCAACTGAAGGCGGTCAACCCCGAGGCGGATCGGGCCAGGGGCACCCTGCGGCTCTCGATCGACGCCAAGGCGACGGTGCATGTCGGCCCCTTCTCACGGCGGGGCCGGAGCCGGACCGGCACGAAGGCGGCGGATCACGACTTCAAGCCCGTGGCGACGCTGACCCCCTTCGGCATCTTCCTGCCCGAGCACGACGACCTGTGGCTGTACATGGCCCGGTCGAAGGTCACCAGCGACTTCATCGCCGATCGCCTGGAGCAATGGTGGGAGGGCGTCCGCCTGCGGTTCCTGCGGGTCAAGACGCTGGTGATCAACCTGGACAACGGCCCGGAGAACCACAGCCGGCGGAGCCAGTTCCTCAAGCGGATCGTGGCCTTCGCCCGCAAGTATCGCCTGGTGGTGCAGTTGGCGTACTACCCGCCGTACCACAGCAAGTACAACCCGATCGAGCGGTGCTGGGGCGTGCTGGAGATGCACTGGAACGGGTCGCTGCTGGACTCGGTGGAGGCGGTGTTGGGATTCGCCCGATCGATGACCTGGAAGCGGAAGCACCCGGTGGTCAGCCTGGTGGAGACGACCTACGCCAAGGGGGTCAGGCTGAAGCCCGAGGAGATGGAGGCGTTGGAGGCCGAGGTGATCCGCCTGCCGTCGCTTGAGAAGTGGTTCGTGAAGATCCCTCGTAAGCGAGGCAGGCCACGGAAGACGTAGCTTCTTTCTGGTGCCTAAGCGACCATCGCGGAGGCGATCGTCGGCCGATTCGCCGTGCCTTGGGATTTCGTCCACGCTTCTGGAGTCCCGAGCCCACCCTGGTTCGGGTCGACGAGCGACTGCCGGTGCCGCTCCTCCCTCGATGGATTCTGGAACCGAGGTGGACGCATCGGGCAACATCCGAGGCGAGACGGCCAGAGGCGACGGTCCGTGCCGGCACCTCCGGGGTGACCCAGGGCTACCGCACTATGAACTACTGACGGCGTAGGGGTTTCCGGCTATGCCGGGGGGAAACCAGGAGCCCCATCCCATGCCGCCACTGCCGATCACGGCCGTCTTCGCCGAGGTGCCCGACCCCCGCCGGGAGACGGCCAACACGCTCCACGACCTCACCGACATCCTGACCGTCGCCACCTGTGCCGTCATCGGCGGGGCCGAGTCCCGGGAGGCGATCGCCGAGTACGGGAGGACCAAGGAGGGGTTCTTCCGCCGCTTCCTCCGCCTCGACAACGGCATCCCCAGCCCGGACACCTTCGAGCGGGTCTTCGCCAAGCTGGCCCCGGGGGCGTCCGCCCGGGCGTTCGGGCGCTGGATGGCGGCGGCCTGCGGGGCGACCGGCCTGGTGCCGATCGCCATCGACGGCAAGTCGGCCCGGGCGGCCAGGCGGGACACGGCCACCGGGTGCCTGCACGTCGTCACGGCGTGGGCCGCCGAGAACCGCCTGGCCCTCGGCACGGCCTGCGTCCCGGGCGGCTCGAACGAGGTGGCGGCGATCCCCGCGCTGCTCCGGGTGCTGGACCTGGCCGGGGCGATCGCGACGATCGACGCGGCCGGCTGCCGGGTCGAGGACGCGCGGATCATCCGCCAGCAGCAGGGGCACTCTCTGCTGACCGTCAAGGACAACCAGCCGACGCTCCGGGCGGCCGTCGAGTCGGTCTTCGAGCGGGCGTGCGAGGCCGACTTCGAGGATGTCCGGTGCGACGGTCACGAGTCGGACGAGGACGGCCACGGGCGGCACGAGGAGCGGTACGTGACGGTGATCTACGACCCCGTCGGCCTGCCGGCGGGGTGGCCGGACGTGGCGGCGGTGGTGCAGGTCAACCGCGAGCGGGAGGTCGGCGGGGAGCGGGCCGTAACCACCCCCTACTACATCGCCAGTCACCCGGGGACAGCCGCCGAGTTCGCGGGCCGGATTCGGGGCCATTGGGGTATCGAGAACGGGCTGCACTGGGCCCTCGACGTGGTCTTCCGGGGGGATCGCAGCCGGATCCGGGCGGAGAACGCCGGGGCCAACCTGGCGTTGATCCGGCGGGTGGCGGTCGCGCTGTGGTGGCGGGCACCGGGCAAGGGGAGCGGGGTCACGAAGCGTCTCAAGGCCGGCTGGGACGACGACTATCTGCTTCAGGTCCTTCAAGGAATGACAGCAGTTGTAGTGCGGTAGCCCTGCGGGATGACCTCCTCCGCCTTGCGGGCTTCTCGTCGGCCCCAGACGGGCAAGTTCCGGTGATCCAACAGGCTCCTGCGATGGGGGCAGGAGCCCCCCCGATGGGCTAGTGGGTCGTCAATCTTCATTTGACCGGTAGCGTAGGGTCCTGTCTTGATGAGGTTTGGCGAAGGCACGAACCTCATGAACCAGGAGCATCGCGATGGACAAGTACCGGGTCACCCTGACCGAGGAGGAGCGGGCTGAGTTGCAGCACCTGGTCTCCACCGGCAAGGCTGCCGCCCGCAAGCTGGCCCATGCCCGTATCCTCCTCCTGGCCGATACCAGAGCCGGCCAAGAGCACTCGGATGAGCGGATCGCCGACGCACTTGGGGTCAGCCTACGAACCATCGCCCGGGTCCGTCAGCGGTTCGTCATCGACGGCGTTCAGGCGGCCATCAGTCGGGGTCCCCAGCCGCCACGACCGGACAAGATCAAGATCAAGGGGGACATCGAGCAGCGGTTGGTCCGACTGGCGTGCAGCGATCCGCCGCAGGGCCGATGC
This sequence comes from Tautonia plasticadhaerens, assembly GCF_007752535.1. GTDB lineage: Bacteria > Planctomycetota > Planctomycetia > Isosphaerales > Isosphaeraceae > Tautonia > Tautonia plasticadhaerens. The sequence continues at coordinate 6,422,291 of NZ_CP036426.1, forward strand.
CACTGGACGCCGCAACTGCTGGCCGACGAACTGGTCGTCCTGGGCCTGGCCGAGTCGATCAGCACCGAGACCGTCCGCCAGGCTCTCAAAAGAACGACATCAAGCCCTGGATCGTCGAGACCCGGTGCATCCCGCCCGAGGCCGACGCCGAGTACGTCTGGCGGATGGAGGACGTGATCCAGGTCCACCTGCGGCCCTACGACCCGAGGTTCCCGGTCGCCTGCTTCGACGAGGCGTGCAAGCAACTCTTCGGCGAGGTGCGGCCACCCAGGCGGTGCCGCTCGGGCCGACCGGCTCAGGTGGACTACGAGTACGAGCGGGAGGGCGTCTGCCACCAGTTGATGATGTGCGAGCCGCTGCGGGGCTGGCGTCATGTCAAGGTGACCGGACGCCGGACCCGGCGGGACTACGCCGGCTGCATCCGGGACCTGGTGGAGGTGCACTACCCCCGAGCGGAGAAGGTCCTGCTGGTGCAGGACAACTTGAATACGCACGACGGGGCGAGCCCCTACGAGGCGTTCTCGCCGGAGGTGGCACGTCGGCTCCTGGACCGGATCGAGTTCCACTACACACCCAAGCACGGCAGTTGGCTGAACATGGCCGAGACGGAGATCAGCGTCATGAACCAGCAATGCCTGGATCGCCGGCTGGAGGGTCCGGCCAAGCTGGCGGCGGAGGTGGCGGCCTGGGAACACCGGCGGAATGTGAGGAGAGCCCGAATCCACTGGACCTTCACACTGGCCGCCGCTCGCCGGAAGCTGCGGAAGCTTTACCCGTCAATTGAAGATTGACGGCCCACTAGTGAAGCGTCACTCGTTAATCTTCGGGTAGAGGTGCCTCAGCTTGATCCGGGCGTCCTCGGTGGTGAAGTGCCACTCGACGCCCACCTGTTTGGCGTTCCGGCGCTCGCCCCAGGCGCCGGCCTCCCCGGCCACCTCGTCCTGCACCGCGATGCGCCGGTCCAGGCACTGCCGCGTCAACACCGACAGCTCGATCTCGGCGACGTTCAGCCAGCTGCCGTGCTTCGGCGTGTGCACCAGCTCCAGTCGCCGCGCCAACCGCAAGGCCTCGGCCGGCTCGAACGCCTTGTACAGCGACGCCAGCGAATGGGTCACGAGGTTGTCGCAGACCAGCGTGATCCGCTCGGCCTCGGCGTGGCGCGGGTCGTCCACCAGCCGCTGCACCCGGTGGGCCCAGTCCACGGCCGTCTTCGCCTCGGTCACGCGCACGTCGCGCCAGCCGGCCAGCGGCTCGACGAACATCCACACCGTGCAGGTCCCCTCGCGGACATACTCGTAGTCGACCCGGGCCGGGCGTCCGGGCGCCGCCGGCGATGGCCGCCGCGCCTCGGCGATCAGCTGCTTGGGCTGTTCGTCCATGCAGACGACGGGGCGCCTCGGATCATACGGGCGCCGGTAGGCCTCCAGGACCTGCTCCATCTGGCAGACGAAGGCCGCGTCCTGCTCCGGCGGGATGCACCACATCCGCCTGAGCCACGGCTTCAGCGCGCTTTTTTCAAAGAGCGGCGGACGGTCTCGTGCGAGACCGCCGCGACGACCTCCAACTCCACCAGGCGCTCGGCCAGCAGCCGGAGCGACCAGCGGGCCAGGCCCCTGGGCGGCTGCGAGCAGGCCAGGGCCGTCAACCGCGCCTCGTTCTCGCCGCCGAGTTTGGGGACCGCCGACGGGGTCCGCGGCCTGCGCTGCAGCAGCGCCATCGGCCCGTGCTCGACGGCCCGCTTGCGCCACGACTCCAGGCTGCGGGTCGTGACGCCGAACGCCTCGGCGATCTTCGCGTCGGGCCAGGCCGGCCCGTCGGGCCCCTGGTCGCACTTGAGCAGGGCCTGAGCCCGCTGCACCTTCCAGCCGGCGATGTTGCCCTTGCGGACCAGGCGAGCCAGCTCGGCCCGCTCTTCGGCCGTCAGCTTCAGGACGTACTTCTTTGCCATGGCAACCCCCCCGGCGAGCCACGATGCGGCCGGACAAGGGGGGTCATTTTACCCGAAAATCAGCGAGTGACGCTTCACTAGGAGTGATCTCGTTGGCGGGCCCCGCTCCCACCTCGGTGACCACTCCGATCGGCATCAGTCGAGCCCAAGAGTCGCCGGACAAGGCGATGGAGGTCGGATCGACCGATGGGTATCGCCACATAGCCGGCCACGAACGCGACGCTCCCGATCGCCAGGTGGACCGAAAAGGGCGTAATCCGAGCGATGGGTCCGTCGCCCCTGGGGTCGGCTGTGTACCCCGAGCCGTGCAGGAGCCAGCAAGACACCAGCATGGCGGCCGCCCCGGACAGCGGGGCGATCAGGGTCCGTCGAACGTATGCCGCAATCCCCACGTCGAGCACGCGGAAGGTATAGATCGCCGGGACGAGCAGGTTCGAGAACAAGGTGGTGAGCACGGTCCCCCAGATCACCCCCGAGACGCCCATCCGGTACGTCAGGAACAGGCTGAGCGGGAAATTCACGACGGCCCCGGCCAGCGCAGCCACAGCCACCACCGCGATCCTCCCGAGTCCCGTCGCCACTTGCACGTGAACGGCTACCACCAGCGGCAATGCGGCGATGAGGAACAGCCTCATCAGCCGAGCAAGTTCGGGGATCGAGTAAACTTTACTGCCTTCAAACTGCTGACCGACCCAGAGCTCCAGGAACGGACCGGCATACAGGAACGCGAGCACGCCAACCGGGAGGACCGCGGCCGTGTGCAATCGTGCACCGTCGTAGGTGACGCGGTCGAGACCATGCCGATCGCCGACGGCGGCGAGGCTCGCCACGGCGGGCATCACGAGGAAGGAAAGGGTCCAGCCGAGTTGTCGGAGCTGGAGGAACGGGCTGCTCACCGCCTTGTAGGCGGAAACCGCCGCGTCCGGATTCTCGATCGCGAAGCCGAGGATGGTCGTGTCGACCTTGTCCGCTAAGACGACGCTCAACTGGATGAGGAAGATGTAGAAGCTGAAGTGGGCGAGACTTCGGAAGTCGGCAAGCCGGACGCGAGCCAGGCGCGGCCGGTACTCAAGCTTCCGGGCGATCACCCAGAGCGCCGGGCCGAGACTCAGGCCGACCTGGACGATCGTCTGGGCGACCACGACCGTCAGCAATGCCGGGGCGACCGCGACGTGTCCGAGCGTCACCCCGATCGCCGTCCCGGCGAGCGCACGAACGAGATCGCTCCCCCCCGGGGCGATGGAGAATTCCGCCCGATTCGAGGCGATCGCGACCAGAACGGTCCCGATGACGACCCCGATCAAGAGGACCGCGAAGCGGATCACGACGATGAGGACGTCGAAGCGCGGCATGACCTCATAACGCCTGGCCGCCTGGAGGATGCTGGAGACGACCACGCTGATCCCGTAACAGGGGGAGGTCAACGCTTGGAGCCAGAGTAACTGGATGATCAGGCGATACTGGACGTCGTTCTCGGCGAACGTCGAATGCGGCATCAGCCCGTAGGCGACCACCATGAGGGCCGCGGATTGGACCAGTGCGATGATCGCGTAGAAGAGCATGCCGCAGGAGATCGCCCGATCGACCCCGGCACGGTCGCCCCGCGTCCAACGCTCGGAGACCTGACGCTGGAGCGCGGAGCTCATGCCGAACTCGAACAGGAACTGGAAGAACCCGAATCCCCAGGCATACCAGTAGGCGCCGCTCAGGCCCTCTCCGAAAGCCCCCAGCATCAGCGGGATGCTCCAGAAGGCCGAGATCGCCTGCAAGGGGGTGCGTAACGCCAACCAGAAGGAACCGCTGAGGAGCTTCCCCAGCACCGGTGGCAGGGCCCGAGCTGGGGACCCCGGGCCGGAGGAGGGCTGCAACGGCGTCGGGGGCGTGGTGGCCGATTCCAAGGCGATTGTGCTCACGGGAATCCGTCCCCGTCGGCCTTCGACATTCTGATGATCCCGCGCCCGGGTCGACGCGACGGGGCCCCATCATAGTCGTCAGGGACGATCGAAGGGTAGATCAATCGACCCACCCCGGAAACGGCCGACCGCCAATCGGCGGGTACGAGACGCCGGGATGTATCGCCGGAACTTGCGTCCTCGTGGGGACATGAGATGCGGCCCAGGGCCTGTTCGGCAGGCAACGTCCGTTCTATGATGGAGGTGGCATTCCCGATCATTCAGGATCGAGTCGATCGACCCCGAGAGGTGAGCCGCTGATGTCGCACTCCCGACGGTGGAAGCCCGTCCCGCTGCTGGCGATCGTCGCCCTGGCGGCGAGCCCGGCGGCAGAGGATGGCCAGCAGGATGAGGGCCGGCAAATCGGCCGGTCATTCCGGGTCCCCTATTTACTCACCGAGACGAATCATCACGTCGTGCGTTGCCGGATTAACGGCCATGGTCCCTTCAATCTCGTCGTCGACACCGGGGCCCCCGCGCTTTTTCTCTCCGAAGAGGCAGCCGCGATGGCCGGCCTGGGGCGGAGCGACCGGAACTATTTCAGCCGCGTCGACCGCCTGGAGTTCGAGGGAGGTGCTGTCCTCGACGACGTGCAGACCAGGGTCGAGGACATCTTTCAACTCGTCGGCATGAATGCCCTCGGGCTCCCCGGGGCGAAGATCGACGGCATGCTTGGCTTCAACGTGCTCGCCCGCTACAAGCTCGAGCTCGACCCGACCGACGATCGCATGACCTGGACCCGCCTCGAGTTCGAGCCCGAAGATCTCCCGGACCCCGGGCGACGGGGCAATAATGCCCCGGCCGAGGTGCAGGCCATGAGCCTGCTCGGCGGCGTCGCCAAGCTGGCCGCCTTGTTCGTGGGGAAGCAGCCCGAGGACACGAGAATCCCCCGGGGGTTCCTCGGCCTGGAACTCGCCGAAACCAACGGAGAAGTGACGATCTCGGCCGTGCTCCCCGGCTCCCCGGCCGAAGGGGTGGGCATCTCGCCGGGCGATCGGTTGGTCCGCGTCCTCGGCCGGGATGTCGACTCGCTGGAGGACGCCCGGAAGGCCGTCGCCCGGGTGGAGCCGGGAGACACCGTGACATTGCGGATCGCTCCCTCCTCAGGTGGAGCGGATGTCGAGGCCAGGGAGCTGACCGTGATCGCCGGAAAGGGGCTCTGATCCATGAGATTCGCTCGACGTCTGCTGCCGACGACGCTCGCCGCCTCATTGGCGCTCGTCGGCCTCGGCTCGGCCAGGCCCGCCGTCGATCCCGAGGCCAAGGTCGAGGTGCCCTTCGATTTGCTGCCCTCGAACCACATGGTGGTCGAGGTCTCGCTCAACGGCGAAGGGCCTTATCGATTGATCTTCGACGTCGGCTCTCCCGTCACCCTGATCGGCAACTCGGCCGCCAAGGAGTCGGGGATCATCGACGGGAACGCCCCCTTCGCCTTCCTGTTCGCCGCCCGGGGAGAAGCCGAGGTTAAGACGATGCAGGTCGGCTCACTGACGACCCAGGACGTGCCGGTGATCGTGATGGACCACCCCGTCGTGAAAGCCCTTGGCGACATCCTCGGCAAGCCGATCCATGGTCTCGTCGGGCACTCATTCTTCGCCCGATACAAGACGACGATCGACTACCAGGCCGAGACGATGGCCTTCGAGCCGGTCGAGCACGAGATCCGGGACTTCTTGACCGACCTCCCCGATCGGCTGATGGGGCCGAAAGTCGCCCGCCGGATCATCGTCGAGCCGATGGCGCTCATCGGGTTCGCCCTGGAAGACACGCCCGAGGACGGGCCTCGGGGCGTGACCATCGTCTCGGTGCTCGACGACTCCCCCGCGGCACGCGCGGGACTCAGGCCGGGTGACGTCATCACTTCCCTCGACGGTCGATGGACGACCAGCATTCCCGACACCTACACTGCGGCTTCCAAGGTCGAACCGGGCCTCGAAATCGAGGTCGTCATCGACCGCGACGGTGAGGAAATGAAACTCGAGATGACCCCCACGGCGGGCATCTGATCGGATGGAATTCGGGCCACCGATCCGAACGATCTCCGATCGGTGTCCCCATGCGTGAAGGACTGATTCCCTCATCAAGCGGCGGAGGACCTCGTGCCGTACGGGAATCGGCAGCGACGGTCAGGCCCCGAATTTCTGGAGTCGGCCGGCGTGGGCCATCGCCAGGGGCATGATGTCCTTGGCGAGGATCTGGCCGAGCCCGCCCTTCATGCAAGGACGCTCCCCGAAGGTCGTGACCTCATCGGGCCTGACGGTGGCCGGGGCCGAGATGAGCAGCGGCACCGGATGGAAGCTGTGTGATTTCATCCGACTGGGCGTGGAGTGGTCCCCGGTGACGACCAGGACGTCCGGCTTCAATTCCAGCAGTCTCGGCAGTTCGGCGTCGAGCGCCTGGATGACATCGACCTTCCTGGCGAAATCGCCATCCTCGCCGGTGCTGTCCGTGTACTTGTAGTGGATGAAGAAGAAGTCGAAGTTGTCCCACTGTTCCCGGGCGACCTCAAACTGGTCGGCGATCGTCCTGCCGGGTTCGACGACCGTCATCCCGACGAGCTTCGCCAGGCCCCGATACATCGGGTAGACGGCGATGGCCGCCGAGCGGAGGCCGTAGACCTCCTCCATCGTGGAGATGTCCGGGAACTTGGCGAATCCTCGCATCATGAGGAAGTTGGCGGGCTGCTCGTCTTTGAGGATCTCCTTCGCTTGCCGGAGGAACTCCGCGGCGACCCTCGCCGTCTTCTCCGATCCCGGCTCGAGGGCCTTCGGCTCCAGGGTGTGTAGCCCGGTCTGGAGCGGGTCGGTGTCAGCGACCCGATCGCCCAGGTCGTCTCCCCGGAATCGGACGACGAGCCGGTACTCCCGGACCGCCTCGACGAGCGTCTCGACCCCGTCGATCTGCACCCCATCGGCGAGCTTTGCGACGAGCGTCTCGCCGACCTCGGTCGGAATCCGGCCGGCTCGTCGATCGGTGACTCGCCCCTCGCCGTCGATCGTGCAGAAGTTGCCTCGGATGGCCACGTCCCTCGGCCCGACCTCGACCCCGATCCCCAGCGCCTCGAGGACGCCCCGGCCGATCTGGTGGCGGAGCGGGTCGAAGCCGAAGAGGCCGAGATGCCCCGGACCCGACCCCGGCGCGATCCCGTGGGCGACGGGGATGCTCAAGCCCACCGTCCCCTCGGCGGCCAGCCGGTCGAGGTGGGGGGTCCTGGCCTCCTCCAGCTCGGTCGGCCCACCCGGTTCGATCGGCAGGCCGCCCAGCCCGTCGGCGACGAGCATGACGATCTTGGTCCCGTTGGCCTCTCGGAGTTGCCTGATCAGGTCCTGCTGGTTCATCGCGGGAAGGCTCTCGCTCCATGCGGCTCGGTCGATCAGTCGAACATCGAGGAGGCATTGTGCCGTCCCCGGGCATAGCGGGTCAACTCGCCTCTCGACTCCCCTTCCGCCGGTTGCCCTCTTCCCGGGCCCTGGATCGTCCTGTTAAACTGATCGTCCGACACTCATGATCCTGTCCGGAAGATTCCCTGCAGGAAGTCGTGGCCGAAGTGGCGGAATGGCAGACGCGCCGGACTCAAAATCCGGTGGGGTAACACCCGTGTGGGTTCGAGTCCCACCTTCGGTATTCAGAAGCCCGGCGAGCAATCGACGGGCTTTTTGTTTGCGCCGCAATCACTTACGACAACCCGTTGTTCCTCCGTCGGCTCTGCGGCGGGGTCTGCCGAATGTCTTGTCCCGTCGCTATCCTTGACCCATCTTGTCACAAATCGACCGAAGTTGAATTCGATCCCTGTAAGCATTACTGTAAGCAGGAGGCCCTCCTGTAAGCAGCACCAAAGCAACCGGGGACATCGGAGATGGGCTACCTCTTCAAGCAGTAGTGGACCCGCAACGGCGTCGTCCACGAGTCGAAGAAGTGGTACGGCGAATACCGGGACCAGGACGGCAAGCTCCTGCGGGTCGCCCTCTCCTCGGACAAGCAGGCGGCCAAGGCCATGCTCGTGGACCTGGAGCGCAAGGCCGAGCGCCGCAAAGCTGGATTCATTGATGGATTCACCGAAGCGGGACGGAGTCCGATCCTCGGTCTCATGTCCGACTACCTCGGAGACATGAAGCTTGGAGGACGCTCGGAGCGGCACCGCAAGGACACCGAGCGGCTCCTCCGGATCGTGATCCGAGAATGCGGGTTCGAGACCCTGGCTTCCCTGCACGCAACCAAGCTCGACAAATTTCTTGCCCGGCTCACCTCCTCGGCGCGGACCAAGAACACTCACCGGCAAGCAATCCTGGGGTTCGCCAATTGGTGCGTCCGAAAAGGGCACCTGGAATTCAACCCCTTAGGGGATTGAAAGGACAAAACTCTTCCGTATCCTGAGACCTTCGCACCAGGAGATCAAGGAGATACGCAGATGCGGCCCAGCCCCGAGATGATCCCCGTCCTCATCGATGCCGCCAAGGCCCTCAAGGGCAGTCCGAAGCGAGTCTTCATGGCCAAGACCGTCGCAGCGATGGGGCGGGGTGGACAACGCTGGGCCCAGGAGCATCTCGGCTGGTGCCGGGAGACCATCCGCAAGGGCACGCACGAACTCCGCTCGGGCATGACCTGCGTGGACGCCTTCTCGGCCCGCCGTCGCAAGCCCGCCGAGGAGCACTTGCCCCGACTCCTCGATGACATCCGCAGCATCGCCGACGGGCAGAGCCAGGCCGACCCCAAGTTCCAGACCAAGGGGCTCTTCACCCGGATCAGTGCCGCCGAGGTCCGACGCCAGTTGATCGCCACGAAGGGCTACACCGACGAGGAGTTGCCCACCCAGCAGACCATCAACACCAAGCTGAACCTGCTGGGCTATCGCCTCTCCAGGGTGGCCAAGTGCCGCCCCCAAAAAGAGTCCCGCAGACCGATGCCATCTTCGATCAACTGAAGGCGGTCAACCCCGAGGCGGATCGGGCCAGGGGCACCCTGCGGCTCTCGATCGACGCCAAGGCGACGGTGCATGTCGGCCCCTTCTCACGGCGGGGCCGGAGCCGGACCGGCACGAAGGCGGCGGATCACGACTTCAAGCCCGTGGCGACGCTGACCCCCTTCGGCATCTTCCTGCCCGAGCACGACGACCTGTGGCTGTACATGGCCCGGTCGAAGGTCACCAGCGACTTCATCGCCGATCGCCTGGAGCAATGGTGGGAGGGCGTCCGCCTGCGGTTCCTGCGGGTCAAGACGCTGGTGATCAACCTGGACAACGGCCCGGAGAACCACAGCCGGCGGAGCCAGTTCCTCAAGCGGATCGTGGCCTTCGCCCGCAAGTATCGCCTGGTGGTGCAGTTGGCGTACTACCCGCCGTACCACAGCAAGTACAACCCGATCGAGCGGTGCTGGGGCGTGCTGGAGATGCACTGGAACGGGTCGCTGCTGGACTCGGTGGAGGCGGTGTTGGGATTCGCCCGATCGATGACCTGGAAGCGGAAGCACCCGGTGGTCAGCCTGGTGGAGACGACCTACGCCAAGGGGGTCAGGCTGAAGCCCGAGGAGATGGAGGCGTTGGAGGCCGAGGTGATCCGCCTGCCGTCGCTTGAGAAGTGGTTCGTGAAGATCCCTCGTAAGCGAGGCAGGCCACGGAAGACGTAGCTTCTTTCTGGTGCCTAAGCCCGTTCGACCAGGCCCGAAGGCGAGACGATGCTCAAGCGGAGGGCCTTGACTGTAGATGAATTACGGCGACTCTTGGAGGCGACCCTGGTCCGAGCCCTGCGGGAGCGGCAACTCGTCCGAGCTGTGCCGAACAAGGGTAAACCCGTCGCACGGGTCAAGCCCGTGGTCCGGGCTCGTCTGGAACGGCTGGGGCGGGAGCGGGCCTTGCTCTACAAGGCAGCCTTTTACACCGGTTTCCGTCGGGGCGAGTTGCGTGAGATGAGGGTCAATCACCTGACCCTGGACGGCTCGGCTCCCCGCATCTCTCTCCCGAAGGAATTGACCAAGAACAAGCGGGACGCCCATATCCCGCTCCGGGCCGACTTCGCCTCGGAACTGACGCGCTGGATCGACGTGGCGGGTCTGGGGCAGGGAGACCGACTCTTCATGGTTCCCAAGCGGATCGCCCTGGTGATGCGGAAGGACCTGGAGTTCGCCGGGATCGCCTACCGGGACGACCGTGGCCGGGTGGCCGACTTCCATTCCTTGCGGAAGTGCATGGCGACCCACCTGAACACGCAAGGCGTCCCGATCGTGACTGCCAAGGAATTGCTGCGGCACGGCACCGTGGAACTGACAGCCGGGGTCTACAACGACGCCGAATCGCACGACTTGAGGACGGCGGTTTCCAAGCTGCCGGTGCTGTGATTAGCGAGTGTGCTTCCTGAGCAACCGGTCGATCTCGGAGCGTTCGATCAGGAATACCCGCCCCTTCTTGAAGACCTTGAGCGTGCCCGAGGCCGCCCAGCGGTTGATCGTCCGCTCGGAGACCCCCAGGAGGCGGGCGGCCTCACGCTTCCTGTAAGGTCCTTGGGGACGCTGGAGTGGGGCGACTCCTGGATTATTAGAGCTTGCATGTTGGGCGAATTTGATGACTTTCTGTTGTTTTGCTTCGGGCTCGGGCCGATTATCCGCCATCCGATCGGACCTGGAGCCCGCCCAGGTTCGTTCACCGAGCCCGAAATACTGGTCGAGAAAGCGATCGACCTGCTCCTCGGGAATGCGGATCGTGCCGTCGGGCCAATCAAGCGTCGGCAGGTCGAGGCTGAGGAGGTGGTCGAACTGCTCAATGGTGATCTGGCATAGTTCGCAGAATTGCTCGACCGTCCAGACCCGACCGACGCCCTTCCGGCCCGAGGTGAGCAAGAACTCCAGGGTCTCGCCACCCTTCAGGGGGTGATCTTCGCTGACGGGCTCGCTGTCAACGCATGCCGCCGCCCCGGGGGCGATGTTCAAGGCATGGCCCAGGTTCGAGCGTGCCCAGGCGACGGTTCTCCCTCCAATCGGTAGGTGTAGCTCGTTCGCCCCCTGGACGCAGCGGACGACCTCTCCGGCTGTTTCCATCTGTTGCCGGGTCGGACGAGGTACCCTGTCGATCAAACCGCTGGCGGACACTCCTCGCCTCCTGCTTCTCCTGCTTCCGAGCGTGGTCGGGTACGGTTGATCAGCGACGTAACCCGAGTGCCCCTCAAAGTCAGTCGATCAGCCGCTCCACGTTATCTAGGGCTTGTTCCATTCCCTCTAGCCGCCTCGTCGCCTTCGCCAACTCTTTGCGCGCCTCTACGATCTCACCTCGACACTGAGAGAGAATCTCCCGGATTTCCTGGCTCGTGTCGTCGTCCAGCTTGCCGGCCATCGCTGCCCCGAGTTTGAACCGGGTCTCCATCACCAAGTTCAGATTCATCGCCTGGCCGATCTGGTCGAGCGTGTCTTTTCGACCGGTGCGTTCGCCCTTAGCGATCCGGGCAACTTGCGACGGGTCGAGCCCGGCTTTCCGTGCGATCTCGGAATAGTTTCCCGAATTTTTAATTAGCTCGGCCAGTTGCTCGGACAGTTTCTTCGCCACTTTATTGCTTCGCTCAGCGGTCCGTTCGCGTAATCTTCGTTTGGTCAGCGGGACATTATACCACGCCGGGGGCCAAATTCCATTGGTCCGTTTGACATGGCGTTCCGCCTCTGACTAGCATTTGGTCGGCGTGACCAAATTTCCCATCCTTAGTCGTTCCGACCAAACCAGGGGCGAGATGAGCCAGCAATCCTCGATCGAATGGACGGATTCCACCTGGAACCCCGTCCGGGGCTGCACCAAGATCAGCCCCGGGTGCGCCTACTGCTACGCCAAGACCTTCGCCGAGCGCTTCAGGAACGTGCCTGGCCATCCCTATGAACAGGGCTTCGACCTCCGGCCCATCCCCGGGAAGCTGGACGACCCGCTCCGCCGGTCGGCCCCGAGGATGATCTTCGTCAACTCGATGAGCGACCTCTTCCACGAGGGCATCCCCGACGACTACATCGAGGCGGTCGTTGAGGTGATGCGGCTTGGGGGCTGGCACACCTACCAAGTCTTGACCAAGCGTTCGGAGCGGATGCGGGACCTGCTCTCGTCCACGCACCGTGCCGCCACCGAGGCGGATCACATCTGATGGGGCGTCAGCGTCGAGGACCGTCGCTATGGGCTGCCCCGGATCGATCACCTGCGGCAGAGCCCGGCGCGATTCCGCTTTCTGTCGATCGAGCCGCTGCTGGAGGACCTCGGGCCGATCAATCTCAGCGGCTTCTCTTGGGTCATCGTAGGGGGCGAGAGCGACCACGGAGCCAGGCCGATGTCCCAAGAATGGGTCCGATCCATCAGTGACCAGTGCCAGGCAGCAGGAGTCCCGTTCTTTTTCAAGCAGTGGGGCGGATTCAAAAAGAAAGCTGCCGGTCGTGAACTAGACGGACGGACTTACGACGAGGTGCCGGAGCGGCCCCCCCACCCGGTCCCCAGCCCGGCTCGACGGCGGGAGATGATCGCAGAGGTGCAAGGGTTGGTCTCCGACCTACCCATCAACAAGGCGGCTACGTCGTAGGCCGGGATCGCGACCAATTTCACCAGCGAAGGCCGCCAAGGACGCCATCCCCTCGCTTGGCAACCTTGGCGACCTTCGCCCCGGAGCCATCTCCTCTAATTCCGACCGCTGGCTCGCCTAAAAGGTCGATGCACAGCGCGCCGGTTCATCAGCGCCTCCTGACGGCTCCACGGACAAGGAGTGAATCCGCTGCGCCGAGCGACGAATGTAGAACCGTTCCAGCCCGGGGACACCATCACGGCGTCCCCCGGGCTGTTTTCATCGGCACACCTATTCTCCGATGTCCTCGCCCCAGAGGTCGGGCCTGGCCCGGATGAACTGCTCCATCAGCCGGACGCACTCCGGGTCGTCGAGCACCTCCAGGACGACGCCCCGGGATCGGAGGTACTCCTCCGGCCCCCGGAACGTCCGGTTCTCGCCGACGACGATCCGGGGAATCTTGTAGAGCAGCGCGGTGCCCGAGCACATCTCGCACGGGCTGAGCGTCGAGTAGAGGACGGCCCGCCGGTAGTCGCCTGCCCTGAGCCGACCGGCATTCTCGACGGCGTCCATCTCGGCGTGCAGTATGACGCTGCCCCGCTGGACCCGGCGGTTGTGGCCCCTGCCGACGATCCGGCTGTCGAGGACCAGCACCGAGCCGATGGGGATGCTGCCCTCGGCGAGACCGGCCATCGCCTCGTCGATCGCCGCCTGCATAAACGGGTCGCGTGCCGGGGGGTTCATAACGACGCTCCTCGGGTCGGGGTAATAACTGGCATCGGGGGGGAGCGGCCGGCCTTGCGCTCGGCCCTCCCCGGGGCTTGGGCAGCGATCATAACCCGTAGCGCCGTTCATACGGTAAGGGGGCGTGGTATCGTCAGTTGATAGAAAACGTGGTCGGTGTGATGTCGGTTTAGTGAGCCGCTGCCTGGGAATGTCTTCCTCCGGCCTGCGCCGAAAGTGGAATCCTTGGCCCACTTTATTAAATTGAACAATTATGCCTTTAACTATAAATACGGAGAGGCTCCGGCGGGCGTAGGTGGAGCGAACGGCCCGGCCTCCGTTATTATTGACTCCATCCTGGCCAAAGAAACACCTGGGCGGTTTGCGGCGTAGTACCGGTATGAGGCCCATCGGGACCGCAGGCGAACTGGAACGCCGCCGGCGCCGAGCCGTCGAACTGATGCAGCAGGGCGAGTCCCCCACCGTCATCGCTCGCATCCTCGGCGTCTGCCGTACCTCGTTGTATCGCTGGCTCGGCATGGCCAAGGACTCCCCCGAGGCCCTGGCCGCCAGGCCGCATCCCGGCCCGACGCCCCGGCCCTCCGACGAGCGACTCCGGGAGCTCGAGGACTTGCTGCCGCGGGGGGCCAGGGCCCACGGCTGGCCCAACGACCCGCGGAGTGCCCAGCGGGTCGCCGAGGTCATCCGCCGCCGCTTCGGCGTCACCTACCACGTCGAGCACGCCCGCAAGCTCATCCGACGGCGGCTGAACCGGGCCGGCCAGAGGCCGCAGAGGCGGGCCAAGCAGCGCAACGAGGAGGGGATCGCCCGCTGAAGGGCCGAGGTGCTGCGCCGGATCGTCGAGCGGGCCGAGCAGCGGAAGGCCCGACTCGCCTTCCTCGACGGGTCGGGGTCCCCGCTCGAGCCGGTGGCCCGCCGCACCTACGCCCCCGGGGGAAAGGCCCCGATCCAGGGGGCGTGGCATCGCAAGGGCCGGATCTCGGCGATCGGCGCCGTGGCCGTCAGCCCGGCGCTCCGGCGGCCCAACCTCGTCTTCCGGTTGCTGCCGGACGACGCCAACGCCCACGGGGAGGACACGGTCTCCTTCCTGGCCCGGCCCCGGGGCCGGCCCCGGGGGCCGATGACGATCCTCCGGGACCGGGGCGGGATCCATAAGCGGTCGAGGGTGGTGGAGGCGTACCAGGCCAAGCATCCGGGGATCGAGGCCGAGGACTTCCCCGGCTACGCCCCGGATGCGAATCCGGACGAAGGGGTGTGGGGCGACACCGAGTACCCGCGATTGCCGAGCTATGCGCCCGAGGACACCCGAGAGCTCCGGCTCCGGCTGTGGGACGAGTCCTCGGCCTTGCGGCAGCGACCGGACCTGCCGGCCTCGTTCATCCGCCACGCCGGGATCCCACTCCGGTTGGAGTCCTTGTCTCTTTGGCAAGGCTGGGCTCAGTAGACCAGCCATCGTGTCAGCACGGCGATCCAATCCCCATGTCCCCCTCACCGCAGGGCGAGCGACGTGATCGTGGCCCGGCCGGGCGTGCCGCCCTTCTCCGGACTGTGATCACCAGACGAAGGTGACTGATCCCCTCGGCCTGGACCGCCCAGTCCTTCCGCTCGAAGGTCGAGCCCTGGGGGCTGAAGCTGAACTCTTGCCGGAGCAGTTCCCGGTAGGTCTGGCCGCCGTCGGTGGAGGCGGCAAGCTGGAGTTCCTGCGTGCGGGCCACCTCGGCCTCCTCGACCTCCAGGATGACCCGGCGGATGGCCTGGGGTGCGTCGAAGGCCAGGATGACTTCCTGCTCGCCGGGCTCCCCGGCGATCCAGCGGGTCCCGCCCGGCCCCCGATGGTCGTCGAAGGCGTGGTCAATGGGGTGCCCGGGGTCCTCGGAGGTGACCAGCACGGTGGCTACGGAGGCGATGTCGATCTCCCCGGACGTAGGGGCCGGGGGCTCGGGCTGTGGCTTGATGATCTGCTTGCGGAGCATGGTTCCCCCCGGTGGTTCGAGGTCGATGGGGCGGTCGAGCCCCGAGCGGCTCAGCCGAACTGGGACCAGAGGTCACGCTCGGCCTCCACGACCTGATCGACCCAGCCGCAGAATTCCCGAGGAACTCGACCGCCTCCTGGTCAGCCTCCGAGGGAGCCCTCTTCCGGCTGACCCGGTAGGCGACCTGCACCCGCAGGTCCTCCAGCCCCTTCCGGAAGAACCGCAGCTTCTCCAGGCCGATGGCGGCGTAGGCTGTGCCGTCCTCGGCCGGCTTCTGCCCGAACAGAGGGACGCCCTCGACCAGTCCACGCAGGAACCCCTTGACCTCGGGGCGGGCGAGCCTGCCGAACCGCCGCCAGAGCCCGTCCTCCAGGGCCGAGGCGTGGTAGTGGCTGGCGTCGGTGACCAGCCAGTCCTGATCGTCGCCCGCCAGGGCCGACGCAGCCAGGGTGTGCAAGTGGGTCTCGGCCCGGAGGTCGGGGAAGGGAATCCCGTGCCGGATCGCCCGCGCGACGATCTCGCCGACCCCCTCGTGCTCGTCCTGGCGCCAGTGCGGGTGGCCCTCGGCCAGGCGGCCACGGATGCGTTCGATGGCCCCCTCGTCCTCCGAACCGAGGAGCCGTCGCATCTGGGGGAGAGAGAAGCCGTACAGATTCAATCGCCTCGACATCCTCGCGCTCCAAGATCAGGCGACCATCCACCGGCGTCCCGCCTCGCCGTCGATAACCGGGGGATCGAGCGACCATCCTTGGCGGGAGCCGTCGGGATGGTCTGCGGGCCGGACCTCTTACCCGAGGCCCGTCCGGGACAGCGGGTAGAGGCTGTGGAAGACGACCGCCCGGTAGGTCCCGTCCTCCTCGGGGCGGGCCAAGATCAGGCAGCCGATGCGGCCCCGCTCGCAGTAGTCGTGCCCGACCTCGCCGATCAGGTAGAGCAGGTCGCCAGCGTCGTCCACCCGCACGACCCGCTCGACCCCGTTGTCGTAGGCGATCGGCACCCGCACCCGGTACGCCCGGCCGGCGTGCTCGACCTCCAGCCATTGCCACCAGTCGTCCCGGTCGGTGTCGAAGCCGAGGAACTCGTGCTTGTCGGTCAGCAGGTCGATCGGGACGTTCACGGCCATGGCCTCCGGCGCCCTATCGGACGAACCAGACGTTGGTGATCTTGCCGCCCTCGACCTGATAGATCGCCACGGCGGTCATCTCCCGGCCCCCGGCGGTGACCCGCTCGTGGTCGATCACGTAGTCGCCCTGGACGATCCGCCTCGTGACCTCGGCGTGCAGGTCCGGCGTCCGCTCGAAGAAGGCCCCGTACCGCTCCCGCATCGCGTCGAGGCCGGAGGTCCGCAACTCGTCGGGGAAGTCGTAGAGCTTGACCTGCGGCGAATAGGTCCCCAGGAAGCCGTCGAGGTCCCGGCGGTTGAATGCCTCAAGCTGCTCCTGGACGACCCGCTCGGGTTCGCTCGCCTCGGCGGGGACCGCCCGTTCCTCCGTCGTCTCCTGACGGGCAACCCCGGACCCAGCGACCAATGTGACTCCCATGACCACGATCCCGGAGCAACAGAGAACGCCCCGAAGCCTTCGTCGCATCAGTATCCCTCCTATGGAGATTTGGAGATCGACCGAGGGCATCGTGCCTCGTGTCGCCCTCTCCCCGGCCAACCTACGGTCCAGCCCGACGGGCACCAGGATACACCGGAGAGCACCCCCGACGCACGCAAGCCGAGCCTGGCGTCCCAGGCGTCGGCTTCGACCCGCTTCGACCCGAGAGGTCCCGCCCTCGTTCTGGGCAGCCCCAGCAGCTTCGACCGCTCGGCCCTTGCTTTTCCTGGGGGAAACATCACCCTGTTGCGAGGGCCGCTCGGCCCCTTCCCGGAGGCTCCTCCGGGACCCATCTCCTCTCACGTCTCGTCGGACCGAAGGGAGCGGATGCCATGGGCGACAAGGCGCCACGCGACAAGGCGAAGCAGAAGAAGATCGCCGACAAGAAGGCCACCCCCTCCAAGCCCGCCTAGGGCCAGGAGAAGCCGGCGAAGAAGTAGATCACCGGGACGGCCGGCAGATCACCGGCGAGGAACGGCTCGGCGACGATGCCGGATGGATGGGATTCTCGTCATCCATCCGGCGTCCGGCTTCGAGGGGCGGCAGGGGCACCATGCCAGCGGACCACACGACGATCCCGGTGCTCGCCGTCCTCTTCCTCGCCACCCTGATCCGCTCGGCGTTCGGCTTCGGCGAAGCCCTCGTCGCCATGCCGTTGCTCGCGTTGTTCATCCCCGTCACGATCGCCGCCCCGCTGGCCGGCCTCGTCTCGGTCACGGTCGCCGGGCTCATCCTCCTGCGGGACTGGAGGGAGGTCCACGCCGGCGGCGCCGGGCGGCTCGTCATCGCCACCCTGCCCGGCATCCCGCTCGGCCTGCTGCTGCTGACGACGGTCGCCGAGCCGGTCGTCAAGGCGGCCCTCGCCGTCGTCATCATCACCTTCTCGGCGTCCCGACTGGTCGGGGACAGCGGGTTCGCGCTGGAGGACGACCGCCTGGCGTGGCTGTTCGGGTTCGCCGCCGGGGTGCTCGGCGGCGCCTACGGCATGAACGGGCCGCCGCTGGTGGCCTATGGGGCGCTGCGGCGCTGGTCCCCCGAGCGGTTCCGGGCGACCCTCCAGGGCTACTTCCTGCCCGCCAGCCTGGTCGGCATGGCCGGCTACTGGGCGGCCGGGCTCTGGGTCCCCGCCGTGGCCCGCTACTACCTGATCTCGTTGCCGGTGGTCCTGGCGGCGACGGCCCTGGGCCGTGTGCTCAACCGCCGCATGGACGGGCGTCGGTTCCTCCTCTACGTCCACGTCGGCCTGGTGATGATCGGGGGGATGCTCCTGATCCAGTCGGTGTGGGGTATGGGCCGGTGATGATCCGCCCAGCCTGGCGTGGGAATCGAACCATCTCGCCGCTCATTCGAACAAGGTCGGAGCCTGGTCCATCTGCGGTGCCGGGTAGCTCAACCCGCCATCGTCGATCCTGGCCCCTTCGGTGAGGGTGTGCGGGCGCAGGTCGCCATCGGGCATGATGTGCTGGACCACGTTCCCCCGGGCCAGTAGGAAGTCGCTCACCAGCCGCCGGTGGCAGCGCCAGAAGAGTCCCTCGGAGCACATGAAGGCGGTCCGATTCCGCCGGGCGAGTCCCAGCAGGTGCCCGACCGCCTCCTGGAACTCCGGGGTGGCCATGTAGTCGGCGTAGTTCCGGAAGCTCTCGTTCCGCAGCCCGAGGTTCCGGGGCGAGCCGCCGGGCTGCTTGCGACGGCCCCCCAACGCCTCGAACCAGCGATATTCGACGCCCACCCGGGGCAAGGCCGAGGCGAGATGGTCCCGGTTGAAGTGCGGGTATTTCCGTGAGCCGGGGAACCGCCGGATGTCGGCCAGGGCCTCGATTCCATGCCGGGCGAGGACCTCCAGGAAGCGATCGAGCGGGTGGGTCGAGTGGCCGATGGTGAAAAGCTGGAACGGCATGTCGTCTGGCTTCGACTTCGCCATGGTCCTGTCCCTCCCCCGATCAGTGCGGGGCGAGCGAACGAGCAGGCTGGCGCGGCACGATCCCCACATACCGACCACCGGCATTGTCACTGCTGAGTCCGCACCTCGCCCTTGAGCCAGGCGGCGACCCGGGCCAACTCGGCGTGCCCGAACGGCTCGACGCCCCCTCGGTCATGGCTCGGCCCGTGGAGGGCGTTGAGCACCCGGTCCAGCACCGGCAGCCCGGGGCAGCACCACCGCCCCTCGCCAGCGAGGATCGCCTCGGCCCGCTCCCCCCGATGCGTCCGGAAGACGACCATGCCGATGACCGGCGGTCGGTCGGGGTGCGGGTCCCGATCGGTGGCCTGAGTCCCCCGACGCTCGTCACAAGGACCCGGGCCCGATGCGGGGATCGAGGGGCCGGTTCGGCAGGGAGGCAGGACCATGACGATCTCCTCGGGGTGATGCCGGGTTCGGGCGCCACGCCGGGGACTCTACCATGGTGAACTTGCGTATACAAGGAAAACCTCGGGGAGTCGGTCCCTTCATCCCAGGTAGATCGCCGCAAGGCGGGGCAGACGCCGACGGACCTCCTCGTCGTCGTCGAAGTCCCAGGCTTCGCCGCGCAGTTCCGCGCGCTCGTTGCGGGCCGGATAGGGGGCGGTGTCCGGCCTGCCGGTGACCGCCATCCAGGCCGAGTGGGCGGCGGCGTAGATTTCGGCCTCGGCGTCGATGCCCGGGATGGCCGCATCGGCGAGGCTGTCCGGGTCGGCCAGGGCCGCCTCGTAGACCCGCCGCCCCATCCCGATCAGCCAGCACCGGAAGTCGTAGAACCCGTCGTCGGAGGCGCCGCCGTTGATGGCGTAAGCGGCCCCCCAGAGGCCGATCGTGTACGCCTCGGCGGCGAGGCGATCGAAGAGATGGTCCCACTCGATGATCTCGTCCGGCTCCAGCTTCTCCAATTCCGCCTGGAGGGCCTGGTCCCACTGCTCGGCCCGCTCCGCATCGGACCGGCACGCCCGGACGATGATCCCCCAGAACCGCTCCTGATCCATCGGGTTCGTCTCCGCACCACCTACGAACCGATCCCGACGGCCCGCTCCGATCGGCCTTCGATGATACCAGAGGTCGATGAGGAGATCGGCTGAGGCTGGCCCGGGGCTTGGATAGGCCCGGTAGTGAACCGCGGCTCATGGGGCCGAATCCGTGCCCGGCATCTTGACGACCGTTTCCGAAGGCGTTCGCATCGAGGGAGATCCGTCGCATCACGCGGAGGGCCCCGCCATGGACCTCCCCCTGATCGACTTCCTGGACGAGGACGCCTGCTACCGCAAGCTGGTCGAACTGCTGCACCCCGGGGGGTTGGCCTGCCCCAGGTGCGGCCGACGGGAGCGGCTGGGCATCCGCAGCCGCCACCGGGAGCCGGTCCTGGAGTACCAGTGCGGTCATCGCGGCCGGGTCTTCAACGCCTGGACCGGGGCCGCCCTGCAGGGGACGCACCGCCGCCCCGGCCAACTGCTGCTGATCCTCCACGGCGTCGCCACGGGCGAGCCCACCGCCCGGATGGCGCGCGAGCCGGGCTGCGACCGCAAGCACCTGCTGGAGCTGCGGCGCCGGCTCCAGGACAACGCCCGGCTCGGGCTGGACCGCAACCCGCTGGATGACGCCGTGGTCGAGGCCGACGAGATGGATCAGGACGCGGGGGAAGAAAGGCATCCCGCATCGCGACCCGGCCGACCCGCCGCGGCGGCGGGCCAATCGCCGCCGCGGGCACGGCACCTTCGCCGATGACCGCCCGCCGATCGCCGGCGTGGTCGGGCGGCGGTCGGGTGAATTCCGCTCGGAGGTCCTGGGTCACGCCAACGCGGCGGAGTTGGAGGAGGTCATCGACTGCGCGACGTTGGAGGGGACGGTGGTCGACACCGACGAGTGGAAGGGGTACAACGGCTTGCCCCGGATGGGGCGGGTGCGCGTGACGGTGGACCATTGGGGGCCGAAGTCCACCTGGGCGCGGGACGACGACGGGGACGGGGTCCGCGAGGTGCACTGCGACACGCAGGAGGGGATCTGGACACACGTCCGGGACTTCCTGAGGCGGTTCTACGGCGTGAGCGAGTGGTACCTGGCCCGGTATCAGGCGGTCTTCCAGTGGGGGTTCGAGATTAAGGGGCCATCCAGGATCAAGTTCCAGTTTTCTGGTAGGATGACATGGACTCCGACGAGACCACAGGGAAGGCGCGTCCATGCCCCAGCGTGACGTCCATCCGTGCCAGTGCCCCTCCTGTACCGGCCCCGAGCCACATCCCGATCAGGAGATCCATCGCCGGATGAACCTCCTGATGAGCCGGCTCGACGAGCAGCAACGCCGCTGGTACGCCGCCGTCGAATCCTCCAAGGTCGGCCACGGCGGCGGTCGCCTCCTGTCCCGGATCACCGGCCTGGACGTCGATACCATCCGCCGGGGCCGACGGGAACTGGCCGACTCGCTGCAGGGCCAACCCGGCGATCGGGTCCGCTTGCCCGGTGGCGGACGGCCTGCCGTCGAAAAAAAAGCCCCGAGGTCGTCCCGGCCCTGACCGCCGTCGTCGAGCCGACGACCGGCGGCGACCCGATGGGTCCGACCGAGTTCGTCCGCCGCAGCCTCCCGGCCATCGGGGCCGACCTGGAGCGGCTCGGGCACGACCTCAGCCCCACCACCATCGCCCGGCTGCTGCGGGATCAGGACTGCTCGTTGCGGGTCAACCGAAAGCGGTTCACCGGGCCGGATCACCCCGACCGGGACCGGCAGTCCCGCAACATCGACGAGCGGATCGCCATCTTCGAGGGCCTGGGGCAGCCGATCATCGGCGTCGATAGCAAGAAGAAGGAACTGGTCGGCAACTTCAAGAACGCCGGGGCCGCCTGGCTCCGAGAGCCCGAGGAGGTCAATGTCTATGACTTCCTCAGCGATGCCGAGTGCCGGGCGACCCCCTACGGCATCTGCGACGTGCTCTCGGGCCGGGGGCACGTCTGCGTCGGCACCTCGGCGGATACGCCGGCCTTCGCCGTCGAGGCGATCGGCTCGTGGTGGGCACGCCACGGCTCGGAGCGATACCGGGGGGCCGACGAGTTGCTGATCCTGGCCGACGGCGGCGGCAGCAACGGCCATCGCCCCCGGCTCTGGAAGGCCCGGCTGCAGGAGCGGATCGCCGACCGCTACGGGCTCCACGTGACGGTCTGCCACTACCCGACCGGGGCGTCGAAGTGGAACCCGGTGGAGCATCGGCTCTTCGGGCCGGTGAGCATCAATTGGGCCGGGCAGCCGTTGCGAAGCCTGGAGGCGATGCTCGGCTGGGCCCGTGGGACGGAGGTCGGCGGGGCGGGAGTGACGGCGAGCCTGGACCGGGCGGAATATCCGACGAAGGTGAAGGTGCCCGCCGCCGTGATGGAGCGGCTGGACCGGGAGCGGCATGAGGTCTGCCCGGACTGGAACGACACCATCAGCCCACGGCAGCCGCAAGTGCTGCATTGATATGGGCCAAGAGGAACTCGGAACTTATTCTTGGATGGCTCCTAAGTCCGTCACCGATGAATTCCTGCGAGTCCTGCTGGGGAGACCCCCGAGCATGGATTCGGCCCCATGAGCCATTAATATTTACAGCAGGCTGAACCCCAGAGGGGGCCCTGGATCACCTCGGAGGCCGGCGACTCGAAACGAGAATACAGCCGAGCTACACCTCAGCCGCCCCGACGGACCCGCTCGAAGAACTCGACGATGGCTTCGGGGTCGTCCAGCCCGTGGGGGTGGTGGTCCTGCCCCCACTTGACGATCCGCTCCACCGGGCCGCCCAACGCCCGGTATCGCTCGAACACCACCTCCGAGTTCTCCCGGTGCGGCACCACCGTGTCAGAGTCCCCGTAGACCAGCAGGATCGGTACCCCGGCGTCGGCCAGGGGTGCCAGGCGGTCCACCGGATTGAGCCGGGAGGAGATCGCCTCCTCGTCGTCCCGGAAGCCATACACCCGGAGCAGCTTGGACCACTCCTCGGGCGAGCCCTTCCCCTCGCCCAGCCCCTTCGGACGCCCTCCCGGCCAACTCCGGAAGTCGCAGACGCCGTTGTCGAGGTAGACCAGCAGCGTCCGGTCGGGATGCCCGGCCGCCCAGGCCATGCAGTAGAGCGCCCCCCGGCTCAATCCGATCAGGGCCGGCTTCGGCGACAGCCCATGATCTCGGACCAGCACGTCGTAGAACGTCTCCCAGTGCTCCATGGCCCGGGGCGATCCGAACTGGTCGGGCACGGCGAGGTAGGCCAGGTGCCAGCCCCTCCGGAGCGGTTCGAGGTCGGCATTGGGGAACGCCCCGAAGAACTCGCCCCGCCAGGCCCAGGGGCGTCCGGGGAGGGGCTCGGGGGGCTCGACGACGATCGCATCGGCCCCGCCGACCCGGAAGTCGTGCCGGACGAAGCCGTGCCAATCGCTCACCCGCCCCGGGAAGGGGTGGGGATCATCGGCCGTTGCGGCGGCCAGGGCGATCCCCAGGATCAGGGGCGGGAACATCATGGGGTCGGACCTCCGGTCGGCATGCGGGGCGATTCGTCGGCTCCCACATCCTCGGACGCTGGGACGACCGACGCAATCGAGCAGGTCCCCGACGACGAGACCCCTTACATGAGCAGCGTCTCGATGCGGTGGGCCACCGGCGGCACGACCGACCCTACCCGCCTTCGTGGATCGTGATGTAAGGACGCCCTCCCTGCTGATCCGGCCTGCCTCCTCCCGTAGCCGCACCATTCCCTGTGGTCATTCGTATAGAAGTCCCGGGCTGCTCGACATCGAGGCGATGGAGTTGCCCCTCCGTCACGGGGGGCGGCTCGTGGGCGTAAGCCCGGCAGACGCAATGATGCAATCATTGGAGGCCCACTCAGGGAGGTTCGGCGATGGATTCACACTCCTACTTCGAGCGGCTGGTGGAGACGGCGGGGCTGATCGCCCGGCATCCCGACTACCCCGGAAAGCACCGGGTCGTCGAGGACTGCCGGTCGGAGGTCGAGGACCTGGCCCACGCCGGGCGGATCAGCGCCGAACAGGGGCAGGTTCTCCTGCATATCCTCCTCGGGGCCTGCCAGCCGACGGTATAGGGCGACAATTCCCGGGCGGGTCGCAGGCTCAACGCCCCGACGATCCGGATGCCTCGGGGCCTGTAGCACCGGCAGTCGCCCCCGGTGCGCCGGGGATGGGGCGGGCCTGCGGGTCCTCCGGCGGCCGGTCCAGGGCCAGGTAGGCGAACAGGTCGGCAAGCTGGCGGCGGTCCAGCAGGTGCTCGATCCCCTCGGGCATCATCGACAACCCGCCGACCCGGACGTACTTCACCTCGTTGCGCGGGATCACCTCCCGGCCGCCGCCGGGCAGGGCCAGCACGATCCGCTCTGCGCCGTCCTCGGCCACCAGGCCGGT
Source organism: Tautonia plasticadhaerens (assembly GCF_007752535.1). Taxonomy (GTDB): domain Bacteria; phylum Planctomycetota; class Planctomycetia; order Isosphaerales; family Isosphaeraceae; genus Tautonia; species Tautonia plasticadhaerens. The sequence goes on from NZ_CP036426.1 coordinate 6,446,352, forward strand.
GAGGTTGCGCCCGCCCTCGGTGACGACCGTCGTCGTCCGGTAGGACTCGCCGATGACGAGGCTGGGGTCGAAGACGCTGGCGAGCACCTGCTCGAACGAGCCCCGGCCGTTAGAGGTCAGGTCCGGGCCGACCGCCGTCCCCTCGCCGTAGATCGTGTGGCACTGGGCGCAGAGGTTCCGAAAGACGACCCGCCCGGCGAGCGGATCGCCGGGGTCGTGCCGGAGGTACTCATCCATCTCGGCGACGACCCGCTCCCGCTGAGGGTCCCGCTCGGCCCGGATGGTCCCCCAGGCGTCCTCCACGGCCCAGATCGCCTCCCGGTCGTTGCCCTCCATGATCCGCCGCAGGTGGGCCTGGTTCAGGGTTCTGCGGGGCAAGTCGCCCGAGATCACGGCGTCGAGGAGCCGCCTGGCCCAGGGTTCTCGTTGCAGCAGCAGATCGACGGCGAGCGGCTGAAGCTCCGGGGCCATCGCCGGGTACCGCCCCAGCACCACCTCGGCGACCTTGCGGTCGTCCGACCGCCCCAACGTCGCCAGGACCCCGGTCAGGAACTCCGGTCGGCCTTCCGAGAGGACCCGATCCAGGGCCTCCGGCAGTTCGGGGTCCCCGAAGGCGACCAGCGCCTCCAGGGCTCGAAGGCGGATGTCCTCGGGCGTCCCCGGTGAGGTGAATTGCCCCCGGATGGCGTCGGCCTCCACCGACCCCACGCCCAGCCGGGCGGCGAGCAGCAGGGCGCCGAAGGCCAGCGGCGAGTCCGATTCCTCGGCCTGGATGCGGTCGAGGACCGGTCGAAGCTGATCCCGCAAGGCGACCCGCCGTTCCTCGGAGACCTCCGGCACCCGGTCCGAGACGGCCGACAGGCACTCCTGGGCCAGTGCGGCATCCTGTTCCACCAGCCGCCCGAGGATGGCCCGCACCGGCCCAAGGTCGGCGTCGGGGTCGCCGACGAGCCGGTCGATGACGTTGGGCAGCAGCTTGGCCAGGCCGGGGGCAGAATCCAGATCGATCTCCTCGATCAGCCGGACGAAGCGGTCGCCCTCCTCCGGCAGCAGGGGATGCAGGTTGGGCCAGGCGATGCTCGTGATCATCCGGTCCTCGCCGCAGGAGGCCAGCACCTCCACCAGCACCGGAAGCGGGTCCAGCCCCGAGACCTTCCGGGCGGCGATGGCGACCTGGAGTTGCACGTCGGGCGAGGCGTCCGTCGCCAGGGAGGTCACCGCCTCACGGATCGTCGGCTCGACCTCGCCGAAGTCGCCGGCCGCCCGCACGCCCCAGGCCCGGTAGGCGGGATCGGCGTGCGCCAACAAGCGGGCGTGGAAGCCCGGCTCCAGGTGCCCGGTGCCGATCAAGGCCCACAGCCCGTGCAGCCGGGCCTTCTGGGGGGCCGACTCGTCCAGGACCAGGGCTTCCAGCCGCTCCCGGATCAGCGGCGAATCCCGCTCGGCGAGCAACCGCTGGGCAGCCTCCCGGAAGAAGATGTTCGCACTGGACAACCGGGCGATCAGCGCCTCGTCATCCTCGCTGCCCAGGTCGAACACCGGTGCCCTCGGCGTGTCCTCGTAGCGGACCCGGTAGAGCCGCCCCTTGAGCCGGTCGATCCCCTCGGGGTCCCGGTTGGCGTCCTGGTAGCAGTGGTAGCGGTCGTACCAGTCCAGGACATACAAGCAGCCGTCCGGGCCGACCTTCTGGGCCACCGGCATGAACCAGGCGTCGTTCGCATTCAGGAAGTCCGGCTCGGCGCGGGCGACGTAGGTCGAGCCGTCCCGCTCCAGCCGATCGACGTTGATGCAGCCGCCATGGATGTTGCCCGTGTAGAGCCGATCCCGATACTCCTCCGGGTAGGCATCGCTGTCGAGGTAGGCCAGGCCGCAGTAGGCGGTCATCTGGTGCCCGTGGTCGGTGATCGAGCCGAGGCGGATCGTATAGGGCGGATAGGCCCCGGCCTGGCGCTTGTAGTAGCCCGTCTCGACGAAGTGGAACAGGTGGTCCTTGGCCCAGTGGCACGCCTCGACGATGGCCGCACCCTCCGGGTCCCAGGCCAGGCCGTAGGGGTTGCTGGTGCCCTCGCAGACGACCTGGAATTCCCGGGTGCGCGGGTGGACCCGCCACATCGCGCAGGTAAACTCGTAGGTGTTGCCGTTGTTCGACTCGATCGTGCTGGGGTTGAAGACGCCGTTGAGGCCGTAGAGCCAGCCGTCGGGGCCCCAGGTCAGCGTGCTGGGAAGCTCGTGGGCGTCGGCCCGGCCGAAGCCGGTGACGACCACCTCGACCTCATCGGCCCGGTCGTCGCCGTCGGTGTCCCGCAGGAACAGGAGGTCGGGGGCGTTGAGGACCCAGACGCCGCCGTAACCGACGGCGACCCCAGTCGGGATGTTCAGGGCGTCGGCGAAGACGGTGGTGCGGTCAGCGGCGCCGTCGCCGTCGGTGTCCTCCAGCAGCTTCACCCGGTCCCGCCCCGAGCCTGGCTCCCGGCGGGGATACTCCAGGCTCTCGGTGACGTAGATGCGGCCCCGGTCGTCGAAGGCCATGGCGATGGGGTTGACGATCTGCGGCTCGCTGGCGACCAGTTCGACCGTGAACCCCGGGGGGACAGTCATCGCCTCGATGGCCTCCTCGGGCGAGTAGGGGCGGTTGGGGAGCCGGTCCTGTCGGTGGGGGATGACCTCCTGTCCGCTCGTGAGGGCGGGGGCGACGAGGGCGAGGCAGAGTGCGGCGGTCATGGCGGGCCTGGTCATCGGCATCCGGCCTCCGGGGCGGGGAGAGGTCATGGTGTCCGTGGGCGGCGGCGGGGAGCCGGTCCACGCCATCCGGGCCACGATAACCCGGCTCCGGAGCCGGGAGCAACGAACTCTCCCGACCCCGGCCGACGCCAGACGAGGAGGGCCGACGACGGGGGGCCGCTCGAAGCCGAGAGGTCCCTTCACCTCGGATCGATCCGGAGCCCCGGTATGGTCTCCCCGGTTCCCCGCTACCCGGTCCCGACCTGGGCAGGCTCGTAGTAGGAGTCCACGGCGGCCTCGCCCGTGACGGTCGGCCCCGCACGGTCATCGGACCGCAGGCGTCTCGGGCATAATCTCGTCTCCGGCCTTCGAACGGCGTGATTGAACGGCCCTACGATACGTCTCGACCGGCCCGAGCGGCAGCCCGTCCCCCGGCGGATCGCCGCCCTCGGCGGATCGGGCCGGAAACCGGCCACGAGCAACGCCGCTCGTCAATCCCCGTCAGCCGAGGGATGAACCGAGCCTCAGCCGCACCAGCAGGTCGTCCAGGGCCGGGCGGGCTGACGGGGCCTCGGGCAGGAGGCTCTCCCGCTGGGCCTCCATCAGCCCGGCCACCAGCCGCTCCCTTACGGACGCCACGTCGGTGTCGTCCAGGGCCGACTGCTCGGGGCCGGACTGCTTGCGGGAGATCAGGTCATCGACGTGCGGCAGCCGGGACTCCTCGTTGACCCGCACGAGGTTCTGGAGGTGAGGGTCGAGGGGAAGGTCTGGGCATGCCACTGTAAGCATTGCTGTAAGCAGTACAACCCAGGTCCGGAATTCAATTCACAAGTTATTCAACGAGAATGATTTACGGGAAATCAAAAAATGAAATTCGCCGGACTCAAAATCCGGTCCCCGCAAGGGGGTGTGGGTTCGAGTCCCACCTTCGGTATTAATTGATCGGTTTGAACACGGAAATTCTTGGCAAGCCACACCTGTTGGGATTGTGGCGGGATGGGGTGGAACTGAGGGTGTTCCGGGGAGCGATCGGTCATTCTCGAATGTGATCGTACCCAGAATCCGAGCCGCTCAGGGAGCAGTCGATGCTGCCACTCCGCGACTTTCGAGACGATGGATTGTACGGACGTCGTTGGGTAAATGGGCTTGGGCGAGTTCGACCAGGTGTTCGTGGTGCGTGAAGAAGAGGACCTGGGTGCGGCGGGAGAGCTCGGCAAGCGCGACGAGTGCGGCCGCCGATCGCTCGTCGTCGAAGTTCAGCAGGATGTCATCGGCGACGAGCGGGATCGGTTCGTGCCGGGCAAACCATCCCTCCAGGCTCGCCAGGCGGAGGGCGAGATAGAGTTGGTCGCAGGACCCGTCGCTCATCGACTCAACCCCGACGGGGCGACCGTCTCGGAGCCCTAAGAGTACCGGCTGGCCGTGATCGTCTTCACCGAGACCCAGTCCCTGGAATGAGCCGGCGGTGAGCGTGGTAAAGAGTTCTCCGGCGCGGCGGAGGATGGGGCCCTGGTTCTCTTCCCGGAACTCTTCGATGCCGCACTGGAGCAGCTCGAGGGCGAGTCGTAGGGCGGCGTAATCTTCAACCCGGGAGCGGACTTCGGCCAGCAACGACTGGGTGCGTTCCGCCGCGTCGGCGGCCTCGTCTCCCCCCCTCTGGGCCCGGAGCCATTCTCGCTCGCCACCGATGGATTGGTCGAGGGCGGACCGATCCCGTTCGATGAGTTCGATCTCCTCGTCGAGCTCGTCGATCCGGAGTTCGAGCCCGTCGGGATCGATCCCCCGGGACTCGGAGATGAAGGCGTCGAGCGACGAGCCGGCGCAACAGCTCCGGATCAGATCCTCGACGCGGCGGAGGTCGGCCTCTAACCGGGCCCGCTCGGCCGCGGTGGCCTCCGCTTCGGGGAGGTCGTCGGGGGTGTCGCAGCGGGCCTCCCGACAGAGGGCCTGCAGCCGGGCTGTTTCCTGGGCGATCGTCAGATTCGCCGAGCGAAGCTTGAGGCGGGCGTCGTCCCGGTTGCTGGCGATCGAATCGCGTTCCTTCCTGTGGTCTCGTGCCTCGCCGAGCCGGCGATAGACCTCGGAGACGGCCGCCTCGGCCGGGCGGTCGACCAGTTCAGGAGCGATTACCCGGGCCACGGCGGCGACGTCGTCGGCGAACTGGCGGGCGTCCCGGTCGATCCCCTCGACTCGGGAGCGGAACCCCCTCGCCTGATCGAGGTGGGACCAGAGCGCCTCGATCCGCCGGAGAAACGAGTCGGCCTGTGCCGGCGTCGACTCGGGCTCCAGTCCGAGCCGGGCCATGAGGGGAGACCAGCTTTCTCGCCACGCTTCGAGTCGCCGTTCCGCCTCCCGAAGCCGGCGTTCGGCATCGTCGCGATCGCGGCGTGTCCTCTCGATCGACCTGAGCGATTCCCGGCGCGTCGCCCTCGCCTCCTCGGCCATGTTGATGAAGGCGGAAGCCCGGTCGACTCGGTCGGCGAGTGAATCGGCGGGGTTCATCCCGTAGTTCCCTGCCTCGGCGAGGGCGGCGTCGATTGCCGATCGGTGCTCGGCGATGGTCCGGGAGAGCGCATCGAGTTCGCGCTGACGGAGGCGGAGCGTCTCCCTGACGGAGACGAGTTCGGCCCTCCTCCGGACCCAGGCCCGCAGTTCCTCGGGCCCAAGTGCAGGAAGCCCCTCGGCGAGGAGATGCGCGTCCCATCGCCCCCGGATATCCCGGAGGCGATCCGCGCCGTCCTGCCGATCGCGTGCCAGCTCGTCCCGACGTCGGGAAAGCCGTTCGCGGCGGGCGAGGCATTCGGAACGCCTGGCGACCCGGTCGGCCTCGCGGCGGAGACGGTCGGCCTGCTCGTCACAGTGCGCCATGCTTCGCTCAAAGGCCTCTCGCAGCGTCCCCCCAGGAGCATACTCGTCGACGAAGGACGAACGCTCATCCGGGGGCGAGCCCCGGTCCAGCCAGTCAAGCCTGACCAGTCGCCAGCCCATGTCACGACGGAGTCGGGACGAGACGAGGTCGGCCTCGGTTGGGACCCCTTGCTCCAGCTCCAGGGCCCGGATCTCCGCGTCGACCACCTCGAGTTGATCACCAACCTCCGCGAGTTCGTCGTCTGCCCGGCCGATGAGCCGTTCGAGGTCCGAGATTTCCCGGGAGACCTCGGTGATCGTTTCCTCGAGCGGCACGCGAAGTCGCGACAGCTCGTCGAGGGGGCCGGACCAGTGGGGGAGCCGCTGCAGGTCGAGTTGGAGCGACCCCCGCTCGTCTTCGAGCTCGACGAGGCCTCGGGCGAGTTCGGACTCGGGGTCGCCGAGCCGGTGGCAGCGTGAAACGACGCGGCGGACCGGCTCGACGTCGGGCTCCGGGCCGGTCGGGTCGACTGCCCCCGTTAGTTCGCGGAGTTGGTCGCCGAGGGATTCGAGGGCCTGTCGATGGCCGGCCAGGTCGGCGTCGATCGAGGCCCGTTGGCGGCCCAGTTCGCGGATACGCTCGGGCATGTCGCCCCTGATGCGGAGCGACTCGGCCGCCTGCAAATCGCGTGGCTTCCCCAGCTCGACGAGCAGGTTGCGGGCGAAGTGCTCGTCCCCCTGCTGCATCCGAAGCAGCCCCGGGCGGTCCTGCTGGCCCTTGAGGAACTCGCCCAGTCGACGGTGCAGCGACTCGATCGCCTCGGCCTTGGCGAGCACCTCATCGGGAGGCGAGATCGCCTGAAGCCGTTCCTCGAAACTACCAAGGTCGGAATCGGCCTGCTCGGCGAGGGCGACGGCCCGGGTGAGCGACTCCCGGGCGGTGCGGTGGCGGTCGGCGAAGTCGACCGGCAGCGGGACCACGTCCCGGACGGCGTCGAGGCGCCCCAGGAGTTGCTCTCGCTCGACGATCGGCGTCAACGCGTCCCGGATCCGGAGCAGTCGATTGCGCTCCCGAACGCGATCCTGGCGATGCCGGTCGAGGCCCTCCTTCTTCCGGGTCGCTTCTCGGAAGGCCTCGTCGTGCCAGGTCCACTCCTCGCCCGGGAGTTGACGCTCCTGGACCTGTTTCCGAAGGCCGTTCAACTCGCCGAGCAGTCGGTTGATCTCCGGATTCTGCCCCCGCGGCTTGAAGAGGAGATCCAGCTCCGCCTGGATGCTCGACGTGGCGGCCTGGAGGCCGGTCAACCCCGAACCCGCGGCGAACAGCAATTGACCGACCTGTCCTCGGCCTTCGAGGATCGCCTTCCCGCCCTCGACGAGCCGGCGATGGTCGATGCCGAACAGGGATCGGAAAGTCTCGGACTCGACCCCGCCGAGGAATCGGTCGATCGCCCCGGGCTCCAGCGGCGTCTCATCGTCGGCGGAGAGCAGCGTGTTCCTGCTCCCCTTGCGCCTCCGGAATTCGAGGACCCTGCCCTGGCTGTCCTCGATCTCGGCGCCGATACGGAGCTGGTTGTAGTCGTGAATGAAATTATCGCTCGATCGGAGCGGGATGCCGTAGAAGAGGTCGTGAATGGCCCGGAGCGCGGAACTCTTGCCCGCCTCGTTGGGACCGTGGATCAGGTGGAGGCCCCGGGCACCGGCCGAGAGGTCGAGGGAGACGTCGGTGAAGGGCCCGTAGGCGATCAGGTCCAACCGCCGGATCTTCATGAGAGTGGCTCCCTGGCGGCTCGAAGCCGATGGATGAGCATCGGCCCGACGCGGTCGAGCATCTCCCGGAGCCAGTCGGGATCGTCGAGGCAGACGGCGTCGTCCCCGGAAGAAAACTCGGGGGGGAGCTTGCGGCGAAGCTCGGAGAGCCGCCCGGCAAGTTCCCGAAGCCGATCGTCATCGGCCCGATAGGAGTCGACCAGTCGCATCAGTGCGTCGATCGGCCCGTCACCGCCGTCGTCGTCGGGGCGGGTCGGCGGCCGGGTGGCGAGCTTGACTCGCTCGACCCAGAGGCGGTCGCCACCCGCGTCGAGGCCCTGGGCCCGGATCTCGTTGATCCATCGGCCCCCATCGGCCATGAATCGGTCGTGCCACGCCGAGGCGCCGAGCACCCGGACCCGGACGGCGATCAGCCGGTCGGGGTCGTCTTCCAGGTCGATGATCTCCCGGAACGCCTGCGCGGCCCGGCCGAGGAGGTCGTCCGGATGGGAGAGTCCCGAGGCGTCAAGATCCAGGACTTCCCAGCGCATGACGTCGAGCCGGTGGAACGTCGATCGGGCACCCTGGCCGGGTTCCAGGTCCACGATCAGGCAGCCCTTCGGGCCGGTCTCTCGGACGTGGCGTCCCTGGAGGTTCCCGGGGAAGGCGATGGGGGGATCGTCATGGACCTCGTGACGGAGGTGGATATGGCCAAGTGCCCAGTAGTCATAACCCTTCGCCCTCAGTCCATCGACGGCGCAGGGGGCGTAACGTTCGTGCCCCTCCGCCCCGGCGACGCAGGTGTGAAGCATGCCGACGTTCAGGCAGCCCCGCACCGGATCGGGGTAGCTCGCCGAAAGGTCGATGGTGACCGCTGGGGTGGCGAAGCCTTGGCCGTGGACCGCCACATCCAGGGAATCGACCCGCACGGTCTCCGGCCGGTCGGTGGCGAGCAACTTCACCCCCTCAGGCATCGAGAGGGATCGGGTCATCCGGTTCTCGGCGTCGTGATTGCCGGCGATGATGTAGACCGGGATTCCAGCCTCGCTCAGCCTCCCGAGCGTGCGTCGGAGGAACAGGCCGGTGTTGTAGTCACGCCAGTCCCCGTCATAGAGGTCGCCCGCGATCAGGACGAAATCGACTCGCTGTTCGATCGCCAGGTTGACCAATCGCTCCAAAGCCCTCCGCGTTCCGGTGCGGATCCGGTCGATCGGCGCGCCGTCGTAGCGTTCCAGGCCGCACATCGGGCTATCCAGGTGGATGTCGGCGGCATGGAGGAACCTCGGCATCGATTCTAGTCCCCTCCGATGGGATCGCGACTTCCAAGCAAGCCATCGAGCGCGAGCACGCTATCATGCGACTCTGGCGGCCGCAATGCCGGAACGTCGCCTTCTCGATCCCAGGCCCTGACGCATCCTAAATGTGCCGTGGTCGCGAGAGGGGGAGTCGAGGATGGGATCCACGCCCGGGGTCCAATATAGGGACGCTCCAGTCGGTGGATTGGGGAGGGTGTTCAGGAGGCCGAGACGCCCCACCCGACTTCGGGGACCCGGTCTCGAATTTAAGAGCCTGTGAAGTGAGTGACTTCAGCTCAGGAGCCGAAGATCGGTCGGCGTGTGCGTCGCAACGGACCTGGGCAAGACAGGGGCCCAGGGGCTGGTCGGGGTCGTCGTCAATCGGAAGCGGGATACGGGAATCGAACCCGTGTTTACAGCTTGGGAAGCTGTCGTTCTACCATTGAACCAATCCCGCAGCGGAAAAAGGCGACGCCTCATTCTTTCGTGGTTATACCGAAGAATCCGATCCGAGGCAAGCGGTTTTCGCCAGGCTTACGACCCGTAATCACGAGGCATTCGAAGGAAGCATCGTAATCCCGGCATCGAATCCGTAATAATTCAAATTGACGGCTGCGGTGTTCTGCACGGATGGCCGAATCTCGATTCCTCGTCGAACGACCGCTGTTTGGACGCTGCGCGAAAGGGTACATTATCGCCATCGACGCAGTTCCCGGAGTCGGTTCGGGCGACCGGTACGGGGATGAACGCCGATGCGGATTCGGTCAACCAGAATTTTTTCGACGACGAGATCATGGGAGCGGGTCTGGAATGGGCGGATACCGACGTTTACGATGATATGAGATGCATTCGAGCATCCCGGTCCAGGCGGGCCGGGGAAGAAGATTGCGGGGTTTGGAGAAGTCACTGTTCGAGATCCCCACCCCGTTCCAGGGCTGACCGGGCAACTCCCTGCCGTCTAGAATTCGCCTCGCTGGATCTCACACGCCCACGAGGGTCAATTCCCTCCACGCTCGCCGGGGGCTTGCATGATGCGACGTCACTGGCCTCGCGCGATGGGCAAGCCGAGGTCCCGGCTCGACGTCCGCCCGGGGGGAATCGGCAACACGACCCGGCCGGGGGTCCCCGGCCGACTCTTCGTGGTCGGGTCGGTGGGAGGCGCACTCCTGATTTGGGGAACGCTCTACGTGATCTTCATCGACTGGAGGCAGGAGATCCGGGGACGGATCGACTACGGGAAGTCGAAGGTCGCTCCCGTGGTCGGCTCCCTCTCGGCGATCACTCCCCCCGGGATCCCGGAGCAGGAATGGGAGGACGCAGTCCGGCGATCGGAGGCGATGCTCGACGAGGTCGTCGGCACCGGTCGGCTCGATCCTCAGCGGATGGAGTCGCTCCGCTCGGACCTGACGAGCCGGGTGGCCGAGGCCCGTCGCTCCCCCCGAGTCGCCCCGACGATCCTGGGCCGAATCTGGGACGACATGGCCCGGCTCAAGCGACTCCGGGATGAGACCGAACGTCCCACCGTGCTCCCCGCTCCTGATCGATCCGCCCGGCTCGGAGGCGAGGACCCATGAGGGGCGAGTCTCGCGGGGTGGTCGTGTCGTTCGATCGGGAACGCGGCTTCGGCTTCATCCGCTCACCGGCCCTGGCCGAGGATGCGTTCGTGCACGCCTCCTCGGTGGTCGGCGGCGAAGAACTCCGGCCCGGCCAGCAGGTGCGGTTCCTCGTCGAGGAGTCAGACCGGGGGCCCCGGGCCGTCCGGGTCCGGCCCGGCAGGGTCGGCATCCCCCCTGCCCTGGCCTCGATCGTGGCGGTGATCGGCCCGGTCGGGCTCGCGACGGCCTTGCTCCGCGTCTCCGGTCTCCCCTGGGCGTCGGCCTGGCTCGTGACGATCAACCTGGCGACCCTCTCCGTCTGGGCCTGGGACAAGCATCGCGCCGTCCGGGATCGCCGACGGGTCCCCGAGTCGGCCCTGCTGGGCCTGGCGGCCCTCGGGGGCACCATCGGCGCCGCCCTGGGAGTCCTCGCACTCGGACACAAGCGTCGAAAGCCCGGGATCCTGATCGGGATCGCGGCCTTCACGGCGATCCAGCTGATCGTCGTCGCAATCCTGGTCACACGCCCTTGAGCCAGGGGTGGTGCGGATGGGCGCAATCCCGGGGCGTGATGCCGCCCCGGGGCGATCGAGGTCAGGTCAGGGCCTCGGCGATCGGGGTGCCGTACCGGACGATCGCCACCGGTCGCCCGGTGGGGGTGTGATACTCCCTGGAGTGGTCGATCCCGAGTCGGTCGTAAAGAGTGGCCGCGATGTCATCGGGGGCGAATCCATCGCCCTCGGCGGGGCCGGAACCGGTCTCGTCGCTGGCGCCGACCACGCGGCCGCCGGCGATCCCGCCGCCTCCCATGACGACGAACATCGCCCTCGGGTAGTGATCCCGGCCGCCCCGCGGATTGACCTTCGGCGTCCGGCCGAACTCCCCGCAAACGAACACGAGCGTCGACCCCAGCAGACCCTTCTGCTCCAGGGCAAGGAACAGGCCGGAGAGCCCGCCGTCGAGCGCCGGGAGGTTGCGATCCCGCAAGCGGTTGAAATTCTCCTGGTGCGTATCCCAGCCGCCGTTATTGATGCTCACGAACCGGACTCCGGCCTCGACCAGCCGGGAGGCGAGGAGGCAGCTTTGCGAGAAGGGATCTTCGCCGAAGAGCCCCGCCACCGACGCGGACTCCCTGCCAATGTCGAACGCCTCCCGGGATCGGGGGGAGCTGATGATGTCATAGGCCCGCTGCGAGAAGGCGTCGATGCCATTGATCAGATCGCTCGACTCGAAGCCGGCGAAGGTCCGGTCGATGCTCTGCAGGAGATCTCGGCGGCGGTCGATCTCCTCCACCGTCAGCCCACCTCCCAGCGAGATCCCCCGGACGTTGAACCCCTGTCCGGCCCGCGGGGTCGACTGGGTGCTGAACGGCGCGTACTCGACGCCGAGGTACCCGGCGACCTGGGGCGTGTCGGGGATCGCCACGAACGGCGGGATGTCGGCCGGAGCGGCCAGCTCCTTGCTCACTACCGCCCCGTACCCCGGGAAGGTGAGGGAGGGCAACGGCCGGTTCCCCGTATTCAGGTACTTCGAGCCGAGGTCGTGTGCCGCCAGCGAGTGGCTGATTCCTCGGAAGATCGTGTACTTGTCGGCACACCGAGCCATTTTCGGCAGGTGCTCGGAAAGTCCGATGCCGGGCACGTTGGTGGCGATGGTCGAGAACTCACCCCGGATCCCCTCCGGCGCCCCCGGCTTCGGGTCGAACGTATCCAGGTGGGACGGCCCGCCGCCGAGGTTGATGTGGATCGCGGCGGTCGCCCTGCCCCGCTTCAGATCGCCCGCCTCTGCCATGCGGAGGAAGGAGGGAAGGGACAGGCCAGTGCCGCCCAGCACGCCGATCTTGAGGAAGTCGCGGCGACGGACGCCGTCGCAGGTCCGGCTCGTGGCCATCGAGTGAGCCTCCTTCGGGGGAGAGGGATGGGAATGCACGGGATGGATCGGGATCGATCGGGGTTGAAAATCGACTTTGTGAGCTCAGGAGGTGGACGATCGATCGGGCCGAGGGCTGATCGGCCATCCGCCCCGCGTCATCAATGGTTCGTCATGAATTCCTTGGTGTTCATCAGGGCCCAGATCAGGCCTCGGAGCCCGTCCCTCGCGTCCTTCGACCCCTCGAAATAACGGAGCGAGGAGGCCAACTCGGCCGCGTCGGGCTCTCGGGAGAGGGTCCGGAGGAAGGCCTCCTCGACGAGCATGGCGGGCGTCGAGGAGTCGTCGGCCACGCGGGCCAGCGATCTCACCCAGCCGTCGCGTCGGTCGAGTGCGGCATGGAGTTCCCGGTCGTTCTGGAGGTAGATGAGCTGGAGCAGGTTCGGCTCGTCGGACCGGCTGCAATCGCAATTGGTGTCTCGGGTCGACCGGCCGAAGACACGCCCTGCGTAGTCCCCCCTGCCCCGTCCGCCCCCAGCCCGCTGCCGGGGCCCGAAGGAACGCTCGTCGGCGTTGACGGCAAAAGCGGCCAACTCCCCGGGCTCGGCCGTGACCTGGGAGACGGCGTCGAGCAGCACCTCGGCCGGCAGGCGGCGCACGACGGCCCGGCTGAAATTCCGGTCGTCGAGCCGGTTCGTCTCGTTCGGCCGCCAGCTCCGCTGGTACGCAAGGCTGTTGGCGATCTCCCGGTGAAGCCACTTCATGTCGTACCCACTGGAGATGAACCCTCGGGTCAGGGAATCCAGCAGGGCCGGGTTGCTCGGAGGGTTGGCGAGGTTCATGTCGTCGGGGGGGTCGATGATCCCCCGGCCGAAGGAGTTCTCCCAGACCCGATTGACGAATGCCTGGGCAAAATACGGGTTCTCAGGGCCCCGCAGCCACTCCATGAGCGGCTCCCGGGGGTCGGAATATCCGGTCAGCGTGACCTCGTCGCCGCCGAGCACTCGCGGCGTGAAGACCCGCCCCCCCCGGGATCGTGACGCGGAGCCTTTCCGCTCGGACCTCATGCGGGATCCGACGATGTAGACCTCTTCGAACGGGACGATCTCTCCCATCCTCAGGCGTTTCGCGATCTCCCGACGCTTCTCGCCGCCCGGCCTGCCGGCGATGCCGATCTCCTCCTCCAGCGCCCTCACGCGGTCCCGCTCCGCGGGGTTGATGCCGTAGGAGATCGGCCGGAAGAAGGCGGTGAACTGGTTGAAGTCGTCCTGGGTCCACTGGTCGAACGGGTGCTTGTGGCACTGGGCGCACTCGAGCCGGACGCCGAGGAAGGCGTAGCTGAAGGCCAGCGCCTTCTCCTCCGGCTGCCGGAGGTTCCTCCTGGCCCAGAAATAGGGCATCGAGTCGCGGTCGGCGAACTCGACCGGATCCCTGGCCCGATAGAGGGCGGCGGTATCTCGAAGATAGTCGTCGTAGTCCTGCCCCGGCTCCCGGCTCGTGCCGAGGACGATGCCGGAGACCAATTCGTCGTACGGGGTGTTCCCCTCGACTCGCTCGTAAATCCACTCGTACCAGTGCCGGGCCATCTCGTTCCCGGCGGCCAGGCCACGGAGGTTGTCCGGAGAGGCGCCGGTGATGTCGCAGAGCAGATTCGTCCACCACGCGGCGTAGGTCGGCCGCTCGAGCACCTCGTCGACCTTCCTCGATCGCTTCTCGGGGGCCTCGTCGGCGACGAAGGCCCGGACCTCGTCGGGGGCCGGCAGGGAGCCGGTCAGGTCCAGGCTGACTCGGCGGAGGAACTCCGCGTCGGTGCAGACCTCGGAGGGGACGATACCGAGCTTCCCCAGCTTGGCGGCGATGTGCCGATCGACCTCCGTCGGTGAGGCGAATTCCGGGTCGTCCGTCTCGCCCCGATCGGCCACGGGCCGGATCACCTGCGTCCCCACCACGCCGTTGTCGTAGGAGGCGATCACGTAGGTGTCCCCCGCCCCGACGCTCGTGACGACCCCCTCGGGATCGACCTCGGCGATCGAATCGTCGTTCGACTGGAATCGGGTCAGGCAAGTCACGTCCTCGGACGTGCCGTCGGACCAGTGGGCGATCGCCTTCAAGGGGATCGACTGCCGGTCCCCCGAGAAGACGACCTCGGCGGGGATGACCTCGAGTCGATCGAATGCGGCCTCCCGGGCGGCGGGCTCGGCGCCGCCTTCGATCCATCGACGAATCATCTCGTATTGCCAGGTGCCGTATTCGAGCAACTGGCCGCCCTCGTGGGGCCGGGTGAGGGTGGGCTTCTCCAGGATCATGCTTCGCTCGGGGACCTCGACGGCGACCCGGCCATCCCCCCCCGCCAAGAGCGCCTCGTGGTCGGACTCGAAGTCGTATCCGAACAGCGAGAGGCGGAAGCCCCCCTGCCCCTGGAACGAGCCGTGACACGCCCTCCCGTTGCAGCCAAGCCGGCCCATCAATGGGAGGACGTGCCTCTGGAAGTCCGGCACCTCCTCCGTGGCCACCGGCTCGGCGAATCGGGCGGAGGCGGGCGGCAGGGCGTCGGCGGCCCGGCCCGTCGGCCCTCCCGAGGTCGTCACGAGCAGGACGGCCAGGGACGCGGCGAGGGATCGGATCATCGTGGTCTGGCTCCTTCGACTCGGTTCGGGCGGGGATCGGGGATGTCGGCCGGTCTGGAAGGCCTCCCCCGACCGTCCAGTCGACGGACACGGTCGACCTCCTTCAAGGCGGCGTTGAGGCGAGCTTCGATCAGCGCGTCTCCCCTGCGCCTGAGGCGGCCAATCTGCTCGTCCAGCTGCTCCAATCGCCTCTGGAGCTGGGCACGGTCGTACACCTGGAGCGCGAGTTGTGCATCGAGCTGCTCGGCCAGTCCCTCGCGGAGCGCCCGCTCGAGCGACGGATCGGGCGTGCTGATCAGTCGGGCCGTGATCAGGTCGACCCGAGATCGGGCCTTCCAGGTCTCGAGCAAGAGGGCGGCGCGGTCGGGGTCGCGACGGTGCTGGCGATCGATGTTCTCCCGGGTCCGCGTGAGGTCTCGGATGGCGTCGTCGTAGGCGTCCCGGTCCATCGCCCGGAGCGGGACGAGCAAGTCGGCGAGTTCCGGGTGGTGCTCCCGGACGAACTCCAGCGCCGCGGCCTCCGTGCCCGGACTCCGGGTCAGGCCGCCCTCGGGAGCCACGCCCCCCTCGCCGGCCGGATCCTGGGCCGCGATCGAGGCGCAGAGAATGAAGCCCAGGGCGACCATCGCCGGGATCGGTCGAGCGAAGGGCATCGGATCAATTCTCCAGCGGTTGCGGCTCGGACGAGTCCGACGAGGCCGAGAGGGCGACGGCGGAGATTAGCCAGCCCGGGGGTTCGGTTCCGCCGGACTCCTCGCCCCCTGCCCCGGATCGTTCCGCGAGCAGCTCGGGCCACGATTCGTCCGGCTCCGCTTCGACCGAGGTCACCTCGTCCGCCTCCCCCAAGGTTCGCTGGAGCCGGGACCAGGCCTGCTCCAGGGCGATCGCCCCCCCGGGTTCGACTTCCGGGACGGGGCGAGCGTTCACCCCCGACAACGCGGCAATGGCGACGGCCGCGGCCAAGGCGAGTCCCGCCGCCGCACCGGCGGTCCGACGGGCCCGTCGTCGATCGGCGACCTCAGTTCTCGACCGCTGACAGGCGATCAACAGTTCGACCATCCCGGCGACGATGGCGCATGCGTCGGGATCTTCGGCGAGCCGGGCCTCGAAATCCTCCCGCTCGGCCTCCCCCAGCTCGTCGGCGACGTAGAGGAAGGCCAGCCATCGCGTGCGTTCGTCCCCTGTGAGGTCGGCGGCGGTCATGGTTCGTCCTCGTCTCGGAGGCGTCTGGAGAGCCGGTCCAATGCCCGACGCATCCGGGTCAATACGGTCCCCAGGGGCAGCCCCCGTTCCTCGGCGATTTGGGCGAAGGTTTTTTCCTCGAAGATCCGGGCATTCACCACGTCGAGATAGGCGGCTGGCAGGCCGGCGAGGGCGTCCCGGACGGCCTCGATCCGCTCGGCCCGCACCACGGGGTCGGTCGGCCGAGTCGCCCCGGGGTCGGCCGACTCCCGGAGCCACCCGAGTCCCCGGACCAGCCGGCGCTGACGGCCGCCGCGTCGTCTCTGATCGATCGCCTCGCGGAAGGCGACCCGGAACAGCCACCCTCGGAGCGAATCGGGCCGGGCGTCGTGCCCCCGCTCGACCGCCTTGGCGAAGGTGGCCTGCAGGGCGTCCTGCGCCTGGTGGGAATCCCGGAGCATCCCGAGCAGGAAGCGGTACACCTCCGGGCCGATCTCCGCGAAGAGGTCCGCGACGGTCTCGGCATCCAGGCGGCCCGAGGCTCGGGCCGACCCGGCGGGATCTCCGGCCCGGGGCGGGTCGCTGGCGGTCTCCATCGAGGACCCTCACGCTGGTCGAAGAAACGACGCGCGGCCCCGGCCGATTATTTCAGCGTTCCCCGGATTCCCCAGGGGGCCGGCCTGCCGATGTCGTCGTGGCACGCCTCCGACCGGTCGTCCCAGTGACCTCCCGGGAGACCCGCCGCGACACGGCGCCATTGACGCCCTCCAGCGTCGGATCGCGTTGAGTCGCCATTGCTTGAGGCGATCCGATCCCGTATGGTCATAATCGACGCGTGGCGATCGCCCTCCTCGAAGCCGCCCCGCGTCGCCCTCCTGAGGTCGGGAGTGACGATGATGAGTGTTGAGACCGCCGCTCGCCCCGTCGGAGCCGAGGCCACTCCCGCGCCGCTTGTTTCGATGCCGCCGATGCCGGCGTCCTGGAGTTCCCTCGGCCGGGCCTTCGTCTGCTCGGCCCGGCACCGCGCGGGTGCCCCCGCGTTCGCCGACAGCACCGGTGCGGCCTTGAGCTACCGGCAGGCACTGATCAAAGCACTGGCGCTGGGCCGGGTCCTGGAGCGGGTGATCGGGCCGGCCAGGAACGTCGGCGTGCTCTTGCCGCCGACCTGTGCCGGGGCCGTCACCAATCTCGCGCTGACGCTCCGAGGTCGAGTGCCCGTGAACCTGAACTACACGGCCAATCAGGAATCCGTCGACTCGGCGGTCGACCAGGCGCAGATCACCCATGTCCTCTCGTCGAAGCGGATGCTCGACCGCATCCCCCTGCGGCCGAAGGGCCAGCTCGTCGTCTTGGAGGACGTCGCCAAGCTCGTCGGCCCGCTCGACAAGGCATGGGCGGCGAGCGTCGCCCTGCTGATACCGATCTCCGCGATGGGGTCGGTCCTGCCCGGCCTGAAGCATGAGGATCTCGATGCCCCGGCGACGATCATCTTCACGTCGGGCTCGACCGGACAGCCCAAGGGCGTCGTGCTGACGCACCGCAACATCCTGTCCAACGCCCGGCAGATCGAATCCCACATCCACCTGACGCCGGCCGACGTGGTCCTCGGCATCCTGCCGTTCTTCCACTCCTTCGGCTTCACGGTGCCGCTCTGGACCGTCGCCTGCATCGGCCTGAAGGGGGTCTATCACACCAACCCGCTCGACGCGCAGGTGATCGCCAAGCTGACGAGGGAGCACAAGGCGACGGTCATCCTCGCCACCCCGACCTTCGTCCGGGGCTACCTGAAGCGGTGCAAGAAGGAAGACTTCTCCTCGGTCCGGCTGCTCGTGCTCGGGGCCGAGAAGCTCAAGCCGGAGCTGGCCGGCCAGATCCGGGAGGCGTGGGGGATCGACCCCCTGGAGGGCTACGGGTGCACCGAGACCGGCCCGGTCGTCTCGGTCAACAGCCCGTACGAACGCAAGGCGACCGACGGTCGCCCCGTCCCCGGGAATCGCCCCGGGACGGTAGGCCAGCCGATGCCCGGCACGACGATCAAGACGATCGATCCCGAAACCGGGGCGGATCTCCCCCCAGGTCGCGAGGGGATCATCTGCGTCAAGGGCCCCCAGATCATGCCCGGTTATCTCGACCGGCCCGACGCCACGTCGGAGGTGCTCCAGTCCGGCTGGTACTCGACCGGTGACCTCGGCCTGGTCGACCCCGACGGCTTCCTCTCGATCACCGACCGGCTCAGCCGCTTCTCCAAGGTCGCCGGCGAGATGGTCCCGCATGGCGTCGTCGAGTCGGCCATCAATGAGGCCGCCGGTGGGGGGGGGGACCAGGTCGCCGTCGTCACCTCGTTGCCCGACCCGAAGCGCGGGGAGCGACTGGTCGTCCTGCACACCCCCGGCCTGGCCATGTCGCCCCAGGACGTGGCCCGACGACTCCAATCGGGCACCCTCCCGAAACTCTGGATCCCCTCGGCCGACGACTTCGTCGCCGTCGAAGAGATCCCGGTGCTGGGGTCCGGGAAGCTCGACCTCCGACGGCTCCGGGAGATCGCCCGGGAGCGCCTCGGGGGCTGACCGGGCCCGTCGATCACACCCCGCGGAGGTCGGCCACGGCATCGGAGGCGCCCCGTCTGATGAAAGCCGAACTGCGCGTCACCTCCGGGCCGCATCAGGGGCGGACCTTCGTCTTCGACCGCCACGCGACCTTCGTCGTCGGCCGGGCCTCCGACGCGCAGTGCCCGATGCCCGACGACCCCTTCCTCTCCCGTCATCACTTCCTCGTCGAGGTCAACCCCCCCGTCTTCTCGGTCCGGGACCTGGGCAGCACCAACGGCATCCGGGTCAACGGGGTCCGGGTCGAGAGCACCAGGCTCAACGACGGCGACGCGATCACCGCCGGCAACAGCGCCTTCGAAGTCGCCATCGAGTCCTCCGGCCTGATCCCGGTCTCCTGCCGGGGCTGCGGGACCCCCGCGCCCCCGGATCTGACCATCTCCGCCCGCCCGGACGAGCCGGTCGAGTGGTACTGCCCCGCCTGCGCCTCGCGGCGACGCCGATTCCCCCGGCCTCCCCGGGGCTACTGGATCGAGCGCTGGATCGGCGGCGGCGGCATGGGGGAGGTCTTCCTCGCCCGATGGGAGGCGGACAACCGCCCCGTCGCCCTGAAGGTGATGATGCCGACCGTCGCCGCCAGCGAGCGGGCCCGCGCCTACTTCCTCCGGGAGATGAACGTCCTCCGCAACCTCCGCCACCGCAACATCGTGGCCTTCTTCGAGGCGTTCGAGGACGAGGGCCAGTTCCAGTTGCTGATGGAATACGTGGACGGGAAGGGGGCCAATCGATGGGTCGAAACCCTCCCGGAGGCGCCACCGATTTCCTCGATCGCCTCGATCGGGGTGCAGTTGCTCCAGGCCCTCGATCATGCCCATGGCAAGGGATTCGTCCACCGGGACATCAAGCCCTCCAACGTCCTGGTCATGGGGGGGGCCCGCCGCCCCCTGGTCAAGCTCTCCGACTTCGGCCTCGCCAAGAATTTCCGGGATGAAGCCGGCTTCAACGGCCTGACCACCGAGGGGGACTTCGGCGGCTCGATGGGCTTCCTCTCGCCCGATCACATCCGGGACTTCCGCGAGGTCAAGTGGCCGGCCGACATCTATAGCGCCGGTGCCACCCTGTATCACCTGCTCACCGGCCACTACCCCTTCCTCGACTTCGACCCGAAGAACGCCGACGCGATCACCAAGACGCTGGAGCATCCCACCGTCCCCCTCCGAGCCCACCGGCCCGACGCCCCGGATGCCCTCGACCGCATCCTCCGCAGGTCGCTCGAGAAGAGCCCCAAGGACCGTTGGCCTTCGGCCTCCGCCATGGCGGAGGCGTTGCAACCCTTCGCCGCCGATCCCCTCTCCTCGTCCGGCCCCCTCCCGCCGGCCCCTCCCCCGGGCGCGTCGAGGCCCTCCCGGGCGCCCACCGGCCCCTGATCCGGACATTTCCGCGAATTCGCCCAGAAAAAGTGACTATTTCGTCCCGATCCCCTGATCTTATTGTTGAAGGGGATGACGAATCTGCCCCTCCCGCCGGAAGGTCGAACCCGATCGGACCGGGTGCCCGTCTCCTCGATGGCATCGCACCCGGGATCCGACGACAGCGTGACGACGCGGCCGAGTCAGGCCCACCCGACGACCGATCCCGACCAGGAACTCCCCCCAGGTCGGGACCTGGAACCGCCCCGAGGATCACGCGGCCCGAGGAACTCCCGGAGGATCACACCGATCAAGGTAGTCGCAACTCGCGATCCGGAGAGTCCGAACGTGGAAATCGAATTGCTCAAGATGCTCCCCGGTGGCGGTAGCGTCGCGGCGCTGATCGTCACCGTCATCCTCTTCCTGAAGCAACAGGAGAAATCCCAGCTCAACCTCGGCCAGGTCACCGAGACCTTCAACAACCGAGTGGCGGCCGCCCAGTCTTCCTTCCAGGACCAGATCCGCCAACTGATCGCCCATAATGCAGAAAACCAGAAACTCTACCAGGACCAGATCCAGACCCTGCTGGACGGGCACCTCGAAGTCTCTCGCGAGACGGTTGTCGCCCTGAGGGCCCTCGAAACGGCCGTCTACGAACTCCAGTCGCGTTCCCAGCCGCCGACCGTTCGCGTGGCCGCCGCACGTTGACCGGCGTGGCCTTCGTCTATCGGGGGCGACCGGCGACGACCTCACTCCCGGGGACGGCCGGGGAGGCCGGGGATGCCCCCCCCGGCCTCGGCCACCCCCCGCACCACGGCGACCACCCGACGGGCCGCCTCATCCACCTCGTCCTCGGTCGTCCCGGCTCCCATGCTGAACCGGACCGACGACCGCAAGCGGTCGGCCGGCACCCCCATCGCCACCAGGCTGGGGGAGGCGGAGGTCGAGCCGCTGGCGCACGCCGAGCCCAGGGAGGCCGACACCCCCGCCAGGTCCAGTTGCATCAGTAACGCGTCCCCGTCCAGCCCCGGGAAGCCCAGGTGCAAGGTCTGGGGCAGCGTGGCCCCCGGCCCGATCGGGCCGGTCGTCACGACCGCGTCCCGCCCCAGCCCGGCCACGATCGCCCCCTCGAGCCGTCGCTTTAAGGCGAGCCATCGCTCGATCCGGGCCCCGGCCTCGCGATGCCAACGCCCCAGCGCCGCCGCCATCCCGACCGCCAGGGCCACCGCCTGCGTCCCCGGCCTCCGGCCGCCCTGCTGTCCCCCCCCGAGGAGCATCGGCTCCATCCGGCACCCGGTCCGGACCAGGAGCACCCCCACCCCCACCGGGCCGTGGAATTTGTGGGCGCTCGCCGCCAGCGTCGCCACGCCCAGTCGCTTGAAATCCACGGGGATCCGCCCGACCGCCTGGACCGCGTCCGTATGGACCGGCACCCCGGCCTGATCGGCGAGCAGCGCCACGTCCTGGAGCACCCCCGTCTCGTTGTGGGCCAGGATCAGGGTCGCCAGCCTCGTCCCCGGATCGATCCGGTCGAGCATCGACCCGATCGTCACTCGGCCGTCCGAAGACACGACGCCCCGACCGACCTCGTATCCCTCGGCCTCGAGCCGGGACACCGGCTCGGCCACCGCCGGGTGCTCGATCGGGCTGGAGACGAGGCTTCCTGCTCCCCCTCGTCCCCCAATCCCCCCGGCCAGCCCGAAGATCGCCAGATTGTTCGCCTCCGTGCCCCCGGAGGTGAAGACGACCTCCGACGGCTCGGCGTTCAGAATCCGGGCGATTGTCTCCCGGGCCTGGTCGAGCGCCCGCCTCGGACCCCTCGCCAGGCCGTGGCGACTCCCTGGATTTCCCGGGGCCAGCCAGTGGGGCCGCATCGCCTCCAGGACCTCCGGGTCGAGCGGTGCGGAGGCGTTGTGGTCGAGATAGATCGGCCTCATGGCAGGTTCGGGCCCGCCTCCGGACCATCGGGTCGGTCAGCCCAGCGCCCTCAGCGTCAGGAACACCCCGAAGAGGAACAGAGGCACGCCGAGCAGGGCCAGAGGCCCCGCCAGAAGCGCCGCCCCCCCGATCATCAGCAAGAAGCCCAGCAGCAGCGAGGCCAGCCGGCCGATCAGGTGGAAGGCCACCGACAGGCCCCGGAAGGGCAGCATCACGGCCTGGACGATCGCGCCGAACATGCGTCCGAGCCTACCAGATTCCCGGGCGATCCGGGAGGCGTCCTCACACGCCTCCGTCGGGGTCCGGCCCCGAACGCCAAGCGCCCCCCGGCACGCGGGACGTCTCGATTTGCAAGAGCCACCGCCCCGGACGTAAGTGGTCGCGGCCATGACGGTTGGACTCCCCGGGGCCTGTGCTCGGTGCAGCCCGGTCTCGATTCAGCCGACCGATCCGACCAAGATCGGCGGCGACACGGACGGACTTGCGACAATCACCCGAATTTGATAGTGATGCCGCCCCTGGTCGGGGATTCGACCGGGAGCGTCGATGATTGAGTCGCCGGCCGCCGCGACCGGGGTCTTTCCCCCCGATCCCGCGGCGGGATCGGGCAAGGAGGCCGCCGTGCGACAGGGCCTGTTCGCCGTCCTGCTCATCCTGTCTGCGTTCGCCGGCGGGGCGCTCATCAATGGGCCGGGCCTCGCCTGGATCCGGGAGCAGCTGTCCCGGAGGGACGCCCCGGCTCCCGACGAGCTCGCGGACGGCGTCCCGATCCCCGAGGTCTCCGGGCCCCTCACCATCCCGGCGCCCGACGCCGATCCGGCCCCTCCGAGGCTCCCGTTCCCCGTCGCCAACTCGTCCCCCTTCGCGCCCCCTTCCTCGACCGAAGGGGGACCCGAGGCACGAACCCCCGAGTCACGGGACGCCCAATCGCCCGCCGTCCCGGCGCCGAAGGGGCCTTCGATCGCCTCATCGACCCGCCCCGAACTCCCCGCCGACGAGCAGACACGCCCCCAGTCCGGTCCGGCGACGGGGGCTCCCCTGCCGCCCCCTTCCCTGTTCGATGCCGCGCGGAATCGCGTCCCCGGCCGCCCGATCGCCCAGGTCTCCGCGTCTTCGGACGAGGCAGAGACCCGCGAGGGACCGGCCGACGGCCAACCTGTGTCCCCCCCGCAGCAGCTCGCCTCCGGCCCGGCCCCACCCGACGATTGGACTGATTCCCCCGACTCGGCCGCCCCGGCCCGACCCATCCTCCCCGCCGCCGACACGTCGTCGCCCCCCGCCATCTCCAGGGACGAGGGGCTCCAGAAGGCCGGCGTCTCCGACTCCCCGTCGGAGGGTGATTGGGCCGAGGTCCGTCGCCGGATGGAGCAACTCGGGGTCGGCCGCTTCTGGGTCGAGGGGGAGTTCGGGGGCCCGGTCGTCTTCCGATGCGTCGTCCCGGTCATCGGCGACCGTGCCGTTTCGCAGCACTTCGAGGCCGAGGGGAGCGACCTCCTCGCCGCATCCCAGGACGCCCTCCGGCGGATCGCCCTCTGGCGGGCGACCGAATCGACCCCGTGAGCGGACCAGGGGCCTGACTCACGGCACTGCTCGGTCGCCGCACTCCGGACTTCCGGACCGGTCGGGAGACTTTTTTCCGCAAGGGATCCGCCCTTGCGGTAACTCTCCTCTCAGCATGGCCGCGTCACATCCCTCCCCACTGCCGATCGGGCCGGCGTCCCGAGACGGGTCCATCGACTGGTCGGCCGTACTGGCCGAGCACGGCCGATGGCTCCGGACCGTGATTCGGGCCCGGCTCGGGGAGCCCCAGGGGGTCGACGAGGTCATGCAGGAAGTCTCGCTCGCCGCCGTGGCGCAGCAGGCCCCGATCGTCGACCCGGCCCGGGTCGGCGGCTGGCTCTACCGGCTGGCCGTCCGTCACGCGTTGCTTCATCGCCGTTCGCAGGGACGGCGGCGGAAGCTCGTCGATCGATACGCCCGGGCCGCCCAGGCCGAGACCCGGGCCAGGCCCGCCGACCCGCTTACCTGGCTCCTCGCCGACGAGCGGGACCGGCTCGTCCGACTCGCGGTCGACGAACTACCCCCGAAGGACCGCGAACTCCTGCTCCTGAAGTACACCGAGGACTGGTCCTGCCGTCAGATCGCCGACCGCCTCGGATTGAGTGCATCTGCCGTCGAGGCCCGCCTGCACCGCGCCCGGGCCCGGCTGCGGGCCCGGCTCGACCGGCTCGCCCAGCCGTGCGACGGCGACTGAATCGAGCCCCATTCCTCCCCTCGGAACGCCCCCAGGGCGAGTGTCCCCGATGGACCCGAACACCCCCCTCCCCCCGACCTCCGCCGAGCGTCTCGATCTCCTGGTCGAGGGGGCCCTCCCCGATCTCGAGCGACGCGCCCTGTTGCTCGCCCTCGACGCCGAGCCCGGCGGCTGGCGGCGCTGCGCCCTCGCCTTCCTGGAAGCCCAGTCGTGGCGGACAGCGATCGGGTCGCTGGCGGAACCCTTCCCCGCCGGGCGGTCCCCGGGAGAGCCCGCCGTCCTGCTGCGTCCCCGGCTCCCGCTCGTCCCCGTCGCCGTGGCCGCCGCGATTGCCGTAGCGGCCTTCCTGGTCGGGCGGTCAACCGGACCGGTCCCCCGATCAGCCCCGCCCTCCGGGCCGATCGCCCCGACCCTCGCGGGGGACCCGGAACACCTCGGCCCGCAGCCCCCCCCCTCGTCCGACTCCACGGAGCATCGGTCGGCGATGGCCGGCCGAGGTGAACCGCCCGATCCGCCGGCCTCCCCGAATGCCGCCCCCGCTTACCAGGCGATCGGCCTCCTGAATCTCGCCTCGGATGATGACCCGGATGTCCCGGTCGTCCAGGTCCCCGTCCTGTCCGGGCCCGGGATCGACGACCGATGGCTCCGGGACCAACCTTCCTTCGTCCCCGAGGAAGTCCGCCGCTCCTGGGAGCTCAGCGGCTTCGACGTGGAGCTCCAACGACGGCTCGTCTCGGTGCAACTCGACGAGGCCGGCCGCTATCTCACCATCCCGGTCGACGAGGTCCTGCTCCGGCAGCCGACCCGCCTGACCTATTGAACCCGGTCGATGGGCGAGGCCACTCGCCCGGCGACCGGGGTGAATCGGGGCCGGACGGCGACCCGCCCGGCAGGAACCGGCGGTGCCCCGGGCATCGCCCCAACGCGAGAATCAGGAGGACGACCCATGATCTCGACCCCAAGGCTCCGGACCGCCCTGGCCGTCGGCCTCGTTCTGGTCCCGGCCGGGACCATCGCCGCCCAGCAGGGCGAACCATCCCAGCCCGAAGGTAGGGCCCCACAGATCCGGCAATTCCGCTCGGACGGCCGCCCCGACCCGGAGCAGATGGAGCAGTTCCGCCGCCAGTTCGAACTCTTCCAGCGTCACATGCCCGGCAACGCCCGCACCTTCCGGTTCAACCCGGGACGGATGATGGTCGACCCCGGACAGTCCGACCTCCAACTCTTCTTCCAGCAACCCGAAAACGAGGCTTCGGCACTCGGCCTGAAGTTGCGGGAGATGCCGGCGGTCTTGCGGTCCCACCTCGAACTCCCCGAGGGCCAGGGCGTGGTCGTCGCCGAGGTTGCCGAGGACGGCCCCGCCGCCGGGGCGATCGAGCCGAACGACATCCTCCTGGCACTGGGGGACACCCCCTTGAGCGACCTCGACGACCTGGCACAGGCCGTCGAGGAGGCGGAAGGCGATACCCTCTCCATCACCCTAGTCCGGCGCGGCGAGGAGCAGTCCGTCGAAGTCGACCGGCCAAGGCCGTCCGGCGAGGGGGGCGATCGCTACCGGCTCGGCGTCATGATCGAGGTCCCCGACGACGCCGTCCGGTCCCAGCTCGGCCTCGCCGAGGGCCGGGGCGTGATCGTCATGGAAGTGACCCCCGACAGCGCCGCCGAGGAGGCCGGGATCAAGGCGAACGACATCCTCACCGAGATCGACGGCGAGCCGATCGCCGGCGCCCAGGAGCTGTCCGAGCAGGTCCAGGGGACCGACGGAGAGGCGGTCGAGCTGACTCTCATGCGGGACGGGGAGGAGATCACCGTCGAGGTTTCACCCGAGAAGGTCGCCGCACCCGCGGGCTCACCGGACCCCCGTCATCCACCCGCGGGACTCAGGTTCTTCGGCCCCGGCGTCATGATCGATCCCGAGACCGGCGCCATCCGTCCCGGCCCCGGCCAGAACCGCACCTTCTCCCACCCGGTCCCGCCGACGGGTGATCTGGGGAGGGCGATCGAGGAGATGAGGGAGCAGCTCGAACGGCTCCGCGAGGAGATCGACGCCCTCAAGCGGTCCAAAGGCGATGGCGAGGACCAGGATCGTTGACCGCCCGGTCGTCTCCCGCGACCCGGCCGGATCGGGCCCCCGCCCCGCACACAAGGGGCTGGGGCCCGTCTCGCCCCGAATCGACCGCCCGGCGCCGTCGGGGCCGACTACCCCTCCGTGATCGACGACACGTCGACGACGTACAGTTGCCTGGTCCGATCCTCGTGGGCCGAGTCGATGCAGACCCTGGTCCCGTCCCGGTTCCATCGAGGGTGCAAGTCACACCGGACGGGCCCGGACAGCTCGGGGCTCAGGTAGAATTCTCCCACCTCGACCCGGAGGTCGTCCCCCGGTCGGTAGAGCATCAGCGTCTGCATCCGGTCTGAGTCGGGGTAGGTGTCGTTGAGGATCCACTCGCGGTCGGGCGAATAGGAGCAGTGCCCGTCCCGGGGCAGGACGTCCCTGCCCATCGGCTCTATGGCGCCGGAGTCGATGTCGAACAGGTAGAAAGCGTCCCCCGATTCCGGGGTCGTGCTCCAGGCCAGGATGGTGCGGTCGTCCCTCCAGTCGAAGTGTGAGACCATCCCGGTGTCCTGGATCAGCCGGATGTCCGACCCGTCGGGACGGGCCACATACATCCTCGTTTGCCAGCGGCTGCCCGGGATCTCCCAGCGGTGCAGGAAGATGAAGAAGTCGCCGGACGGGTTGAATTGCAGGTGATTGAACCAGTGGTGCATCCCGCTCGAGAACCGTTCGTCGGGCTCGTTGGCGGCGGCCCAGGCGATGGGGATGATCAGCCGGTCCTCGCCCGAGGCGAGGTCCATGGCGTAAATGCCCGCGTCCTCCGGCGCCGGGTCGTCGGGAAAAGCCTCGGGGATCGCATTGTAGCCGTAGCCGGGCCGGAGTCGGTTGAGGCGGTCGAAGTCCAGGGTCACGGCCTTCGTCCCCGAGGCATCGACGGCGTAGATCGGCCGGGGAAGCGTGCGGGAAGACCCGGCGTGGACGTCCCGGATGGTGGCGACGTACCGTCCGTCCTCCACGCCGTTGTAGATGATCTCGCGGTCCGGCGCCGACCCGAGCCACTGGAGCATGGTCCCCTGCTGCCAGGACCAGGCGGCGGTGCGATCGAGGGGGATGAACCGATCCCCCTCCTCCAGGTCGACCATCCCGACGGTCAGTTCGTCGCCGGGCTCGGGCTGGTGGTCGCAGTAGCCGATCTCCATGCCGAGCAGGTACCGACCGGTGGCGTCCCAGGGGCATTTGTCGTAGTAGCCGAAGAAATGGGCCTTCGGCCCGCTCGTCACGGCCCGGACGGGGGCCTCCGCCCGGACGACCTCGGCCCTGGCAGCCCGATGCGGGAGGATCAGCCCCGAGCCGGCCAGTGCGGCCCCGGAGAACTGGCGGAGGAACGTCCGTCTGGTGGTCATCGTCGCGTGCTCCCGGAGGTCGGATCGGCCTGACCCCGCAGGATACGCCGGGCGGGAGGTCATGTCGATGAAGGCCCGGCGCCGTCGCGTGACGACCGGCCGAGGGGCCCAACCACGGCCCCGTCGATATTGTTAATGTTCTAATATATGAATATATCAATTAATTCACGTTACCGCCGACACCCCCGCCACGCCGGCTCCGACGAGATTCTCTTCGCCACGGGCCTGGTCGACCCCCCTTGGGTGGGCAGGCCCGTCCACCGAGAAGGCGACCACGTGGTCGACGCCGTGGCCGTACCGAGGTGAACCAGACGCCTTGACGCCCCGCCCCGTCGCCGGTATTCCGGCATCGGTCGGGTCCGGTGCGGGGGTGTTTCCTTGCCCGAGCCCGAGCCCCGGAATCGGGTGTGCACGCATGACCGGATATCCCATCGTCCTGGATCTGGCCGGCCGTCGGGCCGTGGTCGTCGGCCTGGGGACGGTCGGTCGGAGGAAGGCCGCCGGGCTGGTCGATGCGGGGGCCGAGGTCCTCGGCGTGGACCCGGTCGGCCCGGGACCTGTACCCATCCCCGGCATCGCCGTCGTCGCCCAACCCTATCGGGCCGAGCACCTCCTCGGGGCGACGCTCGCCTTCGCCTCCGCCCCGCCGGAGGTCAATCGCCGGGTCGTCGCCGACGCAACCCGCCTCGGGGTTCTCGTCAACGCAGCCAGCGATCCCGGTTCCGGGGATTTCACCCTCCCCGCCGTCTGGCGGGACGGCCCGATCCTGCTGGCCGTCTCCACCTCCGGGGCCGGACCAGCGCTGGCCGCGACGCTCCGCGACCGCGCCTCTCGGGCGATCGGCGCCGAGGCCGGCGGCCTCGGGGCCCTGCTGACGGAACTCCGCCGGACGGTCAGGGCCCGGGTGCCCGTCGAGCAAGACCGGAGGCGGCTCCTCCGCGACTGGTCCGGTCCCCGGTGGCTCGACCGCTGGCGACTCGAGGGGCCCGAGGCCGTCCGCGCGGCGATGCTCGCCGCCCTCGAGGTCGCGGCGGAGTCCCCCGGGATCGACGATCCTGATCCCCGATGACCGAGACCCGCCCGATCGGGTTCGAGCCGGCCCTCGACGCCGGCCCCGGCGCGACACAACCGGGGTTGTCGGATCGTAGAGCACGGCGGATAATGCCGTCTTTCCCCTGTCGATGGGGGGATCCTGGTCCGACGGGCCAGAGGAAAGACGGCCCGGATCGAGGGGCTGCCTCGGGTGAGACTCCTTCCCGGGGTAGATCCCATGACCTCCGCCGGCTGGTGCCGCCGATCGGGCGGGCCGAGTTCGATCTACCCGGAGCATCCCCCCGCTCCACAGCACCTTGAGGACGGATCGCCGTGAAGATCGCCGTCATCGGCACCGGGTATGTCGGGTTGGTCCAGGGCACCTGCCTGGCCGACAGCGGCAACGACGTCGTTTGCGTCGACAAGCTCGAGGAGAAGATCGCCGGACTGCTCCGGGGCGAGATCCCCATCTACGAGCCCGGCCTGGCCGAGCTGGTCCACCGCAACGCGAAGGACGGCCGCCTGAAGTTCACGACCGACCTGGCCGAGGGGATCGCCGACGCCGAGCTGATCTTCATCGCCGTCGGCACCCCCCAGGGGGACGACGGGGGGGCCAACCTCAGCGGCGTCTGGGCCGTCGGGGAGCAGCTCGCCAAGCACCTCAGCGACCGCGACCATCCCAAGACCATCGTCATCAAGAGCACGGTCCCGGTCGGCACCAACGCCGAGCTGGCCCGGCGCATGTCGCTGCTCACCGACGTCCCCTTCCACGTCGCCAGCAACCCCGAGTTCCTGAAGGAAGGGGCCGCGATCGACGACTTCAGCAAGCCCGACCGCGTCGTCGTCGGCGTCCGCAGTCCCGAGGTCGCCGAGAAGCTCCACGAGCTGTACGCCCCGTTCCTCCGCACCGATCGGCCGTTCCTGGTCATGTCGCCCGAATCGGCCGAGATGACCAAGTATGTGGCCAACTGCATGCTCGCGGTGAAGATCAGCTTCATCAACGAGATGGCCAACCTCTGCGAGTCGTACAAGGCCGACATCAACGACGTCCGCAGGGGCATCGGCCACGACCAGCGGATCGGCTTCCACTTCCTCTTCCCCGGGGTCGGCTACGGCGGTAGCTGCTTCCCCAAGGACGTACGGGCCATGATCCACATGGCCAGGTCGAAGGACATGACCAGCCGGATGATGGAGGCGGTCGACGAGGTCAACGAGTCCCAGAAGGCCGTCCTGCCCCGGAAGATCACCGAGCACTTCGGCGGCCTCGAGGGGCTCAAGGGCAAGACGATCGCCCTCTGGGGCCTGGCCTTCAAGCCCAAGACCGACGACATCCGGGAAGCCCCGGCCCTGGTGCTCATCGACGCCATGCTCGCCGCCGGCGCCACGGTCCGCTGCCACGACCCCGAGGCCATGCCCAACGTCCGGGAAATCTACGGCGACCGCGTCACCTTCTGCGACCGCCCCTACGGCTGCCTCGAACAGGCCGACGCCCTGGCGATCGTCACCGAGTGGAACGAGTTCCGCAACCCCGACTTCGAGATCATGCGGCGGCTGCTCCGCCAGCCCGTCGTCTTCGACGGCAGGAATCTCTACGACCCCGAGCGGATGACCGAACTGGGCTTCACCTACTCCGGCATCGGCTGCTCCTGATTGCCGACGATCCCCTCCCGCAACGCTTCAGCGACTCGGGAGGGGATCGGGGCGGATTCGGATGCCGATTATGGGGCCTCGCCCAGCGACGGGACATCTGCGAAGCAATTGGTCACCCCCGCGACGAAGCTCCCGTTGAGCATCTTGTTCCATTCCCCGTCCAGGCTCGGGGCCCGATCGAGGTGGGCTGACCCCAGGGCGGATCGGACCTCGACCATCTCGCCCGTCGAATCGGGGACGATCCTGAGCTTCCCGGCCGGGACGGGGATCATCGACTTTCCGGGACCCGTCGCGCCAGCCCGATCGAGCACCGCGTAGACGATCCGCCCCTCGGCGTCGATCAGCAAATCCTCGACGGCCGCGACCGGGTCCTCCGCCCCGCCCCCTGCCGCGCCGACCTCCGCCCCGAGGAGGCGGCTCATTCGGGCCAGCGAACGGCCGCCCGGCTCTCCGGGAGGCCGTTCGACGACCCCGCCTTCGTCCTGGGCGAAATGCGAGTCGATGGCCGACCGCCGTTCGTCCTGGGCGAGCACGCCGACCGGGTCCTCGCCCAGTTTCGGCGCCTCGTCCAGGCGATCTCCCGGCACCCCGAGATGGACCTGCCATCGGGTCTCGTCGATCCGGCTGAAGGTCGCCTGCCCGGCCGGGACGGGGACCCGATCCTCGACCATCCCGGGGAGGTCCCCCCTCGAGATCAGCACGAAGCGGATCACCCCGCGCTCGTCCATGATCAGGTCCTCGACGGTGCCGAGACCCCGCTCGTTCCCGGGTCCAAGGACCTCGGCACCGAGGATCAAGCTGGCCCGACGGACCTCGTCGAGCTTCGTCGGCCCCTGGCCTTGCTCCTGCAAGGCCGCCGACGCCGAGGAGGGCATCAGGACCACCGCCGCCACGGACACGAAACCCGAAGCCCATCGAGCACGCATCGGATCGCTCCTCCTCAACGACGGGGATATCTCGGGCGGGTCGGGCACCCCCGGCCCCCGACCGACGCTCCGAGTCCTCGGGGCGATCGGCGGAGCCGGGTCATTGATTACGTCACCGATTCAGGGAGTTCGGGGCCGCCTCGATGGCCCCCGGGCCGTCCTCGGTCCCGCCGAAATACTCCGTGATGCGGTCGAGGAAGGTCGGGTCGAGCATCCGGTTATACTCGCCCTCGAGCTTCGGCGCCAGCTCGCTTTGGAGCCGCTCCTTGGTCGCGTCGATGGCCACGACCAGGACATAACGGTCGTCCTCCATCTCGGCGTCGAGCGAAAGCATCCGGAAGGGCACCGGCACCTGGTCCTTGCCCAGTCCGGCGACGCCACCATATCCGAGGATCGCGTACGAGGCGCGATCATCGGCGCCGAGCAGGACATCGTCGACGTTGGCGATCGACTCCTCGCCCCCGGTGCCGCGGACCTGGGCCCCCTTCAGGGCGCTGGCGCGGAAGAGGAACGACTCGTCGTCGGTCCCGGCCTCGTTACCGACCTGATCGGCGTTGAAGAACTGCCGGTTGGCCGAGAGCCAGTTCGAGTCTCGGAGCTGGTCCAGCGACCCCTCCTCCAGGGTTGGCGCCTGGTCGAGCTGCTCGCCCGTCATTTCCAGGATCAGCCGCCAGCCGCCGTCCTCGATGTAAACGAGCTGGCCGACGCCGTAGGGCACCGCGATCTTCTCGCCGCCGACGCCGGCCACGCCACCCCGGCTGAGCAGGATGTAACGCGGGACCCCCTGGCCATCCATGATCAGGTCGCTGATCGCGGCGATCCGCCCTTCCTCGCCGGGTCCTCGGGCCTCGCCCCCGAGGATCTCGCTGACCCGGCGGACGACGTTGAGGTCATCGGCCGCCTGCCCCGCGTCCTGGGCCGACGCGACGCCTGAGAGCATGAGCCCGAGGGCCATCGCGGGGAGGCTGGGCTTCAGCAAGTATGTCATCGTCTCGTCTCCTGGTCTTCTTCTCGTGTCGCGATCGGGCACGCATGCCGCCCGTCGTGGTCTCACCGGGCCGCGAGGCCCCGGACGTCCGGGGCCTCGCGGCTGGTCGCTCGAACTCGTTGCATCTCTCATACCGTCGATTGCTCATTCTTGGGCGCATACCCATCTGCGGATGGCATCGTACTTGCAGAACTTACGCCCCAGAGTCCGAGAGACGGTCACCGAGCGGCTGCCTCCGGAGGACCCCACACACGAATCGTAGCGAGAGGTGAGACTCATGGACGTGCGTCAGGCAAACCCGATCGGCCGATCCGGGAAACTCACGAGATGGACCGTGCCCGCCCTGGCCCTGCTGATCTCCGCCGTCGCGGCCGAGGCACGCGGTCAGGTCGTCGCACCGGGCGGCGCCGTCGCGCCGGGCGGCGCCTACGGCGGATACGGCTGGGGCGGCTGGGGCTCCGCGGCCACGCCGTTCGGCCGGGCGGCGATGGGGATGGGCGCCTTCGCCCGGGGCCTCGGCGCCGGCGACCTCCTCTCCGCCAGGGCCAGCGCCGTCAACGCCGAGACCTGGGCCGAGCTGAACGAGTACATGTACCGCTCCCGGATGCTCGACCGCCAACGCTACCAGCGTGAGGAGGCGATCGACGACGCGGCCGAGGACCGCGCCCGCCGGGAGCTCCGGGATCAGCGGCTCAACCAGCCCAGCCGCCAGGAGATCGAGTCCGGCTCGGCCCTGAACGCCATCCTCCTCCAGCTCGACGACCCGTCGATCCCCGACTCCGTGCTCAATGACGCGGCCGGCGGGCAGTCGATCCCCGGATCGGTCGTCTCGCAGATCCCGTTCATGTTCACGCACAAGGGCGCGGCCGTCTCGATGCAGCGCCTCTCCCACGAGGGGGAAGGTTGGCCGTCCGCCCTCCGGGCCGACGCCCTCGCCCCGCTCCGGGACCGGTACGATCAGGTCGTCGAGCAAATACTCCAGATCCCCGCGGGAGAGCCGGTCCCGGATGAACAGGTCGCCGAGGCCCGGCAGATCCTCGGCGAGATGTACCAGACCATCACGATGGCCGACCTCGAGGGCCCCGTCGCCGCCGAGTCCCTCCGCCACCTCAAGGCCCAGGCCGCCATGGTCGCCATGCTCCAGCAGCCCGACGTGAAGGACGTGCTCGACGAGGCCAAGCAGGTCGAGCAGGTCAGCCTGCCTAACCTGCTGAACTTCATGAGATCCTTCAACCTCCAGTTCGGCGTCGCCGATTCCCCGGAGGAGAAGGCCCTCTACTCCGACACGATCTATCCCATGATGGCCCAGGCCCGGGACGACATCGCCGCGCAGTACGGCGATCGGAGCCCCGGTTCCTCGGCCCAGCAGCAGGAGTCGGGGTACGCCGGCAACCCGTCGGGCGTCTTCGAGGGGTTCGACTGGGACCAGCTCGGCATCGGTTCCGGCAACCCGCCCGCCCCCGGCGAGCAGCCCCAGCCCCAGGATACGCCGGAACGCCCCCGGCTCCGCGGTGCCCCCCCCGTCGATCCCAGCGCGTGATCCCCCACCGCCCCTCGGCCGGTCCACCGCTCCTTGTGACCCTGGCGGGTCCCCCCCGCCGGGGTCGTCCTCGTTCAGCGGCCCGCCCCCTCTCCGGTCCCCCCCGCTTGACCCCGCCTCGTCGTGCCGGATAGAACGGGCTCGGGTCTCAATTCCACCGGGGAGCTTCACGCCATGAACCGCATCGCCTCGACGGCCGCCCTCACCCTCGCGGCCCTCGCCCTCGGCCCCGCACACGGGGCGCGGGGGACCGACGACCCATCGACGATCTACCAACTCCGCACCTATACCACCGCCCCCGAGAAGCTCGACGTGCTGGTCGAGCGGTTCGGCCGGGTCAACCTGCCCCTGTTCGAGGCCCACGGCATCACCCTCGTCGGCGCCTGGACCCCCCACGAATCCGACGAGGGGGGCGACCGCCTCGTCTACCTCGTCTCCTTCCCCGGCCCCGAGGCGGCCGAGGCCGCCTGGGAGGCCTTCTCGGCCGACCCGAAATGGGTCGAGGCGTTCGAGGCCGAGGGGGAGGAGCACGGCCAGGTCGTGACCGGGGTCGAGGCCGTCTACGTCAAACCGACCGACTTCTCACCCACCCTCCCGGCGCCTGACCCGACCGGGGGCGAGGACGAGGCCGAGACCGACCAGGGCGACGAGACCCGTCTCTTCGAGCTGCGCCGCTACACCGCGAGCCCCGGGAAGCTGGACGCGCTGAACGCCCGGTTCCGCGATCACACGATGGAGCTGTTCGACAAGCACGGCATGACGAACCTGATCTATACCGTCCCCCTCGAGCAGGACACGGGGGCGGGTGAGTTGCTCGTCTATTTCCTCGCCCACCCGAGTCATGTCCAGGCCCTCAACTCCTGGGAGTCGTTCCGCACTGACCCGGTTTGGATTAAGGCCCGAGACGAGAGCCAGGCCGACGGCGTCCCGCTCGCCGCCAAGGTGGAGCGCACCTTCCTCATCCCCACCCCGTTCAGCCCCTTGAAGTGACGGCCGGAGCCCATTCCGATCGGCCCCCGACCGCCCGGGACCCTTCCTGGGCGGTCGGCACGCCCCAGGTCACTTCCCCTGCGAGAGCAGGTGGACCACCTCCGCCACCGGCGGGGGCATCCGATATTCATCCCACCGGAACTTGTAGATCGGCGGCCGAGCCCCGAATCTCCGGGAGGCCACGCCGACCGAGCTGAGCGTCCCGCCGATCGCCTTCCCGTCCATCCCCAGCGACTTCTGCAATTCCCCGCTCGGATACCCTTCCGCCCTCCCGGCGATTTCCGTCAGCACCCGACGCGCCCCGACGGTGATCTCGTTCCAGACCTGGGTCAGCTCCTCCGGCGACCAGGGCTCCCGGGGCCCGTGCGTCCCCGGCCCTCCTCGTTCATTCGCGCGGTCCCGCCGAGGGCCGGGGCCCATGCCCATCGGCCCCAGCAACTTCCGTAGGGTCCGGCGGATTTCCTGTGCTTCCCCTTCGATGGTGATCGTCACACGAGCCATCTCAATTCTCTCCGTCCGAGGGATAACCCAACCAGATACAGTTCGTTGCCGATCCAACCTGATTCGCAATCAATATAGGCGCACCACATAGAGTTTGCCTACGATTTCCGCCAATTTTTTCTGTAATACAAAGCTTTTCAACTCTATTCTCAGTCAGACAGAGCATTTCACGCTCTGTCCGGCACTGTCATAAGCGATCCGATCCGAGGCAGTTCCCGGGGCGACGCGTCCGCCGGTGGTCCCGAACACCTTCCTGAAATTGTGTGGGCAGGATTCCGGATTCCCACGATCTTGTTGTCGGGAGGATCCCTCGGAGATGCGCCGCGCACAGTCTCCGGACCCTCCGCGGTGCCCACGAAAAATCCATTAATGACCACAAGCAGTCCATGGCTTCTAATTGGCTCGCGACGCCGACCAAATCTACCTCCGACGGACGCAATTTTGAATCACGAGAGACCATCCGTTCACACATTCGGCGAAGCTCGGTGCCCTGCGTTCCGCGGGCGGCGTTCACCCCCCGCGATCTCCCGAAACGAGCAACACCTCATCACCGCAAACCACAATCGGAACAAGACATTCGTTCGATCTCGGTCGGGTTTATGGTGCGCACCAGGCGGCCCAGGAGACGCATTACGATCACCCGGCAGCGAAGAGATCGAACCGAATGTCCTCTGCTCCGCCGCCTTCGACGTCGCTCGTGCTCGCCCCGAAGCCCGACGGTCCGATCGGGATGTCCGACATCCCGACACTTCACCGAAACCAAACAAGACTGATTCACACAAATCCTTTACCAGAAGGAACTTTCGATCGCCCCAGCGGGCCATCCCCGGGCGCACCGTCCGAACAGGCCTCCTCCGGGACGTACCGAACACCCGGCGACGCCGAGGACCGCCGGGGCGGTCCGGCCGGGACGACGGAGCGAACCCATTTCGAATCTTGCAATCCTTTTCAGGATTATGATTTAAGGCGATCCAGCTGCGCGCACCGAAGCGCACCGGACCTCGCACTGCTAGGTCCATCCGGCCGCGCGAGAGGGGGATGGCGGCGGTCGACGTGGTGTGGCAAGATCGGGCGGGGTGGGCCAACCGGGCGTCCCGGGCTCACCGGCGGTCCTCGGGGGGAGTCGGCAGATGTCACGCAAGGTCGCCATATTCTGGCCGGGGGATTATCGGTCCAAGCCGAATGAGTGGGCCAGGCCGCAGTTCGAGCAGGCCCATGCCCGGCTCGACGCGGCGCTCCGGAAGCTGGGGAGGGAGCCGTATCCCGTCGAGGGCCCCCTGACCCGACCCGATGAGGCAATCGACCGGCTCGGGTCGATCGACGACCCGATGATCGGCCTGTTCGTCCACTGGGCCTACGCGCCCCACACGGTCGACGGTGTGGTGGGCGAGTCGAACCCGCTCCTGCTGGCCTCGAACTTCTCGGGGACCTGGCCCGGCCTGGTCGCCTTGCTGAACACGGCGGCCTCGCTGGAGAGCGTCGGCCGACACGCCTCCCGGATCTGGTCCGACGCCGAGGACTGGACCGCCGACGCCCCGTTCATGGACCGCCTGGCCCGGTGGTGCGACACCGGCCGGATCGACCACGACGATTCCGAGCTGCACGACCAGTGCTCCGTTTCCGGGGAGGCCGAGCAAGCCGCCCAACGGGTGCTGGACGGCATCCGACGCCGGAGGGTGCTCGCCCTCATGCTGGGCGACACCTCGATGGGCATGATCAACGGCTACTTCGGCCCCCGGGTGCTCGCCCCGCTCGGCTTCAGCGAGCACAAGGTCGACCAGGCCTGGCTCGTCGAGCGCGTTGGCCTCATCCCCGACCGCCGGGTCGACGACGCATTCCGGTTCGTCCGGGACCGAGGCGTTGCCTTCCACTGGGGGGAGGAGGATGCCCGGGACTTCACCGAGGACGCCACCAGGGAGCAGCTCCGGGGCTACCTCGCCGTGCTCGACCTGATGCGGGAGTTCAAGGCCGATTGCCTGGGCTGGCAGTATCAGCTCGGCCTCCTCAAATTGTTGCCCCCGAGCGACTTCGCCGAGGGGCTGTTCAACTCGCACGCCCGCCCCGAGGGGGACGGGAGCCCGCTGATCACCGCCACCGAGGCCGATCAGGGGAACCTCCTGCCGATGGAGCTGATGAAACGGCTCCTGGAAGCCAAGGGGCTCCCCGGCGCCGTCATGTTCCACGACGTCCGCTGGGGGGCCCGCCACGAGGGCCGATTCCTCTGGGTCCTGCTCAACTCCGGCAGCTGCTCGGCGTTCGCCTTCAATCACGACGTCGATTCCCTGGCCGGCGTCCACAGCTATCGGCAGCCCGGCGGCTACTTCCCGGTCCCGGGGGGCACCTTCGCCGGGGTCAGCCTGCCGGGCAAGATCACCTGGTCTCGCGCCTGGCTCGACCGACACGGCCAGCCGGTGCTCGACGTCGGCCGGGGCGAGTCGGTCGAGCTGCCGGAGGACGTCCGGGAGTCCTGGTGGCGCGGCACCACCCGGCAGTGGCCGTTCATGGCCGCCGACCTCGGCTGTTCGATGGAAACGATCATGGCCCACTACATGAGCAATCACGTCGCCGTGGCGTATGGGGACATCTTCGGCGAACTGATCGCCCTGGGCCGGGCCCTGGGCTTCCGGGTGCGAGTCCTCTCCCGAGGCGCGCCGGCCTGAGCCCTCGGGAGGGCTCACCGCAGGAGTCGGGATCCGGGCCCGACCCGACCGCCCCCTCGTTCCTTGACAATCCGACCGATCCCAACCCGCCCGCAGGACGAAGAACCAGTGGGTACGGACGTATGGGTTCCTTCCGGGGAGGGAGCCCGTTAAGCTGGGATGATCTCGGAAGCGGGACCGGGCGGCCCCCGGGAACGCTCGCGGAGGATGCGGCGTCGATGAGCTGCGAGAAGGACTTGATCCTCGTCCCCGATGCCCACCGGCCCGATCCCCGGCAGCCGGAGGAGTCGCCCTGGCCCACCGGCACGGGCATGGGCACCTCGACGGCCGCCGAGCCTCCCCGAACGGACACCATGCCCGAAGACCCCTGCCCATTCGACCCCAGGGCCCTGAGGCGTTCCGCCCGTCTCCGTGGGCTTCGGGAGGCCGGGCTGCTTTCGACGCTGACCGCGGTGATGGGCATCACCGCCTTCCACGCCTGGCACGACACCATCGCGCCGGGGCTGATCGACGGCCCCCCGCAGATGGCCGAGCGGGTCGATCGTCGCGACGGCCCCTCGCTTCGGGTGCGGAACATCCCGGATCGTCGGCGCCCCAGGCAGCTCGAGAGTGCAGGGGATCGGCCCGTCCTCCATCGCGCCCGTCCCAGGCCCGAACCGATCGAGGAGCAGCAGCAGGTCCCCCCTCCGGTCGTCGAGGAGGCCTCGGGGGCGGGCCTGGCGGCCCCGACCGTCCAGGCACCCCCGGTGCCGCCCCACCAGCCGATCCGGGCGATCGAACCGGCCACGATCCCCGATGTCCAGGGGCTCGACGCCCTGCCACACCTCCCCGTCCCCCTCGAATACCAGCCGTCACCGGCTCCCGCGCCGGTCGCCGGCAACGGGTCGCCGATCGTCCCGATCGGACCGGCCGGCGGGCCCGATGCCCCGAGACTCCTCGTCGGCGATGACGCGGGTCGGGTGCTCGTCAGCCGCCTCTATGCGAGGGCCCCGAGCGGCCCGGTCGTGATCCTGCCGGACGGATCCCTCGGATGGCCCGAGGGCGAGGTGCCGACCGACCGGCCGTTCCGGCCCTGGACCCCTCGACAGCTCGGACACGCGTTGCGTTCGGGCCGCTTCCAGGGCTTTCGGGCCATCGAGCGCGAACCCTACCTCGTGCTCACGCAGGGGAGCGAGTCCTTCGCCCGGGACGCGGCCGAGTTGCTTCAAGGTCTCTTCCACGACCTGATCGAATGCCTCGACGACGGGGGCCTCCCCGTCGTCGAGCCCGAGTTCCCCCTCGTCGCCATCATCTTCCGCGATGAGGACGCCTTCCGGGAATACCGCCCGGTCGATCGGGACGTCCGGGCGTACTACGAGATCACGACCAACCGGATCATCCTGTACGAGCATTCCGCCCAGGATCTCCGCGCCCCCGAGCTTACCGCCCTCCGTCGCCCTCAGACGATCGCCCACGAAGGGGTCCACCAGATCCTCCAAAACGTGGGCGTCCAGCCCCGACTGGCCAGCTGGCCGGCGTGGCTCGTCGAGGGGCTCGCCGAGTATTACGCCCCGACGGCCCTCCCCGATGACCAGCCGCATGGCTCCCCTTGCCGGGGCGATTACGGCCGACGCAACTTCGGCCGGGTCAATCCCTTCCACATGGCGACGCTCATCGACCTGCAGGATCCGGCCGCCTTGCTCACGCACCTCCGAGGTCCAGGCCCCGGCCTCGCCTCCCCCTCGTGGACGCAACTCGGCCCGGAGAAACCCTGGGTCGCCCACCTGATGCTCCGCACCGACCTTTCTCCGACCGACTACGCCCTGGCCTGGAGCCTGACCCACTACCTCGCCCACAACCACCCCGACGAATTCAGGTCATACCTGCTCGCCCTGGCCCAGTTCCCGCCACTCGAGCCCCGGACGTCCGAGCAGCACTTCAAGGGGTTCACCACCGCCTTCGGCCAGTCCGCCCGATCCCTCGCCCGCCGGGTTGATCGCCATCTGGCCTCGCTCCGGTATGAGCGGGTGCCCTTCTATGCCGTCCGATTCGAACAACCGACCGCCCAGGGTTACATCCGTCGGGGTGTTCTCGTCAGTCCCTCCCCGACGATGATCTCGCAGTGGCTCGAGGCCCAGGCCCTCCCCGAAGGCCTCCCCCTGACCTGGTGGGCCTCCCCCTTCGACTCCCGTAACCGTGCCCGCCTCGCCTGCGAATCCTGGCTTTTCTCCCCACACCCGTGAGTTTCCCGTTCCGGCTTGCGACGACCGCGACTTGCCGTCACAATGACTCTCCGCAGTCGATCGGTTCGATCAGACTCGGGGACGTAGCTCAACTGGGAGAGCGCCTGCTTTGCACGCAGGAGGTTGCCGGTTCGATCCCGGTCGTCTCCATTCCCCCACCTCATTGTCAACGCTGGTCAGCGTTGCATTTTCCTTGCTAGCCTCAGTGGTTACGTCGGTCGAGGACGTTTCGTCTGGCTTCGGTTCGGTGGTGGTCATCTTGTCAGGAAGTGACGCCGCTTGCATCCCTTTGCCGGGGGTCGGTGCAAGCGGCGGTGCAAGCGGCGTCGGGTCGCACCGACTGGCGGCGACGGATTGGAACACCTCCCGGCCCTCGCCGGGCAGCGAATCGAGCGGCAGCTCCGGGAGGGCGTCCAGCGCCCCGTGCACGTCCAGTAGCTTCGGGTCGGTGTAGATGTTCGCCGTCAGGCTCGGGTCGGAGTGCCTCATCGCGGCCTGGGCCGTCCGCAGCGGCACGCCGCCCCGGCTGAGCAGGGTGCCGAAGGTCGTCCGCAGCGCGTGAACGTCGAGCGTCCGGCCCCGCTCGTCGCGCTTGGGGATGCCGGCGGCCTTCAGGTCGCGGTCGAGGATGCGGACCAGCCCGGCCGGAACCTCGAAGACCGGCAGGGCACCGGGCAGTCGTGACGGGATCGGCTCGCCGGCCCGGCGGGCTTCGTCCTGCAGTCGCGAGAGCCGATCGGCAAGCCACTTGCGGAGGTCGCCAGCGAGGTCGTCCCTCACGACGACGCTGTTGCCCTCCCGGCTCTTCTCGTCCTCGGCGTCGAGCTCCAGGAAGGGCATCGGGCCGTCGAGCTTCAGCTGCGCGACCGTGAGCGAGGCGAGCTCGTTCTTGCGCAGGCCGGTGAGGACCAGCGTCTTGTAGATCAGCGCCCGCTCCCGCCCCAGGGCCTCGAGCTGCTGACGCACCTCGGACCGGACCTTGGCGAGCCGCTGCCCCTTGCTCCTGCCCGTGCGGACGGTGAGCGCATCCTCCAGGGGCCGACGACGGGCCGAGTCGAGGAGCCGCCGCAGCTCGTCCTCGGTCATCGCCCTCCGACGACGTCGGGGATCGGATTTCTCGTCGGCCTTCGGGATGCCCTGGAAGGGGTTCGCCGTCAGGCGCCTGGAGGCGACGCACCAGTTGGCGAACGCGAGCAGGGCGGTCAGGTCCACGTTCCGCGTCCGGGCCGAGGCCCCCTGCTTCCGCCTGAGGCCGAGCCACTGCTCGACCGGCGTCCGGTCGAGGTCGGCGAGCGTCCCGAAGTCGCATCCTGCGAGCACAGTAGACAGGACGCGCCGCATCTCCTTGACGTGCTTGGCGGTCGCCCCGCTCGCGTCGAGGCTGGCCAGATACGCCTCGACGTGCTCTCCGACCGGCGTGCCGAGGTGCTCGGAGGTCCTGGCCTCGGCCGGGGTGATCAGCCCGGCGCGGATACGCTCGGCCTTTCGCTCCAGCTCGGCGAGCACCTGCTTCGCCGCATCCCGATCGCGGCAGCCGGTCGGTACCTCGACGACCAGCCCGTTGCCGTCCCGGTACTTGGCGATGTAGGTGCCCGACTCGACCCGGATCCGCTCGGTGCCGTCGCGGCCGGTCGTCACGACCGCCGTTCGGAGCTTGCCGGCGGCGTCTCGCCAGCGGGCGTGCCGCTCGCCCTTGCGGACGACGACCTCGGCCCCGGGCGGCAACGGCTTGGTGAACTGCTTGCGGTAGACGCTGCCCATCGTTTGCTGAGCTCCGCTCCTGGACTGCGACGGACGATCGCCGGACGGGCCCGCCTCCGGCCGCCCCGCCTCGTGCCGGCACGCCTGCGACTCCGACGCGATGCCCGGATAGGGGCGAGACGTTCGCCGACCCGCCGGCTCCGGCACCGCAGCAACGCCGCCACGGGCAGGAGAAGAACCGCGGCATCGCTGGCATCCGCTCGGTCTCGGACTCCCCCGCCCGTCGACCGTTGAGGGCGGGTCGCCGGTGTGGCCTGGACGATGCCGGCCCCCAATTATCCCGATGTTCACTCTGGACACAAGGCAACCGGTTCTGGGAACCAGTCCCTGCTCGTCGACATGGCGAATCGAGCTGTCAGGAGCGTTCCCGAGGGGCGATGACTGCTTCGAGAAGGCGGCTCCTATGGCCGGCGGAGGCGACCTGAACGGCGGGGGATTGAGCCGCGGGGGAGGTCCTCGCTCGGTAGACCAGCCCGGCCCGTTGGATCACCGGCCCCGACGCCCGTCAGACCTCGTCGTCGTCCATATCCAGCCCGAGCCTGGCCGCCTCCTTGCGCCGGAACCTGCGGTACTTCGCCTCGTCGATCGTGGCGGCCTTGTCGCCGCGGGACGCCCCGGCGATGGTGAAGGCCTTCCCCCCGACCTCCGCCATCCCGCTGTCGTTGTCGAGAATCGAGTAGCAGGCCTGGCAGATCACCCCCAGCGGCAGGTCATCTGCTCCTCGTAGACCATGGAGGCGACGGAATCCGGGCCTCCCAGACGCGGATCGAAGTTGAGGAAGTGGCGGCTCTTGACCTTCCTGGCGAGCGCGATCATTCGATCGCAGCAGTAGCACTGCGGGAGAAGCCGCTCCCTCGACGTGTGATCCGGGGGAAAGCATCCGGGATCAAGTGGGCAGGTACTACTCTATGTTGGCCAGACCGACAGGGCAAGTAAGAGCCGGCAGCAAGACGGGCCGGTCGTCGATCGCCTCGGTGGATGCGTGTCCTGGGATGGACGAAGGAGCACGTTCGTCCTTGTCGATGTCCCGGCAGGCCTCGATCCGGCCCGAGGTTCATCACGGGGCTTTGTCCCGGATCCGAGCTCGATCGGTCGAGATGACGGCGGCCAAAACGAGCGACCTGCCTCTGTGCTGACGACCCGACACCCGACAACCCCTGTTCGTTCGTCGCAAGTGCATAATGGTGTATGGGTTGCGGCAAAAGAGGTTGTCGGACGGCCTCTCGCTCGTACCCGACAACCTCCCCGAAGGTCGTCAACATCTCGACGGCAGTTGAGGACGACCGCCCGAGGTTGTCGGGTTCCAGGGATGGCTGGCCTGACATCCGGGAGAACCGCAAGCGTCTGGAATCAAGAAGGTTGTGGCGATCAATGGCAGGTTGTCGGGTGTCGGGCGGCGTGTGCGATCGACTGTGTTCGTCCAGCATCTGTCTGGAGGGATTCAGCTCCGCCGGCATGGCGCCTTGTGGCCAGGTTTCATTGCAGGGCTGACGGCTGACTTGTTATGACTGGGGGTGATGCACCCTGTTCAGCCGCCGTGCGATATTGCCGTCGAGTCCCTGCCATGGACGACCTGTCCCGTTTCTGCTGCCTGAATCCCGACTGCCCCGAGCACGGCAAGCGGGGGGCCGGAAACCTCTCGGTGACCAGCCGCTACTGCCCCGACAAGGCCCGCCGCATGCTCCGCTGCCGATGCTGCAAGGCCCGCTTCTCCGAACGCAAGGGCACCCCGCTCTTCGGCTCGCACCTGCCCGCCGAGAAGGCGGTCTCGGTGCTGCACCACATCGCCGAGGGCAGCGGCGTCCGCAAGACCGGCCGGCTGGTCGGCGTGAGCCGGGAGACGGTGGCCCGCTATAGCCGCAAGGCCGGGCGGCATGCCCGGGGCCTGCATGACGAACTGGTCGCCGTTTCCCCCCCGTACCCGTGAGGCCCAGTTCGACGAGAAGTGGGCCTTCGTCGCCAAGAAGGAGAAGCGGTGCTCGCCGGACGAGCCGGCCGACGCCCGCAAGGGCGACCATTGGGACCATGTGGCGTTCGACCCGGAGCACCGGCTGGTCGTCGCCGTCGTGCCCGGCAAGCGGACGGCCGGCAACGTCGGGAGCCTGGTGCGGGAGTTCAGGAGACGCACCGGGGGCCGGATGATGGGGTTGATCACGACCGACGAGTACGCCCCGTACCGGGAGGCGATCCTCGGGGCCTATGGCGAGGTGGTCACGCCGCCCCGCACGGGGCGGCCGGGCCGCCCTCGCAAGCCGTACCGGGTGCCGCCCGGGGGCCTGGTGTATGCGACGGTCCACAAGACCCGCAGGCGAGGGCGGGTCGTCGAGGTGGAGATGCGGACGGTCTTCGGCACGGCCGAGCAGGTGGCGGGGGCGTTGGCCCGCTCGGCGGTGAGCCGGTCGGTCAACACGTCGTTCGTGG
This sequence comes from Tautonia plasticadhaerens, assembly GCF_007752535.1. Classification (GTDB taxonomy): domain Bacteria; phylum Planctomycetota; class Planctomycetia; order Isosphaerales; family Isosphaeraceae; genus Tautonia; species Tautonia plasticadhaerens. The sequence continues at coordinate 6,490,534 of NZ_CP036426.1, forward strand.
AGCGGCAGAACGGCACGGACCGCAACTGCAACGCCCGGAAGGTCCGCAAGACGTACTGCTTCTCCAAGGACTGGGAGGTCCACCAGGCGGTGACCTACTTCACCCTGTATAGCTACAACTTCTGCTGGCCAGTGCGGACCCTGGGGGTCCGAGGCGAGGACGGGAGGTGGCGACGGAGGACTCCGGCGATGGCGGCGGGACTGACCGATCATGTCTGGTCGATCTCGGAGTGGCTCACGCTGCCGGCCGTGCAACGAAAGTAGGCCACAAGGGCATGGCGACGCCCTGCGGAAATTCGCCGGGCGCCTCCCGGCATCGGGGAGGGGATGATGTGATAACCGAGCGTCCTCGGGGCCTGGATGCCGACCCTGACGATCGGCGACGCAGCCGCCTGGAGCAGTCCTGTCGAGGAGGTACGATCTCGCCGGGCTCAGTCGCCCCGTCAGCCCATGGGCTCCGGCAGCAGGTCGGCGACGGCCAGTTCGGCAACCGGATGCCCATCGAGCACCAGGGGGACCGCCTCGACGGGCCCATATGTGCGCGACAAGCGGTACCCCGGCTCCGCCCCGCAGACCGGCTCGCCGTGGGCCTCAAGCAGCCCCCTGCGGAAGTCGGCGAACCAGGGCGACGGCACGCCCCCGGCGGCGTAGGCGGCGATCACCGGACCGGGTTGGCGTCGGGGCGAGACCGAGGGCCTCGACGCCTGGCCGATGGCGACGCCCGTCGGGTGCAGGACGGGGTGATCCCGGGGCCCGCCACGGACGATCACCAGGCGCGTGTCCGGCATGGGTCGGGGCCCGAGCGCCGGCGAACCTCCCACACCGACGTGCCCGTCGTCGGGCAGGACGCGGCGCAATTCGTCCATCAGCAGCGACCGGGCCGCGACGTGTGCCGGGGACCCTTGGAGCCGCTCGACGAGCCGCCCGTCCCACAGCTCGACGCGCCGGTGGTCGTCGAGGACGCCGGCTGCGACCATGCGGGCGAACTCCTCGGTCGTGATCGGGCGGTGTCGACGACCCCGGGCATCGGCCGACTCGATGGTTGATCGGTGTGTATGCGGTGTCCTCGGGTCGATGGGCTCCTCGGCCTCGGCGACCGAGCCGGGCGGGGCGTACGATTCGACCCCAGGGAAGCACCTCCAGACGAGAGGCGCAGACGACTCGGAAGTCACCCGGCTCGTCCGAAGAGGCTGGCCCGGGCCCCACACCACGAAACGCCAACGCCACGAGGTTGACGACCGCCTCCAACTCCTCCGGTGGGCGGCGTCGGTCGACCACACGAATGGCACTTAGATTTTGCTAGATCGTTTGAGCATCTGGAGTTTGATCTCCCGCCGCGGCCTCGTCAGGCGGTCATACCTCTTGGGCCCCTGCTTGGCCATCCGGGGCTCGAACCGGTCGGGACGGTCGGCGACCTTATGGGCCGCGATGGCCCGGAGCATCTGCTCATAGAGCGCCGCCAGGTGCCCCGTGCCGCGGTCGACCTGGGCGGCGATCACCGGCCGGAACGCCTCCAGCACCTGGAGCGTCGCCTCGAAGCTGATCGTCCGCGGCGGTACCCCCTCGCGGGCCGCCGCCTGCGCCATCACCGTCCGGATCAGGTTGTACGCCAGGGCGTGCGTCCAGATCTCCTTGCGCACCAGCTCCGGCGTCTTGCACCGCAGCCGGTCCATCTGCAGCGTGACCTTGATCGACCTCAGATCGAGCTCGATGTTCCAGCCATAATGCCCTCCAAGAGCGCGATGGGGCGGCCCGGCTCGCCCTGAGCCGGGCCGCCCTCACTCTACCGTCCCGGGCGCGGCCTCGGTCTGGTCAGTTCGGCAAGCCGCCCCTTGTTCGCCCACGTCCGCGGCAGCCGGCGGAGCTCGCGCAGCCGCCGCAGCTCGGACCCGTCGGCCCAGATCACGTGGTGGCCCTGGGCGTCGCGATGCGCCGTCAACCACCCGACCCGCACCCATCGCCGCACCGTGTCTCGCGACACCCCCAGCCGACGCGCCAGCGACGACGGCCGGTATTCGTCGCGGCCGAGGCCGGCCGGGCTGCCGAAGGGCGTGCGGGCCAGCCCCAGGTGCCAGAGCAGCCGTTGCACCATCCCCCGCGTGAACCGCTCGGCCCGCTTCGGGGGACGGAACCCCTCGACGTTGAGCCGCTCGGCCATCGCCGCCGGGCTGAGCCGCTCGGCGCGCCATCCCCGCAGTCGCTCGACCAGTCGGGGGTAGTCGGCCAGGAGGTCGTACCGCTTCACCGGCCGGGACATGGCGTGCGACTCGGTCATGCCGCCGGACCAGTGGAGCGTCACATCGACCCGCTCGCTCGCCTTGTCCACGGTGACGGACACGTGGTCAATCAGGAGTCGGGCGATCCGCTGCCGCTCGGCGGGCGTCGTCGTCGTCGCCTGCCACACCGCCGGCAAGTCGCCGGCCAGCGACCGGATCGTCCGCTCGTCGTCCGGTGAGAGCCGACCGGGGGCCGACCCCCGCCACCGCTCGTGCTCGTCCTCGAGGCGCCGCTGCGCCCTCAACGCCTCCTCCCAGCGCCGCTCCAACTCGCGGCCGACCAGGCGATTCTCCGGCTCGCAGGCCTGGTACTGCCGGGCCGCGCGGTCGGCCTCGCAGCCGGCGCGTTCGAGGCGGAGCCGCCAGTGCCGGGCCAGCTCGGACCGCTCGCGCTCGACCTCGGCCACCGCCGCCAAGCTCGCCTCCAGCGCCGCCGGCTCCACCGCCGCCAGGACCCGGCCGGCGACCAGCCCGTCGAGCGCCGGCCCGGAGAGGCTCTGGCAGATCGGCTCGGCGTGGTCGGCCGCCCCGCGGGCACAGGTGTAGCTGTACCGGCCCGTCGCCCCCGAGTACCGCACGAGCATCCGCCGGCCGCACCGCCCGCACCGCAGGAGTCCGGCCAGCAGCGAGGCCCCCTGCCGCGGCGCGCCGGGGCGGTCCCGGCGGGCCCGGTTGGCCTCCAGCCGCTCCTGGTTGTCACAGAACCGCTCCCAGGTGATGTAGGCCGGCAGCCGGTCGCGGATCAGCACCAGGCACTCCTCCGGGCGGCGGACCAGCTTGCCGGTGTCGGGCCGCCCGGGCCGCTTGCGCCGCGGGTCGACCTCCCGGTGGCCGAACCGGTAGGCACCGGCGTAGGCCGGGTGGTGCAGGACGTTCGACAGCGTCGGGCGGTTCGGCCGCCGCCACTCCAACCCGCCGCGGTTGGGGCCGTGGCGGGGTCGGATCGGGATGCGGACCCCGTGGTGGACCAGGTAGCGGAGCAGGCCGTGCAGGGTACCCTCGCGGTCGAACCGGTCGAAGATCAGCCGCACGGTCGCCTGGACCTGCTCGTCGGGGTCGATCGCCCACTCGCCCGAGGCGAGGCGTACGTAGCCCAGCGGCGGGGAGCCCATCGGCTCGCCCCGGCGGGCCTTGTTGAGCCGGCCCTGGCACATCCGCTCCTTGATGACATGAAGTTCTGCCTCGTTCAACATGCCGTGCAGGCCCAGCAGGAGCCTGTCGTTGTGGTCGGCCGGGTCGTAGACGGCGTCGGCGTCGGCCAGGAGCACGCGGAAGCGGGCGCAGAGCTCGAGCAGCTGGTGCCAGTCGCGGTTGGACCGGGCCAGCCGGCTCATCTCCAGGCCGAGGATCAGCCCGACGTTGTCGAGCGCCACCTCGGCCAGCAGCCGCTGGAACCCGGGCCGGCCCTCGATCGACTGGCCGCTCTTGCCCAGGTCGTCGTCGATCGTGGTGACGCGGTCCCGTGGCCACCCGAGGGCGACGGCGCGGTCGGCCAGGGCGTACTGCCGGTCGGTGGACTCGCGGTGGTCGAGCACCTGCTGGGGTGTGGATTGGCGGACGTAGACGAAGGCCGCCCGGTCGAGATGCCAGGGCCGGAGCTTGGGCGAGCGGGTTGCGTCACTCATGGCCGGCCTCCTCGCTTCGGGTGGCCGCCAGGAGCCTGGCGAGGAGTTGGCCGAGCAGGTCGCGGAGCTGTCGCTGCCGGTCGGCCGGCAGGCGGGCCCAGATCGTCGGTGCGACCGTCGGCGGTGGGCAGGGCGCCGTCGTCAGGCGCGGGGGGGAGCGTTGTGACGGGGGGCGACGGACATGCGATGTCTCCCGATGCCGAGGTCAGGTGATGTCGGCACCACGCCGCCAGCTCAAGCAGCGCGGCGGCGCTGATCGTAACCGCCGCCGGGGGTGCTGCACCACCGGTCGCTTGAGGTGCAGTCTGCTTGGCACGTCTCGTTGTTCCATCGCGCCCGATAGAGCGAGGCCAGCTCCTCCTTGCTCGCCTGGTCGGGGTCCAGGATCGTCGTCACGACCACGATCGACCGCGTCCGGAACCCCGGCTGCTCCACCCGGACGCGGACCTCGCGGACGGTGAACGACTCGGGCAAGGCGTTGTAGGTCTCGCGGTCCACCGACCGGATCGATGACGGCTTCCTCCAGACGACCAGGTGGTCATCCTTGCCCAGGCGCTTGCCCTTGCGGAAGTCGGCCCGGCGGTGCGCCGAGAGGCGGCTGACGGTGTCGACCCCGCGCTGCTTCAGCAGGTGCATGCCCACCCAGCCCGACATCAGGCGATCTCCCAGCAACACGTCGCCGGGGCGAAGGACGTCCCAGAGCCGCCGCAGGAGGCTGACCTCGCCCTGGCCCTTGCCGGCGTAGCGGCAGATCCCCAGGTCGAGGATCGCGCCGCACGAGAGCGAGATGATCGCGCCGATGCGCGCGGGGGCGAAGTTCGTCCCGGGGACCTGGTTGTAGGTCAGCGGATACTCGCGCCGGTTCTCCTCGGTGTCGGGCATCGAGACCGTCGAGCCGTCGAAGAGGCAGACGCGGCGCCCCTTCCACAGCCACTGACGATCGACCTGCGCGTCGAGGTTGCGCCCGACGAGGCGGGCCACGGCGGCGAAGAACCGCTCGGGCAGGCGGCCCCTCGCCTGGCAGTAGGCGCCGGTCTCCGAGCTGCACGGCTCGAGCCCCTGCGAGGCGCGATGGGCGATCAGCCGGGCCACGGCGGCGCGGCAGGATCGGTCGGCGTTGAGGACCTGGGCGAGGAAGACCCCGAGGGTGACCAGGGGCGTGAAGATGCGGTCCTTCCAGCGAGAGGGGACCTCGCGGAGCGCCCCTTCGAGTCCCGCCGTCGAGAGGACGTCGGCGAAGGGGAGGCCGTCCTGCTGGAGGAACTGCTGGCGAAGGGAGTCAACCTGTTGGCGAAGGCGTCCATCGGCGCGGCCATGCATCGCTCGGGCTCCTGGCGGGCGACGTGGGTTGCGTCTCCATCAGAGCCGGAACGCCGACATCTTCCTATCCCGCTCTCGCGCGGCCGTTTGCGGAAATCTAAGTGCCATTCGTCGACCACACCGAAGCACGCAATTGGTAGGGGTAGCGAATCTAACTACTATCGGACCAATAGTCGAAGTTCAGGGCAAACTTGGCAAGCTGAACTGAAGGGAGAGCGGATCCTTTCCGAAGTCTTGCCATCGCTTGTTAGAGCGGCGAAAGTAGGGCAGATGATGTATGTAAGAAGCCCTGACAAAACCGGGTGAATCACATCACATCCTGGTGGAGGATACGGAAGCAGATGACACAGGCCGCCAGGGTCGTCCAGGCGTCCTGGATCACCCCCAGCCGGTCGTACCGCACCCGCATCCGCCGCAGGCCCTTGATCCAGCCGATCGTCCGCTCCACCACCCAGCGGACCTTGCCCAGCCCGCTGCCGTGCGGTGTCCGACGCTTGGCGATGTGCGGCTCGATGCCCATCCAACGCAGTAACGCCCTCGTCCCCTCGCTGTCGTAGCCCCGGTCGGCATACAGGTCATCCGGCAACTGCTTCGGCCTGCCCGGTTTGCCGGCGACGCTCGGGAAGTCGAGCACCAGCGGGATGATCTGGCGGTGGTCGCTCTCGTTGGCCCCGGCGGTGCGGATCGCCAGCGGCACTCCGGTGCGACTGACCATCACCGTGTGCTTCGTGCCCTTCCTGCTGCGGTCGACGGGGCTCGGGCCGGTCGCCTCGCCGCCGCCGGAGGCCCGCACCGTCACGCCGTCGACGACCACCGTGTCGGTCTCCAGCTTGCCAGCCTTGCGGAGCAGCCTCAGCAGGTCGGCATGGAGGCGGTCCCAGATGCCGGCCTCCTCCCAGGCCCGCAGCCGGCGATGGGCGGTGCGACCTGAGCAGCCGAGTTCCTGCGGGACATCCTCCCAGCGATTGCCGGTGGCCAGGACGAACCAGATGACACGCAGGGCGACCCGGTGCCCGATCGGCGGACGCCCGCCGTAGGGGCCGATGGCCGGTTCCGGCGGCAGGTGGTGGGCAACCAGATCGAAGAACTCGTCCGGCATGTGGGCGCTCGCCATGGTGGTGTCTCCTTCGGTTCGGAGGAAAACAGCACCAGGGCGCAAACTCCATGCCACACGGTTTTGTCAGGGCTTCTAATGCTACTCCGTTAAATCATACGAACGATCGACTGCTGCGGTTCGTACCGAGGGTATGAACCGGACCTACACCCCCGACTTAAACCCCGACGTCCTCGACCGCCTCGCCGCGTATGCCGCCTCCTTCCGCGCCGACTTCAACCGGCCCCGCCAGGCCGCCTGGTGCGGCGTCTACCTCCGCGGCCTGGTCCAGGACGGGGACCGCAAGAGCGTCGAGCCGATGGCCGCCCGCGTCCCCCTGTCGGAGGGGCTCGACGTCGCCGACCCCGACCAGGCCCTGCAGCAGTTCCTCGGCCAGAGCACCTGGGACGAGCAAGCGGTCCTGAGCCGCTACCGGGCCACGATGGCGGCGAAGTTCGCCGACCCGGCCGGCATCTTCGTGATCGATGACACCACCTTCCCCAAGCAGGGCACGCACTCCGTCGGCGTGCAGCGGCAGTACTGCGGCGCCCTGGGCAAGAAGGCCAACTGCCAGTGCGCCGTCAGCGTCCACTACGTCGCCCCGAGGGGGCACTACCCGCTGAACATGCGGCTCTACCTCCCGGAGGGCTGGCTGGCCGACCCGAAGCGACTGGATAAGGCCAAGGTGCCCGAGGCCGAGCGGCGGTCGCTGACCAAGGGTCAGATCGCCCTGGAGTTGCTCGACCGCATCCGCGCCGAAGGGCTGCCGGGCGGGCTCGTCGTGGCCGACAGCGGCTACGGCGTCTCGGGCCCGTTCCGCGACGGCCTGGCCGAGCGGGGCCTGCACTACGTCGTCGGCGTGACCGACGAGATGCTGGTCTTCACCGAGGAGCCGAGGTGGGACGAGCCCAAGGCCGGGACGGGCGGGCGGCCGCAGAAGCGGCGTCGCCTGGCCGAGGGCTCGCCCCGGCCGGTGGGCCTGAAGGAGCTGGCGGCGCGGACGCCGCGCCGGAAGGTGACGTGGCGGGAGGGGACCAAGGGCCCGATGTGGGGCCGATTCGCCTGGCTGCGCGTTTGGCCGGGCCAGGGATGGGCGACAGGCGATTGCGCCGGGGCGGAGCCGATCTGGCTGCTGATCGAGGAGCAGGCCGACGGCAAGCTGAAGTACGCCTTCAGCAACCTCCCGGCCGATACCAGCCGGATCCGCGCGGTGCGCCTGTGGCGGAGTCGCTGGCCGGTGGAGCTCGGGTACCAGCAGATGAAGGAGGAACTGGGGCTGGACCACCACGAGGGCCGCTCGTGGCGGGGCTTCCACCATCACGCCTGCCTGGTGATGTTGGCCTTCGGGTTCCTCACCCTGGAGCGACGCCGAGCCCGTCGGGGGCGATCCCGGCCGGGCAAAAAGGGGGAGGCCGAGCGCCGGTGATCACGGTGCCGGCGATCCGCCGGGCGTTGCAGCGGCTGCTGGCGCCGGTCAGCCGGCCGGACTGCGCGCACTGCCGGCCCTGGCTCACCCGCTCCAAGACCAAGCTAACGGAGTAGTACTAATCGTCCGGGAGAGGGGATGGCTCTGCTCCGGCGGCTACGCTCCCACCTCCGCCAGATTATGGCCTTTTGTTCACACTTCGGAAGAGGGGCGGTGCTTAGGCGGATTCTGGAAAATAATTCGTCCGCTAGATTTTTGTACAATGTCTGCCTCCCCATGCCGGAGGTAGCGTCATGGAACTGAGCCCTTTGATGTGCTCGTGGTTGATGGAAACCGCCCATTCCTTCCACGGTGCTCAACGTCGTCGGTTCATGGCCCAGACGGTCGAGGCCTTCGACCTCAGTCAACGTCAAGCGGCCACCCACCTGGGCTGGGCACGAGATACCGTGCGCAAGGGCCTCCACGAACTCCACTCCGGGATCACCTGCCTCGACAACTTCTCCGCCCGGGGACGCAAGCCCGTCGAGGCGCATCTGCCGCACCTCCTGGAGGACATCGCCGATCTGGTCCACGACCAACTCCAGGCCGATCCGACCTTCCAGACCACCCGGCTGTATTGCCGGGTGTCCGCTGCGGAAGTCCGCAAGCAGTTGATCGACCGCAAGGGCTATCCCGAGACGCAGATGCCGTCGATCACGACCATCACGGCCAAGCTGAACCGGTTGGGATTCCGACTGCGACCCGTGACCAAGTGTAAACCTCAAAAAAACCGAAGGAAACCGATGCCATATTCCAGCGATTGGACCTGGTCCATCAACGTGCCGCCCAGTCCACGGACACGCTCCGTTTGTCCCTGGATGCCAAGGCTCCGGTCCTCATCGGACCATTCTCCCGTGGGGGGAAGAGTCGGCTCGGGACCGCCGGTGTGGACCATGACTTCAAGCCGTGGGGCCGCTTGACGCCGTTCGGTCTGTTCCTCCCCGATTCCAAGGAGTTGGACCTCTATTTCACCGCCTCGAAGGTGACGAGCGACTTCATCGTGGATCGCCTGGAAGAGTGGTGGGCGGCGAACCGAGCTCGGTTCCCCCGGATCGAGCGGTTGCTGTTGGACCTGGACAACGGCCCGGAGAATCACAGCCGCCGCAGCCAGTTCGTGTATCGGTTGGTGCAGTTGGCCCAGAAGGAGCAGATCACGATCGAGTTGGCGTACTACCCTCCGTACCACAGCAAGTACAACCCGATCGAGCGTTGTTGGGGTGTGCTGGAGGTGTACTGGAACGGGGAGTTGCTGGACAGCGAGGCCGCCGTGCTCGGGTTCGCACGGAGCATGACCTACGGGGGGAAGCATCCGCAGGTCTCTCGGGTGAGTCAGACCTACTCCAGTGGGGTGTGCCGAAGCACCAAGGAGATGAAACGGTTGGAGCAGTGCCTTCAACGGCTCCCGGGCCTGGAGAAGTGGTCAGTCATCATTCCGCCCCCTAAACCGGACGAATTATTTTCTTGAAGCCGCCTTAGCCCCCGGCCAGTCTGTCAAGTCACGCTCTGACCGCAATAGGCGATTCGACCTGTAGGAGGATGGGCCGGGGTGCCGTAGCCCCTCGCTGCCCCATCGTGTGGAGCACTCGCCATGATCGGGTTCCGGCAAAGCCATGCCGTTGTTATCGGAATCGACAATTATCAGGACAACATCCCTCCACTTAGCACGGCGGTCAATGATGCCCGGCGAGTGGCGGAGGTGCTGAAGGCTACAGGGGGATACTCTGTTGATCTCTTGACCGACGCCACACTGGACCGCATTAAAACCTGTTTTGCGCGGACATTGAAGGACAATGTAAATGCTAACGACCGTCTTCTGGTCTACTTCGCCGGCCACGGTTTGATCCTCGTCGGTGACGATGGGCCGGCCGGCTACTTAGTCCCGCAAGATGCGCGGCGGGAGGCTCACGAGACCTTCCTGCCGATGACCGAGCTGAACGGGTATCTGGAGGAGTTTCCCTGCCGCCATCTCCTGCTGGTCCTGGACTGCTGTTTCGCCGGGGCGTTTCGCTGGTCGACCACCCGGGACCTCAGGCCGTTGCCGGAAATCATCCACCGCGAGCGGTACGACCGATATATCCGGGACCGGGCCTGGCAGGTCCTCACCTCGGCCGCCTACGATCAAAAGGCGCTGGACTATTTCGCCGGCCGGGAGGCCGACGAGCGGGGCCATTCCCCGTTCGCGGCGGCCCTGATCTCGGCCTTGGAGGGGGAGCCGGAGGCGCTCGAGTACCTCCCGCTGGCACGCCGCCACGGGGTCGTCACCGCGACGGAGCTGTACCTCTATCTCCGCGAGCGAGTCGAGGTCGGCGATGACCTGTTCGGCCACCGCCAGACCCCCGGGTACTGGCCGCTGCAGAAGCACGACAAAGGGGAGTACATCCACCTCGTCCCCGGCCACCCGTTGAACCTCCCGCCGGCGCCTCCCCTGGACGAGGCGAACAATCCCTGGCGCGGCCTGCAATCCTACAATGAGGAGCATGCCCCGCTGTTCTTCGGCCGTTCGAAGTTCGTCGCCGACTTGGTCGAGTGGGTGGAGGCGAATCCCCTGACGGTCGTGCTGGGCGCCTCGGGCACGGGGAAGTCGAGCATCGTCAAGGCCGGGCTGCTCCCGTCACTCCGCTCGCAAGGAACCGGCTCCTGGAGCATCCTGCCTCCGCTGCGGCCGGGCCGGTCACCGCTGGCGACCCTGGCCGCGCTGGTGCTGCCCGGCGAGTCGACCGACCCCAATGCCGTTGTCGCGCGGCTGCTCGCCGCCGACCCCGACGCCCTCGCCCGCCGCGTGGCTGCCTGGTGCGCCTCGACCCAGGCCCCGACGGGCTCGCTGGAAGCAGGGCGGCTGCTCCTGGTGGTCGACCAGTTCGAGGAGCTGGTGACCGACTGCTGGGATGCCGACGAGCGTGCGATGTTCCAGGTCCAGCTCGAGCGTGCGCTGGCGGACTGCCCCGACCGGTTTCGGGTCGTACTCACGCTCCGCTCGGATTTCGAGCCCCAGTTCGCCGACGCCGCCCTGGAGCGACGCTGGCAGGAGTCCCAGGTCGTCGTTCCGGTGATGACGCTCGACGAGTACCGCGAGGCGGTCGAGGGCCCGGCGTCGGCCCGGGTGCTGAGCTTCCGGGGGAAGGCCGGCTCCCAGGCCTTCATCGACCGGCTGATCGGCGACGTGGCCAACACGCCCGGCGTCCTGCCTCTGCTGTCCTTCACGCTCAGCGAGCTGTACCGCCGCTACCTCGGGCGGGGCTCCGACGACCGCACGCTGTCGGAGGAGGACTACGACGACCTGGGAGGGGTTGGGGGCTCCCTGCGCCACCGGGCGGAGGAGGTCTATCGGGACCTCCCCAGCGACGAGCACAGGGAGGTCATGCGTCGGGTGATGATGCGGATGATTTCCGTGGAGGGGGGGGAGCTGGCCCGGCGTCGCGTCCCGGATCGTGAGCTGAGCTATCTCGACCCCGAGGAGAGCGCCCGGGTCGGCGAGGTCATCGCCGGCCTCACCGCGGCCCGGCTTGTCGTCGAGGGCAAGGAGGCAGACGACGAGACCTACGTCGAGCCGGCCCACGACGAGTTGGTCCGGGGCTGGGACCGGCTCCTTGCCTGGAGTAGGGAGGGGCGCGAGCAGTTCGACCTGAGGCGCCTGCTGACGCCCGCGGCCTTCGACTGGAGCCGGGGCCAGGGGGGCACCTGGCACGCCAACCCGAGGCTCGACCTCGTCCGGGACGCCGACTGGACCAATCGGGTCGAATCCGAGTTCGTTTTGGCGAGCCTCGACCGGCGTCGGAAGAACCGGCTGACCCTGGTGGCCTCGATCGCGTCGGCGTTCGTCGTCCTCTCGCTCATCACGGTGTTCGCCCTGGGCCAGCGCCGCAGCGCCCTGCGCAACGAGGCGCAGGCCAATCAGGCGCGCGGCCGCTCGGAAGGCCGCCTCTACAACGCGAACCTCCGACTGGTCGAGGAGATCGGCGGGAGGAACCCCCGGCTCGCCCTGGACTACCTCGGCGACCCGGCTAAGAGCCCGCCCGCCCGCCGGGAATTCACCTGGAGATATATCCACAATAGATTTCGTTTCCCCGCCTCCATCGTCTTCCACGAGCCGGACGGCTCGGTCCGCTCACTCGACCTCTCCGAGGACTGGACGACCGCGGTGACCGCCCACTTCGACGGCGAGGTTACGCTTTGGGACGTCGCCTCGGGCGAGGAACGCCTCCGATGGACGGCGCACGGGGGGGCCGTGCTCGCCGCCCGCCTGTCCGCCGACGGCCGTCGGCTGGCGACCGCGGGCGACGACGGCACGGTTGCCTTTTGGGACGCCCGGGACGGCCGACGTGTGGGGGGGGCCGTCCGGCCCGGCGTCCTGGAGGGGCCCGATGAGGTCGCAAAATCCGCCGAGCTGGCGATCTCGTCCGACGGCCGGAGGGCGGCATCGATGATGGGGCCCTTCGGCGATTCGGTCCGCCTCTGGGACGTCGACCGCGGGGCCCTGGTCGCCGACCTCCCGTTCAGCGAGGTCGGAGACCTGGAGTTCTCGCCCGACTCGAGGACCCTGGCCGCCGGCGGGGTCATCCACCAGGACGGCGATCGGACCGGGCTGGTCCGGACCTGGGACGCCGATTCGGGCGAGGTGCGCCGATCGATCCGGATCGAGGGCCAGGAGGTCAGGGTCCTCGCCTTCACCCGGGACGGTCGCCGGCTCCTGTTGGCTACGTCCGCGGGGATGCAAGTCCGGGACGCCATGACTGGGCGATTCGAGGGGGCCGTCGCGGCACACTCCGAAGCGATCAGCGGGCTGTCCTGTTCGCCCGACGGCCGCTGGTTCGCCTCGGCGGGCGATGACGAGACGATCCGGATCTGGGACCTCGATACGAAGGCCGTGGTCGCCACGCTCCTGGCCGGGCGGGGCAACGACCTGCTCCGCTTCTCACCCGACGGCCGGTCGATCGCCGCGTCGTCGACCGAGTCGTTCATGAGGCACGAGCAGCTCGGGATGATCGCCCGATGGGACATCGCGGCGCCCACCGGGCAGAACCGGCTCGACAGCCCGCCCCCGGTCGGTGCCATCGCCTTCTCGCCCTCCGACCCGAGGTATGTCTACGCCGCCGGGCAGGTGCTGTCCCTGTGGGATTCCCGGGAGGGGCAGGAGGTGCATCGGCTCGGCTCGACGGCGACGACGCTCGCCTTCGTCCCGTCCCCCCGAGGGGACGGCCTCGCCTCAGCCGGCGACGACGGCAAGGTCCGGATCTGGCGGCTGCCGCGATTCGTCGAGCTCGACCTCCCCGATTTCGGCACGCCGGAATCCGCGCTCTCGCCGGACGGGCGCCGGCTGGCCCTGGCCGCCGTCGGCGTGGTACGCGTCATCAACCTCGGGGACGGGGCGGTGGTTCACGAGTACCGCCCCGGGCTTGACTCCGTCCGCCGCCTCGCCTTCGACCGGACGGGGGAGGTCCTCGCGATCGTAGGGGACCGGCGGGGCAAGGCGTCTTCAGGCCCCTTCGACGCTCCCCCCCGGGCGCCGGCGGATAGGGAGGCCTCCGGGGGCACCGGCACGCGGCTGATCGTCCGCGACTTGGCTGGGGCAGAGGACCGATTCGACGTCCACATCATCCCGGAATACCCGGAGGCAGTGGCGTTCTCGGGGGACGGGACCCGGATCGCCCTCGGCGGAGGGCTCATGGGGGGCCTGGAGGACGAGGACTTCAAGGTCCATGTCATCGACGCCCGCTCCGGGGCCCGGGTCGCCGGCCCGCTCTTCGGCCATGAGGGCGGCATCGGCGACCTGGTCTTCTCGCCCGTCGACCCGGACCTCCTGATCAGCGCCAACGGGTCGAACATTGAGGACGAGCAGCCCCGGGAGATCATCGTCTGGGACGTGGCGGCCGGCCAGGAGGTCGGCCGGATCGAGGGGGAGCACGTCGGCGCGTCGATTGAGTGCCTGGCGATCTCCCGGGACGGGACGCTGCTGGCGTCGGTGGACATGGACGGCCGGCTGATCGTCTGGGATCTCGAGCGGCTCGAGGCAATCCTCGGCACCACCTACCGGGGAGGGATGCCCACATGTCTGACCTTCTCGGACGACAGGTCGACCCTGGTGACCGGGGTCTATGGCGAGGCCATCCGGGGGATCGCCTTGGACGTCGCGAGCGGCTCGATCGAAGGGCGATACCAGGTTTCGGGCGGGGGGTTCGAGTCCCAGGGCAACCATTGCAGCGCGGACGGCTCGGTCCTGGTATCGATCGAGCAGGACCGGGGCGGGGCGATCGTCTGGGACCGCGGCCCGACCGACCGGCCGACCGAGTTGGAGGGGCACGAGGGGCCGGTCCTCGCCGTCGCGTACTCCGGCGACGGGGCCCGGGTCGCTTCGGCGGGGAGCGACGGGGCGATCCGCCTCTGGGACGCGGGCTCCGGCGCCCCGGTCGCGACGTTTCCCGGCGACGAGGGGCCGCTGACCGCCGTCGCGTTGTCGGCCGATGGCAGGGCCGTCGTATCGGGTGCGGAAGGCGGCCGGGTCACGCTCCGGGAGGCCGAGCGGGGAGAGGTCGTCAGGACCCTCGACGAGCATCGGGGGGCGGTCACCAGCCTGGAGTTCACCCGGGACGGCCGGGGACTGGTGTCGGCGGGGCTCGACGGGCGAGCGATCCTGCACCAGATGGAAGGGGCGGCGGAGCCGCGGGAATTCCGGGGCTTCGCCGGGTCCATCCACGCGGCTCGGCCCTCGCCCGACGGACGGTTGCTGGCGACTGCGAACGACGACGGCACCATCCGGGTCTGGGGGCTCGACGACGGCGGGGTCCGAGAGGTGTTCGACGGGTACGGGGGGGCCGCGCTGGCTGTGGCCTTCTCGGACGACGGGGAGTGGCTGGCCTCCGTCGACTCCCGGGGGGGCGTCCGGCTCTGGCGGACGTCGAGCTGGAGCGAGGCCGGGTTCTCAGCGATCTCCTCCCGGGTGACGTGGCCCTTGCTCGATACGTTCCTCGGCCTATCCGAGTCCGACCCGATAGTCGCCACCAAGGCGGGAGGCGTCGTCTCGGCATGGGACGCCCGGGACGGGGCGTACCTGGGCTCGACCCCAGGGCTGTCGACCTCCAACCGCTCGGACGCCCTGGCCGACAACGGGTCATTAGTCGTGTCGGCGCAGCCCGATCGGACGCTCCGCCTCTGGGATCCGCGCCGCGATCGCCAGCTCCGCTCGCTCGAGGGCCACGAGGACGACATCACCAGTGTCGCGATCGGCCCCGACTCCCGGACGATCGCGTCGGGGGACACCGGCGGGACTATCCTGCTCTGGGACGCGAACGGGGCCGGAGCTCCGGAGATCCTGGGGCGGGAACGGGGCATGATCGCCGACCTCCGATTCACGCCCGACGGCTCGACGCTCGCTTCCCTCGCTCTCTCGGAATTCGGGGCGATGGTCAGGCTGTGGGACGTCGCCGGGCGTCGGGAGCGCTGGGCGATCGACTCGTTCGTCCAGGGCCATCCCACCGAGATGGAGGTCACAGCCGACGGCCGTCACCTCATCATCCGGGAGGGCGACCTCGGCAACTGGGCATTCACCGGGGAGTCGGGCAGGATCGAGGTCTGGAACCTCTCGAGACGGGAACGGACCTCGGAGATCCTCCCCTGGGCGGGCCCCTTCACCTCCCTCGCGGTGGCCCGGGACGGATCGATGATCGCGACATCCTCGGCGCTGAACAGCCGGACCGACAGCGAGCTGTCGATCCACGAGCTGTCGACGGGGCGTCG
This sequence comes from Tautonia plasticadhaerens, assembly GCF_007752535.1. GTDB lineage: Bacteria > Planctomycetota > Planctomycetia > Isosphaerales > Isosphaeraceae > Tautonia > Tautonia plasticadhaerens. Next base: position 6,506,043 of record NZ_CP036426.1, read on the forward strand.
CCTGTTCGCGACCCGGAGGAACGCACCTCCTGCCATGGCCCTCGGCTTTACCCCCGACGGGAGCACCCTGGCCGTCCCCACGAGGCTCGGGCCGGTCGAGCTGTGGGACGTCGCACTGGGGGAGATCCGGACGACCCTGACCGGCCACGACACGACCCCCGGCAAGTTCGCCTTCAGCCCGGACGGGGAGCGGCTGTTCTCCGCCGACGCCGGGGGGGAAATCCGCGCCTGGCAAGCCCCGAGGACGGGCGCCCGGGACACCATCGACCTCGGGAAGTTTGTATTCGACTTCGCCGTCGTGCCCGCCCTCGGTTCGCTGGCCATCCCCTCGGGACGCTCGATCGTGTTCCTGGACGAGGCCGGAGGCGCCGTCCGGGAGCCGCTCGACACCCGACTCCCGGGGCCGATCTCGGCCCTGGAGGGCTCGCCGGATGGCACCTATCTGGCGGCCGTCGGTTGGGACGAGCTCGTCCTGCTAGACGGCGAGACGGCCGAGCCGCTGGCCCACCTCCGGAGCCGGCCCCCGTCTCTTCCCCCCGGGGAGGGAGCGGCGGCGATGGACGAGTTCGAGCAGCTCGGCCCCGAGGGCCGGCCCGATTCGTCCTTCGTCGACCTCGCCTTCTCCGAGGACGAGCGCCTGCTGGCCGCGGTCACTGGGGATGATCGCGTACTCGTGTGGGAACTGCCCGGGGCGGAGCTGCTCGCCGAATTCCCGGCGCGTCGGGCGGAGGAGGAGGAGCAGTACAACAACAGCGTCTTGGTCGATATCAAGGCGATCACCTTCCTTGGCGAGGGGCCGGTGCTCGCGGTGATCGGCGACAACGGGATTAACGTCGAGTTGTTCGAGATTCCCTCGGGCCGCAGCCTTCGCCAGCTCAAGGGACACTTCCTGCCCGTTATGTGCCTGGCGACGGTGCCGGGGAGGCCATTCCTGGTCTCCGGGGGGTATGACACGCTGGTCCGGGTCTGGGACGTCGCACACCCTGGAGATCCCTTGACGCTCTCGGGCCACACAGCCCCAATCGTCGCCCTCGCGGTCACCCCCGACGGCGAGTTCATCGCATCTGGCGACGAGGCGGGATGGATCCGCCTCTGGGAGCGGGAGACCGGGGAGGTGGTGGCCACCCTCGGGGAGCATGCCGAGGTCGTCACATCGCTGGAATTCATCGACGAGGCACGCTTCGCCTCCACTGATGCTCAAGGCCGATTGAAGATCTGGACGGGCTACCTCCCCAAGCCAACCCGGGATTCGGCCGGCCGTCGAACGATGCATCCGGGGATCCCCATCGGCCTCGCGGTCGCGTGGTTGATCTATTGCCTCGTCCTGGTGGATTGGTCCTGGGCGCGACATCTCCTCCGACCACCCGGGGCGTGGGTCATCGCGCTATTGTTCCTGATTTCTTGGGCGACCGCGGCGGTCTTCATGGCCCGCGAAGGCTTCCCGAGTGGCTCTGGTTCGCGGCCCACCGTCGACGGTTGGATCATCCTGCTGGTGCCGCTCATCGTCCTCCTAACCTACGCGGCGGCCCGGATCCAGCTCATCCTCGCCGATCGGGCTCTCTCTCTCCCCCAAGACGGCTCGCGATGGGCTTCTTCGGCCCGGGGCTGGGTTCAGCTATTGAGGGCGTATCCCCCGGGTTCGCCCCGTTGAGCTTGCGGAGCGTTGCACAGATCACCTGGTGACGTCTCACGAATCTCAGGAATCTCGTCACAACAAGTTGTCCGATTGTTGATGTGAGATAGCCGCCCCCGGCTATCCTAAGGGTCAGGATAGCCGGGGGCGGCTGTCCCACATCGGACAGGTTCTCGTGGCGAGCAATCTCGGTCACGTTCGGAATCCAGGGAGCTGCACCGGCTTGGGGGCTCGATGCGACAGTACTTCCGCAACGGTTGGGGATTGGTTATCGGCGTCGACCGCTATTCGGCGCCTATCCGCCCGCTCTCGAACGCGGTCCGGGACGCGGAGGCGATCGCCGCCGAGCTCCGGAACCATCACGGCTTCGACCGCCTGGAGCTCTGGCGGAATGACGAGGCGACCCGCGGCCGGCTCGAGGACCACCTGTCGGGGCTTGCGACGGGCGGGCAGATCGGGCCCGACGACCGGATGCTCCTATACTTCGCCGGCCACGGCGTGAGCCTCCGGGCCGACCGCGACCAACCCGCCGGCCGCATCCTCCTGGCCGACGCCGACGCGGGAGACACCGACACCTTCTTCGACATGAGGACGCTGCACCGGCTGCTCCAACAGCTCCCGGGCCGCCACCTGCTCGTCGTCCTCGACTGCTGCTTCGCGGGCACGTTCCGGTTCGGGGCGAGGGACCTGATCCCGGCCCGGCGCGAGCCGCTGGCCCGCGAGTGGTTCCGGGGGCTGATCGAGGAGAGGGCCTGCCAGCTCCTGGTATCGACGGCCCACGACCAGCCGGCCATCGACACGATCGGCGGTGAGCCGATCGCCGACCGCGACCGCTGGGACCCCCTCTCCGACCACCGATCGGCCGAGGCGGGCCGCCACTCCCCCTTCGCCAACTCCCTGCTGCGCGCCCTCCGGGGCGAGGCCGACCTGAACGGCGACGGCGTCATCACCTCGAACGAGCTGGTCGCGTTCCTGGAGGCCGAGGTCGCCCGGATCGCTGGCGGCCAGCTCCCGCAGCTCTGGCCCCTGCCGCGGCACGGCAACGGCCAGTTCCTCTTCTTCGACCCCTCCGGGTCGTTCTTCGAGGAGGCCCTGAGGCCGGTCGCCGAGCTCGTCCGCCACACCAACCCCTTCCTCGGCGAGCGGGCCTTCGAGGAGGGGGACGACGCCGTCTTCTTCGGCCGCGACCAGGAGGTCGAGCGCCTGGCAAACCAGGTGGGCACCAACGGGGTCGTCCTGCTGACCGGCCCTTCCGGCTCGGGCAAGACCAGCCTCCTCCGCGCCGGCCTGATCCCCGAGTTCCTCCAACGGCCGTACTGGCACGTAGTCGCCCCGGACTCGAGAGGGCTGCGGTCGAGCCGGGACCTCTCCATCGCCCTCGCAGGGGCGCTGCCCGGCGACGGCGAGCCGGCGGGCGAGGCCGAGGGGCGTCCCGATCCGCCGGCCGACCCGGCCGAGGTGCTCCGCCGCTGGCTGGAGCGGCACGCCGACCGACGTCTCTTCCTGATCCTCGACGACCCCCGCCCGTCGACCGACGCGGAGGCGGAGCCCCTGCGGGCCTCGCTCGATCGCCTCGCGGCGCTGCCGGCCCGCTTCCGGGACCGCTTCCGGCTGGTGCTCGCCCATCGCGAAGATCGGCCGTCGCCGCTGGGGACGGCCGCGGTGGACCCGGCCCGCTTCGAGCTGGCCCAGCCCCCCGGCACGTCGATCCAGCAGATCATGCGGCGGTCACTGGAGCATGCCGCGCTGTTCGCCGAGCCGCCGTCGCTGATCGACGACTTGGGCGACCGCCTCGCGATGGCGCCGGGGGGCCTGGCGGCCTGCTCGATCACCATGCGCGACCTCTGCGAGCGGACCCTCTCCCGGCAGCCCTCCGACCGCCACGTCCGGGCGGGCGAGGGCGGGGCGAGCGGGGCGATCGAGGCCAGCCTGTCGCGCCTGGCCGAGGACGCCTTCGCCGAACTCTGCCCGCCGGGGACCGGGGAGGAAACCGCCCTGAGGCTGCGGCACGCGCTCCTCCGCCTGGTCGTCCCGGTCGATGGCGGCTTCGACGCCCGCGAGGCGTCGGCGGCCGAGTTCGAGCCGAGGGCGGGCGAGGGTGAGGCGACAACGCGACGGGTCATCGCCACCCTCGTCGATCGTCGCCTCCTGGTCCGCCGCCGCTCGCCGACCGGGCGGGGGTCCTCCATGGCGATGGCCCATGGGGGGCTCATCCGATGGGGACGGCTCGCCACCTGGGCCGAGCAGGCCCGCGACTCCGGCGACTTCGCCCTCCGCGACGTGCTCCGGAGCGGCCTGGAGACGTGGAAGGCCACCGGGCGCGCCTCGCTCTCCGCCCCGGACCGCAGCCGGATCGAGCGGCGACTCCGGGGCGGTGACGACTGGTTCAGCCGGGAGGAATGGCGGTTCATCGATGCGTCCCGACGCCAGCGGCGGCTCTTCCTGGGGACGCTCGCGGCCGGGGCGACGGCGGGCCTGATGTCGATCCCGGCCGTGCAGCTCGGCTCGGTGCATCTCGACGTGGCCGGCCCGCCGCCCCAGGCGGTCCTGCTCCGCCGGGGCCGTCGCTGGCTCGACTGGCTGCCGGGCCCGCTCGGCCCGTCGGTGCGCTTCGACACGGGGCTCACCGCGGCGGAGTTCGCCCCCGAGCGACGCGAGGAGATCGAGGTAGGCGCCTTCCGCGGCGGTTCGCATGACGAGGAGCTGCTCGGCCGGGTCCGGCCCCACTTGCTCCCCGCGGCCCGCGTCCGCATCCTGTGCATGATCGCCGACTGGTCGGGCCTCCGCTCGGCCGCCTTCGACGCCTGGTCCGGGCAGCCCGACGAAGAACGGGAGGACGTCGCAGGCGAGATCGACCGTCGATCAGCGGCCCTCCCCCCCGCGGCCTTCGGGCACCTCATCGACGCGTTCGAGCAGTCCGGGCCCGAGGTCCAGGCCGCCGGCCTCCGCGCCATGAGCCGATCCGAGGGCCCGATCGCCCGCCGGGTCGCGAGGGTCGCGCTGGGCCTGCTCAACGCCGCGGACCCCGATGGCGACGCGATCTCCGAGGACGCCAGGATCGAGGCGGTCCACGCCCTCGAAGCGATCGGCCTCCGGGGCGAGGTCGACCCGATCCCCAGCCTCGTCGAGGCGTTGAAGGGCGAGGACGGGCTCCTGGCCTCCGAGAGCATCGGGACGCTGTCTCGCCTGGCCCCTCCCCTGCAATCCAGGCTCGTCGATCGCCTCGCCCCGCTGCTGGAATCCAGGGATTCGGACCTGACGCACTCTGCGCTCCTAGCTCTCGGCGGCGCCCAGGCCGGGGCCCTCCGGCCGATCGTCCCGACGCTGGAAGGGCTCCTCGACCACGACACCTGGTTTGTCTCCCAGGAGGCCGCCCTGGTGCTGACAGGGGTCGGACTGGGTGATCACCGACGGCTTGGCGAGTTCGCCCGGTCCTGGCTGGGCGAGGATGACCCGACCAATCGGGCCCGGGTCATCCAGGCCTTGACGATGCTGTCCCGCCTCCCGCCGGATCAATCCCTCCCCGCCTTCAAGCGGCTCTCCGAGCTGACGGGTGCCGAGGACCCGGAGATCGCCGCGAGGGACGTGGAATGCCTGGTTCGGCTCGGGGGGCGCAGGTAGTCAATGTCCAGGCCGCTCTCGCCTCCCAGCTCGGCCAGCTGAGGTTCCGCATCACCAATCCCGACTTCGAGGGGTTCGGGTTCGAACTCGGTCCACAACCCTTGCAGCAGCTCCCGTCGAACGAGGCCGAGAACCGGGCGCTGACGATCCTCCTGCAGCTCGTCGACCTGGACGCAATCGGGGAGGAACTGGCCGAGGAGCTGGATCAATGGCTGGCGAACGAGGTCCAGGAGCTTCGTTATGCCGCCGCCATTTCCCGCGTGCTGCTGACCTGCCGGGGCTCGGACGGCCCGGAAGACGTCGAGGCCATTTGGGCCCTTGCCCGGGACGGCCGCCGGGAGGTCCGGGAGGCGATGGCCCACGGACTTCGTGCCGTCGACCCTCGATTCACCGAACGTGCCGTCGGGGTGCTCCTGGACCTTGCCGCCCTCGACAATGCCGGGGGGGAGTTCGTCGTCCGACGCGAGGCGATCCTCTCGCTGGCCCGGATTGGCGGGGCCCGGCTCGACCGCTCCATCGCCCTGCTCCGGGGCTACCTCTCCTCCCGGAACTTCATTGACTTCCAGCAATGGTTCGCGGCGATCGAGGCGCTCGTCGTGCTCGCGGAGGGGCATCCCGAAGACGCGTTCCCCGCCATCTGACGCCTCCTGGACGGCGATGAGGACCGGCGTCGCTCGTCGATCATCGGCCTCGCGGTGCTCGCCGGGAGGTCCGAGCTGCCTGCGGACCTGATCGCCGCCCTCGGTGCGGCCCTCGTCGACCCCGATCCCGGCATCCGCCGCGCGACCTGGATCACGCTCCAGGAAGCCTGGCTCAGGTGGGCCCGGGCCGGCGGTGCGGGCGTGGGGGCGACCCTCCTCAGGGCGATGGCCGGGGACCGTTCCCGGCTGGACGCCCGCCATCGTCGGCCGATCGTGGTCGCCCTGGCGCGGTGGCACCGCATGGGCCGACCGGGGCCAGGGGTCGCCCCGCTCGACCCGCGAGCGATCGCGGAGCACGCGTCCCTCGAGGCCGCGCTCGTCCGCCTGAGGGAAGGCCCCGAGACCCCTCCCTGGCTCCGCGACGCGGCGTTCCAGGTCGGCATGCTGTCCGACGTGCTCGGCGGCGAAGAGGCCGGGAGCCGCTGGGTCTCCGGCGATTGGGCCGATCCGCACCTCCGCTGGCAGTCGATCGAGGCGGCCGTCGAGGGTCGGATCGGGATCTTCGACGGGGTCGATCCCGCCGAGATCGTCCCCGCCCCATGACCCGCATCGGCGACCGCCCGCCCCCCCGAGATCCGGACGGGCCGGTCGTGCCGGCCCGATGGCCTGGCTCGGGTGCGGAGGTCGTCCCGAGGCGCGGGGCGATCGAGCCCCGCCCCCGATCGGCCTGCCCCGCCGCGATGTGATAGATTCGAGCGACGGCTCGATCTCGACCTGCGCGAATGCGCCTCGACACGTCTCGCCCGAACCGAGCGCAAGGATGGTGATCATGGAGAGCGACACGCCCCGATCGACTCGACGCCGCCGTCCCGGCGGCCCCGGCCGGGTCCGACCCGCGTTCGAGCGGCTGGAGCGTCGCGAGCTGTTCGCGGTCGAGGTCCTCGGGATCTCCGCGATTGAGGGGGTCGAATTGACCCTGCCGGTCGCCACCTTCCAGCCGGGCGACGTGCAAGGGACGGTCGATCAGCTCCGCGCCGTGATCCGGTGGGGAGACGGCCAGGCCTCCCCCGGCCGCATCGCGAGATCGGGCACCCCCGGGGAGATCGCGGTCATCGGGGACCACGTCTACGCGGTGCAGGGCCAGTACCCCGTCGCCGTGACGGTCCTCGGCGCCGGGATGAGCCAGGCGAGCGGGAGGGGGTCGGCGACGGTCGAGGATGCCCCCCTGGTGGCGACCGGGACGGCGATCACGCCGGTGGTCGGCCGGCCGTTCGACGGGGTGGTCGCCTCGTTCGTCGACGCCTACCCGGGCCTCGACGCCGGGGCGTATCTCGCCACGATCGCCTGGGGCGACGGCACGACCTCGGCCGGGACGATCGCGGCGGCCCCGGCCGGGGGCTTCAACGTCCTGGGGGCCCACACCTATGACGCGATGGGGCCGAACCAGGCGGTCGTGACCGTGACCCGGTCGCTGGACGGCCAGTCCGACGACGCGACGACGTCGGTCGTCGTGGTGGAGCCGGCCCTGACGGCATTCGGGACGACGATCACGCCGGTCGTCGACCAGTTGTTCTCGGGGGTCGTCGCCCGCTTCGACGACGCCGGGGCCGCGGCCGACCCGGGCGAGTTCGTCGCCACGATCGCCTGGGGGGACGGCGCGACCTCGACCGGCCAGGTCGTCGCCGAGCCGTCGGGCCAGTATGCGGTCATCGGGGCCCACACCTATGAGACGACCGGCGCCTTCGACGTGACCGTCACGATCGCCAGGGCCGCGACCGGCCAGTCCGACCAGGCCATGACCGATGCCGTGGTGGTCGAGCGCGGCCTCACGGCCCAGGGGACCACGATCACCCCCCTCGCCGGCCGGCCGTTCGAAGGGATCGTGGCCTCGTTCGTGGCCGTGCCGCCCGCCTCGGCCGGGGAGTTCACGGCGACGATCGCCTGGGGCGACGGCACGACCTCGGCAGGGAGGATCGCGGCGGCCCCGGAGCCGGGCCGGTTCCTCGTCGTCGGGTCGCACACCTACCCGTCTCCGGGTGCCGCGGACGTGGTCGTGACGGTCGCCCGGTCCGCCTCGAACCAAATGGCCACGGCGACGACGAACGCCGTCATCAGCGTCGCCATGCGGGCGTTCTCCGGGGCCCTTGACCCGCTCAGCGACTCCGGGAGGCCTGGCGACAACATCACCTTCATCAACGAGCCGGTCCTCCGGGGGACGGGCGAGCCCTTCTCGATCGTCCAGCTCTTCGCCCGCCCCGAGGGCCTGTCCGATCGGTTCCCGATCGGGGATACGCTGGTCGCCCAGGACGGCACCTGGACCCTCGTCGCCGGCCCGCTGCCGGACGGCGCCTACGTCCTCTCGGCGACCGTCCTGCCCACGGAGGGCTTCCCGATGGAGGTCCTCCCCCTGCTCCCCGGCGGCCCCCTGGTCATCGACACCCTGAGGCCCCGCGTCGTCGGGCTGACGCCGACGGACCGCCGGTCGGGGCGCCTGGCCGTGAGCTTCCGGGATGAGTCCAGCGGGATGGAGGTCGGCACACTCCTGGACCCGGCCCACTACGCGATGCTCGGCGCCCCGCCTTGGCGGGCCTTCCCCGCCGGGATCGCCTTGAGGCCGACGGCCGCCGTCCTCCCGACCGACCCGGTGGTCATCGACATCGACCCCGGCCCCGGCAGGAGACGGTCGCTCGGCCTCCGGATCGTCCCGGGCGGGATCACCGACGTGGCCGGGAACCCGCTCGACGGCCCGTCGCACGGCGGCCCCGTGGTCGTCTCACTCGGCGCGTTCGGGCCGAGGCGACGTCCGAGGAGGGCCTGGTGACGTCGTGAGGGGCCCCGACCTCTCCCCTCCCTCCGCCCTCAGGCTGCCCGCATGCGGGTCCGACGGTCCCGATTCTGACGACCCAAGGGCGATCGGACCGCCCGATCGAGCCCCTCGCCCTGGAATGAAGGGCGTCTCCCGGCCGAAAAGAGTCCGCGTGGGGTCGTGTAGGCGAGGCGATCCCGAATTCGAGTTGCCCGGGATCCAGCGGCCCGAACGATCCAAGGAGGGATTGCCATGAGGACGCGCCGGCAGTTTCGGCCAGACAGCCTCGACCACGCTCTCGAGCCCAGACAGCTGATGAGCGTCGGCCCGCGGTTCTCCGCATCTGCCCTCTCGAGGCTCCCCGACGCCTACGTCCGGCGTACCGGAGGGGCGCAGCGGATCGTCGATCAGGTAGACGAGGCCTTCGACTCGTTCAGCAAGGACTATCTTGAGGCCCAGCGCGTGTACGTCGCCTCCGAGGGCCAAGAGCAGCTCTTTCGGGTCTTCACAAGTCAGCGGATCACCCTGCTTTCCCAGGACCTGACCCGGGCCCTGTCCCACGTACCCGGCAGCCTGGAGCGGCTCGAGCGGAAGGACCAGCGGAAGGAACTCGGCGTGGATACCCCCCTCCAGGCGTTCCTGATCCGCCGGATCGTGGGGCGTAACGGCGATGGCAACGACGGTAGCCTGTCGTCCATCCTGAGGTCCGACACCGTCATCCCTCCCGCCGGGACCACGGGCCCGGAGCTGAGCCTCTACACGCTCACGGCGACCAACGCCATCGAGTCCGCCCGGACCACTACCATCAACGCCGCCCGGTTCTTGGTCGGTGGCCGTTTCCGTAAGTGAGGCGGCCGGCTAAGAGTCGCCTCCCCCGCACCGGGCGTGGCATAACCCGGGGTCGATCGGCGGCAGGTCATCGATCGATCCCGGGCCCGGGTCGCCCGAGGACATCCGCGCCCGGCACGGAGGTAACCAGGGTCGGGTACGTCCAGTTTCCCTGATAGGACGGGTTTTTGCTGTCCATCTCCAGGTTGATCAGCTTGCGGGCCTCGGCGAGGGCCGGAGCGACATCCCAGCCGTTTTCCATGAGCGCCTTGTAGAAGACCAACGTGAACCGGACCGCCACATCGTCCCGGACCGCGAACCGCATCCCGATGGCCGCCGGCAACCCGCTCCGGACGAGCGAAGGTGCCAACTCGGAGCCCGTCTGGCACGTATTGGTCACCACCAGTCGCAGCGACTGGAGCCCCGAGATCAGGTTGATCAGCCGGTCGCCGTAGACGAAGTCGTGTCGGGCGTCCTCGTCGAGCAGGACAAGCCCCTCGCCGACGCTCCCCCGGGAGGCCCAGGCGCTGTCGTACCCGGCGAAGTGGAAGATGTGGATGCCCTCGCTCAGGGCTCGGTAGAGCTGGTCCTGGGTCGGGTCCGTGAGCCGATCGAGCCGGACGAGCGCGTCCGGGAGCCCCCGGAGCGCCTCCCGGAGCCATTCCCATTCCCGATCGAGGTCCAACCGGCGGAGATCCCTTGGGTTGCAGTCGACGAACAGGATGCGGAGCGGTGGCTCGACGGGGCGAAGGGGCACCTGCCAAGGAGACTCGATGCGACGCAAGAACGGCCACCTCCCCCCGAGCATCGAGAGGAAGAGCCGTCGCTTCGGGTCACGCAGGTATTCCCAGGGCACGCGATCGATTGCTGGGTCGTCCGCGATGAGGGTGAGACTCGTCATCCGCCCCTCGGCGCGGGTCCGGGCGATCGAGGAACGCAGGGAATCCGCGAGTTCGCCGGGGAAGAGCAGGGAGAATAACTCCTCCCCCATCGCATCGAGGTGGTCCGAGGGTTGTGGCACCCGCCGGTCCCGTTCGACCCCCGACGGGTCGGGGACGATCATCGGTGCCGCATACATCGCCGGCAACTCGAACGTCGCCTCGCCGCGATCCCAGGGCGTCTCGAGGCGGACCTCGAAGCGGTCGGCCTCGGCTGACTGGCGTCGGATCGCGACGACGATCTCCGCGGTCGGCCCGGACGACCCCGGGGACGAGGGGGGCGGATCTCGATAGAGCTGACCCTTCAACCTGTCGATCGCCGGGCGATCCGGCGTGTAATCGATGTAGTTGGCGGTGGTCCCCTTGAAAAGTCGCGTGTCTTCGGAGCGGAGGTACAGCACCGGGGTGATCCACTCGCGTTGCGAGTCCGGCTGCTTGCCGAATCGGATGGCGTACCGGGCGAGGGAGATCGCCTCGTCGATGCCCCGGCCCTGGACGAGCCTCGTGTAGAACTCGCGGGTGAACTCGACGGCGGCCGGGTCGCTGATCGGGTACTGCATGGCGACGACGGCCGCCAGGTTCAGGCGGACCGCAGCGGCGGCCAGGCCCCGGCCCGGGCGGCCTGCCTCGTCGTCGGCGGTGCGACAGGCGTTGAAGATGACCAGGCGGGTGGCCGAGAGCGGATTCGAGTAGAGGTCGATGGCCAGCTCCTCGGCCGACAGCATTTCAGTGTGCCCGCCCTCGTCCTCCAGCGCCAGGACGCCGCCGCGGCCCGCCTCGTCGAAGTCGCCATGCATCATGAAGTGGGCGATGTGGTATCGGCCGGCCCGCAACGCCTCCACGACGTCGGGCTTCCGGGCCCGGTCAAGGCTGGTGACCCGGACCTTGTCGTCCCTCGCCAGCGAGTCCAGGATGCGGAGGATGTGGTCGCGCTCCCCGGCCAGGTCGAGCCGGAGATGGTCCGAGGGCTGGGAGGCGACGAGCAGCACCTCGATCGGGCCCGAGACCTCAAGCTCGGGGTACCCGTGGGGCAGGTCGACCCGGCGGATCATCGGCATCCGATCCAGGAGGGCCGGGGCGAAGGGATAGTCCGGGGGGCGCAGAATCTCCCAAGGCAGCTCGGCCAGCTCGGGGGGCTCCAGCGTCAGTTGGAGCCGCAGGCCGGCATTGGCCTGGGTCGCCTCCCGATTCGTCAGCGCGAAGAGCGTGCCGATCTCCCCGTTGAAGGCGGCGCGGAAGAGACGCTCCCCGAGGTCGGCGATCAGGCCGTCGTCGAGATCCGGCCCCCGGTCCGCCAGCCGGTTCGCCTCGTCGTCGCTGAAGGGGAAGGCGAAGGTCCCTCTCGCGGTCGCCCCCCGAGACGTCCTCGCCAGGGCTGCGTAGGCCCGCGCCCAGAGGGCTGAGGGGGGAGGACGACGCCCTCCCCCGGGGACCATGTCACGGTCGCCGGCACGGGTTGGGAGGGAATCGTCACCAGTCGGATCGGCGTCGACGCCCCCTTCATCCGGGGGCGTCGACGCCACATGGCCCGCGGCATCCGCCTTCAAGATGTGCAGCTCGAACGTCTCGAATCGATCCATGTCCGGCTCCCACAGGTGGGGCGTTCGCACGCGGGTCGGGCCCCGGGGGCACGCCCCCGGGGGCCGGCGGTGCGACGGGGCCGCCGTCTACGCCTTCGCGGTGATGTTGACCTCGACCATGGCCGTGGTCCAGTTGCGGCTCGGGTACTCGGTCGGGATGACGTCGCGGGTGACCCGATCGGCGGCGAAGGCGCTCATGAGCGCCTCGAACGGGTTGGCCGGAATGCCCTTGGTGGCGGCCCTGGGCGGCTGGTCGAGGCTAGGCAGCTCCAGCCAGGAATAGCTCGCGGGGCCGACCGTGGCGAAGACCTTCAGGATGTCCCGGCCGCGATCGTAGCCATCGGGCAGGCTGGCGGTCAGGTGCATCAGCTCCTCGCCGCCGGGATCGATCTGGAGGAACTCGGCGTCCCCCGGGAAGACGCGGGTGATGCCCCTGCCGGGGCGGAGGTCCAGCGTCGCGACGTTCAGGGCGACGCCGGACTCGTTCCTCATGCGGAGGAACGCCCCCTCGCCGACCCGGAGGGTCGGCACGGTCGCCGGCTCCTCGAACGGGATCGGGACGGGCTTCTGCCCGGGGACGAAGTTGGCCGGCGCCCGCAACAGCTCCACGACGAGCTTTCCCCGGAGGGGCGAGGACCGGTCGTAGTTCTCCAGCTCGATGATCGAGTGGTATCGGCTCAAATGGATGAGCCGCCGGACGACTCGGTCGGGCCCCGCCGGGTCGTCGATCGCGATGGCCGGCCGGATGTTCGGGACGGGCTCGCCGGCGGCGTCCCAGATCTCGAAGTGTCCGCCGACGACCGCGACTTGATACTCGGCCGCGCCGCCATCGTCGACGAACTCGACCCAGCCCTTGCCCCCCTCCTCGATCGCCCGCCCGAGGGCATCGAGCCGATCGGCTTCGGCCCGGGGCAGGGGTTCTCGGGGCTCCCGGTCCGGGTGGAAGGGGTAGAGGGCAACCTTGCGGCAGAGCTGGACGGAGGCCGGGTCGAGGAGGACCGCCTGGTCGCCGGCGTCGATCGACCGGGCCCCCTGGACCGACTCCTTGATCGTGCAGACTGAGTCGACGGCGCCGAGTTGGGTGACCTCGACAACTGCCAGCCGATTCGCGTCGTCGGAGAGGTCGCCCGTCCCGGCCGGGAAGACCGCGAACCGGGTCCCGATCCCCACCCCCTGGGCCTGCCCGGTGTTCAAGACGACTTCCGACCTACCGGGGTCGACCGAGGTGACGGTGACGGCCCGCTGGAGGTCGAGCAGGTCGCTGCTCAGGACGGCGCGGCTGGCCTGGCCCTGGAGCAGTGGCGTCTGCCGGGCGAACTTGGTGTGCACCTTGGCGGCGATCCGGTTGTAGAGTTGCTGGTAGGTGACCCCGGACCTCAGGTTCCGCAGGCCCTCGAGCAGCCAGTAGGTGAGTGCGCCGTTGCGCTCCTTGCCGTCGAAGGCGAACTCGTAGGCCGACTCGTTCGGCTGGCAGGCGGCCAGCAGGACGTAGTCCTTGGCGTCGGGCACCCACTTGCTGCCGGCGTCCAGGTTACGCGTGCCCGCCGGCCGCGACTCGGCCCTGGCCCTGGCCAGCGCGATCAGTTCGGCGATCGGGGCGACGTCGCTCGTCGCCGGCCTCGGGGTAGGGTCGAAAGGGGCATCCTGGAGGCATCGGGCGGCGACGGTCTCGTCCCCGACCTCGCGGGTGGCGCCGCCGGAGTGGCAGCTGTCCAGCACCAGGGTCACGACGAGCTGCCTGGCGACCAGATCCTCCAGGAGCCTGGCCAGCTCCAAGTCGCGCAGGTAGCGGGCCTCCGAGTCGCCGATGTCCAGCGGGACGAGTCCCTCGTCGAGCCCGTTGCTGCCCTTCAGCACCGGGAAGATCGACGAGGACCGGGAGCCGTGGCCCGAGTAGTGGATGTAGACCTGATCGCCGGCCTGGGCCCGTTCGGTCAGCGCCTTGAAGGCGGCGACCATGTTCTCGTAGGTCGGCCAGCGATCCTTCGGCTCGGGGGGGTCGACCTGATCCCGCTTCCCCGTATTGGTCGAACTTAGCTTGGTGATCCGCTCCGCAGGCACCTTGAGGCGGCCGGTGAGGAACTCCTCGACGAGGGTGATGTCGCGGACGCAGCCCTTCAGGCTCGGGTAGAAGCCGCCGTTGGGCAGCAGATTCTCCTTGTAGAAATCGACGGCGATGAGCAGCACATGCAGGTTGTCGACGCCATCTGCCATGGTCCCGCCCTCCGGCTCCGGTAAGCGGCTCCGGCCGCCCCGCCCCGCGTCGAGCCGTTCGACGGGCGGTGCATCGCCCTGCGGGGGGGCACGGCCGGACGGCCAGGGCCATTGTCCCGGTTGTGAGGACCGTTGCAAGGGGATCGATGCGACTCGGCCGCGGCGGGCCGTTAGCCGACGACGCCGAGCCACTGGATGAGGAGCGCCCGGACCTCCGGGTTGATCCGAGTCGCCCGGTTCATCTTGAGCGCCGGGGCGTAGTGGGTGTGGACCCCGACGAGGATGCTCCGGTCGTCCGCGGCCGTGGCGCCGCGGAAGTAGCGGAACACGGGGCTGCCGCTCTGCCCACCCTGCGTGTCGGCAACGTAGGAGAGGAAGGAGGCGTCCAGCCCGTTGGCGGGCACTTGGCTGAAGGAACGCCACATCGACGTGCCCGGCTGCCACTCGGGGCCGGCGTTGGGGGGGAGCTGGCTCGCGTCGGCCGGATAGCCGGCGATGTCGACCCGTTCATTGATCAGGTCCGCGTCGCTGTAGTTGTTGAACCCCATCGCCGCCTCGAGCGGCTGGTTAGTGGACAGGTCGGCGACCTGATCCTGAAGGAGTATCACCCCAAGGTCATGACTTCGATCCAGTTGATCGCGACGCGCCTTCCAGGCGGGGTCGGCGTCGATGGCGTGGATCTGGGAGACCGTGAATGGCTGGGCGGAGAAGTTCAATCCGACGAGGACCTGGAAGTCCGAGTTGAACCTCCTGAGCTCCGGGACATAGACGTTGTGGCCGGCAGTCAGGATCGTCCGCCGGCCGATCAGCGTGCCGGTCCCCACCCGGCGCTTGCCGTCGGCCCCGAGGAAATGCAGGGCGCAGACGGTGCAGTAGGGATACCGGCTCGTATCCGACACAACGACTCGTTCGTCGCGACCGATGATCCGACGGCGTTCGGAGACCAGCTCGATCCAGTCCCTCGATGGGGAGTCACCCCCCCCGGCCCGATCGGGCGGGTAGAAGCCCTGGGTCGGGAGATCATCGTTCGCGGGCTCGGTATTCCCCTCCGAGAATGGCCCTCGTCCTTCATCGGGGGGACGATTTTCTCGCGTCATGGTGTCACCTCTGCTGGATCGGGGCGGCTGGCGACGGCCGGCGTCCCGCGGCCGGTTTCGATCCGGGGGACGAGGGCCATTGTCACCGACGGGCGCGACCGATCAAGGGAGCGGCGGCCGTCAATCCCCGACACGCGTCAATCGCCTCCGCCCGATCGGCGTCGCGGGGCGGGGCCCCGGTTTCCCGAGATGTCCCCGCCGGGATGACCCCCGATCGTGGTCAACGGCTACCACCCGGTCGGTCCGCTTCGAGGGGCTCTCGGCCCTGCGGCACGAGCCCCGGGGAGATCGTCCCGGACGTGGCGACGGCCGGGGCCGGCGCGACGGCGGGAGGCACGAACGTCGAGGCCGGGGCCGGGGGCACGAACGTCCTCAATTCGTCGAGCGTGGCGCCCTCGCGTTCATCGACATACTGATAGACCCGCGGCCGTCGTTGCTCCCGCTCCTTGTGGTGGAAGAAGGGCAGCGGGATTCGGAACCGGTGGTGCGGCTCGTGTGCGGCGAACGCCGACTCGGCGACGGGAGGCGCCGGGTAGATGTGATTGATGAGCTGGTTGCCGATCCCCGCGCCGGGAGCGGCACCCTGGGGGACGGTGATATTCTCGGGATCGGTCTTCTCGGTATGGGTCTTCTCGGTATTGGTATCCGCGGGCGGGCCCTGTTGGACTCCGGTGCTCGGGGGGGTGATTGCCAATTGGGCGGCGAGTCGCTGGGCCCGCTGGTGAACATCGCCGGGAGGGCCGATCAGGTTGAGCTGCCCGCTGGCCCGGGGGACCGTCGGGATAACGGGGGCCGGGACGATGGTCGGGACTGACGGGCCCGGCAGGGCAGGGAGGTCGAGGGGGACCTGCGCGAAAGGGTCCATCGGCGATGTGAGTGCGTCGGTGGCCGTGAACGAGGTCCGACGGACCCCATCGGGCCCCCCGGACCCGGCATCCGAACGATGGCCGAGGCCCCCCGGGGGTCGGACCACCGGGATCTCGTCGTCAATGATCGCGTCCTCGCCGGGCCCTCCATCCGACGGAGGGTCCTGGGTACCGGGAGACTCCTCGGTGTCGGCCGGATCCGTCTCGGAGGGCGATTCGGCCGAGTTCGGCGCGTCGGCGGCCGGGGCGGAGGCGGCCCGGGTACCTTCGGCCGGTGCAACGGGGGCGGGCGGGGCGGCATCGCCCCGGGCGGCGGCGGCCTGCGCGGCGGCGGTGGCGGCCTGCGCGGCGGCGGCGGCCGGGGCGGGGGCGGCCGGGCTGATGATGGTGTCGCGATAGACGATCCCGAGGACGTCGCGGTTGAACTGGTGGTTGACGATCTCCCGCCAATCCATCGACCCGTCGGGCATCAGGCTCGGCTCATACACGTGGATCTCGGCGTACTCGGGGAGGCAGACCGGCTGGGCGAACGGCCGGAGCTCTTCGAGCTGGGTGACGACCCGCCGCAGGTCTCCTGCGTCCACCGTCTGGCTCTCGCCTTCGGTGCCCGGGACCTGGGGCTTGAGCTTCGAGAGGCTGGTGATCACGTCGGCCACACCGGAGGCGGCGAGGTTGGCCGCGATCCCCGAGGACAGCGTGTTCTGCGACGTCGAGCTGTCCTTCATGTAATACGGCCCGAGCCCGGTGAACATCCAGCCGTTCACCAGGTTCATCGCCGCCCGGATCTCGCCGGCGCCCCCCTTGACCTTCAGCCCGTACTTCTGCGACATGTCGGGCACGAAGACGATCTGATAGGTGTAGAACGTCTCCGGGCCGATCAGCTCCTGCGGGAGCTGGCCGGCCGAGGGGGTGATCGGCGGCCCCCCGGGCGAGTAGAGCGTCGGCTTCGACGTCGACGCGACGGCGGTGCCCGCAGGCGCCCCCGGGCTCGACGGACCCGGCGGGTCGCCCCCGGAGGTCACCTCCGCCCCGTTGAGGCCGACGAAGTTCGTCCGGGCATTCAGGTCCGCGTACTTCGCCTGGTCGTCGAAGTAGTTGGGGATCGGCGCCGAGTCGGTGAGGCCGGTCTTGGCCTCCTCGATACTCCGGAAGTTTTTGGCGACGATGAGCATCGGCTTGGGCAGGTAGAACGGGATGCCTTCCGGCTCCTTGACGCAGAACGCATGGCCCAAGGGGTGCTGGCAGTAGTGCGGCGCCAGCGAGACGGCAGTGATCGACGGGTGGCGGCAGCCGGCGACGCCGACGGCGAGGGCCACGTAGACGAGTGTCATCCTTGACTGCTTCACGACGTTCGCCTCCCCTGCAACCCCGATGCGGCGTGCCCTCCGGCCCGTCGCCCGCAGTCCTTCCCCAAATCCGGGCCATCCCACTCCTGTTTTTTCGACCGAATCGCGGCGCGACTTTACCGATTGCGCCGATCACAAGGGCACATCGAGCCCGGATTTCGGTGGGGGACCCTGACGGAAACGGGGATACTGTTGAAATCGCCCACGAGAGGCGGTCCAATGAGGGGGCCTCCCATCCGTCCCCAGCGACGAGGACCGGATTAAGGCGTACGCGGCGTCGGGGAGATTGTTGTGTCCGTCGCGGGATCGATCCGATCGACGTCACCTAAATGGAGCAGGAATGTGCGCGTGCATACATTAATCACAATTCGTCGCTTCCAAAAAAGTTGATGCGGACCATTTTTGGACAGGTTTGACATGATCCGCGATGCCCGACTGACAACCTTGTTGGGGGACGAGTCCTGGACGATGGCCGTTCCCCCCATCGTGCTCCGGCGGTAACGGCCCCGACCCCCCAGAGAACAGGTATGCCCGCGGGGCCATCCAGCGTGACTGGTAATAGAAATCTAGACCTTCCTCCCTCCGAGGAACGCCTCCGCCTGGAGTAAAGTCAATGGCGGAACCGACCCGGGACGATCGGATTGAGCAGCTGGAGAAGGAGCTCAAAGAACTGAAGGCGCGGGCATCGCTCGAAACGGAGCGGCAGACGCAGGACACACTGGCCATGAAGGCCATGGTTGACGCGTTGAAGGACCAAGCTGTCTCGCAGTACGCGCTGGCCTCGTCGCAAGCCCAAGCGCCATTCGCGGAGTTGCAGGGCATCAAGGAGGGCCTTGCCGGCCTGTCGCTCCCCGAGGGCAAGGAGGGGACCGTCAAGGTCTCAGCCGGCACACCCGGTGCTGGGCTGCTGCGAAGCAAGCGGCCGATGCTCCAGTTGCTCGACGACGTCGCGGCGGAATTGATCCCGTACTGCCAGGGGGGCGCAGTCCTGATGACAAAAGATCGGCTTGCGCAAGCCGACTCAGCCATGCTCACCCTCAAGCGGATCGACGATCAGCGGAAGCGACTGACCGACGTCCTCGTGATCGCCCAGGCCGACCTCGACCGGATGGCCGAGGAGGAAGGTGAGGAGGCTTCCGAACTCGAAGGGGGAAGGGGGCTCGATGAGGCGGGCCCCCGGGCGCTCACGCCCGCCTTCCCGGCGGGGATCGCGGGGGCTTACGCCCTGGGGACCGCGCTAGACACGGTCAACAACTTAGCAAAGATCCTGCGTGCCGATCGCCGGCTCGACGTCTTCGGCGCCGACTCCGAGGCGGAGAATCTCCTCGTCCACTTGCTCGAAGCCAGGAGCCTCCAGTCAAAGGACAATCCCTTCATCGCCAACCCCGGCGCCACGGGGGAGAAGGCGATGACCATCGCCGAATCTCTTTTGGAGTCGCTCGGTGAGTTCGGCGAGGCGGCACGCAGGGCCGGCGTTCTGCTCGAACGGATCAAGGGGCTCTCCGACTCCATCGCGAGGGACCATCCGGACGACCCCGCGTGGCAGGCCCGGCGACCACCCGAGGCGAATGTGGTCTTGCTCAAGGCGGTGATCGACGATGCCGCGTCCCTGCTCGACGGGCTGAATCCGACGAAGAAGCTCGACGAATTCGCGGCCCTGTTGAGCGGAAAGGCCATCGCGGAGGGGGCCCGGGACAAGTTACACCTGTTCCTCGACGTCAAGGCGCAGACCATCCAGGTCACCGAGTCGCGCCGGTTCTCCGGGGACCGCATCCTGGCGACTGGCGAGGTTCAGGTTGCTTACCGCATCCTCGACTCCGACGGGACCCCGATCCGTTCGGGTGTGATTCTGAAAGCCTCGAAGTCCGAAGACTCACGGTTTGATCGACTCGAAATTCTCAAGTGGCCCCAATAACTTCTCCACGGATGCCGAGCCTTCGCGAGCCCGTCAGGGCCTGCCCACCGACGGCCCCGATCCGTACCGCTCGGGAAGGCTCGGACCAGCATACCGTCATTCCAGGGCAAGAGCGTGGCTCTACTCGTCGGTATCGACGCGTATTCGAACCTGACCCGGCTGGCGACGCCCGATCCGGACGCCCTCGTTCTGGCCGTGGCTATCGAGGACCAAGGGCTCTGGGTCGAGGGCGTTTTTGGGACGGCGACGAGGAATGACCTCTCGCGCCGGCACGCAGAGACGCTCGCGCTCGTCGTGGAGGCGGGCGACTCCTGTTCCACTTCTCCGAGCACGGGTGCTTCGAGGAGGTCGAGAACGGTCTACTTGCCGTCTACCTCAAGCCGAGTGACGGCGATCCGGGAGGTATTGCCGGCTCTTCCTTCCCCATGCAACCGCTCAACCACCGGCTGGCCAAGTTCCCCTTCCATCACATGCTAGCGATCCTCGATTGCTGCTTCGTTGGCGCGTTTCGATCGACTATGCGGGACGTGGTGTTGCGGCGGATTGAGATCACCCGGTAGTGTTACGTGCGGTTCGTCGAGTCGCTTGCGTGGCAGGTCCTCACCTCGTCGTCCTTCGTCCGCGGGCCCGCGACTTCACGACACGGGGCTTCGGTTTCCGCCCAGAGTAGACGGTCGACGGGTAGAAGCACTCTCCGTTCGGCTGGTCGCTGCTGGACGGGCTCCGAAGGGTGGCGAATTAGCGTTGGATCGAGCAGAACGACGGCCGCCTCGTCCCCGACGAGGTGATCACGGCGACCGATCTCTAGCAGTACACGCTGGACCGGGTCGAGCCGCTGGTGCGGACCGATGGCCTCAAGCAGACCCCGCTGCTCTGTATGTTCCCCCGGCTTCACGGCACCGGTGAGTTCGGCTTCACGGCGAGGAACTACGACACGAGCGAGTTCCGGTTCGCCGCCCGGCTCGATCGAGAGGCTGCCCCCTACTGCGGCCTGCGGGCCTACGACGAGCCCGACAGCCCGCTGTTCTTCGGACGGGAGGGCTTGAGGCGGAGGCTGGTCGAACTGGTCGAGGCGAGGCCGCTGACGCTCGTCGCGGGTGAGTCGGGAACGAGCAAGTCGAGCCTTCTGCGGGCTAGCCTGCTTCCGGACCTGAGGGAACCGGGCGGCTGGACAATCCTCAGCCCGATCAGGCCGCACCCCTCGCCCCTGGAGGCGCTGGTGTCGGTCCTGCCGGGGCGACTGCGGCGGCGGCGCTGGTGGCCTCCCAGGTGACCCTAGTCGAGGTCGTCGGCCGGATGCTCGGCGACTCGTCCGGGGCGAAGGGCCTTCCGTGTATCGACCATTTGGAGGCGGCCTTCGCTTCGTGGCGGGTGGCTAGGAAGCGGGGCAGGTACATCAGTTTGCTGGAGCCGATGGCGACCTCGGCCGGGCCGGGCGGGGCAGCCAGCCAAGTCCATCAGCCAGATGGTCTGCCGGTGGGTCTTCTATACGCCATCGCGGCAGGCCCGATAGCGGCGGGCGATCTTCTAATGCAGTAGGTGGGGCGCGATGGGCAGCCTGGGGCGAGCCATGGGACGCCCCTCAGTGAAGGGAACGGCCTATTATAACTTAAGCGATCGATAAATCCGGCACGCGCTATGAGGGCACCGTGGGCCGGTCTTCAGGACCGACTCACGGCACCCATCGGTATCCGGCTGGAGAATGGGCCGGTCTCGCGGACCGGCCCACGCCGCCCACCGGCGTTCGGATTGTGAATGGTCCGGTCTATGAGACGAATGGCACTAGCTTTAGCGGTTCTTAGCTTGAACGCCCGGCGTCTCGGCTCGGTCCTTCTCTGGCTTCCCGCGGCTGCTGGTCCGGCGAAGAATAGGCGGTGACACCTGGCTCCAGCGGCCCGCTGGGGTGACGCCGGCCAGCATCGACACCTCCGACCCGAGATCCCGAAGCCGATTTGATGACGAGTTTGGATCAGGTCCGCGCCCGCTTCGCGCGCAACGACGGGCTCCCCTTCGCCGATGTTTTGACCGAAGCCAGCATCCTCCAGGCCCTCAACGAACACGGCGTCACCTATCGGGACCGGATCTTCGGCCCGGTCACGACCATCTGGGGCTTCCTCTCCCAGGTCCTCAGCGACGACCACTCCTGCCGCGACGCCGTCTCCCGCATCATCGCCCACCGGGCGACCAGCGGGCTGGAGGCTTGCTCGCCCAACACGGCCAGCTACTGCACCGCCCGGCGGCGCCTCCCCACCGGGGTCCTGCGCACCCTGGCGCGGCGGACCGCCGAGGAGCTGCAGGCCGCAGCCGCGGAGGGCTGGAGGTGGCACGGGCGCGACGTGTTCATCGCCGACGGGTCCTACGTCTCCATGCCGGACACGCCCCAAAACCGTGCGGTCTACCCGCAGCCGGTGGTGCAGCAGCCGGGGATCGGCTTCCCGCTGGCCCGAGTCGCCGTGCTGCTCTCGCTGGCGACCGGCGCCTGCCACGACCTGGCCATCGCCCCGTACGCGGGCAAGGGCACCGGCGAGACTACGCTCCTGCGGGAGATGTACGGCGCCCTCAAGCCCGGCGACGTCGTCCTGGCCGACGCCCTGTTCGACAACTACTTCCTGGTGTGCGAGCTGCGCGACCGCGGGATCGACATCGTCGCCCGTGCCCAGTACGAGCGGGTGGGGAGCCGGGTGCTTCGGAGCGGGCCCGACGGCGACGCCCTGGTCTGGCAGCGGCCGAACAAGCCGCGCGGGATGACGGGGGAGCAGTACCGCCGCTACCCGAAGAGCCCGGTCATGCGCCAGGTGGCCGTCGATGCCCGCGACAAGGAGAACCGGGCCGAGCGGTTCAAGGTCGTCACCACGATCCTCGACGCGTCGGTGGGCGGCGGGCAGATCGGTGACCTTTACGAGCGGAGGTGGTCCGGGGAGACGTGCCAAGCAGACTGCACCTCAAGCGACCGGTGGTGCAGCACCCCCGGCGGCGGTTACGATCAGCGCCGCCGCGCTGCTTGAGCTGGCGGCGTGGTGCCGACATCACCTGACCTCGGCATCGGGAGACATCGCATGTCCGTCGCCCCCCGTCACAACGCTCCCCCCCGCGCCTGACGACGGCGCCCTGCCCACCGCCGACGGTCGCACCGACGATCTGGGCCCGCCTGCCGGCCGACCGGCAGCGACAGCTCCGCGACCTGCTCGGCCAACTCCTCGCCAGGCTCCTGGCGGCCACCCGAAGCGAGGAGGCCGGCCATGAGTGACGCAACCCGCTCGCCCAAGCTCCGGCCCTGGCATCTCGACCGGGCGGCCTTCGTCTACGTCCGCCAATCCACACCCCAGCAGGTGCTCGACCACCGCGAGTCCACCGACCGGCAGTACGCCCTGGCCGACCGCGCCGTCGCCCTCGGGTGGCCACGGGACCGCGTCACCACGATCGACGACGACCTGGGCAAGAGCGGCCAGTCGATCGAGGGCCGGCCCGGGTTCCAGCGGCTGCTGGCCGAGGTGGCGCTCGACAACGTCGGGCTGATCCTCGGCCTGGAGATGAGCCGGCTGGCCCGGTCCAACCGCGACTGGCACCAGCTGCTCGAGCTCTGCGCCCGCTTCCGCGTGCTCCTGGCCGACGCCGACGCCGTCTACGACCCGGCCGACCACAACGACAGGCTCCTGCTGGGCCTGCACGGCATGTTGAACGAGGCAGAACTTCATGTCATCAAGGAGCGGATGTGCCAGGGCCGGCTCAACAAGGCCCGCCGGGGCGAGCCGATGGGCTCCCCGCCGCTGGGCTACGTACGCCTCGCCTCGGGCGAGTGGGCGATCGACCCCGACGAGCAGGTCCAGGCGACCGTGCGGCTGATCTTCGACCGGTTCGACCGCGAGGGTACCCTGCACGGCCTGCTCCGCTACCTGGTCCACCACGGGGTCCGCATCCCGATCCGACCCCGCCACGGCCCCAACCGCGGCGGGTTGGAGTGGCGGCGGCCGAACCGCCCGACGCTGTCGAACGTCCTGCACCACCCGGCCTACGCCGGTGCCTACCGGTTCGGCCACCGGGAGGTCGACCCGCGGCGCAAGCGGCCCGGGCGGCCCGACACCGGCAAGCTGGTCCGCCGCCCGGAGGAGTGCCTGGTGCTGATCCGCGACCGGCTGCCGGCCTACATCACCTGGGAGCGGTTCTGTGACAACCAGGAGCGGCTGGAGGCCAACCGGGCCCGCCGGGACCGCCCCGGCGCGCCGCGGCAGGGGGCCTCGCTGCTGGCCGGACTCCTGCGGTGCGGGCGGTGCGGCCGGCGGATGCTCGTGCGGTACTCGGGGGCGACGGGCCGGTACAGCTACACCTGTGCCCGCGGGGCGGCCGACCACGCCGAGCCGATCTGCCAGAGCCTCTCCGGGCCGGCGCTCGACGGGCTGGTCGCCGGCCGGGTCCTGGCGGCGGTGGAGCCGGCGGCGCTGGAGGCGAGCTTGGCGGCGGTGGCCGAGGTCGAGCGCGAGCGGTCCGAGCTGGCCCGGCACTGGCGGCTCCGCCTCGAACGCGCCGGCTGCGAGGCCGACCGCGCGGCCCGGCAGTACCAGGCCTGCGAGCCGGAGAATCGCCTGGTCGGCCGCGAGTTGGAGCGGCGCTGGGAGGAGGCGTTGAGGGCGCAGCGGCGCCTCGAGGACGAGCACGAGCGGTGGCGGGGGTCGGCCCCCGGTCGGCTCTCACCGGACGACGAGCGGACGATCCGGTCGCTGGCCGGCGACTTGCCGGCGGTGTGGCAGGCGACGACGACGACGCCCGCCGAGCGGCAGCGGATCGCCCGACTCCTGATTGACCACGTGTCCGTCACCGTGGACAAGGCGAGCGAGCGGGTCGATGTGACGCTCCACTGGTCCGGCGGCATGACCGAGTCGCACGCCATGTCCCGGCCGGTGAAGCGGTACGACCTCCTGGCCGACTACCCCCGACTGGTCGAGCGACTGCGGGGATGGCGCGCCGAGCGGCTCAGCCCGGCGGCGATGGCCGAGCGGCTCAACGTCGAGGGGTTCCGTCCCCCGAAGCGGGCCGAGCGGTTCACGCGGGGGATGGTGCAACGGCTGCTCTGGCACCTGGGGCTGGCCCGCACGCCCTTCGGCAGCCCGGCCGGCCTCGGCCGCGACGAATACCGGCCGTCGTCGCTGGCGCGTCGGCTGGGGGTGTCGCGAGACACGGTGCGGCGATGGGTGCGGGTCGGGTGGTTGACGGCGCATCGCGACGCCCAGGGCCACCACGTGATCTGGGCCGACGGGTCCGAGCTGCGGCGGCTGCGCGAGCTCCGCCGGCTGCCGCGGACGTGGGCGAACAAGGGGCGGCTTGCCGAACTGACCAGACCGAGGCCGCGCCCGGGACGGTAGAGTGAGGGCGGCCCGGCTCAGGGCGAGCCGGGCCGCCCCATCGCGCTCTTGGAGGGCATTATGGCTGGAACATCGAGGTCGACATCCGCTCGATCAAGGCGACGATGCAAATGGACGTCCTGCGGTGCAAGACGCCCGAGATGGTGCATAGGGAGATCTGGGTACACCTCCTCGCGTACAACCTGCTTCGCACGGTGATGGCGGTGGCCGCCAGCGAGGCCGGCATCGAGCCGCGCGAGGTGAGCTTCAAGGGGGCCAAGCAGGCGGTGACGGCGTTCGCGCCGAAAATCGAGGCGGCGCGGCCGGCGGATCGGCCGGCGCTGATCGACGCGCTGCTGGCGGTGGTCGCCTACCACCGGGTGGGCGACCGTCCTGGGAGGTGGGAGCCGCGGGCGCGCAAGCGCCGGCCGAAGCCGGGCGCCCGCCTCAACCAAACTCGAGCCGTGGCCAAGCTGCCGCCGAATCGCCGGAAATGGTATTAAGCTAGTGCCATTCGTCTATGAGACCGGACCACGTCGTCCCTTGGGATCCTGCTCAGGAAAGGGCCGCGTCAGCCGTGACGAGACGAGGTCGATACCTGGGACTGACTGTCGCGTTACATGCTTCGGTCCGAAACGCCGACGCAACCTCGAACGCCGGCCGCCAGGTTCGTGTATCGTGACTCGGACGTGCGATCCGAGGCTGTGGATGCAGGCTATGACTCCTGTCCCCCCATACCAGTGGCCAGGTAGCAGGGCTGGATGACCTGCCAGGTTACCGAACCCGAGCTTGGGGACGTCCATCCGTAGGGATGCCCTGTCGCGCGTTCGCTCCTTGCAGGCGCCCGGTGGTACTCGAGGGCGGCAGTCGAAATAATCACAGTCCCCTTCGCATCCTCGTCACTCCTCCCCGACCCCCGACATCCGACAACCTCGCCCCGCTTCGCGCAAGTGATTTTTCCGAAGCGAGTTGTGGAAAATTCCCATGTCGGGTGGCCTTTCCTTGCTACCCGACAACCTCCCTGTTCAAGCAGGGATCGAGGGGCCTGCCACGAGGTCGCCCGCCCCTTCCCCTGCAAGGGTGTCGGGTTGTCGGATTGCCCGGCCCGACACCTTCAGGATGCGCAAGTCATTGCCCCATAACAATCTGCGCCCGCCAGTCCCGGGGTTGTCGGGTGTCGGGTGGCCAGAGCTGAGTCAGGTGCGCAGCCCGAGCCTGATCGGCCCGGCAAGCATTGCAGGTCGGGGCGGGTTTCGCGGCCTTCGGGAGCCGAAGGCCGTCCAGTCGGGCGATATCCGATCGGATAGATGACAACCAGGCAAGTTGTCCGTCCGGGTTTGTTGATCGTCAGGGAGCGTGGCGTCAGGAGCAGGCGTCAGGCCCTGCTTCACGCCGCAGTGCTCCCTGCTGTCTGCCGGCCTCGTCTCCTCGAACCGATGTCTTCCACCTGCACACCGTGATGGATCCGGCGTCGCTCCCGGGCTGCCACAATGTCTCAAATCATCGCATAAGCGAGTCACAACTCGATGCCGCGGCCCGTCGTCGCGGCCCGTCGCCCCAGGCCCCGATCCCCCGCCACGGCGTGCGGGGTCGGGGCCCTTCGCATTCCCGGCGAGGCCCGGGCGACGGCCGGACCCTCCCGCCCGAGGGCGGGGGACGACCGTCCTGCATCGAGGTTGCTCACCGTGACCGACTCCGCACCGATTGATGATCCCGTCATCGTGGCCTTCTCCGGCTTCGACGCCCTGACCGAGGTGCTCACCTGGGGCGGCTGGAAGCCCATCGCCGCGGTCGTCCCCGACGACTTGGTCTGCTCGCTCGTCGACGGCCGCGTCGTCTACCAGCGGCCCCTGGCCCTGCATCGCCGGCCCTACCGCGGCCGCCTGTACCGCATCCGCGCCCAGCAGCTCGACCTGCTCGTCGCCCCGGGCCACCCGCTCTACGTCCGCACCCGCTACCACGAAAGCCACTCACTGCTCCCTGCCCGCGCCGCCTTCGGTCGCCGCGTCCGCTACCAGAAGGCCGGCCGCTGGGTGGGCCGTTCGGACGACGCCGTCGTCCTGCCGCCACTTCGTGTCGTCGCCGGCCAGCACGGTCATGGTCAGCGGACGATCCCCGAGCTCCGCCTCCCGATCCGCCTCTACATGATGCTCCTGGGTGCGTTCATCTCCGAGGGCAACACCTTCGGCGGGCACAACGGCTACGGCATCGACATCCACCAGGTCAAGCCCCACGGTAAGGCCCGGTTCGAGCGGGACCTGCGGCCGGCTCTCCTCGCGGCCGGCTTCAACTGCTCCTCCGGCTCGACCAACCGCTACCACATCCATTCCAAGCAGCTCTACGTCCACCTCCGCCCGCTGGGGGTGGCCTCCGAGAAGCACATCCCGCCGGAGATCTTCGCCCACTCCCGCGAGCAGCTCGCCGTGCTCTTCGACTGGCTGATGTGGGGCGACGGGCACTCCGAGGGCGGCCGCCCGATCAACTACACCTCCACCTCGGCCCGGCTGGTGGACGACGTCCAGCGGCTCTGCCTGCACATCGGCATCGCCGCCAACGCGGTGGTCCACCAGCCGGCCGGGCTGCGGTACGCCAGGGGCGGGCTCTTCGACTGCCGGGAGTGCTACCAGGCGCGGATCGTCAGCACCAAGACCGAGCCGGAGGCGAACCACGGGCACGTCAAGGAGCAGTCGGCGCAGGAGGAGCGCTGGGAGGACGACTATGACGGCGAGCTACTCGGGCTGACGGTGCCCGGTCACGTGATCTATGTCCGGCGGGACGGCAAGCCGGTGTGGTGCGGGGACGGCGGCTGGCCCACCGACGCGGGAGGCGTGCCCCCGCGAGCGTGAGCATCCCGCCGGAAGAGGAGACGCCGGTATCCCCGGTCCGGGTCGGTGGGGAGTCCGACCGGCGATCATGGCCGGTCGGGCCCCACATCCGGCCCTCAACCCGGTGACATCGGCGTCGGAAGCGTGGCGTTCCGGCAACTTTGAGGGATGACGCCTGGCTCTCGAGTGGACCCATGTATAGATTCGGCCTGGCGTCGTTCCAGTCGGGCCTCGATCGCCGCGGGAGTTCGGAATCGGTCGTCCGAACCCGGGACCCCGCCGGGCCCGCTCTCCTTGCTGCTGGAGGGCCACGACCATGTCACCGTCGGACTTCGACTACCTCCGCTTCGAGCTCTCGTTCATCGACCCCGTGACCGGGGTGCCGCGGCGAGCGACGCTCGCCCTGGCGACGTCCGAGGCCTGGACGCTGGCCGGAGAGGCCCTGGACCCCGACTTCGCCGTCCAGGACCTGGCGCCGTTCGCCCGGGTGGTCGTGGCCCTCCGCGTCGAGGGCCTCGTGCCGGACCCCGGCGATGGGCCGGCGAGCATCCGGATGTAGTTGACCGCCTCATTCGCTCGTGCACCCAGAGCAGCGCGGGCAGGTTGGACGCGGCCTCGGCCGATTGGGTTTCGACGCCACGACCGTCGACACGGGGGCACGACTGACGCGGCCGCCTGCAGTTTCACGTCCTTGCCGAATTCGTCTCAAATCTCGACCTCGGAATCGATGCCGGGACCATCTTGTCATTTTTAAGGCAGCACTTCTTGTAAATGATTGCCTTCCCCGGCAGATCATCCACGCCGGGGTCCTCCAGCTCAGAACGGCGGCTTGAAAGTGGTTCTCCCGGAATGCCATCCAGTTAAGCCCTATCTCTCGCTATCGCCGGACCTTATCGGTAGTTGCTCGCCCCCTCCGCGCCGGTCGAGAATGGCACCCGTGTCGCTACGGCTCGCACGGAGGGACCGCCCATGTCCATGCCACTCGCCGAGGCCCTGCGCCTCGTCCGCGACGATCTCGCGACGACTCTGGAGCCCGAGTCCTTGCGTCAACTCTGCCGGGACTGTGGCCACCGCTGGCGGGAACGCCTCCTCGGCCCCGTGACGACGATCCACCTGTTCGTCCTCCAGATCCTGCACGGCAACACCGCCTGCGCCCACTTGCCTCACCTCGCGGGCATGGCCTTCACCGACTCGGCCTACTGCCAGGCCAGGGCCCGGCTCCCCCTGGCCGTCCTCCGGGCGCTGCTCCGGCGCCTCGTCGAGGCGTGTCGGCCCCTGACCGACTCGGTCGGGCTCTGGCATGGCCACCGCACCTGGCTGGTCGATGGCTCCGGCGTCAGCATGCCCGACACCCCGGAGCTGCAGCGGGCCTTCGGCCAGCCGACCAATCAGGCCGCCGGCTGCGGCTTCCCGGTCGCCCGCATCCTGGCCCTCTTCCACGCCGGGACCGGGCTCCTCCAGCGTGTCCTGACCGCACCGCTCTGCTCGCACGAGATGTCACGCGTCGCCCGGCTGCACCCGGAGCTCCAGCCGGGCGACGTCCTGGTCGGCGACCGGGCGTTCGGGACCTTCGCCCACTTGGCCCTGCTCGCCCGCCGGGGGTTGCACGGCGTCTTCCGGATGAGCGGGCGGCGGGTCGTCGACTTCACGCCGGACCGGCCCCCGCCGCCGCGCTGGAATACGCCGAAGCTGACGGGCCGATCGCGATCGCGATGGCTGCGATCGCTCGGGCCGACCGACCAGGTGGTCGAGTGGTACAAGCCCTATGCACCGCCGACCTGGATGACGGCCGAGGAGTACGCCGCGTTGCCCGTCACGCTCACGGTCCGGGAGACCCGCTATCGGGTCGAGCGGAGCGGGTTCCGGGTGCGGGAGATCACGCTGGTCTCCACCCTGCTCGCCGCCGAGGCGTACCCGGCGGAGGAGCTGGCCGGTCTGTATCTCCGGCGATGGCGAGTGGAGACCGATCTGGCACACTTGAAAACGACGCTCGGCATGGATGTATTGCGGTGCGAGACGGAGTCGGGCGTCCTCAAGGAGCTGGCGGTCTTCGCCATCGTGTACAACCTGGTGCGGCTGGTGATGCTCGAGGCCAGTCGGCGGCAGGGCGTCCCGGTCGAACGGATCAGCTTCGTGGATGCGCTGCGCTGGCTGTCCTGTGCACCGCCCGGCACGCCGCGGCCGGTTCTGATCGTGAACCCGTACCGCCCGGGCCGGGTCGAGCCGCGGTGCAAGAAGCGGCGGGCGAAGAAGCATCCTTACATGATCCAGCCCAGGAGCGTCCTGCGCCAACGCCTTCTCGACCAACGAGTTCCGGCTTAACTGGATGGCATTCCGGGAGAACCACTTTCAAGCCGCCGTTCTGAGAAGAAGGAAGCAACAGAAAGACCTCCGACCAGACCCCTCCCTGGTTGTCGGGTGTCGGGATTCGCAGCCCGACAACTATGCGAATCGCAAACTTCTATCTGCGAATGGTTTGTGCGGAAGGAGCACTGGTTGTCGGGTGTCGGGTGACCGTAGAAGACTCCCGAATCCGCCACGGACGGTAGTCGGGACGTGGCGGCCGCCGCACATCGAGCAAGGCGATCTGTTCGCGACGTCATTCTCCCTCGAGAGAGGCCCTTCCCGGCCCGCCTGCCTCCATTCCTCCCCACGCCCCGCAACCGATCGATTCATCGGAAGGACTGATCAGGATGGTGGCATGACCAAAGTCACTTCTGACAAAGTGCAGCCAGATACCCAAGTGGATGGTCGAAGCGATTATTGCTCGGTCGCAGAACTTCGGTTGCCGGCCGTACCTCAATCGGTTCGCCTGATGCTTGCTTTCGGGGGGACCCAATCAGGGTGGAGCCAAGCCTTGCGGATGGCCGCTGCTGGGGCGTCGCTACGCCGCCTCAGCGTTCAGCCGTTCGACACCTCTCAGCGTCCTGAGAGGTAATCGCGCACAACGCGCAGCATGCTCGCGCTCCCCTTACCGAGCGGGCGGAGGAGCGGCATGTGGGGGGGACGATTCTTCGAGATGAAATCGGTGGCGGCGTGGGTCGCGCTTGCGACTGCCATGATGAAGAGATCGGACTGCCGCGCGAGCTGACGGAGCCGGCTACCGCCCCCCGTCTCGTGACAGAGCGAGACCCGGACGCCTGGGGCTCGGGACTCGAGGATCTGCTTTACCTGCCGCGCCGCGACCTCGTTGAGGGTGTAGATGGCGACGGACGTATCGGCGAGGCCTGCCAAGAGATTGGCCGATGCGTGAGGTTGCTCGGAGATGAGCGGGAACGCTCGGTCGATGAGCGCGTCTTCGCCGAGGTCCCGGCCGAGGGCCGTCAGCAGATCGCGTTGCTCGGGCCCGACCTTGCGGAGAAACCCCTGGCATCGGCCGGCTATCGACCGGAACAATTCGGCCAGGGGCTCCGGCGCGGGGCGGGGGAATGCGGTAAGGAGTTCAAGCGCATCGAGGACCCAATCGAGAGTCGCTGGTGAGGCGTACGCGTCCCAGAGTCGATCAACGTATTCGACGAGCCCCCGATACGACCCCGCGTCGCCCGTCCCGAGGCCGAGGAGGGCCTCGAGCAGGTCGTTGAAGACGATCAGGTCCGTCAGCCCGCCTTCGGTGCTGACGTAGAGTAGCTCCGTGAGCCAGGCGTAGATTTCTCGGAAGGCGGGATTCGGCCACTGAGGATCGCGCCGGAAGAATTCCAGAAGGTGTGGCAGGCAGTCGCAGAGCACCCGCTCGGCCGCCTGGGAACGGTTGCGCTGGAGGGCGCCCGAGAGCTGGCCGATCGCTCCGGGGCGGGCACATAGACCCGACAAGGACCACTCGAACGCGCCCTGCCGCGCGAACTCTCTCGCGCCCCGTCCCCCGTCGTGCCGATCGAGATACGCGAGCCAGGAGGTCCAATCAGAAGGGACCGGGACAGCATCCCCCGCATCGCCTTCTTCATCCGGAGTGGGCTGGAGCCGGTCCCAGAGGTGCTGATTCAACCGGCCGCGGAGGAACACCGCCCGCGCGTCGCCCGGGAGAGACTGGACCGCCTCGACCGCAGCGGATTTCGCCTCGAGCGTGCCGAGCTCGACCGCACACTCGCAGAGGAGCCGGGCGCGCGCCGGAGACGGCGGTGCGGGACGCATGATCGAGAAGGCTCGGTCGTAATCCGCTTCGGAGGCAGCCCTCCTTGCGAGCTCATATGGCTCGCCGGCATCGACATCCGGGGTCCCCGGCGCGAGGCCTGCGAGGGCCTCGAGGAACGACCGGTCCGCCTCGGTGAGGCCTTCGGTGGCCCGGAGATCGTCCCGAACGCGAAGGAGCGGCGGGTCGCTCGCGACGGCCCTCAGCATGAAGGTCTTGACCGCCTCGGCGGACTTGAGGCCGGCTCGCGTCGCGTAGAGCGGGCCGTAGCGTGGGAGCACCTCCTCGCGGAAGACATGGACCGCCCTCTCCGGACCCCCGAGGCTCTCCACGTGCGAAAGGTGGACCTGGTAGGCCGCCCGGATGAGCGCCTCCGTGACCGCGAGGGGACGCCGCATGCGGAGGAGATCCCGGAGCGTTGGCAGTGCGAGCAGTTCATCCCAGCGCCCGAACGAGGCGAGTGCCTGCACCTTGAGGAAGAGGAGGTTCAGGCCGTCGAGGTGGTGCTCGTCCCGCAACTGCACGAGCCGCGCGTCCGCCTCCTGCTCGTCCAACGCCTGGAGCGCCATGAAGTAGTTGCGGAGAACGCGCCCGACGGGTTCCGGCGCCGTTCGCTCGCGGGTCCCTCGGCGATCGAGCACCGTCCTCATCCGCTCGAGGGCCATCCAGACAGCAGGCGCGGCACCGGCCGAGTCGTCTCCCCGAAACCGGTAGCAGAGCCCACCGGTGAGGGACTGCACTGCGGAGTCGACGCTGTCACCGGGTATGGGCGAGGCACGCTGCCCGCGGAAGGTCGTGTAGGTCGGTCCGACGAAGGCGGTGAGCGCCTCTCCGATGGCGCGGAACTGTCGCTCGTCGAAGGCGAGGCCGTACCAATCGACCATCCTGCCCTCACGCCAGCAGGGCAGGACCGACGGGAGCGGGTCTCCCTGCCGGATCCGTTCGACCCATGGCCGGATACGTAGATCGCGGTCGATGGTCAGCCGATTCGGCTCCGAGAAGAAACGGTCCAGGAACGCGTCGATCTCTGGCAAGGATGGGCTGCTCATCTCCCCTCACCTCCCCACCGATGGGAATGGAGGACGCGGTTTTCGGCAACGAACGCGGGGTCGGTCGAGTATTGCACGGCCTCCTCGTTGAGCGAGATCCCGCTGAAGGTGAAGTTCATCGAGCCGCTCAGGTAGAAGCCGTCGCCGAGGATCCCCTTCTCGTGGAGCTCCTCGGAGACGTGCAGGTGGAGCGGAAGATCCTCCGCTTCGGCATGCCTCCTGAGCCGGTCGAGGAAGGCGTCGTTGTGAGGCACCGGCCGGGTCGCTACGTGCACGGTGCTCCCGAGTTCGATCAGGCGGCCGAGCACCTGGCTCAGCCTCACCTGGCTGCGTGCCCAGCGGGGTTCGAAGCAGAGAAAACCGTTCGCGCGGTTGTCGATGACCGGGATGTCCGAGATCCAGGGGGAGACCAGCCACAGGCAACGGCTCGGGCAGAGGAACTCCGCGACGAACACGAGCTGGAGGAGATCCGAGATCTGCTTGGCGCTGGCGCGCGAATGGATAGCCCGATGCTTTGCGGTCACGGGAGCACCTCCCGGAGGTCGAGCGTGATGGAGATCGTCTCTTGCTCTTCACTCGCCTCGGCGACGTGCGGGAAAAGGTGGAGGAAGCCGACCTCGACGGGCTCGACGCCCAGGGCGAGGAGGGCCTCTTTGAGCTCGCGCCGCCCCTCGATGGGCGCGGAGAGCCGGACGGCCCCCCGGCCCGCGAGCGTACGCTGAACCTCGGCGGCCCAATCGGGTCCGAGCGACACGGTCGCTTCGCCGACGCGGATCAGGTCCAGGAGGATCTCGCGGTCGGGCGGCGGCGATGAGGCGTAGGGGTTGAAGAAGGAGAGCCCTTCGGAACGGACCTGGAATCCCCTCGGCCAGAGGAGGCCGTAGATGACCTGGTAACGCCAGAAGGGGTCGTGGTGTGGGAAGGGACCGATCGCTGCGAATTGGCCCTGGAGCTCGGCGCTCTCCGCCGCGACGAAGGCGAAGACCCGCGGGTCGATCTCGATCCCCAGCCGCATCTCCTCCTCTCGCCACCGGACGACGAGGTCGCGGAGCAGGGAGTCGGTCGCCGGAGAGCTCCCGGGCCGCAAGACGCGGGCGTGGAGGGCGCTCACCAGGGCGTGATTGACCGTGAAGCCGCGGGCGGCGAGGTCCCTCCGGAGGTTCGCCGACGCCCCCTGCAGTGCGGCATGACCCTCGGCCGATCGCATATCGGCGAAGGCTTCTGCGAGCCCGGGGTCGGTCGTGATACGCTCCGCGACCCGCGAGAGCTCGCGATCGACGCTCTCGAAATCGGTCGGGGCGAGTGCGCTCTCGACCAGGCGGAAGAAATGGCGCGGGTCGGCGGTGTAGGCCCTGAGCACCTCCTCGACCACGCCGCCGCCGCCGATCGTCGACTCGGTGACCCAGATCTCCTCGAGCCCCTCAGGTGCAGCCGGCGCCTCGGGAGGGCGTGGGCCCGCGCCGAGGTCGAGGACGAGATCGGCCGACTCCAACTGCGGGCAGGAGAGCTGACAGGCCTCCAGGAGAGCACCGCCGAGGGTCGCCTTGAATCGCTCGGCCGCCCACGCGCGGTAGCCCTCGTCTGGCTCGATCCAGAGGAGCGGTGCGAGCGACTCGAGGGAACGGGTGACCGCCGGGTCGCGGCAGAGTGCGAGCAGCACCCCGTGAACGCGCTGACGGATGGGGCCATTCCCGTTCGGATCCTCGAGGCTCTGGAAGATGACGTCGAGCACCCGCTCCATCTCGGCGGAGACGGAAGCCGCATGAAGCCGCCTGTGGGCCTCGTCGAGGGGGACACTATCCGCCGCCGCACGCGTGATCAGCGCGGAGAGATAGATCTGGGACAGCCACTCACGCTGGAAGTGGTTCGTCATCAGCCCGATGGCGGGCTCGTGCTGGACCCGCTCGCGAAAGTAAGCTGTGCGAAACGACCGGACCTTCCGCTGGTTCGGGTGGCCCGGGGAGAGGCCGAGGTCGTCGGGGACCCGGAAGCGGCAGACGATCCCGTCCGACTCTTGGGTGAAGCCCAGCGCCGCCGGCCGGCCCGAGTTGCGCTCCGCGAAGCGGATGACCGTGTCGGTCTGCGAGCCGTCGCGGAACGAGAGGCTCGCCCAGGAGGCGACCGCGAAGCGGCGGACCTGGACGTGGTTGTGATGGTTGTGCGTGTAGAAGCGGATCTCGTCGAGGATCGACGCCCAGGCCGAGCCGCGGGGGGGCTCGAAGCGGAGCCGATCGTCCTCCCGGGCGGGGCTCAGCTGCGAGCGCCATTCGAGCTGAGCGTTCGAAGTCGGCAGGACCGCGCCCGGTGCCGGAGTGGTCGTCATCTTCCACGGGCGAAGGCAGCGGACCTGATCGACTCCGTGGTCGCCCCAAACCTGGAAATCCCCTTCGTCCTGGTACTCGGTGCAGAGGTCCCCAACGAAGAACGTCTGATCGGTCCGGGTGAGGTCCGGCGGCGCGACCCAGTGGTTCGCGAACGCATGCTTGTAGCCAAAGCGGCGCGTCACCCGACCGGGCGCGAGGGTTCGGAGCGCCTGCACGATCGGGAGGAAGTGGCTCTCGGTATCCTGGTTCCTGATCTGGGGCGGGACGACCACCTCGACCTCCGGGAGGTTGAGGTCGCCGAAGAGTTGCTGGGGGACGAAATCGGGCAGCGGATGGTCGTTGATCTGGAGGTCCGTGTCGGGCTCTTCCGGCGTTGCGGGGACTCGTCTCCAGCGGGACTCGAGGCGCCGCAATAGCGTCGGGACGACGGCCGTGTAGATGGGCCTCGGCGGGTCCCAGAGGATCGCCCGCGTCTCCTCAGCGGTGATGCCCAAGGCATCCTGAAGATAGGCCTCGAGCGGGTCGCAGACCTCTCGCACCCCCTCGATCAGATCGACCAGGACTCGGCAGACCCACTCCTGCCTTCGCTTGGTCGCGTCGGCCCAGGGCCCCGTGCCCCTCGGAGGGCCGCTGAGGTCGCGCCAGAGGCTCCCCTCCGGGAGCTCCGCGGGCAGGCGCCCTGCGAGCCAGTCCATGAATGCGAACGCCGCCTGCATGCGAAGGACGTAGCGGTTGGCCACCGGGAGCTTCCGGAGGGGCAGCTCCGGGTCGAACAGCTCGTCGTATGCCTGGTAGGCGAGCCTGTCCCGGCCATAGTCGGAGAGCACGACGACGGTCCACGGCCGCATGCTGCGCCGTCTCCCTGCGCGGCCCTTCCGCTGCAGGAAGGCTGCCCAGTCCCTCGGGGCCTTGTGCTGCATGACGGCGCCGACGTCGGGGTCGTTGTAGCCGACCTCGAGGGCGGCGGTCGCCACGATCACATCGCTTGCACGGTCGACCCCGACATCCTGAGAGCTCGTCCTGCCGATTCGAAGCGGCCGGGCGAGCCGGAACGGGTGTCCGACGTCCTCGCTCACCTGCCAGGACTGGCCGGCGAGCAACCGCGCGGCGTTCTCGGGCGCCGCCGATGACCTGAGCGCGGCGAGCGGGGCGGCGCCGGCGCGAGGACGGTTCCAGCTGTCGAGCCCCTCTGCGTCCTGCAGGTTGTTGTACAGGCGGTTCGTGACGTCGAGGTCGTCGGTGAAGACGAAGACGCGCCTGCCGAAGAGGCCGCCGCTCGGATCGCCCGTCGCCGGGTCGAGCACGCGCCTGAGGAGCATCGCGGTCTGGATGCTGGTCGAGAGGAGGCTCGTCCCGGAGCCCGGGTCACCCCGGAGAGCGAGCAGGTATTCGTCGCTCTCGGGAACTCGGTCGAACTCCCCGTCCCGCGGCGAGACCTCCTCGACCGCCCCCGAGCGGAGTCCTACCAGTTGGCCGAAGTATTCCGCCGCGGAGCGGAGCGTGGCGGAGAGGCCCGTAAACTGGACCTTGCTCCCGACCGCGTGGTGCCACCGCCGGAGGAGGAGCGCGACCTGGGCCCCAGAGACGCCCGCGTACGTGTGGACTTCGTCGAGGAGGAGCACCTGCGGCCTCCTCACACGAGGTCCGAGGCCGAAGATGTGCCCGTAGCGGGAGTCGCCCATCTGCCGATTGAGCATCTCCGTCGTGGTGAAGAGGAGGTCGGGAGGGGTCTGGGACATCCGCGAGCGGGTCAGGAGGACCTCATCACCCCGCAGTACGGTCCCGCATCCCGCCCTCTCGCAGCGGAGCTCCTCGGCGTTCCGGGCGACGAGTTCCGCCGGCCAGACGAGGTCTCCCTCGCAGTTCGGGCAGCGGAGGAACGGGCAGAGGTAGCCGCCGGACGGTGCCTGGGCCCAGGTCGAGTAGCGGCTCAGGTCGCCGGCTTGGTGCGGAGTCGGGCCGAAGAAGGCGCCGATCGCCAGCTTCCGGCCGGCCGAGGAGGTGAGCAGCCCGTCGAGGCGGCGCGCCTCGGTGTAGGCTTCGGAGAACTGGTCCTTCAGGAGCTCGTTCCTCGGGTAGATCGCGAGCCCCTTCGTCCAGAACGAGGCTCGCTCGACCAGCCCCGCGAGGTGGCTGAGCGCCGGCAGGAAGAAGGCGAGCGTCTTACCGGTCCCGGTGCCCGCCCCGACGATCACCCCGCGGCTCGATCGGGACTCGTTCAGGTCGAGGAGGATCCTCCGGAGCGCCTGGAACTGGAAATCGGCGAGCAGGAGGGCGTCCGGACGGTTGGCCCTGAGCAGGAGCTCCAGCGCCTTCCGCTTCGGCGCCGAGAGCCTCACCTCGGCGCCGATCGCCTCGAGCACCGCCGCCGGGTCCAGGTGACGCGTCGGGTAGCGGCGGGGGCGCCTGTCGAACCGGAAGTCGGCGACCAGGGTCGGGGCGATCCTCCAGGGGCGACCCGGGAAGAGTTGCCGGAGCCTGGCGAGGAGCCTCACCGCCTCCGCCATGCGCGTCCGGTAGAGCTGCCTCGACCCGAGCAGCATGGGGAAGAGCAACTTCCGATCGATCAGCTCGTCTCGGAGTTCCCCTGCCGAAAGGTCGATCCCGCGGGATGCGATCGCAGCCTCGGCATGCTCTTCGATCTCCTCCGCGGTGAACCCGCCGTCGACCACGCCCCAGGAGAGGAGCTTCGATTCCTCCCGCTCGAGCACGTCCAGGAAGTGGCGGACGACCGACTCGAAACCATCGATCATGCCTGAGTCCTTGACGGGACAACCTTAGTTGGTGAGTCGGACTGAGAAGGAGTTCAGGATGCCGTGGTCGTGGAGCCATCCCCTCACCTCGTCGGTGAGCAGCTCGATCGACGCCCCCCGCAAGGATGCAGCTGATCGGAGGAAGTCGAGGACCGAAGACGGGAGCTCCCCGCCGCCGAGCTCATCCCAGGAGCGTCGGAGCGACTTAGCGACGTTCGTGAACGCCTCGAAATCCTCGGTCGTCATCGGGAGAGCTTGGCGGGCACGTTCGCACTGCTCGGCGAGGAGGCGGATTCGCCCGACCTCCCGCGGGAACGCCGCGGCAAGGACGTCGAGCACCTCGCGGTTCGTCGAAGGGATCCGTGCGGCGGTGTAGCTCGCCCAGCGTTCCCGGAGTTCGGCCTCGAGCGCATCGGCGAGCGCGACGATCCTTCGCAGCACGCCGTTCATCCCGAGCGTCCGTTCGTCGAGGATCGAGTCGGCGCCCTCCCGATATTTCGCGTGCAGCTCGGCGATCGCGGCCCGGCATTCCTCGGCGGAATCGAGGCGGATCTCGCCGACTCCAGCGGCACGGAGGGTGCGGCACACGTTGACGAGAGGCGCCAGGCGCGAGACGTGACCCGCGAGGAGGTCGCGGGCCCGCTGGAAGCGGTTCAGCTGCTCGACGTGGATGCGGAGCCGTCGCTTCTCCGCGATGCGTTCGGAGAGCCTGCGGCACTCGTCGACGATCATGCCATCCCTCCCGCGACGTCGCCCAGCAGCGCCTCGATTCGCGTGAACTGCTGCTCGATCTCTTGCTGGGTGGCCTGGAGCTCGCCCGCGCCTTCGAGCTGGGCGATCTCGGATTCGACACGCTGGAGCGAGCCGTTCAGGAACTGCTTCGTCTGCTCGATGAACGCGTCGGTCGAGGCCATCAGGTCATGGTAGTCTCGACTGAGTTCGACGAAGCATGCGGACGGCTCGGAGCCGGCTCGGAGCCGCTCCATCGCCTCGAGGCATTGGTCGAATCGAACTCTGCGGAACGCCTCGACCGCGGCCTCGTACCGCTCGCGGCCGACGCCACCGAAAACGCCCTCGTCTCGGGCCACCCGCATCGTCTCCTGGACGGCTTGGATGAGGTCGGAGCGAGAGCTATCGGCCCCGACCTCGTCGGTGACGCGATCGGACCAATCGAGGTATCGCGTGCGTTCCTCCTCGATCGCCCGCGGGAGGAGCGCATCGATCTTCTCCCTGGCCTTGCGGACCGCGGAATAGGCGTCCCAGAGGTCGTCCGGAACCCCTTCGTGTGGAGTCCAGTCCCTCCGGACCGATCGCATCGGATCGACCAGCCGGGACGCGTCGATCACCTGGACCCGCGGGAAGCCCCCCTTCGTGCAGGCGATCCGGGACAGGACGATGTCGATGAGGGCCTGCTGCTGGTCGCGGAGCGTGCGAAAGAGCTCGCGCCAGGCGGGGGTGCGGTGTTCGAATTCGATCCCGTCAACCGGGGTGAAGAGCGCGCCGAGGTGGTCCTCCAGCGCCGTCTTGCTCGCGGGCGGCCTCCCTGCCATCCGCGCCGTGATGGCGAGCACCTCCGCCGCGGCGGGCACCGGGTCCCAGGGCTCTCCGGATCTCCGCGGCTTCCGCAGCTGCCCGAGGACGTGGTCAGACCAATGGCCGAGCTCTTGTGCGTACCAGCGGAAGTAGTAGCTCCCCGGTTGGTGGTCGAACTCGAAGCGCCAATTGCCGTGGTGGCGGAACAGGAGGAGCGCCTGGAGCGAGATGGCCGTGTCGGTGAAGGAGCGGCCGTCGGTGGGGAGGACGAGCAGCACCGCGGCCTGCCCCTGGGCCGTCCCCATGCGGTGGAAGTTGACGCTCACCCGCTTGAACGGCTTCATGCCGCTCTTCTGGGAGATCGAGCTCCGGACCAGCAACTCCGAGTCCCAGTCGATGTGCGCCTGGACGGCCTCGAAGACGAGGTCCCGAAGTTCATTGACCAGGTTCTGCGAGAGCCGGCCCCCGTTCTGCCACTCGTTGAGCAGCCTGAGCTGCTCGTCAAGCCGCGCCGGGAGAGCCACCTCCCGCGGCTCAGGGTCCGGCTGCGGCGGACGAGGCCCCGGCCGGACCGGCCGCTCCGGTTCCGGGGGAGCGACCGAACCGTCCCCGAGCGGCGGGAGATCGAACGCCTCGTGGATGCCCGGGTCGAGGTCGGCGACCCGCTCGCCGTCCGTCCAGAGGTCGACGAGCGCCATGCGTCGATCTCGGGTCGCAGGGTTCGGGTCGCGCCGCAGGAGCGCCTCCTTCACCGGGGCGGAGAGCCTCGGCCCCTTGAAGTGCTCGAGCAGCGGCGGCGACGGGAACCGCCCCTCGCGCAGATCCTCCTCGTAGGCGACGAGGACCCGGCGGAGGACGTCCTTGAGGAGCAGCCTCGGGTTGAAGCCCTCCGGGCTCGCCCGCTCGAGCATGCGAGAGAGCGCCTCGGTGGTGAACGGATAGAGCCCCACTTGGGCCGAGGTGCCGAACGCCTGGTGACACTCCTCGCGGTGCTCGCAGGCTTCGCAAGCAATCGGCGGCGTGTCGCCGTCCGAGGCTCTTCGTTCCTTCGCGGCGTCGTGCCACCGCGCGAGCTGCTCATCCCCGAGCCGGGAGGCGTTCAGGTACCGAGCCACGAACTGCTCGATGTCGCCCGGCGTCACGCCGTTCGTTCCGTCCTGAGTCTGGACGTCGAGCGCGACGCAGAAGTCGACGCGGGTCTGGACGGTTTGGAAGAGGCTCCGGAAGTATCCCGTCGTGCAGGCGAGCGCGGTCCGCATCACGCAGAGCCGGCCCCGGCCCTCCTGGCGTGGCTTCGCAATGATCGCCTCGAGGAGCTGCATGTCGATGCCCTGCAGCTTCGCGAAGTCCTCGACGAGCAGGATGAGCTCGGTGTCGTTCGCGGCGAGCGCCTCGCGCACCTCGAGCATGAGCCTGAGCAGCGCGTCGCCTCTCAGCTCGAGGAGCTCCGCGATCGCCGTGCTGAGATGGGCGTTGAGCCAGCTCACGGTCCTTATCTGGAGCATCCGCTCGGCGATCAGGCTGCTGTAGAAATCGGCCGCCTTCTGGCTCGCCCGCTGGATATCGCTCGCCCTTAGCGGCAGATCCTCCTCCTTGAAGCCGCGCTTCTCCTCGAGGCGCTCGACCCGGCCCACGTTCCCGATCGTGTGCTGGACGAGGTGGTGGATGATCCCGCCGTCCCGGAGCAGTTCGTCGCGGAAGAAGGGGTCGTAGAGGAGGTTCGGCAGGTTGTGGACGAGATACTCCTGAACCTCGTCCAGGTTCCGCATCTGGTGCGGGCCGTTCGGCCCGCAGGCGACCGCGAGGTTGTTGAGCAGCTTCTCACGCGCCTCCCGCTCCGTGCGAAGCTCGCTCGTCGCGCGGAAGAGCCGCGACCTGTAGTCGTCGAAGCGGGGCCCATCCGTGCCGGGGAGGCGGAGGATCCGGTCGAGCACGTCCCTCAGGTTCGTATCGACCTTCGGGATCAGGAGCACGTGGCGGTTCGCGGCCCGCGGCACGTTCGACGCGAGCCAGCGGATGAGGTGAGACTTCCCGGTCCCCGCCTCGCCGAGGACCGGGACGAACGCGAACTCCTTCGGTGCGAGGAAATCCCGCAGGAGCTGTTCCTCGGGGTAGGCCGCCTGGGCCGCTCGGTCGGGCCGGTCGCCGCCGTAGAGCGCCGTCAGTGTCGAGCGGGACATCTTCACCGGATGGTGGGTGGCGGCGAAGACGTGGTCGGCCGGTTGGAGCGCCTCCGTGTCCATCACCTGCTCGACCCAGGCCGGCTGCCAGCAGACAAACCTCCTAAACGGCATCAAAAGCTCCTTGCTGGGCGACTGGAGTCCAGGTCACGTGCGAGACCGGTACGCTCCGGTCGCCGTCCGGGAGGATCAGGTGGTTCGCGTCCGACTCCCGGGTGAGCTCGACCTCGCCCTCGTCCCGGAGCCGGAGCCAGGCGTGGGCGGTCGTCGTGGAGAGCTCTTGCGGGGCACGCGGCGGGACGTAGCGCTCGACCTCGGCCCTGAGCAAGCCCCCCTCGAAGGCGGGGCAGAGCTTCGCGAGCAGCGTCATCACCTCGGGAAACGACCGCCGGATCCCCCGGTTCCCCGCGAAAAGTGCGGGCAGGCGGAGCCGAAGCTGCGCGGTGGGATCGGGGGTCAGGATGCTTTTGTCGCCGACGGAGTGTGTCCACGCGAAGCCGAGGAAGCACGCCCAATCCTCGAAGTTGCCGTAGCGGGCGTTGTTCGTGATCCGGAGCCGCTCGCCGCCGATCTGCTGCTGGAGTGCACCCTCGACCGACGGCCAGTTGCTCGGTGGATCGTACGCGTCCTGGGCGAGGTACCAGGAGATGGCACACCCCAGATCATGGTTCGCCGGGTTCTCCGGGGCGAAGAAGAGGTCCGCGAGGATGAGCGGGAGGTTGCCTTTCGTCTGTGTCGAGGCCGAACCGTCCAGTTGCAGGTCCGGGCTCAGCTCGACCGTGTCTTCCTCGCCGCGGAGGAGGAGGCCCGCTCCGAGGCACTCGTTGATCGCCTCGCGCACCATGTCTCTCCCACCCCCCTCGTCGTCGCCGCCCGCCGAACGATCGGAGCGGCGGGAGAGCGACTCGGGGGCGAGGAGCTTGCAGAGCGATTCGATCGATTCTCGGTGGCCGCGGGCCTTCCGCAGGAACCGATAGACCCCGATGACGCGACTCGGGACGGCGTATGGCTGGGCCAGGACGCTCATAGACCGATCCTCATGCACAGCTCCTCGATCCGGAAACTCGGAGCGCGGACGGTGTCCCGGAGCCGGCAATGCGGCTTCGCCGGGTCTCGAACCTCCGCCGGAAGCCACAGAACGCGGGGTGCGAGCAGCCGGTCGCACCGGTCGGCGGCAGGTACGAGGCCGGGTGGGAGTTGTTCTTCGGTCCAGATCGCGAGCGTCGGTACCCGCGGGAGGCGGAGGGGCTGCCAGCCCGGGTTGAAGAAGACGAAGCACCCCTCCATTGGCCGGACGACCGGCCGGATCCGGTCGAGGACGGCGGGAGGCGCGGCGATAGTCCTGACCCCCTTGGCGATGAGCCAGCGGAGCATCCGCTCCCGGCGTTGACGCTCCGCAGGGCCGTGGTCCATCGAGCGATCGTCGAAGAGGAATAGGAGCGAGCCCCCGCCGAACATCCGCGCGAGCTCTTCATCGAGGACGAGCCCCGTCCGCTGCCAGATGGGCAGCGGATCGGGCATGGCCCCGACGAACGCCGCTCGCCCGCTCCGCCGGCATGCCGGGCATCCGCCGCAGCTCCTCGATGTGGCAACTCCTGGCCGTGGCGAGTCGCCTCCGCGGTCGGGGAGTGTGTACGCCTCGGCGAAGACGTCCGCAAGGCAGCGGCCCGGTGAGAGCGCCTCGAACATCAGCCGCAGGCCGTTCCGCGTCGTCCGGTCGCCCAGCCGCCGGCTCCCCTCGATCGTCGTCGTCCAGGTGTTCCCGAAGTCGAGGTGCCCCTCGTCGAGGATCCGGAGCACCCGCTCGTTCCGGTGCCTGTCGAGTTCCGATTGGTGGCGCTCCTCGGCGTCGATCGGATCGGACTCCTCTCCCTCATCCGGGCTCGGAGGGGGCTGGGCGTCGAGCTCAATGATGCCGGCCCGGCTGAGCAGGGTCAGCGTGCGGACGTTCCAGGCAACGTTGTAGCTGCTGTTCTCGAAGACGCCGTAGCCATAGCTCGGCACGGAGTCGACCCGGACTCGGACTCGACCGTCGGGGAGCTCGGTCCGCCCGTGGAAAATCGCCTTCCACCGCTCGAACCCCTTCTCGACGGAGATGATCGCCTTCTGATTGAGGTCCGAGGCCACGGCGCGGTCCGAAGGCGTGTGGAGGAGGAGCGAGAGGCTCGCCTTGCCATCCCGGCCTCCGCGTCCGACCTCCTGGTAGAAGCGGTCAATGTGCTCGGGGATGCAGGCGTGGATCACCGCTCGGACGTCGCCCTTGTCCATCCCGAGCCCGAAGGCGGAGGTGGCAACGACGGCGTCCAGGTCATCATATTGCCATCTGCGGATGATCTCCGAGCGATCGACGGCGCCCGTCTGCCCGGTGACGACGGCGGCGCGGAGGAATCCTTCCCCACGGAGGTTCGAGAGCCACGCGTTCGCATCCTCGACGGCAGAGACGTAAAGGATGAGGGGCCGCGGGAGCAGGCGGAGCGATTCGAGGACGCGTTCCCGCCGTTCCTCCTCATCCCGGCAATCGGCGACCCAGTAGCTCGGCTCCGGGCGGAGCTGGACGGAGGAGACGACGCCAAGGGGGCCGGGGCGCCCGAAGAGGGTTTCGAGGGTATCGAGGCAGGACGAGGTGAGCGTGCCGGTAAGGAGCAGCGTCCGAAACGGTTCCCCGGGGCAGCTACGCAGGAGGTCGCGCCGCAGGCCGGCGAGCTCCTGGAACTCGGAGCGAAACCCATCTCCCCACTGGTCGATGATGTGTGCCTCGTCGACCACGAGCAATCGGAGGAGACCCAGCCGGGCCGTCGCGTAGACGGCGCCCGCGAGCGAACGGAGGAGACTCTCCGGCGAGGTGAAGACGATCCGCTGCGTCCCCTCCCGGATCCGCTCGCGGATC
This sequence comes from Tautonia plasticadhaerens, assembly GCF_007752535.1. Lineage (GTDB taxonomy): Bacteria > Planctomycetota > Planctomycetia > Isosphaerales > Isosphaeraceae > Tautonia > Tautonia plasticadhaerens. The sequence goes on from NZ_CP036426.1 coordinate 6,550,541, forward strand.
CCCCCATTACGCTCGACGTCCGCCTGCGTGGTCCCGCCGAAATAAGCGGTCGGATGCCCGATAAACGGTTCGAGGGCCCGTTCCTGATCGAGCGCGAGCGCGGTCGTCGGCACGACGACGACCGACAGCCCCTTCGGATCGACGAGGCTCGCGACTTGGGCGCAGAGGCTCTTCCCGGCGCCAGTCGGCAGGTTCACGACGAGGGTCGACCCCTCCGGGGCGGTGAGGAGCGAGCGAACGCCCTCACGCTGGCCGGAGCAGCGATACGACCGCCACCCCGGCAGCGCGTCGAGGAACGGGTCTCCCGGCAGGTCCAGGCCGTAGGATCGCCTGGGCCGCTCAGCGAAGACCTCGCGGTCGGGGGGGTGATGCGCCGCCCCTTGCAGCCACGGCGGGCACCACGGACGAGCGACGATGTGGAGGAGCCCGGTCGCGGTGGCCCGGACCTCGATCCCGAAGCGCCTCCACTGCTCGCGGGACGGCCACGGCGGGGCGTCAGGCACGGCGACCAGGGGCGAGGCACCGTCCTGCGATTCCTGCTCCCGTCGGAGCACGTGGCGAACGAGGGCCGCAAGGTCCGCAGCGCCGGGGCTCTCCGGCGAGCCGGAGCCGATGTGCCGCAAGGCGCGAAAGAGCCTGCCGTTGCAACGGTCTCGAAACCGGTGATCGGTGCCGGCGCCGTCGGGCCACCTCGACCTCCCTGCGAGCAGCTCTCGGAGGAGTTGGAACTCGTCGTTCATTCGAGCCCCTCTCCCGACACACCGAGCGTAGGCTCACGACCCGACACGACGAGGAAGCCCACGGAATCGAGCCGTACCGTCGGTGTGCGGATCCCGCTGATGGTCGCTTCGTTAAGCGCCTCCTCGAGCGCCAGGTCGCGAGAATCGCACGCGGATCCTGACGCCGCTTCGTCACGTTCGCGTTCGATGCGCGTCCGAAGCTGGGCGAGCCTCGCGCCGAGCTCACGCTCGGCCCGTCTCGCATACTCCTCGCACCGGTCGCGGAGCGGAGGCGTGCCGCGGTCGAGCACCTCTCGTTCGGAGCGCCTCCGGGTGCGCTCACAGACCTCCCGCCAGCGGGACGGTTCGATGAGCTCGTCGAGGACGGGGAGCCGCTCTTCGCCCAAGTTGTAGTCGCTCCCGCCCTCAGACCGCTTGGTGTACGGCCGCCCGAGGATCTCGAGCAACTCCGGGTCGGAGACCACCTCGCCGTCCGTGTCGAGGTAGACGACCTCGATCAGCGGCGGGAAGAGCGCGTCGGCGAGCCGTTTGAGCGACCTGACAGCGCCGGCAGGCAGGCCACAGTCGGCGAGCACCGACCGCGCGGCCCGGAGGTCTGCGCTCACATGGTAATTGAAGCGGAACCCGGTCCACTCGGCGCCCTCGGCCCGGTCCCACCCCGGCTCGCGGCGCCAGAGGGCGAACGCCTGGCCGCGGTCGTCCCAGTGGAGATAGCTCTCCATGGCGTTGACCAACCCGTCTCCGATCCGGAAGAGCGTCGTCCCGGGGCTCCGCACCGCCTGCGCGCGGTCGAACGTACCAGGTATGTCGAGATGGCTGAGGAGTCGAGCGTGGAGCCAATCGCTCGGGACGAGCGAGCCGAGTTCTCCCCAGCGGTCGCGTTCCGGCGCGTAGAGGATCGTCCGCTCGGTCCGGTAGAAATTGGGATCGCGCCGGAAACGGAGCGTGTCGCCGACCCAGGCGTGAAGATCCGCCTCGAGTTCGGCGTGGGACACCTCAAGCTCTCGGAGGGACGTGAAATAGGCGACGGCATTCTGCTCGAGCGCGTCGATCGCATCGAGCGCATCCTGCTCGCGGATCCGCTCCAGTTCCTGTTCGATGCCCCGTCGGATCGATTCGATGAGGCCGTGCAAGCCCTCGGCCCCGCGGCGGAACGCCTCCAGTCGGAGGTCGGGGAGGCGTTCGTCGACGAAGAACTGGAGGCTCGCGATCGAGGAGTCGAAGACGCGGAACCCCTCATCCAGGACCCGGTACCAGGCCTCGAAGAGCGACGCCTCGCACGGCGGCCCGATGAAGATCGTCGACCGGACCGGCCGATCGCGGCCGATCCGATCGAGGCGCCCGATGCGCTGCTCCATGCGGTTCGGGGAGAACGGCAGATCGAAGTGGATGACCCGCTCGGCGAACTGGAGGTTCCGTCCCTCCTCCCCGGCCCGGTCGCAGACGAGGACGGAGCACGCCGGGTGGAGGCGGAACCGGGAGACGGCCTGCTCGACGGCTTCCGGCGGGAGGCCCCGGTGGTAGCCGGCGACCGCAACCTCGCCGAAGCGAGCAGTGAGCCGGGAGAGGATCGCGCGGCATGCCGTGCCGTAACTGGTGAAGACGACGCACTTTGGCACGATACCACCGCCGCCCGCCCGCCGGACGTTCCTGAGTGCGAGTTCGAGCAGTCGGATCCGATCGCCTTCCTCGGAGGGCTCGCTGAGGACCTGCAGGACCCCTTCGAGCACCTCTCGCTCGCCGGGAAAATGCGGAGTCCCCGAGAGCACTCGCCGTTCGTCTTCCGTGAGATCCTGGCTGAGCGACCCCGATGCCTCGCCCCGGAGACGAGCGATCACGACCTCGGCGAGGAACTCGAACCAGGTCCCAGCGGCTTGCAGGAGCAGTTGAAAGACCCGCGCGAGCGACGCCTCTGTGATTCCCCGCTTGGCGAGTTCACCCTCCGCGCGCCCGAGCGCGATCGTCGCCGAGACACGCCACTCCTCGAGCAGTTCGTGGACCCTCGGCGCACGCTCATCGAGGTCGTGCTCGAGGATCCGGGGCGTTGCCCCGCTCGCCCCGGTGGTTCGGCCGCTGAGGGTCGGCACGTCGACGGAGGCGCGCCGGTTCCGGAGCATCCGCCGGTGGAGGCGATAGGTCTCGCTGATGTGCACGCGGATCGTGCGGATCGCTCGGTCGCGGGCGGCAGCATCGACCGGATCGGCCGCCAGTGCCGAATCGAGGGCATCGGCGAGTCGGAAGAGCGTCCCGTCCTTCGGGAACTCATCTCGCAGACGTCGGAGGCTCGACTCGAGGAGGAAACGTGGCTTGCCCTCCTGAAGCGAGAGCAGGATGTGACCGGTCTCCTGACGCCCCCGCACCCGCTCTCGAAACGCATCAAGATCCGCCAGTCGATAGACCGACGGGTCGAGGAGGTGGAGCATGGCGAGGAAGTCGCGCTCGTTGTTGAGCACGGGGGTGGCAGAGAGCAGGAGGACCCGCTCGGCGTTCCGGCAGAACTCCTCGAAAAGCGCGAAGCGGCGCCTCTCCTGCTGGTCCTCGGCGAAGGCACCGGCAGCGATGTGCTGAGCCTCGTCGATGATGACGAGGCCCCAGGGATGGCGCGCGTACTCCTCGACCAGTTCGTCCGTCCCGATGACCGCGAGGCGCTCCTGACCGAACCGGGCCGCCTGGAACTTCGCTTCTAACTCGTCGCACCACTGGTCGATCAGGAGCGGAGGGACCACGACCAGAGCACGGCCGGCGGGATCGTCGAGCAGAAACTGCCTGAGGATGATGCCCGCCTCGATGGTCTTGCCGAGACCGACCTCGTCCGAGAGGAGGTAGCGTTGGACGGGATCCTGGAGCACCCGCCGCGCGACCTCGACCTGGTGTGGGTACAGTTCGATCTTCGACGAGAGGAGGCCGGTCATCCCGTGGCAGGCGGCGTGCTGCCGGACGAGCGAGCGGAGGAATCGGAACCGCGGGTCGTGGAAATATGGGGTCTCGTGACCCTTGCAGATGAGCGTCTCAATCGGGTCATCGATCGGCGTGAGCGAGCGAACGTAGATCTGCTCTTCCGGCAGGTAGCAGGCCTTCCGGTCCGGGAAGAACACCTCATACTCGCCCCGGTGCTTCCGCCCGATCCGGCCCATGCGCCAGCGGTCGTCCGGGCCGGGGACATAGCACCTGGTCTGAGAGGCGACCTTCTCGATTCGATGGACCTCGGTGGACGGCACCACCTCGCGCGTGCGCCTCGTGAGCGAATGGAGATACTCGACCGTGACGCCCTCCCGATCGCTCGCGATGATCTTCCCGATACCCAGGCGATTGAGGTCGCCTTCAACCCGGACGAATGCGCCGACACGCAAGCCCTGAGCGCTCATTCAATTCCCCCAAATGCCGTGAGGCGTCCGTGCAGGAGAAACGTGACGATCGAGCACGACGCAACTCCGGGTCGTCGGCGGAACACAGTTCAAGCGAGCGCTGTTCGTTCCTCAGTCCGGCACCGTTTCACTTGCCGCGATATCGAGCCGATAGAAAACTATGCGCGAGGTCGAGATTCTCCGGTGCGAGAGGTAGCCGGCCGGCGCATCGACCCATAAGATTGATCACGATGCACCATCCTCCCGTTCCAAGTCCTGGGGAAAGGGGTCGATTTGGGACCGCCGGTCAACGTCCTCATCACCTGCACGAATCGGAAAAAGGTGCCTGCCGCGCCAGGACTTGCGCTCCGCACCGTGCCTGGTTCGACCGTTGCAGAACGTTCCGCCGAGTGGGTGGAACGACTGCGGGCCGACCTGTCTGACCCCGTCCCCGTCGCGGACCTCTACGCCGGCGACCACTGGCATGTGGCCTGTTCGCTCCCGAAGATCGCGAACGACGGCGGGATAAGACTAACGCTCTGGATCTGTTCGGCGGGTTATGGCCTCATCCCATTTTACGGCATGGTTCGCTCGTACGCCGCGACCTTCGCGGCGAATCACCCGGATGCCGTGGACCGGGGGATCGTCGATGTCGATCCGAACGCAGCGAGGCGCAAGTGGTGGGCGCACCTAGCCCTATGGGAGGGCCCCGGTCCGGGAGAGCCGAGGACCATCGCAGAGCTCGCACGGAATCAACCACACAGTATACTGCTCGTGGCCGCGTCGGCTCAATACCTCGAGGCGGTCTCTGAGGACCTGCTGGCCGCGGCGACGCTGATCGACGACCACGAGCGATTGGCCGTCTTCTCCGCGGGCGCGCGCTCGGCATCGCACCCAACGCTCGCCGCCTCATTCATCCCGTGCGATGCCCGCCTGAGCAGGACCTTCGGCGGGGCGCTGGGGTCGCTCAATGTCCGCTGCGTCCGCTTCGCGCTCCAGAACGCAGCTCGCTGTGGGATCAGAACTTCCGCGCTGAAGGACCTGTTCCGGCGGGAGCAGGAGCGGCTCCCGCGGTACCAGACCTACGACCGCTCCCCGCTCAGCGACGACGAAGTCCGAGGCTACGTCCGCGAGGCCCTCGTTGCGGAGCCGGCGGCGCGGCCGACTCCCCTCCTGCGCAGTCTGCGGGATGGGGGCAAGGCCTGCGAACATTCGCGGTTCTGCAGGCTGTTCCGCGAGGTGGAGGGAGAGGGCCGTGCCTAGGAAAAGGAATCCCGTGCTGAGGAAGGCGGCGTTGCGGGTCGAGCAGAACGGAAGGCACCCGCTCTACCTCATGAGCCTGACCGCGCGCGAACTGCACGCCGTCGCCGACATCTCGCGCATCAACCGGGACGATTCCGGGACGCTCCTCGGCTATCAACGGGGCGAGGTGAGGCGGCACGTCCGGGACATCGTGGAGTACCTGGACGGCGACGACGTGCTGTTCCCGAATTCCATCATCATCTCCCTGACGTCCCGCGTTCGTTTCGAGCCGGGGCACGGGGCATGCGGGAGCGATGGGGCATCAACGGGCACGATCTGCATCCCGCTCCCCGGAGATGGGGAGGCGAGGCCGGGCTGGATCGTCGACGGCCAGCAGCGTGCCCTCGCGCTGATGCAGTCGAAGCGGGCGGATTGGCCGGTCCCGGTGAACGCCTTTATCGCGGACGAGGTATCGCTCCAGCGCGACCAGTTCCTCCGGGTGAACAACACCAAGCCGCTCCCCCGCGGGCTCATCTGCGAACTCCTGCCCGAGGTATCCGGCCCGTTGCCTCGTAAGCTCGCGGGGAGACGCCTCCCCTCCTCGCTCTGCGACCTCCTCGATCGCGAGCGGTCGTCGCCGTTCCGCGGCCTCATACGACGAACGTCCCAGGCGGACAGGCAGGCCAAGTCAACCGTCGTGGCCGATGCGTCCCTCATCATGATGCTCGAGGAGAGCATCGGCACCCCCGCCGGATGCCTCTTCCCGTACCACAACATCTCGACCGGAGAGTGCGACCTCGACGGGATCTGGAGCATCCTCGTCGCCTACTGGTCCGCCGTCCGCGAGAGCTTCCCCGAGGCCTGGGGCAAGCCCCCGTCTCGCAGCCGCTTGATGCACGGCACCGGCATCCGAGCGATGGGCCGGCTCATGGACCGCGTGATGGCGGGCTTCCACCCCGGCGAGAGGAACCTCCGCAAGCGCATCGAGCAGGAGTTGAGGCCCGTCGTCCCGATCTGCCGGTGGACCTCCGGCCGGTGGGAGGAGCTCCAGCTCGAGTGGCGAGAGATCCAGAACGTCCCCCAGCACCTCCGGCTGCTCTCCAACCTGCTCGTCCGCGCGTACCTCCGTGGCCGAGGGGGTGCGGCATGAAGTTCTTCTTCCCGGACAGCCAGGACCTCGTCGACCCGTCGTTCGACTTCCTGACCGAGAAGCGATCCGAGACGAGGATCCGACAGCAGCACGACGAGTACCCGCACGAGGTCTTCGCCACGCCGCCCTACGACGGGATGCTCGTCTCCAAGGGGATCGTCGACGGCACCGGCTCCGACGGGGGCCGCTATACGATCGCCCAGCGACAGCGCCTCCTCCGCCAGGGGGTCCGCTCGTTCTTCCGGCTCGAAGGCCGACCGATCGAGACGATGGGCGACTGCGGCGCATTCTCCTACGTCAAGGAGCGGCGGCCGCCGTTCTCCGTCCAGGAGGTCATCGACTTCTACGCGAACTGCGGATTCGACTACGGCCTCTCGGTCGATCACATCATCCTCGCCTTCCAGCCCGGTCTGGACGAGACGTTGAGCGGCTTGGACGTTGTCCCCGAGGAATGGAGGGAACGGCAGCGGATCACGCTCGAGCTCGCGGAGGAGTTCCTGCGGCTCCATCGGGACCAGCGATGCCGCTTCGTGCCGGTCGGGATCGCTCAGGGTTGGAGCCCCCGCTCGTACGCCGAGGCGTTCGGCGAGCTGCAGCAGATGGGCTATCGCTACATTGCGCTCGGCGGGATGGTCCCGCTGAAGACCCCAGAGATCCTCTCCTGCCTCAAGGCGGTGGACAAGGTGAGGCGGCCGGAGACGCAGATCCATCTGCTGGGCGTCACGCGGATCGATCACATCCCACGCTTCTCCCGGCTCGGGGTGGTGAGCTTCGACAGCACCTCGCCGCTCCGCCAGGCGTTCAAGGATGAGAAGGACAACTATTACACGCTCGACCGCACGTACTGCGCGATCCGCGTGCCCCAGGTCGACGGCAATCCGAAGCTCCGCCGGAGGATCGCGTCGGGTGCGGTCGACCAGGCGGAGGCGCGGAGGCTCGAGCAGGCCTGTCTTGGCGTCCTCAACGGGTTCGACGGCGGGCGGTGCACGGCCGATGAGGCCCTGGCCGCGATCCAGTCCTATGAGGGCCTCCACGACGAACGATCGAACCGGGCGAAGGCCTATCGCGAGATCCTCAGCGACCAGCCCTGGAAGCGGTGCCCCTGCGAGATCTGCCGACGGATCGGCATCCACGTGATGCTCTTCCGCGGCGCCGAACGGAACAGGCGGCGCGGGTTCCACAACCTCTACGTCTTCCACCAGAGAGTCCAGCGGGAGAGCGAAGGCTCGCCCGCACGCGGGAGGAGGGTCGGCACCGTATGACTCACAAGGGACGAAACGGCTCGGCGCGGGCGAAGGACGCGACGAAGGAGTTCCGCCTGCCCGCCATCGAGGTCCGCCAGGGGCCCTCGCGGACGCTCTACAGCTTCGCGGTGGACGGGAAACTCCTCTCCCGCTTCACCACCGTGTCGCGGGTGAGGCGGGCGGACGGTGCTGCGATCCGGGGGTACCAGCGCCCCGAGGTGCTCTCCCACATCGCCGAGATCCGCGACTACCTCGAGGCCGGCGACCCGATGATCCCGAACGCGGTCGTCGTCGCCTTCGACCGCCGCGTGCGGTTCGAGCCGGGGGCGGCGTCGGGATCGGAAGGGCGGGGATACTCGCGGGTCGGCTCGCTCGTCATCCCGCTCGACCCGGATCTCGCCGAGGCGGACCGGCCGGGGTGGATTGTCGACGGCCAGCAGCGGATCGCGGCCATCCGCGAGGCGGAGATCGAGAGCTTCCCAATCTGCGTCGTGGCGTTCGTCACCGACGACGAGCAGGAGCAGCGGGAGCAGTTCATCCTGGTCAATTCCACCAAGCCCCTCCCGAAGGGCCTGATCTACGAGCTCCTCCCGAACACGCGGGCCAAGCTCCCGTCGCTCCTCCAGGGGAGGCGCTTCCCCGCCCTGCTCGTGGATCGGCTGAACCACGACGCCGGCTCGCCGCTCCGAGGCCTCATCAAGACGCCGACGGTCGGGGATGGGCTCATCAAGGACAACTCGGTCCTGAAGATGCTCGAGAACAGCCTGACCGATGGCGTCCTCTACCGCTTCCAGGCCGGGGATCGGGAGGGCGAGGCGGATGTCGAGGCGATGCTGGGCGTGCTCCACGCCTTCTGGCGCGCGGCGGCGGAGGTCTTCCGCGACGCCTGGGGGATTTCGCCGCGCCGGTCCCGCCTCATGCATGGGGCGGGGATCGTGAGCGTCGGGTTCGTGATGGACGCGATCGCCGACCGCTACCGGCGGCATGGCGTGCCGGGCGAGGAGCAGTTCCGCCGGGACCTGGAGCCGCTCCGCGAGGCCTGCCGCTGGACCGACGGGTACTGGGACTTCGGGCCCGGCATCCAGCGGAAATGGAACGAGATCCAGAACACGCCGCGCGATATCCAGCTGCTCTCGAATTACCTGCTCGTCCAGTACAAGGCCCGGGTGTGGAACCGGGCCGCCGAAGAGAATCTACTCGCCCATTGAGCGTCGGCCGCCCGCGGCGTGCTCCGCCTTCACGCCGCGGCAGATGCGGGCGAACAGGGAGGTCGAGATGCTCTTTCCGGTAGTCGAGAACCACCGACTGGATGCGCTTCGGGGGAAGCCGGTCGGCAGCCTGATGGTCCACGAGATTTACCGGAGCCTCCAGGGCGAGTCGACCTTCGCCGGGCTGCCCTGCGTCTTCGTCCGCCTCACCGCCTGCTCGGCTCGCTGCGTCTGGTGCGACACCCCGCATGCCTTCAGGGGGGGGAAGGTGTTATCGTTAGACGCTGTCGTCGGGGAGGTGATCGGCTACGGATGTCCGCTCGTCGAACTCACCGGAGGCGAGCCGCTCCTCCAGGAGGAGTCGCATGAGCTGATGACGCGCCTGGCCGATTCCGGAGAGACGGTCCTCCTGGAGACCAGCGGGACCGTCCCCGTCGAGCGGGTCGATCGGCGGGTCCACATCATCATGGACCTGAAGTGCCCCGGTAGCGGGGAGTGCGAGAACAACCTGTGGTCGAACCTGGGCTGGCTGAAGCCGACGGACCAGATCAAGTTCGTGATCGCGTCGCGGGAAGACTTCGACTGGACCGTGGCCGCGATCCGCGAGCACGGCCTCGACCGTCGCTTCACGGTCCTCTTGAGCTCGGTCTTCGGCCCGGTGAATCCCGCGGTGTTGGCCGAATGGCTCCTCGACTCCGGCCTGAACGTCCGCCTGCAATTGCAGCTCCACAAGTACATCTGGGAGCCGAACGCACGCGGCGTCTGAGGTGAACTCTCTCGCTTCGCCCCTGTCGCTCGTTCCGTGGAATCAACCGGTGCTCGCATAAGGGACTGGATCCGGGATGCCGAGACTCTCGAAGGCCGCAAGCCTCACGCGGCAGGCGTCGCACCTCCCGCATGAGCGGCCGTCCGGGGCCGGGTCGTAGCAGGTGTGCGTGAGGCCGTAGTTGACGCCGAGCTCGAGCCCGCGCCGGATGATCTGCTCCTTCGAGAACCGGAGGAGCGGGGCGTGGACCCGGAAGCGGCCGCTCCCTTCGACGCCGGCCCTCGTCGCCAGGTTGGCGAGCGCCTCGAAGGCCTGGAAGTATTCGGGGCGACAGTCGGGATAGCCGCTGTAGTCGACGCAGTTCGCGCCGGTGAAGATGTCGTAGGCACCGAGTGCCTCGGCCCAGGCGAGGGCTAGGCTCAGGAGGATCGTGTTCCGAGCGGCGACGTATGTGATCGGGATCCCGTCTGCGATCGCATCATCGGGGCGATCCTTCGGGACCTCGAGGGCCGCGTCGGTGAGCGCGCTCCCTCCGAAGGGCCTGAGATCGATCTCCTGCTCGAGGTGACGAGCGACCCCGAACGCGCGAGCGACCCGGCCGGCCGCCTCGCGCTCGACCGCGTGACGCTGCCCGTAGAGGACCGTCAGCGCGTACGGCTCGAAGCCCGCCGCTTTCGCCTCCGCGAGTACCGTCGCCGAGTCGAGGCCGCCGCTCAGGAGCACGACGGCGATCCGCCGCTCTGTTACCGATTCTGTCACGAGACCACTCCTGGTGGGTCGGTGAAGTGTGCGCCCCGAAGCGGCGAGCGCGGGCGTCAACGCCGGGGCAGAGATCGCCGAAAATCACCCGCGCCGAGCCGGGATTCACGGGCCCTGCAGGGACTTCGACCGCCCGTGCTCTTCGACTTCCCCGAGCAGGTCCTGGAGGACGTCGACCTTCGCCTGCCGGCTTATCCATCGGCCCATCCAGCCCTCATCCGCCATGAGCGCCCGCAGGACATCGGCGGCGAGCCCCCAGAGGCCCTCCGCCTCGGCGGCAGGTGCGAGGTTGATCTGGAGATATTTCTGTCCGCCCGGGCCCGAGGAATAGTCGACGAGCAGGGCGATCGCGGCCTCGGCCTGCGCGGGCTCCATCCGGCCGTCCAGATACCCCTGCAACGTGTCCTTGATCGTCAGGGCGAGCGGCGTCTCGACCCTGCGATCGAGCCAATCGAGCGCGGTGTCATTGTCCGTCGGGCCTTCCCCCCAAGCCCCCACACGTCACCTCCCCAGAAACGTGGACGAAGAGAATTGACCGCCCGTGGGCTCCTGCGGCCCGGGCTCTCATCTTCGGAGCCGGCCGCCTAGATTATAACCGCCCGAGCGGCTCTGTCCGCTGCCTTCGGGCCCGGACACAGAGACACGCCCTCTTCCGCGTCCATCGGAAGCGATGCTCTCGGTCCGCGTTGCGGTCCATGGGGATGAGGTGGTCATCGTGGCCATCGATGTTCTGTGCGAGAAGCCCCTCGAGCCTGGGGACATCACTCTCGAAGGCTATCCGGAGTCCCGCCGGGAGAGGAACTCGAGGACGTATTCGAACCCGGCGTCGAAGGCGTCGTGCTCCATCTCGAAGCTGTGCCCATTCTCGCACGCGACGCTCATCGTTAATCCGTCAACGTCGGTCACCTCCAGCGTGCCGGAGCATTCCTGGAAGCAGCCGTCCTCGAGGTCGATGAGCACCGACCCGCCCAGCCCGGGCTCCTCTTCCGGGTACGGGGCCGCGAAGGATGTCGATCCGGCCAGAACGAAGCGCCGGAAGCCGTCGAGCATCACGTCCATGTCCAGGGCGTCGGCCGTTTGCCAGGGCGTCAGCGCTCGAGGGCGGCGTCCCCCGCAGAAGAGTGGACAGCAAGCGCTGCTGAGGCCCTTCGCCAGGGCCTTCACCCGGTCCGGGTATCGTCGCTTCGTCGGAGGGATCGCCGCCCCGGCCCTCCGGTTCTTTCCTACGGCGACGGGATCGCGAGAGCGACCTGTCGAACCAGCGTCGCACGGCGTCGCGGCCCCATATTCTTTCCCGATGGCCCGACACCCGACAACCTGGAGGGCAGTTGCGCAACCGCCTTCGAGCATGAGATTTGCGTCGCCAGGCGTTGTCGGGTGGCGGTCCACTCCTACCCGACAACCTCGGTGAACAGGCTCTTTCCGATGGCCTGAGGAGGTCTGGAGACCGGATCGCCTCTCGTCCGAGCGTTGCTTCCTGCTGCAAGCGCGGCGTCCCTGAGACGCGTGGGACAACCTGATCGGTCCAATCGTGAGCCCGATCGCCTTGATCGTCATCTCTGCCGCCGAATGCCAGATTCCTGGCCCGAGGCCCTCGGCCGGGCATGGGCGACCCGCCGGCCCGGGCCCCGGGCCTGAGGAGCGATGGCCTCGCCCCGGAGGAGCCCCGATCGTCGGCCAGACGTCGGCCCCGATCTGGACTTCGTGCCTGGGTGGGGCAGCCCTCATCCTGGATCTTCATCGAGGTCGTTTGGTTCCATCCCTGCCGGGGCCGATCGTCGGTCATCCCCAGGATCATCTGGCAAAGGCTCGGCGGACGAGATTGAGGAGGGCCATCCCCAGCTCCGCAAGGATCAGGGCCTGCACCGTCCCGATGACGATGGTCTCGGCCGTCTGGAAGAGGCAGCGAACAAGGACACTCGCATTCATGAAGAGTGGCTCCTTTTTTTACGGTTTGTCAGGTGAGGTTCTTCGATCCGGGCAGACCTGTGACGGTCAGGGAGGCGCGGGATCTGTCCGCGATGACTCCCGGGGAGGGGCCCGTCCCGGGTCTCGCACCAGGCCGATCGAGCACGAGCCATGCGGACGGGGAGTGCCTCGCAGTTCCCGGCGCGAACGGCCCGACCCCGACGGTCATCGAATCCCGGGGAGGCACGGCGGTCCCGACCCTCCTCTCCCGGCAACGGCTCTCTTCATGCCATCAGGCCGAGTTCGCTCCCGGGCTCTTCTCGTCGTTCCCGTACCGCCGTGAAGATTTTCCGTCCTGCACCGGCGACTCCGCGGCCGGGTAGATCCGGGGGAAGCCGGGGATCGGCTCGATCGGATGGGAGGAGGCGCCTCCCGACTCGGTGGGGTTGTCGGACGACCTCTGCGGGGCTTCGAGTGCCGCCCGGAGAGGCCCTGGCGTGTCGGCGGGGATCGATCCCCGCCCCTCGGGCATCGAGGCGGGGAGGAGCCGTTGTGCCGTCGCCAGCGCTCCGACGGCGGTCAGGAACCGCCGGTGGGCCCGGTCCTGCCGCCGGGCGGCGTGCTCCAGCTGCCTCAGCGAGCAGCCCTGCGACCGGGCATACGACGCGTCGGCGTACCCGAGCTGGAGGTAGCAGGCCGCCACGCGCTCGGCGAGCAGCCGCTCCAGCGGCGTCGGATCCGGGCCGCACAGCTCCGCCTTCAGGGCCTCGGCCCGCCGGGCCAGCGACTCCCCCAGGGCCGGGTCGTCCCCGGCGATCAGCTCGATCCAGGCCCGCTCGGCATGGGCGGCGATGTCGCCCAGGTGGATCCAGATCCGGGGGTTCTCCTCCAGCACGTCCCGGATCAGCGGGAGGGCGGCCGGGTCGCCCTGGCGAGCCCGGCCGACCAGCTCCCGCAGCGTCGCGAGCGCGGGCGGCTCGCCACCCGGGGATGATCGCTCAGCGTCCATGCTTCCTCCGCCTCCATCGTCCTCGGTCGTGTCGGTAGTAGCCGGCGGCCAGCAGCGTGGCCTCCAGCAGGAGGGTGACGTCGTCCAGGGCCCGCATGGCCCGCTCCGGCGACTCGAGCCGGGCCTGCTCGGCGCGGAGCGCCCCGGACTCGGCGGCCCGGCGGTCCCGCTCCTGGCGGTCGAACCGCTCGGCCAGGACGCCGGCCAGCCCCCGGCCGATGTACTGGCGGACGACCTTCCCGCCGATCTTCCTCGCCCGGTAGTAGTAGGGGCCGCTCCCGCCCCGGAACTCCCATCCCATCCTGTGCAACCTCCGCAAGGGGGCGTCCAGGTCACCGGCACCCGGTTGCCAATCCCGATCTTATCATGAGCTGCCGCTCATCCGATCAGGCCCGCTCACGCCCATGGCGAGCGCCACGATCATCCGACCGCCCTCGATCGGGCGGCCGGTGTCGCTGCCCGGCGATGCCCTGGCAAACTCACCGCCTCCACCTTCCCCGCGATGGCCGACCCCCCGTCGGGGCTCGTCGGGCCTCCGTCGAGCTGACCATCCCCTCGAGGATCGGTGGATATCGGAGAGGACGTCGCCGGCGCGAGAGAGGCCGGAGCCGTCGAGCGGAGGAGGAACCCCGGGGACACCGTCAGGGGCTGAAGGAGCGGCGACGCCGCCCCCCACGCCATCCGACGCTCGACCTCGGCGAAGGCCTTCCCGAGGCGCAACAGGGCGAGGGCAGTCGCCGGGTCGTCCGGGAGCGACCGGGCCGCGATCGCCAGCTCGACCAGATTCTCCAGCCCGTCGGGAGGAGGGGGATCAGCCCCGGGCCCGGCACCCGGGTCCCCGATCCGGTCGAGGACCGCGAGCACCTGCTCGAGGAGGAGGGGGCCGCCGAAGTAGCCGTAGGCCCTCGCCAGCAGCCCGGGATCCTGGATCCGGCGATCGAGATGGAGCCCCGGCAGCACGATCAGGGCGATCGCGTCGGGGGCGTCCAGCAGATCGGCCACGTCGAAGAAGAGCGCCGCATACGCCTCGACCGTGGCGGGGGAGGCGCCGAAGGCCGGGGCGATCGTGGCGGGCGACTGTCCTGTCAGCAGGCGTGCCTCGAGTTCCCAGGATCGTGTGCGGGCGAGCCCGGCCTGAATGCAGCGTGCCTCATGGATCGTAGGGTCGATCCGCCCGGGGGACCGCCCCGTGGGGTTTCCATGGCGATCGACCGCCCGTCGGTATCGGAGGGACCGCCGCGTCCAGGCGTCGTCGGACCGACTCGGCCGTCGCCCTTCGTGCTGCAGCTGGCCGGCACGCAACCAGCGCCAGTCGGGCCTCCGCCAGGGGCTGTCGGGGTGCAGGTCGAGCAGCGGATCGATCGGCTCATCTGCGTCCATCGGTGATCCTGCGAGGGATGAAGGTGCTCCGGAACCGGGGGTTGGGGCCGCGGGGAGGATGGTCGGCAGGTCGACGACGGGACGGCACGTATCGTGATCGATTGAAGGCCGCGGCCCTGGATTCCCGCCGTGGTCCATGGACGACCCGCCGAGGAGGCCGATCGCCGTGCCCGGCTTGGATGACGCCGCGGCGGGCGATCGTCCTCGTGGTGACCGCATTTCAGGAGCGGTCGGTCGGCACCACTCGCGGTGGGGCCTCGATGGCCGGGCTCACCTTCCGGTCGTGGTCCTCGATCGGCGTCGGGATCGATCCTTTGCTCGTGTACCGGATGACGAGATGCCTCGGTCGCCGCTTCCGGCCGGGGTATCGCGGATCCTCGCCGACATTGTCCAAGCTCGTCGACCCGGAGTCGCGCGACGGGCCGGCGACCTCCCGGCCCGCAGGGCCCTCGCCCCGCCCCCGTGTCGGTCCCTGGAACAGGTCCTGATGACTCGACCCTCGACTGCTCGTCGAGGAGTCGGTGGGGCACGACGGGCCGCTCCGTTGCGTCTCCCTGATCGTCGTTGCGGGATGCGGCCAGTCCGCGATGGGGCCGGCGGGATGCGCGGTTGCCCTCCGTGCCGACGGAGGGCTGGAGCCCTCCGCATCGGTGGTTTCCGACCGGCCATGGAGGGCCTCCGATCGGGTTAGGCACCAGAAAGAAGCTACGTCTTCCGTGGCCTGCCTCGCTTACGAGGGATCTTCACGAACCACTTCTCAAGCGACGGCAGGCGGATCACCTCGGCCTCCAACGCCTCCATCTCCTCGGGCTTCAGCCTGACCCCCTTGGCGTAGGTCGTCTCCACCAGGCTGACCACCGGGTGCTTCCGCTTCCAGGTCATCGATCGGGCGAATCCCAACACCGCCTCCACCGAGTCCAGCAGCGACCCGTTCCAGTGCATCTCCAGCACGCCCCAGCACCGCTCGATCGGGTTGTACTTGCTGTGGTACGGCGGGTAGTACGCCAACTGCACCACCAGGCGATACTTGCGGGCGAAGGCCACGATCCGCTTGAGGAACTGGCTCCGCCGGCTGTGGTTCTCCGGGCCGTTGTCCAGGTTGATCACCAGCGTCTTGACCCGCAGGAACCGCAGGCGGACGCCCTCCCACCATTGCTCCAGGCGATCGGCGATGAAGTCGCTGGTGACCTTCGACCGGGCCATGTACAGCCACAGGTCGTCGTGCTCGGGCAGGAAGATGCCGAAGGGGGTCAGCGTCGCCACGGGCTTGAAGTCGTGATCCGCCGCCTTCGTGCCGGTCCGGCTCCGGCCCCGCCGTGAGAAGGGGCCGACATGCACCGTCGCCTTGGCGTCGATCGAGAGCCGCAGGGTGCCCCTGGCCCGATCCGCCTCGGGGTTGACCGCCTTCAGTTGATCGAAGATGGCATCGGTCTGCGGGACTCTTTTTGGGGGCGGCACTTGGCCACCCTGGAGAGGCGATAGCCCAGCAGGTTCAGCTTGGTGTTGATGGTCTGCTGGGTGGGCAACTCCTCGTCGGTGTAGCCCTTCGTGGCGATCAACTGGCGTCGGACCTCGGCGGCACTGATCCGGGTGAAGAGCCCCTTGGTCTGGAACTTGGGGTCGGCCTGGCTCTGCCCGTCGGCGATGCTGCGGATGTCATCGAGGAGTCGGGGCAAGTGCTCCTCGGCGGGCTTGCGACGGCGGGCCGAGAAGGCGTCCACGCAGGTCATGCCCGAGCGGAGTTCGTGCGTGCCCTTGCGGATGGTCTCCCGGCACCAGCCGAGATGCTCCTGGGCCCAGCGTTGTCCACCCCGCCCCATCGCTGCGACGGTCTTGGCCATGAAGACTCGCTTCGGACTGCCCTTGAGGGCCTTGGCGGCATCGATGAGGACGGGGATCATCTCGGGGCTGGGCCGCATCTGCGTATCTCCTTGATCTCCTGGTGCGAAGGTCTCAGGATACGGAAGAGTTTTGTCCTTTCAATCCCCTTAGATCCATCAGGCTCGTGTTTCGCGGAGGTACCTCCGGTCCACGGCCAAGCAATTCGTGACGCAGCGCGTCGATCGTCCTGTTGATCCCGGCGAAGAACCAGGAGGCGTCCCGGATCGCCAGGACGCGATCGACCAGCCTGGGATCGCCCGCCTTCATGACGAAGTCGAGGACATATCCCCGGTAGATCAGGGCCTGCGCGACCTGCTTGGGGGTGCCCTGCAGCCGGGGGAGGCCGTCCGGGCCGGGGCTGGAGGCACGGGCCGCCTCCAGTTCCCCGGCGGTCATCCCGTTGAGCTGGGCGATCACCACGTCCTGCTGGCCATCGGTCCCGAGGATCGTGATGTCCCCGGCGGGCCCCACCCGGAAGTAGACCGACCGGGACTTCTTCGAGGTCCTCGTGCTGTTCGCCTCGTAGATGCCCGGCCCCAGGCCCTCGAAGACGCGGAGCTCGACCAGGCGCTCCGGTTGCCGGGCGGTCCAGCTCTCGAGGTAGACGCGACGCCAGAGGCCGTAGGGGTCGACGGGGTCGAGGGTGATGCGGGCGCACCACCCCCTGGAGACGCTCCTGCGGGGCTCGCAGACGACCGTCGGCGTGTCCCCGTCCGGGGACAGCTCGAAGGTCCGGTCAAGATAGAGGGTCGGCATGGTCGGTTCCTCGGTGATGAAGGATCGTGGGGCATGTCGGCCGGGGATCGGCCCGATCGAGGTCGGTACCATCCCCGGGTCGATGGAGGGGAA
Source organism: Tautonia plasticadhaerens (assembly GCF_007752535.1). Classification (GTDB taxonomy): domain Bacteria; phylum Planctomycetota; class Planctomycetia; order Isosphaerales; family Isosphaeraceae; genus Tautonia; species Tautonia plasticadhaerens. Next base: position 6,568,021 of record NZ_CP036426.1, read on the forward strand.
CGGCGGCCGGCGACAGGATGTCGCGGTCACGCCGCGGAGGGCTCCGCGGACGTCTGCGGGGCCTCGCCGGCCACGGCGGGAGCAGGTAGGGGACGGGCCTTGCCGTCGACGACGACCATCCCGGCCTCCTTGGTCCAGCGGTCGGCCAGTGACGACTCGCAGGCGATGGAGATGTCGCCGACGAGCACCGAGGCCATGGCGTCGCGGAGCACCGACTCGACCCGACGGATCTCCGCCTCGGCGACGTGGCCCCCCTCGTCGGGCAGCGTCACCAGCACCTCGTCGTGGATGAACGCCACCGTCCGGTAGCCCGCCTTCAGCAGGCCCCAGAGCCCCCACTTTGCCCCGTCGGCGGCGAGGCCCTGGAACGGGGCATTGCACGCCTCGGTGTAGGAGCAGCCGCCGCGGATCCGGCCGGTCAGCGTGACCGCCGGACGGCCGAAGAGCCGCCGGTGCAGCCTGGGCCCGGCCTGGCGGTCGGCGAGGAGCCGGGAGAGGCCGGGATCGCCGCCACGGTCCAGGTCGGCGAGCGTCTCCCAGACGTCGCTGACCCAGCGCTCGTTGTAGGGCGTACCGTCTCGCTTCTGCGTGCGGCCCTTGACCAGGTTCTCGACGCCGCGGAGCAGGCTCGGCTCGCGGCGGCCGCCGCGGTCGAGGGCCTCCCAGCACTCCTCCTCGCGGGTGCCGAGGTTGCGGGCCAGGGCCGCCATCGTCTCGTCGGCCAGGTAGCGCTCCAGCTCGGGATACACCTCGCGGATGAGCCGGGAGCGGAAGGCCTCGGCCTGCTCGACGGTCAGCTCCACGCCGTAGCTGGCGCGGGCGTAGTCGACCAGGCCCCGGGCCCCCAACCCGCCGGGGACGCCGAAGTTCACCGCCTTCGCATCCTGGCGGTGCCGGCGGAAGTGATGGCCCCGGACGACCTGGCGGCGGCCGTCGAGCTCGACCTCGTCGTCCGCGTCGGCCAGCGCCATGAAGCGTTCCAGCGGCAGGCCGAGCAGCATGGCGGCCGTGTAGCAGTGGGGGTCGATCCCGGCGCGGATCGTCTCGGCGAGCCGGGAGGAGCCGTAGCGGGCCAGGCAGGTCGCGGCGAGCGTCCGCAACTCGACCGCGGCGTAATCGGACATCAGCAGGAGGCGGCCCGGGCCGGCGAGGAACAGCTCGCGGACGCCCCCCTTGCGGGGGAGGTTCTGGACGTTGGGGTCCGAGCAGCTCGTCCGGCCGGTCCGCTTGAGCACGTCGTAGCGCGGGTGGACCCGCCCGGCCCCGAGGCGGCCGAAGAACTCGAGCATCTTCCTGAGCTGCTCGCGATGGGCCCAGGTCGCGAAGAGGGGGTGGTCCTCGGCGTGTTCAGCCCAGGCGGCCGCCGCCGTCGAGACCTGCTTGCCCCGGTCGGTCAACGGGATCTCGATCGCCCGGCCCCGGGCCGACTCGGCCTGCCGGGCTGCCCGGATCAGGTGCTCCCGGAGGCCCTTCTGGTTGACCGACGGGAGGCCCATCTTCCCGCCTATCCTCGGCCGGCCCTCGCGATCCGCATGGAAGAGGCCCGGGTAGTCGCGGGCCAGTTGCTCGTGGAGGGTGTCGAGCTGGCCCCGGTACTCCGCCTCCAGCCGGGCGACCCGCCCGGCGTCCAGGTCGATGCCGTTGCGGGTGATCGCGGCCAGGGCGATGGCCCCTTTCACCTGGACGGCCTCGCTCAGCAGGCCGAAGGAGCGCACGGCGTCCGGCCGGATGGAGGACCGCTCGTCGCCCGGGTCGTCCGGCGCGTAGCCGTGCCCCCGCATGAGCCGCTCGGCCGTCGCCGACAGGGACAGGTAGGTCGGGTAGGTGACGATCGCGTCCCGGACGGCGTAGTCGAGGAACCGCTGGTCGATCCCCTCCCAGTTGGCCCCGAGGATCTCCCCGAAGCTCGTTCGAGCTGTGTCCTCCTTGGTGATTCGCAGCGACGTGACCTCGGCTGCGACCTCCGCGAGGTTGCGCGGCTCGATCCGGTCGCCGCCCCCCTTCCCGGGGCGGCCCTCGGCCAGCCGGATGAGCATGTCCAGCGTCATCGAGCAGTGCAGGCGTCCCCGGTCGCAGAGGTTCCACCAGGACCGCAGGGCCTCCTCCTCGGCCCGTTCGCGGAGATGGCGATCGACCACCCAGAAGTCGAACGCGGCGTTGTGGGCGATGAGGCGGGCCTCCCGGTGCGCGAGGATGAAGGGCCCGATCTGGTCGGGATGGAGCAGTCCCTGCCGGCGGCCCGAGCAGAAGGAGGCCAGGACGAGCTGCGGGACCTCCCGCCGCAGGTCGACGACGGTGGTCTCGGTGTCGAACGCGATGTAGGGGCACCGCGGCCGCAACTCGAGGGGGCGGGCGTCCCAGGGACGCTCGCAGGGGAACGTCCGCTCGCCGATGGTCACGTGGGCGAGCCGGTGCGGGGCGATCATCGATGTGATTCTCCGGTCATGGAACGGGGCGTCCGGGCGATGCCCGTCGCCCGTGATGCAGGTTGTCGGGTCGCTGGGCCGGGTTGTCGGGGCGGCTCCCGCGGCGCAGGCCGAATATCAGAAACGACTTGTGTCACCGGCTCGGAGGTTGTCGGTTGTCGGGCCGTCGAGCTCATCTCCGGACGCCGATCGGGGACGCGGACGGAGGTCGGACTCCACCCATCCCTCGACCCGACAACCGACAACCTGGCCGGTACCGCCTTAACTCTCTGCAGAGTCGACGCTTGCGTCAGGAAAGGTTGTCAGGCGGCCTCCTCGGCCCGCCCGACATCCTGGTGCATCTCGAAGGCGATCGATTCCTTCTTGCCCGAGTAGTGGACGGTGCAGCGCCCCATCCCGCGGTCCTCCAGGTCCCTGAGGGCCTTCTTGGCCGCGGAGGCCTTCTTGATCCCGGCCACCTGCTGGCGGCAGAGGTCCCGCACCGAGCACTTCCCGCCGTGCCGGCGGACCCATCCGAGGATCGCCTCGGCCCGGGCGTCCTCCCGCGCCACCCGCAGCCGGCAGTGGACGCGGAGGCACTGCTCCTTGAAGTAGTCGGCCAGCACGGTCGCCCGCCGGGCGCTCTCGGCGTCGAGCACCCGCCCGTCCGCCCCGTCGCAGACGTGCCGCAGGCAGTGGATCACCAGGGCGAGCCGGCAGACGTGCGCCCGGAACTTGGAGTACGGCCCGGCCAGCAGCTCGCGGTCGAACCCCGGGGCCTGCATCTCCGCCAGGTGCCCGTCCCACCACGCCCGTAGCACGTCCAGGGCCTCGGGGCTCGGCCGGACGACCCGGGGCCGGAGGGTCCCGTCGTCCGCCTCGCGCTGGCGGAGCCGGTAGAGCCGGCGCACGGTCCGGTCCCAGCCCTCGATCACCGCCCGGGGGAGCCGGCCGTCGGGCCAGGGCTGGCCGACGGAGGTCTCCGGGTAGCAGAAGAGCAGGCGGTCGAGGAACCCGTCCTGCCGCGACCGGGCGTCGGCCAGCTCGCCGAGCATGTCCGGCTGGATCGACCCGAGCACGGAGAGGGACGGCTCCGGCACGTAGAGCGATCGCGTCCCGTCGCCCTTGCGGTCGACGATCACGTCCTGGCCCGACCAGGCCGAGAGGTAGAACTGGCGGTCGCTGCCCTTGCCGCCGCGGTACTGGTCCATGGAGCGGACCCAGCCGGGGAGCTCGTCGCGGTGCATCAGCAGGCCGCGCGGATTCTGCTTCAGGATCGGCGCCAGGGACTCGACCGTCGCGTCGGAGGTGATGATCCGGGCCGGCTGGGGGCGGGTCGGCTTCGGGGGCGATTCGCCCCGGGAGTCGTCGCCCGCGTCCCTGCCGCGCGATCGGCCCTTGCGGGCCCGGATCGCCTCCTCGTACTCGGCCAGGGCGACCTCGTACGCCTCCAGGTCCCGCTGGTGCTGCTGGTCCAGCCGCCGCTGGAGGCGGTAGACGACCCGGACGCCCGAGGCGATGGCCGGCGACTTGGCCGTGCCGGGGTTGCCGATGATGCAGCCGTAGAGCCCCGGCGACTCGGACCAGTTCCGGCTGAGGGCCAGGACGCGGCTGAGGCCGATCGCCGCGGCGGCGACCGTGAGCAGGGCCATCGCCACGAAGTCGTGCGGGCAGCCGATCGCCCCGGCCAGCCTCGCGGCGGAGCGGGCGACGATCCCCGGGAAGACCTCCAGGGGGAAGGAGCGGCGGGGGCCGGGGATCCGGACCGTGATCGGATCCCCGGCCGGGGCCGGATCCGTGGTGGCGACCACCTCGAGCGTGCCGCTGGCCGGGGAATCGGCCGCGAGGCCTTCCTCGTCCCCGGACGCCGTCACCGGGTCGGGAGCCGGCGGGTCCCCGGGGACGAGCTCCCGGATCGCCTCCATCGCCGCCGCCCCCGCGAGCACCTCGGTCCCGCCGCCGGCGGCCAGGACGTCGTCGATCCCCTTGCCGGCCTCCGCCGGCCAGCGCTCCAGCTCGACCAGGAACTCCTCGGAGGCCAGCGCCGTGGCGCAGTCGAGCAGCTGCCGGGCCACGCCGGGCTTGGTGCGGGCGTCGGCGTCGAAGGCCAGCCGCACCGTCTCCGCGCCCAGCTCCCGCAGGAGCGGGATCCCCGCCGCCCAGGCGGTGACGCCGGGCACGGAGATGGTGGGCAGCCCGTCCCTGGCGGAGGCGACGTCGGCCTTCAGCTCCCCCTCGGTCAGGCGGATGACCGGGGCCGGGCCCACGCCCGGGGGCACGTGCGGCGGGGCGCCGCTGCTGGGGCCGTCGCCGCCCGAGAAGCTGAGGTACCTCGGCCCCCCCGCCGCATCGTCGCGGCGGATCTTCAGGGCCACGACCCGGCCGGCCGCGTCGCGGACCGGGATGAGCAGGCCGTTGGGCAGGGCGGCGAGCCCGATGCCCGAGCGGCCCTGCCGGAAGCCGGGCACCCGGAGCAGCTCCTCTCCGAACCGGTCCCGCAGCGGACCGAGGGCCTCCTGCCGGGCCTGGAAGAAGCTCAGCGAGCGATAGGCGTTGCGGTCGATCCGCTCGTCGGTCAGGCCGCGGGCGCGGAGGGCGTCGCGGTGCCGGTCGGCGAGGGGAAGCCGCTCGAGCAGGTCCCGGTAGACCCGGTCGCGAAGGTCGAGCTCCGCCGGATCGGCGTCGATCGGCGCGGGGCGGGCGACGGCCAGGGCCGGCCCGGGCCCGTCCCCGGAGTCGTCGGCGTCCTCCGTCGCATCGTCATCCGGGTAGAGGTCGTCGAAGCCGAGGCCAATCCCCTCCAGGACCGCGTCGGCCTTGCAGCCGCCGTGGCAATGGAGCAGGAGCCGGCCGTTGTCGCCCAGGCCGACGCTGAGCGAGGGGGTCCGGTCGCCCACCAGCCCATCGCCCCGGCCGTCGTGGCCGGGGCAGGGGCAGTGGGCCTGGAAGCCCGAGGGGGTCCGGGTGACCCCCTCCAGCCTCGCGAGCAACCGCTTGAGGTGTCGCATCGTGGGTGTCTACGGGTGCCGGTTCAGAAGGGGAGGTCGTCGCCCGTCGCGGCCGACGCGAGGGCGGTGGGCGGGGAGGAGGCGGACCTCGCCGCCCGGCGGGCGTCCCTGTCCGCGAAGACGTGTCCGTAGCGATCGTCGATCGACCTGACCCGGTCGCGCGACAGCGGGACCGACCTGCGGGGCACGAAGAGCATCCACTTCTCGCGCGGAGAGCCCTGGTACTCCTCGTGCTTGCAGGTGGCCAGGAGCTCGACGCCCTCGAAGTTGAAGGCCCCCTCCTGCTCGGGGTCGAGGCCGGCGAAGTCCTGCCGGTCGTAGCCGAGCGACTCGACGTTGGAGGCCAGCCACTTCGCGTTCTGTTCGCTGCTGAGGGTGAGGCTCCAGCGGCGCTGGCCGGGCTCGCCGGGCTCCGCCGGGCCGTCAGGGTCGTTCCGGTCGACCCGGCCGGTGACGGAGAACGTCATCTGGAAGAGGTCGTGGCCGTTGCTCGACTCGGTCCAGCCCCAGCTCACGACCTTGCCCCTGTAGAGTCCTTCTGCGTACATGGGAATCAGTCCTCGTCCTGGTCGAAGTGGTCGGCGACGGGCACGCTGCCCGCCGGGTCGGTCTGGACGTCCGGCCGGGCCTCCAGGGCCCGGACGGCGTCCCGGTAGCGGTCGGCGCCCAGCTGGGCCAGGTCGCCGACCCCGTAGTGGTCCAGGAGCCGGTCGCGATCGGCCCCCTTCCGCCGGAGGAGCTCCTCCAGCGCCCGTGCCATTGCCGCCCCGACCGGCATCGCGGGCGGGCTCGCGACGGAGACGAGTTCTCCCGTCTCGCCGTCAACGACGGCGTCGAGCTCGTCGGGGAGGTAGGCCGGCCCGGCGAAGACGTCGGGGCAGTGCCACTTCGCCCCGCTGGAGAGGGCGCGGGCGAAGAGCATGTTCCGCGGGTACTTCCGCCAGTTCTCGCCGCCGGCCAGACCTGCGCGGCGGGCGTCCTCCATGGTGAACGTCGAGGCCCCGATCGGCTCCCCGCGGCGGAGGAACTCGATGGTACAAACCGAATCGGTGTGCTCGCGCACACGAAAGTCGTAATCGGGGTGTCGGCGGATGCAGGTGGCCATCAGGTTGGCACTGAGGACCACCTTGCCGCGGATGACGTGGATGCCGGCCATCGAGGCCATCGGCCCGACGCCGAGCTCGAGTCCGGCCAGGCACTTCACCACGGCCTGGTCGACGTCCCGGATGTCGTTGAAGAACCCGCTCCTCTCGAGGATCTGCCCTATGCGGCAGATCTGATCTAACTCGGTCGCGTTCCCTCGGAATCGGATCATCTCGTTGGGCATCGTCGCCCTCCTCGGTCGTTTTCTCTGGGCGATGGCGACATCGCCATCGGCGTCTCGATGCGGTCCGGCTCGAGGGGCGTGATCCGGGCGGGATCGGCCCTCAGGCCGGGGGAGCGGGCCGGTGCCTGGGGCGGCCCCGGCCGTGCCTCAATTGCGGGCGGGGTCTCCGTGATGCGTCACCCCCGGGATCCCGGCGATCCGCCCCCGATCGCGCAGGGCCTGCGCGATCAGGGGGAGGTGATCCTCCGGGATCAGCCTGCGTCCGCTCACGACGGGGCACTGCTCCGTCGGCAGCCGACGCAGGTAGTAGAGGTCCGTGATGTCTCTCGGCCGGATGGCGACGCCGAGGCGCCCGCCGAGTTCCCGGGCCGCGTCGGAGACGCTGCGGTACTGGCTCATGATCTCCTCCGTTGATGTCGGCCGTCGCGACGACGGCCCTCGAACATTCGGCCGTTCGAACCGGGGGAGGTGCTGTTCACTTCTCGGGATCCACTCGACCTCGTCGATGACCCCGGGTGCGGCGGCCTTCCTCGAGGTTCGACTCGTCGAAATCCCGCTTGTGGTCCTGATATACGAGGAGGTATTCGAACTGGACCTCCCTGCTCATCGAGCGGTACTCGGGCTCGAGCGAGGGATTCTCCTCGAGGTACTTCGACTCCAGCTCGCGGATGAGCAGCTGCTTCTTCATCTCGATCCGCTCCTCCAGCGGGAGTCCGAGGTGGCCCGACGCCTCTCGTCCGCTCGTTCGCCGGAGATGGTGATCGAGCTCGTCATCCAACTCGCAGAGCGTCGCGGGGCCGGGGGCGTCCGTGCGGAGCGCCTCGTTCATCTCCCGGGTGATCCTGACCGTGGGGACCTCAGGATTCGTCCGTGGAAGGAGCCGCTGTACCTCTTGCTTCTCCGCGGTGTAGGTCCTCCATGCGGCCGTCTTGTGGACCGTCCCCTGTGCGGTGCCCGTGGCGCGTGTGACCTGCCGGATCGATGGCCAGTTTCCGCGGCCAATCTGGGCTTCGAGATACGGACCGACCCGTTGCTCGGTCTCTTCCTGGGAGAGCCGGCGGCGCTTCTCCCGGGCCTTCCCTGGGGTAGCCGGACCGGGGATGGGCGGCCTGGAAATCACCTCGTCGGGGCTTCCCCGGGCGGCCTCCCCCTCACCTCCGATGTTCTCCGGGGGCGGAACGACGGCGATCTCCTGCGACGTGTCGGCCAGGGAACCCATCGCGTCCCGCCCCCCCTCACCGGCAGGTTGAGACGCCTGCTCGGACCGGACGACCCCGTCGCGGAGGAGTTCCACCGCGACGGTCGTGAGGATGGTCCGGATGACCCGGGAGGGCTGGCCTCGGCCCAGCCGATCGGGACAGGCCTCGAGGTCGAGGATGACCGTCGGCAAACCGATCCAGGGCAACCGGGCCTCGCAAAGGGCGATCACGTCCCCGAGCCATCGCTGCGTGGCGGGGACGGCACAGGGCTGAAGGGGATCGCAATCGATCGTGACCGAGTCGGGGGCGATCCGGGGCCTGAGCCCTTGGTCGAGCAGGCTGCCCAGCGCGCGGAAATGCTCGAGGGTTCCGAAGATGCCCACGGCCCGGGACACGTTGGCGTCGAGCTCTCCGAGGAAGCCGATCGAGAGGACGATGAGCTCCTGATACATAGTCTCCGAGTCGGCATCGGGCACGAGGCCGTTCTGCCGGTCCCTGCATCGGAGGCGAGCCCCGGCCGAGGACTCGGCGAACCAGGCCGTTTGCGTCGCGTCCTGCAATCTCCTCCCGGCCTCCAGGAGGCCGGTCGCCGTGGCCGCGACCGCCGGGCCTCCCAGAAGGAGGATGCGGCTCCGCAACTGCTCAAGCTGCTGGTCGATCAAGTCGGCAGGGGAGGGCCCCCCGAGGAGGAACAGGTGGCGGGCCAGGCGGTGGGCCCGATTCTGATGGAAACCAATTACCAGGGCGTTCCATCGCCGGACCTCAGCGAGTCGTCGTTCCGCATCGCCGGGGCTCATGCCCAGTCGCGCCGCGGCCTCGCGGAGTGCGGAAATCTCGGGGAAAATCACGATGAACTCCTTCGCGTTCGATCAATCCTGGGGCAGTGATGAGGCACCGGACGACGCCGCCGGGATCCAGTCTGGCGTCGGAAGTGCGCGTACCTTCGAAACAGAACCGTGGGGCGGCCTCCCGCCCGCGATCGGCGGCGGACGACGATCCTCGAGGTGACTCGGACCTCGTCGGAGGCTTCACGGGAAGTGGCTCGCCGACGCCCGCGGACGGACGCAGCGGTCATGGTCCGTCGAGACGGGACCGCCTCGTGGAGGACGGGGAGGGCGGCCGTCCGACTCACCAGAGCAGGCGTCGTGATGGACATCAGTCACCGGTGCGACGGTCCCGTCCACGCGGTGTGGGTCGTGTCAACGAGCGGGGCTCGTCCTCCGCTCATCCTCGTCGGGGGAAGCGACGGTGCGAGGAACAGGCCCGACTACTGACGTGTCGAGCGGCAACGGATGCCAGGGAGAGCCCTGGGCTTCCTCTGTGGATCGCCATGGGCGGGGGCGGTTCGAAGCGTCCCCACTTGCTCGGTCGTCTGCATTCGAGACCGGCCTTCTCCCTCCGGTCAGGAGCCGAACAGAAAGCCGCGTGCCAGGACCGGATAAGGCGGGGACCTACTGCCCTTGCTCGGCCGTCTTCGATCGCTTGTGAACGGGCTGGCCCGGCGGGTATCGTGGGCGTACGAGGAGGGTTGTCCCCGGGGTGCGGACCCCGAAACAGACCCGCTACTGCGGGCCTGGAGCATGGCATCGGATACATGGCTTGCGTCGCCTGGTGGAGGGACTGGGTGCGACTTCGCGGAATGAGCGCAGGGGGATGCCGCGGGCCATCTGCTCCCTCGCGGGCCCGCTTGCCGTTGCTGCTTACCTTGGAGGTCCTTGCTGAGTATGAGAAACGCTCTCGGACGTCGCTAGTCAGCCGGCCTCGACGCCGGCAGGCTCATCATAGCGGGGGGCCGGCAACGCGCCAAGAATTTTGTCACCCGTTTTCTGTAGTCCGACACAAGCTCGCAAGAGGTTCACGCCATGAGGGCCAAGATCGTCGACCGAAGGGGTTCGACTCGCATCGTCCAATTCGAGTTCGATGTTGGAACCGGCTCCGGCTCTTTGCTCGACGACGAGGAGGCGATCCTCAGGGCCCTGAATGAGGCGGGTGTCGTCGCGACTGAGGAAGCCCTGAAACGATTCGACACGTCGGGCGAGCCGATGGAGCGTGGCGGGGTCAACTATACCAGCAAGGGCCGAGTCCTGAAGATCTTCGAGTGCCCCTATGGAAAGATTCCCCTCGAGCGTCACATCTACCAGAATTCGGCAGGCGGATCGATCATTTGCCCGCTGGACGAGCGGGCGGCGATCATCCTGAGCTCGACGCCACGATTCGCCAAGATGATCTCCTCAAAGTACGCGGATTTCGGAGCGTCGAAAACCCAGGATGATATGGAAAAAAATCATGCGCGAATATTCTCGCGTGGAATGGCATTGCGTCTGAGCGAAGTTGTTGCCTCGATCGCCCTCGCCTCGGATCCGAAGCAAGGCTACAAACTCCCGGATGTCGATGCCACGGTGAAGACGATCCTTGTGACCATTGGGTCCGCAGAGATGGCCCCGCCAGGGCGGGGCACGCCGAGGGCGGCACTCGGCACAATTGGCATGTATGACATAAATAATGAGTTGAGATTTTCCTGTTATTTTGCAGGGATTGTTGGTCCGGGCCCCGATTCCTTCGTGGAGCAGGTGCATCGCGAACTAGGACGTATCCGGACAGCTTTCCCCATGACTCGGTTCGTTGGCGTCTCCGGGGGAGAGGATTGGAGCACCGAGTTTCTCGCCAGGCACGTGGACTCGCAATTCGTCGACCCGGACAGCGTGATCGACGATCTCGCGCGGGCCTCTGCTGCCGATCTTCCAGAGGACGAAGCACAGCAACGTAGCGAATGGTTATCGGGGCTGAGAGAACGATTCCATCAGGACCAAAGCGTATTCGACGACATACTTGGAAGACTCGGTCGCTGGGAAAGCAAGGCCACGACATCTTCAGGAAAGGAGACGATCCTCCAGATCCGCCAGCGGATGCACGAGCATGTAACTCACGGACGCCTTAATTACTCACAAAAAGATGCATCGATGCTCTTGGAATTTCCTGGGTCGACGGCTGATCTGGCCAGGACCTTGCTTGGAGACAGGTTCAGGCAGGCGAGAAACAAATTGGGGGTGAGCCAGAGCGTGGCATTACTCACGCTTCGTGCGCTGACGCGCAACTTCGGTCGCTGGCAAGAATTCTGGGATGGTATCGTTGGCCGTTTGAGACTCGCTTCCGAAGACGGCAGATCTACCAAAAGGCATGAAGGCGAAGTGGCCTGTGGCGACGATTGCAAGGAGGCAAACAGCACGCAGAAACGGAAAGTGCCGGGAAAACAGACCGCAAAGAGATCCAGGGGGAACAAGCAATTGGATTAGATCCATTTGTTTGCGTTCATGCAATTGATGGTTCGGCCTGGACGTCCTCCGTTCACACCAGGCGCAGTTCGGTCTAAACATGTGCGACCAGCGTGCCGGCGTCGCCATGGCATCTGACGTAACTTATTCTCTGTATGGGAATTGCGCGATCAGGGCTGGCCGGACCGCTGGAGCCAGTAAGGCCTCGGACTCGTGAGCCCAGGTAGCTCCTGGATTGAACTCCAGTGATGATCGCAATGAGAGGTACGTTCCCCATCCATAAATGGCGGGACCAGGCTCGGTGAAGAGGCTGAGATCAGAAATTTCCTATTTGCAAATCTCTAGCTATTTTAATTTTGAAAAGTGCGGTACAGTATCTTTGGCTCATCCGACTAACGCGTACCTGGCCTCGTGGATCGCCAGGAGCTTCAGCTTGAAGAACTCCCGGTCGCGGAAGCCGTAGGCCTGCCGGCTCAGCGTCTTGATCTTGTTGTTGGTCCCCTCCAGCTGCCCGGTACTGATCCGGTGGTCGTAGTAGGCCAGCAGGCCGTCGCGGTGCCCCTCCAGCGTGTCGGCCATCTTGCCCAGCATCGCGACCCCCGAGGCCCGCGCCCGGCCGATCCAACCCTCCAGGAAGCGGTCGGCCATCGCCTTGCCCGGCTGGCCCCAGAACCGCCGGAGGTCCTCCTTGAGGAAGTAGGCCACCGCCAGCGGCCGATTGAGCCTCAGCGCCTCGGCCAGCCGGGCAGCCTCGTCCCGCTGCGCGTCCAGGTTCTCCGGGTTCTTCAGCAGCAGCCACCGCGAGCCCTTGAGCACCGCCTTCTTCTCGGCCGTGGCCTGCCGGTGCAGCGACGGCCGCAGGTCGGATAGCCGCTCGTTGAAGAGCTTGACGACATGGAAGCGGTCGAAGACCACTGTCGCCCCGGGCAGGTGCTCGGCCACGGCGCGGCGGTAGGCCGGCGACATGTCGATGGCCACCGCCTCGACCTTCGCCTTGGTCCGACGCAGCCGCCACCAGAAGGGCTCCAAGGGGTCGCTGCCCTTGCCCTCGCCGACGAAGACGACCGCCCCGCTGCCCAGGTCCAGCACGACGGTCAGGAAGCGTCGCCGCTTGCCGACGGCGATCTCGTCGATGGCGATCCGCCTCAGGTGGCCGAGCTTCGGCCGGGCGAACCGCCGCTGCAGGTCGCGCCGCTGGATGTCCTTGATGACGTCCCAGCTGACGCCGAGGTGCTCGGCCACGGCCCGGATCGTCATGTGCCGCGAGAGGTCCAGGGCATAGCGCTCGAACGCCTTGGTGTAGGAGCGTCGGGGCTCGGCGAAGCCGACGGCGACCTGGCGGATGGCCCCGCAATCGGAGCAGCCGACGCGCGGCACGGCGAAGTCGATCGTCACCGGGCGGCCGCCGATGGGCAGGGCGCGGAACAGCCTCTCGACCGCCCCCCGGGGCCGGAGCGAGCGAGAGCCGCAGGCCGAGCAGCGCAAGGCCTTGCGGGGCTGGCGGATGGCGAAGCGGACCCGCCCCGCCTCGTAGACGGTGCGGATGTACTGGTAGCCGCGGACGCCGAAGGCGTGGTACAGGAGGCTGGTGGACATGCTGGCCCTCCGCTCTGGAGCCCTTCTACGCAACTCCAGATGAGGCCAGCATGTCCGCCATCTTTCAACCCAATGGACGCTTAGTGCTACTCCGTTAAATCATACGAACGATCGACTGCTGCGGTTCGTACCGAGGGTATGAACCGGACCTACACCCCCGACTTAAACCCCGACGTCCTCGACCGCCTCGCCGCGTATGCCGCCTCCTTCCGCGCCGACTTCAACCGGCCCCGCCAGGCCGCCTGGTGCGGCGTCTACCTCCGCGGCCTGGTCCAGGACGGGGACCGCAAGAGCGTCGAGCCGATGGCCGCCCGCGTCCCCCTGTCGGAGGGGCTCGACGTCGCCGACCCCGACCAGGCCCTGCAGCAGTTCCTCGGCCAGAGCACCTGGGACGAGCAAGCGGTCCTGAGCCGCTACCGGGCCACGATGGCGGCGAAGTTCGCCGACCCGGCCGGCATCTTCGTGATCGATGACACCACCTTCCCCAAGCAGGGCACGCACTCCGTCGGCGTGCAGCGGCAGTACTGCGGCGCCCTGGGCAAGAAGGCCAACTGCCAGTGCGCCGTCAGCGTCCACTACGTCGCCCCGAGGGGGCACTACCCGCTGAACATGCGGCTCTACCTCCCGGAGGGCTGGCTGGCCGACCCGAAGCGACTGGATAAGGCCAAGGTGCCCGAGGCCGAGCGGCGGTCGCTGACCAAGGGTCAGATCGCCCTGGAGTTGCTCGACCGCATCCGCGCCGAAGGGCTGCCGGGCGGGCTCGTCGTGGCCGACAGCGGCTACGGCGTCTCGGGCCCGTTCCGCGACGGCCTGGCCGAGCGGGGCCTGCACTACGTCGTCGGCGTGACCGACGAGATGCTGGTCTTCACCGAGGAGCCGAGGTGGGACGAGCCCAAGGCCGGGACGGGCGGGCGGCCGCAGAAGCGGCGTCGCCTGGCCGAGGGCTCGCCCCGGCCGGTGGGCCTGAAGGAGCTGGCGGCGCGGACGCCGCGCCGGAAGGTGACGTGGCGGGAGGGGACCAAGGGCCCGATGTGGGGCCGATTCGCCTGGCTGCGCGTTTGGCCGGGCCAGGGATGGGCGACAGGCGATTGCGCCGGGGCGGAGCCGATCTGGCTGCTGATCGAGGAGCAGGCCGACGGCAAGCTGAAGTACGCCTTCAGCAACCTCCCGGCCGATACCAGCCGGATCCGCGCGGTGCGCCTGTGGCGGAGTCGCTGGCCGGTGGAGCTCGGGTACCAGCAGATGAAGGAGGAACTGGGGCTGGACCACCACGAGGGCCGCTCGTGGCGGGGCTTCCACCATCACGCCTGCCTGGTGATGTTGGCCTTCGGGTTCCTCACCCTGGAGCGACGCCGAGCCCGTCGGGGGCGATCCCGGCCGGGCAAAAAGGGGGAGGCCGAGCGCCGGTGATCACGGTGCCGGCGATCCGCCGGGCGTTGCAGCGGCTGCTGGCGCCGGTCAGCCGGCCGGACTGCGCGCACTGCCGGCCCTGGCTCACCCGCTCCAAGACCAAGCTAACGGAGTAGTATTAGAAGCCCTGACAAAACCGTGTGGCATGGAGTTTGCGCCCTGGTGCTGTTTTCCTCCGAACCGAAGGAGACACCACCATGGCGAGCGCCCACATGCCGGACGAGTTCTTCGATCTGGTTGCCCACCACCTGCCGCCGGAACCGGCCATCGGCCCCTACGGCGGGCGTCCGCCGATCGGGCACCGGGTCGCCCTGCGTGTCATCTGGTTCGTCCTGGCCACCGGCAATCGCTGGGAGGATGTCCCGCAGGAACTCGGCTGCTCAGGTCGCACCGCCCATCGCCGGCTGCGGGCCTGGGAGGAGGCCGGCATCTGGGACCGCCTCCATGCCGACCTGCTGAGGCTGCTCCGCAAGGCTGGCAAGCTGGAGACCGACACGGTGGTCGTCGACGGCGTGACGGTGCGGGCCTCCGGCGGCGGCGAGGCGACCGGCCCGAGCCCCGTCGACCGCAGCAGGAAGGGCACGAAGCACACGGTGATGGTCAGTCGCACCGGAGTGCCGCTGGCGATCCGCACCGCCGGGGCCAACGAGAGCGACCACCGCCAGATCATCCCGCTGGTGCTCGACTTCCCGAGCGTCGCCGGCAAACCGGGCAGGCCGAAGCAGTTGCCGGATGACCTGTATGCCGACCGGGGCTACGACAGCGAGGGGACGAGGGCGTTACTGCGTTGGATGGGCATCGAGCCGCACATCGCCAAGCGTCGGACACCGCACGGCAGCGGGCTGGGCAAGGTCCGCTGGGTGGTGGAGCGGACGATCGGCTGGATCAAGGGCCTGCGGCGGATGCGGGTGCGGTACGACCGGCTGGGGGTGATCCAGGACGCCTGGACGACCCTGGCGGCCTGTGTCATCTGCTTCCGTATCCTCCACCAGGATGTGATGTGATTCACCCGGTTTTGTCAGGGCTTCTTACGTCGGAAGAACCGTATCTTTTTACACCACCTCCTGTCAACAAGGGGCGGCGTGGTCATTCTCAGGCAGGGCCGATAACTTGATCGGCTCATGGGGCGGAATCCGTGCTCGGGGGTATCCCCAGCAGGATCCTCAGGAACTCATCCGTGACGGACTTGATGTTGTACCCCCATTGGAAGACCGCCTGGTACTGGGCCAGGTACCATTTGCTCACGCCATAGAACCGCCGCAGGAAGTTCCGGACGTGCGTCCAGATCCTCTCCTGCGTGTTGCAGTGCACCTCACGCACCCCGTCCCCGTCGTCATCCCGCGCCCAGCCCGACTTCGGCCCCGAGTGGTCCACCGCCCGGTGGACCCGCCTCATCCCGGGCAAGCCGGAGTAGCCCTTCCACTCGTCGGTGTTAACCACCGTCCCCCCGAGCGTCGTGCAGTCGATCACCTCCTGCAACTCCGCCCCGTCGGCGTGGTCGAGCACCTCCGAGCGGAACTCACCCGACTGCCGCCCGACCACGCCGGCGATCGGCGGCCGGTCGTTGGCGAAGGTCCCGTGGCCGCGGCGGCGGTTGGCACGCCGTCGCGGCGGGTCGGCCGGATCGGGATGCGGGATCCCTTTTTCTAGGGCAGCAAAGCTGGATTGATCAGGGCATTTTCAAGGGATCGCAGATAGGAGTCGGGGTCGCGGCGGAAGCGGCGGCCGAGCGTCCGGGCGGCTCGACGGCGTTCCAGCGAGGCCCGCAGGGCACGCCAGGCGGCCAGGTCCGCGGGGGCCAGGTCGGCCGGCTCGACGGCCCTCGCCCGCGTCGCCGCCGCGGCAATCAGGCGGACCGAGCCGCGGACCACCGTCCCCGGGCTGGCGACCTTGCGGCCGCTGCAGCGGCGTTCGTGATAGCGGTACGAGCCGAAGAACTGCTCCAGGTCGTTGTTCGTCCGCGGCAGGCCCGCCACGTCGTAGCAGGCGAACAGATGCGGCCGGTAGCTGCGCGTCGCCTTCTCGAAGTGGGCGCACGCTGCCGCCAGGACACCCTCGAAGTGGCCGTGCCGTCGCAGCGACGCCAGCAGGCCGTCGAACCGACGCCGCACGCCCGCGGCGTCCAGGCCGGCCTTGTTCGCCAGGATCGCGGCGAACCGGCGGACCCACCCGAACGCCACGCGGATCGCCGGCCAGGCGTTGGAGGTCGCCTCCAGGCCCTTGGCCAGGATCGCCCGCAGCCGCGTCAGCTCCCTCGGGATCCCCCCCTCCCGGCCGCCCGATCGAGGCTCGCGGCGACCTTCTCCAGCCGGCCGTGGAGCTTCAGCCCCGACGCCTCCAGCGGCGGCCGGCCGTCGTCGGTCAGGGCCGACCGCACCGCCGCGCAGTAAGCTCGGACCGCTTCGGCCCCGGCGTCGTCGCGGCCTCCGACCTTCCGCTCGATCGGCCGCACGCCCCGCACCCGCTTCTTGAGCTGCACCTTGGCGTGGCGGTCGGCCTCGTAGATCGGCAGGGCCGCTTCGCGGAGGTAATGCACCATCCGAACGCAATCGGTGCATTGCGGACGACCATTGTCGTTCCGTTCAGGTCCACGACCCGCCGCTTCATCCCCCACCTCTCGAATCGATCCTGGCCCGAGGGGCAATAGACCGGACATTGTGACCCCCGGGAGGTCACACCGATGCGCCGGCAAACCCGTCTGCCCCGACCCCCGGCTTGGGTCATCCACTCCGCCTTCGTCCCCCGTCGTGACGGGCCAAGGCGACTCGAGCAGGCCTTCGGGATCCTGCTCGGGTCGTCACCGCCCGATCAGTCCCACACCCCATCTCAGGACCGGAGAGAACCCCATGAAAGCGGCGACCTACGCCCGAGTCTCGACCGACAAGCAGGGGCGTGACCAGACCGTTGACAGCCAGCTCGAGGCCCTCCGCCGCTGGGCGGCCACTCACGGCCACGAGCTCAAAGACGATCACGTCTACATCGACGAGGGCTATTCGGGCGCGCGCCTCGACCGTCCCGCGCTCGACCGCCTCCGCGACGCCGCACGCGAGGGCGAGTTCGACGTCCTGGGCGTCTACAGCCCCGACCGGCTGGCCCGCCGCTACGCCTACCAGGTCCTCCTGCTCGAGGAGCTCCGCAAGGCCTCGTGCGCCGTCGAGTTCATCGAGCGGCCCATCTCCGACGACCCACACGACCAGCTCCTGCTCCAGATCCAGGGGGCGATCGCCGAGTACGAGCGGGCGGTGCTCGGCGAGCGGTTCCGCCGCGGCAAGCTCCAGAAGGCCCGCGCCGGCCACTGGATCGCCGGCCAGGCCCCCTACGGCTACCGCTACGTGCCCAATCGGGACGGCGTGCCGGGGCACCTGGAGATCGAGGAGGTCGAGGCCGAGGTCGTCCGGATGGTCTACCGCTGGCTGATCGACGAGCGGATGACCGTCCGCCAGATCCTCAAGCGGCTCGCCGCCGGGCCCTGGCGGCCCCGCAACGGCAAGCGGCTCTGGTCCAACAGCCTCGTGCATCGGGTCCTCTCCGACCCGCTTTATTCCGGCACGGCCTACGCCAACCGGCACGTGCTCGTCGCCCCGCGGAGGCCCCGGACCGCCGGCCCCCGGGCGGGCCAGCCGACGTGCCGCAAGGATCGCCCGCGCTAGGAGTGGATCCCCATCCCGGTGCCGGCCATCGTTGACGGGATTACTTATCAAAGTGCGAGCGAACAATTGGCCCGGAACTCGGCCCTCTCCTTCCGCAACAACACCCGCAACGACTACCTGCTCCGCTGCCTGCTCACCTGCCGGACGTGCGGCCTGGCCATGTGCGGCGTCACCACCAGCGGGGCCCGCGGGCGGCGCCAGCACCGCTACTACATGTGCCACGGCAAGGACACCCTCGCCCGGGACCGCGCGCATCCCTGCCCCCAGCCACGGCCCCGGGCCGAGGAGCTCGACGCGGCCGTCTGGGACCACGTCAAGCGGCTGCTCGACGACCCGTCCACGCTGGCCGCGCAGTTCGAGGAGCGAGCCAGGCAGGCCGACGCACTCGACGCCGACGCCCGCGCGGCGGGCCAGAAGTGGGAGGCCCAGTTGCGTCGGCTCGACCGCGAGGGGCAACGACTGCTCGACGCCTACCAGGCCGAGGCGATCGATCTCGCCGAGCTCAAGCAGCGTCGAGAACAGATCAGTTCGCGCAAGCATTTGCTGTCGATGCAGCGCGACCAGGAGCAACGGTTGCGCTCCGAGCGGCAGACGGCCAAGGAGGTCTGGTCCGACCTGACGGCGTTCTGCGAGCGGGTGCGGTCGCGGCTCGATGAGGCGACGTTGGCCGAGCGGCAGCGGATCTTGCAGTTGCTCATCGACCGCGTCATCGTGGGGGAGGACTCGCTGGAGATCCGCCACGTGATCCCGCTCGGCCGGCTGAGGGCGGAGCCCGCCAGTCCGGGTCCCACCGACCCGACCGGGTCAGGAGGTGGAGAGGGGAACGAGCCGGAGGGGGCGACGCCGAGCGGACTCGGTGCGCGATTGCGTACGGACGGTGTGGAAGTGGCAGAGCTGGTGCGGCACGTCCGGCAGGGCTTTCGCCACGGCCCTGCGGATCGACGTCTGGCCGTCGGACACCACGCCGGCGATCGGCACGTCCCCCAGGACGCCCTCCACCTCGACGAGCAGCGCGGCCAGGTCGTCCTGCGTCGAGGAGAGGAGGCTCCTGGCCAGGAGCACCTCGCCGGAGAGCACCTCGCGGATGACCCACAGGACCTCGTGGCCGACGTCCGGCTGCAGGCCATCGATGGCCAGGATCGCTCGGCCCTGCGGCGTGACGGCCGCCCGGAGCCGATTGGGGTCGGCGCAGGTCAGGGCGAGCAGCTCGTCGTAGCGGTCCACGAGGTTGCCGACGCTCCGCTCGCAGATCGGCACGCCGCGACGGACCAGCTCGGCGTGGATCTCCGGGACGCTGCGTCGCTCGCCATGCCGCAGCCGCCCGGCCAGGGCGATCACGTCGAGGCCGAACTCCTGCTGGGGCAAGGCGAAGCGGCCCTCCTGCTCGGGCCGGAGGCAGGCCTTGTGGCGGGAGCACGCGGGATTGCGGCAGCTGCGGACCTGCAGCCGCAATCGGACGAGGCCCTCCGGGGTGACGACCGTCCGGCTCGGCTTGTTGGCGGCCCAGAGCTTCCGACCGCACTCGGGGCAGTCGCGGATGCAGCTGGTCAGCTCGATCGTCCGATCCGGCTTCGGCCGGGCACTCCGTCGCGGCATGGCAGGCTCCTGGATGCGGTGTCGTCTCCAGGGGTAACCGATGCCGGAACGAACATCAATCGGGCTTTGCCACCCTAGCCTTTTTTCCCCCGCGTTCTGGTACATCTCGGGCTCCGGTAGTGCAACCTCGTTTCTGTAAATTCCCGGTTCGGCGGCGGGTCACTCCGGCTCCATCGTCAGGTACTTGCGGTTGGTCTCCCACTCCTCGCTGATCTCCATCGCCACGGCGCTGACCAGTCGCAGCGCCGACGCCTCGTTGGGGAACAGCCCGGCGACCCTCGTCCGCCGCTTCAGCTCCTTGTTCAGCCGCTCCAGCATGTTGATCGTCCGCAGCCGACGCCGATGTCCCGGCGGCAGGGCGAACACCGCCAGCCCCTCGGGGATGTTGGCCTCCAGCCACTCGGCCAGCTTCGGGGCGCTCGCCCGGTACTTCTTCACGGCGATCTCCAGCTGCCGCTCGGCCTCGGGCCGATCCGGGGCGTCGAAGACCGCCCGGATGCTGGCCACGACCGCCTTCCGCATCCCGGGCTTGGGCACGAAGGCCATGGCATTCTCGACGAGATGGAATTGGCACCGCTGCCAGGGTACGCCGGTGAGCCGGGCGGCCAAAGCCGGCTTGAGCCCGGCGTGGGCGTCGCTGACCACGAGCTTCACCCCGTGCAGGCCCCGGGCCTGGAGCGAGGCCAGGAAGTCCCGCCAGTGGGCCTCGGCCTCGGACAGCGAGACGCTCACCCCGAGGATCGACCGCCTGCCTTCGGCGTCGATGCCGATGGCCACGAGCACGGCACAGGAGCGGACCTGGCCGCCGTGGCGGACGTGCTCGTCGCGGGCATCCAGGATCAAATAGGGCGTCTCGCCGATCGGCCGGGCCCGCCACTTCTCCAGCTCCTCGTCGAGGGCCCGGGCGGCCCGGCTGACCTGCGAGCTGGTGACCTCCAGGCCGCAGAGCTTCTCGGTGATGGCGGCGACCTTCCTCGTCGAGACGCCCGGCACGTACATCTCGGCCACGGCCAGCTTGAGAGCCCGCTCGCTGCGGATGCCTTTCTCCAGGGTCGAGGGATAGAACTCGATCCCACGAGCCTGCGGGACCTCGACGCTCAGCGGCCCGATCCGGGTGTGGATCGTCCGGGGCTTGAAGCCGTTGGCATACCCAGTGCGGCCCTCGGACCGCTCATACGGCCGGGCCCCCAGGGCGTTCGAGCGTTCGAGCTTCATGACCTCGTTGAGCAGGACGGTGACGGCGGACGCCAGGCCGTCGAAGCCGTTCTCGGCGAGCAGTTCCGTGATCCGATCCAGGGCGGTAGGCTGATCGTGGTGGGTCATCGTCGGTCGTCTCCCTCGGGTTGGTTGGCACCTTCCAAGGGAACCGGCGGTGGCCCGCCGCTTCAAGACCGGGCGAATTTACAGAACCGATGATGCACTACCGGTCCTGGTGGCGTGCAGCCGGTTCCGGGTGGAGGAGTTCTTCGAGGACTGCAAGGGCTACCTGGGGATGGCGCAGTACGAGACGCGCTCGTGGGTCGGCTGGCACCACCACATGACGCTGGTGGGCCTGGCCCACCTGTTCGTCACCTTGACGCGCATGCGCCTGGAAAAAAGGCCCCGTCGCTGACGTTGGACCGCACGGTGCGCCTGCTGAGGTCGGCGCTGGCCGAGCCGGAGCTGTCGTTGGAGCGGGCGATCACCCTGATGGAGTACCACATCCGACGCAACGCGATCGCCAAGGCGTCGCACGACAAGACGTGGCGGATCAAGCACAAAGATGTCGATTTCCTGCTGCTGTAGAACTAGTGTCCTGAGTCGGAAGTCCGTTCACAAACCCGCTTGATGCGTTTGAGGATCAGATCGGCGTCGGCGGTCCACACGAACGGCCTCGGCGAGGCGTTGTGGCGCTCCAGGTACTCCCGGATCGCCGCCTCCAACGCCGCCACGCTGCGGAACACCCCGCGTCGGATGCGCTTCTCGGTGATCTGGGCGAAGAACCTCTCCACCAGGTTCAGCCACGAACTGCTCGTCGGCGTGAAGTGGAGGTGATACTCCGGGTGCCGCAGGAACCACCGCTTCACCGCCGGCGTCTTGTGCGTCGCGTAGTTGTCCAGCACCAGGTGGATCTCCACGCCCGGCCCCTTCGGCACACGGGCGTCGATCTCGTCGAGGAACTTGAGGAACTCCTGATGCCGGTGCCGGCGGTGGCACTTGCCGACGACCTCGCCGGTGGCGACGTTCAACGCCGCGAACAGCGAGGTGGTCTCGTTGCGGGCGGAGTCGTGCGTGTGCCGCTCGGCCTGCCCCGTCGTCATCGGCAACAGCGGCTGCGTGCGGTCCAATGCCTGCACCTGGCTCTTCTCGTCGACGCACGGCACGATGGCCCGCTCCGGCGGGCTCATGTAGAGGCCCACCACGTCGCGGACCTTCTCGACGAAGAACGGGTCGGTGGAGAGCTTGAAGGTCTCGGCCTTGTGCGGCTTCAGCCCGAAGGCCCGCCAGATGCGGCCGACGGTTGACTGCGACAGGCCGGCCTCCCTGGCCAGGCCGCGGGTGCTCCAGTGCGTAGCGTCCTTGGGCTTGGTCTCCAGCGTCCGGGTGACGACCCGCTCGACGTCGGCGTCGGTGATCGTGCGCGGGGCCCCGGGCCGCGGCTCGTCGGCCAGGCCCTCCAACCGTCGCTCGACGAACCGCCGCCGCCAGGTGCCGACGGTGGCCGTGCAGACGCGGAGCCGGGCGGCGACCTGCTTGTTCTCCAGGCCCTCGGCGCAGGCCAGGACGATCCGGGCCCGCTTGGCGAGCCGCTGGGTGCTCTTGGGTCGGCTCGCCCAGGTGGTCAGGGTCTGCCTCTCGTCGTCGCTCAGAGTCAGTACGGCCAGCGGTCGCGCCATGTCGAATCTCCTTTGCGGAGACTCTACCGGGCGACCGGAGGTGGCGCAAGGTTATCCAGCGGATTTCAGACTCAGGACACTAGGTGGTCCCTCCGCCCACCTACTCGGGGCAGATCGTCCCCGGGCGCCGGGAGGGCGTCAGGGGTTGGCCCGAGCAAGCACCGGAGCAGACGCCGCGTCCTCAGGAAGCGTCCCCGGGTCGTGCTGGCTGGGGTTCCGAGCTGCGACACGAGCGATTGCATCCTCAGTTGCCATCGGAGGGCCGCCCCCTCCAGACTCGCCACCGACGGCCTCCAGCCGCTGAGAGTCTGGACCCAGCCGCCGAGGAGGGCGAGCCCCGGCAGGGCCGCAGCCAGCAGTAGGGCTTGCGCCGGCCCGACGGTTACCGCGGCGGCCAGCCAGGCGATGAGGTCGAGCAGGACGGCGTAGATCCAGGCGCCCCTCTTCAAGACGGCGAGGGCCTCGGTCCACGGCACGAGGATCAGCCAGTGCAGGAACCAGAGCGAGGCGACGACCCAAATCGTCGCGATCCTCCACCCAGCCCCGGTCCCCATGGTCCCGCCGCCGCTGAGGACCGGGTCGGAGAGGGTCGGGCGGTAAGGGCGACCGGCAAAGTATTGTACCCACTCGCCCCGGGTAAGGTCGCGCCCCGTAGCTTCCCGGGCCACGGACAGGAGTTCATCCAGCCGCAGGGGCCAGAGCTTCGCCGGCCGGCGGAATTCGCTGGAAGTGCCCAGCCAACGGCCGTCGGGGCTGAACGCCACGGCGTCGGCCGACCCGCCCTGCAGCTCGACGGGGACGGACATCCGACCGAAGCCGTTCATGTCCCATAACTGGGCCGTCTCCGCCAGGTCGCTGCCGACATACAGCCGCGTGCCGTCCGGGCTGAAGACGGGCTTCAATTGGCTCCCGAAGCGAACGGATGGTAATTCGACCACGGCGGCGGGGATGTCACGAGCGGCGAGGTCGCAGACGCGGGCGGCGCGGCGTCCCCCCAGGGCGAGCCAGTGACTGTCAGGGCTGAAGACCAGCCGGTCGATGTCGTCGTCGTTGTCATTGCTCAGGCGGACCAGGGTCATCGGCGGGCCGGGCCGGCCGTCGGGGTCAAGGGATCGGAGCTCGGCGACCTTCCGGAATTCCCGGGTGCTGGCCAGCCAGCGGCCGTTCGGGCTGAAGATCAGGGCGCCGGGCCCGACCCGGACGTCCGGGATGCTGGCTACGGGCCGCGAGATGCCGGTCGTCCCCATGTCCCAGAGGTCGGCCGGCCGGGAGCCGTCCCCGCTTGAGACGAGCCAGCGCCCGTCGGGGCTGAAGACGACGGCCTCGGCGGGCCGGCCCCCGCTCGGGATGATGCAACCCCCGGCCGGCCCATGATCCGTCAGGCTCCAGAACCGGCGGACGTTCAGTGTCGTGTTCAGGCTCGGCACACCCTCCAAGCGACTCGTCACCAGGAACCGGCCGTCGCTGCTGAACATCGCAGAGGGGGGATAATCACCAGGGTTGGGGAGGGGGTAGGACACACTCGCCGATTCAAGCGCGTCCAGGTCATGGAGCCGGGGGCTCCCGGATGGATCGAGGCGCACGAAGAGCCAGCGGCCATCCGGGCTGATTTGAAACGGCGGGTCGAGGTCAACCTCGCCCCGGCCGCGAGCCCGGCCGACGACCCGGGGACCGGCCGGACCCCCGCGCCCCAGCGCCCAGAGCGTGACCGCTCCGCCGCGGGCGGAGGTCACCAGCCAGCGGCCTCCCCGGCCGAACTCCATGGCGACCAGACCTCCCGCGCCGTCGGGGAAGGCGACCGGCCCGGCGGCGATGTGGCGTGCCTCCAGATTCCAGAGCCGGGGCCCTTCGGCCCGGTCGGATGTGATGAGCCAGCGACCGTCCTCGCTGAAGCCGACGCGTACCGGCAACGTCGGGTCTTCCGAAGAGGTCCGCGGCCGGACGCGACCCAGCGCGACGGGCGAGGCGACGAACTCTTTGGCATCGAGGTCCCAGAGGCGCAGCGCCGGGTCGCGGCTTCGCAGGGCCAGCCAGCGGCCGTCGGGACTGAAGGCAGCCGATTCCACGCCGCTCTCCAGGCCCTTCAGCTCGATCGGTGACAGGTCCCTCCCAGCCGAGGGGGACTCAGCGACGGAGGCCAGGTCGTGGAGCACGGCCGTGATGGCATCGCGACCGAACTCAACCAGCCAGCGGCCGTCGGGGCTGAAGGCCGCCCCGGTGGTGGAGCTGAACGTCGACACGGTGAGGCTGACGTCGGGGCCGCTCCTCAGGACGCGGAAGGGGCGAGGGGCGGAATCGACGTCCCAGAGCTCGAGCCGACCGCCGCCGACCAGCGCCAGCCAGCGGCCGTCGCGGCGGAATTCCGCCTGCTCGATCGCGACCAGGGCGTCCTCCGCCTTGCTCGTCAGGTTGGTGGGACCGGGCTTGAGCGGGTCGTCGGCCGTCAGATCCCAGAGCCGCGTCGATCGGTCCCCCCCCGTCACCAGCCAGTGGCCGTCGGGGCTCAGGGCGATCACCCCGCGACGCTGCGAGCCGGACCCGGGTGTTACGAGGTAGAGGCCCGGCAGGACGACGGGGCGGGATGCCGGCTCCTCGGCGAACAGCGGATACAGCGCGGCGAACTCGCCGGTGCCGGCGAGCACGAGCCAGCGGCTGTTGCGGTCGAACCGCCAGTCGCTCACCCCGTCGCCGGGTCGCTCGAGCGGAATCCCCCGGGGCGCCTCGCCGTCGGTCCCCAGTTCCCAGAGCCGGGCCGTCCTCCTGCGGAACTCATTCCAACTGACGGTCACGAGCCAGCGCCCGTCGGGGCTGAAGGCGGCCGAGTCGGCTCTGACGTCGTGTGACAGGACGACCGGCCCGGCGGCGACCCCCCGCGGGCCCAGTGTCCAGAGCTCGAAGGCCGGTACGAAGCTGCCTTCGCCCGCGGTGACCAACCGGCGGCCGTCGGCGCTGAAGGCCAGGACCTGGCCGGGCCGGGTCCCGGTCACGGGCGCGGGCGCGGGGGGGGCGTCCCTGATGCCAGCGAGGTCCCAGAGCCGCACGGGAGCGCCGCGCCCTCCCGTGGCAACCCACCGCCCTTCAGGACTGAAGGTCACGTCACCGACCGAGGTCTCGGGGACCTCCAGGACGATGGGGTCGGCGGCGGAGAACTCGTCGGCGCGACGCCAGAGTCGGGCTGTCCGGCCGTCGGCCGAGGAGGTGGCCAGCCAGTGGCCGTCGGGGCTGAAGGCCGCGGTGCCGAGGCCTGAGGCGTGGGCGCGGAGGGCCCGGCCGCCGAGGTTCCCCAGGGCCCGACGCAGGGCCTCCTCGGCGACCGGGGCGCGCGGCTCCCCGGCGGCCAGGGTCACGCGTAGAGCCTCCATCGCCAGCAGGGCGCTGCGTTGGGGGTGGCGATCGGGCTGCTCCTCGGCGCGGGCCGCCAGGTTGTTCGACAGGGAGAACCGGGCGTCGCTCGCCTCGCGGATGGCGATCGTGGTCTGTTGCCGTGCCCGGTTGCGCTGCCACAGCGCCGCGGTGCTCAGGACGATCAGGCTGGCGATGACAGCCAGCGCGATCCGGAGCCGGCGGCGGGCCTGCCGCTCGCGCAAGTTGGCGCTGCGGCGGATGAAGTCCGCCTCCCGCGCGTTGACCCAGGGCTCGGGCCCCGCCGCGATCGCCTGGGCCTGATCGAGCAGGGGGTGGTTGTGCCAGAGATAGAGGTCTCGGGCCTCCCCTGACTGCCGCTCCCACTCGCCGACGGCCTCGGTCAGCCGGGGCAGGAGGTCGAGGATCGGGCCGCGGGCCTGTGCGTCCTTGATCCAGTCATTGAGCCGATACCAGCCGCGGACCAGGGCGTCGTGCGCCGGCTCGTACACCGTGACGCCACGCCCGCCCGTGTCCTTCTCCTCGTCCCGCACGACCAGGCGCTGCGCCACCAGGAGGTCGGCCACCGAGTGGGCTCGGGCGGCCTCGGCCGAGTCGGCGTAGTCCAGGTCCGCCGCAGTGACCCGGCGTCGGGTGACCTCGACGCCGCGGGCGTCGACCATGCGGAGCACGACGCGGCGTAGTGTCGCCTGCTCGGCCCAGCCTAGGTCCTGGTACAGGTCGTTGGCCCGCGTGCTGACCGCCCCGCGCACCCCACCCAATTTATCCAGGTCAGCGACCTTCAGCTCGCGGTCGCCGTCGTCGGCGCGGATGCGATCCATGTAAAGCTGGTCGAGCGTGAACGACAGGAGCGGGAGGACGCCCGGGCTCTGGTAGAACTCGTTGATCAGGCGCTCGACCAATTCCTCGGGCACGAAGACGACCCGCTCGGCGGCCGGGGCCATGATGACCCGCCGCAATTCCTCGGGCAAGGGCGTGGCGACCTCGAACCGCGCTTCTGGCCAGTACCGCCCCAGTACCTCCGAGTCGACGAGCCGCCTCTCATAGTCGGAGAGGATCGTCAGGACGACCCGCAACCGCGCGGGGTGCCGCTCCAGGGCGCGCGCCAAACGGCGCAGGAAACGCTCCCGGACCTCCTCGGAGATCTGCGGCGCGAACAACTCCTCGCACTGGTCGAGGCACAGCAGGATCGAGCCGGGCGCGGTGAACGGGTCGCCCGCCAACGCCTCGGCCAAGGGGTCGTCCCCGCCCCCGGACTCGGCCACCGCCGCGACGATCGGCGCGGGGGCCCCAGCCAAGGCGGCGGCCAGGGCTTTCAGGGGAGCTGCGCCTGGGCGGATCGGGCCGAGGATGTGCCAGCCGCCGGCGTCGCCCAGTTGGGGGAGCAGGCCAGCCTTCACCAGGCTCGATTTGCCCGTGCCCGAGGCCCCGACGACCGCCGTCAGGGGCCAATCCAGCACTTGGGCCAGCAGCTCGGCCGTCGCCACCTCGCGGCCGCAGAACAGGTCCCGGTGCTCCGGTTCGTAGGGCCGCAGGCCGCGATACGGATTGGCCTGCTCGTTCAGCGGCGGCGCCGGCTCCAGGCATTTCGGGTCGAAGCCAGGCGCCTCGAAGACGTACTCCCCGACGCCGTGCCGGGCCGACAAGAGCCAGAGGTTGGGGGTCTGAGGCAGGGCGTCGTCGGCGAACTCCGGCTCAACCCGGTCGCGCACGTACTGGTAAAGGTCCGTCGCCGTGATCACGCCGCTCTTGACCGGGCGGCCGTCGGCCAGCGTGAGGAGGCGTTGGTCGGCAGCGCCACGGAGGCCCTCCAGCAGCGCGGCGGCGAAGGGCGAGTGCCCTTCGGGCGTGGACCCGCGGTCGCCGAAGACGCGTCGCGAGACGACGTCGCGGGCCCGCTGGTTGTACGAGGCGGAGGTTAGGACTTGCCAAGCCGGTGACCTCAGGAACCGTTCGTACCGCTCACGGTGCAGGACGCCCCCACGGGCGGGCACCAGGTCGCGCGTCGCCGACCAGCGAAAGCTGCCGGCGAAACAGCAATCGAGGACCGCCAGCAGGTGCCAGCACGGCAGGCCGATCAGGGCCTCGTACAACTCCCCCATCGACAGGAAGGTCGAGACGTCGTCCGGGTCGCCGTCCTCCGGCACGAGGAACCCGTTCGGCCCGCGATCCCCGTCCTCGGCGAAGCCATGGCCGGCGAAGTAGAACATGAGCCGTCCGCCCTCGGGGGCGTCCCGGAGTCGCTCGACAAGCCAGGACCTGAGCCGCCCGAGGGTCACGTCCTTGTCGAGCAGCTCCACGGAATATCCGTGATGGACCCGTAGCAGCTTCGCCAGGCACCGGGCGTCGCCGACGGCGGTCTGAAGCGGACGGACCTTCCGGTATTGATTGATCCCGACGATCAGGGCCAGGCGTCGTTCGACTCGGTCCATGGCGGCAGCCCCCCAATGCGGCCCACGTGGCGGACGCCGAGGATCACGACGACCTTCAGCCGCTCGATCGGCGCGTAGCCACGCGACGATGCTCGGTCCGCCGCATCGATCAAGCATCCCCGCATCCTACCGCCCGCTGGGCGGCTTGCCAGTCTATCCAACCCCGTTTCGGTGAAATCGAGGCCTGTAGATGGACAGGTTAGGCCGACCTAAGAAGCCCTGACAAAACCTGAGTGGCCTCGCAGCTTTCCCAACATCGCCAGAGGTTTTGTCAGGGCTTCTAATGATCAAGTGAGTTTTAATAATATCCCATTCCTCTCTCCACTGAAAAGCGAGGTTCTGGTTTCCGACCTCGCCACCTCGGCGCGGACGCCGCAACTCTGCTTTTGCGCAAGCAACAATGAGGCTACTCGGCCAGAGGCCGAATTAGCCCGAAAACAAGCGTAATGTGAACCCGTGGTCCGGCAGATTGAGGCTCTGATCTGTGGACAGAACCTCTCCGAGCCGGGGCTTTTCCGCCCGGTTCCCGCCGCCTCTCGCTCTTGCTCTCCCGTGACCTCACCGCCTCTCGTCGGTTCGCTGCCCACACGGACCGGAGCATCCGGACTCCGGCTTCAAGCCATCGTGCCCTCAGCACAACCGGGCGCCGTGCAGCCGCTCCACCAGCCGCAGGAACACCCCCTGCCACGGGTTCCACGACAGCAGCCGGTAGATGATCCGCCGGCCCGCCCTCACGATCTGGCAGGGCACCTGGATCAACGCCACGCAGAACGTCGAGAACTCCATCCGCAGCAACGCCCGCTTCTCGGCACGGTACTTCTCCGACCATCGGCCCCCCTCGGGCAGCACCAGGGCGCTCCACGCCTTCAGGCTCCACGCCAGGCTCGCCATCACCATGTACGCCCAGTTGCTCACCAGGTCGCCCACCGGCATCGCCAATGCCTTGACGCCTCCCTTCAGCTGGGCGATCAGGTTCTCCTGGTCGCACCGGTCGTTGGCCAGCAACACGATCTCGGAGGCCAGGGTCGTCCGGTCGTTGGTGATGTAGAAGAAGAACCGGTCCGGCTCGAACAGTCACAACTGCCCCTTCTCCACGATCAGCTTCTTGCGGAGCACGACCACCCGGTACGGCTTCTTGCAGGCGACCGGGCGGTACTCGAACTCGGCCACCTCCTCGCCGATCAACTTCAGCGTGTCGTACTGCCGCTCGGAGACGATCCGCTCCTTGTGCCGCTGCCTGGCCTGGCGAGGTGCCGTCTTGATCGTGTACCCGGGCGGACGCTCCAGTTCGCTGTATTGCAGGTCGGGGAGCCTCTCGGCCAGGCCCTTGAGGTTGGCCATGGCGGCGATCCCGAAGAGGAACCGGATGCCGTCCCGGTCCCACCGGTCCAGACGTCTGGTCTGAGTGAAGTCGGTGTCCCTCCGGTACGTGATCTTGCGGAACCCCGCCAGTCGGCAGAGGGCTGCGGACTTGTCGAGGTAGACATCGGCCTGTTCGTGCGAGGGCCGGTTGCCGCTGCGGTTGACCAGGAACAGCGGCTCGGAGGTGTTGGCCAGCGAGACGACCAGCGGGTGGTAGCCCCACACCCCCTCGTACGAGATGTCCACCCCCTGCTTGCACCAGCCGCCGGTGGGGGCGATCGTCCCGTCGGCGTCGAGGAACGCCTCGTCGAAGAAGTCCTCGGGCTGTTCCTTCCAGGCCCGGATCCGGGCCTCGTTGAAGATGTCCATCAGCCGCTCGACGTCGGCCCCGGCGAAGCGGCGGCAGGAGTCGCCGGCGGTGGTCGGGTCGTGGATGCGTTCGACTCCCAGGGCGTCGAGGTAGACCTCGTCGTTACGCCGGACTTCGAGGTGCTCCAGGCGGCTGCCCCCCGCCAGGAGGTTGTAGGCGATGTTCAGGACGTGGTCGCTCTCGAAGTACGGCAGGTGCCGCTTGAGCAGGTGAAGGTCCTTGTCGATGTCCCGGACCAGCCCGAGTCTCTGTGCCAGGAGGTGCATCGCCCCGATGCCGCCCGGTGCGATCGCACGAGTCCGATCGGCGGTCTGGTAGCGGATATTGGAGGCGGTCATCATCGGCCAACGAGATTCGACGCCCGGCTTGTTCTCGATCCGGCGGGCGATTCGCCTCTTGCGTCGGTTCAACTGGCGGTGGACAGTGGCGTTCACTCGAAAACCTCCTGGGGGCGAACGGTCGAGGGGGTGAAGGACCTCGATTGTTCGCCAGAACCAGGGGGTTTTCGAGCTTCCCGTCTTCGACCAGCCTTGGATCACGCTTGGTTGAGGATTAGTCAGCTGTTTGCAGGATGCTCGTTGGAGCTTATTCAGGGGATAATCGCGAGCATAGGCCGCGGCGAGGACGAAGATGACAGGTCAAGAGCACGGGCTTCGTGACGTAGAGGTGGTCGACGATCTAGGCTCCGACTATGCCTACCGCGAGCTCTGGGCGTTGATCGTAGGGATCTCCTCCCACGCTCACTCGCCGTGGGATCTCCGCTTCGCCCATCGCGATGCGGATGAGCTGGCCAAGCTCCTGAAGAATCCCTCATACGGCGGGCTCGACGACGTGCACATGAAAGTGCTGCTCAACGAGCAGGCGACGACCGCCGCGATCACCCGGGCCCTGCGGTCGTTCTTAAGAAAACCCGCGCGACAGGACCTCGTCCTGCTCCACTTCTCCTGCCACGGGACGCCCGACCCGGACGGGCTGGACGAAGTCTACCTGGTCACGCACGACACCGACCCCGACGACATCGCGGCGACGGCCGTCCCGATGCGCGAGATCGACTTCGCGGTGGAGAAGACGCTGAAGGCCGAGCGCGTCGTCATCCTCGCCGACACGTGCCACTCGGGGGCGCTGGGCAATCGGAATCGGTCTACCAAATTGGTGGCACCCAGCGCGCAGGTCCTCGCCAGCCACCTGAGCGAGGTCGGCAAGTCCAAGCGCGGCAAGGCGTGGCTGATGTCGGCCGAGGCCAGCGAAGTGTCGCTCGAGGACGAGCGCTGGGGCGGCGGGCATGGGCTGTTCACCTTCCACGTCATCGAGGGCCTGAAGGGCGGGGCCGAGCGGGACGGGCGGGTGCGGGTCGGCGACCTCTTCACCTACGTCGACGAGCGCGTCCGCAAGGATAGCGAGAACCGGCAGCACCCGATCCGGGGGATGGAGCAGTTCGCCCGCGACCTGGTGCTGGCGACGACGGCCCACCTGAGCGCCGAGGAGCACTTCCAGATCGGCCGGCTGCTGGATGGCATGGGCCGGCTGTTCCACGACCCGCGACGGCTGGAATCCGCGAGCGAGCAGCTCAGGTGGGCCTTCGACAAGGCCGCCGAGAGCAACTTGCCGATGCCGCGGGCCGCGATCCTGCACGGCCTGGCCCGGCTCTCGCTCCGCGAGGGCGACCGGGCCCTCGCGGCCTTCGACGCGGCGCTGAAGGCCGCCGGCGAGGACCTCGATGCCGCGGCCGACGCCCGGTTCCACCGCACCTTGGCCCTGCTCGACGACGGCCGTCCCCTCGGCGAGGTGCTCACGGCGCTCGACGATTTCCTGTCCCGTCACGAGGCCGATCCCCGGGCCGATTGCGCCCGCGAGATGCGCCGGCGGATCGAGACCGTCGAGCGGTCGCGACAACGGGCCCTGCTGATCGGGATCGCCGAATACCAGCGGGCTTCCCTCAATCTTCGAGGCCCCACGCACGACCTGAAGATCCTGAGCGACGTCCTCGTCGAGCGCCTCGGCTTCCTCCCCGCCGACGTCCGGCTGCTCTCCGACGCGGCCGCAACCCGGAGCGGCATCCTGGCCGCCCTGGCCGACATGGCCCGCGAGTCCAACCCGGACGATGTGGTGGTCGTTTACTTCGCAGGACACGGGTACGAGGGGACGAATGAAACCTACTGGGTCGCCCACGACACCGACCCGGACACCGGCGCTAACGCCTTGAAGGGGGCTGAGATTCACGCGGCCCTCAGGGCGATCCGCTCGTCCCAGACGATCGCTCTGATCGACACGCACCCGAACGACAACTACCTGGACCTGATCGCAGCGGATGGTGGCTACACGCTGGTCCTCGGCGCCAGTCCCGGAGAGATGGCCTACGAGACGGCGGGCGACGCCGAGGTCCCCGAACCGCATGGGGTCTTCACGCTGGCCCTGGTCCGCGTTCTCCGCCAGGGTGCCGCCCGGGAACTCCGGACGTGTCAGTTACGCGATCGGCTCATCGAGGAAGTGCGCCGTCTGGGCTACCAGCCGGCGGACTCGGAGGCACCGCCGGTGCAGACCGGGCCGGCCGAGGCCATCCCCCGGGCGGTGCGGCGGCAGACACCGAAGGTCATCGGCAACGAGGACCAGGTCCTCTTCAGCGGCCTGCCCGACTTCGCCGAGTTGTTCCGCTTCAGCCGCAACCGGGGTTTCGCCCGGATGACGATCGGGCATGTCGAAAACCTCGAACAGAAGACCCGGTCGCTCTCCTGCCCGTTCTCCGGGTTCCGCTACGGTCTCGGCCGGGCATACCTGGAGCAGGGCCGCGCCGACCTGGCCATCCCCCTGCTGGAAGGCGTGCCCCCCACCGCCCCGGAGGGGGGTGAGGCCGGCCTCGCGCTGGCCTGCTCGTACCTCGAGCGGGATCGGGAGGAGGACGCACGTCGAGCCCTGGACGCGGCGATCGCGACCCGTGCGGCGCCCGAGAACGCCTGGGAACGCTCGGCCCTGGACCACCTCCGGACGCTCGTCGACCGCGGGATCGCGCGGCGCAGGGCCCTGCTCGTCGGGATCAACGCCTATGTCGCGCCCGAGGTCCCCAACCCCGGGGGGGCGGTCGCCGATGTGGATGCCCTGAACGCCGTCCTGGTCGACCGCTGGGGCTTCCGGCCGGAGGACGTGACGATCCTGACCGACGCCGCCGCGACCCGGGACGCGATCCTGGCCGGGTTCCGGTCCCTGGCCGAGGCCGCGCGCGAGGCCCCGTGCATCTTCGCCTTCTCGGGCGTCGGCTCGACCGACTCCGAGGGCCGGCCCGGGATCATCTCCGTCGACAGCCGGCAGCGTCCCGACCTCTTCGACGACATCGACGTAGAGGAGCTGACGCGGATCGCGGGCCCCTCCGCTCCGAACCTGATCGCGATCCTCGATGCCGGATGGACCCACACGAGCACCGAGGACGAGGAGCTCCTGCGGCGTGGCCGGTGCGCGCCGTCGAACGTCCGCTCCCGCATCGCGGCCCGCGACCTCGGTTCGTATCGGGAACTGAGCGGCCTGAGCCTCGGGATCGGCCGAACGACCATCTACTCCGAATCGCTCCGGGTGGATTTCACCGGGCGTTCAGTCGTCGAGGAGTTGCTGCCCGACCCCGAACCGGGCACGACCGCGCCGAAGCTCCAGGGCCGGCTCATGCACGCCCTGACGTCGGCACTCCGGCGGCTCGACCCCGATCACGCAACGGCCTCGGCCTGGCTCGCGGAGGCCTTCGTGTCCTGGACCGACCCGAACACGAAGCAGCGGACCGACGATCCGGTGGTCATCTCCGAGACCGAGACGGACGCGCCGCTGTTCGGCTCGTCGGCCTCGCGGGAGGTCCTCACGGCCTTGCGCCGGGTCGAGCGCGGGCCGATCGCCGAGCTTGTCCCGAGGCTCAAGCGCCTGATCGAGAAGCAACGGCGGCCGGAATTCCTGCTGAACCTCGGGTTGGCCCACGAGGCGCTCGACGACCGCGACGCCGCCATCGACGCCTTCGAGGACGCCCGGGATCACGAGGAGGCCACGTCGGGTATCCGGGCCGAGGCCCGATACCACCTGGGGCGGGTCCTCTATGAGCGGAACCGGGGGACCGACCTCGACCGCGCCATCGGCGAGTTGCGGGAGGCCATCGCGCAGGACGCGGGCCTCACCGGGGCCTTCTACTACCTGGGTCGGGCCCTCCGCGACTCGGCCCGGCGCAACCTCGACGACCTCGCCGTCCAGGCGTTCCGGAAGTATCTCGACGGCGACGCCCCGCTCGGCCATCGGGACGAGGTCCGCCGCTGGATGAACCCGGGCCGGAATGTCACGACCTCGACCCTCTAGCCGAACCGTTCGGGAGTCCGCGATGAATCGCACGCTCTACGCCCTGCTCGTCGGCATCGATAACTACCCCGAGCCGAGACACCGACTCAACGGGTGCATCAACGACATCACCCGGATACGCGAGTACCTCGATGCGCGGTACCGCAAGGACGCCGGCTTCACGCTGGCCCCCCCCGTCGTCCTGACGGACGCCCAGGCGACGCGCCAGGCCGTCGTCGACGCCTTTCGGGGCCATCTCGGGCAGGCGAAGAAGGGGGACGTCGCCCTGTTCTACTACAGCGGCCACGGCTCCCAGGAGCGCGCCCCGAAGGAGTTCTGGCACCTCGAACCGGACAAGCTGGACGAGACGCTGGTCTGCTACGACTCCCGGATGGACGGCCCGGGCCATCACGACCTGGCTGACAAGGAGCTGGCGTACCTGATCGAGCAGGTCGCGAAGCCGGGCGGGCACGTCGTCGTCGTCCTCGACTGCTGCCACTCGGGCTCCGGCACCCGCGACCTCCGCGTCCAGCAGACCGCCGTCCGCCGCATGGAGACCGACCTCCGCGAGCGGCCGCTGGACACCTTCATCATGACGGTTCAGGACGCCGACCGCCTCTCGCGCGGGGCCGACGGCGGCGTCGGGGCCGACTCGGGCTGGTCGGCCGCGGGCGCGCACGTCCTGCTCGCGGCCTGCCGCGACGACGAGGAGGCCGTCGAGTACCACGCCGAAGGGCCCGACGGCCGGGTCGAGCCACGCGGGACGTTCTCGTACTTCCTGGGCGACGCCCTCCGGACGATCACCGGCCCGATCACCTATCGCGAGCTGTTCGCGCGCACCGAGGCCCTCGTGCGCTCCCGGGTCCCCGGGCAGACGCCGCAGATCGAATCGATCCCCGCCGGCAACCTCGACCTGGAGCTGTTCGACGGCGCCATCCGGCCGACGCTGCCGTTCTACACCCTCTCGCAGCGCGACGGCCAGTGGCGGATCGACGGCGGCGCTGTCCATGGCCTCCCGGCGGTCGACCCGACCGACCCAACCCTGCTCGAAGTGTTCCCCTTCGGGGTCCCGGACGACGACCTCCGAACCGCCTCGAAGGCGCTGAGGCGCGTCACCCTCTCCCGGGTCGAGCCGACATCCAGCGTGGTCGAGGGGGGCGAGGCCCTCGACCCCGAGCAGGCGTACAAGGCGGTGATCGCCGCGATGCCCCTGCCGAGGATCGGCGTCGTGTTCGAGCTCCCGGACTCCGACGGCGCGAAGCTGGCGATCCAGGCGCTTGCGACCGCCCGCGACGGGTCCCAGCCCTCGCTCTACGTCCGCGAGGCCGGCATCGGGGCGATCGCCCGCTTCCGCCTCCTGGCCGAGGGCGGCGGCTACGTCATCACCAGCCCCGAGAGCGACCGCCCCCTGGTCGCCCGCATCGAGGGCCAGACCCCGGCCACTGCCCGGTTGGCCTTCCAGCGCCTGGAGCACATGGCCAAGTGGATCCTCGCCTCCGAGCTGAGCAACCCGAACACCTCGGTCCAGCCCGAGGACGTCGTCCTCGAACTCCTGGACGCCGACGGCCAGCCGCTGCCCGGCCCCTCCATCCGGCTGGAGTATCAGCTCGATACGAACGGCAAATGGCAGCCTCCCCGGTTCAAGATCCGGCTCGTGAACAAGACCGGGTACGACCTCGCTACCGGGGTCGATAACGGCCGGGTGCTCTACTGCGGCCTGCTCGACCTGACCGACACCTTCGCCATCAGCCCGCTGCTCGAGGCCGGCTACGTGCGGCTCGGGCCGGGCGAGTCGTACGAGGCGTTCCAGGGCAAGTTCGTCGAGGCCAAGGTGCCCGACAAGGTCTGGCAGCAGGGTATCGTCGAGTACAAGGATGTTCTCAAGCTAATCGTCTGCACGAAGGAGTTTAACACCCACCTCATGCGGCAGGGGCCGCTCGACCTGCCCGGGACGAAGTCGACCACGCGCGGGATCACCCGGCGCGGGAGCCTGAACCGGCTCATGGACCGGTTGCAGACCCGCGAGATCGGGGTCGTCTCCGAGGGCGAGGACCTCGACGACTGGTGGGCCACGCAGGTGATCTTCACGACCGTCCGCCCGCTGGAGGCCGCCCCGGTCCCGAACGCCCCGGGCCGCTCGGTGGCCCTGGCCGGGGGCGTCCGGCTGCTCGACCACCCGGCGCTCAAGGCGAGCGCCCGCCTGAGCCCCGCCCCCGCCGCCTCGCGCGACCTGGGGAACCTCGCCCTCCCGCGCCTGCTACGCGACGACCCGACGGTCAGCCTGCCGTTCCCCCTGGCCGTCACGCGCGGGAACGATCCCACGCTCAGTGCCCTCATCCTGACCGACGTCCGGGACGATTCCCATCGGGAAGTTACCCCCGAGACGCCGTTGAAGCTCCAGGTCCCTCGAGGCCTGGCGGACGGCGAGTACGTCCTGCCGGTCGGATTCGACGGCGAGTTCTTCCTCCCCCTGGGCCGGGCCGAGCGCACGTCCGCCGGCTCTACCGAGCTGATCCTGGAACGCCTGCCCGATCCGACCTCGGGCGGGAAGAAGAGCCTGGGCGGCTCGATCCGGATCTTCTTCCAGAAGATCGTCGGCCCGTGGCTGGGCAGCCCGAGCCCGTACCCGATCCTCGCCGCCGCCCAAGTCGGGGCCGACGGCGTCGTCGAGTCCACCCGGGACGTGGCGAGCGTCGCGCAGCTCGTCGCTGGGGCGAAGACTATCCTGCTCTACGTGCACGGGATCATC
This sequence comes from Tautonia plasticadhaerens, assembly GCF_007752535.1. Classification (GTDB taxonomy): domain Bacteria; phylum Planctomycetota; class Planctomycetia; order Isosphaerales; family Isosphaeraceae; genus Tautonia; species Tautonia plasticadhaerens. Next base: position 6,604,935 of record NZ_CP036426.1, read on the forward strand.
GGCGACACCCGCGAGATGGCCTCCAGCGCCCTGCGGGGCGGATTCGCGGACCGGTACGACCTGGTCCTGACCTTCGACTACGAGAATCTGAACACGACGATCGCCGAGAACGCGCGGCTGCTCGGCGAGCGGCTCAAGGCCGTCGGCCTCGGGGCCGGGCACGGCAAGCAGCTCGACGTCGTGGCGCACTCGATGGGCGGCCTCGTCTCCCGCTGGTTCATCGAGCGCGAGGGAGGGAACAAGGTCGCCCGCCGGCTGGTGATGCTGGGGACGCCTAACGCGGGCTCGCCCTGGCCCCGCGTCGTGGACTGGGCGACGGCCGCCCTCGCCCTGGGCTTGAACGGCCTGACCGGCACCCCCTGGGCGGCGTCTGTCCTGGGAGGCCTGGTCGCCGCCGGGAGCGATCCGCGCGTGACGCTGCGCGAGATGCTGCCCGGCTCGGAGACGCTGACCGCGATGGGCCAGGACGGCGATCCCGGCATCCCCTACACGATACTGGCCGGCAACACGTCCATCATCCCGGCGGCTCGCGAGGACGGCGGGCCGGTGAGCCGGTTGATGGCGCGGATCTTCGGAACCCAGGCGCTCTACAGGGTCGCCAACCCGTTCTTCCTCGGCTCGCCGAACGACGTGGCGGTCGCCATCGCGAGCATGACGCAGCTCGGCCCCGGGCGGGCGCCGCTGGTCCCGGTGGAGACCGAATGCGATCATCTGACCTACTTCCGCAGCCCGGCGGGTCTGGCGAGCCTTGACAGGGCGTTGACGAGCTGAAACCGGGCCGGACCGCGAGGGATGACGCACCTACCCGGCGGGAATGGATCCCGGATGACTTTAGGTATTCCTGCCTCTTCAAGATGAGAGGACTGACCATGTCAACTGCGGAATCGAGTGAAGACCGCCGGCGCCGATTGCTTGTTGAGACCCAGGGCCGCCGGCTCGACGAGGCATACCTGCACGGATCGATCCGCGACGACCTCCAGACCGAGGCCGCCGACGCGGACCCCGACTCCATCGTGACCCCCGAGATGCTCGACCAGATCGAGGAGTACATGGACGAGATCGAGGGCGCGGGGGTGCCCCCCGGCGTCCTCTCCGACCGCGAGACGAGCCAGTCGCGCGCCTTCTTCAGCACCGACGCCGTCATCATCGTGCCCGGCTTCCTGGCCAGCTCGCTGAGCGACACCCGGCGCGGCGGCCTGGGCCTGATCTGGGTCTCCCGGGGCCTCTACGGCTCCAACCGCTTCGGCGCCCTGCGCCTGGGGGCGTACGACGGCCACGAGGCGGACCTCAACCCCGATGTGCGCATCATCTCGACCGGGGGGCTGCCCCTCATCTACGACGTGCTCCGGCTCGGCCTGGAGGCGCTGCGGTACACGACCAGCACCTTCGGAGTCGACTGGCGCAAGGACCTGGAGATCGCCGCCCGGGGCCTGCGCGATCGGATCAAGGAGCTGGGCGGCGGCTCGAAAGGCTACCCGATCCACCTCGTCGCCCACTCGCAGGGCGCGATGGTCGCGCGGCGGGCGCTGCAACTGCTCAAGGACGACCTCGGCCAGGAGGTGGTCCGGCGCATCGTCAAGCACCTGGTCCTGCTCGGCCCGGCCAACGCGGGAAGCTTCTCCGCCGCCCTGGCGATCTCCGGCGACCACGAGTCGCTGCCGATGCTCCGCAAGCTGACGTTCGAGCCGACGGGCGGCTTCAGCCGCGTCTTCGCGACGATGTCCGGCCTGTACCAGCTCATGCCCTGGGACGCCTCGCGGCTCCCCTCGCTGGGCGACCCGGAGCACGCCGTCGGCCGTCCCGAGTTCTGGAGAGGCAAGGCCGACTTCGACGAGGCCCGGCTCAATAAGTATTATGGCTGGGCCCGCTCGATCGACACCGCGTTCTTCAACGACCGGACGTCCGTCATCCTCGGCGACTACGAGGGGTACGCGGGGCTGAAGACCCCCGCCGGGGTCGCGTTCGGGCCCGACGGGCACCTGGCCGTCACCGAGGAGTATGCCGGCGACGGCACCGTGCCGCACTGCAACGCTGTCCTGCCCGGCACGGCGACCTACATGGTTGCGAAGACCGACCATCCGATGCTGCCGACCTACCGCAACGTGGTCCAGTCGGTGCGTCTGATCCTCAATGGCAACGACCCGACCGTTGGCGGCTGGGCGACCCGCATGCCCGACGACCCGAGGGCGCCCGAGTATCACCGGTGAGGGACCCACGATGACCGCGACGCCGGCCGGTGCGGACCGCCTCCGGGCCCTGATCGTAGGCTCGGGTTTCTATTTCCCGAACCAGCTCCCCGACGGATCCTCGTTCCGTAGCCTGCTTGGGGCGGCCGCGGACGCGGAGCGGGTCGCCGCCTTCGTGCGCGATCGGCTGGTCGTCCCGGCCGATCGCCTGGTCGTCCTGTCTGCCACCGCCACCGGCGTGCCGGACCAGGCCGCTCCGCCCGAGCCGAGCGAGCGGTGGCCGACCTACGAGAACCTCGTGGGCGCCTTCACCGCGCTCACCGCCGCGGTCGAGCTGGGCGATCCGGTGCTGATCTACTACTCGGGCCACGGGGGGCGGGCACGGACGGCGTACCCCGAGCTCAAAGAGGCCGACGGCATCGACGAATCGCTCGTCCCCTGCAACATCGGCGACCCCGCCGCACGATACCTGCGTGACGTCGAGCTGGCCTGCCTGCTGGCACGCCTGGTGGAGCGGGGCGCGGACCTGACGGTCATCCTGGATAGTTGCCATTCGGGCGGGGCGACCCGGTCCATGGCCCCCGGGGTCATGGTCCGCGGGCTGGCGAGGATCGACGAGGGCCCGCGGCCGACCGCCAGCCTGGTCGGCACCCGCGAACAGCTCGGGGCGACCTGGCGCCGGCTGGCGACCCCGGGCCGGCGGGCCATCGGCGTCGAGACCGGCGGTTGGCTCCCCGACGCCGCCGCCCCGATCCTGCTGGCCGCCTGCCGCGAGGTCGAGGAGGCCAAGGAGACCGCCTTCGACGGCTACGGCCACGGTGGCGTCCTGACCTTCTGGCTCCTGGACACGCTGCGGCGGCTCGACCCGGGGCTGACCTACGGGCGCCTGCGCGACCGCCTCGTCGCCAAGGTCCACACCCAGTTCGAGAACCAGACGCCGGTGCTCGTCGGCGAGGCCGATCGGCCCGTCTTCGGGGGGTTGCCTTCCCTCGAGGAACCAGCGATCCTGGTCCTCAAGTCCGACCTGGCCAACCGTCGCTTGCTCGTCGAGGCCGGCCAGGCCCAGGAGCTGACCCGAGGGACCCAGCTGGCGATCTACCCCCCGGGCGCCCCGTCGATCCGGGATCCTGAAGGCCGACTCGGCCTCGCCGAGCTGGCCGAGCCCGGCGCCTCCGAATCGTGGGCCAGTCTGACGGAGACCTTCGGCGACCGGCCGATCGAGGACGGCGCCTTGGCCGTGGTGATCGCCCCAGGCCCCCGGGCGCTGAGGCGGAAGGTGCGGCTGGTCGGCGAGGGACCCTGGTTGGCCCAGGTCGCGACGGCCCTCCACGCCGGCGGGCGTGGGTTCGTCGAGCGGGCCGCCGAGGCCGAGCCGGCCGAGTTCCAGGTCACCGGTGCGGGCGGTCGCTTCACGATCCTCGCCAGCGACGGGACGCCGGTGCCCAACCAGGGGCCGCCGCTCCCGACCGGGACGGCCGAGGCCGCCGAGTTGGTTGCGCGGCTGGTCCACCTCGCCCGCTTCCGTGTCGTCTACCAGATCGACAACCCCGACCTGCGGTCCCCCCTGGCGAACAAGGTCGTCGCCACGGTCGAGCCGGACGGGTCGACACCCGGGGCCCCGCCATCCTCCTCGCCCGTACCGCTACGGGTGGGCGACCGGTTCCACCTGACGATCCGCAACCAATCGACGAGGACCCTTAGCCTCGCGGTGCTGAACCTCCAGCCGAACTGGCGGGTCGTGAAGCTGTTGCCGCGCGACGAGGACGCCTTCGCGATCGAATCCGGCCGATCACGCTCCTGGACCCTGGTCGCCTCATCCCTACCCGAGGGCTGCCATGAGGCCATCGACTTCTTGAAGGTCTTCGCCACGCTCCGGCCGACGCGGTTTCGCTGGCTCGAACTCCCGCCCCTCGGGTCTCCCGATCGGCCGGGCAGCCGGAATATCCCTCACAACCCCCTGGAAGAACTCTTCGCGGCGCTCGGGGCCGATCAGCTCGCGACGAGGGCCTTGCTCCCTTCCCTCTCGCCCGGGCGCGATTGGACGACGGCCACCGTCGAATTGCGTCTCCGCCGGGACGCCGGAGGGACGGCCTGAATGCGGGTGCGGGGGTCCGTCGGTCGGTGGATCGCTAACGATCTCGGTTCAAATGCAGTCGTTGGATTATGCTCAAAAATGATATAAGGACTGCGAACCCGCCTCAAGCCGGGGTGGGTGTCCATGAGCCGGATCGGGCCGCAACACATCACCTCGTTTCCGGGCGGCGGGGCCTTCGGACTCGCCAGCCGTCGCGGAGTGTGATTGACAGCCCGATGCGATCGTCGCGATCGACGACCTCCGGCAGAACTCTTGCCGTCCCATCTCCGGTCGGAGAAAATGGGGATGGAGATAGGTGGAGTTATCCACGAGAACCGATGGCTCTGCCCCGGCGGATACACCTTCCCCTCCCGCCCCGGCGATCATCCGTCGTTCACCCCTCGAATGAGGGCCGGGGCCTGGCCGTCGGCCAACTCCTCACGTCACGCGCCGGTCGTCGTAGTCGATTCGACCTGCGGGACAAAGGCCTGGCACGCCGCATCGCCACGCGGTTCCAATCCGTGGAGCAGCCGACATGCTAGGGTTCCGGCGGAGCCATGCCGTCGTCGTCGGGATCGATGAGTACCAGAGCGGCATCCCCCCGCTCCGCACGGCGGTCAACGACGCCCGGAAGGTCGCCGAGGTCCTCGAAACGCAGTTCGGATATACCGTCCAGCTGCTCAACGACGACGCCACGCTGGGGCGCCTCCGAACTCTCTTCGAAGAGGCCTTGCCGCTTGAGGTCGAGGCCGACGACCGGCTGCTGGTCTACTTCGCCGGCCACGGCATCGCGTGGGACGGCGACGACGGCCCGGCCGGCTACCTAGTCCCCCAGGACGCCCGGCGCGAGGACCGGAGCAGCTTCCTGCCGATGACCGAGCTGAACGCCTGGCTGGAGCGTCTGCCCTGCCGCCACCTGCTCCTGGTATTGGACTGCTGCTTCGCCGGGGCGTTCCGCTGGTCCAGCACTCGCGACCTGGGAGCACCGCCCGAGGTAATCCACCGCGAGCGGTTCGACCGCTACATCTGCGACCCGGCCTGGCAGGTCCTCACCTCGGCCGCCTACGACCAGAAGGCGCTCGACATCCTCTCCGGGGAGACGATCGGCGTGCGCGGCGGCGACCCCGACCAGGTAGGGCACTCACCGTTCGCCGCGGCCTTCCTGCGCGGCTTGGAGGGCGAGGCCGATGTCGTCCGTCGCGTCGAAACGGGCCGGCCCGTCGGCGATGGGGTCATCACGGCGACCGAACTCTACCTCTACCTGCGCGACTGCGTCGAGGTGGGGGCGGAGGGCGACGGCCATCGCCAGACCCCGGGCCTCTGGCCACTGAAGCGGCACGACAAGGGCGAATTCATCCACCTCGTGCCCGGGCACGAACTGGACCTGCCCCCGGCGCCGGAGCTGGATGAGAAGAACAACCCGTACCGCGGCCTCCGGTCGTACGACGAGGTGCACGCTCCGCTGTTCTTCGGCCGGTCGCGCTTCGTGGAGGTCCTCGCCCGGCGTGTCGTCGCCCAGCCCATGACGGTGGTGCTGGGCGTCTCGGGCACGGGCAAGTCGAGCGTCGTCAAGGCCGGGCTGTTGCCGCACCTGCGGGCGACTCACCCGGGAGGCTGGTACATCCTCCACCCAATTCGTCCCGGCAAGTCCCCGCTCTCAGCCCTGGCCAGCCTGGAGATCCCCGGCCCGACTGATGCCGGGCTCGCGACACACCTCGCCGCGATCCGGACCGATCCCCGCGCCCTGGCGACGCAGGTCGGGGCCCTGGTCGAACGGGAGCCGGATCGCCGGCTGGTGCTGGTCGTCGACCAATTCGAGGAGTTGATCACCCTCTGCTGGGACGCCGGAGAACGCGAGCAGTTCCTCGCCCAGTTGGCCGGCGCGCTGGCGGCCCACCCCGATCGGCTACGGGTCGTGCTGACGCTCCGCTCCGATTATGAGCCCCAGTTCTCGGAGTCGCCCCTGAAGGAGTCGTGGATCGCCTCGCGGGTGGTGGTGCCGGCGATGACGCTCGATGAGTATCGCGAGGCGATCGAGGGCCCGGCGTCCCTCCGGGTGCTCTACTTCCGGGGCAAGACGAGTTCGCAGGGATTTGTCGACCGCCTGATCGGCGACGTGGCCAACACCCCCGGCGCGTTGCCCCTGCTCTCCTTCACCCTGAGCGAGCTCTATCTCCGGTATCTGGATCGTCGCGGCGACGACCGTTCGCTCACCGAGGACGACTACGAGGCCTTGGGCGGCGTCGGCGGCTCGCTCCGCAACCGCGCGGAGCAGGTCTATGACGACCTCCCCGACGACGCCCACCGCGCCTCGCTCCGGCGCGTCATGCTGCGCATGACATCGGTCGAAGGGGGCGAGATCGCGCGGCGGCGGGTGCCCGACGAGGAGCTCGAGTTCGACGTCCCGGCCGAGAACCGCCGCGTCGCCGAGGTGCTGCGCCGCCTGACCAAGGCCCGCCTCATCGTCGGTGGGACGGACGCTGACGGTCGGCCTTACCTGGAGCCGTCCCACGACGAGCTGATCCGCGGCTGGGACAAGCTCCTCCGGTGGACCCGCGACGAGATCCAGAGCCTCCAGCTCCGGCGCGGCCTGACCCTTGCGGCGGAGGCATGGGGCCGGCAGGCGGGCGGCCTGTGGCTTCGCGACCCGCGCCTCGCTGTGCTCCGCAGGGAGAAGAGGCGTTCGGCCAGTTGGCTGAACCGGGCTGAGACGCGGTTCGTCCGCCGCAGCCTGCTGGTCCGAAACGGCATCCTGGCCGGTGCGGCCGTGGCGATCCTGTTCGCGTTCTCCGCGGTCTCGATCGCGGCCCTGGTCGCGTCGCGGAGGCTGGAGCAGGCCCGGCAGGCCCTCGCGGCCGGATACCTGCGGGGGCTGGGGCACTCAACAGGGCCGGTCGAGGACGTGGAGTTGAAGGTCCTCCAGGACCTGGACCGCGAGACCGACGCGCGGGTCCGGTTCCTGTTCTTCCAGGGAGCTCTCGCCGCGCCAGGCCCGGCGAGCCAGCTCGCCAACCGGGCCGACCTCGCGGTTCACGCCGCGGTCCGGTTCGACGACCAGCTCCGGGCCGACGTACATGGGCTCGTCTGCGGCGTGCTCGAGGAGAAGAGCCGCCCAGGTTCCCGGGACGACCTGCCGGTGCGGCTCGCGTGCGTCGTCGTCGGGCGTCATCTCGGCTCCGCCCGGCTGACGGGCGGGGAGCGTTTCGCCGCCTCCGCCGCGGGTGCAGTGCTGGACGCGGCGGTCGCCGGGGCATGGGACCCGAAGCGGGCGGCCGAGGAGCTCGTGAGGCTCTCTCCCGACCTCGCCGCCCCTGCGGCACGCGACGCGGCGGCCCGAGTCGTCGGGGTGATGGACGGGTCGGAGGCCTACGTCCTCGCGACCTGGTGCCGGGCGCTGGCCGCGCTGACGGGGCGCCTGACGGAGGAAGAGGCCGACTCGCTCGCGGTGGACGCGGCCCGGAGGCTCGTCCGCGAAATCCCCGGTTCTGACTATCACCGGTTGCAATTCCTCCCCGAAGCCTTCGCCGCACTGGCCGAACGGCTGGGTCCGGAACCGTCCCGGCGCCTGGCCCGCCAGATCGTCGAGGCCGGGCGGCAAGGGCCCGGCCCCCCGACGGACCCTCACCAGAAACTCGGACTGCTCCGCTCGATCGCTGCCCTGGCGCCGCGGCTGGACGACGAGGCGGCCGGCCTGGCCGCCACGCTGGCCATCGCGCGGCTCCCGGCCGCCGACTCCTTCGAGTTGAGTTTCCTCGACGAACCGCTCGGGGCCCTGGCGCCCCGGCTGTCGTCGCGGTCGCTCGACCGACTCGCCGGGGCCACAGCCGAGGCCGCCAAGGCGATGGAACCCGGTTCGTCGTTCGACACCGACCGCTTCCGCCGCCTCTGCGGGCTCGTCGAGGCGTTGGGCCCGTGGCTCAGCCGTGGTGGGGCGGAACACGTCGCCGACGAGTTGCTCGCGACGCTGCCTCGCGTCGATCTGTCCACGATCCGCCACGCGTGCCTCGCGGTCGCGGCCATCGCCCCCCGACTGGATGCGAGGCGAGCCGAGGAAGCCTCGGAGACCGCCCTCCGGCGTACGGTCGCCCTCTACCAACCCAACTCGTACCCCCATGCTGACTTGACCCGTGTGGCCATGGCCCTGGGCCCTCATCTCGGGCCTTCCGGGCTCCGCTGCATCTCTGAGGCGATCGCCGAGTGGATCACCAGGTCCGGGCTCGACTCGCTCTCGGTGCTCGCGGAGACGATCGCCCCGCTCGAACCTCACCTTGAGGAGGCCTCCGCGGAGCTATTGGCGACGTCCATCGGGGCGCGATGCATGGAGCTGCTCGTTCAGACGAACGAATCCGAGTTCCGGTCGGTTCGCACCCTCTGGAACTCGCTGGCGCCGCGCCTACCTCCCCGATTGGCCGGTGAACTGGCGGAAGTCATCGGACATCGCCTCGCCGAACATCTCCCCACGGCCCCTTCCCACCAATGCGCGGACATGGTCAAGGCGTTCGTCGCGGTGAAGCCGCGCTTGGCCCCGCCGCTCCAGGCTCGCTTGATGGAGATGGCCGAGGCCAAGCTGCGGCGAGCGGCGGAGGAAGGCGGCGCATCCATGCTGAACCTCGAAGAGTTGGCGCATGCTCTGGCTTCGGATCTGCCTCCGACCACCGCGGCATCCGTGGCGCGACTCCTGATTGAACGACTGTCACGCCTCGGCGAACTTGGTTTCGCATCTGAGTGCGAAGCCCTAGCCGTTCTCGCTCCACACCTCGGCCATGATGAGTCAGCGTCGACCGCCCATCGACTGATGATCCTCGCCCTTCGGGCAAATCCCAAGCAGGTCGATCCTATCTATATCGCATACACGTCGCTAGTTAAGGGACTAAAGCCCGAACAGCTCGTGGAGATGCTAAAATCCATTGCTTGTTCCAGCCGCTTTCAGAAACCGATCCTGGCAGCCTTGGGCGCCAAGTTCCTCCGGACGCGACCGTTCGAAGATTCCTGGGCGCTGTCGCACTGGGCAAGATCGCACCCTCACGCCATGGGCCATCGGCGGTGGTTGGCCGAACAGCTCGGGGTGTCGGTGGGCGAGGCATTGTTCCCGCACCTGGCGTGGATGGCCTCGGGTATCGCCTTGTGGGTCGCCTACTGGATGCTCCTCATCTCCTGGCCGCGGTTGTGGGAAGTACTTCATCGGGGAGGATGGATACCGGCAGCGGTGCTCGGCGGTGGTACCGCAACGCTCTGGGGGTTGGTGGCCCCGGAACCGTGGCTGAGCCTGTCGGGACACAGCCTACCGGGCATCCTGGAAAAGTTTGTCTTGGTGGGACTGCTCATAGTCCTGGCTCTTGTTTGCGGGCTAGTCCAGGACAGGACCGGCTGGGCGCCTCAGGAAGATCCTTTGGGGAGCCTCGACGATAACGACCACTGACTCGCCCCGCGAGCGATACCTGTGCCGATATGCGCGTCGCTCGCGGCCCAGCCGCCGATGGGAGGGGGGATTCCGCCTCGTGGCAGGCCGTGTCCGTCGCCCCGTCGAAGGCCAGGCAGGCCGGCGCCGGCACCCCGCCCAGCCGCACCGCGGCCGTCAGGGTTACCACATTTCCAGTGGCCGTATGGCACTGGGCCGTCGACCCGCACCCCGCCGCTGGGGTCCGGCTGTGGGTGCGGTCCATCACCGTCGAGGCGCCCGGCTCGTCCAGGAAGACCAGCCGGGTCGATCGCGGCGAACTCCTCCCGCCAGGCGGCCCGCGCGGCGATCAGCTCGGGCCGGTCCTGCTCGGCCGTCCGCCGCGACTTTTTTCTAAGCACCTATGTGACTCGGCTTTGGCCGTCACGCCGCTGTGGCAAGGCTGTGGATCAAGGCGTCCACGACCTCGCGTGGGAATTGGACGAGGTCGGCCCGTTCCTCCGACCCTCGGCCAATTCGCGCCTGCCAGATCCGAGAACGCACCAGGCGTAGGCAGTCCGAGAAGGTCGGCTCCGGCTTGGCATACCACGCCGTCGACTCGACCGACAGCAGCCCGGCCTCATGACACCGCACCGCCGCCAGCATCACGAGCGAGCACAGTCCGAGCAGCACCGGCGTGGTCCGCGTGATCGTCAAGTCGGACCACTGCCGTTGGGTCTCCAACCCCAGGTGCGCACGCGCTTCCTCGAAGGCAGGGCCAACGCATCTAATTTGCCGGGAAACCCCGTAGGACTCGCATGAGATAGCTCTCGTCGAGTGCGGCGCTCAGGCGCTTCGCCTTGATGCTTCCCCGATCGGGGTCTTGTTGCAACAGCGAGGCGGCGACTCGCCGGACCAGCCCGAGGTTCGCCCCGGCGTGGCCCGCCGCCGTCCGGTTGGAGTCCTCGCCGAAGGCCACATCAAGCATCCAGTGCAACTCATCCTCCACCGCCCAGTGCCGCCGGACCAGCCGCCCGAGTTCCGCCGCCGTCCCCCGCAGGCTGGTGATGTAGAAGTGGGCCGTGCTGGTATCGAACCCCTTCAATGACCGCTCCCGCCCGACCAGCACCACCGCCGCCACATCCGGCCACCCCGGCGGCAACCCGGCAGGGTCGTAGACTACGACGGTGTCAGGCCCCTCGTGCCGCCCGTGCCCGTCCTCGGCCTGCTCGTGGCCGTCGCAACGCACCCCGGCGAAGTCCGCCTCGCAAGCCCGCCGGAACACCGCCCGGACCGCCTCGTGCAGCGTCGGCTGATTCCCCTTCACGGCCAGCAGGTAATCCCCGCCGCCGTCCCGCACCTGCCCGGCGATCTCCTTCTGGCACCCGGCGGCGTCGATCGTCACCAGCGCCCCCTTCAGGGCCAGCACCTTCAGGAGTTCGGGGATGGCGGCGATCTCGTGCGACCCGTCGGCCACCGGCTCCTGCCCCAGGACCAGGCGGTTCTCGGTCGCCCAGGCGCTGACCAGGTGCAGGCACCCGCTGAAGGTCTCGCCGGGGGCGGCCCGCACCGCCTTGCCGTCGATGGCGACGTGCCGCAGCCCGGTGACCTCGCACACCGCCTCCATCCACCGGGCGACGGCCCCGGCGAACCTCTTCGGGTCGAACCGTGCGAAGACCCGATAGAAGGTATCGTGCGAGGGGATGCCGTTGGGCAGGGCCAGGAACGTCTTCAGCCAGGCGTGCTTGGCCCGCCCGAACCGCTCGACCTCCTCACACGAGTCGGCCCCGGCGATGGTGGCGCACAGGGCGATGACGAGGATGTCGCCGAGGGCGTGCTTCTTGGTGCGATCGACCCGAGGGTCCGGCAGATCGACGAAATACCGGGTGAGGGCCAGGTCATGCTGCGGCATGGCGGGGTCTGCGTGGACCCGCCGGTATACACCGAAGTCATGTGCCGATCACCAGTTCGAGATGCGTAGGCCCTGCTACTGGCCCTGTCCTGAGTCGGACGCCCGGCCGGTGAGCCGAGGACCAGAGTGCGGTCCCAGGTAGGCATATGGGGAGGCATATGCGCCGCAGCTTGGCGGGCTTGGAAAACGCGAAAACACCGTGTATTCCGGCATTCGAGCTGTTTCGTGGGCCGGTCTCGAAAACCGGTACCTCTCTTACGCGCGTCGGTGTGGTCGGCGTGTGGTCGGCCGAGGTCCGAGACTGCTTCGGTGTGGTCGACGAATGGCACTTAGATTTTGCTAGATCGTTTGAGCATCTGGAGTTTGATCTCCCGCCGCGGCCTCGTCAGGCGGTCATACCTCTTGGGCCCCTGCTTGGCCATCCGGGGCTCGAACCGGTCGGGACGGTCGGCGACCTTATGGGCCGCGATGGCCCGGAGCATCTGCTCATAGAGCGCCGCCAGGTGCCCCGTGCCGCGGTCGACCTGGGCGGCGATCACCGGCCGGAACGCCTCCAGCACCTGGAGCGTCGCCTCGAAGCTGATCGTCCGCGGCGGTACCCCCTCGCGGGCCGCCGCCTGCGCCATCACCGTCCGGATCAGGTTGTACGCCAGGGCGTGCGTCCAGATCTCCTTGCGCACCAGCTCCGGCGTCTTGCACCGCAGCCGGTCCATCTGCAGCGTGACCTTGATCGACCTCAGATCGAGCTCGATGTTCCAGCCATAATGCCCTCCAAGAGCGCGATGGGGCGGCCCGGCTCGCCCTGAGCCGGGCCGCCCTCACTCTACCGTCCCGGGCGCGGCCTCGGTCTGGTCAGTTCGGCAAGCCGCCCCTTGTTCGCCCACGTCCGCGGCAGCCGGCGGAGCTCGCGCAGCCGCCGCAGCTCGGACCCGTCGGCCCAGATCACGTGGTGGCCCTGGGCGTCGCGATGCGCCGTCAACCACCCGACCCGCACCCATCGCCGCACCGTGTCTCGCGACACCCCCAGCCGACGCGCCAGCGACGACGGCCGGTATTCGTCGCGGCCGAGGCCGGCCGGGCTGCCGAAGGGCGTGCGGGCCAGCCCCAGGTGCCAGAGCAGCCGTTGCACCATCCCCCGCGTGAACCGCTCGGCCCGCTTCGGGGGACGGAACCCCTCGACGTTGAGCCGCTCGGCCATCGCCGCCGGGCTGAGCCGCTCGGCGCGCCATCCCCGCAGTCGCTCGACCAGTCGGGGGTAGTCGGCCAGGAGGTCGTACCGCTTCACCGGCCGGGACATGGCGTGCGACTCGGTCATGCCGCCGGACCAGTGGAGCGTCACATCGACCCGCTCGCTCGCCTTGTCCACGGTGACGGACACGTGGTCAATCAGGAGTCGGGCGATCCGCTGCCGCTCGGCGGGCGTCGTCGTCGTCGCCTGCCACACCGCCGGCAAGTCGCCGGCCAGCGACCGGATCGTCCGCTCGTCGTCCGGTGAGAGCCGACCGGGGGCCGACCCCCGCCACCGCTCGTGCTCGTCCTCGAGGCGCCGCTGCGCCCTCAACGCCTCCTCCCAGCGCCGCTCCAACTCGCGGCCGACCAGGCGATTCTCCGGCTCGCAGGCCTGGTACTGCCGGGCCGCGCGGTCGGCCTCGCAGCCGGCGCGTTCGAGGCGGAGCCGCCAGTGCCGGGCCAGCTCGGACCGCTCGCGCTCGACCTCGGCCACCGCCGCCAAGCTCGCCTCCAGCGCCGCCGGCTCCACCGCCGCCAGGACCCGGCCGGCGACCAGCCCGTCGAGCGCCGGCCCGGAGAGGCTCTGGCAGATCGGCTCGGCGTGGTCGGCCGCCCCGCGGGCACAGGTGTAGCTGTACCGGCCCGTCGCCCCCGAGTACCGCACGAGCATCCGCCGGCCGCACCGCCCGCACCGCAGGAGTCCGGCCAGCAGCGAGGCCCCCTGCCGCGGCGCGCCGGGGCGGTCCCGGCGGGCCCGGTTGGCCTCCAGCCGCTCCTGGTTGTCACAGAACCGCTCCCAGGTGATGTAGGCCGGCAGCCGGTCGCGGATCAGCACCAGGCACTCCTCCGGGCGGCGGACCAGCTTGCCGGTGTCGGGCCGCCCGGGCCGCTTGCGCCGCGGGTCGACCTCCCGGTGGCCGAACCGGTAGGCACCGGCGTAGGCCGGGTGGTGCAGGACGTTCGACAGCGTCGGGCGGTTCGGCCGCCGCCACTCCAACCCGCCGCGGTTGGGGCCGTGGCGGGGTCGGATCGGGATGCGGACCCCGTGGTGGACCAGGTAGCGGAGCAGGCCGTGCAGGGTACCCTCGCGGTCGAACCGGTCGAAGATCAGCCGCACGGTCGCCTGGACCTGCTCGTCGGGGTCGATCGCCCACTCGCCCGAGGCGAGGCGTACGTAGCCCAGCGGCGGGGAGCCCATCGGCTCGCCCCGGCGGGCCTTGTTGAGCCGGCCCTGGCACATCCGCTCCTTGATGACATGAAGTTCTGCCTCGTTCAACATGCCGTGCAGGCCCAGCAGGAGCCTGTCGTTGTGGTCGGCCGGGTCGTAGACGGCGTCGGCGTCGGCCAGGAGCACGCGGAAGCGGGCGCAGAGCTCGAGCAGCTGGTGCCAGTCGCGGTTGGACCGGGCCAGCCGGCTCATCTCCAGGCCGAGGATCAGCCCGACGTTGTCGAGCGCCACCTCGGCCAGCAGCCGCTGGAACCCGGGCCGGCCCTCGATCGACTGGCCGCTCTTGCCCAGGTCGTCGTCGATCGTGGTGACGCGGTCCCGTGGCCACCCGAGGGCGACGGCGCGGTCGGCCAGGGCGTACTGCCGGTCGGTGGACTCGCGGTGGTCGAGCACCTGCTGGGGTGTGGATTGGCGGACGTAGACGAAGGCCGCCCGGTCGAGATGCCAGGGCCGGAGCTTGGGCGAGCGGGTTGCGTCACTCATGGCCGGCCTCCTCGCTTCGGGTGGCCGCCAGGAGCCTGGCGAGGAGTTGGCCGAGCAGGTCGCGGAGCTGTCGCTGCCGGTCGGCCGGCAGGCGGGCCCAGATCGTCGGTGCGACCGTCGGCGGTGGGCAGGGCGCCGTCGTCAGGCGCGGGGGGGAGCGTTGTGACGGGGGGCGACGGACATGCGATGTCTCCCGATGCCGAGGTCAGGTGATGTCGGCACCACGCCGCCAGCTCAAGCAGCGCGGCGGCGCTGATCGTAACCGCCGCCGGGGGTGCTGCACCACCGGTCGCTTGAGGTGCAGTCTGCTTGGCACGTCTCGTTGTTCCATCGCGCCCGATAGAGCGAGGCCAGCTCCTCCTTGCTCGCCTGGTCGGGGTCCAGGATCGTCGTCACGACCACGATCGACCGCGTCCGGAACCCCGGCTGCTCCACCCGGACGCGGACCTCGCGGACGGTGAACGACTCGGGCAAGGCGTTGTAGGTCTCGCGGTCCACCGACCGGATCGATGACGGCTTCCTCCAGACGACCAGGTGGTCATCCTTGCCCAGGCGCTTGCCCTTGCGGAAGTCGGCCCGGCGGTGCGCCGAGAGGCGGCTGACGGTGTCGACCCCGCGCTGCTTCAGCAGGTGCATGCCCACCCAGCCCGACATCAGGCGATCTCCCAGCAACACGTCGCCGGGGCGAAGGACGTCCCAGAGCCGCCGCAGGAGGCTGACCTCGCCCTGGCCCTTGCCGGCGTAGCGGCAGATCCCCAGGTCGAGGATCGCGCCGCACGAGAGCGAGATGATCGCGCCGATGCGCGCGGGGGCGAAGTTCGTCCCGGGGACCTGGTTGTAGGTCAGCGGATACTCGCGCCGGTTCTCCTCGGTGTCGGGCATCGAGACCGTCGAGCCGTCGAAGAGGCAGACGCGGCGCCCCTTCCACAGCCACTGACGATCGACCTGCGCGTCGAGGTTGCGCCCGACGAGGCGGGCCACGGCGGCGAAGAACCGCTCGGGCAGGCGGCCCCTCGCCTGGCAGTAGGCGCCGGTCTCCGAGCTGCACGGCTCGAGCCCCTGCGAGGCGCGATGGGCGATCAGCCGGGCCACGGCGGCGCGGCAGGATCGGTCGGCGTTGAGGACCTGGGCGAGGAAGACCCCGAGGGTGACCAGGGGCGTGAAGATGCGGTCCTTCCAGCGAGAGGGGACCTCGCGGAGCGCCCCTTCGAGTCCCGCCGTCGAGAGGACGTCGGCGAAGGGGAGGCCGTCCTGCTGGAGGAACTGCTGGCGAAGGGAGTCAACCTGTTGGCGAAGGCGTCCATCGGCGCGGCCATGCATCGCTCGGGCTCCTGGCGGGCGACGTGGGTTGCGTCTCCATCAGAGCCGGAACGCCGACATCTTCCTATCCCGCTCTCGCGCGGCCGTTTGCGGAAATCTAAGTGCCATTCGTGTGGTCGACCGAACGAAGCCGGTCTTGGTCATGTTGGCGGCTGCGTCTTTCAGGGAAGACCACGCAGCAATTGCATCAACACGCCGTCCGATGCAACGCACCGAACGGACCCGCCAAACAGCTCCCCTTTTGTCCACGACGAGCTGCGTATGCTCGCTGCCCAGCAGCTGACGCTCAAGAGGCCGCGACAGACTCTCTTGGCCAACGCTTGGGCAGCGAGGTGTACCTCCGGCTGGTCGGGGAGCCGACAACGGTCGGCTGGAAGGGACGTGGCTACCCCATCTCCGCGTCGGCCGAGGCAAATCACGAGATCACGATCACCTGGCGTAAGACAGGGCTCGACTCAAGCGAGGTGGCAATCCCCCCCCCGCGTCGACCTCGGGGGGGGGGCACCGAACCGGCCCGGGCCCCCTCCACGACTGCCAACTGGCTCGACTTAAACCTGGCGCTGCAACGGCTGGCGGTCGCCCTCCCCTCTGCATCGGGCCAGGGAAGCCGCGGTTCATCGAGGGAGAAGCGGCGGCCGCGCCAGCAATCATCCGACAAATCGTCGATTGATTCGTGCGGGCCTGACCGCTCGACGCCCTCGAGCCCGCCTGGACCGCGACGGGGAAGAAGCGGATCTTCCGGCGGCCCTCGGCCTCAGCCTGGAGTCCCGACGGCGGCAGATGGATCGAAGCGGTGCCAACCGATCCAGGAGCCCGCTCGACTCCACCTCTGGACGCCTCGAGAAGAGGACGAACCGCCGCTCGATGGCCTTTCTGGCAGATTCGCGACGCAGCCCCCTCACACAGCCCGCGAGTTGCTCCTGGAGCCCGACACCCGACAACCAGCGGGCTTGCTGCATAAGCTGATGACAGGATCGCATTTGCGTCGAGTCCTGTTGTCGGGCATCGATCTCCGTCACCCGACAACCTCGAGAGGGCAACGTCGAGATGGCGGCGGGGAGGGCCTCCGGCCCTCTTCGATCCGTGGGGAGGATGTCGGGTTTGCCGAGGACTTGCCCGACATCCTGTTCTGTCACAAACAACTGACACGGAATGCTTTACGAAAAGGCGGCCGAGTTGTCGGGTGTCGGGTCCGCTTCAGGGAGATGGGGGGCGAGATCCTGGCTCTGCACGCGCGGCTACCTGTCCGACCCACCGAGTCCGAGGAGGACGGTCACACGGCGTCTGCGAGGAACCGGCTGGCGTCGGTCGATTGAACTTCACGATCGAGGAGGGAAGCGACCGCATCCCTCCCGATCGACTCGACCGGCCGTGCTCAGCGTCGCACCCTGGAGACCGGCCGGCATCCCTCGCGGATGTGCCGCTCGAGTTCCTCGAGGCTCCAGAGGCGGCGACCGCCGATCTTGAAGCCCCACGGGACGCGGCCGGCGTCGGCCCACCGGAGGAAGGTTCGCCACGAGACCGAGTAGAGCCTCGCGGCGTCCTTCAGGCCGATAAGCCGCCGGGGCGATGCTCCGTCGGACGCCACCGGCTCGGGCGTGGGCAGGGCGTTCATTACCCACCTCCGTCCCGCCTGGCGTCGATGTCCCTGAGCGCGGCGGCGATTCGCTCGAGGTGCTCCTCCTCGAAGACGCGGGCCTTGCCGGCGACGGCGGCCGGCTCGATGCCCCTGGTCCTGATGATGTACGTGACGCGATGAAGCGGCTCATCGAGCCGCCGGGCGATCATCCCCGTGGTCAACTGGATGGCGGGCACGGTGCTGTCCTGTCGGATGCCGGCCGCTGGGAATCCCGTTCACACGATGGTCGACATACGATAGCGGCCTCAACTATTGGGCTGTTCAAATCGGCGCGATAGAGGCGGAGCGGATGATGAAAGATTCGAGAAGGCGATGGCCGCGCCAAAGGGTGCGAGTTCACTCGAACGACGAACGTGGAGGCCCTCGTCGCTGCCCCGATCTTGCAACAAGCAGAGATGATGGGTGGATTCTTCGGGGAGGTTCGGTCGTGGATGTGCGCGTCGAGTGAGCGGGTGGCCACCGCCTCCGATCACTCCTGCGATCGAGCAGAGTCCTCGACCTCCGACAGCTTGACGAGTAGCGTGAGGAGGCGACGACGCTGATCCGATGTCAGGTGGGCTACGAGATCGACGAGCGGATCGGAAGTAATCCCTGGAGCACTGCCGGTGCAAGCCCCAGTGCAAGCGACAGGATGATGGTTTACAACTTGTAATTTTGTAATAGGTTGTGACAGGGAGCTTTCTGCTTTGCACGCAGGAGGTTGCCGGTTCGATCCCGGTCGTCTCCATTCACGCAACTCTCGCTGAATTCTTGAGATCGTGCTTCTCTTCCTTCCACCTTTGCCGGCCGACCGGCCTCGTCGATGAACCCGCTGCGGGGAGCACGACGTCCGCGGCCGCCTCGGATCGCCCGAATTCCATGGGCGATGCATGACCGACTCGTCTATCGCCGGACGCCGAGCCGAGAGCGTTGAGACGAGACCAGTCGCCTCCCGAGGGCGACGCAGAGCCTATCGAATCCTCGTCCTGCGCACCCTGGACGAGGCGGGCCGAAACCTCGACGGGGCCGATCTCGACCGGTCTCCGTCGGTCGATATCATGCTCACCGTCGAGAACCGATCGGCGCGACGTGCCGGGGGTGGCACGTTCGGTCGGTCGCCCCCTCCTAGTCCACGCGCCTTGTCCTGTCCTAAGATGGTCGATCGGCGCCCCGGGCGGGCGCCCTGGCGATGGCTACCCTGATCCGCGGCGAGTCGACGGTCAACGAAGATGACAGTAACCCGAGTTCGCGCCTATCCCTCGTCCCGGACACCCTCCCGGGAGGAACAGCTCGCCTGGAAGCTCGCGAAGGTCGCGGCGGGCGGCCCGAGGGCGGACGCGGATGTCGAGGAGATGGCGGTCAACCGCCTCATCGATAACGCCGGTGTGGCGTGTGCCGCCCTCGATCGGGATGCCGTTGCATCTGCCAGGCGACAGGCGATGAGCCATCCGAGGCCTGGCGGTGCGAACGTCCTCGGGCTCCCGAGGTCGGAGACGGTGCATGCCGAGTGGGCGGCCTGGGCGAACGGGACTGCCGTGCGCGAGTTGGACATGCACGACACGTTCCTCGCCGCGGATTATGCGCACCCCGCGGACTCGATCCCCCCGCTGCTTGCCGTCGCCCAGCAATGCGGGCGATCCGGGGCCGACCTGCTGAAGGGGATCGTGGCGAGTTATGAGGTCCACGTCGCGCTGGTCAAGTCGATCTGCCTCCACAAGCACAAGGTCGACCACATCGCCCATCTCGGCCCCGCCCAGGCGGCGGGCCTTGGGGCGATGCTGGGCCTGGAGGTCGAGGAGATCTATCAGGCGATCCAGCAGGCGGTCCACGTCTGCATCACCTCCAGGCAGTCGCGCAAGGGGGAGATCTCCTCGTGGAAGGCCTATGCGCCGGCCCATTCCGGCAAGCTCGCCGTCGAGGCGGTCGACCGGGCGATGCGGGGGGAGACGAGCCCCTCGCCGATCTACGAGGGCGAAGACAGCGTGATCGCCCGGTTCCTGGACGGACCCGAGGCCGAATATCTCGTGATGCTGCCGGAGGACGACGAGCCGAGGAGGGCGATCCTCGAGACCTACACGAAGGAGCACTCGGCCGAGTATCAGGCCCAGGCGTTGATCGACCTGGCGTTCGACCTCCGCGGGAAGATCCCGGACCGCGAGTCGATCGAGTCGATCCGGATCTTCACCAGCCACCATACGCATCACGTGATCGGGACCGGTTCGGGCGACCCCCAGAAGTTCGACCCGTCGGCGTCACGCGAGACGCTCGATCATAGCGTGATGTACATCTTCGCCGTCGCCCTGGAGGACGGCGCATGGCACCACGTCAGGAGCTATGCCCCGGAGCGGGCCTCCCGGCCGGAGACGGTCCGACTCTGGCGGAAAATCGAGACGGTCGAGGATCCCGAATGGACCTCCCGTTACCACGACCCCGACCCGGCCCGGAAGGCCTTCGGTGCCCGGGTCGAGATCCGGATGGGCCGGGGGGAGACGATCATCGGGGAACTATGCGTCGCGCACGCCCACGCCCGAGGCCGTCGTCCATTCGCCCGGCCCGGCTATATCGACAAATATCGGGGCCTCGTCGACGGGATCGTCGAGCCCTCGGAAGCGGACCGATTCCTCGATGCCTGCGTCCGGCTCCCGGACCTGATGCCGGGAGAGCTGGACCGGCTGACGATCGAGGTGCCGGTCGACCGACTCGGCCCCCCCGGACCGCATCCCGAGGGCATCTTCTCATGCTCCACTCACGCCTGAATCCGCAGCAGAAGCGGCGATCGCTGCGGGAGGGACTAAGCCGGGGGGGGTTGCTCCGGTTCCCCGGGGCGTTCTCGCCGCTGGTGGCCCTGATGATCGAGCGGATCGGCTTCGAGGGGGTCTATCTCTCGGGTGCCGTGATCTCGGCGGACCTCGGGCTGCCGGACATCGGCCTGACGACCCTGGGCGAGGTCTCCGGCCGGAGTCATGCGATCGCCCGGACGACCAACCTGCCCGCCATCGTCGACATCGACACCGGATTCGGCGAGCCCCTCAACGCCGCCAGGGCGGTCCAGGTGCTCGAAGACCTCGGCCTCTGCGGCTGCCATCTGGAAGATCAGAGGAACCCGAAACGCTGCGGTCACCTCGACCACAAGCAACTCGTCCCGGCCGAGGAGATGGAGCGGAAAATCCGGGCGGCCGTTTCCTCCCGCCGCGATCCCGACTTCCTCCTGATCGCCCGGACCGATGCGAGGGCGTCGGAAGGGATCGGTGGTGTGGTCGAGCGTTGCAAGCGCTACGTCGATGCCGGGGCCGATGCCCTCTTCCCCGAGGCACTGGCTGATCGGTCCGAATTCGAGCGCGTCCGATCGTCCTTCGACGTGCCCCTGATCGCCAACATGACCGAGTTCGGGAAGTCGGAGCTGATGACGGCCGGGACGCTCCGGGAGCTGGGCTACAACATCGTCCTCTATCCCGTGACCTCGCTCCGGCTGGCGATGTTCGCCGTGGAGGCCGGCCTCCGGCGTGTGGCCGAGGAGGGGACTCAGGCGGACCTGCTCGCCGAGATGCAGACGAGGTCCGACCTGTACGAGCTGCTCGACTACGGTTCATACTCCGAATTCGACCGCGACATCTTCAACTTCGATCCTCCGGGATGAACGACCTCCGGGCCGTCTCACCGGCGGGTATGGGACGAGGGCCGATCGATGGGCGACGAGACATTCCGGGCGAAGCGGGGCCTCGAGGGCGTCATCTTCGACGAGACGTCGATTTCCGAGGTCCTGGTCGAGCAGCGGAAGCTCCTCTACCGGGGATATGCCGTCCCTGACCTCGCCGAGCATTGCTCCTTCGATGAGGTCGCCTTCTTGCTGTTGCATGGCGATCTACCGAACACGGACGAACGGTCGGGCTTCTGCGACCGGGAGCGGAAGAACAGGGCACTCGACGAGGGTACGCTGGGGATCCTCCGCGACGCCCCCGACGGGCATCGACCGATGGACGCCCTGCGGACGGCGGTCAGCCATCTTGGGATGACGGCGGAGTTCCGGGGCCCCGAGGACGCCGAGGGGCTCCTCCGAAAGTCGGAGCTGCTGCTGGCGAAGCTCCCGACCGTGGTGGCGGCCGATCGCCGCCTCCGCCTCGGCCAGGAGCCGATCGCCCCGAATCCGGACCTGCCGATGGCGGAGAATTTCTTCTCCATGACATTCGGAGCCGCCCCCGGGCCGGAGTTGGTGAAGGCGTTCGACGCCTCGCTCACGCTCTATGCCGAGCACGGCTTCAACGCCTCCACCTTCTCGGCGAGGGTCGTCGCTTCGTCGCTCTCGGACCTCTGCTCGGCGATCACGGCCGCGATCGGCTCGCTCAAAGGCCCCCTGCATGGGGGAGCGAACGAGGCGGTGATGGAGATGATCGGGGAGATCGGGTCGCCCGATCGGGCCCGGGAGTGGGTCCTCGGGGCCCTGGCCGAACGCCGCAAGATCATGGGCTTCGGCCACCGGGTCTACCGACTCGGTGATTCCCGGGTGCCGACGATGCGACTCTATCGGGACCGGGTCGCCGAGGCGATCGGGGATGATCGATGGATCAAGATCTCCGACGTCGTCGAGCGTACCGTGGCCGAACGGAAGGGCATCCCGCCGAACCTCGACTTCCCGGCGGGTCCGACCTATGCACTCTTGGGCTTCGATCCCGGCATGTTCACGCCGATCTTCGCCATGGCCAGGCTGCCCGGCTGGTGCGCCCACGTCATCGAGCAACTGGCCTCGAATCGGATCGTCCGTCCCCTGGGAGCCTACGTCGGCCCTCCGGAGCGGCCGGTCCTCCCGATCGAGGCGCGATCGGGTCGATCGACGAGGCCGTGAGGCGCAAGTCGCCGGGCGGATCCCGGTCTGGACGGGCGACTTCCCTCAGGCCATGATCGAAGCACCCTCTCCCCCCGCCCCGATCCCCTCGTCAAGGGAGACCGCTCCTCATGTCCCGACCCGACCCGGACCGCACCGATCGCAGATCGTTCCTCCAGGCCGGCGCGATCGCCTCGGCGGCGGCGCTGAGCACCTCGGCCGCCGGGGCGAATCCCCCCGCCCAGGATCCGCCCGCGGCCGCGCCGGGGGCGACCATCCCGAAGCGGGCCCTGGGCAAGGCCGGCGTCGAAGTCACGATGCTCGACCAGGGGGCGATCCGGGGCCCGAGTTATGACCGGATCCTCCGCTACGCCTTTGCCAGCGGGATCCGGATGTTCGACACCGCGAAGGTCTACGGCACCGAGCCGAACCTCCGCCGCTGGTTCGAGCAAGATCCCGAGGTCCGCAAGGAGATCTTCCTGATCACCAAGGACATGCCCAAGGCCCCCTCCCAACTGCTCAGCATGCTCGACGAGCGCCTGGAGGCCCTTGGGACCGACTACATCGACCTGTTCTTCATCCACGGCCTCGGGGACGACCACTCGCTCGATGACGCCGTGAACATGGTCGTCAGCGACGAGTTCAAGCAGACCGCGGAGGCGATCCGCAAATCGGGCAAGGCCCGGTTCGTCGGCTTCTCGTCCCACCACAAGGACCGCGCGACGATCATCCAAAAGGCCGCCGAGGCCGGATACGTCGACGCGATCATGCTCCAGTACCGGCCCTGGCTCCCGGCCGACTCCGCACTGAACCGCGCGTTGGACACCTGCTGGGAGAAGGGCATCGGCCTGATCTCCATGAAGCAGATCGCCGGGCAATTCTTCGGCGACAAGCCGGAAGGCAACATCCTTGATGACGTCTCCCGCCGGGTCCCGACCCTCAAGGAGCGCAACCTGTCCCCCTTCCAGGGGCTCCTGCACGCCATCTGGTCCGACGAGCGGATCACCAGCGTCTGCTGCTCGATGCGGAATACCGAGCAGATCCGGGAGAACGTCGACGCCGCCCGCCGTTTCGAGCCGCTCGAGGCCGCCGACCTCGGCCTGCTCCGGGACGCAACCCTCGCCCACGGACCGACCCTCTGCGCCAACTGCGACGGCCGATGCTCGGATGCCGGCGGCACCAGGGCCGACCTGGGCACCCTGACGCGCTATCTGACCTATTACCGTCACCTGGGAGATCGGTCCGAAGCCCGTCGCCAGTACGCCCTGCTCCCGCCCGAGGCCCGCGACTGGTCCGGGGCCGACCTCGATTCGGCCCGAGCCGCGTGCCCCGAGCGACTCGACTTCGCACGGTTGCTGCCCGGCGTCGATCGCGACCTCGGCTAGCGGACAGGGGGGACCAGAGGGTCCCCGACGAAGGACGAGCCGTGCCTGCCGGCGATCCCCCCCGGCAGGCATGGCTCCCGGGTTGCGAGGTCCGACGAATTACGGAGACTTGTTCCGAACCGACGGCGACGACGAGATGAAGCTGTTCGAGCCGGAGCGGAGGGGGTAGAGAGGCGCCGCCCGGATTCGAACCGGGGAATAACGGATTTGCAATCCGCTGCCTTACCACTTGGCTACGGCGCCGGGAGGACCAAATCCTACGTCATCGTTTCGCGAAGATCAAGCGGATCGACGCCGATCGGGACGGGCCCCGAGGACCTGACCGAACACACGGGAGTCCGGGTCCAGTCGATCGGGAGGACGATCTCCGGGGTGTCGTTTAGAATCTCGGGGCAGATCCGGAATCTGGTGATGCCGCCGTTGGGCCTTCGAAACTACGGGGCCGCTTCGATTTCGATGGCTGGGGCGTCCGATCCAGCCGTTTACGACGGAGGCGGACTTGCAGCGTTATGGGACCGTGGCGATCGTCGGGGTCGGGCTGATCGGGGGTTCGATCGGCATGGCGATCCGGGCCAGAGGGCTCGCGGATCGGGTGATCGGGATCGGCCGGGATACCGACCGGCTGGACGAGGCCAGGGGACTCGGGGCGATTGATGAAGGGACGACGGACCCCGAAGGGGCCCTGGATGGGGCCGAGGTCGTCGTCGTCTGCACGCCGACCGACCGGATCGCCGCCGACGTCTGCCGATTCGCCGCGTCGAGTCACCCCGACGTGCTGATCACCGACGTCGGCAGCACCAAGCGGAGGATCGTCGAGGCGGTGGAGGCGGATGATCGGGCGAGGGGGGTCTTCGTGGCCGCTCACCCGCTGGCCGGCTCGGAACGACGGGGGGCCGCCGCCGCCCGGTCGGATCTGCTCGACGGCCGTGTCTGCGTTCTGACGCCGACCGACCGGACCCCGATCGATCGTCGGGATCGCGCGGCCCGATTCTGGTCCTCGATCGGCGGTCGGGTCGTGATGCTCGACCCGGACGCCCACGACTCCGCCCTGGCCCGGACGAGTCACCTCCCCCATGTCGCCGCCGCGGCGCTGGCGCTCAGCGTGCCTGCCGGGACGATCGAGCTCGCCGCGGGGGCCTATCGGGACGGAACCCGGGTGGCCGCCTCGGATCCGGACCTCTGGGTGGCCATCTTCAGGGAGAATCCCGAGCACCTGATCGCCGCGCTGGACGAGTATCGCCGACACCTCGACCGTTTCCGAGAGGCCCTGACCGACGACGACCCGGGCGAATTGAGATCGCTCTGGAGCCGGGCCCGGGCCCTGCGAAGCCGGTTCAGGGAGCCGGGGTCGCGCTGATGGATCGGGGGGTTCGGCCCGCCGACCGGCGTGGTCCGGCGACCGGCGGGACTTGGCATCGGCGTCGAGGCCGTGCTACCATAAATTCGCCTCGGTTCGCGTCCTGGAAGCTTCGGGCTGCCCGACCGAAATGAGCCGAGACGCGGGATCGGACCGGATCATCGGGCATCGGAATCGTCGATCGGATCGGAATCGGGTCCTGGATCAGTGGAGGATCACCAAGGATCATGATGGGCTCGCTCTGCCTCCACCCGTTCGTCGTCCTGAGCCTGGTCGTCGTCCTCACCCAGGCCGAGGGTCCCCAATCCGCCCCGGATGCCGTCCAGGCCGCCCAGGCTCCGCCGCCGATCGATCGGCCCGAACTCTTCGTCCCCAGGGACCCAAGGACGGCCGAGGAAGTCGAGCAACTGGACGCGACGCGGCGATATGCCGCGGCCCGG
The DNA here is from genome assembly GCF_007752535.1 of Tautonia plasticadhaerens. GTDB lineage: Bacteria > Planctomycetota > Planctomycetia > Isosphaerales > Isosphaeraceae > Tautonia > Tautonia plasticadhaerens. The sequence goes on from NZ_CP036426.1 coordinate 6,630,364, forward strand.
GCACTGGAGGCGAACCGGGAGTGGACCGAGGCCGTCGAACTGCTCGAGCGGGCCCGGCAGTTCGAGCCGGATTCGGTGGCCATCCTCCGACGACTGAGCCGCCTCTATTTCGGGCTCGGCGGGGAGGATCGGATTCCCAGGGCGGTCGAGACGGGGGAGGCGGCCCTGGAGGCCGACCCCGAGGACCCCGAGACGATCCGCCGGCTCGTCCGGCATTTTCGCACGTCCAACGACCTCGACGCGGCGGAGTCGATCCTCCGATCGACCCTGGAGAACCCCAAGCTCTCGCCGTTCTCCGTCGCCCGCCTGGTGATCCTGCACGAGTTGGGCAGGCTTTACATCGACACGCAGCGATCCGACGAGGCCGTCGAGCCGCTCGACCAACTGGTCCGGGCGCTCGACACCAAGGAAGCGACCCGATTGACTCCGGCACAGGTCCAGGACATCCTCGGCGAGGACGAATCCGACGCGTACCGGCGATTCGGGGAGACATTCTTCAACTCCGGGCGATACGATCTGGCCATCACCGCCCTGCGTCGCAGCCTGGCCTACGACCCCGACAGCCAGCAGACCCCCCTCTACCTGGCCCAGGCCCTGCTCCGGGCCGACCGGGCCGCCGAGGCCCTGGAACTGCTGGGGCCGATCGTCGCCTCTCGTCCCCCCGGCCGGGTGACGTTCGACGTCCTCGCCCAGGTCCTCTCGGCGCTCGGCGAGGACGAGCAAATCATCCCCCGACTGGAGGACGCGAGCGAGGCCGACCCTTCCAATGTCCTGCTCCGCTACGCGCTGGCCGAGCGCTACGAGGCGAACGGGCGGGATGACGAGGCCCGCCGTCTCTACCGGGAGATCATCAGCGATCAACCCGACCAGGGCGTGCCTGCGCTGGCGCAGTCGATGCTGGAGCAGGAGAAATACGAGGAGATGCTCCAGCTCTTCGAGACCGCCCAGTCCCAGCGCGGCGGCCGGATGGCGATCGACCCACAACTCCGGCTCATCGGCACCGACCCGACTCTCGCCGCGGCGGTAATCGAGGTCGGGATGGAGCTGCTGCGGGCCGATCCCCCCCGGCTCGGCCCTTCGGGGATCGACCTGCTCACCGAGATCGCCTCCCGGGCCGACCTCCCCGGGCCTCGCGTGGAACTGGATCGCCTAAGCCTGGAACGCGACCCCTCGCCTCAGAATTACCTGGAACTGGCCGACTCGCTCGTCTCCGCGGGCCGACCGGCCGAGGCGGTCGCCATCTTCGAGGAGATGATCGGGAAGTTCCCCGAACTCGGGCAAGAACCTCAGCTGCTGACCCGGATCGCCGAGCTCCAGCTCGACTCCGGCCGGGTCGAGGACGCGCTGTCCAACGGACGGAAGCTCCTCGAACAGCGTCCCGACGACCTCCCGGTGATCCAGCTCGTCGGCTATGCGTTGCAGCGGCTGGGCCGCTACGATGAGGCGATCGAGCTCTACGACCAGGTCCCCGATCGCTTCGTGGGCGTCCCCGACGCGCTCCGGCTGGCCCGGATCTGGAAGGCCAATGCGCTGGCCTCATCCGACCGATTCGAGCAGGGGGAGTCGATCCTCCTCGAACTGCTCGAGGAGCAGCCCGACGACCCCTGGATCGCCAACGACCTGGGTTATCTCTGGGCCGAGCGGGGGATCAAGCTCGATCGGGCCGAGGAGTTGACCCGGACCGCGGTCGAGGCCGACCCCGAGAACAGCGCCTACCTCGACAGCCTCGGCTGGGTCCTCTACAAGCTGGGCCGACCCGAGGAGGCCTTGCCCCACCTGGAGAAGGCCGTCGGCATCCGTCCTTCCGCGGTCAATCTCGACCACCTCGGGGACGTCTATTTCGGGCTCGGCCGAAGTGACGCGGCCCGGGACTGCTGGTCCCGGGCCGCCGAACTCGCCGAGGACGCCGAACCTCCCGACCCATCCCTCGCGGACATTCGCGAGAAGCTCCAGGCCCTCGGCGATGCCGACCCGATCGGCGATCCCGTCGATGCCAACCCCTGACCCGACCCGCTGAAGACCGTCCCTCGCAGCCGCAGACCCGTCGCCCCCGACGCGAGCCCCGAGGCGAACGGCCGGCCGGCCTTCGCCGGTCGGCTCCGCGGGGAAGCCCGGCGGGCCGCCCGACCCGGAGTCCGAATCCGACATGGCAGGCCACTCCCATGCCGCCAACGTGGCGGCCCGCAAGAATTCCGTCGACGCCAAACGCGGCAAGCTCTTCAGCAAACTCTGCCGCGCGATCTACGTCGCCGCCCGCACGGGCGGGGCCGATCCGGCGATGAACCTCCGCCTGCGATACGCCATCGACAAGGCCAAGGCATTCAGCTGCCCGAAGGACAACATCGAGCGGTCGATCAAGAAGGCCACCGGAGAGCTCGGGGCGGAGACCTACGAGGAAGTCATTTATGAGGGCTACGGCCCAGGCGGCGTCGCCGTACTCTGCGAGATCCTCACCGACAACCGCAACCGAACCGCCGGCGAGGTCCGTCGCGCCTTCGACATCTGCGGCGGCAATCTCGGCTCGACCGGCTGCGTCAGCTACCTCTTCGACTACAAGGGCGTCTTCCTCATCGAGGCGACCAAGATCGAGGAGGACCGCCTCATGGAGATTTCCCTGGAGTCCGGGGCCGACGACCTGAAGCGGGACGGCGACTACTTCGTCGTCACTTGCGACCCCAAGGCCTTCGATGACGTCCAGAAGGCCTTCGAGGGGCACGGGATCCCCACCGAATCGGCCGAGACGAGTTACATCCCGCAGACGACCGTCGACCTCGACGTCGACAACGGCCGGAGGATGCTCAAGCTCCGGGATCTACTCGACGACAACGACGACGTCCAGAACATCTACAGCAACGAGAACATCCCCGAAGAGGCCATGGCCTCCTGACGGGTCGACCCCCGAACCGGCCCCGCCAGCGACCCTTGAAGGGACGCGTCGCCGCGTCTCGATGCCTCCCGTTCCCGCCCCGCGGAAGACCACGATGCCTGCGACCTTCGTCAAATCCGAACGGCTCCGACAGCTCCCGCCCTACCTCTTCGCCGAGATCGACAGGAAGAAGAAGGCCGCCATCGCCGCCGGGCGCGACGTGATCAATCTCGGCGTCGGCGATCCCGACACGCCGACCCCCGAGGTGATCGTCCGGAGCCTCCAACGGCACGTCGAGAACCCGAGCTACCACCAGTACGCCCTCGACCAGGGTTCCCCCGAACTCCGGCGCTCGATCGCCTCCTTCTTCTCCCGACGATACGGTGTCGACCCGGATCCCGAGGGGGAGATCCTGCCGACGATCGGCTCGAAGGAGGCCTTGGCCCACTTCCCCCTGGCCGTGGTCGACCCCGGTGACGTCGGACTGGTGCCCGACCCCGGCTACCCGGTCTACCGCTCGAGCGTCCGGTTCGCGGGCGGCGAGGCGTTCGTCATGCCATTGAGGCCGGACCTCGGCTTCCGGCCCGATCTCGACGCCGTGCCCGCCGACATCTGGAAGCGGGCGAAATTGATGTTCCTCAACTATCCGAATAACCCGACCGCCGGCTCGGCCGACCTCGCCTTCTTCGAGCGGGTCGTCGACCTGGCCCGGGAACACGGATTCGTCGTCGCCCAGGACGCCGCCTACGGCGAGGTCTACTTCGACGCACCCCCGCCGAGCATCCTCCAGGTCCCCGGCGCGAAGGACGTGGCCGTCGAGTTCCACAGCCTCTCCAAGACCTTCAATATGACCGGCTGGCGCGTCGGTTTCGCCGTCGGCGGGGCCCCGCTGATCGCCGCGCTCGCCCAGGTGAAGGCCAACGCCGACTCCGGCATCTTCACCGCCGTCCAGATGGCCGCCGTGACGGCACTCGACCAGTACGAGACGATCACCCCGCCGATTCGGACCCTCTACAAGGAACGCCGGGACGTGCTCGTCACCGGCCTCAAGAAGCTCGGCTGGGACGTGCCGACCCCCGAGGCGACCTTCTACGTCTGGATCCCCTGCCCCGCCGGATACGATTCGTCGAGCACCTGCTCGAAGCTGCTGGAGGAGGCCGCGCTCGTCACCACCCCCGGCCTCGGCTTCGGCCAGTCCGGAGACGGATTCTTCCGGATGGCGCTGACGGTCGACTCGCCCCGGCTGGAAGAGGCGGTCGATCGGATCTCCAAGCTCTCATTCTGAATCGGCGGGGGGCGATCGCGATGGGAATGACCCCGGCGTTGATCACCCTCGGCAGCAACCTCGGCGACCGCAGGGCGACGTTCAAACGCGCGATCGCCGACCTCGACGCCGCGCCGGGCGTCGTCGTCCGGGCCGTCAGCCGATACCACACGACCGCCCCGGTCGGCGGGCCCGGCGGCCAGGGGGCGTTCCTGAACGCGGCGGCGGCCCTGGAGGTGACGCTCGATCCCTTCGAATTGCATCGCCTGCTGCTCGAAATCGAGCGACGCGCCGGCCGGGTCCGCGAGGTCCGATGGGATGCCCGGACGCTCGACCTGGACCTGATCCTCTTCGGCGATCGGATCATCGACTCGCCCGACCTTACGGTCCCCCATCCCCGGTTCGCCGTCCGCCGGTTCGTCCTCGCCCCGATGGCGAAGGTCGCCCCACACGCCCGCGACCCGATCACGCATCGGACCGTCCGCGAGCTGCTCGCCCAGCTCGACCGCCGGCCGGGCCTCGTGGCGATCGATCGGGGAGCCGACCCCGGGCTCGCCCGCTCGATCGCCCTCGACGTGGCCGAGCGTCTCGATGCCGGGCCGCCGCTCGACCTGCATCAGGGCATCTCGGCAGGGGATCGCGACCCGAACGAGCTGACGGACTCCGAACGCTATGAATTGACGCTGGAGCGGCTCGACCGGATCGAGGCGACGGCCCGGCTGCTCGACGCCGAGCGCACGCGTGTCCGGAAATCCGCACCGTCCTCATGGCTCGTCTCGGATTGCGACCTGTCCCGAGAGCTGGATCGCGCCTCGATGATCCTCTTCCCCGAGCCTCCCGATGGTCCTACGACGATGGCCGGCAACCCCCGACGACTCTTGATCCGGGCGGCGGAAGTCGCCGGGGCCATCCAGGGCGCCCCGAGCCCGACCGTCGCCGTAATCCTCGGCTGGGATCGCCCGTATCGAGATCTCGGCGAGAGCAGCCGCGGGGGTGCCCTCCTCGTCCCCGAATCGGGCGACCGGGAGGGGATCGTCTCCGAGGTCCTCGCCGCCTGCGAGGCATCCCGGTCCGGTTCCGGCTCGGCGTGAGCGTGCCACCTTGCCCGGCCTTGGACGCGGCCTTTAGAATTCGCTCACACGGCCGAGCCCCCGCTAGCGGGGCGGCCGTCCCCTCGTGCGAAGGATTCTCCGATGGCCAAGAAGGGCGGCGGCAAGCAGCAGGACGGCAAGGGAGACGGCATCCAGGTGGTTGCCCGGAACCGCCGCGCCCGGCATGAGTTCGACCTGCTGGAGAAGGTCGAGGCGGGGATCGTCCTGACCGGCACCGAGGTCAAGAGCCTGCGGGGCGGCAAGGCGAGCCTGGAGGAAGCCTACGCGAGCATCGATCGGGACGAGGTCTGGATCTACGGGGTCGACATCCCCGAGTACCTCCAGGCCAACCGGATGAACCACACCCCCAAGCGTCCCCGAAAGCTGCTACTCCACCGTCGGGAGATCGAACGGCTCAAGACCAAGGCCGCCGAGAAGGGGCTGACCATCGTCCCGTTGCAACTCTATTTCAAGAAAGGCCTCGCCAAGGTCGAGATCTCCATAGCCCGGGGTCGCAAGCTCCATGACAAACGCGACGCCATCAAGGCCAGGGAAACCAAGCGCGACATCGACCGCGCCCTTCGCGACCGATCCTGAACGCAACCCGAGGCCGGACGGATGGAACCGTCGTCACGCCCGCCCGATCCGGGCCGGAATCCTCCCGGCCCCTGGGACGGTTTCCTCGTCGGACCGGAGAACAGCCTGGCCCATGCCGCGGCCCGGGAACTCGCCCGGGGGGCGACCGGCGAATCACCCCTGGTCCTGATCGGGCCATCGGGTTCGGGGAAGAGCCGGATCCTGGAGGCGATGGCCGCCGATCGGGTCTCCAGGAATTCTGGTGCGGCCATCGCACTGATCCCCGGCGAGGTGTTCGTCTCCGATTGTCACGAGGCGGGCGATCTCAACTCCTCCGAGGCCTGGTCCGAATTGCGTCTCCGCTACCGGAACCTGGACCTGCTCGCGATCGATGACCTGAACCCCCTGTCCCGGTCACCCCTCGCCCTGGCCGAACTGGAACCGACGCTCGACGAACTGGACGCCGCCGGGGCGTCCGTGGCCGTGACCGTCCGTGACGACCCCGGCCGGTGGGAGTCATGGCCCCGTCGCCTCGCCGATCGGCTCCGGGCCGGGCTGACCGCCCGAATCGATGGGCCTGGACCTCCCTCGCGCCGGAGATTCCTCCTCGATCGCACTCGTGCCCGGGGGGTCGCCATGACCGCCGAGGCGATCGACCTGCTGGCCGAGGCCGCCGATGGCTACCGGACCCTGGAGGGCTGGATCGCCCGGCTGGAGCTGAACGCCCGAGTCGATCGCCGACCCATCGACCGCGTCATGGCCGCCGCCCTTCTCGCGGACGACGAGGCGACAGCCCCCGCCGCCTCGATCGCGGAGATCTCCCGGGCGGTCGCATCCCGATTCGGCCTACGGGTCCGCGACTTGCGATCATCCAGCCGCCGTGCCGCCCTCGTCGTGCCGAGGCACCTGGCGATCCTGCTGTCCCGGGAACTGACCCGCTCCAGCTTTGCGTCCCTCGGGGCCGCCTTCGGCGACCGCGACCCCAAATCGATCCGCCATGCCTGCCGGGCCGCATCGATCCGGATCGCGAATGATCCCGCGATCGCCTCGGTGGCGGAAGCTATCCGGCGGAAATGGGCCGATGCCCCGGCCTGATCATCGGCCCGGTTTCCCGAGAACGGGACGCCGGGCCAACCCCGATGAGTCCGGGCGGGGCGACGCCGTCCGGCAGTCCGCCCCGACGCCCGGCGACTCGCCCCGTCGTCGGCTCAACCGCCTGACTGGGCCTTGAGGATGATCACCCCGAGGGGCGGCAGCGTGAGGTTGAGGTGATAGGGGCGGCCGGCGTGGTGCTCGGGGATCGACTCGAGATAGCCGGCATTCCCGGCATTGGAGCCGCCGTAGATGGCGGCGTCCGAGTTGAAAAGCTCGCGATAGCCGCCCCCGTGGGGCACGCCGATGCGGTAGCCCTCCCGCAGGCATGGGGTGAAGTTGCAGACGACGATGACTTCGTCGCCGGGGTGCTTCCCCTTCCGAAGATAGGCGAGCACGCTGTTCTCCCAGTCGTGCAGCTCGAGCCAGTCGAATCCCTGCCACTCGAAGTCGATCTGGTGCAAGGCCGGCTCGGAGCAGTAGATCCGGTTGAGGTCGGCGACCATCCGCTGGAGGCCGTGATGGTCGGGCCACTGGAGCAGGTGCCAGTCCAGGCTCTGGGACTCGCCCCACTCGCGCCACTGGCCGAATTCGCACCCCATGAAGAGGAGCTTCTTGCCCGGGTGAGTCCACTGGTACGAGAGAAGAAGGCGGAGGTTGGCGACTTTCTGCCACTGGTCGCCGGGCATCTTGTCGAGCAACGCCCGCTTGCCGTGCACCACCTCGTCGTGCGACAGGGGGAGCATGAAGTTCTCGGTGAAGGCGTAGACGAGGCTAAACGTCAGGCTGCCGTGCTCGTACTTGCGATACACGGGATCCTTGGCGAAATACCGGAGCGTGTCGTTCATCCAGCCCATGTTCCATTTCAGGCTGAAACCGAGGCCGCCGATGTAAGTCGGCCGCGAGACGCCCGGGAACGCGGTGGATTCCTCGGCGATCGTCAGGACGCCGGGGAACTGGGCATGGGCCGACTCGTTGAACTTCTTGAGGAAGTCGATCGCCTCCAGGTTCTCGTTGCCTCCGAACGCGTTGGGGACCCACTCTCCCGGGTTTCGGCTGTAGTCCAGGTAGAGCATCGAGGCGACCGCGTCGACCCGGAGGCCGTCGATGTGGTACTTGTCCAGCCAGAAGAGGGCATTGGCCAGCAGGTAGTTGCGCACCTCGGCGCGGCCGAAGTTGTAGATCTTGGTGCCCCAGTCGCGGTGCTCCCCGAGGCGGGGATCCTCGTGCTCGTAGAGGTGTGTGCCGTCGAAGAAGCCCAGCCCGTGCATGTCGCGGGGGAAGTGGGCAGGGACCCAATCCACGATCACGCCGATGCCGTGGCGATGCAGCGTGTCGACGAAGGTGGCGAACTCGTCGGGTGAGCCGAACCTCGAGGTGGGGGCATACAGGCCGACCGGCTGGTAGCCCCAGGAGCCGTCGAAGGGGTGCTCGCTGATCGGCAATAGCTCGACGTGGGTGAATCCCATCTCGGTCACGTAGGCGGCCAGTTGCTCGGCCAGCTCCCGATAACTGAGATAGCCGTTGTCCTCGGCCTTACGCCTCCAGGAACCGAGGTGGACCTCGTAGACGGAGATCGGCGCGTCGAGGGCCTGACGCTGTTCGCGTCGAGCCATCCACTCCGAGTCGTCCCAGTTAAAGCCGTCGACGTCCCAGACGATCGAGGCGGTCTGGGGACGCTGCTCGGCGTAGAAGCCGAAGGGGTCGGCCTTCGAGACGAGGTAATCGTTGTAACGGCTCTTGACCTCGTACTTGTAGACCTCTCCCGGTTCGAGGTCGGGGATGAAGACCTCCCAAAGGCCGGTCGGTCCGAGGTTCCGCATCGGGTGGCGTCGGCCGTCCCAATGGTTGAAGTTGCCGACGACACTGACCCGCCGGGCGTTCGGGGCCCAGAGGGCGAAGTGGACCCCCCGGATGCCGTCGACCTCCCGGACGTGGGCACCGAGCTTGTCGTACGCCCTCAGGTGGTTGCCCTCGCCGAGCAGGTAGATGTCGAAGTCCGAGAGCACCTGTCCGAACCGATAGGGGTCGACATACTGCCAGGAGTGCCCCTCGCCGTTCTCGACGGCGATCCGGTACGGGGGGGCGGAGGACCGCCCGGTGATGACCAGTTCGAACAGCCCGGCGGGGTGGAGCCGCTCCATCTCGACCCGGCGACCCGGCTCGCCGCCGGACAGGTCGACGACCCAGGCCTTCCGGGCATCCGGGGCCAGGGTCCTGATCGCGACCGCCGCCCGGCCATTCTCCCCCACCGGGTGCGGCCCGAGCACCCCGAACGGATCCCAGTGGTTGGCGTGGATCAGGTGGTCGACGTCCGAGGGATGGAGCGTCGCGCCTCGGGGTCGGGTGCCGGTCGGCGGGGTGGTCGTACTCATGATGGCATCGATATCCGATAGGGTCCGGTGCGTTCCTTCATCCTCGGCGCAAGTCCCGGCCAGCTTGCCTGTAGGCTAGTCGTCACGGACAGAGGCTGCAACCTCAATGCCGATTCCCTGCCGGGCTGGCGATTGATCGTTGCGGCCGAGTTTGCCATGATGGGATCGTCGCGATGGCTCCGGGACCGCGGCCGACCCTCGCCGTGCCCCGCACGGAGGCCGGGCCCGCGACCTCGCCCGACGGGCCGGGCGATCGATCGATCGACGTCGGGCCGCCTCAGACGGTCGACGGCCGGCGGGACGACACTCCGTGGGGACCGGATCGCGGGCGAATCGGTAATGAGCGACGTCCTGATCGTCGACGACAACCCGGCCGATCGCGCCTACTTCCGCCTCCTGCTGCGCAAGGCCGACTTCCGTGTCCACGAAGTCGACCTCGGCTCCCAGGCCCTGGCGACGACGCTGGCCGTCCGGCCCCACGTCGTCATCCTCGACATCAACCTGCCTGACATTGATGGACATACCGTCTGCCGGGCGCTGCGGGCTGACCCGATGATCGGCGGCATCCCCGTCCTGATGCTGACGGTACGCGATCACGAGGCGGACGTGCTCGCCGGCCTGGAGGCCGGGGCCGACGACTACGTACCCAAGGACGCCGCCCCCGAGGTCTTCCTCGCGCGCGTTCGCCGCCTCTGCCGGTACCGTCAGATGGCCAACACCTCGCTCTTGAACGAGCAAATGGCCCAGATCGGCCGCCTGCTGGCCGGGATCGTCCACGAGATCCGGGGCCCGCTGGGCGTGATCCGGGGGAATGCCGAGCTGATGCGGATGCAGCTGGACCAGGAAAACCCGGCCCTCCGCTTCGCCGACCCGATCATCCGCAGCGTCCAGCTCCTGCAAGTCCGCCTGGAGCACCTGATGGCCACCGTCCGAGGAGGCCCGCCCGTGCTCCATCCGCTGGAGCTCGAGCCGCTCGTGCTGGAGGCCATCGACTACTTCCGAAAGGGATCCGATCCGAAGCAGGGGCGCATCGAGGTCGTCGTCATTCCCCCGGACGGCCCGATCTCCCCGGTCCGGGCGGACGCGGGGCGGCTGCTCCAAGTCCTGCTCAATCTGATGATCAACGCCCGAGAGGCGATGCTCTCCCGGCGGGACTCGGGACGGCTGGAACTCCGGATTGTCCCCGCCGTCGACGAGGGGCGAACCGGGATCCGCATCGAGGTGCTGGACGACGGCCCCGGCATCCCCGAGGAGTTGCTCAACCGCATCTTCGAGCCGTTCTTCACCACCAAGGAGACCGGGACCGGCTATGGCCTCTACCTCGGCGCCGAGATCCTCCGTGAGCACGGCGGCCGACTCTCGGCCTGCAACCGGCCCGAAGGGGGGGCCTGCTTCCTCCTCTGGCTGCCGACCTCCGAGGAATCCCCGGGCCGACCTCCCTGAGCGCGGAGGTCCGGGAGACTCGGCGGACGCGGTCGTCGCGACCGAGAGGGTGGGAGCCTACGGGGACGCCGGAGGCTCTGGCCGAGGTCCCGCCAGCGCGGCCCGGGTCGTCCCCCATGCCTGGAGTGAGGTCGACCATGAGCTGGAGCCGTGACGGCCGGGATCGACGGATTCGAGGGCCGGGCATCGATGCCATGGTCGCGCTGGCGGCCGGGATCCTGGCCGCCAGCGCCGGCCTTGCCGTCGTCCGGGGCTTACCCGACGGGTTGGCCGGGGCGCTGCTCGGCGCAGCGGTGGCCTTGCCGATCGGGGTGATCTGGGGGGTCGATTGCACGCGTCGCCGGTGGCGAAGGCCGATCAGGCGGATCAACGAGACGCTGGTCGACCGCCCCCAGGGGATCGGCCTGGTCATCCCCTCCCCGAGACCGAAGGTCGGCCGGGACGCCCCGATCGAGGTGCAGGTCCTGGCCCGATCGGTCGTCGACCTCCAGGATCGCTTGAGCTTCTCGATGCGGGCGCTCAACGCGGGCTCCTCCGGCCATCCCCGGGAGGCCATGACGCGCAGCGGGCTGTTCAACCCACCGTCCGAACCCGGCGGCGGTGAATCCTCCTCGTCGAATTCATTCGAAGGGGAAGACATGATCGGCCGGCTCGACCCCGGCTCGCTCCGCTGGACCGAGGCGAGCCCGGCGTTGCAAACCTTCCTGGGCGCCGGGCTGGATCGACTCCGGGACCTCTCGATCCTGGAACTCCTCCATCCCGACGACCGCGTCCCCGCCGGGAGGCAGCTCCGGGACGTCTCCGGTCGGGGCGAGGCACTCGGCCTGGTCTACCGGATGGGGACCCTCGGGGGGGACCGGAAGGCGGTCGAACTGAACGTCTCGGCCCGATACGGCCCCGACGGCGTGGCCGTATACCTGCGGTGCCACGTGACCGACGTGACCGAACAAATCCGGGCCCGGCGCGAGGAACGCCGGAGGACCCGTGAGCTGATCCGCCTGAATGACGAACTGAGGCGGACGAATCGAGCCCTAGCAGAGCTGAAGGATCGCTACAGCGACCTGTATCAGAACGCCCCGGCGATGTACTTCAGCCTCGACCTGGAAGGGAGGCTGCTCGTCTGCAACGACACCCTGCTGAAGACCCTCGGATACAGCCGACGGGACCTGATCGGCCGCCCCTACGAGAACCTCCTCCCCGTGTCGGATCGCCCGACCTTCCGGGGCCGGTTCGCTCAGTATCTCCAGGACGGCCGGATCGAGGCCGAGAGCCGATGGGCGGCCGTCGACGGCCGGGAGATCGACGTCTTCGTCACCGCCGTGGCCGTCCGGGACAGCGAGGGCCGCTTGCTTCACTCCCGGAGCGTCGCCCAGGACATTACCACCCGCAAGCGATTGGAGGCCGAGCTGCGCCGGAACAACGACCGGCTCGCCCGGATCAACGACGAGCTGTCTCGGAAGAACACCGAGCTGGACGAGTTTTCGTACGTCATTTCCCATGACCTCCAGGAGCCGGTCCGGACCCTGATCGCCTTCTCCGGCTTCCTGAGGCAGGAGTACACCGACCGGCTCGACGAGCAGGCGATCGAGTACCTCGACTACCTGACCGAGGCCTCGAGCCGGATGCGGACCCTGATCCAGGATCTCCTCGAACTCTCAAGGGCCGGGCGGACGGCGGCGGATTTCGGCCCGGTCCCTCTGGACTTGGTGCTGGCCACCCTCCGCGTCGACTACGCCGAGCTGATCCGGGCCAAGGGGGCCGAGGTCACCGCCACCGGGCCCTTGCCGACCTGCTGGGGGGACCGCACCCGGATCGGCCAGTTGCTGGGGAACCTCATCGGCAACGGCCTGAAGTATAATGAATCGGGGCAGCCCCGGGTCGAGATCGGGGTCATCCCCACGCATTCCCCCGGGGACGGCCGCAGGGTGACGCTGGCGATCCGGGACAACGGGATCGGCATCGATCCCCAGTTCCACGACAAGATCTTCCAGATGTTCCGCAGGCTCCACGCCCGAGACCGCTACGATGGGACCGGCGCAGGCCTGGCCATCTGCCAGAAGATCGCCCGGGCCCACGGCGGCCGGATCTGGGTCGAGAGCAGTCCCGGCGAGGGCTCAACCTTCTTCGTCGAATTGCCGATCGCTCCCTCGGGCTCACTCACCACCCACCTGCCGAGTTCCGGCCACGGCCCGACGGCACCGGCCAACGCCCCGGACGACGCGATCCATGCCCGTTGAGTTCCACATCCTCCTGGTCGAGGACAGCCCCTCCGACGTCCTCATCATCCGTCGGGCCCTGGCCGAGGCCGGCTTCACCCACCGGCTGTCGATCCTCGGCGACGGCGCCTCGGCGATGGCCTGCCTCGACCGCCTCGCCGACCCATCGACACCCGCGGATCAGGTCCCCGACCTCGTCTTGCTCGACCTGAACCTCCCCGGCCCCGACGGCGGCCAACTCCTCCTCAGGATCAAGACCGACACCGTCCTCCGGACCATCCCTGTGGTCGTCCTCACGACCTCCGGTCGGGACGAGGACGTTTGGCGCAGTTACCACTCCGGCGCAAACACGTTCGTCCAGAAGCCCGCCGACTTCCAGAATTATCGCGAACTCGCCCTCACCCTCCGTCGCTACTGGGAACAGCTCGCCACCCGCCCCCCCCGCCGGCCTCCGGAGGAGTGATCCCGCCCCAAGCGGGCCATGCTCCCGCCCGCGTTGATCCGGCGGAGCTGGGGCGCCTTCGGCGGGTCGTCCATTCGACGTGGGTAGTCAACGATCGGCGAGGATCGCTCCCGTCCCCCACCCGGGCCGGGGACGAACCGGGGACGGCATCGGAGGCGAGGTCGAGCGAGGACGGCCGGTCCGAACGCCGCCGGAAGAACGAGCCGGCTTCCCGAGGGACAGCGTCGGGATCGCTGGGATCGCCGGTCAATCCGGTTCCCCATCGCCGAGGTCAGCGACGGACAACCAGCCCACGTCCGGACGGCCATCCTCGGTTTCGATCCGGAGGTCCGCGAGGAGCAGCGCGATGAACGTCGATCGCGTAACTTCGGCCTCCCAGGCAGGAGTCCCCGTGACGATCCCGCTCAATTGAGGCTGGGGTCGTCCGGCAGCTGATCCAGCCCGAGCGCATCGGCCAGCAGGCTCGCGGAGAGGTGCTTGAGCACCTCCTCCCACATGCTCACGTCCCCTCCCCTCAGGGCAACTTCCGGGTCGGCAGGGGAGATGATCCAGGAATCCTGGTCCAGCTCCATCTCGAGTTGTCCAGCCCCCCAGCCCGCGTAATTCGCCAGGAACCGGGACGGCTCGACCCGGAGGCGGATCAACTCCTGGAGCTTGTCGGGGTCGACGGTCGAGAACAGGCCATCGAGCACCTCCTGGTCCCCCAGCCCCTCGAGCGAGTGCAACGCGATGAGCGGGCCGGGTACGGGGCCGCCGAGGTGAATCGGCTTGTCCCATTCGACCAGCCGCCCGAAGGCCTCCTCGGAGACCTCGGCGAGCGAGGCCCCGGTCGGCCGGTTGAGCACGATCCCGGCCGCCCCCGCATCCGTGTGCTCGATCATCAGCAGCACCGTCCGGACGAAATTCGGATCGGCCAAACTCCTGGACGCGACGAGGAAGTGTCCCTTGAGGCTCTTCATCTCGATGTGTCCCAGGGTCTGGTCGTTCCGGGAGGCCAGGCGGGACGTGCGGAGTCCGCCTTCGGCCCGGGCGGGAGCGACGATTCTATCGGCTCGGCCCGGTCGAGTCGATTCCCGTCATCGGCTCGTGACGGGAGTGGTCCGAGCAATCGAGAGGCCGATCAGCACGAGATCCGGCTCGACCTCGGTAAGTCGCCCTCCCACGAGCGGCGCAAGGCCCGATGCGTCTCCCCCGGTCCAGACGACCCAGGGCGGTGGGTCAGTCCCTTCGGATAGCCGGGCGATCAGCTCTCGAATCGTCCCGACGGCCCCCCAAACGATCCCGGCAGTCATCGCGGGGCGGGTCGAGGCACCCCAGGCGGGGGGCTCGATTTCGGAAAGCAGCGAGGCGAAGTCGGGGAGTTGGGCCGTCCCGGCGTGCAATGCCCGGGAGGCGAGCGAGAGACCGATCCCGATGGCCCCCCCCTGCCACCCGCCGTCAGGGCCGATCCGTTCCACCGTGATCGCCGTACCGCACTGCACCACGATCCCCGGGCCGGAATGCCCCTTCCCCGAGACCGCCGCCAGGACAGCCAGGGCCCGATCGGCCCCGGTCCGGCCGGGCGCTTCGAGTCCGTGGCGGACCGGCACATCCGCGGCGGACCGGTACCACCGGATCGGCCCGATCCCCCGTCCCCGGAGCGTCTCCCCGAGCCGCTCCGCCGCCGGAGGGTTGACCGAGGCGACCGAGACCTCGAGGATTCCCCCCATCGCCAGACGGTCCAGTATCATGCCCCACGAGGCCTGATCCCCGATCGTCGTGGCCATCGACCCGACGAGGCGTCCTCCCTCGTCGAGCCGTCCCCACTTGATCCGCGAATTGCCGATGTCGATCACGAGGGCGGGGGGAGGCACTCGACCCTCCTCGATCTCGAAGGGGACCTCGGATGGGCGGAAGGGCCGTCAGCGGCCCCCGACCCTGGCCTCGGCCTCGGCCCCGGCCTCCTCCCGTCGGGTCCGGTGGAGGACCTCGATGATCCGGGAAATCAGCGGGGGGATCCCCCTCCCGGTGACGGCCGAGATGGTCATCGGCTCCCGGCAGAGTTCGTGGGAGACGCGCCCGATGACCTCCTCGGCCCCGGTCACGTCCAGCTTGGTGAGCACCAGGATCTCCGGCCGGGTGGCCAGGGCGGGGCTGTACCGCTCCAGTTCGTTGCGGATGACCCGGTAATTCTCGACCGGGTCGGAGCCGTCGATCGGCACCGCCTCGACCAGGTGGACGAGCAGGCCAGTCCGCTCGACGTGGCGGAGGAACTCGTGCCCGAGCCCATGCCCCTGATGGGCCCCCTCGATCAGGCCTGGAATGTCGGCGACGATGAAGGCATCGTCCTCGACGACCACCGCCCCGAGGTTCGGGTACTTGGTCGTGAACGGGTAATCGGCGATCTCCGGGTGCGCCCGGCTGATCCGGGAGAGCAGGGTCGACTTGCCCGCATTGGGCAGGCCGATCAGCCCGACGTCGGCGATGACCTTCAGCTCCAGCTCGATCGAGCGATCCTCGCCCGGCTGCCCCGGCTCGGCCTGCCGGGGGGCCCGGTTGGTGGCCGATTTGAAATGCTCATTGCCGTGACCGCCCTTGCCGCCCCGGGCGACGACGACGTGATCGCCCGGGGACTTCAGGTCGCGTAGGACATGGCCCCGTGCGTGGTCCCGAACGATCGTGCCGACGGGGACGTCGATGTAGACATCTTCGGCCGACCGGCCGTCCCGATTGCTGCCCATGCCGTGCTGGCCACGGTCGCCACGGAAGTGGCGCATCCCGGAGAGGTGGGCCAGGTTGGTCAACCCCTCGATGGCCCGGACGATGACATGCGCGCCGTCGCCGCCGTCGCCGCCATTGGGGCCGCCCCGGGGCACGTATTTCTCTCGGCGGAAGCTGACGCAGCCGTTGCCACCGTCGCCCCCCTTGACCTGGAGCGTCACCCGATCGACGAACATCCTTCACGACTTTCGAGAATGCACGACGCCCGGCCACTCCCCCCGAGTCGGGGACCGATGGCCGGGCATCGCTGTGGGGACGATCGAGGATCGCCGGTCGGGAGCCCCCCGGCCGTCAGGCGTTGGCCACGACCTCGACCGGACGGACGTTGATCCGGCGGCCTTCCTGATCGAAATAGACCTCGCCCTCCTTCAGGGCGAAGATGGTCCAGTCACGGCCGACGCCGACATTCTTGCCCGGCCGCCACTTGGTGCCGTGCTGCCGGCAGATGATGGCACCGGCCTTGGCGTGCTGGCCGCCGAACAATTTGATTCCCAGCCGCTGCGCGTTCGAATCGCGACCGTTGCGGCTGGAGCCCTGACCTTTCTTGTGAGCCATCTCGAAAGAACCTCGACCGTGCGATTCGCCTCACATCGACCGCCCTCGCCGGGCGGTCGGCGCGGGGCGTATTGTCAGGACCCCGCGAATAAACCGATCATATCCGAACCGCCTCCCGCCCGGCAAGCCCGGGGGTCATGTCGGGCGGGAGGCGGTTCCGGCCTGCGGCTTCTGGCCGGGGAGGCCGGGGCCACACCGGTGGGCCCCACCTACCCGTATTGCGCGGCCCCCCGGGCCACCCCCTCGCCGACGCGGTACTGGCGTTCGACGTGCCCGATGCACGAGCCCGCCAGGCGGCACGACTCGCAGGAGTCGCCCGGGGGCCGGGACGGATCCCGGGACTTCTCGGGGACCGGCGATTCGCCTCGCGCGATCGATTCCAACGCCCGTTGGAATTCGGGTTCAGAGGCGAGCTCCCTCCCGATGTGGCGGCCGAGCAGGCGATAGGTGTTCATCCGGGAGGCGGTATAGAACTGGTCCAGCGGCGGGTCGTCGGGGAACAGCGACTCGGGGCTCCTGCGGAGGAGGCTTTCCCCCTCGTCCCCGGTCAAGGTCGGCCGGACGTAGATCAGCACCCCCTCGGCCCCGTCGCAGTACCGGACGTGGGCGAAGAGGAAATGCTCCCGGGAGAGCGACACCCCCGAGGGAGTCGCCGAGATGGGGGAAGGGGTCGGTTCGGGGACAGCGGGACCGTCCCGGGGGCCCGACGGGACTTCGCCCGACCCATCCTCCCCCGTCGCCTGACCATCGGAGTCGGCCGACGGCGTGTACGGCACCGATGACGGAGCGCCTTGGCCGGGTTCCGAACCGATCCGGGCCTCGTCCGCCCGGGAGAGGACGAGTTGGAGTCCCCAACCGCCCTGACGACGGCACCCCGGGAGGGGGCCGGGGAACTCTTCGAGCCTCCCGGTGTCCAGCCAATGGCCGTACGCCGCCGGGCTGAGGAACGGGCCGATCTCGATCCCGTCGATCCGGGCCTGGCGAAGGACCTCCATCAGGGCGCCGAGGCGGAGTTCGGGGTCGTCGTCCTGGCTGCAATCCGAGGCGACGATCAACGCGCAACCGCGATCCAGGAGGGCCTTGAGCCCCAGGTTCTCAACGTGGGCCCCGTCGGTCAGCAGGTATCGGCGGTCCCCCTGCCGATCGATCCCCAACGACTGGAAGACGTGGAACCCCAGCCACTCTAAGGCCGACCCCTTGGACGCGGCGTATCGGCCAAGGGGTCCTCCCTCGGGCGGCTCGCCGAGGTCCCGGATCCAGAGCCCGGTGCGGATGTTGAGCAGATGCAGGATCGCCGCCAAAGCCGGGTTCGCCACCTGACCGGGCGAGAGGAACGCCCCGGAGATGGCGACCAGATTGGCCAGGTCCAGTTGGTTCCTCCGCGCGAACTCGTTCGAGGGCTTGCTCCCCTCCCGGCCGTTGAGCCAGAACCCGGTCTCCTTGGAACCGATCGCGACCGGGGAAAAGGTGAAGATGTCTTTCGCCAGTTCCGGCTCCAGCCCCAGCGCCCGGTGACCCTGCACCGTGGCGTTGATCAGCAGCAACGGGGCGCGACGCTTGACCGCCCCGCCCTGGGACGGGCCCTCCCGCCCCCGGATCCGGGCCGATCCGGCGGGCAAGCCGAGGTAGGAACCCCGGTCGTCGTGCAGCCAACCGGACCCGGACGGGCCGAGACGGCCGCCGAGCCAGCGGTCCCGGACGTGCTCCCGGTAGAACGCGTGCAGCGAGAAGTGGTTCACGTCGACCAGACAGCAGAGCAGCCAGATGCCGAGCGAGATCGCGATGATCTCGACCCTGGCCCACTGGTCCTCCCCCCAGACCACCGACGAGAAGATCACGTCGGGCCCGCTGCCCCGGCGGACTCGCATCAGGTCGCCGAGGTACAGCCTCAGCCCGTCCCGATTATTGTTGCGGATCGCGGCCTGCAGGATCGCGCCCTCCTCGCCGGAATCGACCTGCGACTCCAGGGATTGGAGATACCTGGCCCGTTGCATGTATCGATCCCAGAAGCCGCGATTCACGGCCCCCCCCTCCCGGACCGGTCCCGGGTCGGACCCTGTTCCGGGGGACGGTAAGAAGGAGACCTCGGACTCGGCGGTGAGGATGTCGGAGTAGAGGTCCGAGCAGCTCAAGACCCTGTCGGCGATCGCCCTCGCCACCTCGTCCCGCTTGACCCTCCGCTCGTTCTCGAGCCTGTATCGCTCCGGCGCGTCGAGGACGACGCGCCGCAGCCAGGGATGGGAGTCGAGCCGCTCGATGCGCTGGTTCAGGCGGACCTCCTCGGCCAGCCCGGTCGACGAGGAGCCGTCCCGGACGGCCAGCAAACGAGCCGCGAGGCGTCCCCAGCCCACTCCGGCGACAGGGCGGGAAGTCGGCGAGGTCTGGTCCAAAATCGCGCCTTCGACGACCGGAATGGATTGCTCTCCCGCCTCCGTCGCCCGACCGGCCCGGCCCGGTGGCGTCGAGGCTTGCTCCCCCTCGGCCGACGTCGCGGGATCGGTCTCGGACGCCCCCGCGTGGATCCGCTGCCAGGCGAGATCCCAATCACTGAAATCCCGGAAGTTGAACGCCTCCTTCGGGATGGCATTCCGGCGACGGTTGAACCCCGAGACGTCCTCCCGGGCGACCATGCCGTAGAGGACGAAGACCAGCAATAGCAGGAAGCCATAGCTGCAGAGGAAGATCACGACCTGGTAGACCGGCCTCAGGCGACTCGCGGTCAGGTGGTCGGAGATCGACCGAGTGCTCCGAAGGAGGTCCCTCCACCGGAAAAACGCCAGCGAGGTGAGCCCGAGCGCCGCGATCGCCGCATGGTAAGCCTGCTGCCCGAGGAGGGTCAGCAACTTCGACCACCCCTGCCCAGCGGCACTCGCCCCGACCGCCTCCCCGCCACCGACGTCGATGTCCCCGGTCGTGACCAGCCCGGCGATACAAAAAAGAAGCGTCAACAGGGGGAGGATGAACAGCCATTTCGGGTTCGACCCGGTCCCCACCGCGGTCCCCCCGGCAGACCGGGCCTTGACCCGGAGGAACACGACCGCGGACAGGACCGCAACACCGAGGGAGACCAGGTGTGCGGCGAACCAGGCGTTGAAGAGCCAGTCCGGCGCCCTGCCGGGCAGCGGCCTGAAGAGGCTGCGCTCCCAGTGCGACGCGACCGCGACCCAGCCGCAGTACAAAAACACGACGGTCACGCACACACTCAGCCAGATCCTCATCCGACGGGGACGATTGCGCAACGCGAAGGCGACGCCGATTCCCCCCAGGGACAGCCAGAACGGGACGAAGCCCCGGGGCACGTCAGCTCCCATCCCGACGAGCCCCAGGAAGCTCGACGCGAAGGGGGAGTCGATCGTGCGGAAGATTAGCGCGAGCGTCCCCAGCACCCAGATTAACAGGGACCCCGTCTTCACCACCTGGAACGCGAATCCCACGAACCAGACGCCCACGGCCCAAGACCACCTCGGGACGGAGTCGGAGACGAACTCGATCTTGCCGAATCGGGAGTTCGACGCGGCAATCCCCTCCGGGGCCCGGTCTGCCCTCGAGCTGCCCGGATCGGGAACCATGGTCGTCGCCAGATGCCCGGCGACATAGCTCCCCCCGGAGACCGAAGAGAGGTAGTCGAAGAGCTCCAGGTAGCGCGGACGCTCGCCCCGCGCCGCCCCCTTCGGCTCGACGCCGGGCAGCACCTCATCGGGCGAGCCCTCGAGTTCCGGATCCGCGTCGAAGGCCTGCTCATCGAGCGCCTCCAGCATCCCCAGGTTGAAGCAGGCCGACCGGATCCCGCCCCCGGAGAGGGCCAATCCGGTCCGGTAGTCGAGACCCTCGTCTCCCTTGAGGAGATGGAAGTCAGCCCGCCGCTTGCGGATGACCTTGCGTTCGCCGAGGACCACGTCCTCCACCTTCGTCGTATATCGGTCACCTCGGCCGCGATCGACAGGCCGACCACGATCCTGGCCGTTCCCTTGGGACATCGTCTTGTCCTAATCGTGCAAAGACGCCGAAACTCGCGTCTGGGCGGCCGCCGACCCGGCCCATCTGGCCCGATTCGTCGCCCGAACATGACATCTTGCCCTAGATTGGCAAGTCGCCGCATTCCGATTAAAGCAGATCGGCACACGAAGGCAACCAGGCAACGTCCGGGATCGGTTGGTCGAAACGCACTCTCGGGGGACGCACCGGCCACCGCTTTACACCCCGTCCGCCCGGCCGGTAGGCTGATGTGATCGGTTCGAATCGCTCCCCTTCTCGGAGCCAAGGACGATGCCGCAAGCCCATGTCGACCCCGAGGAGCTGCGCCGGTTCGCCCAGAGCCTCAAGCAGTTCAACAACGACCTGACGGCCCGGATGACCGTGCTCAACGGCCAGGTGAACAACCTGGGTGCCACCTGGCGGGATCGCGAGCACGACAAGTTCGTCGAGGAGTTCCGCCAGACGATGAACGTCGTCAACCGCTTCATCCAGGCCTCGGAGCAGCACGTCCCCTTCCTGATGAAGAAGGCCGAGCGGATCGAAGACTACCTGCAGCAGCGA
This sequence comes from Tautonia plasticadhaerens, assembly GCF_007752535.1. GTDB lineage: Bacteria > Planctomycetota > Planctomycetia > Isosphaerales > Isosphaeraceae > Tautonia > Tautonia plasticadhaerens. The sequence continues at coordinate 6,651,601 of NZ_CP036426.1, forward strand.
TGACCCGGGAGGGGGGGCACCGGCATGGCCGAGCAGGCCCGAGTCCAGTCGATCGAGGCCCTCACCCGGTTCCGGTCCGCCCTGGTCGAGTTCGCCGACGGGGCGAAGCATGCCCTCGGCGGCATCGACATCGAATTGCGACGGGTCCGGGAGTGGCTGGAGCATGACCAGCCCCGCTACTGGAAGTCCCAGGTCAGGCTCTGGGACCAGCGGATGAACGAGGCCCGGTCCGCCCTGCACCGCAAGAACCTCCAGAGGACCGAGGGTTACGTGCCCGACGTGACCCAGGAGAAGGAGGCGCTGCGGCTCTGCAAGCATCGCATCGAGGAGGCCGAGCGTAAGCTCGCCTCGATCCGCCGCTGGGTGCCGCGGTTCCAGCACGCCCTCTCCGAATACCAGGGGCGCACCCGCTCCCTGAGCGACGCCGCCTCGATCGACGTCGAGCGGATGATCGCGATGCTCGACCGGATGATCACCGCACTCGAATCCTACGTCAGCACGGCCCCACCCCGGGAATCGTCCGGGATGCCCCCCCCCGGCCCTTCGGGCGGCCTCCCTGAGCCCCTCCCGGAGTCGAACTGATCTCGACGGAGCCCGAACCCATGCGCCCCTCGAACATCACCGCAGGTGCCGGCAAGCTCCAGCACGACATCAAGGCCCTTCGGGCGCACTGGGACCGCTCCCGGGAGGAGTGGGACGACCCCGTCAGCCGGGACTTCGAGGCCAGGCAACTCGCCCCGCTGGAACAGGCCGTCGCCCAGGCGTTGCACGGGATCGACGAATTGAACCAGTTCGTCTTGCAGATGATCAAGGACCTCGGCCCGACCGAGTGACCCACACGCCCGAGGGTTAGTCCCCCGCGGGCAAGATCCGGACGTCCAGGCGGCTGGGGAATTCGGCCGAATGGTAGACGCGGTGCTCCCTGGCGACGAAGTCGTCGTCATCCGCCTCGAAGATGTTCGGGACGAACGTCTGGGGATTGCGGTCGAAGAGCGGGAACCAGCTGCTCTGGACGTGCACCAGGATTCGATGCCCCTTCCTGAAGGTGTGGTAGACGTCCTGGAGAGGCACATCGACCTCGGTGACCTCCCCGGGGACGAACGGGACCGGCTCCTCGAAGCCGTCCCGGAATCGACCCCGGAGGATCTCCCCCCGGACGAGCTGCTCGTAGTCGCCGAACTCGACCCCCTCAGGGGAGCCGTCGGGCGGGGGGGTGTCGCTCGGGTAGACGTCGATCAGCTTGACGACCCAATCGGCGTCGGTCCCGGTCGTGGCCACGAACAGGTGGGCGTCGATCGGGCCGGCGAGGGTCACGTCCTCCTCCAGGACTTCCGATCGGAACGAGAGCACATCCGGCCTCCGGCTGGCGAAACGCTGATCGTCGGTCATGTAGGCCCGGGGGGTCATGACCATCCGGATCTCCCCGGAGTCGGGGACCGGCGTGGCCGGGTCGCTGACGAACCCGGAGAACGGCTGCTCGTCATCCGGTCCGGGTGCCTCACGGTCGAGGGACCGGCCGTCCCCCAGGTAGATCGAGGTGGCCTCGGCCCCTCGCGGGGGCCATCGGTCGAATTCTCCCCACCGCTTCAGGCCCGTGTCGAAGGTGTACGCCTCGGGGAGGTCGGGGCCGGGGTCGTCGGGGTCGTGGCCCTCCTTGAGGAAGTGCCGGAAGAAGCGGGCCTCCACCCCCTCCTGGTAGGAGGCGGAGATCCCCTCCCCGAAGGGGATGTTGCCGACCACCTGAGGGGCGTCTCCCGCCCGGGCCCAGTCGCCGTGGCTCCAGGGGCCCATGACCAGCATGTTGAAGACGCCCGGGTTCTCGCGCTCGAGGGTCTGGTAGATGTTCAACGGACCGTAGAGGTCCTCCGCGTCGAACCAGCCGCCGACGACCATCACGGCCGCCTTCACGTCGTCGAGGTGCGGGAGGATGCCGCGTCTCCTCCAGAACTCGTCGTAATTCGGGTGCTCGGCGATCTGCCTCCAGAAGACGTTGTCCTCCCCGTAGTACCGATCGGCGTTCTTGAGGGGCCCGAGGTCGAGGTAGAACTTGTAGCCGTCCCGGGTCCCGGGGTCGACGATCTCATACCAGGCCGACTCCTCCGGCCCGTCCTTCTGGTAGCCGAAGACGGGGGTGATCAGGAAGTAACTGAGCGTATACGCGCCGTTGTGGTGGAAGTCGTCGAAATAGAAATCCGCGATCGGCGCCTGGGGCGAGGCCGCCACCAGCGCCGGATGCGATTCGGGCAGGGAGGCCGCCGCATAGAAGCCGGGATAGGAGATCCCCCAGATGCCGACCCGGCCGTTGTGCCCCTCGACGTTCCCCAGCAGCCATTCGATCGTGTCGTACGCATCCGAGCTCTCGTCGATCGGCAGATCGCCCGGCTCGTGGGGACGCATGTTCTCGTACGTCCCCTCGGATCGGTACCGCCCCCGGACGTCCTGGTAGACGACGATGTATCCCTCCTCCATCATCTCCCGAGACGGGCCGATCCGGGCCGGCAACTCGTCCTCCCCGTACGGCCGGCAGCCGTAGGGCGTCCGATTGATGAGGATCGGGTACGCAGAGTCCGGGCCCGCGTCCCTGGGCCGGTAGACGGCGGTGAAGAGCCTCACCCCGTCCCGCATCGGGACCATGTGCTCCGACTTCTCGAAGCGATCCCGGGGTTCGAGCCCGGCCCCGTCGTCCCGGCCGATCGCGGACCACGGGAGCAGGAGCGGGACGAGCAGCGAGAAGGCCGAGAGGCCGGGACGGATCGTCGTCATCGGAGATTCCTTCCGGTGGAGAGGTCGTCCGGGCGTCGCGCCGGGGGGGCCGGGTTCATTCGGCCGTCGAATCGAGCCGGCCGAACAGGTCGAGGATCACATCCCGGATCTTCTCCGACGCCTGGAATTCCACCCTGTTGGTGCCGAGCCAGGTTTCGTAACCGCCCAGATCGTGGTGCCGGGGGGTGGGCAGGTAGCCGTAGGAGCCGTTGGCCAACTCGATCGTGAACGTCCGTTCGAATGGGCTGCGATCCTTGATTTCCAGGCCGGTCTCGACGAACACCTCGAACGGGATCGCCGCGATCCCCACCTCGCCGATCCGGATCGCCTGGAGCAGGATCGTGACCTCCCCCGGCCCGTCCTCGGCCCGCAGGATGCGTTCGGCGTAGGTCCGCTCTCGCGGATGGTACGCCTCGGCATCCTCCGGCCGGTCGAGGACCTCCCGCGCGTAGGCGAGCTGCGCGGCGGTCGGCACGCGGGCGGCGAGCGTCAGCTCCTCCGCCTCGGCCCCGAGCGGGACGCGGTCCCGGAATTCGATCGACTGATGGGCCCGATGGACCGCCTGGGCCACCTCCTCGGCCACCTCGCGGATCTTCTCATAGGGCTCCTTCGGTTCCCCGGGAGAGCGGAAATCGATGTTGTTGATGTCGCCGCTCGTCCCGTTGCTCAGCATGCCGACGAACGGCGGGTCCTGGTCCTCGGCCCCGAGCAGCTCGCCGATCTCCTCGGCGAAGGCTCCGAAATAATCGGCCGAGACGTGGCCGCTCGGCACCCCGCCGACGTAATGCAGGGAGTAATTTGCCAGCAGGGCGATCGCCCGCCCGTCTGCGGCCCGGACCGAGACGAACGAGACCTCCGGGTCGGTCGGGCCGGCGGGCTCGACGAGATCGGGGTCGCCCCGCCTCGGATTCATCACCACCCGGTCGGTCCCCCCGAAGGGATTCGCCAGCGTCCTCCCCGGCTTCAGGAACCATCGCCGATTGAACACCTGCCCCGGCACGTCGACCGCCCCCCAGCCGATCGTCGCCGGCTCCAGGTTGTTCCCGGCGCGGGCGATCCCGTCGGCGATCCGACGCGCGAGGAACCCGGGGTAGCCTTCCAGCTCGCCCGCCGATTCCAGGCGGTCGGCGCCGCGGGCGGGGGTGGCCGAATGCGTGTGGGTCGACGCGATCAGGATGTGGTCGCCGGGGATCCCCGTCGCCTCCTCGGCCAGGGACCGGGCCGCGTCGAGGACGTCCCGGGAAATGCCCACGTTGTCGCAGAGCACGATCGCCAGCTTCGCCTCGCCGTCGTCGAGCACCAGGCAACGGGCGTGCAACTCGTCGTGGACGTGGGTCGCCGGGGGCGAGTCCCAGTTGCCGACGATCGGCTCGCCCAGCGGGGGCGTGATGTTGCTCGTCGCCGCGCCCGCCCTGAGCACCGGAGGATCCTGCACCCCCTCGACCGAATCCGGGAGGCCGAACGACGCCAGCCCCCCCAGGCAAAGGATCATCGCCGCCCGACCGATCGACGCTCGTGTCACCATCGCTCGTTCTCCGGAATCGGTCCCGGGGTTCGATCATCCCGCGCGGGACCGATGATCGGCCCGCCCGGACCGGGACGCAAGCCCTCACCGGAACCGTACCTCAGCCACCTCTCCCTCGAAGCCGAAGGAGGGCACGCATCGCCGCCTCGGGACGTCCCCCGCGGAGCAGCCCGAGCGCCCGTCCGAGCGACCTCGCGTGTCCGACCCGGAAGGGAACGGCGGCTCCCTCCGGGGGCGGGTCGGGCACCAGGCGTCGGGCGATCCGGCCGAGCAAGTCGTCCAGCCCTTCGCCCCGTTCGGCCGAGACGATCTGCGAGGCCCCCCACTCGGCCTCCGGTCCCCATGACGCCGTCAGGTCGGCCTTGTTGCAGGCCAGGATCGCCGAGGGGTGTTCGGCGATCAGCGCCCGATCGACCTCGGTCAGCGGCTCGGACAGGTCGAGCACGAGGAGCACGAGGTCGGCCTCGACGTGGCGGGCCCGGGCGAGGGACACGCCACCCCGCTCGATCGGGTCGTCGGTGGACCTGAGGCCGGCCGTGTCGGCCAGCTCGACGGGCCACCCGTCGATCGCGGTCCGGGCCGTCACCACGTCCCGGGTCGTGCCGGGGGTCGGCGAGACGATGGCCCGTCCATATCCGGAGAGGGCGTTGAGGAGCCGACTCTTGCCCACGTTCGGCCGACCGGCCAGGGCGACCCGCCAGCCGGTCACCAGTCGGGTGCCGAGTCCCACCCTCCGGATCAGCACGTCGAGGTCGTCTGCAGTCCGCGACGGTTCGGAGATGACGCGAGACGCCAGGCGGTCAAGTTCGTCATCGAAGGCCCCGAGGGCCTGGTCCAGCAGGATCATGGCGGACCGGCCCGTCTCGGCGAAGCCGAGTTCATATTCCGCCTGGGCCCGGATGGTGGTCGGTGCCCTCCGGGTGAGCCACGATTCGGACGCCCGTCGGGCGGCCCCGGCGACCACCACCGCCTCGACGGCCAGCGAAACCGCAGCCGGGCCGCCGTGGCACTGGATCTCGGCCTCGGGGTGGCCATCATGGCCATCGACGACGACGGCCACCACCTCGTCTCCCGTCCCCTCGCCCACCCGGCCGACCCTCGGCCTCCCCGTCGGCGATGCCGCCAATGACGGCCCCCGATTCGGGCGGAAGGCCGCATCGGCAACCGCCACCGCCCCGTCTCCCCAGATCCGGATGACGGCGATCGCGCCCCGGGACTCGGCGGTCAGCAGGCTGAAGAAGGGGCCGCGGCCCGATGGGACGCGACCCGTGCTCATGCGTTCCATGATCGCGTCTCGACCGTTCAGCCCCGGGCCTCGAGGCCGACCGCGAGCACGCCGGACAGCACCTCCTCGGCCCCGGGGGCGACCCAGCACCAGTCCCCGAGGTTGGTGTCCCGCTCGGCGACGGCCCGCGCGGTCGGCACGTAGCCGGTCGCGCACTCGCCGTAGCCGAGGGCCATCACGAACCGGTCCGGCCGGAGCCGCTGGGCGAGTAACTGGAACTCCACGTACGATTCGCCCGGGAACAGGACGACCAGCGCCGGCCCGAGGTCGACAACCGGCACGTCGATCGGCCTCCCCTGATCGCATCGCCCCCGCCAGCTCAGGCCCATCGCCGCGAGGCAACGATCGAAGCCCCGGGGGCCGTTTCGGAGGCGATCATCCAGGTCGGCCATCGTGAACCCGGCCCCGTCCCTCGGCTCGAGGACCAGCGGGACCGACCGGAACCCGATGTCGCCGATCGGCTCGCGACGGGTCGAATCCCAGGAAGTGACCATCGCCCGGTAGATCCGGTCGGCCAGCACCAAGCGATTCTCGGGCGACCCGTCGTTGTACTTCCCCGCGGTGACATTCCCGCTGCACCCGGAGAGGTACATCTGGAAGACCTCCGGATCGTCCTCCTGCCGCCGGGACCGGGCCAGGCCGACGAAGTCGCCGGAGACGCCGCCTGATCCGTAGTAGCTCATCGGGTGGACCGCATACGAGTGAAGGGCCGCCAGCGGTCGGTCCCCGTCCCAGAAGCTGATCGTCCGGAGCATCGGGTCGATCGTCCCCTCGGGCTGTTCCCTCGCATATTCGTCCCGGGTCGCGCTGGTCCGGCCGAAGCTCGGCGTCCCGTCCGGCAGGAGGTAGCGTCGGTTCGAGGCGACCCCATCCACCCGGGCCGAGCCCATCCCGACGTGCGACACCGGGCGGGCCGAGCCGAGCCCCTCCCTGAGCGCCCCGGCGACCCGGACCACCGCGTGTTCGTGGAACTCCGGGTCGCAGACGCTCGCGTCCGCGCCGCTCGCCTCCAGGAGGCGTTCGGCTTCCAGGTCGGCCACCGGCGCGTCATGCTGATGAACGCTGCTGACGAGCACCCGGGCCGGTTCGGTCCCGGCCGCCTCGGCCAGCGCCGACCGCCAGCGATCGAAGGCGTCGTTGCGGATCTCGCACCAGTCGACCGACACGATCACGATCGGCCGGTCGGCCCCGATCAGGACCACGCCCCGGGCGAGGAGCGGGTCGACGATCTCCCGAGCCGGCTCGATCCCGCCCCCCATGCACGGGTGCCCGATCGGGATCGTCACGTCGGCCGAGAAGGTCGCGAGCGAGTATGGGACCGTCGAGGTCCCGCCGACCGTCGACCGGGCGAGCGTCCCCGCCAGGGCGGCGAGGCCGCCGAATGCCGACCTCCTGGTGATCCGTGGGATCGGGAGCGTCATGATCCTGAGTCCTCCCCAGAGGGAAATCCAGGCCGCGGTAGGCCGCGCCAAGCGTCGATGCGATCAGCCCCATCTTAGGCTCCCCCCCCCTTCCGCTCCACGGAGGACCATCCGATCCGGGTCCCGGATCCGGTCGGATCTGATTGCGGCCGGGGCTCCTCAGCTGATAGGCTTGTTGGAGGAATGTCCCACCAAGAGCCCGTGAGGGCCCGAGCAGGTCGCCCGGGGGATCCGGCCTCGATGGGACCCCGGTCACGGGCGATCGGTCCCGCTGAGACCGGAGTACCGAGACGATGACGCGACCGACCCGGGCGTCGGCCCTCCTGCCCGCGTTCCTGAGCTGCTCGGCCCTGCTGGTCGCGCTCGGTCCCGAGTCCCGGGCCGAGGACGAGGCCCCGGTGAGCTTCTCCCGACAGATCCGCCCGCTGCTCTCCGACGCCTGCTTCGAGTGCCACGGCCCGGATGCCGCCCGTCGCGAGGCGGGCCTCCGCCTCGACACCTCCGACGGGGTTACCGCCGACCTCGGCGGCTACTCGGCCGTCGTCCCCGGCTCCCCCGACGAGAGCGAGCTGTATCTCCGGATCACCGAGGAGGTGGCCGACCTCCGGATGCCGCCGCCGGGCCACAATACCTCGCTGGACGCCGACCAGATCGAGTTGCTCCGGCGCTGGATCGAGGAGGGTGCCCCCTGGGAGGACCACTGGGCCTTCGCCCCCCCCGAGCGTCCCGAACTCCCCCCGAACAAGGACGGGTCCTGGCCCCGCAACCCGATCGACCGATTCGTCCTCTCCCCGCTGGAGCGGGACGGTATCGCCCCCTCCCCGGAGGCCGACCGCGCCACCTTAATCCGCCGCGCCAGCCTCGACGTGATCGGCCTCCCTCCCACACCCGACGAGGTCGCCGCGTTCCTCGAGGACGACCGCCCCGACGCCTATGACCGCCTGATCGAGCGCCTCCTCTCCAGCCCGCACTACGGCGAGCGTTGGGGCCGCCTCTGGCTCGACATGGCCCGCTATGCCGACTCCAACGGCTACAGCATCGACGCCCCCCGGGAGATCTGGCTTTACCGCGACTGGGTCATCGACTCCCTCAACCGCGACTTCCCCTTCGACGAGTTCACCGTCGACCAGATCGCCGGCGACCTCCGCCCCGAGCCCGACACCCCCCAGGTCGTCGCCACCGGCTTTCACCGCAACACGCCGATCAACCAGGAGGGGGGCATCGACCGGGAGCAATTCCGGATCGAGTCGGTGATCGACCGGGTCAACACGACCGGCACCGTCTGGCTCGGCCTCACCGTCGGCTGCGCCCAGTGTCACGACCACAAATATGACCCGATCTCCCAGCTCGACTACTATCGGATGTTCGCCTTCCTTAACACGGTGGACGAGCCGACCATCCCCGTCGCCTCCCCGGAGGCCATCGCCCTCCGGGAGGCCATCGAGGCCGAGGTGGCCGCCTATCTGTCGGGCATCGAGCGCGATCCCGAGTTGCTGGCGCTCCAGAAGGCCTGGGAGGAGGGACTCGACGCCCCCTCCCGACAGCGGCAATCCCAGGAGGTCCGGGAGGCGTTCGACGCCACCCCGTTCGCCAAGCGGACGCCCGAGGCCAACCGCGTCGTCTTCGCCGCGTTCATCGACCAGTCCGACGCACCGGGGGTGAAATCCCATCGCGAGGCGATCGAGGCGCTTCGGACGGACCTCCCGGAGATCCCGACCACGATGGTCGTCCGGGAGCAGGCGAGTCCCCGAGCGACCCACGTCCTGATGGGCGGCGACTTCACCCGACCGGGCGAGGTCGTCGGGCCCGGGGTCCCCGCCGTCCTGCCCCCTCTGGAAACCGAGGAGGCCGGGCGGCCGGATCGACTCGACCTGGCCCGCTGGATCGTCGCCCCCGACAATCCCCTGACCGCCCGGGTGACGGTCAACCGCCTCTGGCAGGCCTACTTCGGCCGCGGGATCGTCGAGACCGGCGAGGACTTCGGCACCCAGGGAACGCCCCCGAGCCACCCGGAGTTGCTCGACTGGCTGGCCACCGAGTTCGTCGAACGGGGTTGGAGCCTCAAGGCGATGCATCGGCTGATCCTCACGTCGGCCACGTATCGACAGTCCTCCGACCTGAGGCCGGACCTGGCCGAGGTCGACCCCACGAACCGGCGGCTGGCCCGGCAGTCCCGCATCCGGATCGACGCCGAGCTGATCCGAGACTCCGCCCTCGTCGCCAGCGGCCTGCTCAACCCCGAGGTCGGCGGCCCGAGCGTCTTCCCCCCCCAGCCCGACGGCGTGATGAGCCTCGGCCAGGTCGACCGCGAATGGGTCGCCGCCGAGGGGCCCGACCGCACCCGACGGGGCCTGTACACGTTCTTCTGGAGGGCGACGCCCCACCCCCTGCTCGTCGGCTTCGACGCCCCCGACGGCACCTTCGCCTGCACCCGTCGGGCCCGGTCGAACACGCCGCTGCAGGCGCTGATGCTCCTGAACGACCGGGCGTTCTTCGAGTTCGCCCGGGCCCTGGCCGATCGCGTGATCGCCGAGGGGCCGGACGACGACGCCGGCCGCCTCGACCTGGCCGTCCGCCTCTGCCTGGCCCGATCGCCCGACGAGGCGGAGGCCGATCGGCTCTCCGCCCTGCTGGACGACCTCCGCGCCCGGGGGTCGGCCGATGCCGACCCGGCCGCCGCCGAGCGGGATGCGTGGACGACCGTGGCCCGGGTCCTGCTCAACCTGGACGAATTCATCACCCGGGAATGACCACCCGACGGGGAGAACCGATGAACCCGATCCCCCCCCTGCTCCGTTCGACCCGTCGGCACTTCTTCGAGCGGTGCGGCGTCGGCCTCGGCTCGATGGCGCTGGGCTCGATGCTCGGCGGGAGTCCCGCACGAGGGGCCGGCCGGGACCGCTCGAATGACCCGCTCTCGCCCCGTCCCGGCCATTTCGCCCCGAGGGCGAAGCGGGTCATCTTCCTGTTCATGGCCGGCGGGCCGAGCCAGTTGGAGCTGTTCGACTACCGGCCGGAACTCCAGCGGCTGACCGACCAGCCAATCCCCCAGTCGTACCTCGAAGGCAAGCGGTTCGCCTTCATGGACACTTTCGCCAAGGAGCCGCCGAAGCTGCTCGGCACCCGCCGGAAGTTCGACCGGCACGGCGAGAGCGGCGCCTGGGTCTCCGAGTGCCTGCCGCACACGGCCAGGGTGGTCGACGACCTGACGTTCATCAAGTCGATGTGGACCGAGCCGGTCAACCACGCGCCGGCCAAGCTTTACTTCAACGCGGGCACCACCCAGTTCGGCCGGCCCAGCATGGGGTCCTGGGTGTCCTACGGCATCGGCAGCGAGGCCGACGACCTACCCGGCTTCGTCGTCCTCCAATCCGGCCCCCGGGGCCCCCGGGGCGGCTCGGTCCTCTGGGGCAGCGGCTTCCTGCCGAGCGCCTACCAGGGCGTCCCCTTCCGCAACGGCCCCGAGCCGATCCTCGACGTCTCCCGCCCCGACGACGTCTCCGAGGCCCACCAGCGTGCCGCCCTCGACGCGATCGGCGACCTCAACCGTCACCGGCTCGAGACCACCGGAGACCCGGAGATCGCCACCCGGATCGCCTCCTACGAGATGGCCTTCCGGATGCAGACCAGCGCCCCGGAGCTGATCGACCTGGCCGGCGAGTCGAAGGCCACCCTCAACCTCTACGGCGTCGAGCCCGGCACCCCCTCCTTCGCCGCCAACTGCTTGCTCGCCCGACGCCTGGTCGAACGGGGCACCCGGTTCGTCCAGCTCTACCACACGAACTGGGACCACCACGGCGGCCCGACTGAAAACCTCGCCGACTCGCTCGACACCGTCTGCCGGGACGTCGACCGGGCCGGTGCCGCGCTCGTCACCGACCTCAAGGCCCGAGGCTTGCTCGAGGACACCCTGGTCATCTGGGGGGGGGAATTCGGCCGCACGCCGATGGGCGAGGTCCGCGAGAACATCGGCCGCAACCACCACCCCGACGCCTTCACCATGTGGCTCGCCGGGGGCGGGGTCAAGCCGGGCCTCACCCTGGGCCAGACCGACGAGTTCGGCTTCTCGGGGGTCGAGGACCGCGTCCACGTGCACGACCTCCAGGCCACCATCCTCCACCTGCTCGGCCTCGACCACGAGCGCCTGACTTATCGCTTCCAGGGCCGAGACTTCCGCCTCACCGACGTCGGCGGCCGGGTCGTGGAGAAACTCCTCGCCTGAGTCGGTGGGAACGCCCCCTTCTCCGACAGGCCATCGATCCGGCCGAGCTTGGACGCCCCGACTCGCGTCGGTCGGCCGTCCCCGTCGCGCGAAACCGACGGTCGCCGCCGCCATCGGCCGGCGCCCGTCGAGTCGGCTCGAGACCATACGGTGCGCCCCGGTGCGCGCCCACCATTACGTCGATTTCCTTTCCAAGGCAAGGAGTTACGCGATTCCAATTGGGTTCGCTCCGCAGATCGACTCCACCTCGATGAACGCAGGTTCGCGGGTCTCGACCGGGGTCTTCGGCTGCCAGACTGGCGGGCGAGTTCGTTTTTCGTCGTGGTCATACTTGCCATTTCGGCAGATGGCTTTGTTCGGCATCGTCGACTCGAACGCCACGATGGCAGTTGGGTTCGTTTTTTCCAGGTTCTTTGCCGTGAACCGTCGGACGGCGATCCGGGGACGATCAGGCGGGGTCATCCCGGCTGGCTTGGGCTCGGCGGCTCGTCTCGAGGCTCGAACCGTGCGACGTCCCATCCCATTACTATCGAGGGAAGGCCGGTCGACAGTCACACGAAATGGAGGGGGTGGTCGGGGAGCCGTACGCGATCGGCCCGGATCGCGACCGGGACCCGCATTCGCGTCCGTGCCCCTCGGGCCATCCCAGATCGGGTACTTCGATCGTCAGTCGGGTCCGGGGCGAGCCGGGCGCGATCACTCGGCCGGCAGGACGGTGAGCCAGAGTTCGGAGGTCGGAGGGCCGCCCACCCGATCGGCCTGCACCGGCCGGGCCGCCTCGTCCCCCTCGGCCCGGCCGAGCAGGCGGATCGGGCCGGACCAGGGGGCGGCCTCGGGGCCCGAGAGCCGGAGCTTCACCTTCTTGGAGGAGTCGCCCTTGGGCTCCGAGACGACGGGTTCCAGGGTCACCCCCGGGGGGAGTCCCTCGGCTTCGAAGGTGATCGGCCGGTCGAAGTCCCCCCGGCGATCGACCGAGACCTCGACCTCCAGGGGAGTGCCGGGCCGGAGTTCGACGTGGTCGGCGCCCTTGGAGAGGGAGACGTCGGGGGCAGGCTCCTCGGCCACGACCCGGTAGAGGAATCGAGGGCCTCCCCGGCCGTGGAGGTCCCGGATCTGGAGGCGGAGGAGACCGTCGGCCGGGGCCTTGACGGTGACCTCGGGGTCGCGGTCGGACCTGCCGGCGTCGTCGGACCGTTCCAACTCCTCGCCGGAGGAGTCGAGGACGCGGAGCACCGGGTCGAGCGGCGAGCCGAAGGACCGGGCCGGGACCCGGATCCGGATCGGCATGTCGGCCGGGGCGAGGATCGGGAGGTCGTCGACCTCGCCCGGCTCGCCGATCGCACCGCAGAGGATCGAGGGGGCCGGGATGGGTTCGGCGTCGAGCCCGGGCTCGGTGGCCACCGGTAGGGGGACGACCGCCACGTCGGCGGAGCCGGGCAGCATGGCATGGTGGGCGAGGGCCGTCTGCCCGTCGCCGGGGGGCGAGACCGTCCCCAGAAGGAGCGGGCCCGGATCGTCCGGCAGGTTCCAACCGATGGGGGAGAGGGCGGGGGCCTCGTCGCCGGGGGGGACGGCCGAGGGCTGGGCGAACTCGACGAGACCGCCGGTGGTGAGGATGAGTCGATACACGTGGTCGTCGCCGCCGTCGAACCGGATCGAGCTGTTGGGGTCGGCGGGGAAGGCGAAGACGCGGACGAGGTAGGTCCCCGACGAGGGGGCGGTGAACGCGATCGTGGGGTCGAGGCCGGGGGAGTCGTCGGCGTGGTCGAGCACGAATCCGTCGGGGGTGGCGACCTGGAGCACGCCGTCCATCGGCGAGCCGAGCGCCCGGTTGGCCTGGAGGGAGGCGACGAGCGTCTGCCCGGGATCGAGCGGGACGGCGAACGCGTCCACGTCATTGGATCGCTGCAACCGGCCGTTGACCACGACGGGCTCCGCCTCGATGGCCTGGGCCTGGTCGTTCGCGTCGTTCGGCTCGACCTCGACGACCTCGGGCAGGGTGCCGACGGCGAACGGGCGGAGGGATGCGGCCCCCTCGTCGTTGTGGAGGCGGATCCAGCGGGGGCCGGGGGTGGCGTCGGGGGAGACGGTGACCTCGAACGTCCCGGCCTCCTCCCCCGGGACGAAGTCGACGCCGGGTCGATCGACCGAGACCAGGACGGGCCAGGGCTCGAAGGAGCCCTCGGCCTTGACCGTGACCGTCTCGCCCCGAGCGGCCCCCCCGGGGAAAAAGGAGGAGACCTTGGGCGCGTCGGCCGACGCCCGGGAGGCCGGGTCGAGGGCGACGGCGACGACGAAGGCCAGCATCGGGAGCCGGGAGGCGGGGGTGCGGTGCGTCATGGGTATGGTCGGGCCCGGGGTCCGGATCGGCTCAGCCCATCAGCTCGGCGATCGGGTTGGGGTCGCTCACCAGGTGGGCCGGGCGACCCTGGGGGGTGTAGTACATGTGATCCGGGTCGATGCCGAGCTTGAGGTAGACGGTGGAGGCGAAGTTCTCGGGGGAGAGGATGCGTTCGTTGGCGGCGTAGCCCCTCGGGTCGGTCGCGCCGATGACCTGGCCGCCGGGGGTGCCGCAGCCGGCGAACATGACGGACATGGCGTTGGACCAGTGGTCACGCCCGCCCCGGTTGTTGACCTTGGGGGTCCGGCCGAACTCGCCGAGGGCGACGACGAGGGTGGAGTCGAGCAGGCCCCGGCGTTCGAGGTCGAGGATCAGGGCGGCGAGGGCCCGGTCGAAGGGGGGGAGCTTCTTGTCGAGCGCGTCGAACAGCTCGACGTGGTGGTCCCAGCCGCCTTCATACAGGGTGATGAAGGGGACGCCGGCCTCGACGAGGCGGCGGGCGAGCAGGCAGCGCTGGCCGAAGGAGGAGCGGCCGTAGAGGTCCCGGGTGGAGTCGGGCTCGGAGTGGATGTCGAAGGCGCGCTGGGCGTCCTGCGAGCCCATCAGGGTGTAGCCCTGCTCGTAGTACTCGTCGAGGGAGCGGACGGGGTCTCCGGCGGCCTCGTGGTCGATCCGTTCGAGGCGGTCGAGCGCCGCCCGGAGGCCCCGGCGGTGGTCGAAGCGGCCGAGGTCGAGGTCGCGGGGGGGTGAGACGTCCCGGACCCGGAACGAGTCCCGGTTGGGGTCGTCGGGGACCTCGAAGGGGGCGTACTTGGCGCCCAGGAAGTTCGGCCCGCCGGACCGGGACATCCGGGGGATGGAGAAATACGGCGGCAGGCCGCCGGTCGGGCCGCGCTCATACGCGGTGACCGAGCCGAGGCTGGGGTGGAAGCTGACGAAGGCGCCGCAGCCGACGGGGATCCGGGTGGGGGCGCCGGTCATCATGTAGTGGTTGCCGGCGCCGTGATTCCCCTGGTTGTGCTGGATGGAGCGGACGATGGCGAGCCGGTCGGCGATCTTCGCCAGCTCGGTCATGTGCCGGGAGAATTGGACGCCGGGGATGGCGGTGCTGATGGGCTCGTATGTGCCCCGGATCTCGGCGGGGGCGTCGGGCTTGGGGTCGAAGGTCTCGTAGTGGGAGGGGCCGCCATCCATCCAGACGAGGATGCAGCTGGTGGGGCGGGTCGTCGAGGTGACGGCGGAGGCGGCCTGGCCCCGGACCCGGAGGGCATCCACGAGGCCGCCGCCGATGAGCGTGGACAGGCCGAGCTTCAGGCAGTCGCGGCGGGAGATCCCTTCGCAGTTCCTCGATCGGCTCATGCGATCCTCCGGGAGGGCTGGGGGGCGGCGGGATTCGAGCCGGGGCGGGCCGGTCCGATCAGTTGATGAACAGGAATTCGGCGGAGTTGATGAGGGCCCATAGCAGGTCCTCGGCGGCCTGGCGGCGGCCGGTCTCGGGCTCGTCGAAGAGGGCCAGGGCGACGGCCCGCTCGTCGTCGGTCGGGGGTCGGCAGTAGGTGCGGAGGTAGATGTCCTCGACGATGGCGTCGGGCTCCAGGTCGCTGTCGGCGAGCCGCGCGGCGAGGCCGTCGTCGTCGGTGATCTTGTCGTGCAGGCTCGGGGCGTTCATCAGGTGGAGGACCTGCGTGACGGAGGTGTCGGGCATCCGTTCGCAGGGGGGGTCCTGGTTGGCGTCCGGCCGGCCGAAGGTGTCGAGGAAGGTGGAGGGGACGCGGTGGGTCCAGATCTGGGTGGCCCGGGTGCCGGGGGCGGCGGCGTCATAATCCTCGGGGACGCCGGTCACGTCGCAGATGGCGTCGATGAGGACCTCGGCGGGCAGCCGCTTGCGGACGTGCCGGGCGTAGTTGCGGACGTCGCTGACGTTCCGCTCGTCCGGTAGGGAGTCGAGCCCGTAGGCCCGGGAGGTCATGATCGTGCGGATCAGGTGCTTCTGGTCGTAGCCGCTCCGGACGAAGTCGTCGGCCAGGGCGTCGAGCAGCTCGGGATTGGTGGGCGGGTTGGTGGCGCGGAGGTCGTCGACGGGGGTGACGAGGCCGACGCCCATGAGGTCGGCCCAGACCCGATTGACGATGACCCGGGAGAAGTAGGGGTTGTCCGGGTCGGTCATCCACGAGGCGAGGGCCGTCCGGGGGTCGTCGTCGGCTTCCGGGGCCTCGCCGAAGAGGGGGGCGGGGTCCATCTTCTCCCCGGTCAGGGGGTGGGAGACGGAGCCCTTGCCGGAGGCGAAGACGACCTCCTCGCTGCCGCTGATCGGGGGCGAGAGGCCGGTCCCCTTGCGGCCGACCTCGGCGAAGTAGGCGGCGAAGCCGTAGAAATCGCCCTGGCCCCAGACCTCGAAGGGGTGGTGGTGGCACTTGGCGCATTCGAGCCGGATGCCGAGGAAGAGCTGGCTGACCATGGTAGTCAGCTCCTCGGGCTCCCGACGGTCCCGGAAGATGGTGGCGGGGCCCTCGGCGAAGGTGCTGCCCTGGGCGGCGACGATGGTGCGGACGAACTCGTCGTAGGGCATCTCCTCCCGGAAGGCGCGGCGGATCCAGGCGTCGAGGTTCCACACGGACTTGATGCCGACGCGGTAGGGATTGGGCCGGAGGAGGTCCATCCACTTGGTCGCCCAGGAGTCGGCATACTCGGGGCGGTCGAGCAGGCGGTCGACCAGCACGGCCCGCTTCTCGGGGGAGGGGTCGTCGAGGAAGGCCCGGGTCTCCTCCGGGGTCGGGAGCCGGCCGATGGCGTCGAGATGGGCGCGGCGGAGGAAGGTGGCGTCGTCGGTGGTGGGGGACGGGGTCAAACCGAGGGTCCGGAGCTTGTCCCAGACGAGGCCGTCGATGAAGTTGGACTTCGGCAAATCCTCGTAAAGCGAGTCGGGGACCTCCCCCTCCAGCGGGATCCGGACGGCGCAGGTGGCGAAGTGGCCCTCGAACCGGGCGCTGATGGCGGCCTCCCCGGGTCGCTCGCCCGCCCGGATGAGCCCTCGCTCGTCGACGGAGACGACGGCGGACTCGTTGGACTGGAAGGCGGCCAGGTGGGTGACGTCGGCGGTCGAGCCGTCGGAGTATCGGGCGGTGACGATCACCTGTTGCTCGTCCGAGGCGGCGAGGCTCCGCTCGGTCGGCCAGATGTCGAGGCCGGCGACGGTGGGGGCGCCCTCGGGGTCGCGTCGCATCCCCTCGTCGATCCAGCGCCGGATCGTCCCGTATTCCTCGCCCTCGGGGTCGATCCGCTTGCCGCCGCCGTGGGGGACGGCCGCGGTGGCCTTCAGCAGGGTGAGGCTCTGGTCGGGGGAGGCGGGGAAGACGCGACGGCCCCGGGCTTCCTTGGTGAGGGCGTTGTGGTCGAAGGAGGGGTCGAAGCCGAGCAGCGAGAGCTGGAAGCCGTTCTGCCCGCGCTGCTTCCCGTGGCAGGGGCCGGAGTTGCAGCCCAGCCGGGTGAGCAGGGGCATCACGTCTCGCTCGAAGGTCGGCGGCATCTGCTCGCCCATCCCGGAGACGTGGACCCGGACCCATGCCTCCCGGCCGTCGAGGGTGGCGACGACCTCCGCCTCGCCGTCGGCGAGGGGCCGGACGATGCCGCCCTCGTCGACCTGGACCATCTCGGGGCAGGTCGATCTGAAGGTGACGAGGCGGGTCAAGTCGACCATCCGGCCGTCGTCCTCCCCGACGACCACGAGCCGTTGCCGGTCGGAGGTGCCGTCGAGGCGGACCAGCTCCGGGGTGACCCGGAGGGTCGCATCGGTCACATCGCCGGCGCGGGAGGATGTGCCCGCGGTCATGGTCATCAGCAGGATCGCGGCGATGACGGATCGTCGTCCCATCACGAGATCGCACCTCGGGATTCGTCGGGTCTTCGGCTCCGGGGGCAATCGCCCACGGTGCGATCTTACACGTTGTGGAGGGAAATTCAACAACAGTACAACGGGCCTGTCCTTTTCGGGGGACCGGCCGCGGGCCGACGGCGATGTGGGACCGGGCCGATGGTCCGGGTCGGGGGGCCGGGGTCGGATCAAGGGGTGCTTTCTCCCGCCCCGGGTTCGTGGTAGGTTCGACCGATCGGACGCTCGTCCCCCGCCCCGCTCATCCTCCGCGAGACGAGGCCACGCATGAGACGGCATCCCGAATCGGCCGGGTCGATGGCCGGGGCGTCCCGCCGGGGATTCCTCCGAGAGGCGGGGGGCGGCTTCGGCCTGCTGGCGCTCTCCTGGATGCTCCGGCAGGAGCGGGCGATGGCGTCGTCGGGGCCGTCGGCCGACCCGCTCGCCCCGAGGCCGCCGCACTTCGGACCCAAGGTGGATTCGGTCATCTACCTGTTCATGCACGGCGGGCCGAGCCACCTGGAGACGTTCGACCCGAAGCCGGGACTCCGACGCCTGCATGGAGAGCCCCTGCCGGAGAGCTTCGGGCCGGTCGCCACGAGGCGGAAGGTGGCGCACAACCCGCTGCTCGGCTCGAAGAGGGCGTTCCGCCCCCATGGGGAGAGCGGCATCGAGGTCTCGGATTTCTTCCCGCACCTGGCAGGGTGCGTCGACGACCTCGCGGTGGTCCGGTCCTGCTGGGCCGACAGCGTGAACCACCCCCAGGCCGTCTACCAGATGAACACCGGTTCGATCCTGATGGGGCGGCCGAGCCTCGGGTCGTGGGTCGGCTACGGGCTGGGGTCGGAGAGCCGGGACCTGCCCGGCTTCGTCGTGCTGCCCGACCCGGCAGGGGGCATCAAGGGGGGCCCCCCCGCTTATGGGAACGGCTTCCTGCCCGCCAGCTACCAGGGGACCGTCATGCGCCCCGGGGACGATCCCCTGCTCAACCTCCGGCCCCCCGACGGGACGATGTCCCGGGCCGGGCAGCGGCGGATGCTCGACCTCGTCGGCGTCTTCAATGACCGGCACCTGGAATCGAGGGCCGAGGACGGCGAGCTGGAGGCCCGGATTCAGTCGTACGAGCTGGCCTTCCGAATGCAATCCGCCGCGCCGGAGGCGGTCGACCTCTCCCGAGAACCCGCCGAGACGCAGGAACTTTACGGGCTGGACGACCCCAC
Organism: Tautonia plasticadhaerens; assembly: GCF_007752535.1. Taxonomy (GTDB): domain Bacteria; phylum Planctomycetota; class Planctomycetia; order Isosphaerales; family Isosphaeraceae; genus Tautonia; species Tautonia plasticadhaerens. Next base: position 6,670,246 of record NZ_CP036426.1, read on the forward strand.
CACCCGGGACTTCGGCGCCCGATGCCTGCTCGCCCGCCGGCTGGTGGAGCGGGGGGTCCGGTTCGTGCAGCTCTATTCGGGGGGGATCGTCGGCTGGGACGCGCATGAGGACGTCGAGTCGAACCACGCCGACCTGTGCTCGAAGACGGACCGGCCCATCGCCGCCCTGCTGATCGACCTGAAGCGCCGAGGGATGCTCGACCGCACGCTGGTCATCTGGGGGGGGGAGTTCGGCCGGATGCCGATGTCCGAGAGCGGCTCGGGGCGCGACCACAACCCGCACGGCTTCACCACCTGGCTCGCCGGGGGGGGGATCAAGGGGGGCACCGTCCACGGCGCGACCGACCCCGTCGGGCTGAGGGCCGAGGTCGACCGCGTCCACGTCCACGACCTCCACGCGACGATCCTCCACCTACTCGGGCTCGACCACACCCGGCTCACCTTCTTCCACAACGGCCGGGAGCACCGGCTAACGGACGTCGCCGGAGAGGTCATCACGCCGATCCTGGCATGACGGGACCCCGAGGGCCGTCGACCCGAATCGAGGGGAGCTTCCGCATGAGACGCCGAGGCCAATGGACCTTCGGATCGTTCTGGGTGGCCGCCGCGTCCCTCGTCCTCCCCGCGGTCGCCCCGGCCTCGGACGGTTTCGACCACTGGGCCTTCGCCCCACCCGACCGGCCCGAGCCGCCGGGGGTCGACGACGAGTCCTGGCCCCGGGTCCCGATCGACCGATTCATCCTCGCCGGGCTGGAGTCCTTCGAGGTCCGGCCCGCCCCCGAGGCCGACCGCCTCACGCTGCTCCGTCGCCTGTCGTTCGACCTGACCGGCCTGCCGCCGACACCGGAACAAATCGACGAATTCCTCGATGACGCTTCACCCGGGGCGTACGGGCGTCTGATAGACCGGCTGCTCGACTCGCCGCACTACGGCGAGCGGATGGCCCAGCATTGGCTCGACCTCGCCCGCTACGCCGACACCGACGGCTTCGAGTTCGACCACGTCCGGCCCGACATGTGGCGCTACCGCGACTGGGTGGTCGACGCCTTCAACGACGACCTCCCCTACGACCAGTTCCTCGCCCTCCAGATGGCCGGGGACGAGCTGGAGCCGGGGAATCCCGAGGCGGCCGTCGCCACGGGGTTCCACCGCTGCTATCCCGACATGGTCGACATGAACGACCAGCGGGAACGCCGGCAGATCGCGCTGGACGACATTACCGAGACGACGGGGCTGGTCTTCCTGGGCCTGACGATCGGCTGCGCCCGCTGCCACGACCACAAATTCGACCCCATCTCCCAGCTCGACTTCTATCGCCTGCAGTCGTTCTTCACCCCGGCCCAGTTCGACGACGAGTTCGTCATCGCCCCCCCGGGCCGTCGGGAGGACCACGAGCAGGCCGTCCGGGCCTGGCGGGAGGGCCTCGCCGAGGTCCGCTCCGCCCTGATCCGGCTGGAAGGACCGGCGAGGGACGCGCTGGAACCGGGGCCCCCCCCGGGGCTGGACGACGAGACGGCGGCCGCGTTCGGGACGGTCGAATCGGATAGATCCCCCGAGCAGGTCCGGCGCGTCTTCGAGGCGCTGGAAACGGATCGTCGGATCGACCCCTCGCGGCTCGCCGGGGCGTTGGGACCCGGTCGGGTCGCCGAGCGGGACGCACTCAGGGGCCGCCTGGCCCGCCTCGATGCGGCCGAGCCGCCCCCCCTGCCCCGGGCCCGGGTCCTGGCGGAGTCGTCCCCCGAGGCGAGGCCGACGCACCTGCTGATCCGGGGGCAGTTCGGCCGGGAGGGGCCGGAGGTGCAACCGGGATTCCCGGGCGTCCTGGCCGACCGAGACGACGGGCCGGTCATCGCGCCGAAACCGGCCTCAACCGGGCGACGCTCGGTCCTCGCCGCCTGGCTCACCACGCCCGACCACCCGCTGACGGGCCGGGTCATGGTCAACCGGCTCTGGCAGATACACTTCGGCCGGGGGATCGTGTCCACCCCCAGCGACTTCGGCACGATGGGCATGCCACCGTCGCACCCGGGTCTGCTCGACTGGCTCGCCGCCGAGTTGCCCGCCCGGGGCTGGAGCCTCAAGGCGATGCATCGGCTGATCGTGACGAGCGCGACCTACCGGATGTCGACCCGGTTCGATCCGGAAGCGGACTCGGTCGATCCGGAGAACGAGCTGTTCTGGCGACACCAACGCCGGAGGCTCGACGGCGAGGCGATCCGGGACGCGCTGCTCGCCGCCTCCGGCCTGCTGGTGCCCGACCTGGGAGGCCCGCCAGTCTACCCCGAGCTGCCGCCGGAGCTGGACGCGATCGGCCGGAAGGGGGACGTCTGGCCGGTCTCCCCCAGGAACGAGGACCGCAACCGTCGGAGCCTCTACGTGTTCGTCCGCAGGAACCTGAGATACCCGTTCTTCGAGGCGTTCGACCGACCGGACACCAACGCCAGTTGCCCGCTCCGGGCCGAGACGACGATCGCCCCCCAGGCCCTCGCCCTGCTCAACGACCGGATCGCCCACGACGCCGCGCGGGGCCTGGCCGACCGGATCGCCCGGGAGGCCGGCCCCGACGCCGACTCCATGGTCGATCACGCCTTCCGGCTCACGCTGGGCCGCCCGCCCGACCCGGCCGAGCGTCGGCTGGCGGCCGGCTACCTCGGCGAGCTCGGGCCCGACGGGTGGATCTCCTTCTGCCTGGCACTCCTGAATCTGAACGAATTCGTCTACCTCGATTGACGAGGCCTTCGCGGGTCGGACCGGCGAGGCCCCCCTCGTCGTGGGCCGAGCGGGTTTCGGGACGCCTTCTCGGCCAGCCCAAACATCGGTCATCCACGCCATTCGGCATCGGGGCCTCCGGAACCTCCTCGAACCCCCGGCCGCCCCCGCCCGACGCAGAGCCCGACCCTCCGATCTCAGTCCGTGCCGCGTCGGGTGGCAACCGGTAGGATGGGCCTCCCCCGGCGACCACCTCACCGATCGGTCGGCCGAAATGGAGAATGCACTCATGACGATCCGAATCAATTCGACGATCGCGTCCCTGGTTCCGCTCGCGGCCCTCGTCGTCCTCCTCGATCGCCCGGCCACCGCCCAGGACGGGGCACCGTCCCGGCCGAACATCGTCCTCTTCCTCGCGGACGACATGGCCTGGGACGACAGCGGCGCGTACGGGCATCCCACCATCAAGACGCCGAACATCGACGCCCTCGCCCGGGAAGGGCTTCGCTTCGACCGCGCCTTCCTGACCTGCAGCTCGTGCAGCCCGAGCCGGTCCAGCCTGATCACCGGCCGGTACCCACACGCCACCGGCGCCGAGGAGCTACACTGGCCCCTGCCGGCGGACCAGGTCACGTTCGTCGAGCGGCTCAAGGAGTCCGGCTATTACACCGCCGCCGCCGGGAAGTGGCACCTGGGCGATGCCGTGAAGGGCCGCTTCGACGAGATCCGGGAGGCCGACCCCCGGGGGTTCCAGCTCCCCTCGGGCGACGACGCCGAGGGCGAGCCCCGGCGATCCGGGACGCTGGGCTTCGACGCCGCCGGGGCCGTCCAGGCGGGTTGCGACCAGTGGGTGCCCGTGCTCCGGGACCGGCCCCGGGACCGGCCGTTCTTCCTCTGGCTCGCGGCGCTCGACCCGCACCGCGACTACCGGGAAGGGACGATCCCCGAGCCGCATTCGCCCGAGGCGATGGTCGTCCCCCCCTACTTGCCCGATACCCCCGAGGTGCGGCGAGACCTGGCGCTGTACTGCGACGAGATCTCCCGGCTCGATCACCACGTCGGGCAGGTCCTCGACGAACTGGACCGGCAGGGGGTGGCCGACGAGACCCTCGTCCTGTTCCTGAGCGACAACGGCCGCCCCTTCCCGAGATGCAAGACGACGGTCTACGACAGCGGCATCCGTACCCCGTTGATCGCCCGGTGGCCGGGCCGGATCGCCCCCGGGGGCGAGAGCGGGGCGCTGCTCAGCGCGGTGGATCTCGCCCCGACGCTGCTCTCGATCGCCGGGCTCGAGGCGGGCCCCACCTTCCAGGGCCGTGACGCCTCCGCGCTGTTCGACGACCCCTCGGCGTCGATCCGCGAGTTCGCGTTCGCCGAGCACAACTGGCACGACTACGCGGCCCGCAAGCGGGCCGTCCGATCGGACCGATACAAGTACATCCGCAATGACGACGCGACCATGCCCCTCACCCCGCCCGCCGACGCCGTCCGCAGCCCGACGTTCGCCGAGCTGAAGCGGCTGCGGGACGAGGGGGGGCTGGGCCCGGATCAGGACGCCTGCTTCGCCCTCCCCCGCCCGGCCGAGGAGCTGTACGACCTGGATGCCGACCCCCACGAGTTGACCAACCTCGCCGACGACCCGAGGCATGCCGAGGTCCTCGACGCGATGCAGGCCGCGCTCGACTCCTGGTCCGCCGAGACCGTCGACGCCCCCCCCGTCGCCCTCAGCGGCGACGAGTTCGACCGGGAATCGGGCAAACCCTTCCCGAATCGCCGCCGCCCGCGGCTCCCGAGGCCCGACCTGACGGGATCCGCGGGACGCTGATCGAGCGGCCCGGGGCAAGTCCACCGATTACGGGGCGAATCCATGTTCCTCCTGATGCTCTCCGCCGCGGTCGCCTCGACGACGACCGGGCCCGAGGCCCCCGAGGCCCGGGCGGTCGCCTACCTCGCGGCGGAGGTCCCCCGCTGGAGGGGGGAGAATGGCTGCGCCTCGTGCCACCACAACGGGGACGGGGCGAGGGCGCTCTACCGGGCGAGGGCCCTGGGGATGGCCGTCCCCGAGTCGGGCACGGCGGACTCGACCGCGTGGCTGCGCCGTCCCGAATCCTGGGAAGACAACGGCGGCGACGGGGCGTTCAGCGACACACGGCTCGCCCGCATCCAGTTCGCCCGGGCCCTGGCCGGGGCGATCGAGGCGGGGGCGGTCGGGGATCGCTCGACGTTGGACCGAGCGGCCCGGCTCCTCGCCGAGGACCAGGGGCCCGACGGCTCCTGGCCGCTCGACGGGCCGGACACTCTGGGATCGCCGGCGACCTACGGCTGGTCGCTCGCCACCCTGGCCGCCCGGGACGTGCTCTCCGCGGCCGACCCCGTCCGCCATCGCCCCCGGATCGATGCCGCGACCGCCTGGCTCCGAGCCCGGCCGATCCGGACGGTGATGGACGCCTCGGTCGAGCTCCTCCGCCGGGATGACCCGGGCGTGCCCGGGGTCGCCCGACGGCGAGAGCTGGCGCTCGACCTGCTCCGCCGCTCGGTCTCGTCCGACGGCGGCTGGGGGCCCTACGAGACCTCCCCGCCGGAAGCCTTCGACACCGCCCTCGCCGTGCTCGCGCTCTCGGCGACGGGGGACGATCAGGCCGGGCGGCTCGCCGGCCGGGGCCGGGAGTTCCTGATCGCCTCGCAGCTCCCCTCGGGGGGCTGGGTCGGGACGACAAGGCCTTCGGGCAACGAGAGCCTCGCCCAGCACACGTCGACGACCGCCTGGGCGACGCTCGCCCTGCTCGAGACGCGACCGACCGGGGAGGAAACGTCCGGGGATTGACGGGATCAGGCGGCGGGATCCGTCGAGACCAAGGCATCGGCCAGCGCGGCGAGCGTCGGCACCTCCAGCATCGGGCTGGGCCGATCCGACGGCCGGGCGGCCCGGGTGCGGTTGACCCAGGCGGCGGGGATGCCGAGCTCGCCGGCCGGTCGGATGTCGTGAAAGTCGCTCTGCGCGGCATGCATCCAGCGGCGAGCGCCGATCCGGCGGCGGGCCTCCTCGAAATGCCCGGGGGCCGGCTTGTAGGAGCCGACGGCCTGGGCGGTCACGATCAGGTCGGCGTCGAAGACGTCGGGCAGGCGGCGGAGGGTGCCGGCGAGCAGGTCCCCGTCGACGTTCGAGAGGATCCCGAGCCGGAATCCGGCCTCGGCCAGCCGCCGCAGGGCGTCCGACGTGTCCGGGAACGGAGGCCAGTCGGGGAGGCTGTCGGCGAGGAACCCGTCGTGGTCGGGTTCGAGGTCCCAGGAGAAGGCCGAGGCGACCCGGTGGGCCGCCTCGGCGAGGATCTCCCGATACGATCGGTACGTCCCGGCCTGGACCTCGGGCTCGATCCGATGATAGGCCGAGACGATCGCCGGGCCGTCGAAGGTCGTGCCCTTCCGGCTCGCCTCGGAGGCGAAGGCGTCGGCGATGCCGCGTTCCCAGTCGACGAGCGTGCCGTAGCAGTCGAAGGTGATCACGTCAAATCGGTTCGGGGTCATCGGGCTCGGACTCCTCGTCGCCCCGGACGTAGGCGGTGTATTTGTCCGATCGGCCGGAGGCGAGATCGGCCGGGTACTTGACCGCCGCGAGGGCCACCTTCTCCTCCAGCGCCGCCGACAGGTCGATGGTGCAGACGTCGGCCAGCCGGAGCAAGGCCCAGAGGCAGTCTGCCAGCTCGTGGGCCAGTTCCCGCTTGAGCGCGGGGTCGGCCAGGGCTTCCCGGGTCTGCTCCTCGGACCGGAACCGAAAGTGTTCCAGCGCCTCGCCCACCTCGATCGCCAGGCAGAGGCCCAGGTCCTTGGGGTGGTGGAACTGCTCCCAGTCTCGCTCCCGGGAGAAGCGGAGGACCAGGTCCATCAGCTCCCGGACGGGGGTCTCGGCGTCGTTCATCGGGGAGGGAGACTCCGAACGATTTCGGAATTTTTCACTGGAATCGGGACGGCGATCGTCGTTATATCATCACCCAAGCGGACAGTCAGCGGCCCCGGTGCCCCGGGGCCCGACGCAGGACCCGATGGGGGCCGAGTACCGATGACCAGCGCCGACCCGAACGCCGCCCCGGCCCCCGACCCCCGATCGTCGGTGCCCCCGGGGACCGCCGAGTTCATCCGCCGCATTCGGGAGCGGGTCGGCACCGTGGTCGTCGGCCAGGACGTGGTGGTCGAGCGGACCCTGGTCGCCCTGTTCACCGGGGGCCACCTGCTCCTGCAGGGGGTGCCGGGGCTGGCCAAGACGCTGCTCGTCTCGGTGCTGGCCAAGACGATCGACTTGGACTTCCGGCGCATCCAGTTCACCGTCGACCTGCTGCCGTCGGACATCGTCGGCTCCGAGATCCTCGACCAGCGGACCAACGAGTTCCGCACCCACCGGGGCCCCATCTTCACCAATCTGCTGCTGGCCGACGAGATCAACCGGGCCGCGCCGAAGGTGCAGAGCGCCCTGCTGGAGGCGATGCAGGAGCGGAAGGTGACGATCGGCAACGACACCTACACGCTGCCCGCCCCCTTCCTCGTCATCGCCACCCAGAACCCGGTCGAGCAGAGCGGCACCTTCGAGTTGCCCGAGGCCCAGCTCGACCGCTTCATGCTCTGCCACCGCCTGCAATATCCCTCGAAGGCCGAGGAGAAGGAAGTCCTCCGCCGCAACGCCGCCCTCGGCATCCGCCGTGAGGATAAGGGGGCGATCGCCAGGACCGAGTTCGACGTGCTGGAGAAGGAGCCGGTCGGCTCGGTCGAGGATCTCGTCCAGGCGATGGAGGCGGTGCAGCTGGTCCACGTCTCGGAGACGTTCACTGATCACGTCGTCGAGGTCGTCGACCGCACCCGGAACCACCCGGACCTCGAACTCGGCTGTTCGCCCCGAGCCGGCATCGCCCTGATCAAGGGGGCGAGGGCACGGGCCCTGATCCACGGGCGGAACTTCGTCATCCCCGAGGACCTGTTCGCCCTGGCCGAGGACGTGATCCTCCACCGCATGCGGCTGAATTACGAGGCCCTCGCCGACGGCCGGACCGGCCCCGAGGTCCTCCGGGAGATCCTCGAGCCGTTCGGCGCCGCCTCGCGGAACGGCCGCGCACCGGCCCGCGTCTCATAACCCCGGCCGGCGGAGGGGGCGCCCATGGAAGCCCGGATCGAACGGCTGGCGGTGATGGACTCCCGGCAGTTCCAGGTCGCCGTCAAGCGGCTGGCCGACAGCCTCAGCTACGGCACCGACCGCTCCCCGCTGCTCGGCTCGGGCCTGGAATACGTCCAGTCGCGCCCCTACCAGTACGGCGACCCGATCAAGGCGATCGACTGGCGGGTCACCGCCCGGACCCGGAAGGTCCACGTGAAGGAATACGAGGCGCCGAAACGCCTGCCGGTGTATTTGTTGGTCGACACGTCGGCCTCGATGACCATCAGCTCGATCGCGCGGAGCAAGTACGAGACGGCGGTCTTCCTGGCCGGCGGCCTGGCCCTGGCCTGCCTGGACCGGATCAGCCCGGTCGGGTTGCTGGGCGTGGGGGAGCGGGGGATCCACGTCCGGCCGAGCCTCTCGAAGGACGCGGTGATGCAGTGGCTCCACCGCCTCCGGACCTTTCGGTTCGACGAGCAGACGACCCTCTCGGGGCGGATCGCCCAGCTCTCCTCGACCCTCCCGCAACGGGCCCTGATCATCCTGCTGAGCGACCTGCACGACCCCGAGTCGCTCCCCGGCCTGAAGCGGCTGGGGCAGCGGCACGACGTGGCGGTGCTCCAGCTCCGGGACCCGGCCGAGGTCGGCCTCCGGGGGGTCGGCTTCCTCCGGGCCCGGGAGGCGGAGACCGGCCGGTCCTTCGTGGTCCGGGGGCGGGACGGCTGGCTCGAGCAGGCCCACGTCACCGACGAGCTGAAGCGGGCCGGGATCGACCACCTCCGGATCGAGACCGACGTGCCGTTCGTCTCCACCGTCCGGCACTTCTTCAAGAACCGGAACATCCTGGGGAGGGGGGCCCGCTGATCCGATGAGCGGACCATCATTTCATCGCCGATCGGGGGGGATAGTCGCCGCCCTGGCCGCCCTGTGCCTCGCTTCGCCGGGGGAGGCCGAGGACGATCCCCCCCTGCCCGGCCGCTCGGTGGGCATGCCCGAACGGATCGAGGTCATCCTCCCCGGCCCGGAGCTGGAGGCCGTCCCGAGGGACGACCGGGAGACCCCGATCGTGCTCCGGGTCGTCCGGGTCGATCCCCACGGCTCCAGGAGGCGCTACGAGCTGGAATTCCTCGGCCTGGAGCCGGGCGAGTACGACCTGACCGACTACCTCCGCCGCAAGGACCGCAGCTCGACGGCCGACCTCGCCCCCATCCCCGTCTCGATCCGGTCGGTCCTCCCCCCCGGTCAGGTCGAGCCGAATGCCCCGAGTCGACGGCCGACGCCCCGGCCCTGGGGGTATCGGGCCCTCGTCCTCGCCGTCGCGATCCTCTGGCTGGCCGGCCTGGCCTACCTGCTCTTCGGGGGGCGGAGGCGACGCGTCTCGGCCTCCCCGGTCGCGGTGCGGCCGAGGACGCTGGCCGAGCGGCTGAGGCCCCTGGTCGAAGGCGCCTCCCGAGGCGACCTCGACCCCGCCGGCCGGGCCGAGCTGGAGCGGCTGCTCATCGGCTACTGGCGCCGTCGAGCCGGGCTGGAGGGGATCGACCCGGCGAGGGCCGTGGCCATCCTCCGGGAACACGACGAGGCCGGGCCGGTCTTCCGGAGCCTGGAGGACTGGCTCCATCGGCCCCCCGGGCCATCCCAAGAAAACATCGACATCATCGAATTATTGAAACCGTATCGCGACCTCCCGGCCGACACACTCGAGCCCGTTGGGTCTCCCGACGCCGCGGGAAAGGGGGCCTGACCCGATGTTCGGCCTGAACCTGAGCTTCGCCCACCCGATCGCCCTAGTGCTGCTCGTCGCGCCGATCCTGCTCTTGCGCCGCGTCTGGAGGCGGCCGGGCCGGCGAGTCGTCCTGCCGTTCGACCACGGCCGCCAGGCCCCCGGGCGGGGATGGGCCGCGCTGATCGACCTGGCCGAGTCGGTCCCCGCCCTGCTGCTGGCGGTCGCCATCCTGCTGATCGCCGGCCCGCAGCGGTTGGGGGAGCCGAGGACGAAGCGCATCTTGACGAACATCGAATTCTGCGTCGACATCTCCGGGAGCATGACGGCGAAGCTCGGCGAGGGATCCCGCTATGACGCCTCGATGGCCGCGATCGACGAGTTCCTCGACTTCCGGGAGGGGGACGCCTTCGGCCTGACCTTCTTCGGCAACAACGTGCTCCACTGGGTCCCGCTGACCAGCGACACCTCCGCCATCCGCTGCGCCCCGCCGTTCATGAGGCCGGAGATCGCGCCGCCGTGGTTCGGCGGCACGGAGATCGGCAAGGCCCTGTTGGCCTGCAAGCGCGTCCTCGAGCAACGGGAGGAGGGGGATCGGATGATCGTCCTCGTCTCCGACGGGTTCAGCTTCGACCTGAGCGACGGCAACGACCTGGACGTGGCGACCGACCTGAAGGAGTCCAACATCGTCCTCTACGCGGTCCACATCTCGGACTCGCCCATCCCCGACGAGATCGTCAACGTGACCCGGCTGACCGGGGGCGAGGTCTTCGAGCCCGGGGATCCGGACGGGGTGAAAGCGGTCTTCCGTCGGATCGACGAGATGCAGCCGGCCCGGCTGGAGAAGACCGCCGCCGAGTCGGCCGACCACTTCGGGCCGTTCTGCGTCGCCGGGCTGTCGCTGCTCGGGGTGGTCGGGCTCGCCTCGTTCGGGGTGAGGTACACGCCATGGTGATGCTGCCCGAATTGATCGCCACCGCCGCCGCACTGGTCGTCGCCGCCGCCGAGCTGCTCCACGCCCGGCGTTGCCGACGCCTGGCCCGGCTCGCGTTCGGGCCCGCCGGGCGGCCCGAGGCCTGGGCGCGATCGGCCGGGGCGGCCCGCGTGATCGGCGCAGCGCTGCTGTCGTGGGGCCTGGCGACGCTGATGATCCTGCCGCCGAAGGTCCGCAGGGCGGAACAGGTCTCCGATGACGAGCGGCGGCACCTGATGATCGTCTACGACGTCTCCCCGTCGATGCGGCTCGTCGACGCCGGCCCCGACCGGGGGCAGAGCCGACGCCAGCGGGCGGCCGACGTGATCGGCTCGATCTTCAAGCGGGCGCCGATGGACCAGTTCCTCGTCAGCGTGGTCGCCTGCTACACCGGTTCGAAGCCGGTGGTGGAGGACACGATCGACATGGACGTCGTCCGCAACATCTTCGACGAGTTGCCGATGGACCACGCCTTCACCTCCGGCGAGACGGACCTGTTCTCCGGCCTGGAGGAGGCGGCGAGGATCGCCCACCCGTGGGTCCCCCGGACCGCCTCGCTGGTCCTGCTCTCGGACGGGGACACCGTGCCCGCCTCGGGGATGCCCACGCTGCCGGCGTCCATCGATCAGGTCCTGGTCCTCGGGGTCGGCGACCCGCGCAACGGGTCGTTCATCAACGGCGGCCAGTCGAGGCAGGACGCCGGCATGCTCCGTCAGATCGCCGCCCGCCTGGGGGGCACCTACCACGACGCCAACGAGAATCACGTGCCGAGCGACCTCGTCGCCCGGCTCACCCTGGTCCCCGAGGCCAGCCCCTTCGAGCGGCTCACCCGCCGCGAATACGCCCTGATGGCCACCGCCACCGGGGCCTCGATCCTCTCCCTCCTTCCGCCGCTCCTGCACCGGGCCGGCACGAGGTGGCGGCCCGGCGTACCCGTCCCCGACCGTCCCGTCCGGGTCCCGCCCCCGCGCGGGGATCCCTCCCGGTCGAGAATCGGGGACGCGGTGGGGTCGGGACGACGTTAGAATGTCGGACAGGTGTCGGATTTCCCGGACGGGGATCCGACGGCCCGATCGAGCACCTCCTCCGGCTGCCCGATGATCGAAGCGGAGACGTCCAGGGGACACGATCCTTCCACCCACACGGGGACGACCATGCGGAACCTGATGCTCGTCTGCTGGTTGATGCTTCCGGTGCTCGCCGGGGCCTACCATTACGGACCCGGCCAGGACAAGCTGGCCCTCGACGACGCCGCCCGGACGCTCGCCGCGGCCGACCGACTCGCGGCCGACGGCCGGGCCGCCGAGGCCGCGGATGGCTACGCCGAGGCTTTGAGCCAGCTCCCCGACGGCCGGGAGGCCGAGGCCCACCGCGTCCGATTGGAGCGGGCCAAGGCCCTGCTCGCCGCGACCCCGTCGCAGTTGCCCGAGGCGCACCTCGACCTCGAGGCGCTCCTCGAGGACCTGGACGCCGACGAGTCGGCCGACCCCGAACTGGTCGACGAGGCCCGCGGGGCACTGGCGAACACGCAATATTATCTGACCTGGTTGATGCGCCTGGAGGGGCTCGGCCGGGAGGAGTGGGAGCCCGAGATCGAGGCCGCCCGGCAATCCTACACCCTGCTCGCCGAGCGGGCCGACGACGCGGGGGATGACGAGGCCGCCTCCAAGCACCGGGAGGACGTGGAGGCCGCCATCCGCCTGGCTCGGATGGACCTCGGCGAACTGGAAGGACTTCCCATCCCGGGCCAGTGCAAGAACTGCAAGAGCGGCCAGTGCCGATCCAAGGGCAACAAGCCCGGCAAGAAGCCGGGGAAGGCCAAGGCCGAGGACGCCCGAGGGGCCAGCTCCGGGCCGCCGCCCGACGGCCGAGGGTCCTGATCCGGGACGAAGTGGTGCGGGCTCCCGGGTGCCCGCCGGATCGGCCGATCGCCCGATCCGGCGGCGTCCGGGCTCCCGTCCCCCGATCCCGCCAAGGCCAAGGTGTCGGGCGACTCGCCCGTCGGTCCTCCGCCCGCCCCCAACCCCCGTGACGACGCACCATGGACGCCCGAATCCTGCTCAGCGCCCTCGCCTTCGCCTCCTCGGCCGTGCTCGGTTCCCCGTCCTGGGCCCGGGTGACCCCATCGGATCGGATGCCCGACTCGGCCGAGACCGTCTTCGCCCCGGGGCCGGAAGGCCCCTCGATGACCGCCGAGCAGAAGGCGAGCGCCGAGCAGGAGGCGCAACAGCGGAAGCAACAACGGCTCCAGAAGATCCAGCAGTTGACCTTCGACCGCCGCCCGTCGTCGATCCTCAAGGCATGGGCGACCCCCGAGGGCGAACAGGCCGAAACCCCGACCGACGCCCCCCCTGGCGGTGTCGAGACCAGCCCCGGGGCCGGGGCCGATCCGGCCGTCTCGACGCCGAACGCCCCTCGGATCTCGGGGGCGACGACGATGACCGTGATCCGGGCCTCGGGGGGCATCGTCGTCTCGAGCCGTGCCACCACCCTGCCGACGCAGGGGGGGGTGGAGGTCGTCGAGGGGATCCTCACGGATTCGGGGAATGCGGCGGTGGAGCCGACCGTCACGGATACCGTCGCGGGCTCGACGGCCGACGACGACGGCTTCGACGGTCAGTTGAAATCATTCCAGCGCGACGTCACCCTCGGCGACTGGGAGGACTGCGGCACGATCCTCGCCGAACTGCCCGAGGACGAGGCGAAGGCCCTGTATACCCGCCTCGTCCAGACGCTGCCGAATCCCCCGATGCCCGGGGCGGAGCAGGCGGCCTCCCCCGAGATGGTGTCGGGGATGGTGATGACGGTGCAGCAGCCGACCAACCCGCAATTCATGGAACAAAACGTCGTATCGAATGAAGATGTGATCGCGATCGCCGGCATGGCCCCGGTCGAGCTCGACGCCCCGCTCCTCTCGGCCCTGGGGCGACTGCTCGCGGCCTCGCTGCAGCAGGGGCACGCGGTCGAGGACTTCGCCGATCGGGTGCGGGCCCAGCTGGGGGCACCCGAGCAGGATCGGGCCGTCTCGGGACGCCAGGCCGCCAAGCTGCTCATGGGCGCCGGCCGGGCCATCGAGGCCGGTGAGTTCCTCCCCAGCATCGAGCAGGCCGAAGCCGACGACGATCGGGAGGCCCTGAATCTCCTGTCGCGTCACCATCTGGCCCAGCACGCGAAGGATCGCAAGGCGGGGCACCTGGAGCGGGCCTGGGCGGTCACCCAGGCCGTGCTGGCCGTCGGCGACGTCGAGGCGTCGGAGAAGGACGAGGCGCTCACCCGGGCCGTCGAGCTGGCGCCGAAGGTCGCCGAGGAATTCGGGCTGGCCTGGCTGGAGGAGAGCTTCGTCGAGCGTCCCGACCGGGGCATGGAGATCATCGCCGCCATCGGCAAGGCGGCGGCCCAGGGGCTCCAGGCCCGGCCGTTCGACACCGACTTCCGACTCAAGGCCCTGGAGCTGCAGCGGACCGCCGTCGACGCCCTGCTCGCGGCCGCCCCCGACCGCGCCGACTCATGGGCCGAGTCGCTCCAACTGCTCGCGCTCGCCTGGCTCGCCGAGGCCGAGCACTCCCGCCAGTTCGACACCTCTTCCAGCCTCGGCCCCCGGATGACGCGCGACATGTACGGCAACATCTTCTTCTCCCAGCCGGGGGACGAAGACATGCAGATGCAGATGATGGCCCAGAATAACAACATGCCCCGGCCGCTGCAGGTGGCCGACGTGCTGAAGGCCCGACCTGGGGGTCCCTGGCTGGACCGGGTCGACCCGGCGCTCACGCCGAGATTCGCCGCGGTCAACGCGCAGCTCTACTTGAAGGTCGGGGAGGAGTCGGAGGCCTTCCCCTTCATCGAGCAGATTGCCGGATCCCACCCCGAGCAGGCCAAGGGGCTGGCCGAGGAATTCCTCCGGATCTGGACCCGCAACCACGACCCGAACGCCGCCCGGAGCTACACGAACCCCTACATCTTCATGTACGGCTTCGAGCGGCGGGCCGAGAGCATCCCCCTGACCCGGTCCAAGCAGGAGCGCAACCTCCGGGAACTGGCCGGGTGGATCCGCCGGCTGGAGTCGCTGCCGATCGAGGGGATCGACGAGCGTCTGCTCGCCAACGCCTTCACCACCAGTCATAGCAAGGCCGAGGTCTACCGCCTCGAAGACATCGAGGACGTCTTCGGCCCCGTCGACGGCCTGGAGCCGAAGACGATGGCCTTGCTCATCCAGCAGATGCGGGACAACCTCAACGGCATCTGGCGACTGCCCGCCACCCAGGAGGACTCGAAGACCCGGCGCCGGGAGCGGGACATCCGCGCCGAGGTGCTCCGGGGCTACGAGGTCGCCCGTGCCGTCGTCGATCGGGGCCTGAACCAATGGCCGGGCCATCACGCGTTGATCCAGGCCGGTGCCGCCGTCGAGCATGACCTGAATAATTACCTGCAGGAGCTGGAACCCACCCCCAGTTTCGCCCCGAAGCGGCTGGAGGCCCTCGATCGCTTCCGGGAGGCCGCGGCGGCCTACGCCGAGGTCGCCCCCGGATTGTCGGAGGACGAGCAGTCGGTCGACGTCTACCAGCAATGGTTCGCGGCCGGCCTCGGCGCCTGCGACCTCGGCAACATCAAGCCGGAGCACCAGGGGGATCCGAAACAGCCGCCGAAGATCCGGGAGGCGATCGAGTCGCTCCCGGGCGACGCATCGAAGCGGCACATGGACATGTTCGCCAACTCCATCTTCACCCGGTTGAGCACGGTCGGCCCCGAATTGAAGGGCCGCTACCTCGACGCCGCCTTCGCCATCGTGGGGGACCACCCGCAGGCCGCCGAGGCGAGAAAGGTCCACGAGTATTACAAGGACCTCATCACCGAGATCGACCTCGACACCCGGGTCGACGGCCCGACCGACATCGGCTCCGGCTCGCCGTTCGGCCTGTTCGTCGACCTAAGGCACACCATAGAGATCGAGCGGGAGTCGGGCGGCTTCGGGCGATACCTCCAGAATCAGAACACCGGCATCGCCTCCTATTACAACTACGGCCGGCCCCTGGAGAACTACCGGGACAAGTTCGAGGAGGCCGTCCGACGCGCCCTTGAAGAACACTTCGTCGTCCACTCGATCACGTTCCAGCCCGAGGACGTCCACTCCAGGGCCACCGAACGTCCCGGGTGGCGGGTCACGCCGTATGCATACGTCTTGCTCGAAGCCCGGGGCCCGGAGGTGGATTCCGTCCCGCCGCTCCGGCTGGACCTGGACTTCCTCGACACCTCGGGCTACGTCGTGCTGCCCGTCGAGTCGGCCAGCCTGCGGGTCGATGCCTCGACCGACGCCGGCCCCCGGCCGTTCGACGGCCTCCAGGTCACCCAGACCCTGGACGAGCGCCAGGCCGAGCAGGGTCGGCTGATCCTGGAGGTGAAGGCCGTCGCCCGGGGGCTCGTGCCCGAACTTGAGGAACTGCTGGAGCTGGACAGCCCCGGCCTCTCCGTCGCCGAGGTGGAGGATCAGGGGCTCTCGGTCGCCCGGTTCGACCCGGAGGCCGACGACGTGGTGGTTGTCTCCGAACGCACCTGGGTGGTGGATCTTCACGCGGACGACGCCGAGGCCGGCCCTCCGGCCGAATTCCACTTCGCCTCGGTCGAGGTCGACCCCGCCGAGGTGACTTACCAGCGCTACGACGACGCCGATCTCGCCGAGGTCGAGCCCGTCATCGCGCTGGAGCGGGACTACGGCGACCGGGATCTTGGCTGGCTCTGGGTCTCGCTGGGCGCGGCGGCGGTCGTGGTGGTCGCCGTCCTGGCGGTCGCCTTCAGGCCGAGGGAGGCAGACCAGGTCCCGGAGGCCTACCGGATTCCCGAGCCGCTCACGCCGTTCACCGTGCTCGGTCTGTTGCGGGACATCGAGCGCCACGACGGCTTCCCGGGGCCGCAGCACGACGAGCTGGCGGCCACGATCGACCGGCTGGAGACGTACTATTTCGTCACCCCGGCCGGGGAGGAGCCCGATCTCAGGGGGATCGCCGAGGACTGGGTCCGCCGGTCGGCCTGACCGGAGGGATCGGGAGGTTGTCGGGTCGGCCCGCCCATGCGAAACTCGGGGCGTCCCGGGACCGACCGCCTAACGATCCGGAGGCCTCCATGTCCCGCCAATTCCCCGCCGCACCGGCCGTCGTGGCCCTGCTGCTGGCCTCCCTCCCCGCCCCTGCACGGGGCGAAGCCCCCTCGGCGGCTCCGCCGGACCTCCTGTTCCTGTTCGCCGACGATTTCAGCTTCGAGGCCATCGGTGCGCTCGGTTTGGTCGACATCGAGACGCCGAATCTGGACCGGCTTTACGGCCGGGGCACCGTCTTCTCCCGTGCCCATAACATGGGCGGCTGGAACGGCGCCATCTGCGTCGCCAGCCGCTCCATGCTCGTGACCGGCCGGACGATCTGGGACGCCTCTCGCATCTACGAATCAACCGATGCCGAGCGACGAGCCGGTCGCACCTGGCCCCAGATGCTCGCGTCCGCCGGCTACGAGACCTGCATGACGGGCAAGTGGCACATCAGGACCGACGCCGCCTCCGCGTTCGACGTGGCCCGCCACGTCAGGCCCGGGATGCCGGACCAGGCCGACGAGGGATATCACCGCCCACCCCCGGGCAAGCCCGACCCCTGGGACCCCGCCGACCCCCGCTTCGGCGGCTACTGGTCCGGCGGGACTCACTGGAGCGAGGTCACGGCGAACGACGCGATCGAATTCATCGGCCGTGCGAGCGGCCGAGAGTCGCCCTCCTTCATGTACATCGCCTTTAACGCCCCCCACGACCCGAGGCAATCGCCCCGGGAATTCGCCGAGCGCTATCCGCCCGATCGGGTCGCCCTGCCGGACGACTTCCTGCCCGTGTATCCCTTCCGGGATGAGATCGGATGCGGCCCCGGCCTCCGGGACGAGGCCCTCGCCCCGTTCCCCCGCACCGAGCACGCGGTGAAGGTCCACCGGGGCGAATACTTCGCGATCATCTCCCACCTCGACCGGCAGGTCGGCCGGATCCTCGACGCCCTCGACTCGTCCGGCAAGGCCGACTCCACGATCGTCGTCTTCACCGCCGACCACGGCCTGTCGGTCGGCCACCACGGGCTGCTCGGCAAGCAGAACCTGTACGAGCACAGCACCCGGGTCCCGTTCGTCCTCGCCGGTCCGGGGATCGAGGCCGGGCGCGTGATCGACACGCCGATTTATCTCCAGGACATCATGCCGACCACCCTCGAACTGGCCGGGCTCCCCGTGCCGGACTACGTCGGATTCGCCAGCCTCCTCCCCCTCCTCCGGGGCGATACCGATGCGCCGATCCGGCCCTCGATTTACGGCGCCTACATGGACCTCCAGCGCTCGGTCACGCACGACGGATACAAGCTGATCCTCTACCCCGAGGCCCGCGTCGCCCGGCTCTTCCACCTCGACGACGACCCGGGCGAGCGGCGCGACCTCGCCGGAGACCCTTCCCAGGCCGACCGCCGAGCATCGCTCTACCAGGAGCTGCTCCGGCTCCAGGAGGAACTGGGAGACCCGCTCGACCTCCGCGCCACGTTCGGGGAGTTGAACGTTGGAGGCGGTTGATCGGCCGACGAACGGCACTCGGGGCGTCGATCACGCCCTCTCATCCCTCGCCCAGGTGGACGATGCATCCAGCGTTCCTCCTCCCGATCGTCGCGATCTGCTCCTCGCCTCCGGGATCGCAGTCATCCGAAGGGCCCCCCAACGTGGTCGTCTTCCTCGCCGACGACGCCGGATGGGGCGATTACGGCGTGAACGGGAATCGACTCGCCCGGACGCCCCATATCGATTCGATCGCCAGGGACGGCGTCACGCTCGATCGCTTCTACGTCTGCCCCGTCTGCTCGCCGACCCGGGCCGAGTTCCTCACCGGACGCTACTACCCGAGGACCGGTGTCCGGGGGGTCTCGACCGGGCAGGAACGCATGGGTCTGGGCGAGCGGACCGTGGCCGAGGCGTTCAAACACGCCGCTTACGCCACCGGCGCCTTCGGCAAGTGGCACAACGGCAGCCAGTGGCCCTATCACCCGAACGCCCGAGGGTTCGACTCGTACTATGGCCACACCGCCGGCCACTGGGGGGAATACTTCGATCCCCCCCTGGAGTCCGACGGGCTCCCCGTGCGGGACCGCGGTTACATCGTCGATCTCTGCACGGATCGGGCGCTCTCGTTCATCGAGGCCCACCGAGACGGCCCCTTCTTCTGCTACGTCCCCTTCACCACCCCCCACTCTCCCTGGGCGGTGCCCGAGGCGTACTGGGAACGCTTCGAGGACGCCCCTGTCGAGCAGCGGGCGACCGTCCCCGACCGGGAGGTCCTCGACCAGACCCGTTGCGCCCTCGCCATGCTGGAGAACCAGGACTGGAACGTCGGCCGGGTGCTCCGCAAGATCGACGAGCTCGAGCTCTCCGAGGACACGATCGTGGTCTATTTCTCGGATAACGGCCCGAACAGCTGGCGATGGAATGGTGGGATGAGGGGCCGCAAGGGTAGCACCGACGAGGGGGGGGTCCGCTCCCCCTGCTTCGTCCGCTGGCCCTCGAAATTGCCGCCCGGCCGGACGGTGGGAGAGATCGCCGGGGCCATCGACCTCCTCCCCACGCTGACCTCCCTGGCCGGCGTCCCCCGGGTCGGCGACGCCCCTCTCGACGGCCTGGACCTCGCTCCCCTGCTGCTCGGCACCGCCGAAGGCTGGCCCGATCGGGAACTCTTCTCCAGCTGGGGCGGGCAGACCAGCGTCCGCACGACGAGGTACCGGCTCGATTCGCAGGGGAGGTTGTACGACATAATCGCCGATCCCGGGCAAGCCGCCCCCGTCACCGTGGCCCGGCCGGAGGTCGCCACGAGGCTCAATCGGGCCGTCTCGGACTGGGACGCGGAGATGTTCGGCGACGAACGCTCGGCCGACTCCCGGGGTGAGGTGGATCCGAGGCCCTTCCCGGTCGGCCACGCCGAGTTCCCACGCACCTGGCTCCCGGCCCGCGACGGCGAGCCCAGGGGAGGCGTCCGCCGCAGCTCCGACGCCCCAAATTGCTCGTACTTCGTCGACTGGACCGACCTGGACGACTCCCTCGTCTGGGAGATCGAGGTGGACGAATCGGGGGACTACGAAGTGGAACTCCTCTACACCTGCGCCCCGTCGGATGTGGGCTCGACCGTCGTGCTGGAATTCGGCGAGCATCGCCTGTCCGGCACCGTGAGCCCTGCCTGGGATCCGCCACTCTATACAAACCAGGACACACTGCCCCGACCTCCCGCGGAGTCACAGATGAAGGAGTTTCGCCCGCTCTCATTGGGCACGATCCGGCTCCGAAAAGGTCGAGGCCCGCTCACGCTCCGTGCCCTGGAGATCCCCGGCGCCGAGGTGATGGACCTCAGGGCGATCACCCTGACGCTGCTCCCCTGATCGGAGCCCCATTGGGCCATATCCGATGAACTCGATCCGACTCGTCTCCCCGTTCTCCGCGATCCTCGCCCTGGCCGTCTCCCCCGCCGCCGCGGCCGACCGGCCCAACATCCTCTGGGTGACGAGCGAGGACAACAGCCCCCTGATCGGGTGCTACGGCGACCCCCTCGCCCGGACGCCGAACCTGGACCGGCTCGCTGGGCATGGCGTCCGCTACACCCACGCGTTCGCCAACGCCCCGGTCTGCTCCACGGCACGATCGACGCTGATCACGGGCATGTACGCCACGACCCTCGGGATCCATCACCACCGGAGCCGGGTCCGCATCCCCGACCGGTTCCGACCCTACCCGGCCTACCTCCGGCGGTCCGGCTACTACTGCACGAACCGCTCGAAGACGGATTACAACGTCGCCGACCTCGACAATCCCTGGGACGAGAGCAGTCGCCGGGCCCACTATCGCGATCGGGACCCCGGCCAGCCGTTCTTCGCTGTCTTCAACCTGACGACCACCCATGAAAGTCAGGTCGCCCCCCCTCCGGGGAAGGCCGAGTTCCGGGTCGCCCCGGAGCGGGTCGCCCTGCCGCCCTGGCACCCCGACACGCCGGAGATCCGCTTCGACTGGGCGAACTACTACGACCAGATCTCGTTGATGGATGCCCAGGTCGGCACCCTCCTCGACGAACTGGAGGCGGAGGGCCTCGCCGACGATACGATCGTCTTCTACTTTTCCGATCACGGCGGGGCCCTCCCCAGGGGCAAGCGGAACATCCACGACTCCGGCACCCGGGTCCCGCTGATCATCCGGTTCCCCGAGAAATGGGTCCACCTCGCCCCCGCCGGGCCCGGGACCTCGGTGGACCGCCCGGTCAGCTTCGTCGACCTGCCTGCCACGCTGTTCAGCCTCTGCGGGGTGTCGATCCCCGAACACTTCGAGGGCCGGGCCTTCCTCGGCCCGCAGGAGGCCCCCGCCCGGTCGCACGTGTTCCTCTATCGGGGCCGCATGGACGAACGGGATGACACCGTCCGGGCCATCCGGGACCGTCGGTTCCGATATGTCCGCAACTATGCGCCCCACCGGCCGTGGGGGCAGCATTACTCGTATCCCTTCGGCGTCCTCCCCAGCATGAGGTCCTGGTACGCCGAGTTCCAGGCCGGCCGCTGCGACGACGTCCAGGCGAGATACTGGGGGCGGAAGCCGCCGGAGGAACTCTACGAGGTCGAGTCCGATCCGTTCGAGATCCATAACCTCTCGGGGAGCCCGCAACATGCCGAGGTGAGGGATCGCCTCCGAGGCACGCTCCGGGACGAGTTGATTTCCACCCGGGACGCCGGCTTCATCCCCGAGGCGATGATGCCCCGGCTCGCCGGCGAGGGGACGATCTACGACTATGCCCGAGGCGGCTCGTATCCCATCGATCGGATCGTCGACCTCGCCGACGTGGCCTCCTCGAACGACCCCAGAGGACTCCCGGCGCTCCTCGAGGCCCTCGACGACCCCCACCCGGTCGTCCGCTACTGGGGGGCCCTCGGCTGCCTGATCCTCCGAGGTGAAGCCGCCCCCGCACGGCCGAAGCTGGAGGTGCTGCTCCGGGACGACTGGGCCGACGTCCGGGTCACCGCCGCCGAGGCAATCGCCCACCTCGGCGAGGCCGAGGCCGCGCTCCGGGTCCTCGACGCCGTGATCCGCCGCGGCGAGGCCCCCGAGGTCCTCGCCGCCTTGAACTCGCTGGAGTACCTCTGGAGGGACGGCCTCGTCCCTCTGGATCGCGTGCGGGAAATGGTCACCGGCCTGCAACTCTCCGAGCCCGCTGACCGGATCCCGAACTTCCTGCTGGGCGACCGCTGAGCATGCGGTCCTCGGCCGATCCGACTCATCCTCGCCCCCGATCTCGCTTCGTTGGAGGCATCCCGGACCACATCGGACGCCCCTGATCGCCGGGCCGAGGTTCCCACGAGCATTCGCGCCGGTGAGGTACGGCGCGAATGGGCCACCCCGCCGACCCGGTGCGACGCCCCTCCCAGCTCACCGCCTTCCCGACCGTCGGGCAGCCCTCGAACCCGTCCCGAACGAACCTCCCGGGATCGCCCCGACGAGGCCCGGCCTCGAACACCGAACCGGGCTCGCCCCGGCATTCCCCATCCCCCGAGAGCCGATTCCATGAAGACATGTCCTGTCGTCGTCTTCCTGGCGTTCGTCCAGACCTGCTCGGCCCAGTGGAGGCCCCAGGAGAGCGGTAGCGGGGCCCGACTCCGAGGCCTGAGCGTCGTCGACCGGGAGGTGGCCTGGGCGAGCGGGAATGGGGGGACGGTCCTTCGGACCATCGACGGCGGGAAGTCCTGGACTGCCCGCCCGGTCCCGGACGCCTCGGCCTTCGACTTCCGGGACATTAAAGACGTCGATGCCGACACCGCCTACGTGCTCTCGATCGGCGAGGGGGACTTGTCCCGGATCTACAAGACGAGCGACGGTGGCGCGACCTGGGCCCGGCTCGACTGTCACCCCGATCCCGATGGATTCCTCGATGCGATCGCCTTCTGGGACGCGTCCCACGGCCTTGCCTTGGGAGACCCGGTCTGCGGCCGCTTCGAGGTCAACTCGACCGATGACGGCGGGCGGACCTGGCGAGCGATCCCGGCCGACGGGATGCCCCCGGCCCTGCCCGGTGAGGCCGCCATCGCCGCGAGCGGGACGTGCCTGGTCGTCCGAGGGGGCAACCTCGCCTGGTTCGCCACCGGAGGCGGCGGGGTCGCCCGGGTCTTCCGATCGACCGACCGGGGTCGCACCTGGACGGCCGTGGAGACCCCGGTCCCGGCCCCGGACACCGCCTCGGGACTCTTCTCGATCGCGTTCCGCGATGACGAGAACGGCGTCGCCGTCGGAGGCAAATTCGCGGAACCGAACGCGGCCGGCGGGTTCGTGGCCCTGACGAGAGACGGCGGCCAGACCTGGGAGCCCTGCCCGGGGGACCCACCCACCGGCTACCGCTCGGCGGTCGCCCTCGTCCCGGGTCAACCGACGCCGAGGTTCGTCGACGTCGGCCCCGCGGGCTCGGACCGATCGACCGACGGCGGGCGAGTCTTAAGATCCCTCGGGTCCGAAGGCTTCCACGTCGTCAACTACTCAACCGACGGCGCCGGCTGGGCCGGCGGGGAAAATGGATCGATCGCGAAATACCTCGATCCTCTTCCTCACCTCAAGTCGTACCCGTGGCGAGAGGACGTAGAACGCTGTACTTTCGGCATCATCGCCGCAAGTCATCCTGGGGTAGTATGCCCGGCAGGACTTGAACCTGCAACCTTTAGCTCCGGAGCCTAATGGGGCCGCATGGGGCTTGCATGTCCTCTGAATGGACAATGGACGGCAAATGATTTGGAATGAAGGGTTTCCGTTAATTGTTCGTGGCGATCACATGGGAGACATCTTGTGTTTGCGCGGCCCCTTCTGTCGCAGAATCGTCGCAGTTCGAGAGGGGATGGTGCGGAGGTGTTAACTGGCATTGGACTGGCCGTCGGAGGACCCGAAGGCCCGGCCGATCCCCGGCGCCTGGTGGCGATTGCGGAGGCTACAGGCCCCGAGGCATTCGGATCGTCGGGGCGTTGAGCCTGCAACCCGCTCTGGAATTGTCGCCCTATGCCGTAGTCAGGCGGGCCCCGGCGAGGATGTGCAGGAGGGCCTCCCCCTGCTCGGCGGTGATCCCCCCGGCGTCGGTAAGGTCCTCGACCCGGCAGTCCTCGACGACCCGATGCTTGCCGGGCGAATTGCCTCCCGAGGAGGAGGATTGGCGAGGTAGGACGGATCGGCTCATCGGCTCCGATGATCCCTTGAAATCGGGACCGATCATCCCGTCGTGCCAAATTGGACTTTAGCATCCACTTTGAGGCGGGTATCCTGGGATGCGACTCAAGGGCCCGGGTACCGAGGCGCCGGCGAGCGGTCGATGACCGAGGCTGGACCCCGAACCGGCCCCGACCCAAGCCAAGAGGAGGCTCATGATGGCCCTGGACCATGCGAAGCCCGGCGAGGTGATCGACGTGCGGCCCCTGGGCGAGGCGCTGGCCGACGCACGTACCACGACCCTGATCAAGGCCGAGCGCCTGGAGGTCTTGCGGCTGGTGCTCCCTGCCGGCAAGGAGATCGCTACCCATACCGCCCCCGGCCCGATCACCGTCCACTGCCTCGAAGGCCGGGTGGCGTTCACGGTCTTGGGCGAGGAGCGAGAGCTTGGGGCGGGCCGGATGCTCCACCTGGGGGCCGGCGAGCCGCACTCATTGCGCGGCATCGAGGACGCTTCCCTGCTGGTGACGCTAGTGCTGGTCAAGTGATCCGAACCCAGACGATCGCCTCGATCCCGTTCTGGCTGCTCAGGGGAACGTGTCCTGGAAGCCGCTCCGGCTCGGACGAGCCTTGACCCCGAGCCACGAATCCCCAACCAAGTTGGTTGGGGGCGGGTCAGGTGCCGCCCCCCAGCATTAGAGATCGACCACGAACCCCGTCTTGTCCCGCCGGGCTCCGGCGCCCTTGGCCACCACGCCGACGATGGCGGGGCTCGGGTCGAGGAATCTCAGGTCATCCTTGTCCCCGTCGATCACCGGGTACCCCCAGTACGTCTCCGGGATCGGCTTCCGGCGGAACACGACCACGACGTTGCGGCCGGCCTCCAGGACCCGACGGCAATCCGCCTCGTTCTGCTCGGACCTGGAGAACGTCAGGTGGTAGTTGGCCGGGCGGTCGGTGGCCAGTACGCGATCAACATGCTTGGTATAGTCCATGAATCGGACCCGGGGGTACTCGGCGAACAACTCGGGCCATTCCCGCTCCCAGGGTACGTCGCTGACGACGTTCAGCCGGCACACGAGGGGCACCCCCCGCTCATCCGCCTGCTGCTGGGCCTGCTGGAGTTCGTAGGCGACCATCGCCCGGAAGTGGTCCGGGTCCCGGGCAAGCAGCAGGGTCCTGGCGATCATCGCCCGCTTTGCGTTGGGCCAGTTCAAGCGATCCCAGCCCGCAAAACAGGCCGCCCCGCAGCCCGCCGTGGCATGGCGGCAGAGGTGCAGGCCCGAGCCGCCGCTGTCGCGCGGCGTCAGCGTCAACCCCATCGAGAGATACCCTTGGCCCTTGACCTGCTTGTAGTTCGCGTTGCTGAGCAAGGTTTCCAGGCGGTGGGTTGATCCGTCGGGCATCTGCACCAGTGCCGGGGACGGCGGCCTCCGGGGGGTACGGGCCACGGCCATCGGTACCCCGTCGGGCAAACCGGCGGCGATCTTGCTTCTGGCAATCCGGAACGTCTTCTCTTCGACCTCCGATCCGACCCACAGCCGTCCCTCACCCAGGCGCCGCACGGCCACGCCGCCGGTACCAGTTCCCGCGCACAGGTCTACGATCAGGTCGCCGGGCCGGGAGAGCCTGGCGAGCCAGTGGACGCTCTCGCCGACCGGCTGGGCCCAGTCGTGGGCCTCCTTCTCGGCGGGATCGCCCGTATATACATCTGTCGTGAAGCCGAGGTCGTTCGGGTCGAACGTCCAGCCCGGTGACTTGCTCCACACAAAAATCTGGCGTGACTTTCGAGCTATCTTCGTGATGAAGAACTGGTCCTTCTTCTGGGACTGGTTCAAATTGATCAACATGCCTCGGTAGTGCAACGACTTGCCGAGGACCGCCATCAACTCCGGCAGCCAGGGGCAGTTCCCATAGTACGTGGCGAAGGCCCCGTCCTCGGCGAGGTACTCGATGGCGAAATCCACCACCGCCTCGCCGTTCTTCTTGAGCCATTCCGACGACCACGGGAAGTCGGTCCAGACGAGGTTGACCTGACCGGGTTGCAGTTTCGCCCGTACGGCAAGGCTTCGAAAGTCGCAGTTGTAAACCCGGGCATCGGCCGGCTGGCGTACCAACGGGGAATTGGCCAGCGCCTCCCGCCGCTCCTGGTGGGCCGCCCTGACGACATCCCGGTTGGTTAAGATGATCTTGCTGGCCGGCAGCTTCTCCGGGTCGATTCGGCTCAGGGTGTCGGCGTGGCGGGGGGCGTGATTGAGCCTCGTGTGGTACACCGGCAGCCGGCGGGGCTTGGTCGCCGGATGGACCTGGCCGTTGCGCGCGACCCGATGGTCGGTCCGTGGTACCTCCCCCGACGCCTCCAGCGCCCGGCGGTAGTTTGCGATCGTCTCCTTGCAGGTACCCACCAGATCGGCGATAGATCGGTCGGAGAGGTTGGGGTTGCGGAGCAGTTCGGCCCGGCCCAACTGCTGCTTCTCGGCGGTACTCAGGGATCGGTGGCGATTTTCGAGGTGAACCCTGGCCCACTTCTGTTCCTCGCTCAGGCCGACGACGATTTCCACGGGGTAGTCGGTGGAGCCCAGGTGCTCCAGCGCTCGTCGACGGCGGTGGCCGCTGAGGATGTGGCCCTCGGGGGTACAGACGAGCGGTCGGAGCAGGCCGTGCTCGGCGACCTGCCGGCAGAGCGACTGGTACTCCTCGTCGTCCCGGTCGGGGTACACCTTGAACGGCTGCTCAGCGGCGAAGAATGACCTCGACCTCGTGTTCCGCCGGTTCTCCGGCCTGGGCTTCGGTTCGGGCGGCGAAACCGGCTTCCGGAGCGTGTCGGCCTGGTCCTTGGCGGGCGGCTCGGGGGAGTTCCGGCGAGAGGGGCTCTTGGTCGTGGCGAGCCGGTGCATGGGGAGGCTCCTGCGGGTACGGACGGAGGACGGGCCGGTCCGAGGCCGGTCATCGTGGCGCCCATGCAGGTAGCGTAGGTCAGGACGGCGCCCCTGGCCGCAAGGCGCATGATGCAAAGACATTCCGCCCGGGGTACGCCGACGGCGACGAGGTGGGCCGGGGAGCCGTTCTTCGGGGAGGCCGGGACGGGATTGCCAAACTAGCCAGGGCGCACTGCCCGGATGGCGCCCGCCAGGGCGATGTGCATCAAGACCATCCGGCGGGAATGCGATCGGCTGGCTCCTGGCTATGACCGGAGCCGGGGCCGCCGGGCCATGGGGGAGATGCGGTGCGTCCTCCGGCACGGCGGCAGCATGCAGGATCGTCCTGTTGGACTGATGCCGCGCCCCGCCGCCCTCTGCAATCCTCGATCTCGGCGGTCCACGAGGAGTCAATGCAGCCCTGGACGCTCTGGTAGGAGGGGCACGCCTCGGCGTAGCGCGGCCCCCGAGTGCCGGCCAGTCACCCGGCGACCCCGGCGAAGATGACGATCAACGAGAACATCTCCGGCAGCGATAACTCCCCGCAGATAGTCGGCACAGCCCTCGGGGGGGCTGGGAATCGACGCACCGGGGGCGAAAGGGACGCCGCCGTTGGGCCTGGCTCTGGCCGGATCGCTTTGCAGGCGGGTGAACTGGGCCTCCTCGACGGGGCCCCCGGCCTGCGCAAATCCCTAATGGCTCTCAACTTGGCCGCCAGGGAAACGACCGGCGGGCCACTCCCGCATTTTGCGGGCCTTGCCCCTTCCGGCGGCGGTGTGGTCCTGCATGGCGAGGATGAGGAGCCGGTGCTCAGCCGACGCCTCCTGGACGCCGGGGCCGCCTGGATCGGGTCCGCATCCTCGCAGGCGGATTCGCCCTGCCGCAGTTCCTCGATAGCCTGGAGGAGGCAATTTCGGAGGTCGATGTGCGGCCGGTGATCCCTGACCACTCAACGACCTCCTCTACACTACACACCACAGAACACAAATGAGACATCCATGAAACTCGTTTGGAACGAGCGCTCGCCGGGTTACTACCGTTCAGGACGTGGTTCCCACGGGGATTACGCCATCGCCCAGCAGGAGGACGGGACCTGGCGGCTTAGCCGACTATCGAGTCTTAACTCGACGACGGGCCGACCTGCGCAGGGCCTCGCCGCCCTGTCTGTCCTAATGATCGGCCAGTTCCCCTCGGCGGAGGAGGCGATGCGTTACGCCGAGGACCATCGGGAGGAGATCGAAGAGATTCCTCTCCCCCCGATCTACTTCTGATGTCCGTGCGAGCGGTTTCTCTCCGTACATGGTCGCCGGGTTGCCACGGCGGCATCACTGTACCCGCCTCGACGGAGGATCGCTCAGGGGCGGCTTGGGAGGGCGGGCCGAGGGCGAGCGAAAAACAACCACGACCGACGAGGCGACCAGGAGATCGGCCCCACCATCGGTCATGGGAAGGGCCCAGGGGCTCTGAGGCGTTACAGGAGGGTGCGATGGACGAGTTCTTCAGGCGCCGGGACGGCGACTGCCCCGGGGAGCCCCCGAGTGATACGCTCCGAAGTGCAGTACGGCGGCGTGGGCTGACCGCCTGGCGACTGGCGAAAATATCGGGGGTAAATGAGCATGTGGCCCGCCGCTTCATGAGGCAGGGCTCCCGGTTGAGGAGCGACACGTTCGATCGGCTTTGCACGGCTCTGGGACTGATTCTCCTGGACCCGGATCATGAAGAGGACCCCAGGGATAGGGCCGGGGGAGGCTGAGAGGTCAACCGGACGCATGCGGTGGGGGCCAAGCCTCGGCCACGCGAACGTCGTCTCCGGTGTAGGACCGGGCGCCCTGGTACCGGGCGACCTCGGGCTGGAAGCCCTGCTGGTGGGCGTATGGGACGCGATGCCGATCATTGCCCCCGATTCGACTGGCAGAGTCACTGATAGACAACATGATCACCTCGTACCCGAGGACGAAGGAGACCTGCCGGCGCCGAAAGGAATAGGGGTCTCGTTGTAGATGGATTGGTTCGGGAGGTTCATGGACGATTGCCTGATCTCAATTGCCTAGACCAAGAGTAGTAGAGTACATACCCCGTCTCTTCCCCTTGTGATTTTACTCTTTGCCCCCCTTTCTTTGGGGGAGAGTTAATAAGGGTAGAGACAGAGCACGCACCTCGCTTGGCCCCTTTACGGCAGTTGAACGCAGTCGGCAATGTTTGCGCGTCTTGGTCTGGCCTTTCGGCCATATCACGAGTGGACCGGCAGCAGGGTGTTATCCCTGCCGGGGCGGCTTGACCCGCCCGACGTATCGACTAAGACAAATCCCGTGAAGGATTCGAATCCTGCATCCTCTAGCAGGCCGTTGCCCGGAAAACCCCCGCCTTGCGGCGGGTCAAAACGATTGCATTGCTCGATCCCATCCCGACGGCGACGACTCGGATCGGTCCGTCAGGCCAGGCCACCCCCCTTAACCTAACGCCGGGCAACCGGCGCCAGGATTTGTACTTGAGTGGCCGTTTCGTCGGGGTTGCCGGTCCCGCTCTATTGCGGTGCTCTGCGGCTTACCCCTGCCCGAGAAGTTGGTACCTTCTCGGGCCGCCTGTTACCCCTTGCGGGGTCCGGAGTCTTTTTACTGGTAGAACCAGAGGGAGAGATACTCCGAAGAACCTGGAGCCAAGCCGTATTGTCAACGAGCGTGATAGTTGATGGAAGTCGGTGGAGGTTGTCAGCAGTTGTCAGTATAGTAGAGTGCAACGGCGCGATTATTTGTGGACGCCACAAATTTTCCCGTCATCACCTCATAGCCTGGTCCGACACCATTCTTCAGGTCTAAAAATATGGCCACCCCGAGACACGCAACCTCGCCGGGGCGGCCGGGAGGCGAACCCTCTGGTGCCCCGGATACCTCGACTGGATGAATCATCCAGTCGAGGCGGCGCGGACGTGAGGCAACATCCAGCCGGGCAGGCGTCGAACGAAGGGAACCTCCAGGATGTGGGCCAGGACCTCGGGCCGCCGCAATAATATTCCACGCCGAAGTGCCCGACAGCCGGCGATCGGACCGGACTCCGAATCCATTAAAAGAAGACGCCCCGGTTGCCCGTTTCCCGACATGGAGGCTCTGCAACGACTTGCGGCAACAAACTTTAAGACAAACGGGTTGTTACTTATTATCACATTTTGATATTGACCCAAGGCCGGTCCCTCGCTAATGATGGATGGGGCGGGACGAGAGGCTGACGGGCGAGGGACGCCCGCCTCTGCGATGGATCATCAGCGGGCCGGAATCCGCCGGAAAGCGACCGGCTGGCTCTCGCCGACAAGATACTGGAGGGGACATCGGCATGACGCTAAACGATTACCGCCGGGTACGACTGATCATCTCCAAGATTCTGGAGTACGCCGAGGCCGGTGGCATGGCACCCCGGGACTGCGGACTGATCTACGAATCCCTGGACGCCACCCTTGGCCAGCCGGGCGACCCCGAGGGCCTGATCGCCCAAATCCGCCAGATCATCGACGCCCGAGAGTGGCAGTCGCCTGGAAACCACGGTTAGTAGGGCTTGGAGGACATGAACCAGCACAAGATGCTGTTCCGGCGCCGCCCGGACCTGGGCGTCTGATGGGCACGGGCCGGGTCGGGTCGAGGCCATCAGGTCCCTCGGCTTCACCCGGCTCGCTGCGTTCGCACGGGATGCGGGAGGCCGTGGCGACGGGCTCGCTCCGCTCACCCGTGCCGACGGCCGCCCGATCGAGTCTCCCCGGTCATCGGTTGTATCGTGACCCCAGCCTCGCGTCGACGACGACGGCACGGGGGTCGATCATGAGCAGGAGGAATGGCTCGGTGTTTTAGACTCGCTCATCCCCTCCTGGAGTCACGCCGAGACGGTGTCCGGAGGCCCGTCCCCGTCAGGGGCGGTGTCGAACGGACATCGACCTCAGTAGTTGCCGCAGGCAGCCCATCTCTGAAAGTCTCCGCAAGGGGACGATTTGTTGTGGAGTACAAAAAACCCGATGAGGCAAACGTCCCGGGCGAGTCAATTGTGGCGTACGATACAATCCCGATCGAGGAGCCGGATCGAGACGAACGGAGGCGCCCCTTGCTGACCCCAGAACAGATCAAGCCCTTCCTGCTGAACGAAGACCCCGATGCCCGGGAGGCTGAGGGTGGGGAGTGGGCCGGGGCCCGTGCCCCTGACGGTCTGTCTCGTGGATGACCCTGGGGTCCACACGCCCTACCATCTCGATGGCCTCGCCTACCGGGATCAGGCAGGGATGCGATCTCATCGACGCCAGGCGTCCGTCAACTGGATGATTTATCCAGTGAACGCTCCCGGCACATCCAGGAGGCGAGGCGTATCGCATGGGCCGCAGAATGGCATCGGAGGCCGAGAGTTTTTGGTAGAGGAAGGGACCCGAACTCGGTGGCGTTCCACCCTCCCCGGTAGGGTCCCCCGGCTGGGACGAAACAGCGAAGAATTAGACAATTGACCATTCGGCGACGGGATCGTCGCTACACCCCGCTCATCAAGGGGCAATCGGCGGGATTCCCGGCCCCTGAGATGGCCGCCCTCCGGAGGGGGGTCAGGTCGGGGTATCGACCTCATCCCAGTCGGCGTCCAGGAACCGCACGAGCCAGTTCAGGGCATGGTGCCTCTGCTCGACGACGCCGACGGCGGCGCACTCCGACACGTCGACCGGTTCGCCCCCCTCAGACCAGTCGAGGTGCTCGGGGACCATGTGACCCTTGAGCCAGGCGTCCCGGACGGCCCAGTGGACCCGCATGATGAGGTCCTGCTCATCCAGGATTTCGGACGCTGGCCTCAGCGTCCCGCCCGTGACGAGTTCGGATGACCCCTCGAAGGGCTTCACCAGTTCGACGAGGTGGGGCACGTCGCACATCCCGACCGGCCAGCCCAACTCCTCGACCCGCCCCAACGCCCAGAGCAGCACCCAGATGGCCTCCAGGCGCCAGTATACGCCCGGCTCGTGTCCGGGTCGGGCTCGGCATCCGCCAGGAAGCCCTCCTCCTGTGGGCTGAGGGCCTCCCGCAGGACGAGCCGGTCGATCAGGTCCCACGCCTCCAGCCGGGGCATCCCCTCGGCCCGCAGGACGACGACCCAGAGGGACAGCATCCGGCCGGCGACCTCGGGTCCGGACCGAAGGGCGACCTCCTCGTCGTCATCGACGTAGAGGGGGCCCCGGTACATGGGCACCCGGCGGGCTCGGAGCATGCCCCTGGAGCGCTCGGCACGGGCGACCTGCCGCCCCGTCGGCCTCCACGGCTCCTCATCTCCGGGATCGCTCATCGGTTCCCCCGTGCCGTCCCCTCTGCCGGGCTATCGAAGGCCCGCCCGTCGGAGACGATCATAGGGGACTCCGGGGGTCCCAGGTAGACCGCCGGGGCGGCCGGCGGCCAGGGTCGTCCACGCCCGGTCATTCATCGGGCTGCCGGCTCGGGGCGGTGACCCGATGCCGTGGGCCCAGGAGGCAACCTGTTGCCAACCGGA
This sequence comes from Tautonia plasticadhaerens, assembly GCF_007752535.1. Taxonomy (GTDB): domain Bacteria; phylum Planctomycetota; class Planctomycetia; order Isosphaerales; family Isosphaeraceae; genus Tautonia; species Tautonia plasticadhaerens. Next base: position 6,702,402 of record NZ_CP036426.1, read on the forward strand.
GCCGCGCAAGAAAGAAGGCGGGCCGCCGCCTGCGGACACCGCCTGTTGCTGGTCAGGTCGTGAAGGGGTCCTCGGGCAAGGTATCGCCTCCTTTCGACGCATCGACCGTGGGCCGCCCGGCTCAACCCTCGGGGGCGGCCCAACTGAATGCTATGTCTAGGTTGCCCTCGCCGCAAGCCCGTTCGCCGAAGCTCAGGGCGTCTCCTCCGGGGCGCCCCGCAGCGGGCTGTCCCTCCGGCGTTGATACTCCTGATAGTCCTCCTGGGTGAACCCTCCGGAGTCCCGCTCCGGCGGCGGGCCGGGTTCGAGCAGGAACCGCAGGCCGTCGGTGTCGCCCTCGACCATCCCCAGCAAGCCGCCCTGGTTCAGCAGGTCGAGGCTGGCGTTGCGCGGCGACGGGTGATAGCCGGGCACCCGGGCAGACAGCCCCACGCGCTCGGCGGGGACGCCCTCGAAGGTGAAGCCCCCGTCCGGCCCGACGACCGCAGTCTGGCTGTCCCAGGCGTCGTCGCGCGAGAGGAGCACCCGGGTCTCCGGCGGCACCGGCCCGCCATCGGCCAGGACGACCCGGCCGCTGACCCGATGGCCGGGGCCGACCTCCACGTCGCCCAGGTCGATGGACTCCCCGTGGGCAGTGGTTCTCAGTGGTCGTAACGGGATCGCCCCGTGGGGCTTCAGGCTATCCATCAAGCCGTAGAGGTACCAGTCCTCGTCCGGCGGGATGTTGACGAATCCGAACTTGCCGTCCTCGTCGGCGGCGAACTGGAACTCGCCGACGAACCGCTCGGAATTGCGGTCCTGCTGCACCATCCCCAGCGCCACGCCCGGCAGCGGCTTGCCGTCCTTGACCACCCGGCCGACGACCGTCAGGCCGACGCCCAGCCGGATGGGGTGGACCTCCGGGCCGGCGGCCAGGGGCGCGAGCCGTACGGGGGCCAGGAACGGGGCCTTGACGCTCAGGTAGAGCCGCTCGCCGGCCTCGCCGACGCCGAGCCGGAACGCGCCGTCGTCCTCGGAGACCGCCAGCGGGTCGATGCCCAGGTCGTCCACGCCGCCGAAGCGGTGGTATTGCTCCCGGGCCACGCCGATCGGCTCGATCACCACCCGAGCCACCGGGTTGCCGCCGCCGTCCATCACCCGTCCCATCAGAACCCGGTCCGGGTCCCGGCGGTCGAGGTCATGAGGAGCCAGGGCGATCTCGTGCGGCCCCTCCTCGGGGACCAGCAGGGGCGTGGAGGCCGGGACGTAGCCGCGCGCCACCACCAGCAGGCGGAACTTCAGGTCGGGGTCGAGGTCCTCCAGGGCAAACTTGCCCCGCCCGTCGCTGACCGCAGACTTGCGGCAGTCCGGGTAGCAGGACGGTCAGAGGACGCCGACGCCCTGCCTGGGGGCGGCGGTGCTGACGAACACGGTGGCCCCGGCGACCGGACGCCCCTGGTCGTCCTGGACGGTGCCGGAGAGGGGGCCGGGGGAGGCGACCTGGGCGACGGCGGCGAGCAGCAGCGGGGCGATCATGGCGAAACCCTCGTCGGGATGAGTCGTGCGAGACGACGTTGGCGAGTCTAACCTGGCCCTCCCCGGGAAGCAGCCCGGTCTTGTCCGCGCGGTGATCCGAAAGGCATCGGACCCGGGGAGGATCACTCGCCGCCTTACTCCGCTCCATCCTCGGCGGATTCGAGAGCGGCATCAATCAGGGCTCGCAGATCGAAGTGCTCCCACTCGCCTGTCTTGCCGCTGAATTCATGGACGTGGCCGTCATACTCGACCACGATAGAGTCCGGGGTCACGACCGGCGAGATTTGATCCCTCCCGAAACCGGGCATACCAGAGGGTACGTCGTCACCCTGGGTCATCACAACCGGACCCATCCGAAGCCCTTCGGGTAATTCGAGGATGCTCCACTGCTTCGAATCGCTGCTGAAGGCATAGATGGAGCGGTCTTGCGTATAGGCGACCACCGTGCGGCCCATCGTCGGGTCGAGTCTCCCGGAGGCGGGCTCCTTCAGGTCTTGAGGATGCCACTCCCAATCGTCGAGGCTGAAGACGTAGAGCCTGTTGATCTCCGGCCCTTCGAGCATCAGCGACACGAGCCGATCGGAGAGGATGGGGGCCACATTGAGGGGGGATTCCTTCGATCCGGGCAGCCGGATCGTGCTGACCTTCTTCGTGGCGGCGTCGTAGATCGAGAACCTATCCCCCACGGGCGAGATCACGAAGAAGAGATCGCCCTGCCGGATGTAGCGGGGCTCGTCTGGGCCGCCGCCGAAGAAGCTCTGCCTGCTCCCCGGTAGTGCGGCTTTCGCCTCTTCAGGGTAATCGGGGTAGTCCGGCGGCTCCTCAGCATCGTCCCTACCGGCGGCTTGGGTTTCGTGAACTTGTGGTTGCTTGGAGCCGGCTTGGTCGCCCTGCGAGACGCCGCCTGTATCCGCCTCTGTTGCCTGTGCCCAGTGGGCGAGGCCCGTTCCCCCGACAGCGAGAGCGAGGCTCACGAGAAGGACCACCATGACGATCTTGATCTTGGACAGCAGCATCATCTTCATCACCTCCTCCGTCAGGGCGGCGATCTCGGCAGAGACCATCCCCGCCATCATCGCCCGCCTCGCCGCAATCAGGCTTGCGGCCTGAGCCGTGGAACCGATGAGCGCGTTCGGCATGCCGGCCGACGCCTCCCCGGCCAGCAGCACCGCCAGCGACCCACCCGAGATCGCCTCGCCCCGGCGGGACAGTTGCCTCGCCAGCATCGCCCTCGCCCTGGACAGCCGCCCCGAGACCGTCCCGACGGGCACGCCGAGTTGCTCGGCCGCCTCCCGGTGGGTCCTGCCCTCCAACTCGCAGAGGACGATCGGGATGCGGTACTTCTCGGGCAGGCGGCTCAACTGCCGGTCGAGCCGGGCAAGCAGGTCGTCCCGATTCTGTTCCCGAATTTCGGGCTCCGGCACGTCCGGCACCTGAACCTCCCGTGCCTGCCGCTTCGCCCTCGTCGCCCTCGCCTTCATGGCCGTCTGGTATGCCACGCCGTAGAGCCAGTTGCCGAGCTTCTCCCGGTGGGCGATCGACGCCGCCTTGCGGGCGAGGACCAGGAAGGTGGCCTGGTAGGCATCCTGGGCGTCGTGGTGATCCCGGAGCACCCGGCGGCAGACGCCCCAGACCATCGGCCCGTGGCGCCGCTCGATCGCCTCGAAGACGGCCTCCTCGTGCCGCTCCACGAAGCGATCCAGCAGTTGCCCGTCCGACAGCCCCCCGACCGCCCCCACGTCGAAGAGGGTGCCGAGGTCTCGGATGGCCGTGCTTGTCACGCCCTTTTTCACCACCCCGCCCCTTCGGTCTTGCCGGGCCTTTACCTGACTACTACCCGGTCGTGCCCGATCTCATACGCTTTTTCCCCGACCGATCCCTCCAGCCGCCATCATGCTCGCTTCTTCCGGGCAGGACTACGGGGACGGGCTGGACCATAACTCTCACGGCAGTTTAGGCTTGGAAATTCTCCCGGGAAACCCGTGAGGGCGGGCCCTCCTCCGGGCAGTACATCGGGATTGGGCATCCAGGGGGACGAGGCGATGGCGAGCGGAGATGCGGGCGTCCTCCGGCAGGTCCAGGCGCTTTTCGGCGTCGGGACGGTCGTCGGGATGACGGATGCCGAACTCCTGGGGCGGTTTCTCACCCGGCATGGGGATGCCGCCGAGGTCGCCTTCGAGGCGATCGTCCGGCGCCACGGGCCGATGGTGCTCCGGGTCTGCCGGGACGTGCTGGGCGACCCGCACGCCGCCGAGGACGCCTGCCAGGCGACCTTCCTGGTGCTGGCCCGCAAGGCCGGCGGCATCGGCGGGCGGGAGCGGCTAGGCAACTGGCTCTACGGGGTCGCCTATCGGACCGCCCTGAAGGCCAGGGCCGGGGCCGCCCGGCGGCGTCGGCACGAACAGAAGGCCGCCGAGATGGTCCCCGAGGCCCAGGCCAAGGAGCGGAACCGGCACGATTTCGCCCCGGTGCTCCACGAGGAGATCGGCCGCCTGCCCGAGAGATTCAGGGCCCCGGTGGTGCTCTGCCATCTGGAGGGGCTGAGCTATGCGGCGGCGGCCGGGCACCTCCGGGTGACGGAGGGCACGGTGCGGGGGCGGCTGGCCCGTGCGCGGGTCCTGTTGCGGGATCGGCTGGGCCGCCGGGGGGTGGCGCCCGCCGCTGGGCTGGGGGCCTTGGCCTCGTCCCGGAACGCCCTGGCCGTCCCCGCCCCGCTGATCGAGGGCACGGTCCGGGCGGCGATGCAGATCGTGACGGGGAGGGTGGCACCGGCCGGGGCGGTCTCGGCGGCGGTCGCCACGCTCACGCAGGAGGTCTTGAGGGCGATGACCATGATGAGGCTCAAGGGGATCACCACGGGGCTGCTGTTCATCGGCGGGCTCGTCTCGGGGGCGGGATGGCTGACGCACCATGCCCTGGCGGATCGGCCCGAGGGGCAGCAGGAGGGGCAAAAGGCCGTACCGGCCGTCGAGGTGCCCGACCGGGACGAGGGAGATCGCCGGGTGATCCTGGGGACCTGGACGACGGAGATCGTCATCCCCAGGGCCGTCGACGGCGAGCCTCAGCCGCCGCTGAGGCTGGAGGAGACCTGGGTCATCACGGGCGATCGGATCGTCACAGCCCAGGACGAGGAGGCGCTCAAGGTCGGTGCCGTCCACGAGTCGGTCTACCGGTACACGCTCGACCCCGATGTGACCCCCAAGGCCATCGATCTCACCGAGCCCGGCTGGGGCACCTTCCCGGGCATCTACGAACTGGACGGCGACCAATTGAGGATCAGTTACGGCGTCGGAGAGCGTCCCACCGAGTTCACCCACGACGACCAGCGGGGGCCGTTCCTCAAGACCCTCAAGCGGGTCAGCCCCGACCCCCGCCCGGTCACGCCGCTGTTCGCCACCGCACCGGGAGGCTCCTGGGCGATCCATCCCGACGACCCGGGTGGGGCGACGGACAAGCTGACCAGCACGATCGGCGGGGTCGTCCTGCTCACCGAGGACTCGCCCGACGGCTCCCTGCAAGTCACGCTGGCCCATCCGGTCGATCCCGGCGCCGGGCCGAGGCCGGAATACCGCGCGGTCGCCTTCGACGAGGACCGGAGGCGTTACCTCCTGGAGCCGACCCTCGGTGGCACCGGCGGCAGTGCCCGAGGAGGCGTGCGGGTCTCGCTCCAGCGGTTCCGCATGGACCCGGAGGTCCTGCCAGAGGAGGAGATCGCCTACCTGGGCGTCGAGATCGTCACCCCCGGGGCCCTGCTCATGGAGGCCGATCGGGCGTTCGAGCGGGCCGAGGCCGCCGGGGTCGAGGTGCTGCCGCCGCCACGGGTCGGGGAACCCTTCGAGTTCGCCCTGACGACGATGGACGGCGAGGTGGTCCGCTCCGAGGACTTGAGGGGCAAGGTGGTCCTGATCGACTGCTGGGCCTCGTGGTGCTCGCCCTGCATGGCGAAGATGCCGGGGCTCAAGGCCCTGCACGAGCGCCACGACGGCGGGTTCGAGATCGTGGGCGTTTGCTTCGACAAGGATGCGGAGAAGGCGAAAGAGGCGATCGAGTCGCTGGGGATGACCTGGCCGCAGGTCCTCGTGCCGGACGACGAGGAGGTGCGGCGCCTGTGGTCCGAGGGCTCGATGATCGACGGCCTGCCCCGGCTGCTGGTGCTGGACCGGCGGGGCGTCCTGCGGGTGGATTGCGCCCCGGAAGAGGTCGAGGAGCAGGTCGTCCGGCTGCTCGGGGAGCCGGGGCAGCCGAAACCGTAGTGGGCCGGGGGTGGCCTCGCGTGCCCCTACCCAGCCGGGCCGATCCGGGCCTGGAGCATGCCACACCCGGGACCCGATCAGTTCCCGGGAGCCCGCCCCTGGTTCGCTCGGGTCAGGGCGTAGACGATGGCGTTGATGCCCATCGGGAACGCCTTCAGCGACATCTCCCGAGTATAGCGCTCGTCAACGCCGACCCGCTCCCAGCCGTCGCCCAGGTCGGTGTTGTGGCAGATCAGCACCATCAGCCGGCCACCCTCGTCCGAGATGCCCAGGTATTGCGCCTCGACGGCATCGCCGAGGCCGGGTTCCGCCCCCGACAGGAAGCTGTGGATGCTCCAGACCTGCGGCTTCTCCCGGAGGTCGAAGGCGCAATGGAAGATCGGATGGTCCGGGGGCAGTTCCTCGGGTTCACGGCCGGGGAGGACGACCACCATATCCCGTGACGGACACGCACCTGCATTGCTTCGCCGGGACGGAAGGCCCCGCTTGCCGTACCACTTTCAAACCGCCCCCGAGACATCAATCCCATAATTTGATGTAAACTTTCGCTTGAACATCAGTCGCAGATTCTCGTTTGAGGGATCGGGATCAAGCAATTGGGCGATGTAGCTCTCATAAACCCCTTCCAACTTCCTGAATAGGCGGATAGGGTCCACAAAGACGGAGGAACAATCGGTGCCGTCGGCGTAGACAGCGTGACCAGCGGCAACGTACCGGACGATCCCAGGCTCGGGGTTGATTGCTGCATAGGGTGGGATGTGGGCCTCATGAACGATACCACATCGGAATCCGGAGTATAGCACGTCCGCACCGGTCACGAGGTCCGGCCTAGTGGGACGCCTGATAGGAGCCGGAAGATTCGGCGCGAACTCAGGCAATTTCCTCTTGACGAAATCGACATACATCGAGGCACTCGATTCGGCCGCTCCCTTCTCAAACTGAGCGAGCATGTCAATCAACAAGCAGTCGATCGCCATGACTGAAAACGCATTATGCCAGTCGGAGGCAAGGTTGCTACCAGGTCCGATGTACCAGTCGGTTATCCTATCCATGAATGCGTACACTACTGAGGATAATTTCGACCAGTCGATCTTCACGTACAGGGTAGAGCGGCTGAAATGGCGGTCCGGTGCCTGCACTGGCCTGTGAAACATGGTTCTCCTCTCCCGATAGTAATGCTTTTCCGAGGGACATTGAGGTTAGATTCCGACGCAGACGCGATAGAGCGGCCAATTATCGCGCCTCGTCTGTTCGTTCTGACGACACACATTTAATGAGGAAAATTGTATATTATCACCTGGTTGCTGTCGTTGCGAGCTTCTTTGCAAGCGTTCTCGTCTCGTTTGTCGATCATCCTGCGATCCATGTGATATTGCAAGCCAGCCAGGGATTCAAGGAGCCGAGCCAGCCACGAAGGGTTTTCCGGCCTATCTACCCGATTCGATGGACGCCCCCCCCAATGCATCTACGACATGCCGGACCAAGGGACCCTGCGGTAGACTGGCTCCCCGACGCCAGACCGGGAGGACGAGGGGCGAACGGCCCGATGCGAGACTTCCTGAGCCGACACCTCTTCAGCCCCCTCCAGGGGATGACCGCCGGAGCCTGGGCCACGACCCTGCGGCAGAACCGCCTCGCCGTCGGCCCCCCGTACTGGCCCCGGGCCGCCTTCCAGTCGGCAGTCGTCCCGTTTAACTCGGCCATCGCCAGACTGGAGAACGCCGTGCATGGCCGGGCGGTCGAGGCCACCCGGGTCGAGCCACCCCTGTTCATCCTCGGCCACTGGCGGCAGGGCACGACCCACCTGCACAACCTGCTGGCCCGGGACCCGCAGTTCGCCTACCCGACCCTCTACCAGACGCTCTATCCCCGAACCTTCCTCACGACCGAGGGCCTGGTCCCCCGGCTCGGCCGTCCCCTCCTGATGCGCCAGCGGCCCCACGATCACGTCGCCCTGGACTTCGGCGTACCCAACGAGGACGAGATCGCCCTGGTCAACGACTCGGGCCGCTCGCCCTACCTGGCCTGGGCGTTCCCCCGGCACGCCGCCTCCTACGACCGCTTCCTGACGCTCCGGGAAGCCACTGGGGACGAGGTGGCGGCCTGGAAGGCGTCCCTGCTGCGGTTCCTCAAGAAGCTGACCCTCCGGCACGGCAGGCCGCTGGTCCTGAAGTCGCCGCCGCACACCGCCCGCATCCGGCTGCTGCTGGGGCTATTCCCCGACGCCCGGTTCGTCCACATCCGCCGGGACCCCTACGAGGTGTTCCGCTCCACCAGGCACATGGTCGCCACTACGATGCGCTACTGGCGGTTGCAGGAGGCGCCGCCGGGAGGCGAGGACGAGGAGGGTCGCATCCTCCGCATCTACCGGGAGATGTACGACGCTTACTTCGAGCAGCGGGGCCTGATCCCGGCGGGGAACCTGTGCGAGGTGGCCTACGAGGACCTCGAACGCGATCCGATCGGCCAGGTCGGCGCCATCTACGACGCCCTCGGCCTGCCCGGCTTCGAGGCCGCCCGGCCCCGGCTGGAGGTCTACCTCGGGTCGATCGCCGGCTACCTCAAGAACTCGCACCTGGGCCTGCCAGAGCCCCTGCGCCGGCGGATCGCCCGGGACTGGGAGCGGAACTTCGAGGCGTGGGGCTATCCCCGATAGGGCCTGCCTCGCCTTCGGGGATCGTGCTCGATGGTCCCCGATGGGGACGAATCGAACCGATGCGGCCGTCGAGGAACCAAGGACTCTGGCAGTCCGGCGAGATGGTCCCGGCGGGGCAGGTGTTGCAAACGCAACCCCTGGCCGGCTTCGGGTGGCAATGGCGCATTGGGGAATTCCCCAACCTGATCCAGCCATCGGGGCCGAGCACGGATGGGCCCGAGGCTCCCCGGTCGAGGTTGAGGCCGGCAGCGTATGCGATCCGCTTCCTCCCGGCCCCCATCTCGAACGACATCCCCGAGAGTTAACTCGTATCCGGACACTGCCCCCCAGCGGAAGACGAGCACCAGCAACCCGGGGCTACCAACATTGAGCCACATCGTCACGATCAAGACCGAGGTGCGGGACGCCGAGGCGGTCAGGGCCGCCTGCAAGCGGCTGGGCCTCGACGAGCCGGTCCACGGTACCGTCCGACTCTTCAGCGGCGAGGCCACCGGCCTGCTCGTGAATCTGCCCGGCTGGCACTACCACGCCGTCGCTGACCTCGCTACAGGTCAGATCAACTTCGACAATTACGAAGGCCAGTGGGGCGAGCAGCGGCACCTGGACGCCTTCGTGCAGGCGTATGCCTTGGAGAAGGCCAAGATCGAGGCCCGCAAGCGGGGCCATTCCGTCCACGAGCAGCCCCTCCCCGACGGGTCCATCAAGCTGGTGATCCAGGTCGCCGGAGGTGTCTCGTGAGCAAGGTCATCGAGATCACCGTCGGCCCCAAGGGCGAGACCAGGGTCGTGACCAGGGGGTTCGCCGGGGCCGAATGCCGGGTCGCCAGCCAGTACGTTGAGCAGGCCCTCGGGAAGCGAACCGCCGAGCAGATGACCGCCGAGTTCTACCAGGGCCAGCAGCAGGCCAGCCAGGACCTCCGGCAGTCGAACTGATCACCTCCGGGCCGTGGCCCCCTCCTACGGCCCTCTCCCCATCTTTTGTTTACACCTTCGAGCATCTGGAGCACGTCATGACGCTCGGCGAGCGCCTGTCGGAGTACGTCCGCGCCGCCTTCTCTGGGGTCTGGATTCAGTCCCACGAGCACGACGACGCCATCCTGGAGATCGCCCAGGTCGCTCGGGAGAACGGCTGGGACCTCGTGACCTGGGATATCGACCGGGGCTTGAGCATCAACGGTCAGGTCCCCAATTCGGACATTACGCCCGCCGCCGCCGACCCGCTGTCGGCGGTCAAGGTGCTGAACTCCCTGGGTATTCCCGGCGGCACGACCATCCTGGTACTCCGCAACTTTCATCGGTTCCTGGGGTCTGCCGAGATCGTCCAGGCTCTCGACTCGGCGATCAGTCAGGGCAAGCAGGCCGGGAAGATCATCGTGATCCTGTCGCCCGTGGTGCAGATTCCGGTCGAGCTTGAGCGCCTCTTCGCCGTCGGCGAGCACGACCTGCCGGGCCGGGACCAACTGGACCAGATCGCCCGGGGGATCGCCACCGAGCCGGGGGAACTGCCGGAGGGCGACAACCTGTGCATGGTGCTCGATGCGGCATCGGGCCTGACCCGGATGGAGGCCGAGAACGCCTTCTCGCTGTCCCTGGTACGCCATGGCAAGGTTGTCCCGGAGACCCTCTGGGAACTCAAGAATGGGATGCTCAAGAAGTCCGGGCTACTGACTTTGCACCGGGGCGGCGAGACCTTCGACGACCTGGGCGGTCTGGAGGCACTCAAGGCGTTCACGAAGAGGGCCCTGACCGGTGGCCGTCGTGGTACGGGGGTACGACCTCGGGGCGTCCTGCTCCTGGGCGTGCCGGGCACCGGGAAGTCAGCTTTTGCGAAGGCGCTGGGGAATGAGACGGGACGCCCGACCCTCGTCATGGATGTCGGTGCCCTGATGGGAAGCCTTGTAGGCCAGACCGAGGCTAACATACGCCAGGCGTTGCGGGTCGTTGATGCGATGGCCCCGGCGATCCTCTTCGTCGACGAGATCGAGAAGGCGTTGGCCGGGGTCCAATCCTCGGGCCAGACCGACAGCGGGGTCGGTGCCCGCCTGTTCGGCACCCTCCTCGGTTGGTTGAACGACCACGAATCCGATGTGTTCGTCGTCGCCACGAGCAATGACATCTCCAAGTTGCCCCCGGAGTTCAGCCGGGCCGAAAGATGGGACGGGACGTTCTTCCTCGACCTCCCCGGCCAGATGGAACGGCTCGGCATCTGGGACCTCTACATCAACAAGTTTGGCCTGAACCCGGACCAGTCGTGCCCGATCGACGAGGGCTGGACGGGGGCCGAGATCAAGTCGGCATGCCGCCTGTCGGCCCTCCTGGACGTACCCCTGGTCGAGTCCGCCCGGAACGTGGTCCCGGTCTCTGTGACGGCGGGCGAGTCGGTCGAGCGGCTCCGCAACTGGGCCAGTGGGCGCTGCCTGGCGGCCGATCGGCCGGGAATCTACGTCCGCAACCAGGGAGGGATGCTACCGCCCGGCAACCCGTCGCACTTCAACCCCTCGATGAACTGATCCGGCGGAACTTGTCCGGGAACCCTGCCAGGCGAACGACGAACGCAAAGTTGGATTGACACCACGGAGGTTACCGATGGACGCCCTTCTCGACGTACCCCGGAGCAACGCCCGGAGCAACCAGTCTACTGCCCAGAACCTCCGGGCCAACATGGCGGCGGTGCGGGTGTCCTTCACCTGGATGGGCACGAGGAAGACCCTGACCCCGGAGCAGCGGGCCCAGGCCGCCCAGCCGTTCGAGGCCGAGGGCCAGTACCTCTCGGCCGGCAAGAAGCTGCTCGACACCAGCCATTCCGCATTCAAGGCCGTGACGGCGATCCGGGGCAAGATCGCCTCGACCTGGAAATCGATGTCGCTGCCGTTTCCCGAGCCGGGGGTACGGCTGATCCGGCAGGACGAGGTGGCTAATTTCTCCTTCCTGATGACCGACTACCGGGCCGAACTCGCCGATGCCGTCGCCAACCTCGACCGGCACTACAGCGAGTTGAAGGTCGCCGCCGCCGAACGCCTGGGGCGCCTGTTCAACCCCGGCGACTATCCGGAGACGCTGGTCGGCCTGTTCGATGTTTCGTGGGACTTCCCCAGCGTCGAGCCGCCGGACTACCTCCGGGAGTTGAACCCGGCCCTGTACGAGGCCGAACGTGCCCGGGTCGCCGCCCGGTTCGACGAGGCCGTCCAGCTTGCCGAGTCGGCCTTCCTGGAGGAGTTCGGCAAGCTGGTCTCCCACTTGACCGAGCGGATCGGCGGCGTCGGGGAGGATGGCAAGCCCAAGGTCTTCCGGGACTCGGCAATCGGCAACCTGGGCGACTTCTTCGACCGGTTCAGAAATCTGAACGTCCGGAGCAACGAGCAACTGGACGAGTTGGTCGCCCAGGCCCAGCGGGCGGTACGGGGCATCGGTGCCCAGGACCTACGGGACAGCGGAGACCTCCGGCAGCGGGTGGCGACCGAGTTGAACCGGGTCCAGTCGGCCCTGGACGGTCTGATGGTCGATCGTCCCCGTCGTCGCATCATCCGGCCGTCCAAACCCAGCGAGGTGTAATCGTGTATTTGATCATCGAGCGGGACGGGTCGGTCCGGGGCATCTACGGCGAGGAGATTGCCCTGGATGCCCTCGGGCAGCCGAAGATCACCAGGGCCAGCCACGTCGAACCGGACGACCAGGGGCGCTGGCTGGCCGACCTGTCACCCGTCGGGGGGCCGGTGCTTGGCCCCTTCGACGGGCGTTCGGAGGCCCTGGAAGCGGAGGTGGCCTGGCTGGAGGAGCACTGGCTGGAGGCCCGGAGGGAGGCCCGGTTTCCGATCCGCCGTGCCCCGGGCCATGCGGCTCCCCTGGCTGCTCGACCGATCTCTGAACGCTGGGGAGTCACCCGAGGAGCCGTAGTTCAGGGTCACGAACTGGACCGATGCGGCGATTAGGCTGGGCTATTCGTATTCCGACATGGCTAAGCGCAACCCGTGTCTTACCATATCGTCGAACCGGGACCTTGAGTGGTGCTGCCCTGCAAAGTCGAATGACTGAACAGCGAAGATCACTTCTCGTAGCTCATCAGGCTCACTCCGGGCGTACTTTGTAATCGGGACCAACTCTTTATCCAAATGATATAAGCTGATGCCAAGTGCCTCCGCTTCTCGGACTGCCCCCGATTGGAAACCGATGGTTGTTACGATCGAGCCCTTGGCCCGACCGACGCCGATGCCCTGAATCTTACTGTGCAGTTCATGCACTGTGCCGATCTCGACTTCGCGTTTGCTCTTTTGTTTGCATTCCCAAAGCCAGATGAGGAAAGGATCGGTTGAACCCTGCCGAAACGCCTCAAGTGAAACCTCGATTCTTATCGCGTTACCTGATGCACGGCTATGGTAAGTGGCGTTGCGTCTGACTTGGACATCAGCAGTGAAGGGGAAGTAACCCCTCGTTACCGCCGAACGAACGGCGTTGTAGACTTCATCCTCGAAACTCCTCCAAGGGATGCCTTCATCAAGCGGTTCGCTCACCGAAAACCTCGGGCTATACACCACCTAAATCAAAATGTGCAGGAGAAATGCGAGCACAATTCCTTGTCGTCCGTGTATTGTCCCCCGTCTGCCCGATCATCCCGAGTTCTTTGAGTCGTAGCAAGCGCATCTCGGGGATAGACGGACGATAAGGGGGCGGCAACCATGCCCAGGCTGCCGCAGTCAGCAGGTCTGATGAGGACGGATGTCTTCCAGGATACCCCCATCTTGCGGGGGAAGCAGCGAAGCCGAGCACCTCTTCGACCGCTCGCCCCTGACCCCTCGGCTACCCGCCACCGATTGAATTGAGGGCCAGGAGGAAGTTTCGCAGGTCGGCGGCCAGGCGATCCGCCGACAGGTAGCGGTCCTCCGGGCCCTTCGCCAGGCACCGCAGGCAGGCCCGCTCCAGCCCCTCCGGCACGCCGGCCTCGATCGACCGGGGCGGGGGCGGTTCACCGCCGACGATCTGCTCCCGCAACGCCACGGGATCGCTGTCCCGGAACGGCCCCCGGCCGGTCAGCAATTCATAGAGGACGACCCCGAGGGCGTAAAGGTCGGCCCGCCGATCGACCAGCCCGCCGCCCAACTGCTCCGGCGCCATGTAGGGCAGCGTCCCGGCGGCGTCCACGTCTTCCAGCAGGTATGCCTCGGCCACGGCGATGCCGAAGTCGGTCAGGTAGGCCCGAAAGGCGGCGTCGAGCAGGATGTTGGACGGCTTGATGTCCCGGTGGATGAAGCCCCGCTCATGGGCGTGGTGCAACGCCTCGGCGACCTCGGCCACGATCCGGGCCGTCTCCCGATACGAGGGGCGGTCGATCCGGAGCCGTCGCGCCAGGTCTTCGCCGTCGATCCACTCGCTGACGATGAAGCAGGTCGGCCCCTCCCGGCCCACGTCGTAGACCGGCACGATGCCCGGGTGCCGCAGCCGGGCGACCTTTCGGGCCTCGACCCGGCACTGGTCCACCTCGGCCCCGGTGACCGGCCGATCCACCCGGGGGACCTTCACGGCCACCGGCCGCTCCAGCCAGGTGTCGAAGCCCCGGAACACCCGCCCGAAGCCGCCCTCTCCAATCAGGGCGTCGAGCCGATAGCGGTCGGCCATCGTCCGGGGCAGGTCGCTGCCCGTGGTCACCACGGCCGCCGGGCCGGGGGAAGTCGTCGGGTCCACGATCGGCTCGTCGAGCCAGGCGACCTGCCCCAGCTTCTCGACCTGCCGCCGGAACGCCTCCAGGAGCCCCGGGGCATCGGCACAGAACTCCTCCGGTGTCGGGGCCTGGCCCCGTGCCCTGGCCTCCTCCCAGCGGACGATCCGGTCGAGCAGGGCGTTGCGGTCCGGTATCGTCATCGGCCTCCCCCCGCCGCCCCCGGGGCCGGTCCCGTCGGTCCTCCGGTCGGGTCGGAACCGGCCCCGCGCGGGGAGTCAGCCGGCGGATGCTCGTCGGCCGAGGAGCCCTCGAAGACCTCGTAGGGCGAGGCCGACGGCCAGCGGGGCAGCAGGGGCACGAGCATGACCCCGCCGACGACGACCAATTGCAGCACCCCCGTCCCAGTGTTGAAGACCCGGTGCTGGACGCCGGGGCGGTTCAGCACGGCACAACCGGGAGAGATCGGGCAGCGGCGCCCGTCGGACTCCAGTTCGCCAGAGCCGCGCACAACGTAATACACCTCCTCGCAACGGTGTCGGTGCAGCGGAGAGTGATGGCCAGGGTCGATCTCGACGACGCCCAGGCAGAGGGTCATCGCGTCGAAACCGGTCTCCGGGTAGATCAGCTTCAGGTCGCGCACGCCGCCGTGGGCCTGCTCCATCGCCGAGCCGCCCAGCCGCTCCTCGGGCCGGATGACGACCCGTGGTCCTTCGTCCCTCTCCCCACCCTCGCCCATCTCGCCTCCCCACGTCTCCCCGGCATTCATCGACGACGAACCGGGTATGAGGTCGCCGACCCGCACAGGGGTCATTCGCTCACCGGAAGCTCCCCGTCCAGGGCGTCCCGGATCAGCAGCCGGGCCGAGGCCCACCGCCGCTGGACGGTCTTGGTGGCCACCCCCAGCGCCTCGGCGGCCTGGGCGTGGGTCTTCCCCTGGTACCAGAGCAGGTCCACCACCCGGCGTTCCTCCTCGGGCAGCCGGACGACCGCCTCGTGGAAGGCCGCCCAGCCTTCCAGCGACTCCGGCCTGCCGGTGCCGTCGGCGACCCCGGCCAGCCGCCCGTCCGGGCCGGCGCCATCGGTGTGGTGGTTGGCCCCGAGCCCCTCGGGTCCATGGTAGCGACGGGCCAGGTCGATCAACTCCCGACGAAGCTGGGCCGCCGACAGGTGGTCGAAATGCGGCACCGACTCGGGCCGGACCTCGGCCAGGCTGCGGTGCAACCGCACCAGGGCCGCCTGGAGCAGGTCGTCGGTCTGCTCCCAGCGATGGACGTGGGGATAGCGCCGGAGCATGAGGCGGGCCAGGGCGAGGAACCGCCGCTGGGCCAGCCGGATCAGGCCCGCGCGGGCCTCGCAGTCGCCGGCGCGGAGCCGCCCCAGCAGGTCGTTCGCCTCGGTCGTCTCGCCCATTGGATCGCCCTCGCCGCCGGCCCCGGCATGGGGCACCCCCATCTTAACTCATCGGCCCGATCCCGGCAGCCGCACCCCAGGACGGGGGGCCCCGGCGCTCGGCGGTGAACCCGTCCACGAACCCTCCCGCCCTGAGCGATCCGGAGGTCGCTGTCCACCGGGGCGGGCGCCTCTCGCATTCACTGAAGGCGTTCAGCGCCGGGTTATGCCCGGCGTCCCACGGTTCAGACCCAGGCCAATCGACTCGAAAGGACGACGACCATGACCCGAGAGATCAGCCAATCCGAGTACGAAACCGAGGTGCTCGGCTCCCCCATGCCGGTGCTGCTGGACGTGTACGGCGAGCACTGCCCACCCTGCCGGACGCTGGCCCCGGTCCTCGACCGGCTGGCCACCCAGTACGAGGGCCGGGCGAAAGTGCTGAAGGTCGAGGCCGGTGCCAATCGGGACCTGGCCGGCGGCCTGGGCATCTCCTCCGTCCCGACGGTCGTCTCCTTCCGGGGTGGTAACGAGGTGGGCCGGTTGGTCGGCCTGCGGCCCGAGTCGGCCTACCGCACGCTGCTGGAGCAGGCCGGGGTTCAGTAGACGGGCGCTCGGGGTCGTCGTGCCGACCTCGCCGACCCCGCACCTATCTCGTCCAAGGACCCTCCCGACCAGAAAGATCATCAGGCCATCAACCTGGAGGAGCCCCCCCTGGAGCACGAGACCGATCTTCTCGTCGAGTCCCACGGTACGCTCGTCCTGGTCCACCCCATCAGCGACCTGGGCCGGGCCTGGCTCGCCGAGCACTGCCCCAAGGGCAGCGAGCACACCTACGTCGGGGACGCCCTGGTCGTCGAGCACCGGTACGCGACCGGCCTCGCCGAGGGCGCCGCCGCCGACGGGCTCCTGGTGTCGTGATCCGTCAACGTCGGCCGACCGAGACCGACCCATCCCCGGCCTCGCCCGTGTCCGGGTACCGCAAATCCCAACCAGCAACCCGAGGAGCTTCCCATGTCGGTCCGTGCCATGGTCTGGTTCCAGGGCAACGGCCAGGACGCCAACGAGAAGGGCACCTACGTCTTCGCCCACGGCGGCGGCGACCCCGAGTGGATCATCCCGATGCTCCTGAAGGCCCACGACCTGGGCCGGACGCCGGTCAAGGGCGTGGCCTGGCCCGATCGGGAGTACGACGAGTCGTGGAAGATGGGCCGGGCCGGGTACGCCGCCAGCCTCTTCTGCTCGGCCGATCCCAAGGGCCTCCAGGTTGATACCTACCCGCTCCTGGACGAGGGCCGCCTCTACGGCGACCTCGACTACCTCTACGTGGTCCGGCCCGTCGTCGGCGACGACCGCCGGTACACCTGGCATGTCGAGGTCCGGGTGCCAACCCGGGCGTTCCTGGACGAGCCGATCCCCGAGAACACCCGGGTCCTGGCCCGCAGGCAGCCGGTCGCCAAGCTGGCCCGCTACTACCGGCGGAAGGCCGAACGGCGTCGGTCTGCCCGGGTCGCCTGAGCCTGACCCACTTCCATCGGACGACGCACCATCGGAGGCGTTCCATGAAGGTCTACAAGGGACGATTCGAGACCCATCGGGTTGGTACGAAGCGACACCCACGCCATGTCATCGGCGACGAGCAACTCCGGGACGATTTCCGCCTCTACGCAGGGGAGGCCGGCTCCAACTGGACCCGAGACGGGCGACGGGCCCGGCTGTACTACCGCAGGGAGGACGCCGAGGTCGACATCGAGGGGATCGCACGCCGAGACCCGCTGCTGGAGCCCGAGGACCGCTACACGTTGGAGGTCGAGATCACGACCCTCGGGGCGCCCGAGCGGGAGGATGTCGAGCGGCTGCTCCGGGACGCCCTTGCGGTTGGCCTGCGGCGGGTGCGGTTTCGCCCGGATCGGTCGTTCGTCGATTCGCTGGTCGTCATCGACCCGGAGACAGCGAGGTTGCGTCCCTGGGACGGGGCAGCCAGTGACGAGCAACCCGAGCACGGGGCGTCTTGAGCGGGGATGGGCACCGATGGCCGCCAAGTCGAGCCCCGACCCGATCTGCCTGGCCTGTGGCGATCCGCTGGACTATCGGACGGCCGAGACGGACCAGAGGCACGTCGAGGAGCGGCTGACGCTGTGCGTGGCCTGTTACGAGGAGATCGTCCTGGGAATCCTGCGAGTCTGGACCTGGAGCCCCTATCCGCCAGCGGGGGCCGGGCAGGTGGCCAGGCAGCGATGGGGTCGCCGGAAGACCGATTGTTGAAGCTCGATTTCGATGGGGGGACGCCGATGGCAGGGAACCAGGAGATCGACCTAGGAGCCGAGGTCGAGCGAGTTCGAGGCGAGTTGTTTCTGTTCCGGGACGTGATCCTGCCGGTGTTCTACCAGCCAGGCGGCATCAACCCGGTGCAGGCTGCCAGCGGTGGCGCGGGGCTCCTCGCCGAGATCACGCACGAGATGATCGACTGGCAGCGGGCGTCGACGAGGCTGGTCGAGGCGCTCCCCGCCGGCCCGGAAAGTGGCGAGGTGCCCGCACCGGATCGAGACTCCTTCAAGCCATTCATGTTCCAGGAGGCGAGTGCCTCGTACTCGGCCCGGGGCGGCCGGATCGCCTGGCGAATCGCGCCCTACCTGGACTGGGACGTGGCCGCTGCCCAAGCCTTCTGGTACCTGGGGGACGAGTCTCCGGACGACCCGCTGGCGGCGATCCTGGGCGACCTGCACGGCTTCAGCCGCAGGGTCCTGGAACTCCCCGTGGACGGGTCCCCGCTCATGGACATCCTCTGCCTGACGGCCCCGATGGTGGCCGACGCCGACCCGGCCATGATCAGGAGGATGCTCGACCCGGAGACCTATCGCCGCCACATCCGCACCGCCCGTGGCATCACGCCCGAGGCCCGGGAGCGCCGGCTGGGGAGGCTCGACGGGTACTTCCGGCACGCCCTGAACAACGCCCTCCTCCACGCCCTGGGTGGTCTGGCCTGCAACCGCTTCGAGGAGCTTCCGGACCTGCTGGGGCACCCCGACCTGCTGGGCGGGTACACCGAACTGATGCCCCACTACTTGTTCGCCGTGTTGTTCGAGAAGGTGTCGATTCTACATAGGATCGCCCGAGAGAGTCTGGACCCCGGATCACCGTGAGTCGAGCCGTAGGAGGCGATCATGAGCGGGGAGAGGGGACGCTGCCCCGATTGCGACAAGCGGCGGGTCCTGGGGCCGGACGGGATATGCAGGCAGTGCAGCGCCGAGTTCTACCGGGGGGCGACGTGCTCCCGGTGCGACCTGGACCTCGACGACTGGGGGTATTGCCCCAACGATCGCTGCCCGTTCTTCGCCCGCCACCAGGACGAGGGCGGGGCCGACGACGAGCCCGTCACGCCCGAGGAGAGGGAGCACATCGAGCGGTTCGTCCAACGCCGTCGCACCGGGCGATGAGCCGACATCGGGATTCGAGGGATGAGCGATGAGCCACCTGGGCGATTCCTTCCGGCATCGGCGGCTTGAGCGCAACCTGACCACCGGGCAACTGGCCCGGTTGGTCGGTTACAAGAACCTCAGCCGGGGCAGCAATCGCATCCAAGCCTTCGAGGCCGGCGGCAATGTCGCCCCTGACCTGCTGGCGAAGCTCTCCGAGGCCCTGGAGATCGACACCAACGAGGTTCGCCAGTTCGCTGCCGAGGACTACCAGGGATGGCTGGCGTGGGCCGACGAGCCGGTCCGGCCCTACCTCGTCCTTCGGTGGACCGCCTGTGCGTACCAGCGGGTCGAATTGCCCGACGACGCCTTGGAGCTAGAGGCGGCGGAAGCCTTCGCCAGCCGAGTTGCCGTGGAGCGGGGTCTGAAGGTCGCTCTGGTCCTGTCCCGACGCCTGTCCGTCTACTTCGACGCCCGTGGCCTGGCCTATGAGCGGCGGGAGGCAACGCCAGACGTTCCCTGCGTACCGTACGCCGTGTTCGGCGGGCGGAAGTGTCAACTCGACTTTGATGGTGGCGAGGTCCTGCGGCCAATCGACGAGCCGGGACGTTGAATCGGGAGGTTTGACGGAGATGCCGCCGCAACAGGTCCAAGTCTTCGAGAGCCGGATGATCGTTCGAGGGCCGGACGAGATCAAGGGCCAGGTCGGATCGCTCGCATTCATCTACACCAAGTACCCCGACCCGGGCGGCAACCGCTGGTTCGTCCGGCCCGGGTACGTCGGCCACGAGCAGATGACCAACTCGGCTGGGATGCTCCAGGCGTTCTTCGGCCCCGAAGCCGAGGAAATGTACCAGAAGGTCGTGACGATCGGCGATATCTTCGCCCCTGATGAACGGTGCCAGTATTCCCCGACCGGGGCGAAGCGTGAGAACTGGGACTGGTACACAATCCGGCAGTTAGCCAAACGGGAGAACCTCTTCGGTAGGGCCGGCACGCTCTGCGGCCGCCAGGTGGTCATGCTCTGGGGCAACCCACCGGGTTGGGAGGCGATGCTGGTCGAGGTGCTCGGCTATCTTGGGATCGGCCCTGAGAGCGAGGCGGTCGTCGTCGTCGGCAACTCGGCCCAGTACCAGGCCAGGGACTTCTTTGCGACCAACCCCCGAGGAGAATGACCCATGGCGATAGCCGAGTCGGATCAGGGTCACGAGCCCACGATCCTGCCGTTCACCGGCCCCCGCAATCGGCAGGAGGTGGTACGGGGCGACGAACTCCGGAGACGCATCAAGCGGGCCGGGCACGTCCTCGTCCGCTATCGGTCGGGGCCGAACTGGTTTGGCTACGCCGCCGTGACCAAGACAGAGGCGTTGCGGTGCCTGGACCAGTACCCTGCCGAGGCGCCCCACTACGTCGAGGGCCACCAGGACGGGATAGTCCTCGGTGCGTGAGATCAGATTCGGCCGGAGAAATTGATGCGATGTGGGGTATGAACCGGAAGCTGATCGGGGCGGCACTGCTTGCCGTCGCCTGCCTGTCGCTCCTCGGGGCACGTCCGAAAGAGGGGCCCACCGGCCTCTTCGCCGGCCTGGAGGTCGGTCAGGCCGTCGGCGTCAAGGACCTGGGCAACGTCTACGAGGTCACGGTGTTCGAGGGCGGTCACCCCGCCGGGTACGAGGTCACCGAGGTCGGGGCGGATCACCTGGGCGTCCGGGATCATGCCGGCGTCGTCGAACGCCGCATCCCGGTCACCTCGATCAAATCGGTGGCCTGGATGAGGGTCGGCGGGCGATGACCGAGTTGCCAGCTTCGCTGGGGTACCCGATCGTCGCTGTTGGCGACCTGCACGGCCAGCGGCGGGAACTGGAGCGGCTGGTCGGGAGGCTGGAGGGCCTCGACGACTGGCCCCGCTGTGCCATGGTCTTCCTGGGCGACTTCGTGGACCGGGGGCCAGACGTTCGGGGGACGATCGACCTGGCCCTCGGACTGCTCCGACGACCGCCGGGGGGCTCGGCGGTGATGGGCAACCACGACCTGGCGCTCGTACGTGCCGCCCGGCTGGACGACGGCCCGCCCTCGCCCTACTGGGTCGAACGGTACCGGACCAATTACGACTGCCACGAGACGTTCGAGGGCTACCTCGGTCGGGCGGCGATGGCCTGGGGAGCCGCCTGGACCAAGGACCTCGGGGCGCTCCGCTCGGCGATGCCCGAGGACCACCGCCGGTTCCTGGGCTCGCTGCCCTGGGTGGTCGAGGCGCCGGGGCACCTGTTCCTGCATTGCGGCCTGTCGCCCGAGTTGGGGGCGAGCCCAGGGCAGCAGGTCGATGCCCTCCACGGCAGGCAATGGGACCGGGCGTTGCTGAGGCCGATCCCGGGTACGACGACCGAGAAGCTCTGGGAGCCGGAGTACCCGGTCTGGCTGGGGGCCGACCGGGGCCTGGCCGAGGCGCCCCTGCCGCATCCGGGCAAGGTCCAGGTCAGCGGGCACGTCCGGGTACGCAGGCCGGATGCCAACGCCGTCCGCATCCGACTCGATACCAGCGGGGGGGCCGGAAAGCTGACCGCCTGCCTTCTCCGATCTGCGACGGCCGAGCCGGCGTTCTTCAGCAGCCGGTAATCGAACGAGTCGCCCGGAAAATCGGTCCGTACCCCCTACATAGGGGCATGGACAATCAATATCGACTCATCGAAGGATTCCCGGGCTACCGTGTCAGTCGGGATGGCGTGGTTGAATCATGCTGGTTGAAGGCCGGGAATCGCTCACGGTTGACCGAGACCTGGAGGCCGCTGAAGCCGATCAGGAAGCACTGGGGGCACCTCACCGTCAACCTCCACCGTGATGGCATCAAACGCCCCTACTACATCCACCGCCTCGTCCTGGAGGCGTTCGTCGGCCCCCAGCCTCCGGGCATGCTCTGCTGCCACTGGGACGGCAATCCCGCAAATAACAACATCGACAACCTGCGATGGGACACGCCGAAGGCCAACGGCGCGGACACCATCCGGCATGGGAGGCGGAAGTTCGGGGAGCAAGCGGGGTCGAAGCTCAAGGAGGCCGAGGTCCTGGAGGTTCGCAGGCTGTTCGCCGAGGGCGTCTCGATGACGAAGCTCGGAGCAAGTTTCGGCGTCAGCCAACCCATGATCTCGTACATCGTCAAGGGATTGGCCTGGAGGCACCTCCTGCCGGACTTCGACCCGATGAACCCGATCTGAGCCGTAACAGGTGCCCGCAGCAGCTTCCTGCCCCCTTATGACCGCTTGCGGGCCCTCGGGAACGGCAGCAGCATGCCCGCCTGCTCCCGGTATGCCTCATAGCTTTCCCCATGGAACCCGGCCAAATCCCGCTCCTCGAACCGCAGGGCGATGAGGATGTACGCGGTCGTCGACCCGGCGAACAGCAGGTGCCCGACGGTCATCTCCGGGGTCGCCCAGAAGGCCAGCAGGAAGCCCGTCATGAGCGGGTGACGGACGTAGCGATAGGGGCCGGGCGTCTTGAATGCGATCGGGGTGTACGGCCGACCGGTGACGTGGAGGTAGACCTGACGCAGCCCGAACAGGTCGAAGTGGTCGATCAGGAAGGTAGAAACGAGCACCAGCGCCCAGCCGGCCCAGAAGATCGCACCCATCAGCCATCGGCCGACCGGATTGTCGACGTGCCAGACGACGATCGGGATCGGCCGCCATTGCCAGAAGAGGAGGCCCAGCAGCAGGCTACTCGTGAGGACATAGGTGCTCCGCTCGACCGACGGCGGGACGAACCGGGTCCACCGCCGCTTGAACCACGGCCGGGCCATCACGCTATGCGGGACGGCGAAGAGGCCGAGCAGCAGGAGGTCGACGGGCACCGCTACGCCCAGCGGGCTCCTCGGCCCCCCCGCATCGACCGACCTCGGGACGAGGAAATCGCCGACGAAGCCGACCGCGTACAACAACGAGGCGAGGAAGGCGAGATAGCTCGCCACGCCGTAGGCCAGGGCCAGGATTCTGCTCATCGCCGCACGAAGACCCCGTAGGTGAACGCCTGCTGGAAGCCCCAGGGGGTCGTGTGCGTCTCCCCGGCACCCCCGACGAGCGAGAAGCCATTGCCGAACTCCGAGGCCAGCGACCCCGGGTTGTAGCGGCAGACATCGAGGTCGCTGCACCGCCTCGGGCCCTCGTCGGCGAAGGTGGCGACGATGAGATGCCCCCCGGCGGGGACCGTTCGACGCGCCAACTCGACATACCTCGCCCGATCCGCCGCCTCGGTCAGGAAGTGGAACACGGCCCGGTCATGCCAGATGTCGAAGGTGCCGATGTCCCCGGCCTCGGTCACGTCGGCCTCGATCCAGCGGACGGCCCCCGAACGGCGCCCCAGACGCGCCCTCGCCGTCTCCAGGGCCGTCCCGGAGATGTCGAGCACGGCGACCGTCTCGAAGCCGAGGTCGAGGAGCCGATCGATCAAGACCGAGGCCCCGCCTCCCACGTCGATGATCCGCCCTCGTGCATCGGAAGCGACGGACCGGATGAGTTCGAGCGAGCGGGTGGGTTCACTCTGGTACCAGCTAACCCCCGTCTGGCCCCTGGTCGAATAGACCTGCTCCCAATGCTCCTTGCGGCCCTGTTGGGTCATGGCGATTGTCCACCAGGGGAGATCGTGGTGATCGTGCCCGTCGTTCCTTCGTGCCCGTGTCTAACGCCGAGTTGCGTCCCGTCCCCGCCCTGCGTGCCGCCGCCAGCGGGGTCTCCAGCATCCCCCGGAGGCCCTGCCACTCCGGCGCGTCGAACTCGTCGAGGCCGAGCCGGATCGTCCGGGCATCGTCCCGGGGCCGGAAGGTGCGGAACATCCGGTCCCACCAGGGGAGGACCGAGCCGTAGTTGGAGTCCGTCTCCGGCCGCCACCGGCTGTGATGGACCCGATGCATGGCCGGGGTGACGACGAGGGCCATCAGCCCCCGGTCGACCCACCGGGGCAGCCCCACGTTCGCGTGGTGGAAGAGGACGATCGGGGCGAAGAACGCCTCGTAGGCGGCCACCTGCCAGAGAGCCATCCCGATGATCGGCAGGAGGACGAGGCGGGCCAGGGCCGACAGGAGCACCTCGCCCATGTGGAAGCGGATGCCCGTGGTCGCGTCCATCTCGGCATCGCTGTGGTGCATCCGGTGGAACCGCCAGAGCAGCGGGACGGCGTGATTGGCCCGGTGCCAGAGGTACATCCAGAGGTCGAGGAGCACGAGGGCCAGCAGCGTCTCGGCCCAGGACGGCCAGGCGAGCCGCCGGAGCAGCCCGAGCCCCCGGGCCTCGGCCCACCGCTCGGCCATCAGGAACAGCCCGGCGAAGATCACGGCGCCCAAGGCGGCATTGGCGAGCCCGAAGGACAGGTTCCTGCCGTCATGCCGCAGCCGATCCCTGAAACCACCTCGGAATTGCGAGTAGAAGGGCACGAGGCCCTCGGCCACCCACAGGAGGGCCAGGGCCGAGGGAGCGAGGATCAACTTGTATTCGGCGATCATCTCGAACTTGCCCCAGGCAGCCGGGGGATCGTCGTCCGGGCCCCGCCGTGAAGGCAGCCACGGTTTACCTGCCCGGCCGGTAGTCGGGCGGGGGTGCCGGTTCGCAGCCCGAGAGAATCCGCTCGCCCGAGGGGCCGAAGGTCGGACTCGGGGGCGGTAAGGGCGGGGCACTCTTGACCGAGGCGAAGGCAAGTGCCGCCCCGAGCAGGGCGGCGGTGACGCCCCCCGCCCAGGGACGACGGGCGGCCTCGGACCGCTCGGAGAGGGCACCGATGGCGAGCACCCCGGTCAGCACGAGATATCCGGCGAGGCTCTGGTCCGGTGCGTGCCCGAGCCCAAGTACCCCCGGCGGGCAGTCGAGGACCCCCGAGCGGTCGAGGTAGACGTGGAAGGCGGCCAGGCCCAGGCCGGCGACCGCCAGCGGCAGGGCCAGCAGGCCCAGGGCCCCGGCCCGGACGGGGGGCCTGGCCACGAGCCCGACGCCGAGCACCCCCACCACGCCCATGACGAACGTCCGCTCGTAGAGGCAGAGCGGGCATGCCTTGAGGCCCAGCCCGACGCTCAGGTAGAGCGAGCCCACGAGCATCGAGGCGGCGATTGCGAGGGCGAGGCCCTCCCGGATGTTGGTCTTCATCCCGATCCGTCCCGGGCGCCGGCGGGGCTCCGACTGCTCGCCCCGGGCGGGGGGCGGCACGACGAGGCCCATGATGGACGATGCCCGCCGGGCGGGGCCACCGAACTTCTCGTGATCGCCCGCAAGCGGGCCATAAGCCCCGCTAATGGGGGCTCAACGCCGATCGGGATCGAGGGGGTGGGCCTTGAGGAAGTGCAGGAAGACGGAGGCGGCCGGCGAGAGCGGCCGACGGCCGTGGTGGATCACGTAGAGGTGGCGTGCGAGGTCTAGGCCCCGGACCCCGACCGCCCGCAACGCGCCCGAGTCGAGGTCCGGCTGCACGGCCGAGCGGGAGAGGAAGGCCACGCCGAGCCGGCGACGGACCGCATCCCGGATGGCCGAGTTGCTGCCCAGTTCGAGGGCGACGTTCATCCCGGCGAGCGAGGCACCGGCCCGCTCCAGGCCCGCCTCCAGGGCGCGGCGGGAGCCCGATCCCGGCTCCCGGATGACGAGCGGCTCGATGGCGAGCGCCTTGAGGGAGATCGCCTCCCGGGAGGCCCAGGCGTGCCCCGGGGGCACGATGAGCACCAGGAGGTCCGTGCCGATGGGCCGGGATTCGAGGGCGGGCGTCCCGGCCTCCTTGCCCACGAGCCCGAGCGTGGCCCGCCCCGCCACGACATCCCGGACGACCGAGCCGCTGTCGCCCGCCGAGGCCCGGACATGGACCCGGGGATACGCCTGCCGGAAGGAGGACAGCAGGGCCGGCAGGTAGCACTCGCCGGGGACCGAGCTTGCGGCGATCGGCAGGTCGCCCGAGATGGGCGGCCGGTGGCCGCCGAGGTCCCTGCGGGCCTGCTCGTGGAGGTCGAGGATGCGGCGGGCGTAGTCATAGAGCCGGTGTCCCGCCTCGGTCAGGGCGATCCTGCCGGCCCGGCGGTCGAACAGCGAGACGCGCAGCCCTCGTTCGAGGAGGGCGATCCGCTGGCTGACGGCCGCCTGGGTGATGCCGAGGTCGAGCGCGGCGGCGGTGAAGCTGCCCCGCTCGGCGACCCTGGCGAACGTCCCGAGGTGCGGGAGTTCATCGGAGCCGGGGGTGGGCGGGGATTCGTCCATCGCTCACGGGGGCCATCGGGAGAAATGGTGCCGGCCGGGGAACGCCGTCCTTGATGATACCCGGGGATCGTCCGAGGTGCTGGTGGAAGGCCCCAAGGGGGGCTGAGGACGCGCCGGCCCGTGTCAGCCACGATCCGCCGCTCGCCGATCAGGGCCGGGCCGCCGTCCCTGGGCCTTGATCGGTCGGGGCCGGGCTAGGCGATCAACTCGGCGATCGTCTCCAGGTCCACAGGCTTCGTGAGGTGGTGATCCATCCCCGCCTCCTTCGCCCGCTGCCGGTCCTCGTCCTGGCCGTACCCCGTGATGGCGATGATCCGAGTCTCCCGGAAGCCCTCCCGCCGCAACGCCCGCGCCACCTCAAACCCGTCCAGGAGGGGCAGGCCGATGTCCAGCAGGATGACATCCGGGCGGAAGGCGTGGGCGGCCTCGATGCCCCCGGGGCCGTCGTGGGCCACCTCGACCTCCCGACCCAGCAGCCGCAGGTGCCGCGCCAGCCCCCGGGCCAGGTCCCGGTTGTCCTCGACGATCAGTACCCGCCCGGCGGGCCGGTCGGCCGATCGCGCCCCCGGGGGCGATGGGGCGGCGGGCAGTCCCTCGGCGGCGGGCAGCCGCACGACGAACTCGCTGCCCCGGCCCGGCCCGGCGCTGCTGGCCGAGACGCTGCCCCCGTGAAGCTCCACCAGCTTCCGGACGAGCGTCAGGCCGATGCCCAGGCCCCCCTCCGACCGGTCCAGGGTGCGATCGGCCTGCACGAACAGGTCGAAGATGCGCGGCAGGACCTCCGGCGGGATGCCCATGCCGGTGTCCCGGACCCGGACGACGACCTGATCGCCGGCCCGCTCGGCGTCGAGCGTGATCTCCCCGCCCGAGGGGGTGTACTTGGCGGCGTTGGTCAGCAGGTTGACCAGGACTTGCTCCAGCCGCACCGGGTCGGCCTCCAGCCACAGGGGCCCCCGAGGGGCCGGGCGCACGAGCCGGTGCTTGCGGTCCTCGATCAGGGGACGGAGCGCCTCGACGGCCTGGTCGATCACCGGGCCGGCGTCGATCAACTGCTTGCGGACCCGGACCAGCCCCCGGGTGATCCGGGACACGTCCAGCAGGTCGTCGAGCAGGTGGGCCAGCAGGGCGACCTGCCGCTCGACGACCTCCCTGGCCCAGGCGCCGTCGCCCTCGCCCCCCGGCTGGTCCAGCGCATCGACGGCCAGGCGGATGGCCGCCAGGGGGTTGCGAAGCTCGTGGGAGAGCATCGCCAGGAACTCGTCCTTGCGGCGGTCCTGCTCGCGTAACGCCTCCTCGGTCCGCTTCTGGTCGTCGATGTCGGTGCTGGTCCCGAACCACCGGACGACCTGGCCGCCGTCGTCCACCATCGGCAGGGCGCGGCCCAGGTGCCAGCGGTAGGCGCCGGTCCTGCTGTCCCGGAAGCGGTACTCGATCTCATACGGGGTGCCGGACCGCACGGCCTCCTGCCACGCCGCGCGGCTGCGTTCCACGTCGTCGGGGTGGAGGATCGGCAGCCAACTCTCGTCGCCCCCCCGGCCCGGCGGGGAGCCGGTGAACTCGTACCATCGCCGGTTGTAGTAGTCGGTGTAGCCGTCGGGAAGCGCCGTCCAGGCGATCTGGGGCATCGCGTCGGCCATCTGGCGGAAGCTGGCCTCGCTGACCCGCAGTTCCCGGGTTTGCTCCTCGACCCGCCGCTCCATCTCGTCATGGGCCCTCCGAAGCCCCTCCTCGGCCCGTTTCCGCTCGGCGACCTCCTCCTCCAGCCGCCGGTTGATGAGCCGCAGGTGCTCGGGGCTCGGCAGGGCGAGGGCCTGCGGCAGCAGCCGCCAGAGCAGGCCCGCCGTCCCGACCGACGCCAGGGCGGTGGCCGCCTTGACCAGGCCGTCCAGGCGGTAGAGCGGCTGCCAGAGGGCCCAGACCCCGAAGGCGTGGGTCATGCCGCAGAGGATGATGAAGAGGGCGAAGAGGAGGAACATCCAGTTGAAGGCCAGGTCCTTCCGGCGCCGGACGAAGACGACCAGGGCGACGGGGATGGAGAAGTAGGCCAGGGCGATGAGCAGGTCGGAGACGAGATGGGTCCAGATCACGTCGGCTTCGTAGTTCATGCACTGGCGGCGGGGCGTGAAGACCTCGAAGAGGCCCGCCAGGGGCCCACCCCCGCCGTCGTCGTGCGTGTGGACGTGATCGGCCATCTCGATGCCTCCGGTCCGACGATCGCTGGCGAACGCCGTGCCACCCCGGGACCGGGCCGATCCTCGCCGACCGGGGCGTCCACCGTCGGCGTCCAATCCGCCATCAGGCCGGCTCCCGACCCGATGGACGGCGGTCACGACCGTCGGCGCCGGCCCTACGTCCTTGGAGATCGTGAGACTCGTCGGGCGATGGACGGCGAGGCGGGTGGCCGGTGCCCCGGGCAGGCGGAATTCGATCCCTGCGGTGGGAGCCTGCCACGGCGCAGGCGCAACGCCCCGAGACGACACCATGCCGCCTGGCCTATTATAGCATCCGCCCAAAGATGCTACAATCTTCGGGGCCCAGGGAACACCCGATTGAATAGGGTTCTGGACGCATCTGCTGCGACCCCAGGCGGCCTCCTACAGCCCGCACATCCCCTCGCACTCGGAGTGGGCGACCCCGCCGGTCACGTCCCGCCCTCCCAGATCGGCCTGGGCCAGCGGCAGGCAGGACCGGTGCAGGTAGATCGACTGCTCCAGGTTCCGGTTGGCGACCGTGCCTGGCCGCCGAAGTGCCTCATCCACCTCGACGGCCCTTGCCCAGCCCGCCGGGTCGGTGTCCCGCAGGTGCCGCCACTCGGCGTTCGACCGGTACGGGCAGAACACGCAGGCGCTCCTGGGGACCTCGTGCGGGATCGCCTTGCCCTTCAGGTAGGCCGCGCAGTCCGAGTGGGTTATCTCCAGGTCGAACAGCGGGAACCGGCCCTCGGCCCAGGGGTGCCCCACGAACCGGTTCCTCACCTTGGAGACCCGCCGGGGCTCGTCGTGGGACAGCCCGAAGTACTGGACGACCTTCACGCCCTTGGGCATCCGCTGGCGATACTTCAGGCCGACGACCTGGCGCCGGATGACCCGCTCGACTACGTTGATCTTGTACTCGGCGGTGCATTGCCGCCGGAGCATGCCCCCAGTCTGTCCCGGAGTTGCCGAGGTGAAGGCCGGGATCGAGGCGAACCGCTGGCCCATGCTGTTCGTCCCGCCGATCAGGTCATCACCGAGGCGCCCTGCGGTGTCGACCAGGATCGGCGGCCCGCCCAGGGATTGGAGCCACCGGAGGTGGTCGTAGACGGGCTCCGGCTCCTCCTGGGTGTCGGCGAAGATGGCGTAGTCGATCCGGTCGTCCAACTCGCCGTCTGGGCTGGCCACCTTGCATAACGTAATTACACGGCGGCCAGGCCCGAACGGATGCGCTCTCTTTCTACTACTTCTTTCCCGAGTTCGTTGGCGGTGGAGCCGGTGAGGCCGGCGGCTTCGAAGTGGCGGAAACGGGTGCCGGGCCGTTATAGCCGCGCTCCTCACCTTTCGGAGCGGGTCGGGTTATCGGCTGCGATGATGATCGGGGCGTTTGCTCTGCCATGACCGAATCCTCGGAGATTTGATATCACTTCTTCGGTGGCGGTGCAGGCGATGCGGGGGGCTTCTCCCCTCTGGGTGGACCCGTGTAGCCCGTCTCCACGTCGCAAGGCGGTGCGACGGTTCTAATGGTCCCCAACGGTGGCAACGCCGGCGTTGGGGGTGTCTGCGGGCGATTCGGCGCCGGATTCGGCTGCTTGGCTCCCATTCTCCTCGCTCCTGTGCATTTGGATCAAAGGTGCCTGCATGGCACCCAGATTTTCTTGGGCGATCGAATACTCATGTGGGAATGCAAGAAACTCGACGCGCTCGACTTCGCAGGCGGCGATCAGGAATTTGTTCGCTTGGAAGATTGGTACTTGCGTGCCGTCATCCAAGACCCATTCCGGCTGATCGATGACGAAATGCCCTTTATCCGGATGATCGGGCCACTCTTCCGGCCAGCCGTAAAGGCGGCGTTCGCCCTTCAAATGGAGGATGATCCAACGATCGCCGCTCCGCTTGAAAGCGCCGTACCACTCGGAAGGGTAAGATGTGCGAGTTGTCAATCCCCGTGCTCTGGCCCATTGATGCCACCTGTCGGTGTTCGCAATCCAGGCGAAAGCGAGACCGAGGGGAATAGCCAAGATAATCATCCAGGTCAGTTCGACATCAGGTGTCCATAGGCCGAGAGAAACCCAGTGCGAGCCGGTGGCCAGGAACAGGCTGCGGATGGGCAGCAGCAGGGTCTTCAGGATGACCGTGAAGATAAGCGCCTGGACAACCCGCTCGAACTCGTTCGATTTCGGGTGCGCCGTCAACGTGTAAACAATGCCGGCAGTGATGAAACCAGGCAGAAATTGAAAAATCGTGGTCAGATTTTGCGACAACCAGCCCACGGGTGATCTCCCCGGGGAGTGACGTTTACCTGCCTACATCCACCGACGGATATTCTATACAAAAGCTACCTAGTTTCGGGCGACCAAGCAAGTAGATTCTGGACTAATTCGGCCGAAAACGATCGAGGTCGCCCGAGGATCGCCAGGTCGAGACCCTCGCCGGGGTAGTTCTCTTCCGCCCGGCGGGCCATCTCGTCGATCAGGCCGCCGAGCACTTCCAGGCGCCCGCCGAGCCGCCGTAGTTGCCGATCCGGTCGGGGTCGATCCCGTAGTCCTCGGCGTGGTGGCGGATGAAGCGGACGGCGCGGTGGAGGTCCCCGAGGATTTCCGGGATGGTGAACTTCGGCTGGCTGACGTGGACGACGGCGAAGACGGTGTAGCCCCGCCCGACCAGCGACTCGATCAGCGGCACGGGGATCGCCTCGTGGGCCGAGAACCAGCCGCCGCTGACGACCATGACGAGGCCGACGCCCTTGGCGTCCTCCTCGGGAGTGAACACGTCCATGGTCAGGGCGGTGCCGTGCTTGCGGCCGTAGATCACGTCCTCCTGGCGGGTGAAGGAGGGCTCGTCGGCTGCCACGCCGAATGGGGTACAGGCGAGCGTCAGGACGGCGATCAGTGCGAGGAGTTTCATCGGCTTGGGCCTCGGATGGGATCGGTTCGGATGGGACGAGTTGACGATACCGGAGGGGGAACTACCCGAATCAGGGCGGGGAGAGCCAGGCCAATAGGATAATCCAGGCGGGCGCCTGGCTCACGAGCTATGTCCGGATCGGAGGGGTGGGGGTCGGCTCCCCGCCACCCACCCGGCTCACCCCTCGCCGGAGTACTGCTCGCCGGAGTACTACTCCCTCGCCCTACCCCAGGTGCCATTGCTCGAAGTCCGACGGGACACAGAACGCATTTCGAGGGAAAGTCGGACAATGGAGCAGCCTGGGCGTCACGGTGAATCGCTGAGCACGCTGCTCTCGGGGTACAGGCCCCGTACGAACTCCATGCTCTCCTCGTACGCCCGCCGGTAACCGGGGCTCAGCATGCCGCCCCATCCGAAGGCGAAGAAGAACGGGCTCCGCTTGCACGCCTTACCCTGCGGGGTCGCCAGGAACTCCTCGATCCCCGAACGGCCGGCGAACTCCAGCCCTGGGTAGTACGCCCCCACCGAGTCCGGCAGCGTCGGGTCGATGATCACCCCATCCCGCACGATCCATCCGTGCTCGATCGGCCCGAAGCCGTCCTTGAGGACGATGTGCCCCTCGACGTAGCTGGCATCGGCATATTCGTCGAGCTTCTGGATCGCCTTGCGTGCGTTGAACCAGCACAGCTTCGGCTTGGCCTTGATCCGACTGCGGAGTCGTCTGGAGGCCGCTTCGTCCTTGAGATGGGGCCGAGCGAGCGGCTGCCAGCCCTCGTAGAATCGCCGCTCCTCCTCGGTGTGCTCCTCGGGTTCGATGGTCCCATCGGCCAAGACAACTATCGGTTTCACATTCGCCGTAGGCGCTTCCGTCCGATGCACGACTGGTTCGCCGCCGGTTCGTACCAGTGCCGGGGTCGTCGTCGGCCAGGCCCCGGTCCAGGCCGACGCCACCGGGTCGTGTTCCTCGCAGCCGCCGCAAGAAATCCGCTGGCAGCCGCACACGGAGCAGCGCTGTACATCGCAATTGGCCCGGTGGACGTGTCCCGGCAGGCATCCGCAGTCCGGGCAAGTGGATGGATTTTGGTCGTACACGGTGTCTGGTCCTTCGGTACGGCACGTCGTCGTGCCGGCGTTCCACATTTCGGCGTTTCCATGGTCGGCTCCGTCGCCGACCACGGGTCTGATGATGAGGTTCGTTCTCAGGCTTCCAACCAGGCAAGCTCATCGTCGATCATGTCGAGGAGGTCGTCGAGGATTCTGGCCCTGATGCCGAGGGATTCCGCCTCGTAGAACCAAATGCCACGGCGGTTGATCGTTTTGATCTCGAAATCTCGATATTCGATCAACATGCGACAGCCGGCCTGGAGCTTGGCGATGCGGCGCTGTGCCCGGATGCTGGGTAGTTCGAAGTCATCGGTCTCATCGACGGCAATCCGCACCGCCGCTGCCTGGCCCAGCGACCCGCCTCCGAGAAGCGCCCGGGTCCGACGGCGGGCGGCGATGATCCAGCGGCGGTACGGCTCGTCGAGATGGGGGAGGATGTCGGCGTCTGATGCCAGGCCGTTCTGGCGTCGGTACTCCTCAGCCGACATGCCGAGGATTGCCTTGTAGATCGCCCGGTAGGCGCTGCCACCCGCAGTGCAGGCTCGCCCACTCTTGTTCGGGGCGGGAGTCGGCTTGATCCCCGGATGATCCGGACGATCTTGGTTTCCCGGGTGTGTACCGAGGGGGGCGTCGAAGCCTGCTCCCGCCAAGATGTTGGTGTTCATTGTCTGCACTGGTGTTGTCCCTGCTGGCACGCCGTCGTGCCGGTGTCCTTCTGGGTGGTGTAACCTTGTCGGCAACGTCGCCGACGGGACCTATTAAAGCAAAAGCAGAAATTGGGTCAACCCCAGCATATTGAGAATCTCACACGTCCAAGTGTGATTTTGGTTGTAAACCAAAATCGGCCCTCAGACCGCATGCCCGTGGACAGTGGAGGAGTGGTACCACTCCCTGATTTCTCGAACCCCATGGAAAATGTAGGGGTAAAAAACCGGGTCCGGGCCGGCGTCCGACGCGATCGGTGGGCCATCGCCATTTCGCGTTGCCGGCGCCGCAGGAAACTGCGGGTCCTGCACTACTATAAAGGGAAAGGGCCGGTCACCCGTACGTGACCGACCCTCCCAGTGCAACAACCTTCTCGAACTCAAACGTGCAACCTATGGTAGTCCCCCCACCACGAAATTCCTCCAAGAAGCGCCAGAAAATCCACACCTGGCTCCGGAAGCGGATCAGCCCCCTCGACTTCGGGTTCAAGCACGACGGCAGGCCGATCCACGCCAATGCCAACTACGAGGTCCTCGACAAGCTCAACGGCGGCCGGGGTTGGCTCGCCCGGCTGAGCAACGCCGACATGGACGCGCACTTCGCCGACGAGCACACCTACTACTTCTCCGGCAACGGCTCCCGGAAGTCCGACGAGACGTTGGCGATGATCGACATCGACTGCCACAGGCGGGGTACTGCGGCGGGTGCGATGGCGTACGCCGAGTACATCCGCAGCAAGCCCCTGTTCCGGGGCCTCTACATCGAACGCTCCACCAATGGGGTTGGTATCCACGGCTACCCGGTGATCTACAAGGGCTGCGCCGACGACCGGATCGTCAACGTCGCCCTCAAGGTGCTGGACCTGTACCTCAAGGGCCTGAGCTACCTGGCCGACTGCGACATCGAACTGGTCGAGGTCAAGGGCCTGTGCCCGGAGACGACCTGGGGCAAGGAGCGGGGGCTACTGAAGGGCTACAAGAGCGGCACGCTCGCCAAGCTGCCCCGGGAGGCCCATCACCGCGCCGACGAACTGATGGGCACGAGCAGGGTCCACGTCTCCCGGCTTCGCCGGCTGGGATTCGACCTGGCCGACGAGGCGGAAGCCCTGGGCGTACCCGCCGAGGTCGTCGAACGAATCCGGTCTGCGAGCGAGCCACTCCAGAAGCGGACGTGTCCCGAGCACCTGGAACGCTTGAGGGAGGCCGTGAAGGGCCTGGAGTGCTGGAAGCGAGGCCAGTCGACCGACCCGACGACCATCCCGGTCACCTTGCCCCTCGCCGTTGCCGGGGCCGAGGGCAGGCAGGTCGGTGATGGCGAGCCCTCGAAGAAGGCCCGGGGTTCCACCGAGGCGCCGACCGTCTCCGACGAGATCGCCGGGCTGATCCGGACCACGCTGCTCCGCTTCGCCAAGAACTGGGCCAACTCGGGGTTCCGGTCCGGCAAGGGGCGCCGGGTGGTCCCCATGGACATCGCCACGCTGATCGCCGTCGTGGCCCACACCAAGGACCATCCCAACCGGGATGGTTCCACGCCCACGGTCTGGATCATGCGGCTCTGGAAGGACCTGAAGGAGCGGGGGTACACGGACCGTGCCTGGGACCACCACAACTACAAGGCCGCCAGAGATTTCCTCAGCCGGATGGGCTGGCTGGTCTGGCACGACGAGAACTACGTCGTCGGGCAGGAGGTCAACGGCGTGTTCCGGAAGGGCCAGGCGGCGAAGTGGGAGGCCACGGGCTACCTGCGGAGCATTGCCGAAGTCGAGGAGGAGGTGGGTACAGGAGAGGATCGGGAAGAAGTTGAGAGGGAAGAGGGGCATATTTATGGGCAGCACCTTGAAGACCCCGCCACCCTGGGCTTCATCCAACGCCTCCGGGACGAGTCTGGCCACTGGAAGACGCCCCAGTTCGCCGGCTACGCAGGGCAGACGACCCGGATAGCTGCCTGATGATCGGCCGATTTCGACTCCAAACCAGGACTCCCAGCCGGTCGCTGACCCCGGCCCCGTCCTCCGACCGCCTACGCCTGCCCCGGATTGCTTCCGATCCGGGCGGGGTCCGATGCCGCTCACGGGCCCCGGTCGTCTCGTTGCCGGTCCGAGTAGGCCCCCCGCACGACCACCCAGACGACACCGGCCATGTGGCGGTGCCCCTCTTGGGTGAGGTGGATCGAGTCGAGGGTCGCCCCGCCGCGCCCCAGGATGCCGAGCAGGACCCGCTTGGGTACCAGCAGGGCCCGATGGCGGCGGGCCAGGCGGCGCTGGATGCGGCCGTAGGCGTTGTAGGTGGGCGGCAGCGGCAACTCCAGCAGGACCACGACCCGTCCGGGGCGGCTGACGGCCGACACCAGTGCGTCGAGCCCCGCTTCGAACTCCTCGGGCGTCGTCTCTCCCAGCAAGTCGTTGCCGCCGATCTCCAGCAGGACCAGCCGCTCCTCCGGGGACAGATTCTCCGCTTGCCGCAATGCGGAGGCGACGTTTGCCCCCATCTGCGAGTGATCGTGGACCTCGACGCCGTTGCGGTCGGCCAGGAGCGCGGGCCAGGTGACGGCCTCGTAGCCGCCGATCCCCGCCGTCACCGAATCACCGATGACGCCGAGTGCCGGGTCGCCCAGCGGGGGGACGCGAGGCATCAGGTGGTAGGGGACCTCGGCGAGCATGGCGGCCGACCAAACCAGGGCGACGGACATCCGCAGCCTGGAGGCCCACCGGTCCGGGAGACGCTTCCGGTATGCCTCGCCGGCGAGCCAGGTCAGCGTCACGGTCGCCAGGAGGAGATAGGCCCAGGGCATCAGCGGTGTCGCAGAGACGATGACCGCCGAGCCGCCGACCAGGACGAGGACGTTGCGGGCCGTGCGGATTCCCCGCCTCCGGGCGTAGTACGACAAGCAGGCCGCCACGATCAGGCATACCGCCCCCGTGAAGAAGGCATGGCCGCTGGCGACATGGTAGACCAGCCATCGCGTCAGCAAGGCGCTCTCACTCCACTCGTCCCCCTCACCGCAGGGCCAGCGACGTGATCGTGGCCCTGCCTATTGAGCCGCCCTTGTCCGGCCTGATCACCAGGCGTAGGTGGGTGACCCCCTCGGCCTGGACCGCCCATTCCTCCTGCTCGAAGGTCGATCCCTGGGGGCTGAAGTTGAACTCCTGCCGGAGCAGTTCCCGGTAGGTCTGCCCGCCGTCGGCCGAGGCGGCAAGCTGGAGTTCCTGGGTGCGGGTTACTTCCAGTTCCTCGACTACCAGGAGGACCTGGCGGATCACCTGGGGGGTGTCGAAGGCCAGGATGATGGTCTGCTCGCCGGGCTCTCCTGCAACCCAGCGGGTCCCGCCCGGCCCCCGATGGTCGTCGAAGGCGTGATCGATGGGGTGCTCGGGGTCCTCGGAGGTCACCAGCACGGTGGCCACGGCGGCGATGTCGATCTCGCCGGGCGTGGGAGCCGGAGGCTCGGCTTGTGGCTTGATGATCTGCTTGCGGAGCATGGTTTCTCCCGGTGGTTCGAGGTCGATCCGCTCACACAAGGCCCGTCCGGGAGAGCGGGAAGTTGACGGTGTTCGATCTGCCCGGATGGGTCAAAAGCCCCGCTCGGGGCGGCACAGAAGGCCGACAGGTAATTTCAAAATCCCTTAATTCCGAACATCTTGATTGGTCCGAGATCCCGGTGGATGTTCGGATAGGTCGACCAGTACGACCGGACTACCGGACAGGGGTCACACCATCCATGGCCGACCAGATAAGAGGGTACCCCCGATGGGTTGGTGAGGACCGCCTCGGCCAGGTGCGCATCCGGATCTCTAAAATCGGTCCAGTTGCCGCCGAACCCGACACCGGGACAAATGATCGCCAGGACTCCCGGCGTCATCTCGTTTCCTCGATAGAGGGAATGGAAGGTCGTGACCCCCTCGTATCGGACGTAGAGCAGGCTGAACCGACTCGGGCCGTGGTCTGGCCCGAAGTCTGGGGTGCGTTGGAGGATCGCCCAGCAGGCGAAGAAATCCGGGTAGAACGGATTGGGCTTTTGTTCGATCCGTCTAATTACCCCGATCGGTATCGGCAGGAGGCCATTCGGCATCAACTCGCCCGCTTCGACCTCTCGGTAGGCTAGGGGGCGATAACCTCTGAAGGTGGACAGCTTCTTAATTAATTTCTTCGGCGTGACGCCGAAGTCGGAATAGACGAAGCTGTGGTATTCCTTCCCGAGGAACTCGACCGGGCTACCGTCGAATCCGGCCGCTGGGTAGTAGACGGAACCCCTTAATAGTTCGAGAAGCGGTATCCGCCCGATGATCGCTGGCCCACCTCGAAGCCATTCGGGGAGTTCGCTCATCATCGTTCCTCTCTGCTCGGGAGCCCGTTGATCGTCCAGGGATCGGGACAGGGCTTCCGGGAGAGTTCCCTGCCCGCCCATCTCCGGGTCAGCTTCTTGGTAGTCCAATTCCGTTCATCGCAAGTGCCGATCTCAGCCGCTCGACGACCATCGCCCTGAGTTCCGGCGGTTGGACCACCTCGACCCGGCCCGTCCAGCCGAGGACCCACCAGACGATCTCCTCCAGGCCGTCGACCCGGAACTCCAGCGTGAGCGAGCCGTCCTCGTGGCGCCGCTCCCGCTGAGTATGGTGCCAGTTCGTCTCCGTCACCAGCGCCGCCGCCTCGGGGACGAACCGCACCTCGACCTCGTAGCCCCGCTCGCCCCGGTAGACCGCCCAGGCGTCCCCGAAGTAGGCCCGCAGGTCGAAGACCTCGGGGACGGAGGCGGGGGCTCCCGTGCCCGAGATGGCCCGGAACCGGGCGACCCGATAGGTCGTCGGGCGATCGGAGCCTTCGGGGCGGGCGATGAGGTACCACGCCTGCTTCACGAAGCACAGCCGGTAGGGGTGCAGGACGAGCCGCTTCTCCCCGGACTGGTAGGGGCTGGCATAGGTGCCCTCCAGGCATCGCCCGCCCAGCAACGCCTCCTGGATCGTGCGGATTGCCGGTCCGCACTGGCCGTGATCCGCCAGCTTCATGCCGAGGACCGCCGTGACCCGCCGGGTATCCTCCAGCAATTCTCGGGCGGGTCTCCTGCTCGGATTTTCCGGCCTGCGGACGTGTGTCTGCCTCGCCTTGCCGTCGGGGAGCCCCATCGCCCCGGCCAGCGCCGCCGAGGTCACCCGCCCCAACGCCTCGAAGCCGGTCAGCCCCGTACCCGGGAACTGCCAGCCATCCGGAAGGAGGTAGCAGCCCTCGGCCCGGTCGAAGTCCCAGGGCACCCCGGCCAGCCGCAGGACCTCCAGATCCCGCTGGACGGTCCGGACCGTGATCTCCAACTCCCTGGCGAGGAAGGGCCGATTGCAGCGAGGGTATCCCTGGAGCAGTTCGAGCAACTTGAGGATGCGGGCGAACCGGTCGGCCTGGCGCAGCCGACGCTCGGGCTCGGGCCTGCGGGCGGCGTTGCCCTGCGGCATCATCCCAGGTTTCGTGCGGTTCTTGCCCATGAGGGGACCCGCCTGCGTCCCTTGCCGTCGTTATTCATTGGTGGGGAGGAGGGCGATGCCCGCCCCCTCCGGAGAGAACATACGATGCATCACGACGACGAGGGACGCCCGAACCCGCCGCCCCGGCGGCGATTCCTGGGGGGATGCCTGGGGCTCGGGGCCTCCGCTGCGATCCCGGCGGCGCCGCCCGACACCGCCGGGCCGTCCGACCGAACTCCGGCCCCGGAGATCGCCGACGACGGGCTGCTCTCCTGGCCGATCGATCGGTTCACGTCCCTGGGCGTCCCCGAGGACTGGTCGGCGGTCAAGCTCGGGCTGCACCCGTTCGCCCCGCAGCGGGTCGTCATCCTGCCGTCCGGGGCCAGATTGCGGAACGACCTCCGCTGCGCCGGGGAGTTGCGCGAGCGGATCAAGGAGCGGATCGACCAGGGGCGGGCCGAGATCGCCCACGAGCCGGCCCCGCTGCACTGGGAGAAGCGGGAGATCATCTTCCGGCTGCTCGACCGGATTACCGAGCACTATGACCGCCCCGACCTCTACGAGGACTGGGCGGTCGAACTGGCCGATCGGGAGTCGTTGGCGAGCACGGCGCTGGGGGGTCATGTCGGGATCTTCCACCAGTTCCAGCAGCGGGGGGAGGTCGCCGTCGACTGCCCGCCGCTGGACTGGTGGCTGGTCCTGATCCCCGGCGGCATCGACTGGGCCAGCCCGGACGGCGAGCCGGTCCATGCGCTGATCGGGCACATCGGCGAGGTCCCCTGGTATGCCGTCGAGGGCGAGGTGATGGAGCGTGCCCTTCGCCTGGCGGTCGCCGTCGCCCGGTCGATCGAGGACTGGCCGACGGTGAGCCGGAAGGGGCGGATCGAAGCCTGCCTGCACCTCAACGCCATCGCCGCCCGGCTTCTGGGCGAGATGGAGCCCTGAAGTCGTGGCACTTGGTAATGATCATGGCGATCCGCTGGCAACACGGCAGCGGATCGGAGGACGAACCACCAATTCTCGGAGGAGATCGTTGACGAACGAAGGGATCGAGGGGCGTTGTCCGGGTGGTGAGCAGGGGCGAACTCCGGCCTCGGGCGGCTATTACTGGCTGCCCAGGCCGGAGGGAGGCTCAATCACTTGGGAGGTCGTCACCTGCCACGACCTGGGGCACGACGCCGCCCATTCCCACCGGGAGCTATGGCCGGCGCTCGTCCGGAGCCTCGCTGGGGCGTGGGGCCTGGGCACCGACGAGATGGGTCGCCTGCTGGAGGACCGCTACTACGGGCTCCCGAGGGGGCGGGTGACCCGCCCCGGGGGCAAGTGGATGATCCTGCACGGGGAGGACGCCCCGGTCGCAGACTGGCTCCCCCCGGTGCTGGCCGCCTTCCGGCTCGATGGTCGTCCGATCCGGGTGCTCTCCGACGATCACGAACGCACGCTCTCGGACGACCGATGGAGGGTCGAGGAGGCGCTCGGGATCACCATCGGGGGGCAACCAGCCAATGGGGCGATGCCCCGGGATGACGACCAGGATTGCCCCGACCAACGGGAGGATGACCCACGATGAACCACCCTGATGACCAAATGACGACCGAGAGCCGCCGAGGCTTTCTCGGCTCTGCCCTGGGCGTCGGGCTCGGGGCGTCCTTGGGATTCCCCGGCCCCCTCCGGGTTGTCGGGGAAGATAAAGCGCCCCATCCCTTCTCGCCGGAGCGGACCGTCGTCCTGCCCCGGCGCCTGGGCCGGGAGCACCTCCAAGTCCGTCGGGCGATCGGACGCAGGATCGAGAAGCTCGACGTACACGGGCTGTGGCGGCTGCCGGGTCCGAAGGTCGAGGCCCTGCTCCAGGTGGCCGACGCGATATCAGAGCGCCACGGGGTCGGGCACCGGCTGGGGGAGTGGGCCGCCCGCCTCGCCTCCCAGCAGTCGATCATGCCGGAAGGCTTTGCTGGGCTCGGCGTGCTGGGCTACTGGCAGGCGCTCGGGCCGGTCCCGGGGGCCGACTCGCCCCTGGACTGGTGGCTGTTCCTGTCGCCCGAGCCGATCGAGTGGGGCGGCATGGACGGGGTGTCGGTCCATGTGCTGGTCGGGCACGTCTCGCCCGTCACCTCCTTCCGGTGGATGGACATGATGCACCGGGCCTGGTCGGACACATGGCACCTCCACGCCTCCCTCGGCGGCCCCGAGGGCTGGGCACGGCTCGCCCGCCTGGAGCCCCGGGAGGCCGTCTGGCGCCTGAACCGGGCATTCGCCTCGATCCCCCGGGAGGGCCGATGATCTCGGACGATCAGGCCGAT
This sequence comes from Tautonia plasticadhaerens, assembly GCF_007752535.1. Taxonomy (GTDB): domain Bacteria; phylum Planctomycetota; class Planctomycetia; order Isosphaerales; family Isosphaeraceae; genus Tautonia; species Tautonia plasticadhaerens. Next base: position 6,743,154 of record NZ_CP036426.1, read on the forward strand.
GAAGTTTACATCTCCGACCTGCTGGAGGGACGACACCCCTCGCTCGTCGAGCGCCTGCGGAGCATCCTGGTCGACCACGGCGTCCCGCTGGGTGTCATCGGGGGGACCCGGGACATCTGGTGCCGGGATTACATGCCGATCCAGGTCGGTCCCGGCGAGTTCGTCCGGTTCCGTTACGCCCCGGACTACCTGCGGGGCTACGAGCACCTCATCACCGCCCCGGGGGACATCGGGACGATCGCCGAGATCCGGACGCTGGTCCGCTCGGAGATCGTGCTCGACGGGGGCAACGTGGTCAACTGGGGCAACCGTTGCATCGTGACGGACAAGGTGTTCCGGGAGAACCCCGGCATCTCCAGGGACACGCTGATCGGCAGCCTGCGGGACCTGCTCCGGGTCGAAGACCTGATCGTCATCCCCAACGAGCCCTACGACGTGGTGGGGCACGCCGACGGGGTGGTCCGGTTCCTCGACGAGGGGACCGTCGTGGTCAACGACTACGGAGCGGTTGCCCCCTGGTATGGGAGGCGGCTGAGATCGGCCTTGAGGGGAGCAGGGCTCGATTGGGTCGAGTTGCCCTATCGGCCCGAGGAGTCGAGCGGCGGCGACCTCCCCTCGGCGGTGGGCTGCTACGCCAACTTCCTGATGGTCCGAGGGCTCATCGTCGTGCCGAGCTACGGGGACGGGAACGACGATCGGGCCTGCCGGGTGTTCGAGGAGAACAAGGACGGCGTGGCGGTCGTCCCGCTGGGTTGCCGGAGCCTGGCACGGGAAGGCGGCGTCCTGAACTGCGTGACCTGGACGATCGCCGAATGCCGAAATCGGATTGCATCGTGTCCCCACGAGGAGAACCATCAACGATGAGTCGAGCGATTGCGTACAGGCAACCGTTGCCGGAGCTTCCATGTCCCCTCTGCGGCCAGATGCTCGTGGCAAGACCCGGACAGATCACTCCCTCGAACTCCTGGTCGGATTGCCTCCGACGTTGCCCGAGTTGCCGGGTCGGATACTCGAACGCCCGCCGAGACCCCACGATCCTATTCAACGACCCCGAGTTGAACGTCCCGCCCGAGGTTCGAGGCGGGGTGCTCGAAACCCTGGTCAACGCCCTGAACGAAAGGAATCAACGCAACAAGGGGACGAAGTTCGGCTTCAGCACCTCCGAGGACGCCCTGACCTGGACGGTCTTCAGATACCTCTTCGACTCGGGCCAGTTGCTCGGCGTGCTGCGGGGAGCGGGCCTGCCGGTCCCCGATCGGGAGAACCGGCCAGAGTCGATGCTCCTCTGGGGCGTCCCCGTACCGCTCGACCGGGACGCCAACAAGGCGGGATGGCTCCTCCGTGACCGCCTGGTGGCGATCTCCGACGACCTCGGGGAAGACCCGAAGTCGAGGACGGAGCCGGACGTGGTGATCGACCTCGGGGCCGATGGGGTGATCATCATTGAGGTGAAGCATCGCAGCGGGACCGATTTGAAGAAGCCGACGTATTCCGGCTGGGATCGCTACTATCCGGCCGACAGCCCGCTCACCTACTCCGGCGCCGTGCGGGCGTCGTGCTGCTACGAATTGGCCCGGAACTGGAGATTCGGGCTCGAACTGTCAGCAGATCCGGCCCGGCCCTTCACGCTTGCCTGCCTGGGACCGGAAGCCCTGTTCCGTGGGAAGAACGAGGAGGTTCTCCGTCCCTTCGAGGCAAGCGTGCCGGCGACAGGGACAGCACTGTTCCGGAAAATCCGCTGGGATGCACTGATCGGGACGATCAACGAGCCGCTGGATTGGATCACGGATTTCGTCGAGACCAGGGGCTATCGTTGTGGCGGGGACGGCTATGGGCTGGGAGGTCGCTTTGACTGCCCGTAACCACCAGCGGCAATCCTCATCCAACTGCCGAGAGGTACCTTTCGATGCCAAGCGACTCGATCATACCTTCAGGAAGACGATTGAAACCTATCGACCCAACGAAGGCCCTGCACGAAATCCTCGATTCTGTGAGACAATTGGGCTACATGGAGCAGCACGCCAGGTCCTTGATCGACCAATTCGATGACAAGATCGAACTGACGTATCACAATGCTCCTGCTAGTCGAAAAACGTACAAACTTTGCCGGTCCGAAAGGCGAGACCCCCGTGTCCCTGAGCGACTATTGGAAAAGCAAATTTGGCTCCAATGGAATCATGCTTCCACCGTCGAGCGTGGCCGGTCTTTTTACGGGGAGGAGTGCGAATTTATCCAGACGTACCAGATGCCTCTCCAGCAAAAGCTTTCCGACAATGGATGGGGGCGGATCGACCTCGTGGGGGTCTCGAGCAGGTGGATGCCCGTGGTCATCGAGTTGAAGCAAGCAAAGGGCAACGACACCTTGCTGCGGATGTTCTGCGAAGGGCTCGCTTATGCGTGCGCCCTAAGAAGGGCCTGGGATGGTGGGTCATTCAAAGCGGAATGGAAGGCGGCCATGGACCGCTACGGGATCACGCTCGTTGACGGGGAGACGATCCACGAAATTCCGGTCATTTTGCTCGCTCCGGCTGAATTCTGGGATCGGAAGGTGGGAAAGCCAGGCGTACGGTCCAGAGAAAAGGTGCCAGATGGGGCTTGGCAACCATTCCTTGAGTTAATCAAGCTAAGCAAATCAAAAGGTTACCCTATACATTTCGTCAGCTTAGATATCATCATTGGAAGTGGATTGGCTGTGAAGATACCCGGGGTGACCTGAATTGCACAACCTTGGCTCATTCGGCCGGCGGTCCGGCGGGCAGCGGAGGAGGGAACGACACCGGCGAAGAGGGAACAGCGGCCGAATGCCTTGGAGGCGATGGGCGGTGACGAGATGGACCGGTTACTGGTCGGGCCGGGGCGGCTCCGGGCCGGGAGGGGGGCGATGGGGGCGAGCGATCTCCCCATCGAGAATCGAGCCCGAACCGGGGCACCCCCTCACTCTTCCTCGTCTCGCTCGACCAGCCCACCATACTCCTCCGAGAGGATGTAGCGACCGGCTTCCAGGTCGTTGGTGAACCCCTCAAGCCATGACCGGAAGCTGCCGGCGACCCGAGGACGTGACGGCTCGTCGTGCCACATCTCGATGACCTGTCCGGCCTCCCTGCCGGGCGCCGGGTCGAGGTCCAGGCAGCGATGGTCGCCCGACCCGTTGTAGGTCAGCGGTATCCAGCGGGGGTTCCACCAGTCGTCCCGGACGCCCTCGTCCAGATCGCTCCGAATCCCGTCGAAGTCGCCGCCGTCCGGCAGGCCCTTCCAGACCGCCCACTCGGACCTGATCCGCCCTAGCGAGAGGAATTCTTCGGCGTCGAGCAGACCGGGGCCGTCCGACTCCTGCCCGTCGTGGATACGGTAGGATGCCCGCACGTCCTCGGGGAAGCTCACCTCCAGGTATGCTTCCGCCTCGGCGATCTGCTCGTCGGTCGCCCCCGGGCGCAGGCTCGCCAGGCACTCCGGGGCGTTGGCCCGGAGCCAGGTCTCGATACGGTCCCAGACGTGTTCCATGGCGGTCCGTCTCGCCTCGATCGAACTCCCGTGGTGGGCGGTTTCCCGGGCGGTCCATTATGCGGCGCCTGGTTCGCCTGGGGAACGAGGGACTCGGGATGATCGGCCGGCATCCGAAGTGGCGAGGTCAGTGATGGTCGCAGGGTGGAAATCGTCGCCGGGATGCTCGACCCCGGCGGCGTGGGCGAGGATCTCCGACCCGGTTCAGTTACGATCCGGGCCGTCTCGGACACGTCTCAAGGGAGACCGAAGCGATGAGGATCTGGACCGCCTTGTCGATCGTCATCCTCGTCACCGGTGTCTGCCCGGCCCAGTGGGAGCCCCAGGACAGCGGGACGGAGGCTCGGCTCCGGGGCCTGGGCGTCGTGTCCCGGGACGTTGCCTGGGCCAGCGGCAGCGGGGGCACGGTCCTCCGGACCACCGACGGCGGCAAGACCTGGACTCCCCGTCCGGTGCCGGGAGCCCCCAGCCTCGACTTCCGGGACATCGAGGCAATTGATGCCGACACCGCCCACCTGCTCTCGATCGGCGAGGGAGAGCAGTCGCGCATCTACAAGACGATCGACGGCGGGGAATCGTGGGGATTGCAATACACCAACCGGGACCCCGACGGCTTCCTGGACGCCATCGCTTTCTGGGACGCCGAGCATGGCCTGGCCCTGGGCGATCCGGTGAACGGTCGCTTCATTGTCCTGACGACCGACGACGGTGGCCGGAACTGGGAGCCGATTCCGGCCGAGGGCATGCCTCCGGCGTTACCCGGCGAGGCCGCCTTCGCCGCCAGCGGGACCTGCCTGGTGGTCCACGGAGAGGATGATGCCTGGTTCGCCACGGGCGGCGGCGGGGTGGCCCGAGTCTTCCGCTCGGCCGACCGGGGGAGGACCTGGACGGCCCACGAGACCCCCGTGCGGGCCGGCAACACCGCCTCGGGCCTCTTCTCGATCGCCTTCCGGGATGCGGACCACGGGGTCGCCGTCGGGGGCGACTACCAGGAGCCGGGGAAGACCGGGGGCTTCGTGGCCCTGACGTGCGACGGTGGAAAAACCTGGAGGTTGGCCCAGGGGGAACCGCCATCAGGCTATCGCTCGGCAGTGGCCTACGTGCCGGGGCTGGAGACGCCCACGCTGATCGCCGTCGGCCCCACGGGGTCGGACATCTCCGTGGACGGCGGCGAGTCCTGGCGACCGTTGGGCGAGCAGGGCTTCCATGCCGTCGGGTTCGCCGGTGCCGATGCCGGCTGGGCTGTGGGCGAGGACGGGTCGATCGCTCGCTTCATCGGGCCGACGGACAGATAGGGAGGCCACGCCTCGTCGGGCACGTCCTCTTCAGCGGCCTGCCGATCGTGACGGCGGCCGGGACCATCGAGGCCCTCCGGAGCCCACCGCCGCCGGCATTGGACGAGTCTGGCCTCTGGAAAGCGCCCCTGTTCTCCGGCTACACGCCGCCGTGGCGTACAAATCGCCAGGAATCGACCGATCATCACGCCTGCCGTCTCTAGCCTACAGTTCTCAAGATCGGCCTAACCTCCCGATCTCGAACTTGCTTCGATGACCGGTTATGTCCCCGAGGAGACGACCTCGTGAAAGACACCCGACCGAGCCGCCCCGCCGCTTCGAAGGAACCCAGGCCGACGAAGGGGGCGCCGAAACAGGAGGACTTCCCGGGCGAAAAGCCCCGGAAGGACTGGTCGGTGGAGAAGCTGACGGAGTATATCCTCGACGGGCTGGAGCAGGCCCGCCAGGAGCGCGAATCCCTGGTCCAACTCGGCGGCGGGGCGGCGGTCCGGACCTTCCGGGTGGGCCGGGCGCTGACCTACGTCCGGGACGGCCTCAAGCCGAAGAAGCAGTGGAAGGCGTGGCAGGAGGAGCACAAGTTGGCGGCCGGGACCGTGAGCGAGGCCATCCGGCTGTTCGAGCGGGCCAAGAGCGAGGACAAGATCAAGGGGCTCTCGATCACGGATGCCAAGGTCCGCTACCGGGTCATCGCCAAGCCGTCCGATCCGAAGGCGCCGGCCTCGATCCTCAAGCGATTGAAGCGGCACGGCAAGGGCCTGGCCGAGGCCCTCACGGAAGCCGCCGCCGTGGCCGACTGGGGCGATCTCGACATTTCAGAGGTGTGCGACATGATGTTGATGGTCGAGAAGGCCATCGAGGCGACCCATCCCGATCTGCTCATTGCGGTCAGGTCAACCGCCCGGATCGTAACCGATCGCCCCGTCTCCCGCGCTCCCGTGGCGGGGCAATAACTCGTGACGATCCCTCGTTCGAGCAAGAAGTAATGGCGATCCCGCCCTGCGAGGGTTCAGATTTCTGAACCTCCGACGTGCCCGTTGTCCCGTTGTGACGGCCACGAGGATGCCGAGGAGGAGTCCGGCATCCTCGTCATCTTTCGATCGAGTGACGCGATCAAGTTACCGGCTCGATGCAACTCACAACGTCGTTGCTCGGGCTGTTTACCATCGTACTGACCGAGTAGGCGGCAGTGCCCGTCGTCGCAGGCCGGGGCGGATGAGCAGGTAGTGCCCTCTCCTCCTGCCATCGTATTAAGCCCTACGCCCCCCGATCCGCCGCCTCGACCGAATACGTCGGGTCGGCCTCGTCCCAATGCACGTCCCCCGACGGCCCGTAGATCGCCGGCACCTGCCGCCCGGCCAGCCGCAGCCAGGTCTGCACCTGCGTCCGGTGGTGGCCGGTGTGCAGGACCCGCCGCCAGAACGTCCAGATGCGCTGCCGCTCCAGGCCCCCGAAGAACGGCCTCTCCTCCAGCCACCACTCCTTCGATGCTTTCGCAAGCTGGGGCAATCGCAGTTTCGCCAGGGAGACGTACCGGTCCAGGTAGGCTTGGACCGTGGGCCGCTCGCCCTCCGGAAGTAGCGCCCCGGCGGGCGGCTCCTCGGTGCCGACGAACTGGGCGAAGAAGCGGCGCTCCGAGAGTAGCTGGTGGACCAGGATGGCCCGGATCGAGTTGGTCTTCTCGTGCGGCCTGTAGTCCAGCAGGTCGTCGGGGACCGCCCGCCACATACTGGCCGTCTTGTTGGTCTCGCTGGCGTAGGTGGCGACGAGGTGGTCGAAGATCGGGTCCGCTGCCCAAGGGACCTCCTCGTCGGGGATGGCGACGTAATCGTAGTGCATGGCTGCTCCTGCTGGGCCCCAAAGGACGATCAGACCTGCCGCCCGAGTCGAGCCTGACGACCACAGAGACTACCCGTCCCATCGGTTACACTATGGATACTGACACCTCCCACTCCGGATCAACTCCAGATGGAGAGCATTCCATGACGACCGAGAAGAGGCAGAGCAAGGCCGGGTTCCTCCGGGAACTCTTCCGTGAGGACCCCGGCCTCACGCACGCCGAGGCCAACCAGGCTTGGAGTGCAGCGGGTTACGAGGGCGAGATTGGCGAAAGCTCGTTCTACAACGCGAAGACCGAGTACAACAAGCAGGCCGCCGGAGGCGCCGGGGTCGGTACGGGCCCCGGAAGGCGTGGTCCCAAGGTGGGGCGGGGCCCCGCTACCAAGCGGACCACCGGGCCGGCGGCGACCACGACGAACGGTCAGGAGCCCGTGGTGGCTACCGCCCCTCGTGCCCAGCCTTCCCGTGGTACCGAAAATCGGGAGCGTGTGCTGGTCGAGGCCGAGGCCGACATCGACGAACTGATCCTTAAGCTGAGGGACCAGGACGGCCTCCCCGAGGTCCTGGAGGCGCTGCGGCGGGCACGCCGGCTGCTGGCCCGGCAGCACGAGGCGTGAGGGGCCGGATCACAGGGCGTGCATCCGGCCGGAGACCCGTGCCGCTCATCCCCCGGAGATGCGACGACGGGCGATCTCCAGGTACTTAGCCTCCTTCTCGATCCCGATGACCCTCGACGCCCCGTGGTCGAGGGCCGCCTGGAGCATGGTACCGCTGCCGCAGAACGGGTCGAGCAGCACGCCGCCCTCGGGGAGCAGGTATCGGCACCACCAGGCCGCCACGTCGTACGGGGTCGCCGCCGGATGGCCACCCGTACCACCCTGGGCCCCGACGGCGACCGGCAGCAGGTTGAACGGCGTCGTACCGCCCCGCTCGTCGGCGGCCCCGGCGATCCGCCCGTTGCGGTAGGTCCGGCCGATCGAACTGGTACGCATCGCCATGTCCGCCCGGTTGCGGGCCGAGGTCGTCTCCGAGGGCGTCCAGAGCACGTTGTCCTGGTTGCGGTAGCAGTCGGGCGGCCCGAGCCAGACGCACAGCTTCACCGAATGACGCATCAACCCCTGCTTCCGGTTTGTGCCCGTCAGGGGCATGGCGTCGACAGCCCACCAGTAGGCGTCCTGCACGAGGTTCCACTCGCGTCCCGCCCGGAGCAGGAACTCCCAGGGCCAGAGCCGCATCCGCCCGACCCGCTCATAGTTGGGTTGGATGACGACGACCATCGAACCCTTCGGCTTGAGTAGCCGGCGGCACTCGGCCACGACGACCCGCATCAGGTCGTGCCAGTCGGCCTCGGTGATTCGGCCGTACTCCCGGTCCACCTCGGGGTAGATCGGGTCGGTGACCACGGCATCGACGCTGGCGTCCGGGAGCGACTTGAGCGCCTCCCGGCAATCGCCGTGGATCAAGGCGGTCGCGTCGATCCTCGCCCGCCGCTCGGCTTCCGATCGGGGGGCAGTCCTGATGGGCTTCGGCGCCTGGGGGAGTTTGAGATCGCCCGCCTTGGAGGGTCGATCGAGGGGGACGAAGGTGCCGTCCAGGCCGCAGGTACGAAGGGCCTCTCGATTCGAGTCCTTGCCTGGCGGGTCGTAGGCGATCAGCACGCTCGGGGCCACGGCGTTCTCCCCAGCCGGGGTGCCATCGGCCCGGCAGAAGCGGACCCGTCCCCGCAGGAACAGCAGGGCCGACGCCGCCCCCCAGACGCTCTCGGCGAACCAGGAGGTCTCGGTACGGGCGTACGTGAGGGCAATCCCGTCGCCGTGCTCGGCCAATCGCCTCAAAAAGTGCTGGGTCTGTGGGCCGTAGGGGGGATTCAAATAGACCCGACCGATCCAGAGCCGATGCAGGGCGTCGTCGGCCTCGGTGTAGTGGGTCCGGGCCGTTTCCCAGGGGCGCTCCGCAGGGGCACAGGGGTCGAGGTCGAATGTGCCGAGGGCGTCGAGCACGTACCGTGGCGTCAGCCACACATCCGTCTGGCCCCGGTAGGGCGGCTCGTGCCAGCCCATCCTCCCCGAGCGGTCGAGGTCGGGTGGAGGCCCCGGCCTCTCGTCGTCCTCGGCATCTTCGCCGTCGAGGTTGATGGCCAGGTCCGGCGGCTTGCGAGCGTACCCCTCCATCCCCCCGGCCTCGCCATTGACCGCCGGCTTGTGGGCCGGCTGGTTACGCTCGTCGACCCCGATCCGGGTCGGGCAGTGGAAAATCTTACCAGTGACCTCCATCTGCTGCCGGACGCTGGCGACCGTCGGGTGGCTCACCCCCAACTGCTTGGCGACCCAGCGGTCGGAACGCCTCGGAGTGTCCCTGAGTTGATCGGCGATGAGCGCCCGCTTGCTTGCCTGGTCGAGTTGCCTCCGGGCGAGGTTGAGCATCCGGGCCAGCGTACGCTTCTCCTGGTCGCTCAGGTCGGGCTTCACGATCTCCGGGCATACGTACCCCAGTTCGTCGGCGACCTGCTTGCGGTGGTTGCCGTCGATGATCCGCCGCCGGGGTCCGTCGGAATCGACCAGGATCGGGACGAGGACGCCGTTGAGGGCGACGTTGGACCGCAGGGCGTCGTACTGGTCGGCCGGGAGCGGCGGGAGTTCGAGCACGGCTTCGTAGACCGGCTTCGTCGCCTTCGAGGATACGCCGTCCCGGGTCGTCTTCCTGCTACTGCTACGAGGTGCTGTCGCCATCGTCGGTTCCTGGGCCTCGGATGTATCTGGCTGCCCGATATCAACGTCGAACGGGGATGCTTGCCGATCGCCTCATGACGATCCCGTCGCCAGGGGTACGGCCCCGCCTCCGGCCTTCAAGACCTCGTGGACCCTTCGCCGGGCCGCCCTGACCAGATCGCCGTCAATTTCCGTCCCCTCGAACCGCCTTCCTTCGCCGACCGTCGCCACAGCCGCCGGTACGGTCCCCGAGCAGACGAAGAGGTCGGCGATCACGTCCCCCGGCTCGCTGAGGGTCTTGACGAACTGGATGGCCTCCTCGATCGGTTGCTGCCACGGGTGGCTCGCCTTCTCCCGCGCCCCGGACTCGATCAGGTCCCGCAGAATCCTGGGCGTCTTGGTACGCCCGCCGAGTTTTTGAAAGAGCAAGACCGGCCTCCAGAGGGTCAGGATCGAGCCTCCGGAGCGAACGGCCCCCATCGAATCCTCATTGGTACAGGCGATCAGCCAGCGGTACGTCAGCCCTGCCCCGCAGAGCACGTCCAGGAACTCTTTCAGGTGAAAGTGCCCTGAGTACACGCAGGCGAACCCGCCCGGCTTGAGGATGCGGGAGACGGCCTCGGCGAATGGCACTCGTAACTCCTCATACTCCCCGAGCCAGGGCGGATCGGTGACGACCAGTTGGACCGATTCCGATTCGATCCGGCCACCCAGCTTGCGGAAGTCGAGGGCGTGGATTTTGAAGTCGGTGGGCAGCGCCGGGGCGGTCCGGCCCAGGAGTTCTTTGCATTCCAACTCGAATCGCCGCTTGTTGAGGGTCCGAAGCGAGGCCCCGCCCTCGGGGGCATCGTCCCCCAGTTCGGCGAGCAGCCGGCCGGCAATCCGAGCCACGCTGGGGTTCTCGACGGAGGTCGCCGGGTAGTGGTAGGTCTTTCCGTCCCGGCCGGTGATCGCCGCAGGTGTTGTAAATGCACCACCTGAGACGAGCCGCTTGCGGGCCCGGCTCACCGTGCTGTGATCGACCCGGAACAGGTCGGCCACCTCCCGGGTGGACTTGCTCGGCGACTCGGCGAGGACCATCTCCAGGAGCCGCTGCCGCTCGGCCCGGCTGAGGTGCCGCCGCTCGACGTTCAGCCGGATGGCCAGTTCCTTGCGCTCGGCGTCGGAGAGTGTGCCCAGGACCCGCAGCGGGTACTTGGTCAGCCCGAGTTCCCGAATCGCCCGCCAGCGCTCATGGCCGTCGATCAGCAGATGGTCGGCGGTGATCAGGAGCGGTTGGAGGACGCCCCGATCCCGGATGCTGTCGCGTAGCTGCTCATACTCCTGCGGCGGCAGCGGCGGCAGGACGGGGGCCTCGGTCAACTTCATGGGGGCGGCTCCTGGTTCGGTGTCCATCCCCAAGATAGGACGTGGGACGGGACGTACCAGGAGATGCCGATGCCGGGGCCTACGAAGAGGGCCGTGGGCTCTGGAGGAGGGCCTTGATCTCGGGGCCGGTCAGCTTGCGTTTGTCGAGTAACTCGTCGGCAAGCCCCAGGAGCCGGTCCCAGTAGGTGTTCAGGACGAGTACCGTCTTTGATGCGAGTTCCTTCATGTGGGCCTCGACATCCTCCCCGGCTTCGGCCGCCAGGGCGGCGGCATGAACCATCGGATCGAGGTCGGTCTCGGTCGGCTCTTTCCTCAAGGGCGTGCCCCGATACAGCCGGACGGCGAGGTCTCCGGCCATGCCGACCATGGCTTCACGGTCGGCGAGGGGGCGACTATGCCGGTCTTTCGAGGCCCAGGCGGGCGGCCCGGGGTAGTACGCCTGCCCCCACGAGTTCAAGGACCGGGGCCGCCTGCGGAGGCGGGCGTACTCCTCGTCGGAGACCATCGCCAGGCCGAGGATCGGGCGACCCGTGGCCCAGGCCAGGACGGCGTGGGCGGCCTCGTGTACGGCGATCTCATACAGCGACATCGCCAGGCCCCTGGACCCGGCGGCGATTCGCCGACGATCGCGTGCTCGTGCTCGGTTCCCCATGCCGTATGTATGCTTGGGGTTCGAAGAACCTGCCCACGGCCTCCCCGTTATGAACAAAAGAACAGGAGACCGGGTGGCTAAAACCTCCTCCTCGGGACCCTGGCCGGGACTCCGGAGTCCCCGCTTCGACGAGCCCAAAGCGCCTGCCCTACCGTTGCCGTTCCATCCACCCCGGCAGATGGGACCCACTCCAGATTTTTTCTCCGAATTCTTTAGTACTTGGAAGCCAAACGGGGGCATCACTCGTACCTGCGTCCCTGGGTCCGTGAACGTCGGGCTCGGGGTGGCCCGAAATCGCCCCGATCAAGTCCCGGACGCAGCAGGAGCCTGACCCTGTACCTCCTGGTCTGGGCGTCTGCTTTGCAACCACCGGGAAAAGTGGCCCCCCAGGTAGGCCAGCAGAAGGGCAACGAGCGTGTGGCCGACCCGCAGGAAGTGCTCCGAGGTACCACCCGGCCCGCCGATCGGCTTGCCCGTGGTCACGTCCCAGATGCGGACCGACCCCTGGCTCCCGGAGGCCAGGATACGCCCGTTCGGGGAGAAGGCGACCGAGGCGAGGGCGTTGGCCCGATTCCCGGGGCCGATCGTCCAGACGGAGGAGGAGATCAGGTCATCCCTCCCCGGCATCCGGGCGTCGAGGGCAACAAGTGCCCGGGTCGTCAGCAGCCGGGCCTCGATCGGCGGGACCAGGCTGGCCCCCAGGTAGGCCCCGCCGACCAGGGCGAAGCCAAGCCAGTACGCCCGTCGGCCCCCGGGGCGGTGGACGGCCACCAGGACCGCCAGGGCCAGCAGGCCAAGGGCCAGGCTGAACAGGGCGCTATCCCAGAGGGCGTCGGCCTGCCGGAGGGCGGCGACGGCAACGGCAACGAACAGGACGACGACCAGCATGGCGGCGATCGAGAACCGAAAGCGTCTCATGGCCGGCTCCGGAAGTTCGGATCGAAAGGTGACCGGACGCCGGACGCGATCGTAATTCCTTCGGGGATGGGCTTCAACGACGATTCGCAGGCCGACGTAGCTCAAGGGTCCGCCGTCACCCGCCCGACCCGCAGGTGCAGCGGCCAGACGACCTCCCGCTCTCGGCCCGGGTCGCCCCAGGCCGCTTCGAGGTCGTCCCGAATCTCGTCCAATGGGTCCCGGCCACGGTCGGCCCGGTAGCGCTGCGACGACGACCATGTGCCCAGGTAGCCGACCAGGCGTTCCAGGTCCCAATGCTGGATCATCTCGAAAGAAGGAGATGTAAACTCATCGAAGGGGAACGGCAGGGTCCGGTAGCCGGCCTCGACCAGCAGCCGCTCCGGCGGCCAGTAGCCCCCGACGACCTCGGCGTAGTAGCGCCCGACGACGGCATCGACCCCCGGGTCGATCGCGTGCAACTGGTAGCACCAGCACGCCAGGACGGCCCCGGGGCGGCAGGCCCGCCGGACCTCGGCGTAGAAGCGGTCGTGGTCCAGCCAGTGGAGGGCCTGGGCGACGGTCACCAGATCGACCGTTCCGTCGGGGATCGGGGTCCGCTCGGCGGGGGCGACGAGGTAAGCGATCCGCTCGTGGGGACGGGCCTGGGCGACCTGGGCGGCGCTGGCGTCGGTGGCGACGACGGAGCGGAAGTGGGGCGTCAGGCCGTGGGCCGCCTGACCGCTGCCGGTGGCACAGTCCCAGGCCAGGTCATGGCCCGGGGCCAGGGACGCCAGGTAGGCGAAGAGGGCCTCCGGGTAGGTGGGGCGGAAGGCCCCGTAGCGGTCGGAGTGCCCGGAGAAGTGGTCCTTGAAGGTCATGAGCGTCCTACCCCGGGCATCATCACTCACCCCTGGCCCCTGCGGCTCTGCCGGGCGACCTATCGTATCATTGAACTACGCCTCCAAAGCCGATAGTCTAGCCATCTGAAACCAACCAATCACGCAAATCGTGCAGGTCGGCGTGGACCTGGATCGAACGCCGCAAGTTCATGGTGCATCAATGGTTGCCGGGCAACAGCCGTTCCCAGCCGAGAGGCAATCTGCTAGAATCGTCCCCCGATTCGGCGTCGTGACCCCGGCCGGTGGCTTCGACCCGTCGGGGGGACCGACCGGGCACCCCGGGCGGGCCGGTCGGACGGCCGGTGACGGTGCCCGAGGGGAACGGATGCGGTATCGGGCGAACCTGACGGCGGGGGGGATCAAGCTGCGGGAGAGCCGGGTCATCGCCGACCTGCTGCTCCGGGGGGTCGATGCGGCGGGGTGGCGGGCCGCCATCGTCGAGGACAACGCCCTCCAGGCCCGGAGCCCCGCCTCGGCCAGGAGGCTCACCACCCTGATCCGGGGGCGCCTGGCGACGATGGGGCCGGGCCTCTGGGGGCTCGTGAGGGACGGCTCGGCCACCGTCGCAACCCACGCCGTCCTGGCCGCCGCCGTCAAGCAGTGCCCCCTGCTCGCCGACTTCCTCGATCTGGCCGTCCGGGAGCAATACCGGCTCTACCGGGACGTGCTGACCTATGGCGTGTGGGACGACTACCTCGAAGGCTGCCGGGAACGCGACCCCGAGATGCCCGAGTGGCACGATTCGACGCGACACCGGCTGCGGTCCTCGGTGTACCAGGCCCTCGCCCAGGCCGGCTACATCGAGAGCACCCGGACCCGGAGGCTCCGCGCGGCCTACCCCTCCGGCGAGGTGACCCGCTACCTGGAGGACCACGACGAGCGCCACGTCCTCCGCTGCATCCGGGTGGCCCCATGAGCGACGACCTCAACGAGCGGCTCAACCGCATCCTGCCCCGGATCACCTCGGACGACTTCCTCAGCGGAGGCGGGATCGGCAACGAGATCGCCTTCTACATCTTCGACTACCCGCCCGAGGACGAATTGCGGGTGCGGGACTTCATCCGGGTGCTGCTGGAGCACCTGCCCAAGCAGCGGCCCGACCTGCGGGTCAAGCACGTCAACCTCTTCGACTTCGTGCTGGACTACCTCCGGGGCCGCAGCCTGCTGGAGAAGGCCATCCGGATGCAGCGAGAGAAGGGGGACGAGGCCCTCATGAAGGCGCTCGCCGGCCCCCTGCACGAGACGAAGCTGGCCGCCGTCTTCGCCGAGGTGGCCCGGCCCGACCGGCACGACCTCGTGCTCGTCTCCGGAGTCGGCGGCGCGTGGCCGCTGCTTCGGTCGCACACGCTGCTGAATAACCTGCACCCCGTCATGGGGCAGACGCCGCTGGTGATGTTCTACCCCGGGCGCTACGACCGCCAGTCGCTCCGGCTGTTCGGCAAGGTGAAGAGTAACAACTACTACCGGGCGTTCAAGCTGGTCTAGCTGGGGAGGCCGCCGTGCTGATCAAGAACCTCTTCGAACGCGACATCTTCCGGCCCATCAACGGGGTCGTGAAGGCCGACCAGTTGGACGAGTCCTCCGTCTGGCAGGAGTTGGACGAGTTCGTCGTCACCCGGGAACTCGACGGGCACTTCCGCAAGTTCTTCGCCTCCTACACCGACGCCCTGGATCGCCCCCTGGACCCCAACGTGGCCGGCGGGATCGGCGTCTGGGTCTCCGGCTTCTTCGGGTCGGGCAAGTCGCACTTCCTCAAGGTCCTGTCCTACTTGCTGGAGAACGCCCCCCACGCGCACGACGGCGAGGATCGGCGGGCGGTCGAGTTCTTCGACGGCAAGATCAAGGACGCGATGCTCCTCGGCGACATCAAGCGGGCCGTCGCCTCGGACACGGATGTCATCCTCTTCAACATCGACAGCAAGGCCGACCACCGCGCCGGCCGGGACGCCATCCTGTACGTCTTCCTCAAGGTCCTCAACGAGATGCAGGGCTACAGCGGGGACCACCCGCACATCGCCCACATGGAGCGCCACCTGGAGGCCAAGGGGCGGCTGGCGGCGTTCCACGACGCCTATCGCAGGCACACCGGCACCGAATGGGCCGACGAGCGGGACGCCTACCAGTTCAACCGGGATGAGGTCGTCAAGGCCCTGGCCGAGACGCTGGGCCAGAGCCAGCAGGCCGTCGAGAAGTGGATCGACGGGGCCGAGGACAACTTCTCGATCACCGTCGAGAACTTCTCCAGGTGGGTCCGGGAGTACCTCGACTCCCGGGGGCCGGGACGCCGGATCATCTTCCTGGTCGATGAGGTCGGCCAGTTCATCGGCACCGACTCGCACCTGATGCTCAACTTGCAGACGATCACCGAGAACCTGGGCACGGCCTGCAAGGGCCGGGCCTGGGTCGTGGTCACGTCGCAGGAGGACATCGACGCCGTGCTGGGGGAGATGAAGACCTCCAAGGCCAACGACTTCTCCAAGATTCAGGGCCGGTTCAAGACCCGGCTGTCGCTCTCCAGCGCCAACGTCGATGAGGTGATCCAGGCCCGGCTCCTGGCCAAGGTGCCCGGGGCCGTGGGCGAACTGGAGGGGCTGTACAAGACGCAGGGCGACATCCTCAAGAACCAACTGACGTTTAAGGACTGCGGGATGACCTTCCGGCCCTACCGGGACGGCGAGGATTTCGTCCGGAACTACCCGTTCGCCCCGTACCAGTTCCAGCTTGTCCAGAAGATATTCGAGGCGATCCGCAAGGTCGGGGCCTCGGGGATGCACCTGGCGCGCGGCGAGCGGTCGATGCTCGACGCCTTCCAGACGGCGGCCAAGGCCGCCTCCATCGAGGAGGTCGGCGTCCTGGTGCCGCTCCACGACTTCTACCCGTCCATCGAGAGCTTCCTGGACACGGCGGTCAAGAAGACGATCGACCAGGCCGAGTCGAACCCGGGCCTGGAGCCGTTCGACATCCGCCTGCTCCAGGTCCTCTTCCTGATCCGCTACGTGGAGGAGATGAGGGGGAACGTGGACAACCTCGTGACCCTCTGCCTGGAGCGGATCGACGCCGACCGGCTGGGCCTGCGGCGGCGGATCGAGGAGGGCCTGGCGCGGCTGGAGAAGGAGACGCTGATCAGCCGCAACGGCGACCTCTACTCGTTCCTCACCAACGAGGAGCGGGACATCAACAAGGAGATCAAGCTCGTCGAGTTGTCGGGCGGCGCGGAGGCGAAGCTGCTCGGCGAACTGGTCTTCGACGAGGTGCTCCGTGGCCAGCGGAAGCACCGGTATTCCGCCAACAAGGTGGACTTCGACTTCAACCGCCGCTGCGACGGGCACCCGATCGGCAACCAGAAGGACGGGGCGCTGCTCGTCTCGGTCATCACGCCGATGGCCGACGACTACGAATACTACCTGGACAAGGGCAAGTGCGTCCTGGACAGCAACGCCGAGGGGGGCATCGTCCTGATCCGCCTCGGCAACGAGGGAAGCCTGGGACGGGACATCCGCACGTATCTCCAGACGGAGCGGTATCTCACCCAGAAGAACGACGGCACCCAGGGAGACTCGACCAAACGCATCTTCCGGGGACTGGCCGACGAGAACCAGGAACGCCGGAAGCGGCTCGCTGCCCTGCTGGCCGAGATGGTCGCCGAAGCCGAGTATTTCGTGGCGGGCCAACCGCACAAGGTCAAGGCGACGACGCCGCAGGCGGCCCTGGACGAGGCGATGGAGTACCTCGTCCAGAACACCTTCGGCAAGATGAGCCACCTGGAGCGCCTCACCGCCGAGCCGCTCAAGGAGGTCCAGGCCGTCCTCCGGAGCAACGACACCGCCAAGGAGGCGATGCTGTTCCAGACCGGGGAGAACAACCCCCAGGCCATCGAGGACGTGCGGGGCCACGTCGCCCTCTGCGCCCAGGCCAGCCGGCAGGTCGTCCTGCACGACCTGATCGAGAAGCGGTATTCCGTCCGGCCCTACGGCTGGCCGGACGAGGAGGTGCTGCTGCTGGTGGCCCGGCTGCTGGTCCTGGGCGAGATCGGCCTGATGATGGACGGGGCGTTGCTGCCGATGGACCGGGCGTATGAGGCGATCACCTCCCCGGCCAAGCGGCGGAAGATCACGGTGATCAGGCGCCAAACCTCCGACCCGAAGGCCGTCCAGAACGCCCGGAACCTCGGCAAGGAGCTATTCGCCGAGATGGGGCCGGACGGCGAGGACGCCCTGTTCTCGTTCCTCCGGGGCCGGCTGAAGGACTGGCAGGCGAACCTGAACACGTACAAGACCCTGGCCGAGACGGGGGGCTACCCCGGGGCCGAGGAGATCGCCGAGGGCCTGACGCTCGTCAACAAGCTGCTGACCGACATGGACAGCTACAAGTTCATCGAGCGGTTCAACACCCTGCGGGCTGACCTGCTCGACTTCGCCGACGACTACCACAACCTGGAGCACTTCTACGTCCACCAGAAGCCGACCTGGGAGAAGCTCCGCAAGGCCGGGGAGAAATTCGCCCTGAACCGGCTGGAACTGGAGCGGGATGCCCAGGCGGGCCCGGCGCTGAGGAGGATCGGGGAGATACTGGCGGCCCCGGCCCCCTACGAGATGATCAAGGACGCCGAGGGGCTCATCGGCGCGGTCGGGGCGGTCAACACGGCCCTGATCGCCGACCGCCGCAAGCAGGCCGTCGGGCGGGTCGACGACCACTACGCCACCCTGACCGCCGACCTGGCCTCGATCCAGGCCGACCCGGGGCTCAAGGCGGCGTGCCTCAAGCCACTGGAGCGCCTGAAGGGGCAGGTGGAGCGGGAGGAGAGCCTGGCCCACATCACCCAGGCCGAGGCCGAGGCGGTCAGGGAGTTCGACGACGCAGTGGCCCGGATCGAGGAGTTCGCCCGCAAGGCGGCGGAACCGGGCGTCGACCGGGGGAACGGTGCCGTGGTGGTCACGCCCCCGACCGTCAAGAAGCTGCGGGTGGTCCGGCCCGCCGAGTTGGTGAAGTCGGCGTACCTGGAGACCGACGACGACGTGAACGGCTTCCTCGACTCTTTGCGGAGGGAGCTTGAAGCGGCCCTGGGCAAAGACGAACGCATCCAGATTCGGTGATTCGGTCCCAGCACGGGGGACATCGGTCCCCAATCCCCCTCATTCGTCGTGCCTGTTGAACGAGAGCCCCCCGTCGCAAGTAGGCCCATGAACCGCACGAAGCTGAAGAACTACGCCCCCCAGGCCCGCCGGGACTTCATCCGCATGGTGACGGACCGGGCGGCGTACTTCGGCCTGACCCCGAAGAAGGTCGAGCCGATCGTCGAGCAGGGGGACGCCGTGGTGATCGCCGGTCGGGCCCATCCCCGGCGGGTGGCGGCCCAGCGCCGGGCGCTGGAGGAGCGGATCGGGCGGGACGGCTTCGACCGGACCATGGAGGCGCTGGCCTATACGTGGTTCAACCGGTTGGTCGCCATCCGGTTCATGGAGTTGCACGACTACCTGGAGAACGGCGAGGGCGGGGCAAGCTACCGGGTCCTGAGCCACCCCGAGGGCAAGGCGACCCCGGAGGTGCTCGAAAAGGCCGAGCATGTCGAGTTGCCGGGCCTGAAGCGGCAGCGGGTCATCGACCTGAAGCTGGAGGGGACGAAGGAGGGCGAACTCTACCGGCTGCTGCTGGTGGCCCAGTGCAACGCCCTGCACGACGCCATGCCGTTCCTGTTCGAGAAGATCGACGACGAGACGGAACTGGTCCTGCCGGAGGGCCTGCTGCACTCCGACTCGTCGATCCGCAAGCTCGTGGCCGGGATTGACGAGGAGGACTGGGGCGAGGTCGAGATCATCGGCTGGCTCTACGAGGCATACATCTCCGAGCGCTACGAGGAGGTCATCGGCAAGGTCGTCCCCAGCGCCGACATCCCGGCGGCCACGCAGCGGTTCACGCCCAAGTGGATCGTCCGCTACCTCGTCCAGAACACGCTTGGGCGGCTCTGGCTGGCGACCTATCCGCAGTCGCCGCTCAAGGGCGAGATGAGGTACTACATCGAGCCCGCCGAGCAGGCGCCCGAGGTCCAGGAGCAACTCCGGGAGATCACGCCGACGAGCCTCAACCCCGAGGAGATCACGTTCCTCGACCCGGCGTGCGGCTCGGCCCACATCCTGGTGGAGGCGTACGACCTATTCAGGGCGATCTACCAGGAGCGGGGCTACCGGGCCAGGGACATCCCCCGTCTGATCCTGGGCAAGAACCTCTTCGGCTTGGAGATCGACGACCGAGCCGCCCAGCTTGCAGCCTTCGCCCTGATGATGAAGGCACGGGCCGACGACCGCCGCATCTTCGACCAGAAGATTCAGCCGCAGGTCCGGGCACTGGTCCAGACCGACGGGATGGACGCCGAGGACATTGCGGCGGCCCTGAACGTCTCGGCCTCGAAGGAGACGGCGCCGCCAGGCCAGCTTTTCGAGACGGAGGACGACCTATTCACCCGGGCTGCCTCGACGGCGACCCGCCCGCAGTACACCTCCCTGACGGACGTGACGGTCCTTGTGGACTTGTTCCAGCATGCCAAGACGTTCGGCTCGCTCATCCAGGTGCCCTCGGCAATGGCTGCTCGCCTGCCGCAGATCGAGCAGAGGTGCCGGGAGGTGGCTGGGCATACGAGTGAGATCGCAAGCCGGACGGCGGCCATCTTCCTTCCCGTCATCGAGCAAACCCGGATGCTGGCCGGTTCGTACGATCTCGTGTTAGCAAATCCGCCTTATATGGGCAGCAAATACTACGATAGCACGCTCAAGGTGTTCATCAACAAGCAATACCAAGACGCCAAGGCTGATCTGTACGCTTGTTTCATTCGCAGGAACTCCGACTTTGTTGCCCCGAACGGATTCGTCGGGATGATCACGATTCCGAACTGGATGTTCCTTCCGAGCTTCGAGGATGTTCGAAAGCGTCTCTTGGCACTCCAAACGATCGACACCTTCATTCACAACGGACGTGGGGTGTTCGGGTCAGACTTTGGCAGTTGCAGCTTTGTTTATCGGAACGCCAGGCTGTCTGGATATCGAGGCACGTTCAGAAAACTCTTCGAGAGACAGGGTAGTGTTACAAGCAACGAGGAACTGGAAGCCCGTTTCTTCATTACGCCAACCCACTCGCCAAGCAACACTGACTTCTCCCAAGTTCCAGGGAGTCCGCTGGCGTATTGGCTTACCAAGAGTACCCTCGACATCTATGGCTCGGCAAAGCTACTAGGAACAATTGCCGAACCTCGTGTAGGTCTTCAGACTGGAAGCAACGAAGAATTTGTAAGAATCTGGTATGAAGTTTCGTTCAAGAGAATCGGCCTGGGGCTTGTGGACAGCCAACAAGCGGAAGCCAGTAAGAAGAAGTGGTTCCCATACAACAAAGGAGGCGAATACCGCAGATGGTTCGGGAACAACATCTGGGTTGTGAACTGGGAGGCTGACGGGAAGGCGATCCGAGCAAATACTCCCAGGTCTGTCGTGCGAAATCAGAACTACTACTTCAGGGAAGGAGTTACATGGACGACTACCAGTTATGGTTACTTTGGAGTGCGCTACACAGACCCCGGATTTCTGTTTGATGTCAAGGGAGCAAGTTGCTTCTCCAGGAAGGACCAGCTTCACACCATCCTCGGCCTCCTTGCAAGCCCTGTTTCCAAGCACATACTGGATGCAACAAATCCTACGACAGAGAATCAGGTCGGCAATATTAAAGACTTGCCAGTGCTGGAGATGGATACCAAGAGTCAGGCGACGACGGAGCATACAGTTCGTATCGCCATCGAACTGGCACGAGAAGATTGGGACTCATTCGAGACCTCTTGGAGCTTTCAGGTCCTCCCCGCACTTCGACACAGAGCGATCAAGGCACATCAGTCTCAAGAGGCCGCCGAGAAAGAATACTTGGGCCGCTTCCAACGCATGAAAATCTTGGAATTTGAGAATAGCCGCCTTTTCATCGAAGCCTATGGTCTTCGGGATGAGCTTTCCCCCGAGGTCCCCGACGACCAGATCACTCTCTACCGCCCCAACCGGGAAGAGGACATCAAGCGGCTGATCTCCTACGCCATCGGATGCGTCATGGGCCGCTACAGCCTCGACAAGCCGGGGCTGGTCTATGCCCAAGG
Source organism: Tautonia plasticadhaerens (assembly GCF_007752535.1). Taxonomy (GTDB): domain Bacteria; phylum Planctomycetota; class Planctomycetia; order Isosphaerales; family Isosphaeraceae; genus Tautonia; species Tautonia plasticadhaerens. Next base: position 6,764,432 of record NZ_CP036426.1, read on the forward strand.
CGGCAACGTCGGCTTCGACCCCGATCAGCACACGACCTTCCCCGCCGACGACGACGGCATCGTCCCCCTTCTCGAAGCCGACTGGGGCATCCCCGACGACGCGGCGAGCCGCATCGAGCAGTTTGTCGGCGCGGCCTGGCCCGGGGAGCACCTCGAAGAGAACCTGGCGTTCATCGCCGAAGCCCTCAACCCCTCCCGGGGCGAGCGGTCCCGGGACACGATCCGCCGCTACCTTGCCACGGGGTTCTACAAGGACCACCTCCGCTGGTACAAACGGCGCCCCATCTACTGGCTGTTCTCCAGCGGCAGGCGTCGGGCCTTCCAGTGCCTCGTCTACCTGCACCGCTACCACGAGGGCACGCTCGCCCGGATGCGGACCGAGTACGTCATCCCGCTCCAGGGCCAGATCGCCGCCCGCATCGAGCGACTCGAAGGCGACAAGGCCCAGGCGCCCTCGACCTCCCGCCGCCACAAGCTCCAGAAGGAACAGGACGACCTCAAGAAGCAACAGGCCGAACTGCTCTCCTTCGACGAGGTGCTCAAGCACCACGCCGACCAGAGGATCACCCTCGACCTGGACGACGGCGTGAAGGTCAACTACGGCAAGTTCGGCACCCTGCTGGCTGAGGTCAAGGCGGTCACTGGGGGAGGTGGCGACGAATGACTGCCCTCTCGTTCGAGCGTATCATCTCGATTGACTGGTCTGGAGCAGATATAGAGACCGAGGAGGTCGATCTCGGTGTCGCTCTCTACGACGCGACTGAGGACGCACTCTCCATTGTGGGCCTGGAGGACTTGGAGGATTGGTCTCGTAAGTCCTGTCGGAGATGGTTGGTGGAGCGTTTGAAAGAGCCTCGCCCAACTCTTGTGGCTGTAGACTTCGGGTTCGGCCTCCCGTGGAATTCAGATCTGGCGATATTCTCTGTTTCTGGATGGAGGAAGATGGTTAGTCGTCTTGGGGCCCTATATCAATCATACAAGACCGCAAGGGCTACTGCATCTGCAATTAATGGAATGCCTCAATTCGGCGGTCACGGCCCCTATCGAATAGACTATGACCGTTCCGATCGCCATTTTTACATCGACCGCCAAGTCGGGTATTACCGTTTAGCGGAATTGGCTTCTCCTCAAGCAATTAGCCAATGGTACATGGGGTACGGGCCGGCGGTTGCCTTCCATACAATTACGGGGCTTTACTGTCTTGATCTTCTACTTGGCTTGAGAGACCAGGGAGTCATTGACTTCGAGATTTGGCCACACGAGACGATCAGCCCAGATTCATCGAAGCACGTTCTTGCGGAAAGTTATCCTGCATTGACTGTTCCTCTTCTATGCCCGCACTGCAACGCACCCTACCCTAAGTCAAAGGGCAAACAGCGAAAAAATTCGTCGGGCCAGCAAGCGGACAAGAAGAAAAAAGCCAAGAAGAAGTACGAGCCAAAGCAGTGCATGGGCTGTAATCAGCTAGGCCCCTGGATTGACCCTCATGACGAGGATGCTTGGCGTGTACTCGCCAGTCTCGTCAACGCGCAGCGAGCCGGCGAATTAGCTCACTTGTTTCGGATTACGCAGCATCCTTTTGGCCGCTACGACGGCATTGATTTTATTGATCAGGTCAAGTTCGAGGGATACATCCTTGGCCTGGGTTAGCAGAGTAACCTATGAGCGACCTGGACCAGATCACCGCTGCCCTGGAGCGCCTCTTCGAGGAGGAGGGACACCGTGTCGTCTTCTGGAACGACCCCGAGGGAGAGTTCCAGACCACCCTCCGGCTGCTCGAACTCGACGGCGTGACCAAGCTGGAACTGGACCGGATCGGGGCGCTGGAGGCCAAGGTCCGCATCGAGCGGGAGGAACCCGAAGGCAAGTTCCTGCTCTACTCGCCCGCCGAGGAGCCCGACTACGAGGACGACTGGCTCCTCGACATCCGCCTCTACAGCCGCAGCTTCCGGGCCGACCGCCCCTCGATCCTGCTCCAGCAACTCGGATTGCACAACCAGGGCCTCCGGCTCCACCTCGCCGAACGCCGCAAGTTCCTCGACAGCAAGGAGCGCCTCGGGCGCCTCAAGGCCCTCGTCGCCCCCGACGACACGGCCGCCGACCTCGACCGCAAGATGATGGCCGTCGTCGCCAGGGCCGACCAGCCCGAATTGTTCAACATCGTCCGCACCGTCTTCCACGCCTGGACCGAGGCCGGCGACGACGTGGACCTCGACCGCCCGCCCGACTGCTGGGCCCAGATGGAGAAGTTCGACCTCGACGCCCCCTTCTGGCAGATGGTCCGGGCCACCTTCGGCTACCACGAGGAGGGCCCCAGCCCGAAGAACCTCCTGCTGCGATTGATGCTCACCGACTACGCCCACCGCCTCAAGGCCGACGTGCCCCAGGCCCTCCGTTCCCTCCTCCTCCCGAGCACGGGCTGGCCCAACGCCGTCGTCTGCCTGGCCCAGTGGCGCGACAGCAGCAGCCGGGGCAGCAGCTACGACCGGCTCTCGGCCGAGGCGGCGACGGTCCTGAAGGTCGAGGAGCACCTGCCGGGGCTGGATGTCGAGCATCTCGGCGACGTGATGACCTTCCTCTGCGTGGAGAAACGCATCGCCAGTTGCCTGCGGGAGCGGGTCCAGTCCACCGCCGAGACCATCGACGCCGACGCGATCCGGGCCGTCGCCCGCCGCCGGCAGGCCGGGCACTGGGCCTCGACGGCGGTCGCCGGCTCCCCGGCCGCCCCCCGCCGGGCGCTGCACGCCGTCTACGACGCCCTGGTGGCCGCCGCCGAGTTCTTCGACCTCCGGAACCGCCACCAGGCCGGCTTCGACTACCCGGACGCCGGGGCCCTCTACCGGGCCTACGAGACGGAGCTTCACCGCTTCGACCAGCTTTACCGACTCTTCTGCGAGGCCGCCGACCTGGCCGAGTCCGAGGGCTGGAACATCCTCAAGGAACTGCGGGCGGCCCTGGAGTCCTGCTACGTCAACTGGTACCTGACAGCCCTGGCCCTGGCCTGGGGCCGCTTCCTGGAGCCCCCCGGCGGCCTTCTCGGCAGGTGGCGGATCGACTTCCTCCCGAACCAGCACGAATTCTACGTCCGGCACGTCCTGCCCTGGGTCGAGGAGGCCGAGAACCGCCGGGCCTTCGTGATCATCAGCGATGCCTTCCGCTACGAGGCGGCCCGGGAACTGGCCGCCGAACTCAACGGCCGGTACCGCTTCGAGGCCACGCTTTCCTCCCAGCTTGGCGTCCTGCCGTCGTACACGGCCCTGGGCATGGCCGCCCTCCTGCCGCACGGGTCCCTGGCCTACAAGGACAAGGACGTGCTGGTGGACGGCAGGCCGAGCGGCGCCGGCGACCGGGACGCGATCCTCAAGGCCGTGGGCGGCATGGCGTGCAAGGCCGACGAACTGCTGGCCAAGAAGAAGGACGAGGGGCGGGAGTTCGTCCGGGACAGCCGGGTCGTCTACATCTACCACAACAAGGTCGACGCCACCGGCGACGACGCCAAGACCGAGGGAGAGACCTTCCAGGCCGTGCGGCAGGCCATCGACGCGCTCGCCGCCCTGGTCGGCTACGTCGTCAACAACCTCAACGGCCACTACGTCGTCGTGACCGCCGACCACGGCTTCCTCTTCACCGAGACCATGCCCGGGGAGACCGACCGGAGCAAGCTCGGAGACCGCCCCGAGGGCACGGTCCTCGCCAAGAAGCGGTACCTCCTGGGGAGGAATCTCCCCGACCAACCTGCGGTGTATCATGGTCGTACGCAGGCCACGGCGGGGGCCGAGGGCGACATGGAGTTCTGGGTGCCCAAGGGGGCCAACCGCTTCCATTTCGTCGGGGGCGCCCGGTTCATCCACGGCGGGGCCATGCCCCAGGAGGTCGTCGTCCCCGTGCTGACCGTCCGGCACGTCCGGGGCAAGGCGGCCCAGGAGACCAAGGCCCGGCCCGTCTCGGTGCAAGTCCTGGGCGGCAGCCACCGGATCACCACCGCCCGGCACCGCTTCCAGTTGCTCCAGATGGAGCCGGTCGGCGATCGGGTCAGGCCGGTCACCCTGAAGGTGGCCGTCTACGAGGGCGAGGAGCCGGTGACCAACGTCGAGTCGGTGACCTTCGACAGTGCCTCCGGGGACATGGACGAGCGGAAGAAGTGGGTGCAACTGGTCTTGCAGGAGCGGCCCTACAATAAGAAGACGCCCTACCGGCTCGTGCTGCGGGACGCCGAGACGGGCATCGAGCAGCAGGGCGTGGGCGTGACCATCGACCGGGCCTTCACCGATGACTTCTGACGCCGACGACAGGGCGATCGGCCCCGACCTGGACGACCTGCTTACCCGGCACTTCCCGGGCAAGGTCGTCCGCAAGGACCTGACCAAGCTGGTCAAGGAGGGGGCCAACGTCCCCGTCTACGTCCTGGAGTACCTGCTCGGGTCGTATTGCGCCTCCAGCGACGAGGCGGTGATCGAGGACGGGCTCAGGACGGTCAAGCGGGTCCTGTCCGAGAACTACGTCCGGCCCGACGAGGCCGAGAAGGTCAAGTCGCTGATCCGGGAGCGGGGCAGCCTGAAGGTCATCGACAAGGTGACCGTGGCGCTCAACGAGCGTCGGGACGTGTACGAGGCCCTGCTGAGCAACCTGGGCGTCAAGGGGATCGAGGTCGGCAGCGGCTACGTCAAGCAGTTCGAGAAGCTGCTGGTCGGCGGAATCTGGTGCATCGCCACGCTGGAGTACTTCTACGAGGAGGACCAGAAGGGCTCGCCGTTCCTGCTGCGTGACCTGAAGCCGATCCAGATGCCGAACATGGACATGGAGGAGTTGTTCGAGGCAAGGCGGGCCTTCACCGAGGGCCAGTGGATCGACGCGCTGCTCCGGTCGACCGGGATGGAGCCGGCGAACTTCGACGAGCGGGTGAAGTGGCACCTGCTGGCCCGGATGGTCCCGCTGATCGAGAACAACTACAACCTCTGCGAACTCGGCCCCCGGGGCACGGGCAAGAGCCACATCTACAAGGAGATCAGCCCGAACAGCATCCTGGTCTCCGGCGGGCAGACGACGGTGGCGAACCTGTTCTACAACATGGCCCGGCGCTCGGTGGGGCTGGTCGGCCTGTGGGACGTGGTGGCCTTCGACGAGGTGGCGGGCATCTCGTTCAAGGACAAGGACGGCGTGCAGATCATGAAGGACTACATGGCGTCGGGCTCCTTCGCCCGGGGCCGGGACTCGATCAACGCCTACGCCTCGATGGTCTTCGTCGGCAACGTCAACCAGCCGGTGGACACGCTGGTCAAGACCAGCCACCTGTTCGCCCCGTTCCCCGAGGCGATGATCGACTCGGCGTTCTTCGACCGCTTCCACGCCTACGTGCCGGGCTGGGAAATCCCCAAGATGCGGCCCGAGTTCTTCACGGACCGCTACGGGCTGATCGTCGACTACCTGGCCGAGTTCCTGCGGGAGATGCGGAAGCGGAACTTCGGCGATGCGATCAGCCGGCACTTCCGGCTGGGCCGGGACCTGAACCAGCGGGACACGATCGCCGTCCGGCACACCGCCTCGGGCCTCCTGAAGCTGCTCTACCCGCACGAGGAGTACGACAAGGAGGCGGTCCGGCGCTGCCTGGAATACGCCCTGGAGGCCCGGAGGCGGGTCAAGGAGCAACTCAAGAAGATCGGCGGCATGGAGTTCTACGATGTCCACTTCAGCTACACCGACCAGGAGACGCTGGAGGAGCGGTTCATCGGCGTCCCCGAGCAGGGCGGCGGCTCGCTGATCCCCGACGGCCCGCTGAGCCCCGGGGTCATGCACACGGTCGCCACGGGGAGCGCCGGCCACCTGGGTCTGTACCGGATCGAGACGCAGGTGACGGCGGGGGGCGGGTCGCTGAAGACCTCGGGGCTGGGCTCCAGCACGGGGGCGAAGGAGGCGATCAAGGTCGGCTTCGACTACTTCAGGGCGAACGCCGGGCGGATCAGCGCCTCGATCAAGGCGGGTGATCACGACTACCACCTGCACGTCGTCGAGTTGCACAACACCGGGGCGACGACGGCGATGACGCTGGCGGCCTTCGTCGCCCTCTGCTCCGGGGTGCTGGGCAGGCCGCTCCAGCCGCAGATGGTCGTCCTGGGCAGCATGAGCCTCGGTGGCAGCATCGTGCCGGTCGAGAACCTCGCCGAGTCGTTGCAGGTGGCCTTCGACGCCGGTGCAAAGCGGGTGCTGCTGCCGATGGCCAGCGTGCGGGACATCCCGACGATCCCCGGCGAGCTATTCGCCAAGTTCCAGACCGGCTTCTACTCGGACCCGTCCGATGCGGTCTTCAAGGCGTTGGGCGTGCAGTGATCCCATCGGCAGGGGAACCTCGTGGCCCGAGACACGGGGCCCGGCCACTGAACATCCGCTTTGACCCGAATACCCGGCATGCCTTATAATGATCGGAGATGTGAGCCGGCGGCGTGGCCCACAGCGTCATCGGTCGATGTGGTGCAGCAGACCGGACCTGCACCAGGAAGGAGCGACAATGGCCGAGGCCACCGAAGGCATCCGTCGTCAGATGCTCTCCGAGATCAACGCCAGGCCGGGGAGCCGGGAGGCGCTCGAAGCCGAGCACGGCCAGGTCTGGGACACCGGCCAACTGACGAGCGAGTTCGAGGTCATCGGGATCAAGGCGCCCTTCGCCAAGGTCCGTCGCCTGAGCGACGGCGTGGTCGGCAGCGTCATGTTCCAGCATTCGCCGAGGTACTTCTTCGGATTCGAGGAGCACAAGGGCCGGTAATCATCCGGGAGGGGCCAACCCCAGGCCGGTTCAACTGGCACCAGCCGACCCTGCTCGACGCGCCGCCGATGGACTTCTACCTTGATGGTGACCTCGGCGGCCCGGAGGTCTGTACGGTATCTCTGGGGCTATCGAGGCCGAGGAACTGCCCTCGCTGCCGGCCCTGGTGGTCCTGGGGAACATCAAGTCGGTGCATTCGCTGGCCGAGCCGCTCCAGATGGCGATGGACAACGGTGCGCGGCGGGCGCTGGTGCCGCTGGAGAACAAGCGGAACTTCCTGGAGATCATCGAGCGGGTCGACCCGGTGTTCTTCTCCGACCCGCTGATGGCGGCATTGAAGGCGCTGGGGATGACGTGACCTCTAGCAAGGCAAGCATTCAATCGAAGTAGCATGAATGGAACACCATTGAGGCAGAAAGACAAATGAGCAAGAAGAAGTCCGAGTCCTACCGACGGATCGGAGCGATGATTGGATCGCCTGGCGATGCTACTGAGGAGCGTCAAGCAATCACTGATACCATACTCAAGTGGAATGCGGCCAACAAAGCCCAAGGGTTATGGGTCGAACCGGTGAAGTGGGAAACGCATTCTACACCCGGCTTAGATGGCCGTCCCCAGGGAATGATCAATGAAGAACTGATCCCTCAGTCCGACTGTCTCATTGCAATCTTTCGGGCGAGAGCGGGAAGTCCGACCGGCAAGGAACTCTCTGGTACCATCGAAGAAATACGTGAGTTCATGAGAGTCGGAAAGTACGTCGTGGTGTACTTTTTCGAAGGCATGGTTCCAATCAAAGGAATTGACCCGGACCAGATTAAGCTGATCCATCAGTTCAAGGAGGAGATTCAGCAGAAGGGCTTGACGGAGAGTTATTCCACGGTCGACGAGTTACAAGCCAAGTTGTCGGTCCAGTTAAGTGGGATTGTCAAAAAGTTGACATCGAGGCCGGCGTCGTCTCGCAAATCCGGTTCGAGTCGGAAAGCCGCACCGACTTCCCAACTATCCATAGCCAACAAGGGCAAGGGGCCGAATAAGACCAAACACTCCAAGGCGCCTAGCTCCTCCACAAGAACGAAAGTGGATTCTTCGGATCGCTGGGCGCTCCTCGGCGATAGTTTCTTGGAGGCGAAAACGGTCCGGCAGAACCGTGATGGGACGATAACGGCCGAGGTTCCCTCTCAATCCGCCGAAGTGGATGCGGCAATGGCTTCGCTTCGCCCTCACCATTATGGAAGGAGCAAGCCCGTTCCCTTCGCACATGGGAATGACGCATGGATTGTTACCGTTCGAGAAGTCGAATCCGTTTCCGAAGGTGGTGAGCAACTCTGGACAGTCGTTCTTGCTCCCGAGCCGGTCGAATATGGCGGCGGGTCCATGGAGATGAGTGTACAAACACAAGGCAAATTATACACGGCAGATGAAATTGCTCGGATGAGGGCCGGGAGAATCCTACTCAATGACCCTCCTCCCTTGGATGACAATAAGAGACCTTCGGGCGATATTGCTATGCTCGAAGAGGCATTTTTGGAGGCGCAGATACGGGGGGTTAGCACCCCCGTCACGGTCAATGACTGCATTATCCAGGTTATCTACAATGAGCAGAGAGGAAAAGGAGTAAACTTTCTGAAGCTCGCTCGTTTGGGAGCCATCTTCATGCTGAAGGCAGGGGGGGTGATCGAACACGTCAGAAAGCTGACGCTAGGTCCTGTCAGGAATGGGAAGGTCCATGTCGAGTTTGTCGGTGTAAGACGAAAGAAGTATGTCAATGCCGATCCAACAATCATCCAGCTTGAGGGAGACTGCGCTCTAGAACAGGGTTCAAAAGATTGAGCCCCGATTGCTCACCGGGCACTACTTTTTGTGATCATGCCATGGGGCTCTACGCCCGCCACATCTTCCCCCGCCTCTGCGACCGGGCGATGCGGCGCCCCGACATGGCGCGGCTCCGGGGCGAGGTCCTGGTCGGCGTGGGCGGGGACGTTCTGGAGATCGGCTTCGGCACGGGCCTGAACCTGGCGTACTACCCCGAGCACGTCCGGCGGATCACCGCCGTCGATCCCAACCCCGGCATGACCGGGCTCGCCCGGCGGCGGATCGCCGGAGCCGGCATCGAGGTGGACCTGCGGGCGCTCGGCGGCGAGGCGTTGCCGTTCGAGGACGAGACATTTGACTGCGTGGTGAGCACCTGGACGCTGTGCAGCATCGCCGAGGTCGGGCGGGCGCTGGGCGAGGTCTACCGGGTACTCCGGCCCGGGGGCCGGTTCCTCTTCCTGGAGCACGGCCTGGGCGACGACCCCGGCGTCCGGCGCTGGCAGCGGCGGCTGACCCCCATCCAGCGGCGGTTGGCCGACGGCTGCCGCCTGGACCTGGATGTCGAGGCTGTGGTCCGGGGCCAGCCCTTCGGGCACGTCGAGGTGGACCGGTTCCTGCTGGAGCGGACACCCAGGCTGCTCGGCTCGATGTACCGGGGCGTGGCGACGAGGTGAGCTGCGGCCTCCCCCCGGGAACGGCGAGGGCTTCGGCGATGAACCGGGGGCGTGCGATTGCGATGGGTTCGCCAACCGGACGGCCCTGACAAACCCGCCATGGCAGTTGCCACGACCGAGGCCGGGCGTGGGAGGCGAACCTCGGATCACCGACGCCTGTCCGATCCCCAAAGGGACCGACGCCGCCCGATGCCATGCCAAGGGGCCGATGGGGAAAACCAAGCCGAGGCGAAAGTCATCCTGGGACCGGGCCCCCGCCCGCAGGGCCGCCGCCGAGGGCGTCCTCCGGCAGGCCAAGCGGCTGCTCAACGACCCGGAGGCGGCCCTCCGGATGCTCGAAGAGGGCCGGGCCGTCCACATGCCGCTCCGCTCCGAGGCGGGCATCGTCGCCGGCCTCTTCGGGGCGATCCGCCGGGGCGACTTCGACCGCTCCCCGGCCCGGCCGGACGCCGAGGCCCTCCGGGACCTGCTGGCATTCTGCCGGCGGGAGACCGACCTGCTGGCCGACCAGGAGGCGTCCCGCTACGCCGCCGCGCTGCTCGCCCTGTCCGCTCGCCGTCGGGACTGGCTGCGGCCCCTCGGGCGGTGGCGGGCACGCAGCCACAACGCCCTGCGGCAGTTCCGCTCGCTGCTCCGGCACCTGACGGCGGCCTATGAGGTCCCGCACTTCCTCGACTCCGCCTGGACGGCCGGGCTGACCCCCGATGCGGTCGTCCAGCAGGGCTGGTATCTGCACGTCGCCCGGGGAAAGAACATCCGGACGGCCGAGGGCCTGCCCTTCCCCCTGACGAAGAAGCAGGCCCACCACTTCCTCCAAGCCCCCGACGACCTGGACATCTCCTCGGCCTTCCGCTGGGCGGTGGTCCGGGACCTCGGCGGCGACGAGCGGCTGGTCCGCTCGATCCTGGCCACGCCGATCGGGACGGACTTCGGCGCCGAGGGGTTCTGGCGGGAGGTCTTGCGGTTCTTCGTCGCCCATCCCGGCCTCGACCCGGTTCACCACGGCCCGATCATCGACTACCTCCGGCACCAGAAGTTCCCGCCCACGAGCCCCGAACGACCGGGGCAGCCGGCCCCATCGCCGCCCAGGCCGAACCTCAGCATGAGGGGGAGGACGCCCGAGTCCCTGCTGCGGGCCGCCGGCGACTGGCACCGGTCGCTCGCCCAAGACCGGAGCATCACGGCCTCGTCCTGGGGGCCGTCCGGCATCCCGCCCTTTGCCTGCGACGACGGCGAGGGCGAGGACATCAGACGGTTCGAGGTCGTCGAACTGCTCACCGCCGAGGACCTGCGGGAGGAGGGCCGGGCGATGCGCCACTGCGTCGGGTCCTATGCCGGGGCCTGCGCCACGGGGAGGTCCTCGATCTGGTCGCTGCGGGAGCGGGTCGAGCCGGGGCGGCTGGCCCGCCGGGCGACGATCGAGGTCGGCAACGAGCGTCGGGAGGTCGTCCAGGTGCGGAGGCGCCTCAACCGGTGGCCGACCGATCGGGAGGTGTCGATCCTGGCCCGGTGGGGGGATGCGGGCGGTCCCAGGCTCTCGGACCGGCTGGTTATCTGAGGATCGACCGGCTTCCGGCGTCACGCCGACTTGCCGTCGACCGGTGTGCCATCACGCCGGTCGACCAGTCCGGCGAGTCGTCCCCGCAGGTCCTTGGCCTCGGCCAGGGTCAGGTCCGGGGAACAGAGCCGCTCCAGCAGCCCGTTCAGGGCCTCGATCCGATTGTCTCGCTCCGACGCACTGCCCATGTCCGCTTCTCGCTCGACCTCGCTCCTGGGCAACTTTGGCCACGGAGAGGAACCGTAGGCCGGCTTCCAGACGGAAGCAACTCGCCGGCACAGGGTTCGCGCTCCCGACGCCTCTCTGGCCGCCCTTCCCCCGGCCGGTCGCATCGGATGGGCAATGGCCTCGGGCAGTCGGTACGATGGCGCCATGAGTCGGCGGGCGAGGCGATCGGGTGATGCACGATGGACGGACACGACTTCAAGGACTTCATCCTGGAGCGCCTGAGCCCCCTGGGCGACCTCTCCCGCAGGGCGATGTTCGGCGGGCACGGGCTCTACTGGCGGGAGTTCATCTTCGGCATCGCCTTCCGGGACCGGCTCTACCTCAAGGTGGACGAGCAGTCGAAGCCTGACTACGTGGCCAGGGGCCTGGAACCGTTCCGGCCCAACGAGCGGCAGACGCTCAAGTCGTACTACGAGGTGCCCCCGGACGTGCTGGACGATCCCGAAGCGTTGCTGTCGTGGGCCGGCGAGGCGATCCGGGCGGCCCAGGCGACCGCCGAAGGCCCCGGTCGGTGATCCCGGCGGCAATTGCCTGAGTTGCAGCTTCGGCCCCCAGGAACCCCCTCGTACGATCGGAGGGATGCATGGCCAGGAAGAAGGTCGAGAAACGGGTCACCAAGTCGGACTTCCTCCGCAAGGCCCTGGACAAGAACCCCGACCTCGACCTCGGGCAGATCAACCGCCGCTGGGCGAAGGCCGGTCACCCGGGCGAGATCAGCAGCGCCCTCTACTACAAGGTCCGGCGCGATCTCGACATCCGGACCGAGTGGACCTGGGCACCGAAGGAGGAGAAGCCGGCCGGGACGAAGTCCCCGCAGGTGACGGGCACCGTCTACCAACTCAAGGTCACGCTCCGGGACATCCGCCCGCCGGTCTGGCGGCGGCTCCAGGTCCCCGACTGCTCGCTGGCGAAGCTCCACGAGGCCATCCAGGTCGCCATGGGCTGGGCGAACTACCACCTCTACTCCTTCGAGGTCGGCGACGAGAGCTACACCGACCCGAGGGGCGCCGCCGAACTCGACATGGAGGACGCCGGCCGGGTGAGGCTCAGCGACATCATCCCCAGGGAGAAGGCCAGGTTTGGCTACACCTACGACTTCGGCGACAACTGGGACCACGAGGTCCTGGTCGAGAAGGTCCTGCCGCCGGGGGAGGGCCTGGCGTACCCGGCCTGCGTGGACGGCAAGCGGGCCTGCCCTCCGGAGGACGTGGGCGGGCCGTGGGGCTACGCCGAGTTTTTCGACGCGATCCGGGACCCGGGGCACGAGCAGCACGAGGAACTGCTGGAGTGGGCCGGCGGGGAGTTCGACCCTGAGGCGTTCGACCTCGAAGGCATCAACAAACAACTGCGGCGGCTGAAGTGCTGAGGGAACCGACCATGAGCGAGCACCAGTCCCGCTGGGTCGAGGTCGAGGGCGGTCGGGTCCATTACCTCGTCGGCGGCCCCGAGGGCGGTCGCCCGGTCGTCCTGCTGCACGGGGCCAGCTTCTCCTCGGCGACCTGGGCCGAGATCGGCACCCTCGATACGCTGGCCGGGGCCGGATACCGGGCCAACGCCGTGGACCTGCCCGGCTACGGCAAGTCGTCGCCGAGCCTGGGCACGTACCGGACCTGGCTGCGTGTCCTGCTGGACCTGCTGAAGGTCGAGAAGCCCGTGGTCGTCTCGCCGTCGATGAGCGGGCGGTTCGCCCTGCCGCTGGTGACGGAAGACCCGGAGCGGGTCGCCGGCTTTGTGGCGGTCGCCCCGGTGGGCATCACGCAGCACCAGGAGATGCTGGATCGGATCACGGCCCCGGTGCTGGCGATCTGGGGCGAGCACGACACGACCGTCCCGCAGGAGCATGCCGACCTGCTGGTCAACTCGGTGAAAAGGGGCCGCAAGGTCGTCATCCCCGGCGGCCTTCTACGCCGAATACATGTTGGTCAGGCGACGTGGAGGGAATCTGGCGTCAACGCCGCCATGTGACGGCGTGCCGACTCCCGGAGGTGGTGAAACATGGGGTCTCGGGCAACCACGGACCACGCCGACAGGCACGCCTCCACGTCCGGCATGAAGTAGGCAAGCCCCTCGGCATGCCCGTCCTCGGTCCAGACAAAGGTGGGAGGCTCACCGGGGCGAGTCCAACGGATGCGGTCCTCGGTGCGGTCGATGACCCAGAGGGCGCCACCTCCCGGCAGGGTGATCGCATCGCTGACCGGGTTGACCTCGTTGACGTAGCGGCGGTAGTGGCGTGCGGCGAGGTCCACGACCTCGACGCGATGTCCGACTTGGCGGGCCAGCCAGGCGTGATATTCGCCCCGATCGAACCCGCCGTTGCTGGCGTCCATCCGGATCAGCCCGGCGCCGGCGGGGTTGGAGGGGTCGGCGACGATCGTCAGCGTTCCGGCCTGGATCATGTAACCGGCGTCCCCCAGGAGGGCGTACCCGGCGACGGCGTAGGCGAGGCACTTGCCGAAGCCGTCGGTCCCGGTGACCTCGCAGACGGCCCGATGGGCGGCCTCGGCGATCTGTGCTTGGTCTGCGGGATAAGGGATCGGGCTGAGGGATGGGATGTTCTTCGTGTGGGGACGCTTCCGGGCGTCCTTCTGAGCGCGGCGGCTCGACATCGCTGTGACTCCGCAGTTGATGAATGTCAGTGGCACCGGACCATCGTGGCCGGCTCGGTCGTTATGGGGGAAAGGAGTTCGAACCGAGGCGCCTTGTGAACGCGCAGAATCCCCTCGCCCCGGGATGGGCTCCGGTGAACGGCGCTCCGGGGCGGTACCCGGATCATTTCGAAATGACGGGAGGTCGATGAGTAATCCTCATCGACCTCGACGACGACCTCCATCCGCACCTCCACCGGCTCCCCTCCCGGCCCGGTGGAGCCGGGTCGGCGGCCCCAGGGGTGGCTAGAATCCTCACGGTGCCGAAAGGCCGAGGAGATCGCAGGGAGGTGGTGCGGGATGCGGGTCGCCATCGGGTGGGACGCCTCAAGTCGGGTTCGTCTCATCGACGGAGCGAACTCCGGCGCCGTGCCCGGGGCGCTTGCCCCCGTCCTGGCCCCGGAGAAAACATCCTCTTCCTCACCTTCTCCCGGTGGCACTTGGCCTGTCAGGCAAGACCCATGGCGGCGAGGTCGAACTCCGGGCAGAGCCGGTCGGAGGGTCGCCCGGCCTACCCCACTTCGGCGGCACCGGGACCCCTGGAGGCCGGGGCGCCCGGAGGCAGCGAGCCCGGATACCCGTAGCTTGATAACGTGTACGACCGAGGGGACCCAACTTTCGTCGGTGCTAATACCAGGGAGGAGTTCTCGATTTTGCAACTCCTGCTGGGTTATCAAGACGGCCCGGTCGTCTGTTCCGCCCATCCCGGCCTGAGCCTCCTAGCCCTAATTGATTAGTGAAGAATTGTTCCATTCCGAATATTGCGGCAAGGATTCCGCCGGGATGGCGGCCTGGAGGAAAGGATTCCTGGCAGCGGGTACACAAAGTTACTACAACGAGACGAGCGTCCTTATCAACTGGTGATGCGGGGAACCCTTAAGTAGCGAACGACCCTCTGGGTTATGAACCACACCTGCCCCCCGAAGTAGCCAAAGCCCAGGGTCGACCGCCGGCCCCTCCGCTCGCATCCACACCGGTTATTAACCCAGCGGGACGTACCCTCGTACCGGGCCGACCTCCAAGGCGAGGACATCAGCGAGTAGCCGGGCCAGTCGGCATTCCGCTCACACCCGACTGATGCCTTTGCTTGAGTACGCCTGCGACCTCCAGATCACCTCGATCCCCGCGCCCAGGCCGACACCGACGACATAGCAGGCCAGGTCGGACCAGAGGAAGCCGTGGCCCAGGGCGAGCCCGCCGAGGGTCGTCCGGCGGATCGTGTCGAGCCAGGGGGCGTGGTACAACTGGCCGACCTCGACCAGGAGCGAGACGAGCAGCGTCAGGGCGGCGACATGCCTCGTCGAGGCCCGGGGCAGGAGCAGGCCGATCCACAGGAACGCCGCCGTCGCCCAGAAGGTGTCCCCGGCGTAGGCCACCACGAAGTCCGGAAAATGGGCAGCGAAGCGCCGGGAGCCGATCCCAAGCACCACTGTCAGGCCGAGCAGGGCGAGACGGATCAGGATAGTTCGCCGATTTCGGGGAGCGGAGTTCATGCCCCGTCACCTTCGGCCCCGATCATCCGCAGGTAGCGATCCGCCGAGCGCCGCACCGCCTCCTTTGCCCCCTCGGGGATCGCCAGGTCGAACATGAACCCGTAGATGCGGTCGAAGGCGTAGGGCTCGACGGCGGCGACGGCCCTCCGGACTGCCCCGGCCGGCAGCGGGATGTAGTTGGGGTACGAGTACATGAAGCTGACGTGGCGGCGGTCCATGCAGACCTGGAGGATGTCGCCCGCCAGCAGCGTCCCTTTGCCATCGGCCCCGGCGGGCCAGTGCAGGACCGTGCCGCCCTCGAAGTGCCCTCCGCAACGGATGAGGGTAATCCCGTCGTGCAACTCCTTGGTCTCCCCGCCCCAGAACTCGATCACCGGGTCGGGCCGCATGACCCACCGCCGGTCGGCGGCATGCAGGTAGATGGGGACGCCGCCGAAGGCCCGGCTCCACTCGACCATCGACGAGTAATAATGCGGGTGCGAGACGGCGATGGCGGCAAGGCCGCCGAGGTCGTTGACCGCCTGGATCGTCGCCTCGTCGACCAGCGGGATGCAGTCCCAGAGGACGTTACCGCCGGGGGATTGGACCAGCAGCGCCCGCTGGCCGATGCCGAACTTCGGCTGGGTGCCGATGCCCGTCAGGCCCGGCTCCTCGGGGCGAATCCGGTTGGTGTGGTCGGCCCGGAGTTGGTCGAGGGTCATCCATCGCTGGCCGTCCCAGCCGAGATACTGGCGCTCGTCCTCGCAGATGGGGCAGCGTTCGGGCTGCTCAGGGGACTCGGCATATTGGGTCCCGCAGGTCGTACAGATGAAGTGGGGCATGGGGCGAGGGCTCCGGGACACGATCCTGACCGGCGGGTCCATCGTCGAACGGGTCAGCGGGGCAAGTCAATCAGGGGCCGACGAACCCGCTGAATCGGGGAACAATCGAGTCAGCCTCCCCGTAGAAGTGGTGTAGAAAGAGACACCACGGGAGGGACGCATGACGACGACCAAGATGACCGACACGGCCCTCTGGCAGCGGAACCTGGCCTCCTTGATCCGCTCGGGCCTGTTCGTGCGGGCGGAAGTCGCCGAGTACCGGGGCCTGTACGCCGTCGTCGGGCTCTACTCCGACGGCTCCCATTCGGCCCCGCTGGCGAAGTATGCCGACCGTCGCCGGGCCGACGACGCCCTGGCGCTGGTCCATCGCATGGCCGACCCCGGCATCCCCGCCGAGGTCAACTGATCCGCCGGCAATCAACGAACTCCGACTCGCCCGCCCCGGTCATCCTGGTCCGGGGGCGGGCGTTCTTCGTTGCGCAGGGCCCTCGGGGCGATCGGCCTGCTTCTTGCTCGAAGGCTGCTCGATCATCATCCCCTCGGCGGCATCCACCGGGGGAGCGATCCCGAGGTGACGATCCTGGTCCCCCGGCCTCGACCACGAAGGGAGCGAGCACCATGGGCGTGGTCCACACGAGCAAGCTGCGGGTCGAGAAGCACGAGGGGCCGCACCGCACCGCCCACCTGGAGGGCTTCGGCGAGCCGATCCCCTTCGGCATCCACGGCGGCATCAAGCACTTCTACGGCCGGAAGTACGGCCGGGAGATCACGGGGCCGGAGTATCCCGCCACGCTGGACTACATCATCGCCGGGGTCGCCGGGTGACTGCTCGGCACCCTTGGGTCCGCACTGGACGTGCGGCAAGTGCCCTCGGCCGAGAACCTGACGGCGGAAGTGGAGGGGGACATCGAGGACGTGAACGGCGTCCTGAAGATCACCGAGATTCGGCTTCGTTACCGGATCAAGGCCCCGGCGGGCAAGCGGGAGGCGATCGAGCGGCTGCTGGGGCAGTACGCCGAGGCGTGCCCGGCGTACCAGAGCGTCAAGGGATGCATCGACTGCTCCTGGACCGCCGAGATCGAGGAGGTCTGAGGGCATTGCTCCTTGGCAGCACCCGGGCTGCCACTACCTGCATGCCCCATCGTTCGGGAGGCGTGACGACCGACTGACCTCGGTTAGGAATCGGGCATCAGCGGTGCGGATGGATGGGTTGCGGAACTCCACGGCGAGGGGGCGTTGGGTTCCAAGCTCCCGGTGCAGGATTCCCTCGCCGAGGTGCCTTCGAGGCCGAGGTCCGATGGGGAGCCATCTTCCCCGACAGGGCCGGCATCCTTCGGTAAATCCCAGACTTGACAGGGACTTCCGGGGCGGATTATCTATTTCGTAGACATCGGACGTTCGGACTTCGACGTGGCCCAAGCAGCCGCATGTGAGCGTCGAGAGGATATCGACGGCTGCCGGTATCCCCCGCCTCGGCGGGAACGCTCGGACCAGCGAGACCCGTCAAGCCCGTATAGCCGCCCGTGAACGTCCCCGTCGCCTCCGCTTGCTCCCAGGGCCAAGACGGCTATCTCGGGTCCGGACAAGCCCAGGACCCGCATCCGTTCCGGGTGCGGAGGTGGGGCTTGCTTGGCATGTCCGGATCGAATTCTCCCGAGGTCCCGTCACGTCATCCTCGTTCGGATCGGTCTCCGGGCGCGTGGTCCGTTCTCTCCGAGCGCCACGACCATGAGGCACGGCGTCTCCTCGTTCGCTACCCCGAGTTGGCGCACATCGGGGCCGAGATCAAGGAGATGGGCCTCGATGCGGAGGTGGCCGTCGATCTCGCCCTTGCCTCCGTTGCCCGGTTCCTCGGGGATCGTTCCGGCCCGGTCCCGGAGCCCGAGGAAGGGACGCTGAAATCCATCGCCGAGTCGGTCGCCCGGATCGAGGACCGGCTTGCCTCGGGCCTGGAACGGCCCCTCGGAGATGCGATTGCACCGCTGGTCGAGCGGCTCTCGAAGATCGAGGGCGACCTCACGGCCCTGACCCAGCAACGAGCCGCCAAGGACTCCTACAGCACCGAGGAGGTTGCCAGGATCGTCGGGAGAAGCGACTACACCGTCAGGGAGTGGTGCCGATACGGTCGCCTCCGGGCCGTGAAGCGGAAATGCGGCCGGGGGCGGTCGGCGGAATGG
The DNA here is from genome assembly GCF_007752535.1 of Tautonia plasticadhaerens. Classification (GTDB taxonomy): domain Bacteria; phylum Planctomycetota; class Planctomycetia; order Isosphaerales; family Isosphaeraceae; genus Tautonia; species Tautonia plasticadhaerens. The sequence goes on from NZ_CP036426.1 coordinate 6,782,597, forward strand.
TCGATCCCCCACGAGGAATTGATGCGATACCGGAACGAGGGCCTCCTGCCCCTGCCCCGGTAATCGGCCGTCGGGAGGACCTCCACGCGAATCGGCGGCCCCGTCGGGCCGGGCCGACCCGCCTCGGATCAGGGCAGCAGCGTCAGGATCGCGCTCCGGAGCGTCGTCGGGAACATGTGGCGATATCGCCTCCGCATCTCCTCGGTCTGGTGCCCGACGAAAGAGTCGATCACCCGCTGATCGACCCCGTGGGACGCCAGGATGCTGATGAAACTGTGCCTGAACACATGCCAGCCCCGGATCGCCCGCCAGCGGCTCCCACGCAGGACGGATTCCAGGCGACCGTCCATCACATCCACGTCGATCGGCCCGCCGTCCGGCCGGCAGAGGGTGGACCGCCCGCCGGGATGCACCCGGAACCATTGGTGCATTGCCTCTGCCAGCCGTGGGTGGAGGTCGACGTGGCGGAAGGTGATCGACTTCCGCTTGTCCCGCTTCTTCTCCCGGACCTTGACCCGCTCGGCCTGGAAGTCGAAATCGTCCCGCTCCGACCGGATGATCTCCGATCGCCTCGCGCCGGTCAGGGCGGCGAACGCGACGGCGGGATAGACCCAGGGTTCGGCATCCTGGCGTCGTACGTGGTCCAGGACGGCGAGCAATTCCGTATCCGTCAGGAAGACCCGGGACCAGAGCGGGCGTGCCTCGTCCTCGGACAGGCCATCCCGCTCGATCCGGGCGGCGATGTCCGCATACGGCAACCACTCCCCGGCGTCCTCCTCCTTCGGCATGTCCACGTCGCCGGGCTTCCACGCCGGGGGCGTCGAGACGGCCCCCAGCTTGACCGCCCACCGCCAGACGTGGCAGAGCGTCTTGAGTTCCTTGCCGACTGTATAGGGCTTGGGCGCCTTCCCGTTCCTCGTCTCGGACAGCCGCTTCTTCGCGTACAGCCGGGCGGCGGGCAGGTCGATGGCGTCGAGGGACTTCTCCCCGCCCAAGACCCGCTCGACGTTGCGGAGGTAGGATCGCTCGACCTTGAGCGTCCCGGCCTCCTTGTTGGCGGGCGGGCTGGCCAGGTAGTCCTCGACGAGCCTCCCGAGGGTCGGTGCGGCGGGGGGAGGGGCTGCGATCCTGGGCTTGGCGGTCAACTTGCCATCGGACAGGACGAACGCGCCGACATCCGCCCCGTCGGGGATCGAGATGCGGCCCCGCTGCAACAGGGCCAGGGTCTCCTCGATCCGCCCGAGGAGGGCGGTGGCCTCCCGCTCATCCCGGGTCTTCAGGCTGCGGTTGAACCGGCGACCGCCGTAGCGGAATTCGACCCGGAAGAATCCCGACCCATCCCGGTCCAGGTAGATCGACGCCAACGTCGTCCCCTCCCATGCGACTGCCCTGCAACGTCCCTATTGTCGCAGAAAGATCGCAGGTGGAAAGGGACAGGGCCCCGACCTCCGAAGAGTGTCGGGGCCCTTAGTTCTTCTGATTCCTGGAGTTAGGTCAGTATGCCCGGCAGGATTTGAACCTGCAACCTTTAGCTCCGGAGGCTAACGCTCTATCCAATTGAGCTACGGGCACCTCGAACTTGTTCTATTGTTCCGATCCGGGACGCCGTGTCAAGGAGTTGCTCGGGAGGTCGGGCGCATTCGGTATCGGCCTGATCGGATGGGTAACGGGCCTGACGGCTCGGTCGGGATGGACGGCCTCGGCCGGGGGTGGGTCAGGGGTTTGAGGCGAGGTCGAGGAAGACGATGCAGGAAGGGTTGCCGACGGGGGCGTAGTGGCCGGAGAATTCCAGGAGCCCGGTCGGGCGATCGATGCGGAAGACGGCGACGGCGTCTCCCCGCTGGTTGCAGCTGTAGAGGAACCGGCCGGTGGGGTCGGTGGAGAGGCTGCGAGGGTAGTCTCCCCGCGTCCACTCCTCACCGAGGTGGGTAAGTTCGCCCGTGGGTCCGACGGAAAAGATGCCGATGCTGTCGTGCAGTCGGTTGCCGGCGTAGACGAATCGGCCGTCGCCGGAGACGAGGATGCCGGAGCAGAAGTTGCTGCCGGCGAACCCGGGGGGGAGGGAGGAGATGGTCTGACGGGAAGCGAGTCGGCCGGTCTCGGCGTCGTAGTCGAACAGGACGATCGTCGAGGCTTCTTCCTGGATGGAGTAGAGCCAGCGGCCCTCGGGGTGGAAGTCGAAGTGCCTCGGCCCATCGCCGGGGGGCAGGGAGGTCGCGTGCGGCTCGTTCGGGATCAGCACGCCCCGGCGGTCGTCGAACCTCCAGGCGAAGATCCGGTCCAGCCCCAGGTCGACGTGGAGCACGAACGCCCCGGAGGGGTCGGGCCGGATCATGTGCGCGTGGGTCTGGTCGTGGCCGCTGAAGGCGAAGCTGCCCGACGGGGCGTTCGTCGCCCGAGTCGGCCCGACCTCCCCGGCGTCCTCCCGGACGTCCGTCGCCTCACCGAGGCGGCCGTCGTCCAGCACCGAGAAGACCGCGACCGAACCGCCGAAGTAGTTGGCCACCAGGAGGAAGCGGCCGGAAGGGTGCAGGCTGACGTAGGTCGGGCCGGCGCCGCCGGAGGGGACCGTGTTCAGGGGCGTCAGGTGCCCGTCGACCGGGTCGATGGAGAAGGCGCTGACCGTGCCTTGACGGTCGTCTCCCACGCGGTCGGTCTCGTTGGCGGAATAGAGGCGGGAGCCGTCGGCGTTCAGCGCGAGGTGGCTGGGGCTGGTCCCCAGCTCGAACACGCCGTCGGGGGTCATCGCGCCGGTTTCGCGATCGACCCGGAAGATGTGGATGCCCCGGCCGTTGCCGGGGGGGAGGTCGACCTGGGTCGGCAGGACGTCCCGCAGGGGGGAGCTGAAGGTGCCGACGTAGGCCATCAGCGGCCCCTCGGCCTCGCCTTGCCCCTGGGCCCGGGCCGGCGAGGGACGGAGGCGAGAGGCCCCCGCCATCGCGAGGCCGGAGACCAGGAACGAGCGTCGGGAAGGCTTCGCGGGGAATTGGATCATCGGTTCGTCCTCGGACTCGCTCTCGGGGAATCCCCCGCCGCCTGCCCGGCCTCGACCGGCACGAACACACTCGATTCGGGTCGGCAGGCCGGGCGACCCGCCGGATGGCCCGGCCTCGAATTCATCGGGCCCGGGGGTCCTCCCCGTCGCCCTCCCGAGATCCCAACGGCTCCCGGTCCGCCGCCGGGGCCCTCGACGACGGTGGTCGGGGCGGGTCGCCCCGGTCCGAAGGCCGGTTGCAATTCGGATGGAAATCGGCCACCGCACCCTCGTCCCTGGATCGACTCCGGGGTCCGGGTCACCGTTCGGCCCGAATGGCCCGCGCCGGCGGACCTCTCCCCGCCCCGTCGTGCGTTGCGCGACGGGTTCGGATGAGGGTGGCCATCGTAGGGGGGTGCCGGGGTGCTCGCAAGCCTCCGGGGCGAGGGGAGGGACGCGGGGGACGGCCCTCAACGGGCCGCCGGCCTGGGTTCGGTGCCGAGGAACCGGTCGGGATCCTGCCGGTAGTAGCCCTTTAGCTCCTCGAAGAGTTCGGGGTGCTCGCGCCTCAGCCGGGCCGGACGCTCGAAGAAGCATTCCGTCGCCACGGCGAAGAACTCGGCGGGGTTGGTCGCGCCGTAGGCGTCCAGGACGCTGGGGACGCCTCTCCCGGCCTCTTGCCGGAGTCGATCGTACTCCGCGCCGAGGACCCGGGCCCAGGTGACATACCGGCTCCGCTGGCCGAGGATCGGGGCGCCGTTGGCCTCGCCGTCCTCCTGGTCGAGCTGATGGGCGAACTCGTGGAGCACGACGTTGTGGCCGTCGTGCAGGTCCAGGGCGCCGGCGAGCACGTCATCCCAGGCGAGCACGACGACTCCGTCCCGCCACGCCTCCCCGAGCCGGGACACCTCCCCCTCCAGCACCATCCCGCCGCCGATCGGTTGCCGGGCGTGGGCGACGTAGGCGCTCGGGTAGACCAGGATCGTCACCAGCCGGTGATACGCCTCGACCTCCCGGTGGAGCAGCAGCACGCAGGCCTGGGCGGCGATCGTGACCCGGATCTCGTCTGTCGGCTCCAGGCCGGCACACCCCTCGAACCGCTTCTCGTCGAGGAAGACCCGGATGAGCCCGCGCAGCTCCCGGCGGTCCTCCTCGGGGAGCCTCGAATCGAGCGGGACGTTCTTGCGGAGGATCGCCTCCCAGGCCTCGGGAAAGGGCTCGGCTCGGAGCCGATCCCGTCGTCGGCTCCGGGACTCGAAGAGGCCGAACATGGCGTTCCTCCGGTGGAAGGGCGGTCGGGCGGGCGGCGGGCCGGCCCGTCGCCTGGCCGATTGTACTCCCATCGACCCCAACCCCGGAGTGGCCGACGGGGCAGGAGGCCCCGGTTCAGGCGGCCCCCCGATCCGCCTCCGGCTCGGCCGAGTAGGCGAGCAGCTCGAGCCTCCGGAACGCCTCGTGCGTCACCTCGAACGGCGAGCCGTTGATCTCCCAGAGCTGCTCGACCACCTCGTCGACGTCCCCCTCGGGTTCCTCCCAGGTGGCGACGAACCGGCCCCCTCCCCGGGGGGTCACCTCCAGGCCGAGGTCGACCAGGAGGCGTTCAATCTCGGCCGACTTGGCCGGGTCGGCGGTGAAGGTCCAGCGGATCATGTCGACGGTCCGGTCCTCGCTCATCGCCCCGCTCCTCCTGCCCCGGGCCGGGGCGAGGGTCGACCGGCCCCCGCCCGGCATCCGGCTTGAAAATGAATCGGCCGGGCCGGGGGGCGACTTCAATCGGGGCCCCGGCCGCTCTCCGGTCGCGGACCTTGCCAAGTCCGGCCGGGGCCGGTATCAACGGTGGTTTCCCCCCTCGCGTCGCCGGAAGGCGAAGGAGTTCAGAGATGCACCCGTCCCTCATCCGATCGGCGTGGCTCGGCCTGGCGATCCTCTCGGCCGCCGCCGAGTCCCCCGCCGACTGGGAGCCGGCCGAGGCCCCGCTGATGACCCGATGGGCCTCGGACGTGGGCCCGGATTCGGCGCTTCCGGAGTATCCCCGCCCCCAAATGGTCCGTGAGCGCTGGCAGAACCTCAACGGGCTCTGGCAGTACGCCATCCGGCCGGGGTCCGAGCCCAGGCCCGAGCGGTTCGACGGCGAGATCCTCGTCCCCTATCCCGTCGAGTCGGCCCTCTCCGGCGTGATGAAGCGCGTCTCCCCGGACGAGGCCCTCTGGTATCTCAGCTCGTTCACCCTGCCGGAAGGCTGGTCGGGGGACCGCGTCCTGCTCCACTTCGGCGCCGCCGACTGGGAGGCCCGGGTCTGGGTCAACGGCGAGCTCGCCGGCGAACACCGGGGTGGCTACGACCCCTTCTCCTTCGAGGTCACCCCCCTGCTCCGGGCGGGGGAGAACGAGCTGGTCGTCCGCGTCTGGGACCCGACGGACCGGGGCTACCAGCCCCGGGGCAAGCAGGTGCTCCAGCCGGAGAGCATCTGGTACACCCCCGTGACCGGCCTCTGGCAGACCGTCTGGCTGGAGCCGGTGGCCGAGGAATTCATCGGTTCCCTGCGGATCGAGCCGGACCTCGACTCCTCGTCGGTCCTCGTCCACGTCGACGCCTCGGAGGAGGGGACCGTCCGCGTCGAGGCGAAGGACGGCGACCGGGTCGTTGGCCAGGGTGAGGGGCGCGTCGGCCGCCCGGTGACGATCGCGATGGAGGACGTGACGCCGTGGTCGCCGGACAACCCGCACCTCTATGACCTGGCCGTCACCCTGGAGCGGGACGGGCGGCCGGTCGATCGGGTCGCCTCCTACTTCGGGATGCGGAAGATCGAGCTGAAGGCGGATGACCAGGGCGTGAACCGACTGTTCCTGAACGACGAGCCGTTGTTCCAGTACGGCCCGCTCGACCAGGGCTGGTGGCCCGACGGGCTCTACACCGCCCCCACCGACGAGGCCCTGAAGTACGACGTGGAGGTGACCAAGCGCCTCGGCTTCAACATGACCCGCAAGCACGTCAAGGTGGAGCCGAGCCGCTGGTATTACTGGTGCGACAAACTCGGCCTGCTCGTCTGGCAGGACATGCCCAGCGGCGACGCCCACCCGGACTGGGTCCGGGAGGTCGACGAGGAGGGGCCCGAGCTGCGACGGTCGGCCGAGTCGGCCCAGGACTTCCGCGTCGAACTGGAGGCGCTGGTCACCGACTTCTTCAACCACCCGTCGATCGTCGTCTGGGTCCCCTTCAACGAGCGCTGGGGCCAGTCCGACACCGCCGAGGCCGTGGCCCAGATCCGTCGACTCGACCCGACCCGGCTGGTCAACAGCGCCAGCGGGGGGAACTTCCTCGGCGTGGGGGACATCCTCGATGTCCACTCCTATCCCGACCCCTCGATGCCCCGGCTCGACCCGTCCATGGCCGTCGTCTGCGGCGAGTTCGGCGGGCTCGGCCTGCCGCTGGAGGGCAACACCTGGCTCGACAAGGGGAACTGGGGCTACCGGACCTTCGAGACGGCCGAGGCCCTGACCGAGGCCTACCTGGAAAAACTGGAGATGCTCCGGCCGATGATCGGACGGGGGCTGGCCGCGGCAGTCTACACGCAGATCACCGACGTGGAGATCGAGGTCAACGGCCTGCTGACCTACGACCGCGCCGTCATCAAGATCGACCCCGACACCCTCGCCGAGGCCAACCGGAGCCTCTACGAGCCCGGCTCCCAGGCCGGAGGGGACTGATCCCGGGGCCCCCGGGATCGCCAGGCACCTCGGGTCCTCCCCGAGGGCCCGCGATCCCTCGGCTGTCCTCGGCTTGCCACCCCGCCCGTCCCGGGTGGCGACGATCCCCGGAGGACGCGTCCCCGATGCCCCCGCGCGACGCCCATCGGCCGTCCGATCGGGGCAGGCCCCGGGGCGGCCATCCCGTCGGCCATCGAGTCCCCGGCCGGTCTCGGCTCGGACGAGTTCCTCGGAGGTCGCTCACTCGGCGACCCGGAGGCGCCCGGAGCAATTCAGCCAGTCCCAGATGTCGTTGCCGTTGGGGATGGCCCAGGCGCCCGGATCGATCGGGATCTCGCCGATCGTCCCGACATCGGGAACGCCCCCGGGGCCTGGGGGTGCGGGGATCGTTGGGGCCTCCATCGCATGGACCAGGAGGGAGGCCGCGGGCCAGATCGCCATCCCGAGCACGGTGAGTGCGGCGAACAGCGGGGGCGACGGTGCGTACCAGGCGATTCGACGGGACATCCTCGACCCTCCGGCGTGCTCGAGACCGATCCATCCACCGCTCGCAGTTCCCGGTTGATTCATGACGGGACACGAGTCCGGCGTGCCGGCCGAGGTTGAAAATCGACGACGATCCCCTCGTCACGGCGGTCAACCAGCACCGGATCGGGCGATCGGGTGGCCGCCTCGGGGATGCGGGAGTACGATAGAGGCTCGACCCGGAGGGCTCGAAGGCGATCCAGAGGCCCCCCGAAGGACTCCCCCGAGGACTCGCGTCTGCGTCGTGCTCGGCCTGCTCGGCTCCCTCGGGGCGCTGGGCCTCTCCCAGGATCGAGGGCCGCAGGGCCCTGAAGTCGAGGTGAAGGATCCGGCTTCGTTCGACGACGGGCGGGGGCGCCCGCTCTACTCGGGCCCGCAGCCCGGCGAGCCCCTCCCCCCCTTCGAGGCGATCGGCGTCCGGGGAGATCGTGACCGCGAGGCGTTCGACCCGACCTCGACGGGGAGGACGCCCCCCAGATCCTCGTCTTCCAGGGGGGCACCGTGGGGCTTCGGGCCGTCCTGGCCCTCACCCGGGCCCTGCCGAGGATCATCGAGCAATCCGGGAGCCCGCTGACATTCTCGGTCATCCTCCTGGACGACGATCGGGACGCCTCCGAGAACCTGGCCAGGCGGATCTCCCCACACCTCGGCGAGGGGGTCGGGCTCGGCTACTCGGCCGAAGGCCGGGACGGCCCCGGCATCTACGGCCTGAACCGCAACGTCCCCCAGACGATCCTCTTCGCCCGGGACGGCGTCGTCACCCGCAGCTTCGCCTTCCAGCAAGGGGCCGCCTACGCCGACCCCCACGTCCTCGGCGCCCTGGCCGAGTTGGTCGGGGCCGACCGGGACACCTTCGCCGCCTGGATGGCCCGGATCCAGGCCGAAGACGCTCGCCCGCAACGCCTGCCCCGCGCCAACCGACCCGGCGAACGCCCCGAATTCGAGGATCGTCCCGGACCAACCCCCGCCCCTCCGCCCGAGGCGCCGGGGGGTTTAGCCGATTCCCCCGATCGAGGCCACCCGGAGAGTTCACCGACGCGGTGGAGATCGATCATGTGTATCGCCCTGAGTTCTCTGGACGGGGACTTGAGGCTACTCACGCCGCTGTCGGGACGCCACCGTTCCGGTCCCGTCGGACCTGGCTCGGCGGCCTGTGGCCGTGGCGACCGATCTGCCATCGCTCGTCGTACGTCCGCTCGAACTCGCCCAACGCCTCGACCAACTCGGCCACCGGGGCGAACGTCCGGACCCAGAGCAGCTGCCCCTTGGGCGTGCGGATGAACCGCTCGGCGCGGCCGTCCCCCTGCGGCTCCCGCACGAAGCCCGGCGCGCTGGCCATCCCCAGCAAGGCCGGCTCCCGCCGGAAGTCGTCGCCGAGGTAGTTGCTCCCGTGGTCGTGGCGGGTGGTCAGCCCACGGGCGACCCCGGCCCCGAAGCCGCCGAAGTGCCCCCGCACCCCCTGCCGCAGCGGCCCCAACGCCTCGAACCGGTCGCCCCGCTTGGCGGCGTGCAGGCCGACGCACTCGCAGGTGCGGTGGTCCACCGCCACGAAGACGTGCACCGCGCCCTCGCCGGTGGTGACGGTCGTGGTCCTGTCGGTGCCCCACAGCGCGTCCGGCTCCTCGGCCGTGATCGTGCCGTCGTGGGCCTTCGGGCCGCGGGCGTGGCCGCCCCGGCGGGGGGCCCGGAGGTGGTGCCCCCGCATCGGCCGCCGCACCCGCCCGGACGCCGCGCGGATGCCCTGAGGCCGCAGGCGGGCCCAGGCCTTGCGGTAGCCCTCGCCGGTGAACGGGCTCTCGGCCGGCACCCGGCGGACGTGGACCACCAGCCCCTCGTCGGTGGCCGCCCCGGCCGGCCCCCGCTTCCCGGGGGCCGGCCGCTGCTCCGGCGGGACGGCCTCCCGGGCCTTGAGGTCGTCGGCCGTCGCGCGGGCCAGGCCGAAGATGCGGCAGGCCCGCTGCATGCCGTACCGCTTGCCGGTCGAGGGGGAGGCGGACCGGCTCAGGTGCTCCGCCTCCCCGACGCGAAAGGGCGGCCGCCCTCCAGGTGCCGGCACCTCATGCCGAGCGGCTGGCGATCCATCGTCAGCTGGCCGCCCTCGGCCTGGAGCCGGGCGACCAGCTCGTCCCGGCCGTCGGCCGGCCGGCCCTCGAGGGCCGCCGTGCCGCCGTCGAGGAAGCCGTCCCGCCAGGAGGAGAGGGTGGCGGCGGTGACGCCCAGCTCCCGGGAGAGGGTGTCGAGGTCCTCGCCCCGCAGCAGGCGGACGACGGCCTCGGCCTTCCGCCTGGCGGGGAAGCGGCCCCGATCGGGCGACTCAGGTGTGCTGCGATTCTGGGTCACCTCGGGCACTCCTTGCTGGGCCATTATGGCCCATGAGAGTGCCCTGAGAAAATCTCAGGCGAAGGACTCGGAACAACTGACCCATGCCGGGCACGGCCTCTGGATGGCGAGATACAGCCAACTCACGGGTCTGTCACCCCGAGAGGCCGAGGCCACCATCAAGTGATGCCTCGGTCACCACGACGTAGGTCCGACCGACGACGCATCGCCTTCAGTCGTGGCGGGGCTTCGTGAGCCGGTCGTCGAATCCCACCGGCGTTATGCCGCTTTCGGGGAGGAGCGGGAAGAACGACCCGTCCGCCGAGATCTCGGCCCGGAGCACGATGAATTGACCCACGAGGACGAGGAGCGGCCGGGAGATGATGAAGAGAAGGAGCGATGGAAGGACGAGGAAGAAGAGCGGATGGAGTGACAGCGGAAAATGGCGAAGAGATGGAAGAGGTGGCGGATTAACGCATTAAAAGGAGCATTCTGACACCGGCGGAATGGGTCGTGAGGAGGGCACCCAGCCCTGATCGCAATCCATTCAACATCAGGAGGTTAGATCAATGGACAATGCTGTCGGCGTAATCGGCGGCGGTCAAGGGGCGGTCTCCGAAGACTCCATCAAGAATCGTGAGGACGCCGGCCAGTAGGGCCTGAGCCTGGAAAAGCTGTCGGTCCTCGCCAGCTAGGAAATCGGCGAGGCACGCCAGCTCCAGGCCGAGGCGGTGGGCCTCGCCTGCCGCTCGACGGTCACCTTCTACCGGATTGGGCGGACGCTCTGGTGCGGCCGCAAGAAGCTCAAGGGCAAGGGCAGGCATGCCTGGACCCGCTGGCAGAAGGAGAACGGCATCCCGATCACTTCGGCCTGGCAGGCGATCCGCCAGTACCAGGAGGCCGAGGGCGAGACGGCGGTTGCCGACCGGCCCCGTACCCAGGCCCTCCGAGCATCGAAGAGGTTCGGTGCAATCATGGCCGACCCGCCCAGGCCCTATCGATCAACCAGAGCGGTCCTCGGCAACGGCGGCAGGGGAGCGCAAGGTGGGCGGGCGGCCAATATCGTCCTGGTCAGTGCCAAAGCCCACTACATGGCGATGCCCCTGGGCGAGATCAAAGCCCTGCCGGTGTGAGAGATCGCCGCCAAGGACTCGCACCTCTACCTCTGGACGACCAATTCCTTCCTGGCGGAGGCCCACGAGGTCGCTCGGGCCTGGGGGTTCGTGCCGAAGACCGTGATCACCTGGGGCAAGGTGCGGCGCAGCGACCCGGCTACTCCCTCGATGAAGACAGGCCACTGGATTCGCTCGGCCACGGAGCACGTCCTCTCCGCCGTGAGGGGGAGGCAGCGGCTCCTGGGTCCGACGATGCCGACACTGGTCCTCCACCGCGGGCTGCCGCACAGCGTCAAGCCCGAGTGCTTCTACCAGATGGTCGAGGAGCAGACCCCCGGTCCGTACCTGGAGCTGTTCGCCCGGCGGCGCCGTGCCGGGTGGGACGACTGGGGCGATGAGGTCGAATCGACCGTTCGCCTGGGATCGTGACGACACCGGTCAAACCTGCACCGGCACGATCCCGCAGATGAGGCGTCCCGGCGGATGGCCGCCTTGCAAGGGACGCAAGCGAAGGAGGACGACCGGCCCACCGGGGCGTTCTGCGTCCGTGTGCGCTTAGCGGGGCCACCGGCGGGGACGGGACGAGGGTCATTTGCGCACCAACACCAGATTGGAGGGACGATGAGCACGACGACGGACATCGAAATATCCACCCAGGGCGACCGGAGCCCGATCCTCGACAAGTCGGACCAGGCCGACCTCGACTAGTTCCAGGCCATGCCGGACCTGATCCGAGACCGCACCCGGAGCATGGCTGAACGCTATCAGGTCGGCGCCTACCTCGTCGGCAGGCCGGGGTCGTCGAAGACCCACACGGTGCAGGAGACGCTGGAGCGGCTGGATACGCCCTGGACGTACCGCAACAGCCGGATGAGCCCGATGGGCCTCTACTGCCTGCTGGAGGAGCACCCGGAATACACCGTCGCCCTCGACGACATCCACACCATGTTCGGCCAAGACGCCGCCCTCCAGATCCTCATGGGAGCCCTCGGCGGCAGGCCCGGCCAGGTCCGCACCGTTGCCATCACGACCAAGGACGAGCGGAAGTCTTCCGAGTTCAGCGGCGGCATCATCGCCATCTCGAACCTGCTGCTGGGACGAGACCCGCTGGCCGACGCCGTGGCCAGCCGGGTCGCCCGGCTGGAGCACGAGCCGAGCGACGAGATGATCGCGATAGTGCATCCTGGTTTCTGGAAATTCCCCGCCCGCCTGGGCGAGGGCTCGGCTTGAAGCGGCGGGTCACCGCCGGTCCCCCCGGAAAGTGCCGACCGACCCCAGGGAGGCCGCCGCCGATGACCCACCAGGATCAACCTGCCGCCATCGACGAGGTCATGGAACTGCTGGCCGAGCATGGCTCCGACGGCCTGGCCCAGGCCATCGGCGTCCTGCGCGACGAGCTCATGGAGCGGGAGCGGACCCAGGCCCTCGGGGCCGCCCCCCACCGGCGATCCGAGGCACGCAAGGGCTCCGCCAACGGCTCCAAGCCCCAGACGCGGCACACCCCGATGGGGCCGATCGCCGTCCGGGTGCCGCAGGCCCGAGGCCTCGACTCCTATGCCTCGGCGTTGGAGAGGGGCGTCCGCAGCGAGCGGGCGTCGAAGCCGGCCGTCGCCGAGAGGGACGGGCCGGGCGTCTCGACCGGCAAGGGGGCCGCCATCGCCGAGCGGCCCCGCGGGTCGGAGGTCACCGGCAGTCAGGTCAGCCGGGCCGCCGGGGCCCTCGACGAGGGGCCGGAGGGGTGGCGGGGCCGCCCGCCGGGGGAGACGCCGTACCCGATCCCGGATGCCCGCGACGAGGAGGTCCGCCTCGGCGGCTCGATCGCCTCGTGTGCGGTGCTGACGGCCATCGGCATCGATCCCGAGGGCCGGCGGTCGATCCCCGGGGTCGGCGTCTCGATGGCGGAGGCGGAGGTCCACTGGCGGGGCTTCCCGGCCTCGCTGCAGGCCCGTGGGCCGCACGGGGTCGAGATGCCCACCGGCGACGCCCACGCCGGCCGGGAGCAGGCCCTGGCCGCCCGGCTGACCGGCGTGCCGCGGCGGCGGGGCCAGTCCCCCCCGGCGGAGGACGCCCCGGCCTACGTGCCGAGGCCGTCGCTGCCGCCGGAGGTCGCCGCCGGCCCGCGGGCGGTCTTCGACGCCCCGGATCGCGGCGAGGCCGAGCGGCGCCTGGGCCTGGCGGCGAAGAGGTGCCGGGCCGTGGCCCCGAAGCCGGCCGAGTGGCCGGAGCAGGACGTGCCGGAGGGGCTGACCATCTTGACGCTGCCGCCGGGCCGCCGGCGGCGGCTGCGGACGAGCGACATGCCGGAGCGGCTGAACGAGGAGGTGAGCCGGCGGACGCAGGTGGCGGGGTTGTCCCCGAACGAGGGATCAGTCCTGCGGCTGGTCAGTGCGGTGGCGATGGGGATCAGCGAGGGCTGGGAGACAGGGCGGAGACGTATGGCGATGGGACCGGGGTGACCTGTCCGCCTTCAGGCCGGGAATTTACAGAAAGGGGGTTGCACGATCCGAGTTCCAGCAGAAGCTCGTCTGGCACACACCCAACGACATGCAGCCCAAGAGCCGGCGGATGTTCAAGCAGACCTGGGAGCCCATCTTCGTGTACCGCCGCTCGGGCTGCGACCTGCTCGTCCACGACCACGAGAAATCCTGGTCCGGTGAGCTGCACGACAAGGACTGCCATATCGCCCCCGTGCCGCAGTCGAACTATTCCGGGGAAGATTTGAAGCGGCACCCGTGCCAGAAACCGGTCTCGGTCATGCGCTGGCTGATCTACGCCCTGACCCGCCCTGGCGAGCGGGTGATCTCCCTCTTCAGCGGCGTCTCGCCCTGCGGGGTGGCCGCCCTCCAGCTCGGACGCAATAGGCGTTCAAGGGTCGGGTGTTGAATGAGCCGGGGGTATTCCCTATACCTGGGGCCATGAGTGATTCGCCTCCGATCCCGGAACCCCTGTGGCGATCCGTGCCACCCGAGGCCCAGGCCGCCGTCCGGGCCCGGTTGGGGTCGTTGGAGCGGCGGGTCGCCGAGTCGGAGCGGCGGCTCGACACCAACTCCGCCAGCTCCTCCAGGCCGTCGTCCGCCGATCCCCCCTCGGCCAAGCGTCGGCCCCCGGCCCTCGCCTCGGGCAGGTAGAGGGGCGGCCCGCCCGGCCATCGCCACCAACGCCGGGCCCCGGTCCCACCCGAGGCACTCCGGCAGGTCATCGAGTGCAAGCCCCCGGAGTGCCGTCGCTGCGGTCAGGCTCGCGCTGGCGATGATCCCGCACCGCTGCGACGTCAAGTCGCCGAGGTGCCGCCGATCCAGCCGGTCGCGGGCGAATACCGGCTGCATCGCCTTAGGTGCCCCCGTGGCCGCACCTCGACCCGTGCCCCCTCGCCGCCGGGCGTGCCCCCCGGGGCCTTCGGTCCCCGGCTGCGGGCCAACCTCGGCGTCCTGGCCGGGGGCTACCGCCTGGGCAAGCGACCGGTCCGGCAGATGGCCTCCGACATGCTCGGGCTGTCGCTCTCCACCGGCATGACCTGCCGGCTCGGGCGTCAGGGGGCCGCCGAGTTGCGGGCCCCGGTCGAGGAGCTTCGGGAGCATGTCCGGGGGGCCGACTCGGGCCACATCGACGAGGCGGTCCGAGAGCAGGGCCAGGCCGATGTGTGGCCGTGGGCGGCCGTGACGAAGATGGCCGCCGTTTTCACCATCGCCCCGGGTCGGGGGGCCGATGTGGCCAGGGCCATGCTCGGGACCGCCGCCCGGAAGGTCGTCATCAGCGACCGGCTCGAGAGCTACAACCGGATCAAGCGATGGCAGTCCTGCTGGGCCCGCCCCCGGCGGGACTCCCAGGCGATGATCGACCGCGGGGGCGAGGCCGGCGAGGTCGGCCGGCGGTTGATGGAGCACTCCGACGCCCGGTTCGGGTGGTGGTACCGGGTGCGGGATGGGACGCTGTCCCGGTCGAGCTTCCGGCTGTCCGTGTCGTGGCCGCGGGCCCGCCCGGTAGATGACCTGGGGTGGGGGGCGGCGTGCTCCTGCCCCAGGACGGCGGGGACGTGCCGGGAGTTGCTCCCCGGTGAGACGCACCTGTGGACCTTCGCCCGAGTCGAAGGGATCGAGCCGACGGGCAACGACGCCGAGCGGGAGTTGCGACATGCGGTGATCTGTCGCAAGGCCAGCGGCGGCACCGACAGCGAATCCGGGAGCCGGTTCGTGGAGCGGATGCTCTCGGCGGTGGCGACGTGCCGCCAGCAAGGCCTCGGCGTGCTGGATTACCTGACCCACTGCTATCAGGCCCACCTCGACGGACATCCTGCCCCCTCGCTCCTCCCAGCCACCTCCGACGCTCAAGCCGCCTGATCAGGGCGTGAACACCTACGTTCGTGCTGACGACCGGGGCCCGCTGGGAGGCCATCCCGCCGGAGCCCGGCTGCTCCGGACGCACGGCCCGCCGCCGGCTGCGGGCCTGGGAGGGGGTCGGCATCCGGGACCGCCTCCACGCCGACCTGCTGGGCACGCTCAAACGGGCCGGCAAGCCCGATGTCGGCATCGTGATCGTCGACGGCGTGACGGTCAAGGCCTCCGGCGGGGGCGAGGCGACCGGCCCCAGCCCCGTCGACCGCAGGAAATCCTGCACGAAGCACACCCTCCTGGTGAATCGCCACGGCGTGCCGCTGGCGACCCGCACCGCCGGGGCGTTTGCCAGCGACCACACGCAGATCATCCCGGTGGTGCTCGACTTCCCGAGGGTCAAGGGGACGCCGTGCCGCCCGAAGGGGTTGCCGGACGACCTGTACGCCGACCGGGGCTATGACAGCGAGGGGACCAGGGGGTTCCCGCGGTGGCTGGGCATCGAGCCGCACATCGCCACGCGGGAGACGCCGCACGGCAGTCGGCTCGGGGTGATCCGCTGGGTGGTGGAGCGGACGACCGCCTGGCTGAAGGGGCTGCGCCGGCTGCGGGTGCGATACGACCGGCTGGGGGTGATCATCGATGCCTGGACGACGCCGGCGGCGAGCGTCCTCTGCTTCCGCATCCTGCACCATGACGCCATGTGAAAAAGCAGGGTCTTGTCAGAGCTTGTAAGCGAGGGGAACCACGCTACCTGCACGAGCTCGTCCGGCCCTCAAGCCAGGGAAATGTCACGTTATTTCATGCCTTGAGCAGGGCGTTCCACTGATACTCCTCGCCCAAGGCATACTTCAGGCGTCTGGCCTAGATCCCCCGTCGGCACCCGGTCTTGCCCCTCAATAAACCAAGGGCCAACCGCCGGATCACACTCAAGTTCGCCGCCGCGTGGCCCGTCCGAACCCGAGACGCATCCACCCGGAAGCTCACATCTAGTTACCAATGCGGTTGATTCTCGATCCCACACTGACCCCGCACCGCGGCGGCGAACTCCTACGCGGATCGCTGACGGATCGGGTCGTAGGATCGCCCCTCCAGGCCGGTCCGCCCCCGTGAAGCCGTCCGCTCCGAGAACGCCAAGCCCACGGCACGCAGGTCCTGGCACAAGCCCTCCAGATCGAACCCCGTGGGGCCGGGAAGACCATCGGTGCGGACTTCCCGGCGATCTTAATTGGGGGGTGCCTGCGGGGCCGTTCGGTGCGGGGGTCGGTGTGGTCCCGGAAGGGGTCGTGGAGGGCGGCGGGTCCGTCGCTGGACATGAGCGTGTCCGTCGGGGTGAGAGATGACCCACGTGAAGAGCCCCGATTGTACGCCCACAGACTTTCTCCAAGCAGCGTCAGATCGCTTTCTTCATGCGTCGGTCCTTGTTTGGGCCGAGCAATCGGGCGTCGGGACGGTCAGGTGGCCAGGCCCTATACTTGGTGGGAGCCGCCCCGCCTCGCGTGCGAGCGGGCCCGAATCGAATCGATCCTCGGCCTGGATGGGGTCATGTTGACGCGCAGCCTCCTGTTCCGGATCGCGGGTCCGACGTTGTTCGTGGGCCTGCTGTTCCTCGGATCGTGTCTCGTCGCGGGCGTCTCCCTGTACCACCGGCAGGCCGCCGCGCTGCGGGATCTCCGAGACCACATCACGGACGACAGGTCCGTTGCCGATGACCTGCCGGCGGATCTGGCCGAGTCGGAGGTGACGCTGCGGCGGGCGGCGGCCTGGGCGACCGGGGGCCTGGCCGGGGTCGCGGCGGCCGGGATGCTGGCCGCGCTGCTGGCCGGCTTCTCGACGGCCCGCGGCCTGGGCCGCGCCGTGCTACGGGCCGAGGAGCTGGCCGAAGTCGGCCAGATCGCCGCCGGGCTGGCCCACGAGCTGCGCAACCCCTTGACCTCCATCAAGATGCTCGTGCAGATCGACCGCGAGAAGGCCGAGGCCCATGGCCTGCCGTCGGACGACCTCCATGCCATCGAGCAGGAGATCCAGCGGATGGAGGGCCGGCTCAACGCCTTCATGGACTTCGCCCGGCCCCCCCGGCCCGAGCGCCGGAGGCTCGACCTGGCGGTGGTCGTCGACCAGACCCTCGCCCTGGTCCGGGGGAGGGCGGCCAAGCAGCGGGTGGCTCTGCGATTCGACCGCCCCGGCACGCCGATCCTGGTGGAGGCCGACGGCGAGCAGATCCGGCAGTTGCTGGTCAACCTGGCCCTCAACGCCCTGGATGTCATGCCCCGCGGCGGCATCCTCGAGATCACGTTGCTCGAGCCGGCCGGAGGCGAGGCCGAGCTGCGCGTGCTGGACACCGGGCCGGGCATCCCGGCGCGGCACCTCGGGCGGCTCTACGAGCCCTTCTTCACCAGCAAGGAGACGGGCCTGGGCCTGGGCCTGGTCGTCTCGCAGCGGATCGCCAGGGACCACGGCGGCAGCCTCCGGGCGGAGAACCGGACAGAGGGCGGGGCCTGTTTCGCCCTCCGGCTGCCGGCCAGACACGACCTATGATGCGAGGCACCCCCATGACCGACGTCCTGGTGATCGACGACGAGCCGTTCATCCGCCACGCCTTCCGCAAGGCCTTCGAGGACACCGAGCTGGACGTGCGGACGGCCGGCGATGCGGCCGAGGGGATGGCGTTCCTCGCCCGAGAACGCCCTTACGCGGTGGTCCTGGACATCAACCTGCCCGACCGCTCGGGCCTGGACGTCTTCGGCGACATCCGCCGGCTCGACGCCCGGATCCCGGTGATCTTCATCACCGGCCACGGGACCACCGAGACGGCGATCGAGGCCATGAAGTTGGGCGCCTTCGACTACCTGCTCAAGCCCCTGGACGTGCCCCAGGTCCGGGAGCTGGTCACTCGGGCTTGCGAGGTCGGCCGCCTGGCTCGCGTCCCGGCCCTGACGCCCGACGAGCCGCCGGCGCCCGGGCCCGCCGACGTGCTCGTCGGCCGCAGCCCGGCCATGCAGGAGGTCTACAAGGCCATCGGACGGGTGGCGCCTCAGGACGTCACGGCGCTGATCCTGGGCGAGAGCGGCACGGGCAAGGAGCTGGTGGCGCGGGCCATCTATCAGCACGGCCGACGAGCCGCCGGCCCGTTCCTGGCCGTCAACTGCGCCGCCATCCCCGAGACGCTGCTGGAGAGCGAGTTGTTCGGCCACGAGAAGGGGGCGTTCACCGGTGCCGACCGCACGCGGATCGGTGTCTTCGAGCAGTGCCACGGCGGGACGCTGTTCCTGGACGAGATCGGCGACATGACGCCGCTGACCCAGGCGAAGATCCTGCGGGTCCTGCAGGACGGCCGCTTCGAGCGGGTCGGCGGCAACGAGACGATCCGGGCGGACGTGCGGATCATCGCCGCCACGAACCGGGACCTGCCGGAGATGGTCGCCGCCGGGGAGTTCCGCGGCGACCTGTACTACCGCCTGGGGGTCTTCACGATCACCCTACCTCCCCTGAGGGAGCGGCTGGAAGACCTGCCGGGCCTGGTCGATCACTTCCTGTCGCGGTTCAGCCCCGAGCTGGGGAAGGAGGCCTATCGGGCGTCGCCCGAGGCAATGGAACTACTGCGAGGCCACCCCTGGCCGGGCAACCTCCGAGAGCTGCAGGGGGTGCTGAAGCAGGCGCTGCTGCGGGCCCAGGGGCCGGTGCTGCTGCCCGAGTTCCTGCCGGGGTCGATCCGAGGCGGCGCGGCCCCCGGCGGGGGCGACCCGCCGCCGGAGTCCGTCGACTGGGAGGGGTTCTTGGAGGAACGGCTCCGCGCCGGCACGCAGGACCTCTACGCCGAGGCGCTGGGGCTGATCGAGCGGTCGCTGGTGACGCGGGTGCTGCGTCGGACCGGGGGCAACCAGGCGCAGGCGGCGAAGATCCTGGGGATCACGCGGGGCAGCCTGCGGACCAAGATCCGCACCCTCGGCGTCCGGATCGAGCGGGCGGTGTGGTCGCCCGACGACCCGTCGGGCCGCTAGGCGACCCCGCAGATCGCCCGGCGACCCTGGGGGCAGTCCGACGGCCCGAAGACCCCGACGACGACGCGTGCCCGACGATGCCCGGGCCTGCGGTGTCGCCGAAGTGAAATTTGACACAAATCGATTCGAGCGAGTGGTTTGCGTTGTAGGGGGCGAGGGGAAAACTCCGGCGGACGCGTTTGGGCACGGTTCTTGATTAAGTGTTCTCACGTCCTGCGGCAACTCCGGTCGAAGGTCGACCGGGGCCGCACGATCGTCGCAACGGACCGGGCCGGTCACGGCGGGGCTTACCGCCGGCGGGCGGATGATCTCCGTCCGCGCCGGGCACGGGGGTAGCCAACCGCGGTCACCGACCGGGGCGATCGCCTCGACGGATTGCCGCCGCGTTAATACTCGGAAATGATGACATGAAAAACACACTCGCCCATTCGCCGCGTCCCCTCCGCCGGGCCAGCCACGGCAACGTCGTCACCTCGGTCGCCTTCGCGCCCGACGGAGAGACCCTGGCCAGCGGCAGCTGGGACGGGACCATCAAGCTCTGGGACGTCCGAGGCGGGAAGCTGGCCCCGCGTCGTACCCTGCGCGGGGAGTGGGACGAGGTCGAGGCGATCGCCTTCGCGCCCGACGGCTCGGTCGCGGGCCTGGGCACCGGCTGGGACGGCACCCCCTTCGGCGCCGTGACGGTGTGGGCCCCGGGGGCGTCCCGGGGGCTGCCGCTGCTCCGGGTGGCCGACAAGCTCGACGCGATCGCCTTCGCGCCCGACGGGGCGACGCTGGCGACGGCGAGCGCCGACTCGCGCACGGTGACGCTCTGGGACGTGGCGACGGGCCGGGAGCGGGAGACCCTGCCGGATCACCGGGGGCCGGTCTGGTCGGTGGCGTTCTCCCCCGACGGGAGGACATTCGCGGCGGCCTCCGGGGCGGTGCCGGCGGTCGCTGACCGGGATGGCGACCCCCAGCCCGGCGCAATCCGCCTATGGGATCTCGCCGGACCCGGGCCCAGGCGTCGCGTCGACCTGGTCGGCCACGCGTACGGGATCGTCTCGGTGGCCTTCGCACCGGGCGGGGCGACGCTGGCCTCGGGCGGATTCGACTGCGCCGCGAAGCTCTGGGACGTGGCCGCCGCCCACGAACGGGCGACGCTCGAAGGGCACGGGGCCTGGGTCGCCTCGGTGGCGTTCTCGCCCGACGGCTCGGCCCTGGCGACAGGCAGTCACGACCAGGCGATCAAGCTCTGGGACGCGGCGACCGGGCGGGAGTTGGCGACCCTCGAGGGGCACACCGGCAACGTCTACTCCGTGGCCTTCTCGCCGGACGGGACGCTGCTGGCCTCGGGCAGCCTCGACGGGAGCGTGAAGATCTGGGACGTGGAGGCTCATCGGGCCGGGCGCCCCCCGGACCCCCAATCCATCGACCTCGAGGAGGCAGCACGATGACTCATGCATTGAAGGCTTCCATTGTGTTCTCCCTGGGCACCTGGTGGCACGTCCGTCAGGTCAGGGCCCACCACCGCCGATACCCGGAAATCCGGGGCGAGGGCCGCTCGCGCCGCGCCGCGCTCGATCAGCTGGCCCACCAGCTCAACCGAGCCCTCGATTCCGCCCCCGGCCGCGGATATCGCACCGGGATCGAACGTGCCCTCGACGAGATCCGGTCGCTCAGGCGGTAGGCCGGCCGCCGCCAGTCGCCTCGCCACCGCGGGACGGACACCATCCCCGGATTGACCGCCGGCCTTCGGCGCCAGACGGAGTGAATCATGACCGAGACGAACCGACTCCGAGCCGGTCGGCGGCGGGCCGCCGACCGCATACGACCCCGTGCCCTCGCCCTGCTCCGAGGGCGATGGCGACCGTTCGTCGACCTGTCGCGCCCCGACCGGTCCATCGCCGAGGCCGCGGCGACCTCACCCTGCAAGGATTCTGGCGCAACTCCCGGCGAAGGGAAGCGGAGTACGCCAGGCGGTTGGCCGCCCGGCTGGGCCGCGGATCGGCACCTTACCCCGCGGCGGGCGGGGGATCGCCGATGGCGGGGCAACCGGAGGCCCCGGAGGAGGTGCGATATGCATGACCTCTTCGATCGGAGGACGAGACGGGTAGCGACCGGCCTGGTCGAGCGTCGCCCCGAGGGCGGTACGCCGGTCGAGGTCGTCATGCACCGGGGAAAGGCCTACCTCCGGTCGGTCGGCGGCACCGGCCCCGCCTCGAAGGCGGCCTGGGCCCAACAGCCCGAGATCGGGTACCTGGCGCCGCTGGCGATCGGATCCGCCCTCCTGGCCGTCGTCGTCGTCGCGACCCTCGCCTTCATGGCCGCCTTCGCGGCGACGTTCGAGGCCGCCACGCGGGCCCTCCCCGAGGGGGGGCTCACGGCACCGCGACCGGATGCGGCCGGGGCGTTGGAGATCGAAGGGGACCGGAGGCGTGAGGCCCTCTGATCGCCCACGAACGCCACATCGCGAGCGCCTCGGGCGATCCGAACCTCCGGGAGG
The DNA here is from genome assembly GCF_007752535.1 of Tautonia plasticadhaerens. Classification (GTDB taxonomy): domain Bacteria; phylum Planctomycetota; class Planctomycetia; order Isosphaerales; family Isosphaeraceae; genus Tautonia; species Tautonia plasticadhaerens. The sequence goes on from NZ_CP036426.1 coordinate 6,804,051, forward strand.
CCTGGCGTGACCTCGGGCGGCGCGAGGCCGAGACGGCGGATCGACTGGGGCGACACCTGGATTCCGTCCGCCGCCGGCCACCGGACCCGGGCGACGGCGACCCTTGAAGGGGAAAAATAGATAATGAATATTTGCAACGGGAGGAGCATCATGAGGGCATTCGAGCAGGAGCTGGAGCGAATCACGGCGTCGCTCCTCCGGCTGGCCGCCCTCGCGGAGGAGCGGGTCGCCGACGCCATCCGGTCGCTCTGCGACCGCAGTCCCGACCTGGCCGACGCGGTGATCCGCGGCGACGAGGTCATCGACTGGCTGGAGGTCCGCATCGAGCTGGACTGCCTGCAGTTCCTGGCGAGGCACGACCCGATCGCCGGCGACCTGCGTCGCGTCGCCGCGGCCCTGAAGGTCAACCACGAGTTGGAGCGGATGGCCGACGAGGCGGTCAGCATCGCCCGGCGTGCCCGGACGCTCTGCGACCTCTCACCGGTCGTCCCGATCCCCCGGGAGCTGGGGGCGATGGCCGATGCGGCCATGGCGATGATGCGCGCCAGCCTCGACGCGTTCGTCGCCGCCGACGCCGGGCGGGCCAGGGCCGTCGTCGCCCGGGATGACGAGGTCGATCGGCTCCACCGCCGGGTCATCGCGGCACTCAAGGGCACGATGCGGGGCCATCCCGATGCGATCGACGCGGGCCTACCCCTGTACTCCGCGGCCAGTCATCTGGAGCGAATCGCCGACCACGCGACCAACATTGCCGAGGAGGCGGTCTACCTCACCGAGGGGGCGATCATCCGTCATCGCTTCGACCAGGCGTATGGGGGCCGCCGACTCGCAGACCGGTGTCGGCTCGCCCGGAGTCGCTCGACCTGAGCGGACCGACTGCGCGGGTCCCCTTCGGATCGGCGAGACGGGGCGATTGGCCGCGATTCGACTCAACCTCATGGCATCCGCCGGAATCACCCCTCACCTTGGAGCAGAGCGATGCGACTGGAGATGCACGGACTGAAGTACGAACTGGACGACCCGCTGAAGGATCACATCGAGCGGCGGCTTCGGTCCGCCCTGGGGCGCCTCGAGGGGCGGATCGACAGGGTGACGGTCACCCTGACCGACGTCAATGGGCCCCGAGGCGGCCCCGATAAACGATGCCGGATCGCCGTCTCCCTTGCTCCCCGGGGCGGGGTCATCGTCACCGGCGTGGGCAGCGACCCGTTCGCCCTCGTCTCCCGCGCGGCGAGCCGGGCCGGGCGGGCCACCCGACGTGCCCTGGATCGTCGGCGCCGGACCTCTGCCCGAACGGTATGCCTCAGCTAATCCTCGGGATGGGAGCGTCCGCGACCGGACCGGCCTGTTCAGCCGTGGCGTGGAGCGACGGGCCCGTCGCTCCACGAATCGCTGACGACGGAGCTCACCCCGATGCGAGAGCACTATCTCTCCGACCTCACCGGCGATCGGGAGGCCCTCCTCGTAGCGCTGGACCCCGTCGACGAGGTCGGACGTCGATCGCGGAGCGAAGCTCGTCGGTGTGTACGGGCCGATGGGTCGCTCGACGGGCTCTCGGGTCGTCATGGCCATGAGCCTCCCGCTCCGAGCATCCCGTAAGCCGACCGGGGCTGGGAGGTGAGCATGGCGTCTCCAACGAGGCCTCCTCGGAGATCCTCGTCGGAGACGCCCGCGAAGAGGTTCAGGCGCCGGCAGAGACTTCCTCGTCCCTCGGCTGCATGATCGACTCGGGGGACCGGTGGTATTCGTCCTCCCGGCCCGAACCCGGGCGGATCGACCAGCCGGTCCTCAGCCCCAGGACGAACCAGCCCAGGGCCACGATGCCGGCGGCGAAGATCGTGTCGCCGACCACCCGCATCCAGCGGAGCACCTCCATGGGGCCGGTCTGCATGAACTCGGCCGACCGGGCGTACCACGTGCCCTTGTCCACGCTGGCGACCGTCTGGAGCAGCCCCACCGGCAGGACGCTCAGCAGGACCATCAGGGCCAGCCCGACGTTGATCGACCAGAAGGCGAAGCTCAGCGGCCCGGTCTTCCAGTCGTGACCCGAGGTCAGCCCCTTCAGGCAGAACAGCATCAGGCCGATGCCGAGCATCCCGTAGACGCCGAAGAGCGCCGTGTGGGCGTGCACCGGGGTCGTGTTCAGCCCCTGCATGTAGTACAGGGCGATCGGCGGGTTGATCAGGAACCCGAACAGCCCGGCGCCGACGAGGTTCCAGAAGGCCACCGCCACGAAGAAGTAGATCGGCCACTTGTACGACCGGACCCATGACCTCGCCCTGCCGAGCGACAGGTTCTCATACGCCTCGAAGCCGATCAGCGTCAGCGGCACGACCTCCAGGGCGCTGAAGACCGCCCCCAGCGCCATGACCGACGTCGTCGTGCCGGAGAAGTAGAGGTGGTGGAAGGTGCCGATGATGCCCCCGGAGAGGAAGATGCTCGTCGCGAAGAGCACGGCGGCCGTCGCCGTCGCGGTCCTCAGCAGGCCCATCCGGGTGAACAGGAAGGCGATCACCACGGTGGCGAAGACCTCGAAGAAGCCCTCCACCCAGAGGTGCACGACCCACCATCGCCAGTACTCGGCGATGGCCAGGTTGGTGTGGCGCTGCCAGATCAGGCCGGGGACGTAGAACAGCGGGATGGCCGCTGAGGCCAGCAGGAACAGGGCGAGGAGGTGCCGGTGGTCCCCCTTCTGCCGAAACGCCGGCCAGATCGCCCGCCCCATCAGTCCCAGCCAGAGGAACAGGCCGACGGCCAGGAAGAGCTGCCAGAACCGGCCGAGGTCCACATATTCATACCCCTGGTGACCGAACCAGAAGTTCGTCTCGTTGCCCAGCCGCTGCTGCACCGCCATCCACTGGCCGGCCATCGAGCCGACGACGATGATCAGCGTGCAGGCGAAGAGGAAGTTCACCCCCAGTCGCTGGAACCTCGGCTCGTGGCCCGAGACGGCCGGGGCCATGAACAGGCCGGTGGCCAGCCAGGCCGTGGCGATCCAGAAGATGCCGAGCTGCTGGTGCCAGGTCCGCGTGACGCTGTAGGGCAGCCACTCCGCCAGCGGGAAGCCGTAGAACCCCGAGCCCTCGACGCCGTAGTGCGCCGTGACGGCCCCCAGGCCGACCTGCGCCACGATCAGCGCGGCGACGACCCAGAAGTACTTGAGCGTCGCCCGCATCGAGGGCGTGGGCGTGTGCGACTTGGTCGGGTCGACCTCCGGCGGGTCGTGCGGGGCCTCCTCGCGGTGCTTCAGGACGGCGTAGTACCAGGCCAGGGCGCCGATGCCCGCCAGGAGCACCACGAAGCTGACGACCGACCAGATGACGACCTGCCCGCTCGGCCGGTTGTCGATCAGCGGCTCGTGCGGCCAGTTGTTCGTGTAGGTCACCTCGCCCCCCGGCCGCTCGGTGGCGCAGACCCACGCCGCCCAGAAGAAGAAGGCGTTGAGCTGCGCCAGCCGCTCGGGCGTCTTGATCGACCCGGCCGGGATGGCGTAGGCGTCCCGCAGTTGGTCCATGGCGGGGTCGTCCCCGAACAGGGCGGTGAAGTGGGCGCCGACCGCGTCGATCGCCTCGGCCCTCCGGGACGAGACGACCAGGTCGCCCGTCTCGGGGTCGTAGGAATTCGTCCGCAACTCCCGCTTCAGCCGCGCCCGCAGGGCCGCCTGCTCCTCGTCCCCCAGTTCGTCGAATGACCGACCGGACCGCTCGGCCGCCCAGTCGTCGAGGAGCCAGGTCGCCTCGCGATGGAGCCAGTCGGCCGACCAGTCCGGCGCGACATAGGCCCCGTGCCCCCAGACGCTGCCGACCTCCTGGCCGCCCATCGATTGCCAGACGTTTTGGCCCTCGCGGATGTCGTCGCCCGCGAAGAGCACCTCGCCGTCGGTCGTCACCACCCGCTCGGGGACCGGCGGCGCCTGCCGGTAAATCTCCCTGCCGTAATAGCCGAGCACCGCGAAGGACCCGATCAGCACGGCCCCCAGGCCGAGCCATAATCGTCCGTATCGCATGGAGTTCCTCAGGTTCTGGAACCGTTTCCGAGCCCGTCGCGGCCGCCCGGACCCGACGCGATCGACCCGCCTCGGGGCGATCAACCTCACCAGCCGATTATCCCCGACCGAAATTGGATGTCAATATCCAATTTGACCTCCTGGGGGACGGATCGGCGGACCGAGCGATCGGACGCCCGCCGTCGAGCGCCCGATTTCCGGCCCAGCGGTCGACCTCGCGAGAGCGACCCGTCGCAGGACGACTCGGGAACTCGGCACGTCGAGGAGGCGACACCCCATTAAATTGGACCTTGAAATCCAAAATGGTGGCCGGTAGGATGGAGCCGGTTTTTTGCTCGCGAGCGGCCCGGATGAAATGGGGGTGGGCATCGTGCGATTCGGCCAACGAGTGATCCTACGAGCTGCCCGCCGGTGGGTCGTCGGCCTCGCGATCGCGGTTGCCGGCGTGTCCGGGACGTCGGCGTGGGGCCAGTTGCCCTACGAGGGCCCGCCGATCGATTACCTGGAGGCGCCGGTCGACGACCCGGTCGCTCGGCTCCAGCGGAGACTCGATCGCGGCGAGGAGGGACTCGGGTACGACGAACGGCTCGGGTACCTACCGGCCGTGCTCGAGCAATTGGGGGTGTCGGAGACGTCGCAGGTGCTGGTCTTCAGCAAGACGAGCTTCCAACACACCCGGATCTCGCCGCGATCGCCGCGGGCCCTGTACTTCGGCGACGACGCCTACGTCGGCTGGGTCCGGGACGGCGACGTGCTGGAGATCTCCGCGGTGGACCCGCAGCAGGGGGCGGTCTACTACCTGCTCGACCAGCGGCGTTCGGCGCGGCCGACGTTCGAGCGGCAGACCTACGACTGCCTGTCCTGCCACGCCTCGGGGCGGACCCAGGGGGTGCCCGGCCACCTCGTCCGGTCGGTCTTCGCCGGGCCCGACGGTCAGCCGGCGTACAATGCCGGCACGTTCGTCACCGACCACACGAGCCCGATGGAGGAACGCTGGGGGGGCTGGTACGTCACCGGGACGCACGGCGACCAGCAGCACATGGGGAACGTCTTCGTCCGGGACCGGAGGGACCCCGAGCGGCTCGACACGTCCGCCGGCGCCAACGTCACCGACCTGTCGGGCCGGTTCGCCTCGTCGTCCTACCTGACGGGGCACAGCGACATCGTGGCGTTGATGGTTCTGGAGCATCAGACGCAGATGCACAACCGGATCACCGCCGCCGGCTACCAGGCCCGACTGGCCCTGCACCACGAGGCGGGGATCAACGAGGCCCTCGGCCGACCGGCCGGCTCGATGTCGGACTCCACCCGACGCCGGATCGAGGGGCCCGCCGAGGAACTGCTGCGGTACATGCTCTTCGTGGGGGAGGCGGAGCTGACGTCCCCGGTCGCCGGGACGTCCGGGTTCGCCGAGCACTTCGCCTCCACGGGGCGTCGCGACCGCCGAGGCCGATCGCTCCGGGACCTCGACCTGGAGACCCGGCTCTTCCGCTACCCGTGCAGCTATTTGATCCACTCCGAGGCCTTCGACGCATTACCCCTCCAGGTGAAGGACCACGTCGAGCGACGCCTCCACGAAGTCCTGACCAGCGCGGACCAGGCCCCCGAATTCGACCACCTCAGCCCCGGTGACCGGCGGGCCATTCTGGAGATCCTTCGGGACACTCGGGTCGACCCGCCCTCGGGGTGAGCGCCATCCGGGGGCCGTCACCGTCCCGGCAGGGTCGCCCGAGGCGAGAGCCCGGGCCTCGGGCGGGCCATGCCTGAGGTCGTCGCCGAGGGGCCGACTCCCCCCGACCCACTCCCATCGGGCGGGCTGTCCCCCGGGGGGCTGACGCCCACGTCACGGCCGGAAGGGCCGCCGCCCACCGTCTCGACGCATCGGGCACGACCGAGGCGGCCGCGCGGGTGGGGCTGTTGCCATCGCCGGGACACGTTCGAGCTTCATGGGGGCGGGAGCGATTGGTCGCGGAGATCGATCCGGAGGATTCGCCCATCCGGGCCGCCGACGACTAGCCCGTCCCCGGTCGGGTGCACGGCGATCGCGTACGCCCAACCATCGAGCGCGGGGATGTCGGAGATGACCTCGACGGTCGTCGGGTCGATGAGGCGGACGTGGCCGTCGACGCAACAGGCGGCGACCCGGGAGCCGTCGGGGAGCCAGCAGAGGTCCAGGGCGGGGGAGTCGAGGCGGCAGGTGCGGACCATCCGCCCGATGCTCGGCTGCCAGAACCGGTCGGTTCGGTCGTCGCTCGCCGTGGCGACCAGGGCCGGGTCGACCCCCCCGGGGCGGGGCTCGACGGAATGGACCGGCCCCGTGTGCTGATCCAGCGAGTGGATTAGCCCCCCCGAGTCGAGATTCCAGACCCGGAGGCTCCGGTCCAGGCCGACGCTGACGAGCGTCCCCTCGTCCGGCAGGGTCGCCAGGGACGAGACGCCCCGGGAATGGCCCTCCAGGCGGCAGACCACCGCGCCGGAATCGACGTCCAGCAGGACGATGCTGCGGTCGAGGCTCGCGGCGACGATCGTCCGCCCGTCCCTCCAGGCGAGGTCGAGGACCGAGTCGTCATGGCAAGAGGCGCCGAGGAGCGATTCGAGGCCGGGCCAGGCCCGGATCTCGACGGTCCCCTCCGAGGCGGGGGAGCCCCCCCCGACCGCCAGGCGATTGCCGGAGGGGGAGAAGGCCAGCGCGTGCGGGTTCGGGGAGGCCGTTTCGAAGGTCGCACGCTCGGTGAGCCCGGGCCAGTCGAGGACGAGGAGCCCGCGCTGGGACGCGGCCACCACCGCCGACCCGTCCGGGGAGAATGCCAGGGCGGTGATCGGCGGCTCCTCGCCGAGTACGGGGCGGGCGGCGACGGCGACGCAGCCGAGCAAGGAGGCGAGGGCGGCGATCAGGAGCCGCCCCGGCCGATCTCCGGCCGTTCGCTGGCCGGGCCGGGCCCGGTCGGCCGTCGGGGGGTGGGGCCTCATGCGATTAGCTCCCGGATGACCCTGGACCCCTCGGGGGCGACCCGGACCGGGCGGCCGTCCGGGGTGTGCAGCACCGTGGTCGGGTCGATCCCCAGCAGGGTGTAGATGGTCGCGGCGAGGTCGGACGGGGTGGCGGGCGAGTGGTCGGGGTATTCGGCCAGGGGGTCGCTGCCCCCGATCACCTGGCCTCCCGGGACGCCCCCGCCCGCGAGGGCGACGCTGAAGACGTTGGGCCAGTGGTCCCGGCCCCCGTCCGGGTTGACCTTCGGCGAGCGGCCGAATTCCCCCATGACCACGACCTGGGTCCGGTCGAGCATCCCCCGCTCGTCCAGGTCGCCGATCAGAGCCGAGAGCGCCCGGTCGAGCGCGGGGAGCAGGGCGCCCCGGTCGCCGGGGTAACGCCGCTTCAACCGGAGGAGGTCGGCGTGGGTGTCCCAGCCGGCGCTGTTGACGGTGACGAAGGGGACGCCCCGCTCGACGAGCCGACGGGCCAGCAGGCAGGCCTGGCCGACTCCGTGGCCACCCCCCCGGCCGTAGCTCCCGGACCCGGTCGCCCTCCCGGTCGAGGTCGAACGCCCCCTTGGCCTCCGGGGAGGTGATCAGGTCGAAGGCACGGGACAGATCCGGATCGGCGGGGGAGGGCGGCGAGGCATCCCGGGCCCGGCTGAGGGCGTCGACGGCGTCGGCGAACTCGCGGCGGCGGGCCAGCCGGCCGAGGTCCAGGCCGTCGCGATTTCCAGGTCCTGGACCCGGAAGTCCGGGCGGCCCGGGTCGCCGCCGACTTCGAAGGGGAGCGTAGCTTCGGGCAGGTAGCCGTTGCCCGAGAAGGCGCCCGGGAAACGGGGGACGGCGACGTTTGGGGGCAGGATGCCCGGCTTCGGCCCGAGGTGGGCCAGCGTCGCCCCGAACGACGGAGGGTCCAGCGCCGGGGTCGGCGAGTGGTTTGTCAGGACGTAGCGCGTGCCCAGGTCGTGCTCGCCGAGCGGCGAGGTCAGCGACCGGACGATCGCCATCCGGTCGAGGGTCGTCGCCGTCCGCTCCAGGCACTCGCCGAGCCGGACGCCGGGGATCGCCGAGGCGATCGTCGAGAAGGGGCCCCGGATCTCCTCGGGGGCGTCGGGTGTGGGGTCGAACGTCTCCAGGTGGCTGGGGCCCCCGTCGAGCCAGACCAGGATGCAAGAGTCCGCGCTCGGCCCCCGGTGTCCGGCGGCGGCCGAGGCCCGACGGGCCCGGAGCGACCCCCCGAGCCCGAGCCCTAGGGCCGTCAGGCCCCCGACCCGGACGAAGTCGCGCCGGGTCACGCCATCGCATCGAGTTCGGGGATTCATCCGCCTCTCCTCCCGGGTCGGATCCGGCGGTTCGAACCCCTCCCGGGGCAGGCCGGTCAGTGGTTCGATCGGAACTCGGCCGAGGCCAGCAGGCCCCAGACGATGTCTTCGAGGGTCGCCCGCTGCTCGGCGTCGGGCCGATGCTCGTCGAGGTGTTCGGCCCAGAACCGACGCTCCTCGGCCGAGAGATGGCGGCCGAGGGCGGCGACGTAGGAGGCGTCGACGACCTGCACGGGCACCGAACCGGAGGAGATCAGCCGGTCGAGCCGGCCACCGGTGGCGCCGATCCGGGCATTGAGCAGGGGCCCGTTGACCAGGTGGAGCGAGCGGGGGAGGCCGGCGGCCCCCTCGCCCGGGCCCTCGCAGGGATCGACCCGGCCTCTGCGGCCCAGCACGTCGAGCGACCGGGACATCGCCTCGGGGTCGACCAGGTCGACCGACCTGGTCCCGATCGGCTCCGCTCCGTACGGCTCGGGGACCCCAAGGGCGTCCGAGAATGCGTCGGCCAGCACCTCGGGCTCGAGGGGTCGGCGGAGACGGTGTGCGTAGAACTTCGAGCCGAGTTCGTCGACTCCCGTCGCCGAGGACTCCCGGGCGTAAGTGGCGCTGGTGGCGATCAGCCGGAGCGTGTGCCGGATGCGATGGCCGTGCTCCTCGAAGTCCTCGGCGAGTGCGTCGAGCAGTTCGGGGTGGGTGGGCGGGTTGGTGGCCCGGAAGTCGTCGACCGGATCCACGAGGCCCCGTCCCATGAGCCGGGACCAGAGGCGATTGACGATCGTCCGGGAGAAGTGGGGGTTGTCCCGGTCGGTCAGCCACTCGGCCAGGACGGCCCGCCCGCCTTCGGTGGGGGGGAGGTCCGCCTCGCCGGGGATCCGAGGGATGGCGGGTTCCAGGGTCGCCGGGTGGATCACGTCGCCGTCGGGGTCGGGCTCGATGACCCGGTCGCCCTTCACCGTTGCGATGATGGCGGCCAGGCCGTGGTAGTCGTCCTGCGTCCAGCGATCGAGCGGGTGGTCGTGGCAGTTCGCGCACCGGATTCGGCTGCCGAGGAACAGCTCGCCGGTGAACTCGGCCAGCCCCCCCGGCCCGTCGGCGGCCCGATAGAAATTCGCCGGGCCGACGAGGTGGGTGTCGCCGTCGGCCAGGAGGACGGCCCGGGCGATCTCGTCATAGCCGGCGTCGGTCCGGATCTGATCGGCGAGCCAGACGCGGTAGGCGATCGCCCCGGCGAGTTCCCGGTCCGGTCCCATTCCCCTGGCACGGACCCCGAAGGGCCCGGCCAGCTGGTAGGTCCAGTACGAGGTGAATTCGTCGGATCGGAGCAGGCGGTCGACCAGCATCGCCCTCCTGGCCGGGTCCGGGTCCCCGAGGAAGGCGTCGACGGCCTCCGGGGTCGGGAGCCTCCCCGAGAGGTCGAGCGTCGCCCGTCGCAGGAAGGTGGCGTCGTCCGACGGCGGGGATGGGGGGATGCGCAGCGTCTCCAGCGCCTCCAGGACGAAGCCGTCGATCAGGTTGGCCCGGGGTTCGGCCGAGAGGTCGACGGCGGCCCCGGCCGGTGGCACGATGAACTCGATCGGCTCGACGTGGCCGAGGAATCGGGCGATCACGAGATGTCGGCCCGGCCGGGCGACCCGGGCGGTCGCGGTCCCGACGTCGATCTCGACCGCCGAAAGATCCTCGGCCGAGAAGACGGCCCGGCTCGTCACGTCGGCCGACTCGCCGTCGTCGAAGTGGGCGATCGCCCGGAGCGGGATCGTCACGCCCGACGACTCGCCGACGTGCCGGTCGGGAGAGACCTCGACCCGCTCCAGTCGTCGGCTCGAGCCCGCTCCGGCCCCCGGGCGATCCAATCGCGCAGCAATCCGGCGGCCTCGGAATCGGCCTCGTATCGCAGGCCGCCGCCGTGGTCGAGGGCGAAGGTCGGCTCGGCCAGCAAGAGGCTGTCATCCGGGCTCGCCAGGTTGATCCAACGCCCTTCGAGCTGCCGGACGATCGCCCGATGGTCGGCCCGGGGATCGCCGCCGTAGAGGGAGAGTTTGAAGCCTCCCCGCCCGGCGGCGGCGCCGTGGCAGGACCCGGCGTTGCAGCCGAAGAGGGTGAACACGGGCATGACCTCGAGCTCGAAGTCGACCCGGTCGGGAGGCGTTGCCCTCTCCCCGATGTCGGCTCCGGCTCGCATCGGGGACAGGGCAAGCACCGCCGCCATCGTGATCGTGGCCGATTGCGGCAACCGACGCCGCCGTCGACCAACCACGGCGGCCGGGGGAGAAGGATCAAATCGATTGGCCCCCGGCCCGCATCCGCCGGGCCCGGTCGCCCTGCTCGATCCGGGGTCGGGGCGTCGCATGTCCTTCGCCTGAGGTTTTCTCTGGGCACTCTCATGGGCCATAATGGCCCAGCAAGGAGTGCCCGAGGTGACCCAGAATCGCAGCACACCTGAGTCGCCCGATCGGGGCCGCTTCCCCGCCAGGCGGAAGGCCGAGGCCGTCGTCCGCCTGCTGCGGGGCGAGGACCTCGACACCCTCTCCCGGGAGCTGGGCGTCACCGCCGCCACCCTCTCCTCCTGGCGGGACGGCTTCCTCGACGGCGGCACGGCGGCCCTCGAGGGCCGGCCGGCCGACGGCCGGGACGAGCTGGTCGCCCGGCTCCAGGCCGAGGGCGGCCAGCTGACGATGGATCGCCAGCCGCTCGGCATGAGGTGCCGGCACCTGGAGGGCGGCCGCCCTTTCGCGTCGGGGAGGCGGAGCACCTGAGCCGGTCCGCCTCCCCCTCGACCGGCAAGCGGTACGGCATGCAGCGGGCCTGCCGCATCTTCGGCCTGGCCCGCGCGACGGCCGACGACCTCAAGGCCCGGGAGGCCGTCCCGCCGGAGCAGCGGCCGGCCCCCGGGAAGCGGGGGCCGGCCGGGGCGGCCACCGACGAGGGGCTGGTGGTCCACGTCCGCCGGGTGCCGGCCGAGAGCCCGTTCACCGGCGAGGGCTACCGCAAGGCCTGGGCCCGCCTGCGGCCTCAGGGCATCCGCGCGGCGTCCGGGCGGGTGCGGCGGCCGATGCGGGGGCACCACCTCCGGGCCCCCCGCCGGGGCGGCCACGCCCGCGGCCCGAAGGCCCACGACGGCACGATCACGGCCGAGGAGCCGGACGCGCTGTGGGGCACCGACAGGACCACGACCGTCACCACCGGCGAGGGCGCGGTGCACGTCTTCGTGGCGGTGGACCACCGCACCTGCGAGTGCGTCGGCCTGCACGCCGCCAAGCGGGGCGACCGGTTCGAGGCGTTGGGGCCGCTGCGGCAGGGGGTGCGGGGGCACTTCGGCGGCTTCGGGGCCGGGGTCGCCCGTGGGCTGACCACCCGCCACGACCACGGGAGCAACTACCTCGGCGACGACTTCCGGCGGGAGCCGGCCTTGCTGGGGATGGCCAGCGCGCCGGGCTTCGTGCGGGAGCCGCAGGGGGACGGCCGCGCCGAGCGGTTCATCCGCACGCCCAAGGGGCAGCTGCTCTGGGTCCGGACGTTCGCCCCGGTGGCCGAGTTGGTCGAGGCGTTGGGCGAGTTCGAGCGGACGTACGACGAGCGATGGCAGATCGGTCGCCACGGCCACAGGCCGCCGAGCCAGGTCCGACGGGACCGGAACGGTGGCGTCCCGACAGCGGCGTGAGTAGCCTCAAGTCCCCGTCCAGAGAACTCAGGGCGATACAGCCAGCAGGTTCGTCAGCCGCTCGGCCGTGCGCAGCTTCGACTGCTCGGCCCGGCAGCCGGACTTCAGCACCTTGTGATACGGGATTGCCTGGATAACTAACCATTGAGGGCGACCGCCCAGTGGAAGCCGACCGCCCCGCGGACGACCTCGGGGTGGTCGATCAGCCAGCGGCATCGACCGATCAAGGGGCGCTCCAACGCTTCCAGGTCGTCGAAGCCCTCGTTGGCCACCACCGCGCGCAGCGGCGGCCAGAGCGGCTCGGCCGGCTGCAAGTCCGGCGTGCGGGGCGGCAGCCGGTGCCGCACCACGTCCGGCGGCACCGCCAGGCGCCTGGCCACGTGCCAGCCGGCGTTGTCGACCGGCACCACCAGCAGCCTCTCGCCCGCGGGGCCCGCCCACCGGGCGAACTCGCCGAGCGCTGCGGCCATCCGGTCGGTATCCGCCGCCGGCAGGATCGGCTCCAGGTCGCGGCCGCTGGCCGGGTGGACGAAGCCGTAGACGTAGAGCCACTGACACCCGGTGCGGCCGTTGGCCGTCGGTCGTCGCCCCTTGACGGCCCAGACCCGCCGGGCGACGGGCTTGAGCCCCGGCCGGGCCTCGTCCTCGGCCCACAGCTCGGCGGCCTTGCCCGGGTGCTCGGCCCTCAGCCCGGCCAGCCGGTCGGCCAGGTCGCCTTTGCCACCTCCGCTGCTCGTCGGCCGTCGCCGCCCCCGGGTCGCGGGGCCGGGGGACCTGGAGGCTCAGGCCCAGGCGCCGCAGCCGGCGCCAGCCGGCCTCGACGCGGACGGCCACGCCCCACCGGTCGCGGACGTAGGCGGCCACCTTCGGCCCGGCCCACAGCCCGCCGTCGTCGGGGCGGCCCTGCAACGCCTCGAACAGGACGGCCTGCTGCTCGTCCGGGGGCTTATGCCGGCCGCCGTCGCGGGCGGCCCGGCGGTCGGCCCGGCCGGCGGGCCCCTGGGCGTCCCACCGCTTCAGGATGGCCCGGACCCAGGCGGGGGTGAGGCCGACCTCGGCGGGGGCGGGCGGGTCGGTGGAGCGGGTCAGCAGCCGGAGGACCTGCCCGTGGGTCTTCTCGACGCCGGAACGGCAGGCGCGGTAGCGGCGGGCGATCTCGCCGGGGTCCAGGAGCGGGGCGATCGGCAGTCGGTCGCGGGCCATGGTGCTGCCCTCCATGCGGGCGATCCCCGCATGAAGGATAGCGATCCAGGCAATTCCGTATGAGAGGTCTCGATCTTGAACCGCTTCGCGTACCAGCCCAACTTCCCGGTCGCGGCCTCGAGGTCATCCACCGCCAGGTCCGTCAGCAGCCGCCACCGGACCGGCTCCCGGCCCGCGGGGGCCGCGCGCTCATCGGCGTGGATGGCCGTCAGCTCCAGCGTCGGGTAGCGGCGCTGCTTGCCGATCGGCGGGCGCACCGTCATCCGGCGGAAGCGCACGTCGAGCTCGGCCGTCGAGGCCCGCCCTCGGTCGTCGCGGACCTCGACCTCGTGGACGCCCCGGACCGGCTCGCGTCCCATCACCTCGGAGATGGTCGTGCCGCCGCCCTCGGCCAGCCGGCCGACGCAGGTGCGGACCAGGAAGTGGGTCCTCGCCTCCCGGGCGGCGCGGAACAGCTCGTAGATGTCGCTCTCGCGGTCGCCGACGTGGACGCACCGGGCCGGCTCACCGAGCAGCTCCGTGGAACGCTTCAGGTTCTCCGGCCAGCGGACGCTCTCCTCCTGCTCGATGGGGATGCGGGTGGCGTTCACCTTTCCCCTCAGGGCGTTGGCCCCCTTGAACTTCTTGCGGGTCCAGAACTTGACGGCCGCCAGGCCGAGCGGGTCTCCCTGGGGGGTGAGGACGAGGCTGGAGTGCATCAGCAGCCCGCAGAGGGTGACGGTGGCGTGTCGGGTCTTCAGGAGCGAGAGCCGGCCGATCGCCTCGGGATTGTCGCGACGGGAGCTGAACTCGGTGGTGTCGTGCAGGACCAGGATCGGTCCGGCGGTCGCGGCGAACCGGGCCCGGGGGGCGGCGAAGTGCCCGGTGAGGATGACGCCCTCGTCGACGCGGGGGTTGCCGAAGAAGCGGTAGGCGGCCTCGGTGGCGGCCCAGTCCTGGCAGGCCATCGGCGTCGGGGCGCCGATCCGCTGCCCGAGGTCGCCGAGGGGCTTGCCCAGCCTCGCCCTCAGCCGCCGGTCGGGGAAGCTGCCGCCGGCCAGCTCCTGACCCACCCAGGCGTCCATGACCGCGGCCCCGGTGTGAAGCGCTATCCTCGAAGACGGATCCTCCAGGACGTGACTCTAGCCCGGGCCTGCCGCCCGGACCGGCGGGAGTTGTGGGTAAAAGAAAGCTCCCGCACGCCGAAGCAACGCGGCCACAACCCCGTTTCCGCGGTCCTGGATGCCGTCCGGGTCTCGCTGTAGACCGGCCAATTACCACCCTTGCCGCCGAAAGTGCTGAAATCGATCGAAAGTTTGCACATTTGAAAACTTCTACCGTTAAAGATTAATTGGGACACAGCCGAGCGGGGATTGGCTCTTGTCGATCGGCGGACCGTCCGTTACGATAATCCCCATCCTTTGAGAGATTTCGGACGATTCGAGGGGACCGCCGCCGGGAGACGTTATGCTCCGGCGAGGACTTGGCTCGGTGCCTTGATGGCGGGCTCGCGAAACACGCTCAAACTCCTCGGTTTCCGTCGCGTTCCGCTCGATCGACCTGTCCTGAGACCACGCCGGTCGGCGTCGAGGGAGACATCCCGCATGCTCCTCGCCTACTTCACGCCGGAAGTCGTCCTGCCGATGGCCTCGCTCGTGGCGTCCGTCGTCGGCTTCGTCATGATGGTCGGTCGGGCACCGTTCCGCCTCGCCGCGCGGGGCGTGCGGGCCGTTCTGGGTGGCGAGAAAAGAGCTCGTTCGTCGACGGGGAAACCGTGAGCGCGCAACCCTCGATCGCCGGTACTCAGCGGCTGTGAAGGGTCCGCCACGGTCGCGGGGACGTCGCCGCTCGTGGGGCCTTACTGTCCCCACATGGGCCGGTCGCCGAAGGCGGTTGGTGGAGGAGGCATTACGATTGACCGGAAGGTGATCGTGATCGGCTTGGATGGGCTCGAGCCGAGCCTCGTCGGGGCACTGCTCGCGGCCGGCGAGCTCCCGAACCTGGCCAGATTGGTCTCCGGGGGGGGGCTGGCACGCGTCGCGACGACCTACCCTGCCCAGACGCCGGTGGCCTGGTCGACCTTCGCGACGGGCACGAACCCGGGCGGCCACGGCATCTTCGACTTCCTCCGGCGCGACCCTCGGACGTACCTGCCCGACAGCGGCCTGAATCGCTACGAGCAGAAGAACCCGCTGCTGCCCCCCAGGGCGGTGAATCAGCGACGCGGGACGCCGGTCTGGGAGCGGCTCTCGGAGGCGGGGGTCACCTCGACCGTGCTCCGGTGCCCGTGCACCTATCCGCCCGACCGCCCCCGCGGGCGGATGCTCTCGGGCATGGGTGTGCCCGACCTGCGCGGGGGGTTCGGTACCGGCACGTTCTATAGCTCGGACGAGTCCGTCGCCGCCCGCGAGAGCGAGAATGTCGTGCGGGTCCAGGGCGAAGGCGATGGCTCGGTCGCAACATACCTGGTCGGGCCTCGCCACCCTCGGACCCGGGCCGACTGCCGGTTTGACATCACACTCAGCCCTGACCCCGCCCGGCGCATGCTGATCGCCCGCTCAGGCGGATCGCCAAGGGAGTTCGAGGTCAGGGAGGGTGAATGGAGCGGCTGGTTGAGGGTGAATTTCAGGCTCGGGCCGCTCCAGTCGGTCCATGGGATCGTGCGGTTCTTTCTGGTCCGGATCGAGCCGACGCTGGAATTTTACGCCTCTCCGATCAACTTCGACCCCGAGACCCCGCTGTTCCCGATCAGCTCCCCGCCGGACTACGCCCGACAACTGTCCGGCACCCTGGGCCCGTTCTACACAGCGGGCATGGTCGAGGATCACAACGGGCTGATGAATGAACGATTCGGAGAGGACGCCTTCCTGGCGCAATGCGACGACGCATGGCGCGAGCGCGAGGCGATGATGCTCCACGAGCTGGACCGCTTCGACGAGGGCCTGTTCTACTGCCTCTTCGACACGCCCGACCGCGTCCAGCACATGCTCTGGCGGTTCCGCGAACCGGAGCACCCGGCCAACCGCGGGCGGGCACCGGACCCGGCCTTCCGGCGGGCCATCGAGGAACATTACCGCCGCGGGGACGAGGTCGTCGGGCGAGTCCTCGAATCGGTCGACGATCGGACGCTGCTAATCGTCCTGAGCGATCACGGGTTCGGCAGCTTCCGGCGCGGGTTCCATCTCAACAAGTGGCTCCTCGACCGCGGGCTCCTGGCCCTGAAGGCCGGGCTCGAGCCCGGCCCGGATTCGGGCGACCTGCTGCGGGGCGTGGACTGGGACCGGACCCGGGCCTACGCGATCGGGCTGAGCGGCCTCTACCTCAACCTGCAAGGACGCGAAGGGCGCGGCGCGGTCCGGCCCGAGGATGCGGAGGAGTTGAAAACGACCATTGCCCGAGAGTTGAACCGCCTCGAAGATCCCCAGGAGGGCGTCGTCGCCGTGCGCAGCGCGCTGACGCGCGAGCAGGTCTACGCCGGGCCGTTCGTCCACGAGGCCCCGGACCTGATCCTCAACTACGCCCGGGGTTATCGCGTCTCGTGGAGCTCGTCGCTGGGTGGCGTGGCCGCCGGGGGCCCGTTCGAGGACAACACGCGCAAGTGGTCTGGCGACCATATCATCGACCCGGCCCTGGTCCCCGGCGTCCTCCTCATGAATCGCCCGTTCCGCGGGGAAGGGCCGCGGCTGGTCGACCTTGCGCCGACCATCCTCGCCGCCCTCGGCCTCCCGATCGGAGACACGTGGGAGGGGAGGTCGCTGTTGTCCTGATCCACGGACCCGCTGATGCGGTCCGATCCGGGCGTGTGGGACAACCGCCCCCGGCTGTCCTCCGGTCGGGACAGCCGGGGGCGGCTGTCCCACACCGGACCTGCCCGAATCGGGCCGCATCAGCGGGTCCGTGGATGAGGAGGTGCCTTCGCCGATCGTCATGTCGGCCCTTCGCCATCCCCTCGGGCAGGGCGAGCAACGTCGCGACTCGGGGGAGCCGCCCGTCGACCGTCGGCCCAGCCCGCTCGCAGCCGGTGACTTGTTCGGTAAGGGGTCGCCGGATAACCTCGAATCCCAGCCGGATCACGACACTCCCCATTCACGGAAAACATCCTCACCCACTGGTTTTTTCATCAGATGTGGATCCGGTACCAAACCGAAGCTCTGGGCCACGGGCACTCGCCATGAAGATCCTGGTCGTCGGCCTCGACTGCGCCGCCCCCGAATTGCTGCTGGGGGATGAGCGTCTGGTCAACATCCGCCGCCTGATGGATGCGGGCTGCTACGGCCGGCTGGAGAGCGTGATCCCGCCGATCACCGTCCCGGCCTGGATGTGCATGGCGACGAGCCAGGACCCCGGCTCGCTCGGCGTCTACGGGTCCCGCGACCGGGTCGGCCGCTCCTACGACGGCCTCGGCCTCGTCGATTCCCGGTCGATCCAGGAGCTGGCCATCTGGGACCAGGTGGCGCGCGAGGGGGGGAAGTCGGTCATCATCGGAGTCCCCCCCGGATACCCGCCGCGCGAGGTCAACGGCCTCTCGGTCGGCTGCTTCCTGACCCCCGACACAACCCGGGGCGCCTACACCCACCCGGCCGGCGTGGCCGGGCGGATCGAGCGGCTCGTGGGCCACTATCCGGTCGATGTGAAGGACTTCCGGACCCGCGACAAGGATCGGCTCCGGGACGAGATCGACGTGATGACCCGGAAGCACTTCGCGGTCGTGCGTCACTTCCTGGAGCATGAGGAGTGGGACTACTTCCAATTCGTCGAGATCGGCCTGGATCGCGTGCAGCACGGCTTCTGGAAGTATCACGACCCCGAGCACGTCCTGCACGAGCCCGACAGCCCCTATCGCGAGGTCATCCGCGATTATTATCGGTACCTCGACGATGAGCTGGGGAGCCTCCTGGAGCTGTTGACCGAGGAGACCATCGTCCTGGTCGCCTCCGACCACGGCCCACAGCGGCTCGACGGCGGCTTTTGCGTCAACGAATGGCTCGTGCGCGAGGGCCTGCTGGTCCTCCGCAGCTACCCGGATCGGGTCACTCCATTCAGCAAGCTCGACGTCGATTGGGGCAGGACCCGGGCCTGGAGCGAGGGCGGATACTACGCCCGCTTCTTCCTCAACGTGGAGGGGCGCGAGCCCGAGGGGACGATCGCCCCGTCGGATTACGAGCCGTTCCGCGACGAGCTGAAAGCGCGGCTTGAGGCCACCACCGACCCGGAAGGCCGGCCTCTGGGGACACTCGTCTTCAAGCCGGAGGAGATCTACCGGGCGGTTCGGAACGTGGCCCCGGACCTGATCGCCCACTTCGGCGCCCTGTCGTGGCGGTCGATCGGCGGGGTAGGGTACCCGACACTCCACGTGCGGGAGAATGACACCGGGCTGGACAACTGCAACCACGCCCAGCACGGCGTCTTCGTCCTCGCTGCGCCGAACAATCCCGTGCGAGGCGAGGTCCAGGGGGCCCACTTGCTGAACATCGCCCCGACCCTGCTGGAGCTGGCCGGGTACGATCGCCCCCCATCCATGCAAAACCGGTCGCTGGTGGAGGCCGGGGGCCCGGATGTCGGCCCCGACTCCGGCGACTCTGACGACGACGAGAGGACGGTGCGCGACCGCCTCAGCGGCCTGGGCTACATCGGCTGATCCCCGGAAGGCCCTCGGGGACGAGGCCGAAGGGGCTGCGACGATGGAACCCGCTTCGGCCCCGCACCAGTCCCCCGTGCCGGCGCGCGCGAAGTCCCATTCCCCGCGGTCCGCCCTCGTCCTGGCGACCTGGTTCGGCCTCGTCGGCGGCTACCTCGATCTGGGCGCGATCTTCCCGAAGTTGACGTGTTCCATGCGACGCTGTCCTACGAGCAGGGGCGGCATTTCCGCTCCGCCGGGTCGTGCCGGTGGTGAACCTGGCCGTCATGATGATCCTCCGATCGCTCTTCGGCGGGGCCAACCGACTCCGCCAGGAGCTGTGCTCCCGCCGGTCCGCAACCCTGCTGCCGGGGAGCTGGCGATCTGGGGCCCCTGCTGAGGGCGCCGCTCTAGGGTCCGTCTGACGAATCACAAGGTGTCATCATGGTGGTCTTTTCGCGGAGGACGCCGTGCGGATCCGACGCCCCTACGAGTTGACCGACGGGCAGTACGCCCGGATCGAGGACCTGCTACCGACCAACGGCCGTCGCGGCGGCCAGTGGGATGACCACCGCACCACCCTCGATGGCATCGGTCGGATCCTCCGCACCGGGGCCCGGCGACGCGAGCCGCCCGGCCGCGACGGCAAGTGGAAGTCGGCCTACGGCCGCTTCAATCGCCGGAGCGAGGACGGGCCACTCGGCCGCGTCCGTCGCCGGCTCCACGCCCGGCCGGACCGGCTCCGGCGGCTGGACTTCGACCTGCGGTGCGTCGACGGCAGCGGCATCCGGGCCAGCCGCTCGGCGGCCGGGGCCCGGCGGCGCGTCGATGGGGAGCCGGGCGACCATGCCCTGGGCCGGTCCCGCGGCGGCTTCGGCACCAAGCCCCACCTGATCGTCGATGGCGATGGCCCGCCCCGCGCCGCGTCGATCTCGCCGGGGCAGGCCCCCGAGTCGAAGCGCCGGGAGCCGGTGCTCCAGGCCGAGCGGATCCCCCGAGCCGGACGGGGCCGGCCGAGGAGCCGCCCCAAGGCCCCGGCCGGGGGCAGGGGCCACAGCTCCCCCCGAGTCCGCCGCTACCTGCGACGCCGCCGGACCAAGGCGGTGATCCCGACCCGCAAGGACCAGCGACGGAGCCCGCACTTCGACGAGGCGAGCGATCGCCGACGCAACGTGGTGGAGCGGTGCATCGACTGGCTCAAGGAGAGCCGGCGGATCGGGACCCGTCACGAGAAGCCGGCGGTGAGCTTCATGGGGATGGTCAAGCCGGCCATGATCCGCCGCTGCCAGCGCCTCCTCGCTTCGTGAGACAGACCCTAATACTACAGCGCAGGTCGGTCCTCTCTTCTACGCCGCGATGGCTTCGGGTACAAGAGCGATCATTCGTGAGTCCCGCCGGACCTCCCGAGGCGATCGCTCGTGGACGAACACCAACTCCTGGCCCTCAAGCCCGAACTCGACCGCTTCCTCGACCGCTTCGCCCCCCTCTTCGGCCGCGACGAGAACCGGGCCCACGCCCGCCGCTTCGTCCAGGGGCTGCTCCACGGCGGCGAGCGTCGCAGCATCGAGAACATCGCCCAGGCGACCAGCGGCGGCCCGGTGCGCTCGCTGCAAGCCTTCATCAGCACCGGCGCCTGGTCCGATGGCGCGATCCTCAGGCAGATGCGCGGCGCGGTCCTGGAGCTGCTGGCCGATGACGACGCCGCCTGGAATGCCGCCGAGACCGGGTTCCCCAAGAAGGGGACCAAGTCCGTCGGCGTCAAGCGGCAGTACTCCGGCACGCTGGGGCGGACCGACAACTGCCAGGTCGCCGTCTTCGCCGACTACTGCTCGGCCAAGGGCCACACCTTCCTCGATCGGCGGCTGTTCCTGCCCGAGGAGTGGGCCGGCGACGGCGAACGCCGCGAGGAGGCCGGGGTGCCCGCCGGCGTGATCTTCCGCACCAAGCCGGAATTGGCCCTGGCGATGGCCGCCGACGCGGTCGCCGAGGGGGTGCCGTTCCGCTGGGTCGGCGGCGACGGCGTCTACGGCGACAGCCCGACCTTCGTGCAGGGCGTCCGGCAACTCGGCAAGCGGTACGTGCTGGACAGCTCGGCCGATGCCCGGGTCTGGACCGGCGAGCCGCGGGTGATCCCGCCCGAGGAGCGGCCCAGGCCGAGGCGCGGACGCCCGTGCACCCAGCCGCTGGTCGTCGGGGAGGCGAAGCGTGTCGACGAGGTGGTCGCCGCCCTGCCGGCGACGGCCTGGCGCCGGCTGACGGTGGCCGAGGGGAGTCAGGGGCCGCGGGTCTACGAATACGCCGAGCTGTGGGCCTGGTTCAGCGAAGGGGGCCTGCCCGGCCCGCGCGAGCGGCTGCTTGTGCGTCGGTCGCTGGGGCAGGAGCCGGAGCTGAAGTATCACCGCTCCCACGCCCCGGCGGAGGTCCCGCTGTCGAAGTTGGCGCAGGTCCGGGCGACGCGGTGGCTGGTCGAGACGTGCCAAGCAGACTGCACCTCAAGCGACCGGTGGTGCAGCACCCCCGGCGGCGGTTACGATCAGCGCCGCCGCGCTGCTTGAGCTGGCGGCGTGGTGCCGACATCACCTGACCTCGGCATCGGGAGACATCGCATGTCCGTCGCCCCCCGTCACAACGCTCCCCCCCGCGCCTGACGACGGCGCCCTGCCCACCGCCGACGGTCGCACCGACGATCTGGGCCCGCCTGCCGGCCGACCGGCAGCGACAGCTCCGCGACCTGCTCGGCCAACTCCTCGCCAGGCTCCTGGCGGCCACCCGAAGCGAGGAGGCCGGCCATGAGTGACGCAACCCGCTCGCCCAAGCTCCGGCCCTGGCATCTCGACCGGGCGGCCTTCGTCTACGTCCGCCAATCCACACCCCAGCAGGTGCTCGACCACCGCGAGTCCACCGACCGGCAGTACGCCCTGGCCGACCGCGCCGTCGCCCTCGGGTGGCCACGGGACCGCGTCACCACGATCGACGACGACCTGGGCAAGAGCGGCCAGTCGATCGAGGGCCGGCCCGGGTTCCAGCGGCTGCTGGCCGAGGTGGCGCTCGACAACGTCGGGCTGATCCTCGGCCTGGAGATGAGCCGGCTGGCCCGGTCCAACCGCGACTGGCACCAGCTGCTCGAGCTCTGCGCCCGCTTCCGCGTGCTCCTGGCCGACGCCGACGCCGTCTACGACCCGGCCGACCACAACGACAGGCTCCTGCTGGGCCTGCACGGCATGTTGAACGAGGCAGAACTTCATGTCATCAAGGAGCGGATGTGCCAGGGCCGGCTCAACAAGGCCCGCCGGGGCGAGCCGATGGGCTCCCCGCCGCTGGGCTACGTACGCCTCGCCTCGGGCGAGTGGGCGATCGACCCCGACGAGCAGGTCCAGGCGACCGTGCGGCTGATCTTCGACCGGTTCGACCGCGAGGGTACCCTGCACGGCCTGCTCCGCTACCTGGTCCACCACGGGGTCCGCATCCCGATCCGACCCCGCCACGGCCCCAACCGCGGCGGGTTGGAGTGGCGGCGGCCGAACCGCCCGACGCTGTCGAACGTCCTGCACCACCCGGCCTACGCCGGTGCCTACCGGTTCGGCCACCGGGAGGTCGACCCGCGGCGCAAGCGGCCCGGGCGGCCCGACACCGGCAAGCTGGTCCGCCGCCCGGAGGAGTGCCTGGTGCTGATCCGCGACCGGCTGCCGGCCTACATCACCTGGGAGCGGTTCTGTGACAACCAGGAGCGGCTGGAGGCCAACCGGGCCCGCCGGGACCGCCCCGGCGCGCCGCGGCAGGGGGCCTCGCTGCTGGCCGGACTCCTGCGGTGCGGGCGGTGCGGCCGGCGGATGCTCGTGCGGTACTCGGGGGCGACGGGCCGGTACAGCTACACCTGTGCCCGCGGGGCGGCCGACCACGCCGAGCCGATCTGCCAGAGCCTCTCCGGGCCGGCGCTCGACGGGCTGGTCGCCGGCCGGGTCCTGGCGGCGGTGGAGCCGGCGGCGCTGGAGGCGAGCTTGGCGGCGGTGGCCGAGGTCGAGCGCGAGCGGTCCGAGCTGGCCCGGCACTGGCGGCTCCGCCTCGAACGCGCCGGCTGCGAGGCCGACCGCGCGGCCCGGCAGTACCAGGCCTGCGAGCCGGAGAATCGCCTGGTCGGCCGCGAGTTGGAGCGGCGCTGGGAGGAGGCGTTGAGGGCGCAGCGGCGCCTCGAGGACGAGCACGAGCGGTGGCGGGGGTCGGCCCCCGGTCGGCTCTCACCGGACGACGAGCGGACGATCCGGTCGCTGGCCGGCGACTTGCCGGCGGTGTGGCAGGCGACGACGACGACGCCCGCCGAGCGGCAGCGGATCGCCCGACTCCTGATTGACCACGTGTCCGTCACCGTGGACAAGGCGAGCGAGCGGGTCGATGTGACGCTCCACTGGTCCGGCGGCATGACCGAGTCGCACGCCATGTCCCGGCCGGTGAAGCGGTACGACCTCCTGGCCGACTACCCCCGACTGGTCGAGCGACTGCGGGGATGGCGCGCCGAGCGGCTCAGCCCGGCGGCGATGGCCGAGCGGCTCAACGTCGAGGGGTTCCGTCCCCCGAAGCGGGCCGAGCGGTTCACGCGGGGGATGGTGCAACGGCTGCTCTGGCACCTGGGGCTGGCCCGCACGCCCTTCGGCAGCCCGGCCGGCCTCGGCCGCGACGAATACCGGCCGTCGTCGCTGGCGCGTCGGCTGGGGGTGTCGCGAGACACGGTGCGGCGATGGGTGCGGGTCGGGTGGTTGACGGCGCATCGCGACGCCCAGGGCCACCACGTGATCTGGGCCGACGGGTCCGAGCTGCGGCGGCTGCGCGAGCTCCGCCGGCTGCCGCGGACGTGGGCGAACAAGGGGCGGCTTGCCGAACTGACCAGACCGAGGCCGCGCCCGGGACGGTAGAGTGAGGGCGGCCCGGCTCAGGGCGAGCCGGGCCGCCCCATCGCGCTCTTGGAGGGCATTATGGCTGGAACATCGAGGAGGACATCCAGTCGGCCAAGGGGGAATGCGGCCTGGACGAGTACGAGACCCGGGGCTGGGTCGGCTGGCATCACCACACGGCGTTGTCGATGCTGGCCCTGGCATTCCTGGTGCTCCAGCGGGTGCGGCTGGGGGGAAAAAGAGGCGCCGATGAGCGTGCCGGAGGTGCGTGCCCTGCTGAGGCACCTGCTGGAGGTGCGGGCGTGGGACGTCGGCGAGATCCTGCGGTGGTCGGAATGGCGTCGCGAGCGGAACCGTCGGGCCGCCGTCAGCCACCGCAAGCGGCGGCTCGCCGTGCTGCGCCAGCGCGGCGTGAAAAGTAGGACGAGGGAACCTGCGCTGTAATACTAAGGGGTCGCCAGCCAGCTCCTGGCGTGCGGCGCCGCCCGCGGGATCAGCTGCCGGGTCGCTGGTCGCGGGCGGGCCCTCGAAGGCCCGTGCCGTCGAGCCTGGTCGTGCACCCGCCCGCGCGGCGTGCCGTCGGCGACGTCCCAGAGCCGGAGGTCTGGTCCGAAGTCCCCGCCACGACGGTCCCCCATCCGGGCTGAAGGCCGCTCTGACACACAAACCCGCTGATGCTTTCCGGTTCCTGAGCGTGAACCGGGCCGGTTTTCCGCCGAAAAGCCTCTGCAAACCGGAAAGCATCAGCGGGCACGTGAATGAGAATGGAAGCCAGGTGGGTGGAGGGCTTGTCATGGGCATCCTTGCCGGTCTCGTGACCTGGGTAGGCGGCGACGTCACCTGGGGAACGGTCCCGGGGGCGGCTGCGGTCACCGGCGCCACCTCTGGCACTACTTCTTCCGGATCATGGTGACCAGGCCGGCACGGAATTGCTGGAGGATCCCCCCGGCCGCGGGAGCACCGGACAAGTTGACCCGCTCCTGTGGGTCGGACCTCAGGGAGTACAGCTCCTCGGAGCCGTCCCCCGAGCGGATGTAATGCATCCCCCCGGCGACCAGCGACTTCATCGGGCCCTTGGCGGCCGGCTCGCGGCCCTGGTTCATCAGGACGATCGGCTTGTCGGTCTCCATCAACAACGGCTCGGCGGACGGCCGGGCCCCTCCCGAATCTTCGCCCCACAGCCGGGCGAGCGACCGGCCGGGGAAGGGGGCCTCCAAGTTCAGC
This sequence comes from Tautonia plasticadhaerens, assembly GCF_007752535.1. Taxonomy (GTDB): domain Bacteria; phylum Planctomycetota; class Planctomycetia; order Isosphaerales; family Isosphaeraceae; genus Tautonia; species Tautonia plasticadhaerens. The sequence goes on from NZ_CP036426.1 coordinate 6,828,922, forward strand.
CCGAGGACGTCGACGATCGTGGCCGGAACATCGCGCAGGCTAACCGGCTCGGCCACGACTCGGCCCGCCGCCTGCCCCTGCGGGTCCACGATCACCAGGGGGACCTGCACGACTTGACGGTACAAGCTGCAACCGTGAAAGAACAGGAGATGGTCGCCGAGATGCTCGCCGTGATCCGAGGCGACGATCACCAGGGTGTCGTCGAGCACACCCCGACGGCCGAGTTCGTCGAGGAGCACGCCCAGTCGCCGGTCCAGATACGAGATGCAATCGTCATAGGCATCGGAGGCCATCCGGACGTCGTTGCGCGCGAGCTTGGCCTTCTCGAGCCCCGCCCAGTGCCTCAACGTCAGGCGGTCGCGGCATGTCACCGGCCGGAGTCCGAATCCCGGAGCTGATGATTCCGGCGGTTCGTAAGGCGTGTGGGCATCGTTGTAATTCAGGAAGGCGAAGAACGGGCGGCGACGCCCCTGTTGCCATGACAGCCAATCCAGGAACTCCCGGTCCACCTCGGCGCCGCGCTTCGCGTGCTCGCGCGAGCGAGGTTTCAGTTCCAATGGGCGCCCGGAGGCCCCCTCCGCCAGTCGTTCCAGGATGCAGGCCCAACCGAGGAGGTCCGTCCGATGGCCCAGTCCGACGTAGCGAGTGAAGGTCTCGTACAGCCCGATTGGATAATCCTCGTAGTGGGCGAAGCCGCGGTCCAGGCCGGTCTCGCGGCTGCAGTAATCGAGGTTGGCTACGAATCCGGCGGTGTCATAGCCGCGGGAGCCGAGGTACTCGGCGAGGGTCGGGACGCCCGGGCGGAGGGGGGTCGTCCAGCCGACCCCTAGCTCATACGGCCAGCGCCCCGTGAAGAGGCTGGCGTGCGACGGCAACGTCCACGACGACGTCGCGAACGCCAGGTCGAACCGGACCCCGCGGCCTGCGAATCGCTCCAGGTTGGGGGTGGTGGGGCGGCCGTAGCCGTAGAGGCTGAGATTCCCGGCCCGTACCGTGTCCCAGACGATCAGCAGCACGTTCCGGGCATCCTCGGGAGGCGGCGGCAAGGCGGCCGTCGCCCGATGCTCCGACCAGGCCCGCCCGCCGATCTTCGCCAGCATGACCGCCAGCAGGACGCCGACGAGCCACGGCGTCGTCCGGCGCACCAGCCCGAGGGTCGCCCGGCGGCGGGCACCGGCCAGCCGAGCGGACTGGACCGCCACACCCGCGGAGAGCACGAGTGACGCCCAGACCGACAGGGGCAGCCGCGCGCAGATGTCGAGGAATCCGACGAAGGCGAGCAGCCCCAAGGCCATCCCCGGGCGGACACCACCCCGGCGCAACCCGGCGATGAGCGCGAGCACCGTCCCGGGCACGAGCATCAGGACGGCAACCCCCAGGGGTATGAGCCAGACGAAATGCTCGCCGAGTCGATAGAATTCCCCGCGGATCAGCCTCCGTTCGACGACCATCAGCCCGAGGTCGAGCCAGCCGGCGACCAGGCCGACCCAGGTCGCTAGCAGGAGGATCATCGCCGGCGAGACGCCGACCGACGGCGATCCCCCTTCAGTTGCCTGGAGGGTCGTCTCCGGCGGCTCCGGGGCCGTGCTTCCTGATCGAAAGACCATCGCGGCGTCCAGGGATGAGCGGGGTATGACCGGAGTCTACTACACCGGATCGGGGGGGCGGATTCAAGCCGCGGCGGCCGCGTCAAGTGCCCGGCAGGAGGGCGTGGGGGAGTCGGCCCCGCGACCTCACCCACCCGTCGCCGCTCACCGAGCGATCCGCCGACCTCGCGCGGTGCGACCCCGGATCGTCCGGGCTCGAATCTCTCCGGAGGGGCACCGATTCGGCGAACCAGGATCAAAGACCGGGCCTCTCGAATGCTCGGGACCCGTCGGTGAGACCCCGGAGGCGCCCGGCGCAGGGCGGCGTACCGGGGCGGCTCACGACGGTCGCGGTGCGGGATGGTTCGTCCCGCGCCGATCCCCCGTGAGCAGGGCCGCCCCCGCCGCCGCGCCGAGGGCCACGCACAGGCGGGCGATCAGGCGCGTCGCCCAGGTCAGCGAGAAGGCGCGGTCGGTCCGGGCGAACGGGAACGCCAGGCCGCCGATCACCTCGTAGGCTCCCGTCCCGAGCAGGGCCCCCAGTCCCCCGCCCAGGGCGGCGACCAAAAGCGGCCCGCGCCGGCCGCCCGCGCCCAGGCCGAAGGCCAGCCCGCCCGCGACCCCGAGCGGCACCCAGGCCCCGGCGTGGATGAGGAACGGCCGGAGCAAGTCATCCTCTCGGAAGTCGTCCGTACGAAGGGCCGTCGGCAGGACGGCCGCGGCGGCCACCACCCCCGCGACCCCGCCCGCGATCAGGCCGACGGCGGCCGCGGTCGCGGCCGCCCGCGCCGAGCGACGGACCAGGCCGCCGCCCACGCCCAGGGCCAATCCCACCGTCGCACCTAGGATCCCGAAGGCCAGCATCGCGTTCTTCAAGGTCGCCGCGTTGCTCGTCTCCATCGTCGGCCCCCGGCCCGTCCGGCCCATGATCGTGGTCTCGACCAGCACGGGCTCGAAGAACTCATGAGTCGCCTCGCCGATGAGCCAGGCCGCGATCCCGGCGGCGAACCCGGCCGCCAGGGCTGCCGACCAGAGGGCGGCGGCACGCTCCGGCCCGGAACTGATGGTCGGGTCACCTCCCGGGGCGCCCGTGGGGGAGCCGGGCTCGACATCGGGCGAACGGTCTCGCGATTCCATGGGCTCTCTCCCGACGTCGAGGCCCTTCCCATCGACCGGGGGGCCGTCGGCTCGTGCCCCATCATCCGGTGTCGGACCCGAACTGCCCTCCATTTGGTCCGCCCCGAGGCCGCCGGTCAAGCGGTCCGGCCGCCGGGAGGTGGAAAACTCGCTTGAGTCGATCCGCTTCCGGCCGAGAGACCGCCTGGAACGGGTGCCCTGACCACCCAGTTTGCCCAACTTCCTGGGACTCCGGCGGCTGTGAGCGGCACACAAGCGAGTTTTGCCTCCCTCGAAAAAAACTGAGGAACAGATCCCGAATTCGCTTGCCTTAACCAGGGCAGGTGGACTAGGCTCTGCGTTCGCATGGATAGTTCCAGACAGGGGCGATCGTATGCTGCATGTAACGCGATTCGGCCGGACTTTGGCACCCATCGTGATGCTCATCCTCGCCGGCTTCGTGCTCGGCTGCTCGGATCAAGGCGCATCGAGACCACCCCCGGATGAAGAGACATCGAAGAAGATCGCAGCAGAAATGAGGAATTCCATGAAGGAGGCGCAGAAAGCGCGGAGATCGCAGGGCCAGGGTCGAGGCCGCCCTTGATTGGGAGGGTGACTGATCGCCGGTGGGCCCGGCCGCGGAAATGAGGAGAAGTCATCACCCCACCATGTATGATTGATGCCACAAATAGCGAAATGCGCACATGATTGGGTTTTTCGTTCAGGATGAGGGTCGTCACCCCTCGGCTATTGCAGGTCCTGCGAGGGCGGCCGACCCGTGCGTTATTTCCTGTCCATCACTTCTTGCAGGAGGGATCATCTCATGAGAACGGAACCACGCCGCGGGTTCACGCTGATCGAGCTGCTGGTGGTGATCGCCATCATCGGCATCCTCATCGCCCTGCTGCTGCCGGCCGTGCAGTCGGCCCGCGAGGCCGCCCGACGCGCCCAGTGCACCAACAACCTCAAGCAGCTCGGCCTGGGCATGCACAACTATCACTCGGCCCTCAATTCGTTCCCGTCGGGCGGCACGGAGAACTGGTCCTCGTACGGCTACAACGCGGGTTGGGGGACCTGGAGCGCCAATGCCCTGCTGCTGGGATACATGGAGGGGCAGCCGCTCTACGACGCGGCCAACTTCAATTGGGTCTGCTGTTGGTCTCAGGGCTGGGACATCAACTCCACCGTCACCGTCGCCATCATCAACACCTTCATCTGCCCCTCCGATGGTGTGTCGCCGCGCGACCCCCAGAACGATATCTGGACGGGCCTGACCAACAACTACTATGCCTCGGCGGGTCCCTCGACGACCTTCTACGACAGAACCTCGGGGCTTTTCACCGCGTCGGGTGATGTCTACGGCGTCCAACATTGCAGGGACGGGACCAGCAACACGATCGCGTTCGGCGAAGCCCTTGTCGGCTCCGAGAATCAGCCGCAGGTGCAGTGGCGAAGCGGCCCGGTGCTCTCGGCTGCCTCGGCCTTGTGCGGTAGCTCCTGGTGCGGCGTCTACAATGTCAGCGCGAGCTACAACAACGTCATCGCCGACCTCCAGACCTGCGAGCAGGGATGGGTGGATCAGACGAATTCCACCGGGAACTCGAAGGGATTCCGGTGGTGCGAGAACCTGCCCGGCCACTCCCTGATGAACACGGTCGTCCCGCCGTCCCCGAGCAATTGGCGGTTCGGCTGGTGTGCCCTCCGCGGTGGTAGCCCCAATTCGAATGCCTCCGACGGACAGTACCAGAACGCGAACAGCAACCACCCCGGCGGCGCCAACTTCCTGTTCGGCGACGGCTCGGTGAGATTCATCAAGTCGACGATCAACATGAGGACGTACTGGGCGCTGGGCAGCAAGGCCGGCGGCGAGGTCGTCTCGGCCGACCAGTATTGACCCTGTCGCGGCCCCGCTCCGGCGGGCGTATTCGAGGGCCTCGAATCGACCGCTATCGGGGTAGGGCCCGAGTCGCTGGAAGCCGGAACGGCATCAACCGAGTCGGCCCCGGGCAGGTGACCGCCGGCCGGCTCGGGGCTAGCTCGCGTCAGGGCTTCGATTTGGGCCGGAACGCCCGTCGTTGGCAACGGCGGGCGTTCCGGCCTCTCCATTCGTCCCCTGCCCTTCGTGCAAGGGGTGTCGCGCGGGGATGGTTCGGCGACATGACCGGCGTGCCGCCCATGCCCTACTGTTCACCCGAGCTATCCCACCGATCGCCATGGAGTTGATCGGCGTCGAGGGACATCCCGCGAGCCGGGCCGGGCGTGCGGCGGGCCGATGGCACTCCGGCTCGGATCGCCACGCGGGGGCCGGGTCGTGGCGACAGGAGGACGGCGAGGGTCAGGGTCCGGCGGGGTCGCCGGCAAACCCGGCCAGGGGTTCGGGCGTTGGATCCCCCTCCCGCAATCGATAGCCGGTGCCCGCCGTCAACCCCTCGTAGGTATCCCGCCGCCCCGAGGGCCAGCGCACTTCCACGCGATCGACACGTCGCTCCGCCCCCAGCCCGAAATGCAGCCGGGGGTCGCTCGCCGACAGGTAGCTACCGCCGCCGAACCGCGCCGCGACCCGATCTCGGCCCCCGGCGGACACCGTGACCCTGGCGCCGACGCCGTCGCGATTGGAGGCGACTCCCTCGAGGGCCAGGGTCAGGAAGCGCCCGGCGGCGGGGGTCGGCTGGTTGACGAGGAGGGCCAGCGGGGCGCCCTGCCCGACCACCAGGACGTCCATGCGGCCGTCGTTGTCCATGTCGCCGACGGCCAACCCGCGGCCCAGGCGGGGGACCTGCCAGGGGGGCCCGGCCCGTCGGGAGGCGTCGCGGAAGCGGCCCGTCGCATCGCCGAGCAGGAGCTGGGCCGTCATCTCGTAGGGGAACGCGGGGCTGAAGTCGGAGACGTGCCCGTTGGCCTGGACCAGGTCGAGTCGGCCGTCGTTGTTGGCGTCCAGCGCGGCCACTCCGAAGCCGAGGAACTGCCGGGTGGCGACGGCCAGGCCCGCGTCGGCCGATCGGTCGCTGAACAACCCGCCGCCGTGGTCATGGTAGAGGGTGGTCGCCTCGTTGTGGAAGTTGGTGACGGCCAGGTCGAGACGGCCGTCGCCGTCGAAGTCGCCGCGGGCCGTGCCCATCCCGGCCAGGTATCCGCCCTGCCCGCTGGCCGCCAGGCCCGCCTCCATCGCCTGCTCGGTGAACCGGAAGCCGCCGAGGTTGCGGTAGAAAAGATTCGCCGACAAGTCGTTGGCCACGAACAGGTCGACCTTGCCGTCGTCGTCGAGGTCGTCGGCGACGACGCCCAGGCCGCGACCGTCGCGGTCGACGAGGCCGGCCTCCGCGCTCACGTCGATGAACCGGCCGCCCTCGTTGCGGAAGAGGTGGTCCGGCAGCGCGGGGAAGGCAAGCGGATCGCAATGCATATACCCCGGCTTGGAGCGCTCCGGATACTCGCAAAGGGTCGGGTTCTCGGCGTCCCACTTGAGGTAGTGGCAGACATAGAGGTCGAGGTCGCCGTCGTCGTCGAAGTCGGCCCAGGCCGCCGACGTCGGCCAGTCGCGGTCGCCCCCGAGCCCCGCCCGCGCCGTGGCATCCTCGAACCGGCCACCGCCCAGATTGCGATACAGAGCATAGGACCGCCATCGGGTGACGAAGAGGTCGGGGCGGCCGTCGTTGTCGAAGTCGCCCACGGCGACGCCATGGCCGTAGCCGCCGGGCAGCGCGGCCAGGCCGGAGGCCGCGGTGACATCCAAGAACCGGCCGTCGCCGCGATTGCGGAAGAGGCGGTCGCCGAACGGCGGAGGGCTCTCGCGAGGCGGGAAGGGCCCCCCCTGAAGGGCGTAGATGTCGAGCCAGCCGTCGCCGTCGAAGTCGAGGACCGCGACGCCGCCGGACATGGTCTCGGGGAGCTGGTGCTCCTCGCTGGGGCCGTGGTCGAAGCGGTACACGAGGCCTCGGGCGGCGGCCTCGTCCACGAACGTGGGGATGACCGGGTCGTGCGGTCCCGAGTCGGTCGGTCTCCCGCCAGTCAGGCCCGGCCCGAGGAGATCGGCCAGGGTCCGGCCCCCGGTCGGGCGCACCGCCTCATTTCTGGCGGCCAGCCGGGTGATCGCGGCCCTCGCCTCGCCCACGGCGGACGCATCGCGCCGGGCTGCCAGGGCCCACCAGGTCCTGGCGTCGAACCACCGGCCGATCTCCTCGGCGGTGCGGGCGAGCTCGGCGGCATGCGGCGCCTTCTCGGGCAGTTGGATCAATCGCCTGTACCGATCGACGACCGCATCCATCGCCGCCTTCCGGCGTCGCAGCTCGGCGACCTTCCCCGGCTCGCCGGCCTGGGCGGCAAGGTCGGCCAGTCGCTCGAGGGCGGCATCATTGGCCGGCTCCAGCGCCAGGAGCGCCTCGAGGGCCGACCGCTCGGCCTGCCGGTCGCCGTCCCGGGCCGCCAGCCAGACCCGCGTCGCGAGCATCGTGGCCCGGGGCAAGGCCGGAGCGGGCAGGTGCGCCGCGGCGCGACGGACTTCCTCCGGCCGGCCGACCCCTTTGGCCCATTCGAGGCGGGCCCTCCATACGGCGGGGTCATCGGGCCGCGCCCGCTCGCAACGATCCAGCCACGCGCCGGCCTCGTCGAACCTTCCCGTACGGATCGCCAGGTCGGCCGATGCCAGCCAGACCAGGTCATCGCCGGGGGTGGAGCGTCGGGCCTTGGCCAACGCCGCGGTGATGCCAACGACCGGATAGGGATCGCGGTCGATGCTCCACAACTCGCGCAGGGTCTTGGACGGGTCGGCCTCCCGCTCTGCCCGCGCCCGCAGGACGGCCCGCTGCTCGTCGCGACGGCCCGTCAGCCAGTAGAGCACATCGAGGAGGCGCCACGCCTCGTCGGCGACGTCGCCGCCGGCGCGGCTGGCGCGGAGGAGGCGGGCCTCAGCGAGGCGGAGGCGGCCCAGCCCAAGCGCCATCCGGCCGCTCGCCAGCGCCGCCGGCGCGGCCTGCTCCGTGCCATCGGGGACTCGGCCCCACGCGGCCAGGGCGGCGTCCGGATGCCCGAGCCTCCGCTCGCATTCGCCCCGCAGGAGTTCGACCTCGCCGTCGCCGGGCCGGCGCTCGGCCAGCCGGACCAGCCGCTTTCGGGCCGTGGCGAATCGCTGCGCCCCGAACTCCGCGCGCGCCCGGGCCAGATCCTCGCGGAATCGGCGGGCCTCCACCGCGCGGACCCCCAGCCAGGCGCCCATCGCCAGCCCGACCCCGACGGACATCAACACCAGTAGGCGACGCATGGCTCGGTTCAGACTCCGAGACGAAACCACGAGGTCCGGTGGAGCCCGCCACTCCGCCGAACGTTGCCTCGCCGATCGACCCACCACCGCGAGTCGAATCGATTTTCCCGGATTCTCCGCGGCTCGGCCAGGCGACGGAGCTACCCAAACGCGAGCTTCAGTTCGAGGCGGGGCCCACGTCTCCCGGTCCCGCCCGCTTCAGCTGCTCGTACCGTTGCTGCCAGAGTTCGCGACTCTGGGGGTCGAACCTGAGCAGGGTCTGGAACTCGGCGTCGGCCTTCGCCGGCTCGCCGGAGTCGAGGTAGGCCTGGACCAGCAGCGACCGAGCCTCGATCAGCTCGGGGTTGAGCCGGATCGCCTCGCGGCAGGCCGCCACCGCGCCGGGCCAGTCCCCCGCCTGGGCGCAGTACCGGGCCAGCGCCAGGCGATAATCCGACCCCCAGGGATTGACGGCGATCGCCTCCCGCAGCGCCGCGGCAGCCAGGTCGGGCCGTCGGAGACCGGCGAGCGTACGAGCGAGGTAGGGGAGGGCCGACTCGCGGCGCGGCTCGATGCGGAGGACCTCTTCGTAGGCGTGGCGCGCCTCCGCCAGACGGTCCAGCATCCCTAGGGAATATCCGAGGGATTCGCGGGCGGGCAGGTCGTCGGACCGGTCGCGGACGGCCGCCTCGAGCAAGGGAACGGCCTGCGCCGCGGCGAGGCGGGCCAAGGGGGGCGAGGCACGACTCAGCTCCTCGGCCGCCAATTCCAGGGCCACGCCCCAATCGCGCGCGGCCTCCCGCCGTTCCTCCGCGGTCATCAGGTCCCAGTGATAGTCCCTCGGAACGAACTCCCCGGGCAGGCCGGGCGCCATCCGCGGGCGAGCGGGCCTCGGGCCGGGAGTGCCGCTCACGCGGGGGATGCGGTGGTCGGTCGTCACCGTGTGAGGGATGTCCGCGACGGCCGGGCGCGGCATGTGGCAGGCGATGCAGTCCTCGCCCGGCCCCCGCGACCGCCGCTCGGCCAGCGGCAGGGCGCAGCCGCTCCGCTCATGGCACTGCAGGCAGCGGCCGCGATAGTACTCGGCCTTGGTGGCCGGCGGCGGCAGGCGGTGCGGGTCGTGGCAGGAGATGCAGCCCAACCCCCCCCCGCTGGCGCGGAAGCAGCGGCTCGACTCCATCTGCTCGACTTGCCCGATCAACTCCATCCTGCCCGGATCGCTTTCCGTCCTGACGAAGACCGACAGGAAACGGTGCAACGGGAGGCCCGGGCGGAAGTCGAAGGAGTCACGGCCCGCCCTGGGGAAGCGGAACCAGCCCTGGAGGTGGCATTGCTGACAGACCGACTCCCGCAGCGCGGGGGCCAGGCGGGCCGGGTTAACGATCGTCAGGTCGGGCTCGGCCAATCCTCCCCCCCCCTCCGCGTGCAGCGCGCCCGGGCCGTGGCAGCGTTCGCAGCCGATGGCGTGGCCTTGGAAGATCGGCGGCTCGTAGCGGTTCAACGTCCCTGACGCGGAATGGACCTGATTAGCGTGGCAGAACAGGCACCCGCGCTGGATCGCGCGCTCGAAGCTCGGCGGCGGGTTGGCCCCCCCGTAGCCGGGTGAGATATCCCAGCGCCGCTGCTGCGCGAACCAGGCGATCGGCGACTGCATGAGGAAGCCGTCGCGTTCGACCAGGTAGGTGATTCCCCGCGTCCCCGAGCCTAGCGCGTAGCGGACCTCGGCCTCGGCCTCCGCGAACGCGCCCCCGTCCGGGCCCTGCCGCCACGCCTTGTGGAACATCCGCCCGTCGCGGCGCTCGATCGTGTATTGGACCCCCTGCGACTCGAATGGCAGCCCCGCGTCGTCGCCAATCGGCGGCCCATCTTCGGCGACCCCGACCGGGCCCAACGACCGCCCCATCGAGTGTCTGCGGTAGGCCTCGGCGATCTCGCGGTGGCAGCGTGCACACGCCTCGTCGCCGACGTAGGCGACCCCCGGGCGCGTGTTCTGATACGGCGAGTCGGCGTAGACGTCCCGAACGCGGGGGCGGCCCGGGGTCGGTGCCCGGGAGCCGCCGGCCGTCCACGGCGCAATGCCGACGGCCCATGCGATCCCGGCCAGGATCAAGGCTGCGACTACCCCGACGGCCAGTCGCGTTCGAGCGGGGTGGGGGGAGCGGGGAGGGTTAGGGTGGTCCACGGCTCGTTCCCCAGGGCGGTCCGGATCGAAGGTCGCCGCTCGCCATTGCCCGCGATTCTAACCCGAGGATCGCTCGCCCGGCAAGCAGCCGAAACATCGTCATCCTCCCCGAGGAGGGGCCGGCCCGGGGGACGCGATTCCGCCAACGAATGGTGGCTCGCCGGACAAGGCGCCGCGGCCTTGACAGGGGTCGCATCGTCGATGGAGGATGTCGATGAGGATGACGACGGCAACCCGTGGGTCTTCGATGATGCAGAGACGGCGGCGCTGGCGGCGGCTCGGGATCATCGCCGGGCTACTCGCCCTGGCCTGGGCCCTGCTCATCCAGCTCGATACCTGGAGGGCCCGGGACGAGCTGCGGCGGGCACAGCAAGAGATCGCGAACGGCCGGTTGCAGGCGGCGCATCGACAGCTGACCGTACTGGCGGCGCGTCCGGGTGCACTGGACGGAGCGGCCGATTATTGGTTGGGGATCTGTGAGGCGCTCGGAGGCCGCCCCAACGCCGCGCTCCGCGCCTTCGACCGGGTGCCGGAAGGATATGCCTTCGATCCTCTCGGCGCGTACCTAGAGGCGAAGGCCAACCTATGGCGAGGGCGGCTCCGCGACGCCGAGCGTCGCCTCGAGCAGGCCCTGGCCCGGGGCGGCCCCGGCCGCGACCAGGTGCGCGACCTGCTGAGCCACATTTATCAGATCGAGGTCCGCTTCGACGACGTCAAGGCCCTGCACTACGCCAGCCTGGCGGAGGCGCAGGACCCGAACCGTGACCTCAAGGAGCTGAGCAATCTCGACCTGGCTCGGCTGCCCTACGAGGGCCTGAAGGGCGCCCTGGAGAAGGCCGGCCAACTGGCCCCACAGGACGACCGAGTCTGGCTCGGCAAGGCCCGACTGGCCCTCCAGCGCGGCCGCTGGGACGAGGCATCCCTCTGGCTCAGGCGCTGCCGCGAGGCCGGCGCCGATGAACCGCTCTGGAGGGCCTGGCTCGAGTGGGCGCGGGGCTCCGGCCGGCCCGCCGAGGCCCTGGAAGCCGCGCGGCAGCTCGGGCCGGGTCAACTCGACCCGGGGGAGCTCCTAGAGTTGCGAGCGTGGCTCCATCAGCATCGGGGCGAGTCCGAGGTGGAGACCTCGGCGCTGGAGCGTTGGCTCCGGATCGAGCCCACGGCGACGCGGGCGTTGGAGCGCCTCGCCGAGCTGGCTCATCGGGCGGGCCGGCCCGATCGCGCTGCCGAGCTCCGGCGCCGCAAGGCCGAGGTCGAGCGGGCGATGGAGGCCTACCGGGACCGCCTCTGGAGCGACGAGCCGCTCCGCACCGCGGCCGACCGGGCCGGGCTGGCCCGGATGGCCGAGGCCGCTGGCCGCCCGCGCGAGGCCCGAGCGCTGTACACCTGGTCGATGAAGGCCGATCCTGGTGAACCGTCCGCCCGGGAGGGCCTGGCCCGGCTCGACCGGGCCGACGCCCGGCGCTCGGATGCCCACCCCACGGAGGTCGATCCGTGGGCCGAGACGGCGTCCTCGCCCAGCCCCCGGCGCGACGAGTCGGGTGCTGAGGCCGGCCGCGGGCTCGCCTTCACCGACGATGCCGAGGCCGTCGGACTGCGATTCGTCTACGACACTGCCGAGACGCACCTCCACCAACTGCCCGAGCCCTTCGGCGGCGGGCTCGCCCTGCTCGACTACGACGGCGACGGCTGGCTCGATGTCTACTGCGCCCAGGGCGGCCCGTTCGCCGATCCCTCCGACCCCGGATCACCACCGCCCGGCCCCGGGGATCGCCTCTTCCACAATCGGGGCGACGGCACCTTCGAGGACCTCACCGACCCTTCGGGGATCGGCCGTTTCCCCCGCGGGCATGGCCACGGCATCGCCGTGGGCGACATCGACGGCGATGGCCACCCCGACGTGTTCCTCACCCGTTGGCGATCGTACGCCCTCTACCGCAACTGTGGCGACGGCACCTTCGAGGACGTCACCGACGCCTGGGGACTGGGCGGCCGGCGAGATTGGCCGACCTCGGCGGCCTTCGCCGACCTGGACGCCGACGGCGACCTGGACCTCTACGTCTGCCACTACGCGGCCTGGGACCTCGCCAATCCTCAAATCTGTCGCGATCCGGAGACCCAGGCCTATCTCAACTGCAACCCGCTCCTGGCCGAGGCCCTGCCCGACCGCCTCTTCCGCAATGATGGGGGGCAGTTCGTGGATGTCACCGCCGATTCGGGGGTCGTCGACCGCGACGGCCGCGGCCTCGGGGTCGTCGCCGCCGATCTCGATGCGGACGGCCGCGTGGACCTGTTCGTTGCCAACGACTCATCGGCCAATTTCCTGTTCCGAAACCTCGGGGGGATGCGCTTCGAAGAGATCGCTCACGCAGCCGGTGTGGCCGGCAATGCTTCGGGACTCTACCAGGCTGGCATGGGTGTCGCCGCGGGCGACCTGAACAGCGACGGGCTCATCGATTTGGCCGTCACCAACTTCTATGGCGAGTCGACGACGTATTACCGTAACCTGGACGGAGGCTTCTTCACCGACGCAACCGCCGCGATCGGGCTGGCCGTCGCCAGCCGTCACCAGCTAGGCTTTGGTGTCGCCTTCCTCGACGCCAACGACGATGGGAGGCTCGACCTCGTCTCGGCGAACGGGCACGTCAACGACCTCCGGCCCAACTACCCGTACCTGATGCCCGCGCAACTTCTCGTGGGCGGCTCCGGCGGCCTCCTGACCGATGTCTCCGACATCGCCGGCGCGCCATGGCGCGTGCCACGCATGGGTCGCGGCCTGGTCGTGGGCGACCTCGACAACGACGGCCGTCAAGACGTGCTGATCCAGTCGCACAACCAGCCCCTGGCCTACTTCCACAACCGGACCGAAGGGGGCCGGTCGCTCACCCTCCGCCTGGAGGGCCGCGGCTTTAACCGCGACGCCATCGGCGCCCGAGTCGTAGTCGTCGCCCGTGGCCAACACCTCGTGGCCTGGCGCACCGGGGGAGGCAGTTACCAGTCCGCGAACGACCCGCGGCTACACTTCGGCTTGGGCAACGCCCCCGGCGGCGAATACGCCGAGGTCACCTGGCCCTCCGGTCATGTGGATCGCTACGTGGGCCTGAGCGGCTGCGATGGCTACCTCCTCCGCGAAGGGCGGTGCGAGCCAGAGCCCCTGGTAGAATACTCGGCCGGCGGCCGGAAGCGTCTTCCCTAATATTGTTTCCTCTGAATATGGTCGCTGCCAGAGGCCAGGAGTGCGAGCATCCATTTTCATAGGGTGAGGTGACCGGCCGCGAGTCATGACCTGTTTGTCACTAACCAGGGCAATTTAGGGCAAGAAAGTGATTTACGCTGGACAGAGGGCTTCTGAAGTCTCCTCAGCGGCTCGATTTCGGCCTCAGACAGCAGTAGCAGTGGCAGGCATCCAGGAGGACCGATACCTGTAACGCCAATCCAGCGAATGACCTGGGACAACTGATAGAGCGGTACTAGTGAAGCGTCACTCGCTGATTTTCGGGTAAAATGACCCCCCTTGTCCGGCCGCATCGTGGCTCGCCGGGGGGGTTGCCATGGCAAAGAAGTACGTCCTGAAGCTGACGGCCGAAGAGCGGGCCGAGCTGGCTCGCCTGGTCCGCAAGGGCAACATCGCCGGCTGGAAGGTGCAGCGGGCTCAGGCCCTGCTCAAGTGCGACCAGGGGCCCGACGGGCCGGCCTGGCCCGACGCGAAGATCGCCGAGGCGTTCGGCGTCACGACCCGCAGCCTGGAGTCGTGGCGCAAGCGGGCCGTCGAGCACGGGCCGATGGCGCTGCTGCAGCGCAGGCCGCGGACCCCGTCGGCGGTCCCCAAACTCGGCGGCGAGAACGAGGCGCGGTTGACGGCCCTGGCCTGCTCGCAGCCGCCCAGGGGCCTGGCCCGCTGGTCGCTCCGGCTGCTGGCCGAGCGCCTGGTGGAGTTGGAGGTCGTCGCGGCGGTCTCGCACGAGACCGTCCGCCGCTCTTTGAAAAAAGCGCGCTGAAGCCGTGGCTCAGGCGGATGTGGTGCATCCCGCCGGAGCAGGACGCGGCCTTCGTCTGCCAGATGGAGCAGGTCCTGGAGGCCTACCGGCGCCCGTATGATCCGAGGCGCCCCGTCGTCTGCATGGACGAACAGCCCAAGCAGCTGATCGCCGAGGCGCGGCGGCCATCGCCGGCGGCGCCCGGACGCCCGGCCCGGGTCGACTACGAGTATGTCCGCGAGGGGACCTGCACGGTGTGGATGTTCGTCGAGCCGCTGGCCGGCTGGCGCGACGTGCGCGTGACCGAGGCGAAGACGGCCGTGGACTGGGCCCACCGGGTGCAGCGGCTGGTGGACGACCCGCGCCACGCCGAGGCCGAGCGGATCACGCTGGTCTGCGACAACCTCGTGACCCATTCGCTGGCGTCGCTGTACAAGGCGTTCGAGCCGGCCGAGGCCTTGCGGTTGGCGCGGCGACTGGAGCTGGTGCACACGCCGAAGCACGGCAGCTGGCTGAACGTCGCCGAGATCGAGCTGTCGGTGTTGACGCGGCAGTGCCTGGACCGGCGCATCGCGGTGCAGGACGAGGTGGCCGGGGAGGCCGGCGCCTGGGGCGAGCGCCGGAACGCCAAACAGGTGGGCGTCGAGTGGCACTTCACCACCGAGGACGCCCGGATCAAGCTGAGGCACCTCTACCCGAAGATTAACGAGTGACGCTTCACTAGTGCGGTCTCAAGCGACTTGTTGTGTGATCGGGTCCGATGGCTCGCAGCCGTAGTAGACGCAGACCCGCTCCACGACCTCGGCCGCCGTCAGCTTCCGCTGCGGCTCGACGAGGGCCCGCTTGCCGTGGACCCACTTCGGCTCGATGGCGTTGAGCCACGGGGCCTTCACCGGCAGCCGGCAGGCGACGGTCCTTACGCCCCCCTCGGCCTTCGCCCGGCGGTCGTGCGCCTTGATCCGGGACCGGGCCCGCTTGCCGACGTGCCAGGCGGCGTTGTCCCAGACCGGCGGCAGGGCCGTCTTGCCCTCGGCGGCCAGCCGCTCGCGGGCCCACGCGAGGAAGTCCTCGCTCACCTGGCTGACCGGCCGGCCCCGGACGAACCGCAGCAGCATCCCCCCGGTCTCGCCGCGCAGCAGGCCGTAGCAGGCCGGCGCCTGCCGCGCAGCAGGCCGTAGCAGGCCGGCGCCTCGGGGTCGGGGTCGGTGTCGGCGGCGTCGGCGGCCGGCTCGTGCAGCCGCAGCGGCTCGCCGCCGGCCCAGGCGTGCAGGCCCGGCCGGGCCAGGCGGCTCCACCAGACCTCGCCCTGGAAGCCGAGCACCCAGCCCGGATGGGCCTCCGCCAGGCGGATCAGGCGGTCGCGTGCCCCTGCTATGAGGCCGGTTGTCAAGGGGCGAGATGCGGAGCCCGAGGCGTGGGAGGATCGGCCTGCTCTTCGTGCTCGGGGCACGGGTTAGGGTCTGCGATCGCGAACGAGGGCCGCCCTCTTCTTCCGCGGGCCTCAGCCCGCCGGGGGCGCGACGCGGTCACCTCACTCGCAGATCCTCACTGGCTCGGGGTCGTCCTGCCCCACTCGACGGTCGCTCGGGCAGGGGTCGCGGCCGCGAACCGGGCCGCTCCGGGGTTGCCGGGGCCGGGCCGGGCCGCCAGGCGGCCGCCCGGTAGGGCTCACCGCTGAGGCTCAGCCGCCACAGCAGGATCGCCAGACGCCGGGCCATCCCCGCGATGGCCTTCTTGCCGTTGCCGGTCGTGGCGACCAGCCGGCGGTATCGCGCCTTCGCCGCCTCATCGCCGGCGACCCACCTCCGGGCCGCCTCGACGGGCGCCGTCCGCAGCCGGGCGTTGCCCGACTTCAGCCGCCGCCCCTCGCGGCGCGTCGGGCCGCCCTGCGAGACCTGCGGCGCCAGCCCGATCACCCGCGCCACCTGGCCGCCGTCGCGGAACCGGGCCGGGTCGTGCAGCTCGACGCGGGAGGTCATCGCCGTGATCGGCCCCACCCCGGGCGCCGTCCGCGGCGTCGCGACCGTCTCGCGATGGCGGCCCGCCCCGGCCGACTCCTCCAGGCGTCGGGGGGCGCGGGCCACCCGCTCCCGATCATGCTGCCGCTCGTCGAGCATCACGTCCGGGCGGAGCCGCGGCTCGGGGGTCAGCTCCAGCCGGCGAGGGGCGTCGACCGACGCGGCCGTCCAGCGGGTCAGCCCCGCCGGCTCGGCGATGCCATGCTGGAGGAGGAACGCCTGGACCTGTTGCTGGGCCGCGCGGAGCTTGCGGGCCAGCTGCTCACGCAGCCGCAGGACCCGGCGGTCGGCTCCCTCCCGCTCCTCGGGGACGCGCACGGGTTGGAGCGGCCCCTTCCGGGCGAAGACGGCCAGCTTGCGGCGGTCGAGCCGGTCGCTCTCGGCCTCGGGGCCCGGCATGGTGGGGGTCTTCGGCGGGGCGATCACCCCGGCTCGCAGCCCGGAGGACCTGAGCCGTCGGGCCAGCGTGAAGCCGGTCGGACCGGCCTCGTAGACGACCCGGGCGACTTGCGAGCCGATGGGCTTGGGCCGCTCGCTGAGCGACTCGGGGTCGGCGGGCGGGGTCCGGGAGGCGACGAGGCCCCGCAGGTCGGTGACGACGGCGACGTGGTGGCTGGCCTTGTGGACGTCGACGCCGACGTGGGCCGTCTCGCCGGAGTCGAGGCGGGGCGTCGAGGACGTCGAGGAGTTCGGGCGGACGAAGCGGACCTTCTTCTTGGTGGTGGTGGTCATGGCCGAGGTCTCCGGGAAGGGGACGAGCGTGTCACTCGCTCAAGCCTGCCTCCCGAACGGCTCCGGCCTTCATGCTCTCTCCTTGCGCAGATATGAGGGGCCGGGGCTGGTGATCCAGTCCTCGGCCCGTCTCCAGCCGACGCCGAGGCGCTCCAGGGCCTGGCGGATCGCCTCCCCGCTGACGAGCCGGGCGGTGAGGCCCTCGGCGAAGGCCGCCCCGGCGGCCGGCTCCGGGGTCCACAACGAGGTCGGCTCGCCGAAGTCGCGGGGGCTGCGGTGCAGCAGGGCCCGCGGCCGCTCGCACCCGGCGTCGTCGATCCCGGGGCGGGCCGACGCGGGGCGGTGGGACTTCTCGCGCAGGCAGTCGGTGCCCTCGGCGGCGAAGGCCCGCAGGGCGTTGCGGGCGGTCTGGGACGGGCGGCCACACCGGGGGGCGATCTGCGAGGGCTTGAGGCCCTCGGCGCTGGCCGCCAGGATCCGGCAGCGGCGCAGGGTGAAGGCCGAGGGCGAGCGGGGGCCGGCCCGGATCGCCTGATGCTCGTCGGGGGTCAGCGGTCGGACGAAGAGAGGTGGGACCATACCACTCCTACGACGATCGGCCCGCAAAGGATCATCCTTGGACCTGCACTAGGGTCTGTCTCACGAACCGAGGACCCGCTGGCAGCGGCGGATCATGGCCAGCTTGATCATGCCCATGAAGGTGATCGCCAGCTTCTCGTGGCGGGTCCCGATCCGCCGGCTCTCCTTCAGCCAGTTGATGCACCGCTCCACCACGTTGCGGCGCCGATAGCTCGGCTTGTCGAAGTGCCGGCTCCGACGCTGGTCCTTGCGGCTGGGGATCACCGCCTTGATCCGCCGCCGCCGCAGGTAGCGGCGGACCCGCGATCAGTTCGACGGCTCGGCGCCGGCGGCGTTCCAGTTCGCCTGCGGTCCCGATGGGCCTCATACCGGTACTACGCCGCAAACCGCCCAGGTGTTTCTTTGGCCAGGATGGAGTCAATAGCCGAGCGCCGCGGGCCGTTCCCTCCTAGTGCAGGTCCAAGGATGATCCTTTGCGGGCCGATCGTCGTAGGAGTGGTATGGTCCCACCTCTCTTCGTCCGACCGCTGACCCCCGACGAGCATCAGGCGATCCGGGCCGGCCCCCGCTCGCCCTCGGCCTTCACCCTGCGCCGCTGCCGGATCCTGGCGGCCAGCGCCGAGGGCCTCAAGCCCTCGCAGATCGCCCCCCGGTGTGGCCGCCCGTCCCAGACCGCCCGCAACGCCCTGCGGGCCTTCGCCGCCGAGGGCACCGACTGCCTGCGCGAGAAGTCCCACCGCCCCGCGTCGGCCCGCCCCGGGATCGACGACGCCGGGTGCGAGCGGCCGCGGGCCCTGCTGCACCGCAGCCCCCGCGACTTCGGCGAGCCGACCTCGTTGTGGACCCCGGAGCCGGCCGCCGGGGCGGCCTTCGCCGAGGGCCTCACCGCCCGGCTCGTCAGCGGGGAGGCGATCCGCCAGGCCCTGGAGCGCCTCGGCGTCGGCTGGAGACGGGCCGAGGACTGGATCACCAGCCCCGGCCCCTCATATCTGCGCAAGGAGAGAGCATGAAGGCCGGAGCCGTTCGGGAGGCAGGCTTGAGCGAGTGACACGCTCGTCCCCTTCCCGGAGACCTCGGCCATGACCACCACCACCAAGAAGAAGGTCCGCTTCGTCCGCCCGAACTCCTCGACGTCCTCGACGCCCCGCCTCGACTCCGGCGAGACGGCCCACGTCGGCGTCGACGTCCACAAGGCCAGCCACCACGTCGCCGTCGTCACCGACCTGCGGGGCCTCGTCGCCTCCCGGACCCCGCCCGCCGACCCCGAGTCGCTCAGCGAGCGGCCCAAGCCCATCGGCTCGCAAGTCGCCCGGGTCGTCTACGAGGCCGGTCCGACCGGCTTCACGCTGGCCCGACGGCTCAGGTCCTCCGGGCTGCGAGCCGGGGTGATCGCCCCGCCGAAGACCCCCACCATGCCGGGCCCCGAGGCCGAGAGCGACCGGCTCGACCGCCGCAAGCTGGCCGTCTTCGCCCGGAAGGGGCCGCTCCAACCCGTGCGCGTCCCCGAGGAGCGGGAGGGAGCCGACCGCCGGGTCCTGCGGCTGCGTGAGCAGCTGGCCCGCAAGCTCCGCGCGGCCCAGCAACAGGTCCAGGCGTTCCTCCTCCAGCATGGCATCGCCGAGCCGGCGGGGCTGACCCGCTGGACGGCCGCGTCGGTCGACGCCCCTCGCCGGCTGGAGCTGACCCCCGAGCCGCGGCTCCGCCCGGACGTGATGCTCGACGAGCGGCAGCATGATCGGGAGCGGGTGGCCCGCGCCCCCCGACGCCTGGAGGAGTCGGCCGGGGCGGGCCGCCATCGCGAGACGGTCGCGACGCCGCGGACGGCGCCCGTCGAGGCGGCCCGGAGGTGGGTCGCCGGCGATGAGGCGGCGAAGGCGCGATACCGCCGGCTGGTCGCCACGACCGGCAACGGCAAGAAGGCCATCGCGGGGATGGCCCGGCGTCTGGCGATCCTGCTGTGGCGGCTGAGCCTCAGCGGTGAGCCCTACCGGGCGGCCGCCTGGCGGCCCGGCCCGGCCCCGGCAACCCCGGAGCGGCCCGGTTCGCGGCCGCGACCCCTGCCCGAGCGACCGTCGAGTGGGGCAGGACGACCCCGAGCCAGTGAGGATCTGCGAGTGAGGTGACCGCGTCGCGCCCCCGGCGGGCTGAGGCCCGCGGAAGAAGAGGGCGGCCCTCGTTCGCGATCGCAGACCCTAACCCGTGCCCCGAGCACGAAGAGCAGGCCGATCCTCCCACGCCTCGGGCTCCGCATCTCGCCCCTTGACAACCGGCCTCATAGCAGGGGCACGCGACCGCCTGATCCGCCTGGCGGAGGCCCATCCGGGCTGGGTGCTCGGCTTCCAGGGCGAGGTCTGGTGGAGCCGCCTGGCCCGGCCGGGCCTGCACGCCTGGGCCGGCGGCGAGCCGCTGCGGCTGCACGAGCCGGCCGCCGACGCCGCCGACACCGACCCCGACCCCGAGGCGCCGGCCTGCTACGGCCTGCTGCGCGGCAGGCGCCGGCCTGCTACGGCCTGCTGCGCGGCGAGACCGGGGGGATGCTGCTGCGGTTCGTCCGGGGCCGGCCGGTCAGCCAGGTGAGCGAGGACTTCCTCGCGTGGGCCCGCGAGCGGCTGGCCGCCGAGGGCAAGACGGCCCTGCCGCCGGTCTGGGACAACGCCGCCTGGCACGTCGGCAAGCGGGCCCGGTCCCGGATCAAGGCGCACGACCGCCGGGCGAAGGCCGAGGGGGGCGTAAGGACCGTCGCCTGCCGGCTGCCGGTGAAGGCCCCGTGGCTCAACGCCATCGAGCCGAAGTGGGTCCACGGCAAGCGGGCCCTCGTCGAGCCGCAGCGGAAGCTGACGGCGGCCGAGGTCGTGGAGCGGGTCTGCGACTACTACGGCTGCGAGCCATCGGACCCGATCACACAACAAGTCGCTTGAGACCGCACTAGCTCGCGTCAGGAGCAGGGCCGTCGCGAGCCGGGTCTGGGCCTGGTCATCCAGCATGGACATGAGGAACGGCCACCGGACCGGCCGGTGGCGGGGGGCCGAAGTATCGCGCGGACGGGCCGGTCCGGCGGGATCGAGCGCACGCTGGGGGCCAGGGTCTTGCCCATCATGCCGTGCTCGTCGCGGACGTGGCTGAGCAGGTAGCCGACCTCGTGGACCAGGACGATCAGCAGGTCGATCCGGCGGGAGGCCGGGCCGCGGCGGCGCGGAGGTCCGTGGTGCTCATGACGATCTCCCGGGGTGGCCGGCCGTCGCGGCGCTACGGCGCACTTCGGCCGGGCAGGGAGAAGCCGGCGGTCTCGTCCTCCAGGATCAAGACCCAGTCGTGCCCCGGGCCGGAGCTGGGGGGCGTGAAGCCCTGGAAGGCGGAGGTCGTGGCCGTGTGGAAGTGGTGGGCGACCCCGTAGCGGGGATCGTACCAGATCTGCTTGATCCGACGCCCGCTCAGCCTCGTGTCGTCGACGGCGAACGGCTCCCCCATCGGCGAGTAGATGAAGGCGAAGGAGCCGTCCCGGGCGCGGGCGGCTCGGACCTTGGCGCCCCCGCTGGTCGGGCCGCCGACGATCATCGCCGGGTCGGGCTCCAGCTTCTCGAAGGGGCGGGACTCGAAGAGCCGCCTGACGAGCCGCATCTGGAAGGCGCCGGGGTGGTCGATCGCCTCCCACCAGGGGATGTCGGCGTGCAGGACGGGGTCCCGGCCCGGGACCCACATCTGCCAGACGTTGTTGTTGCCGTAGGTGTGCCCGGCCGCCCCGGCCAGGAGCGACCAGTAGGCAGCCCGGCGGACGTCGAACGCGTCGAAGCGGTCCAGGGGGTCGGCGTTTCGGAAGTAGAAACCGACGGGGATTGCCTCGTAACGCGGCTCTCCGTCGAGCGTCGGCCGGGCGGGCTCGAGCGCGCGGTCGTGCTCGGCGAAGAGGCCGTTGTCCAACTCCCGGGACGCATGAGACGACTGATACATGTGGAAATCCAGCCAGTCGGCCCCGTGGACGAGGTCGGACGACCGGCCGGGGCCCCTCGGGTGGTAGGTCATCAGGTGTGCCCCGCCGTCCCCCTCGGCCAGGCCGGCGGCCATGGCGTCGACGATGGCACGCTCCTCGGGCCCCTCGATCGTGTTGTCGCCGCCGAGGATCCAGACGAGGTCGGCCTCCCGGTAGCGAGCGCCGAGGAACCGGCCGAATGACCGAGCGTTCTCGGGCGTGAAGATGGAATCGGGCAAGTCGAGCTTCCAGTACTTCCCCCAGGTCGGCAGCATGCCGACGACGAGCCCCCGGTCGTTCGCCAGCCGGACGATCACGTCGACGTGCTCGAAGTAGGCGTCGACCGGCCGGCTCGGGTCGCGGTCCTCCAGCGGCAGGTCGCCGTTGGGGTTGGGAACGTCCAGGCCACCCAGCTCGGCCAGGACGACCGCCTGGACGACGGTGAAGTCCTTGGAGGCCCGGTCGTCGAGGTAGCGGCGGGCCTCGTCGAGGTCGAGGCGGTGGAACAGCTCCCAGGCCGTGTCGCCCAGCCAGAAGAAGGGGGTGCCGGCCGGTCGGGCGAGGTGCCGGCCGTCGTCGCCCACCAGGAGCCCCTGCGCGGGGGCCGACGCCGACGACGCCAGCCAGCCGACGACCACGGTCAGGGCCGCCGCGGCCCGGCCGGCGGGGCGGGCCGATCGCCGGACGTCCCGGATGCCCTGTCGCGCCATGTCACCCTCCGTCGCCGGGCCGTACCGGGCCGGGGAGCGGTAGGGGATGTGCCCCGACGCCGCCCCGGCCGTCGGGGACGAGGTCGATCCGTCGCGGCCCGATGCCGCTGGCGAGGGCCCTGTCCGCCGATGCCCGTCGGCGTACGATAACCGCCGGCCGGCCGCGTTGACAGGCCCCGGCGTCGTGTCGCGGGAGGATGGGTGACGACGAGGCCCCAAACTCTTGCCATGGAATTCACCCTCCGGACGACTACTCCGAAGCGAGCAGAGGCGTCGGTTGACCTGGTGAGGGCGCCTCGAACATGCGTTCTCGCGCGTCTCGTCGAGGAGCGACCGGGTTTCGCGAGGGCGCGTCGGCGGTCACACTGGAGGGGGCCTCGCGTGGGAGGCCGACCCGGGGCTTGGCGTCCGGTCCGGTTCTCCCGGTCAGTTCGCGGGGCAGGCCCGAGTCTGGCCCATGCGATCGAATCTCGATAAAGTTCCTGCTTACCAGCCCGGGGGATTGCGGCCGATGCCGTTGGAGATTCCGACGCGCGACGAGTTGTACGTGCGGTATGTGGACCAGCTGCCCTACGAGCCCTACCCCGTCCAGGACGCCGCGCTGGCGGCCTGGTTCGAGTCCGAGCAGGGGGTCCTCGTCTGCGCCCCGACGGGCACGGGCAAGACCCTGATCGCCGAGGCGGCCCTCTTCGAGGCGCTCCATACGGGAAAGTCGGCCTACTACACGACGCCCCTGATCGCGCTGACCGAGCAGAAGTTCCAGGAGATGCAGGACCGCGCCGTCGAGTGGGGCTTCCGCCGCGAGGACGTGGGGCTGGTCACCGGCAGCCGCAAGGTCAACCCCGAGGCCCCGGTGCTCGTCGTCGTGGCCGAAATCCTCCTGAATCGGCTGCTCAACCGGTTCGACTTCTCCGGCGTGACGGCCTGCGTCATGGACGAGTTCCACAACTTCGCCGAGGTCGACCGCGGGATCGTCTGGGAGCTGTCGCTCGGCATGTTGCCCGGCCACGTCCGCCTGCTGCTGCTCTCGGCGACGGTCGGCAATTCGTACGAGTTCGTCAGCTGGTTGGACAGGCAGCACGGCCGCACGATCAGGCTGGTGGAGGGCAAGGAACGACGGGTGCCGCTGACCTACGAATGGGTGCCCGACCGGTTCCTCAACGAGCAGCTCGTCGTGATGGCGGCCGGCGACGAGGAGGGCCCCCGGACGCCCGCCCTTGTCTTCTGCTTCGACCGCGAGGAGTGCTGGAGCGTCGCCGAGAACGTCATGGGCAAGGACCTCAACCTGTCCGACGCGCAGAAGAAGGAACTCCACGACCGGGTCGACGCGCTCGACCTCGGCCAGGGGGCCGGCCCCAAGCTCAAGCGACTGCTCCACCGCGGGGTCGGCGTCCACCACGCGGGGCTCCTGCCGAAGTACCGCCTCGCCGTCGAGGACCTCTTCCAGCGCAAGCTCCTCCCCGTCGTCGTCTGCACCGAGACCCTGGCGGCCGGCATCAACCTCCCGGCGCGCTCGGTGGTGCTCTCGTCGCTGGTGAAGGGCCCCTTCGGCGCGAAGAAGCTGATCGGCGCCAGCATCGCCCACCAGATCTTCGGCCGGGCCGGCCGCCCGCAGTTCGACGACCGGGGCTTCGTCTACGCCATCGCCCACCCGGACGACGTCGACATCGAGCGGTGGAAGGCGAAGTACGACGCCATCCCCGAGGACACCCGCGACCCGGGCCTGCTGAAGGCGAAGAAGGCCCTCAAGAAGAAGAAGCCGAGGCGCCGCGAGACCGAGCAATACTGGGTCGAGGGGCACTTCAACCAGCTCCAGGCCGCCCCGCCCGGCAAGCTGTCCAGCAAGGGGCCGCTCCCCTGGCGGCTGCTGGCCTACCTGCTCGAGGTCTCGCCGGAGGTCGAGGGCATCCGCGTCGCGGTCCGCAAGCGGATGATGGACGACCCTCGGATCGCCGCGGGCGAGAAGGCGCTCGACCGGATGCTGCTGGCCCTGCACGACGGCGGGTTCGTGACCCTGGGCCCCGAGCCGCCGGCGCCCCCGGAGGCCGGCCAGCCCCCGACGCCCTACACGCCGACCGTGGCCCGGCCGACGCCCGCGCTGGGGAGGCTGCTGGCGTTCCGGAGCATCCATCCCCTCTACGGCGCCTTCCTGGCCGAGATCCTGGCCGGGGCCGATGCCGACGAGCGCGTGCAGGCGATGGAGAGCACCCTGGAGATGCCCGGCCCGGTCCGGAGGCGTCTCCGGGTCCCGTTCAGACTGCTGGAGTCGGGCGCCCTGGCCACCTCGATGCTCGACGCCGAGCTGATCCAACGCGGGCTCATGGCCGCGCAGGTCGAGGAGGAAGAGGAAGAGGACGATAGGGACGATTGGGAGAAGAGGCCGCCGACCCTGGCGGAGAAGCTCCGGTCCTACTTCGACCACTGCTACCCCGACTTCACCGACGTCCACACGCACCCGATCTGGTGCGTCGGCGAGCTGCTCGATTACGACGGCAACTTCAACAAGTTTGTGACGAGCGTCGACCTGACCAAGCAGGAGGGGATCGTCTTCCGCCACGTCCAGCGGATGATCATGCTCTGCGGCGAGTTCGAGCGGGCCTGCGCCCTCGATGCCGACGCCGGCCCCCCCGCCCTCGCCTGGCGGGACGAGCTGCGCGAGCTGGCCGCGAAGCTGACCGAGAGCTGCCGGGTCGTCGACCCGACCAGCACCGATCAACTGATCGCGAGGATCGGCGAGCCCGACATGATCGATGCCGAGGCGGCGAAGCTCGCGGGCGGGGCGACCTAAGGACAGATGGGCCTGATCGCCTTCTGCCCGGCTCTTTCGCACGATCTCCGGATTTGAGATCTCGACTTTCAAAACTTGATCACAAGCACGGGGCCTAGCTTGGCGCCTTCCGACATCCCGGAGTCGTTGCCAGGAGGCGATCGGGGGAGGGATGTGCGGGCCTGCCTTCGCCTTTGATCCTGCTGGCGAATCCGAGATCGACCAGCGGGTGGGGCTTACGCTACGTCCCAGGGGAATCCCACCCGGACGGAGCCCGCACATGTCGCTTCACCCACGGCCGATCGGATCGGTGCCCGAGGAGGCCGCCCGCGTCGCGCACGCCGCCTTCCCCGGTGGCAACACCTACATTGCCCTGCGCGATGAGCTGGGCACGATCTTCCGAGACGACGACTTCGCCGACCCGTACCCGAGCCGCGGCCGCCCCGCTGAGTCCCCCTGGCGGCTGGCCCTCGTGACCGTCTTCCAGTTCGCCGAGGGGCTGTCCGACCGCCGCGCCGCCGACGCGGTGCGCGGGCGGATCGACTGGAAGTACGCCCTCGGCCTGGGGCTCGACGACCCCGGCTTCGACGCCTCGGTCCTCTGCGAGTTCCGGGCGCGGCTCGTCGCCGGCTCGGCCGAGGGGCGGCTGCTCGACGCGCTCCTCGATCTCTGCCGCGGGCGCGGCTGGCTGAAGACCCGCGGCCGCCAGCGCACCGACGCGACGCACGTCCTGGCCCGCGTCCGCAACCTCGACCGGCTCGAGTGCGTCGTCGAGACGATGCGCCACGTCCTGAACAGCCTGGCAGCGGCGGACCCAGAGTGGCTCCGCCGTCAGGCCCGGGCGGAGTGGGTCGAGCGCTACGGCCGGCGAGCCGAGGAGTCCCGGCTCCCGGACTCCGAGGAGGGCCGCCGCGCCCTCGCCCGGGAGGTCGGCAAGGACGGCCACGCCCTGCTGGCGGCGGCCTACGACGCCGGCGCCCCGCCCTCGGTCGCGCGATCGCCGGCGGTCGAGACGCTGCGCCGGGTCTGGGTCCAGCACTTCCTGGTCGAGGCCGGCGGGCTGCGTTGGCGGGCCGAGGGTGACGGCATCCCGCCCTCCGCCGCGTCGATCAACTCGCCTCACGACTCCGAGGCCCGGTACGGCAAGAAGCGGTCGACGATCTGGGTGGGCTACAAGGCCCACCTGACCGAGACGTGCGACGACGAGTCGCCCCACCTGGTCGTCCAGGTGACGACCGCGCCGGCGCCGGCGGCCGACGGCGATGCCCTGGCCGGGATCTACGAGCAGCTGGGCCGGAAGGATTCGCTGCCGGGCAAGCACCTAGCGGACACCGGCTACATCGACGCCGAGCTGCTGGTCAGCAGCCGCCGCGACCACGGCGTGGAGCTGATCGGGCCGACGCGGCCGGACTACGGCTGGCAGGCCCTGGCCGGCGGCGGCTTCACGGCGTCGGACTTCGCCATCGACTGGGAGGGCAGCCGGGCCACCTGCCCGGAGGGGCGCGTCAGCTCGGGGTGGACGCCGGCCGTGGAGCGGGACCACACCGAGGTCGTGCACATCAAGTTCTCGAGGAAGGACTGCAAGCCCTGCCCCGCCCGAGAGCGGTGCACGGGGGCGGCGAGGCGGTCGCTGACGATCCGGGCCCGCGAGCCGTTCGAGGCGCTGAGGGCGGCCCGCGCGCGGGAGGAGACGGAGGAGTACCGGGCCGACTACGCCCACCGCGCGGGGATTGAAGGGACGATCTCGCAAGCGGTCCGGGTCGCCGGGCTGCGGCGATCGCGCTACGCGGGTCGGGCGAAGACGCACCTCCAGCACCTGGCGACGGCGGCCGCGATCGACATCTTGCGCGTCGTCGACTGGCTCGCGGAGGCACCTCGAGAAGCGACCAGGACGTGCGCCTTCGTCCGGCTGATCACCGCGGCCGTCCCGGCCTGACATTTCGCCAGCAGGATCGCAGGTGGTGCCGCCTCCATGTGAGTGCACCGATCATCTCGGCCATCGACGCAGGCTCGAGGATCGAAGCACCGAGGCCCGGCGTCCACATCGCGAGCGCCTCGGGCGCCTGCCGGTTAAATGCATCGGACCGAAACTCCGCATGACCGTACGACTCGCTGCATCCGGCAAAGCCGCCAGGCGCGACCGCCTCTCGTTGACTTTCGAGCCCGACCGCATCGGCGTGCGTCCGATCATCACGCCTGAATCCGACAAGACGGCTCGGGCTGGGACCCGCAAACCGGCCGGTTGAAGCGGCGAGAGTAGTGTCGCCGGAGCCGATGCGATGCCGACGAGCATCAGGACGGCCGCGGAGGGCTACTTCCGGGCCAAGGCCCTCTCGCGGGGGACACGCAACGAGTACCTCACGACCCTCCGGAAGTGGGAGGAGTGGGGCGCCGGCACGCCGATCGAGCAGCTCCAGCGCAGGGACATCCGCGAGTTCCTCGACCGGGTCCACGAGCAGGCCGTCAGGGATCGGGGGACCAACCCCGGCCGCACGGCCAACAAGGCCCGCGAGCACCTCCGCGCCATCCTCTCCTGGGCCTGGGAGCAGGAGCTGATCGAGGCGCCCCCGCGGTTCCCCGGCCCCAGGGACCAGCGCGACGTGGCCGGCCGCCACTACCTGACCAAGGCCGAGATCAACGCCCTCTACTTCGCCACCTACAAGATGGGGCGGCCGCGGGGCTGGGACGCCGCGTACCCGGTCGGCCGGTACTGGCGTGCCGCCCTGGTCGTGTTCTTCAACTACGGCGTGGACACCGGGACCGTCTGGCGGTCCACGCCGGCCCACGAGCCGATCCTCAGGCGGCACGTCATCTGGGACCGGCGATCGCCGGACCGAGAGGCGAAGGAGCAGTCGCCCGGGGATGGCTGTTCTACCGCCGCGTGAAGACCGGCAAGGCGTTCTACCGGCCGATGAACCGGGTGTTGCACGCGCACCTGCAGGGCCTGATGCCGAACGACCCGCAGCCCGACGCTCCTATGTTCCTCGGAGGCGGGGCCCGGCCCAACGCCCGCTTCCAGGCCCTGTGCGAGCATGCCGGCATCAAGCCGAGGCTGGACGTCGAGACCGGCCGGGAGGAGCCCTGGGAGCTGAAGGACCTGAGGAAGACGTGCGCGACGTACCACGACGAGCACGTGCCGGAGTCGTCGGTGGAGATCCTCGGCCACTCGGTCGGCGGGATCACGTATCGCCACTACGCCCACCGTGCCCCGCTGGCCTTCCGGGCGATCATGACGCTACCGCAGCCGAGTGCGTTCTCGACCATCCTGAGGGGGAAGGACGGCGAGTGCACGTGCTGCCGGCGGCGGTTCGCCGACGCCGCCTGACGCGGCCGACCACACCGAAGCGTGCACCGTTCCCGGCTCAGCTTGGGCGCGACCCGGGCCGACCTCGGGGTCGACGCCGTCACTCGGCCGGGGGCGGCAGGGCGAGGTCTAGCTCCGCGACCAGCAGCTCGACCTCGGCCAAGGCCCAGACCGCGTCGGCCTCGACGCCCGGCAACGCGGCTCGCGCCCTGAGCGCGGCCTCGCCCGCCGCGTCGTCGTGGCCGAGGCGATGCTCGGCAAGGGCGAGGAACAGCCAGTCCTGGAACACGCCGCCGCCGGGGTCGAAGCCCATCCCCTCCCGCAGGGCCCCCACCGCCTCCTCCTGTCGGCCGGCCCGATAGAGCAGGGCGCCTCGTGTGTTGAGGAACGCGTGCCGGACCTGCCGGATCTGATCCCTGGCCCCGGGGTTCGCCTCCGCCGCCGCCGTCAGGCGGCCCAGGGCGTGGTCGATCCAGGCGAGGGGCGTGGCCCAGTCGTCGGTGGCGCCCGGGCCGAGGGCGAAGATCATCGCCGCGTTGTTGGCCTCGCCGGCGGAGAGGTCCGGGCCGACCAGCGGGAGCAGCCGCGCGACCCCGCAGGGCTACCGCGCGATAGGTGCAGCGTCCTCCTGCAGGGCCATTTCCCCGGCGATTCCTATCCGGAGCCGCATGAGAGGCACTTCATGCTGATGGACAAGCAGGGCTCCGATGTCGCTCACAGGCTTCCGAGTATCGCAAGAAAGACCGGCTGGGTAGGCCATTCAGTCGGAAAGTCTTACGCCATCAGAAGTTCATAGTGCGGTGACCCTGCGCGACCCCGTCGCACTCCGACCGGTAGCCGGCGGCGTCGACGGCCTTCAGGCAGGCGAGCCACTGGCGGTAGCGGACCATCGTCGGGAGCCCCGGGCCGCGGCCGGCGCCGCCGAAGAGGGCCGCGGATCGCCCCCAGTCGCCGGAATCGGCCGCCTGGTCGGCCGCCTGCGCGATGATCCCCGGCTCAGCCCCTCGGCGGATCGCCTCGTCGAACTCGGCGACCGCCCGCGACGGGCTGGTCCGGCCGGCCCTGAGCACGTATAGGGTCCAGTCCTCCGGGGTCAACGCGATGGCCCGGTCCGGGTTCCACAGGGCCGCCTCGCCCCGGCCAGCCATCTCTTCGTCCACGGCGGTGACCCGGAGCCAGTCGGACAGGACCTGGGGCGACGGTGCCAGCCCCCGCACCGCGGCGTAGGCCGCGTCGGCCTCGTCGCGACGGCCGGCGGCCGCGAGGACCCGGCCGCGTCGGGCGGGGATCGTCCAATCGACCGGCCGCTGGGCGGCCAGGCGGTCGAGGTGCCACTCGGCCCCGAAGGCGTCGCCGTCCTGCTCGGCGTCGTCGGCGGTCGCGTCGTGCCAGTCGGCGTCCGGCCGGGAAGGGACCAGGGCCGTGCTGCCCTCGCCCACCAGCCTCGCCCGGAGTGACTGCCACTCGTCGGCCGGGACGGTGTCCAGCCCCTGGTTGTCGTCCATCCGCTGGCCGGTCATCAGGGCGACGCGGTCCGACAGGCGGTCGAGGTCCGGCTCGGCGAACGGGGCGGGCACCGGCCAGCGGCGGACGGTGCCGTCGGCGGCCACGCCGACGCACGTCTTGCCGTCGGGGGTGAAGCTTACCGCGAGGATCGGGCCGATGAGCACGGCCGGCGGGCCGATCGGCTTGCGGGCGGCCACGTCCCAGAGCTGGGCCGACCCGTTCTCGTGGGCGGTCAGCAGGGACGCCCCGTCCGGGCTGAACGCAAGGTCCCGGATCGGGTCGGGATGCGAGAGCCAGCCGGCGGGGAGCGGGGCGAGCGTGCCGCCGTCGAGCAGGCGGACGCCGAGGTTCGCCGACGCCGCGACCATCCGGCCGTCCGGCGAGAATCGCGTCTTGCCGTCGCCGTCGAGGGGCCGCTCGCCGAGGAAGTGGCCGGACGGGACCTCCCAGAGGCGCAACACGCCGCCCACGTCGCGCAGGGCCACGGCCCGATCGTCCGATCGGAATCGGGGCGTCTCTCGGAGGAAGTGGCTCGGGGCGGGATACGGCACCCGGACGGCCACCGACCCGGACGCCACCTCCCAGACCAGGAACTCGGGCGACTTGGACCAGTCGGGCGCCTCGACGACGGCCAGGTATCGGCCGTCGGGGCTGAAGGCGACGCCCAGGACGATGTCGTCATGCTGGAGGGGCGGGCGGACCTCCTTCCCGGCCCGCCAGTCCCAGAACTTGACGAGCCCGTTGGGCCCGTAGTCGCCGGCGGCCAGGGTCTGGCCGCCGGGGCTGAACGCGACCGACGCGACGTAGTTGCCGTGGGGCAACGGGGGCCCGGCCGGCCTCCCGGTGGCCGCCTCCCAGACCTGCGCGGTCCCGTCGAAGCTGGCCGAGGCGAAGTGCCGGCCGTCGGGGGCGAACACGGCTTGCCGGATCAGTGCGGAGTGGTGGATGCTCGTCACTCGGGCCGCCCCGGTCGTCGCGTCCACGAGGCGCAGGTCGTGCGTATTCTCGGCCACCTGAGTCCAGTGCTCCGGCAAGTAAGGCCAGAGGATCGCGCCCGCGCCGCTCGGGTCGAACTCGGCGTCGGAATAGGCGGCCGTCCGTCCCGGTCGCCGTGCCGATTCGGCGGGCGACAGCGCGGGCCGGCTGTGGGGACGAGGGAGCCGCCAGAGTCGCCCGCCCCCCTCACCGATGCCGACCCAGCTCGCGGCGAACCGCCCGCCCGGGCTCTGTTCCCACCAGGCATTGTCGCTCCGCTGCCAGCCCGGGTGATTGAAGCGGACCCCGGACGGCCGGGGCGGCCAGGTCCCGGTGTCGTGGAACCGACCATCGACCTGGGAGGTCACGGATCGGCCGTCCGCCGATCGGCCATAGAACATGGAGCGGAAGGGGGTCGGGATGCCGGGCCCGAGCACCTCGGGCGTCGTCGCCGACCAGCGATGCAGCTGGTCGTCCTTGATCACCAGCGCGGTCCTCATGAGGTTCTCGAAGTGGAAGATCCAGGGCGCCCCGTCCCCGACCTCGGGCAGTTCCTGATGGACGGGCGGCTCGTCCCCGACCACGGCGAAGCGGATCTGTTCGAACCGCTTCGCGGCACGCTGGACCCAGAGGATCGCGGAGTTCCCGTCGGGCGACAGGGCCAGGTAGGCGTCGGGCCACCGGTTCGCGGTCTCGCGGTCGGACACGGCATCGACGACGACCCGGCCGCTCGCCGCCTCCCAGGCGACGACCGCCGCCGTCCGCCACAGGCGGGTCCGGTCCGCGTCCGCAACGCCCCCCCGGTCGTCCGGGCGCAGCCCCCAGACCAGCCCGACGAAGTGGCGCCCGTCCGGGGTGACGGCCAGGCGATTGACCGGCCCGGTGGTCGGGATCGGCGGCTGGACGGGGCGGCCCGACACCGGGACTAGCCGGTGCAGCGTCCATCCATCGACGAAATCCGCCCGGTCCGGCGACGCGACCCACAGGCTCCGACCGTCGGCCGCGAATTCCATCGCCGCGTTATCCCGGACGAGGAGCTGGATCGGCGGGCCGACCGGTCGGCCGGTGTCGGTCCGGACGCACCAGATCTCGTCCTTCCGGGCGGCCACGGCGAGCCATTCGCCGTCCGGGGAATAGGCGATCTCCGCCGAATGGAACCTGTCGGGCCAGATCTGCTCCAGGCCCGGCAAGGTCTCGGCCCAGGCGGCCAGGTTGGCCCGGATCGCGTGCCCGAGCGGGGCCGCTTGCGGGTCGTCCGCCGGGATCGCTTTCAGCGCCCGCACGAACAGGTGCAGCGCCCGGGCCGGCTCGCCGGCGCGGGCGTCCTCGATCCCCCGGTCGAGCAGCAGCTCGGCGGCCTGCAAGGCGGCGGCGTTGCGGGCCCACTTCTCCGCCTCCCGGTCCCGGTCGGCGTCGGCGTGCGCGGCGATCTCCGCCTTCGCCGTGCGGACGGCGTCCTGGCGCGCCGCTCGTTCGGCGTCCGCCGCGAGCCGACGGTCGTCGGCCAGGTCGGCCATGTGGCCGGCGACGACCAGCGAGACCGCCGTCGAGAGGACGAGCACGGCGGTCAGGACCGCGCCCAGCACCGCGATCCCCGGGTGGTGCCGCGCCCATCGGGCGTAGCGATCGGCCGCCGACGCGCGTCGGGCCTGGATCGGATCGTCGTCGAGGAACCGCCGCAGGTCCTCGGCCATCGCGTCGGCCGAAGAGTACCGCCGCTCCGGGGCCTTTTCGATCGCCTTCAGGACGATCGTCTCCAGGTCGCGGGGAATCCGGCCATCGAGCGATCGGGGCCGGTCCGGCTCCTCATTCTTGATTTGCTCGATCAGCCTCAGGCGGTCCGCAGACGCGTAGGCCGGCCGGAGCGTCAGCAACTCGTAGAGGGTCAAGCCCAGCGCGGAGATGTCGGCGCGGGCGTCCCCCTCGCCCCGGAACCGCTCCGGGGCCAAGTAGCGGAGCGTGCCGAGGAGGTCTCCCGTGGCGGTCAGGCCGTCGTCCTCGTCCCTGGCCAGGCCGAAGTCGGCGATCCAGACGACCCCCTGCGTGTCCAGCAGCAGGTTCGAGGGCTTGATGTCGCGATGGACGATGCCGCCGGCGTGGGCATGGGCCAACCCGTGCGCCGCCTGGCGGCCGATCCGCGCCACGCTCCGGAAGAACGGCTGGCGGCGGCCGGAAGTGTCGACCTCCGAGACCTGAGTCCCGCCGGGCAGCACCGCCGAGTTTGACACGCCCGGGGCCAGCGGGGCCGGTGGCCGGTCCCCGATCGTGACCGTCGGCGTGAGTCCCGAAGGCGTGATCGAGTCGAGCGGCTCGGTCCCGGTTAGGACGGTGGGCGATCCCAGCCCTTCGTTCGGGGGCCGACCGCCCAGGAGCGATACCGCCACGCCCCCGGACGTGCGCTCCAGCGGACCCGCCGTCGCGGGCGCCTCGGTCCCCGAGGGTCCGGGTCCGCCCGATTCGTAATCGGGAGCACGAAGCCGCACCAGCTCGTCGATGACCTGGTCGAGTCCCTGCCCCCGGATCAGTTGCATGGCGTAGAAGGCGAAGTCGCCCTCCCGGCCCACCTCGAAGACGGGCACGATGTTGGTGTGGTGCAGCCGCGCCGCGGCCTTGGCCTCGCGGCGGAACCGCTCCAGCGCCCTGGGGTCGTGCGCGACCCGGTGGGGCAGGACCTTCAGCGCCACCCGGCGGCCCAGGCTGACCTGCTCGGCCTCGTAGACGACCCCCATGCCGCCTCGGCCGATCTCCCCGAGGATCCAGTAGTCGCCCAGTCGCCACGCCCGACCCTCGATCACACCCCGGGCGGCCGGTGCCGCATCGTGGACGTCGACGTCGACCGAGAGATCCTGCTCGACGCGCACCAGGGCCGGCAACAGCCTGCGGATCGGCCCGGCCAGCTCGGGGTGACGGGCGGCCAGGTCCTCGATGCTCGGCCGCTCGCCGGCGCGATACCGTGCCAGGAACGACGCGGCGACGACCTCAAACGGATCGCGATCGGACGTCTCGTCGCTCAAGATTCGCCCCCGTCCACGCCCCCCGTCAGGTCGGCCAGGGTCTTTTCGAGACGTTCCAACGCCCGGGTGTACCGCTTGCTCGCCGCCGCCCTCCCCAGGCCGAGCGCCGCGGCGGCGTCGCCGTTGCTCATCTGCTCGTAGTGGCGCAGGACCAGGACCTCCCGGTCGATCGGGTCCATGCGGTTGAGGGCCTCCTGCAGTTGCAGCTTGCGCTCCGCCCGCACCGCCGCCTGGCTGGGGCTGGTCAGCTTGCCCAGCAGCCGGGCGGCAAGGGCTCCCGTGCTCGCGCCGGGCATGGCGCCGCGGTAGATCGAGACCTCTCGGCCGACGTCGCGGCCGGGCCGGGCCAGGTAACGCCGGTGGCACTCGGCCACGCGCTGCCCGACGAAGAACCGCAGTCAGATGTAGATCGACACGGACGGGTCGCGGACGTACTCCTCCAGCCGCCTGATGGCGTCAATGTACCCCTCCTGGATCACGTCCGAGGCGCCGACGCGGCTCTGCAGCCGCGGGTCGAGGCGCAACGCCACCATCCGCCGCATGCGGGCGCGGTAGCGAGCCATCAGCTCGACGATCGCCTCCCGATCGCCGGCGGCGACGCGGGCGACGAGGTCGGGCACCTGACCAGGCGGTGGGGACATATCGTTCATCTTAAGATTTCATACTGCCAACCGCAATCCGCCCGCGACGGCTCCACCCGGATCGAGGCTGCCTTCGCCTGGGTAGGCCGGATGCCTCATGAACCGGCGTCTTCGAGATTCTCCCACGCAACCTGTCTCGCACCGCCGCCGGCTGGCAGTACCGGAGTATGTGCCTGAAATTGCCCGTGGTCGCCGACGCCCGACGCATCGACGCGACCGAGGAGGAATGCCAGGCCGCCGTCCCCCCCGGGCAACACATGGTCTCACGGTGTGGACGAGGTGCATCGGGCTAATCATCGGGACGAGGCGACCGCGTCGGGAGATGCGGTCCACGGGACGGACACCTCGAGAGGAACATTCGCCTGGCCGGACGCTGACCGTTTCACGTCCGCCTGCTACGGGAAGCCCGGATTGGTCCACGCGCCGTGAGACTCGACCCCGGCCTTACGCGACCGGCACCTCGCCACATACAACGAAGGTAGTCACGAATCATGACGACCGCGGTTTCCCCGTCCGAGCCGGCGCCGTCCCTTGCCCCCACGGAGGTGGACGCCCCGACCCCGTTACGGGCGGTCCACACGGCGAACTTCCCCGCGTTGCTGAGGCAGATCGGCGCCTCGCTCCTGGTCACCACCTACCAGGCCGGCAAGCTGGTCATGGTCCGCGACGAGGGGGACGACCTCAACACCCACTTCCGCGGCTTCCAGGCCCCCATGGGCATGGCCCTCTCCGGCGGCCGGCTGGCCGTCGGCACGGCGATGCAGGTCTGGGAGTTCGTCGACGTCCCGGCCGTCGCCGCCAGGCTCGCGCCGCCGGGCCGCCACGACGCCTGCTTCCTGCCCCGCTCCTCCCACGTCACCGGCAACATCCAGGTCCACGAGATGGCCTGGGGGGCCGGGGAAGAGCCCTGGGTGGTCAACACCCAGTTCTCCTGCCTCTGCACGCTCGACCGCTCGGCCAGCTTCACGCCCCGGTGGCGACCGCAGTTCGTCACGGCGCTC
Organism: Tautonia plasticadhaerens; assembly: GCF_007752535.1. Classification (GTDB taxonomy): domain Bacteria; phylum Planctomycetota; class Planctomycetia; order Isosphaerales; family Isosphaeraceae; genus Tautonia; species Tautonia plasticadhaerens. Next base: position 6,864,230 of record NZ_CP036426.1, read on the forward strand.
GAGCCCACGGACCGTTGCCACCTCAACGGCCTGGCGATGGACGACGGCCGCCCGCGGTACGTCACGGCGCTCGGCGAGACCGACGCGGCGGCCGGCTGGCGGGCCGGCAAGGCGAAGGGCGGCATCGTGATGGACGTGGCCAGCGGCGAGGTGATCGCCAGCGGGCTGTCGATGCCCCACTCGCCGCGTTGGCACGCCGGGCGCCTCTGGGTCTGCGAGTCGGGCGCCGGGACGTTCGGGTTCCTCGACCCGGAGTCGGGCCGGTACGAGCCCGTTGCCGCCACGCCGGGCTTCACCCGGGGGGTCGACTTCGCGGGCCACCTCGCCTTCGTCGGGCTCTCGCAGGTCCGCGAGAGCGCCGTCTTCAGCGGCATCCCGATCACCGAGCGGCTCACGGCGGAGGAGCGGACCTGCGGCGTCTGCGTGATCGACCTGAGGAGCGGCCAGGTGGTCGCGCTGCTGCGGTTCGAGACCGCCATGCAGGAGGTCTTCGCCGTGACGTTGCTGCCGGGCAAGCGGTACCCGGACCTGATCAACGACGACGTGAAGCTGATGCAGAACTCGTTCTCGGTCCCCGACGAGGCGCTGGCCGACGTGCCGGCGGCGCTGAAGGGGACTACCGAGCCCGCCCGCTGAGCGGCGGGCGGCCGGGCCCGGCGCGTCCCGCACGGGACCACGATGCAGGCGTGAATTCCATCCCTTAGTTCGATGTCCTTCAATGTTTGAGGTGCGACAGGATGAGCGTCCGAACCCACGCAATCGCCCGGCTGAGTGACGATTCCAGGCGAACCAGGGACCGTAGCCGGCGGCTCCTGCGGCCGACGCTCCTGGCGCTGGAGGATCGGCGATTGCTCTCGACGTTCAGCGTCACAAGCACGTTCGACGACGGCAGCGACGACACGCTTCGCTGGGCCGTCGCCCAGGCGAACTCGAACGCGGGGGCCGACACGATCGCTTTCGACGGCGCCGCGTTCGGCTCGCCCCTGACCATCACGCTGGGCGGGACGCAGCTCGAGCTGAGCGACACGACCGGCCCGACCACGATCGCCGGCTCCCAGGCGGGCGTCACGGTCAGCGGTGGCGGCGCCAGCCGGGTCTTCCAGAACGACGAGGGGGCCTCCGCCTCGCTCACGGACCTGACGATCTCCGGGGGCCAGGCCGACGCGGACGGCGGCGGGATCCTCAACCGGGGGACGACCGAGCTGATCCGGTGCACGGTCAGCGGCAACACCGAGGGCCTCGGCTTCGGCGCGACCGACCCTGGCCGGGGAGGCGGCATCCACAACAGCGGCACGCTGTCGGTCACCAACTCCACGATCGTCAACAACCAGGCCCGGTACGCCTACTTCTTCGACAATTCCACCAGTTACTACTCGTACGTTCCCGGCTCCGGTGGCGGGAGCTTCAGCAGCGGCGCGGTCACGGTGGCCGGCTCGACCATCACGGGCAACTCGTCTGGGTACGGCGGCGGCGCAGGCATCGACTACTCCGGCGGGACCGCCACGCTGACCGACACGATCGTCGCCGGCAATGCCGGCAACGATCTTTCCGGGCCGGTCCCGGGGACGTACAACCTGATCGGTTCCGACGACTCGAGCTGGCTGGTGGACGGGGTCGACGGCAACCTCGTCGGCGTGTCCGATCCGGGGCTGGGGGCCCTGGGCAACTACGGCGGCCCCACGCAGACGATCCCGCTGCTGCCCGGCAGCCCGGCGATCAACGCCGGCACCACGGCCGGGCGTCGGCGACCGACCAGCGTGGCCTGGGCCGGTTCGGCGCCGTCGACATCGGCGCCTTCGAGAGCCAGGGGTTCACCTTCGCGGCCGTCGCCGGCAGCACCCCGCAATCGGCGTCCATCGGCGCGGCGTTCGCCAACCCACTCGCGGTCTCCCTGACGGCCAACAACCCGTTCGAGCCGTTCTACACCCGCCCCCAGCTCGCCGTGCCGACCGTCCACCGCACCCTGGAGCCGCTCTGCTACGACAAGGCCGAGGACGGCACGCTCGTCCCGAAGGAGCCGGAGGTCATCCTCGGCCTGAAGGTCTGCGACCCGGCCTGCGGCAGCGCCTCGTTCCTGGTCGCCGCCCTGCATTACCTGGCCGATGCCCTCTACCGGTCGCTCTGCCACCACCGGCAGCTCGACGACCCCGAGCGGGCCAGACGGATCACGCTCCCCTACGGCCGACCCCGCACGGGCAAGGACGGCGACGAACTCGTGCCGTTCCCGCCCGACGACCCGAAGCGGGGCCACACGTTCGAGGAGCGGGTCAAGGCCCTGCTGCGGCGGCACGTCGTCGAGCGGTGCATCTACGGGGTGGACATCAACCCGCTGGCCGTGGAGCTGTCTCGGGTGTCGCTCTGGATTGAGACGCTCGACCCCGACCTTCCGTTCTCGTTCCTCGACCACAAGATCAAGGTCGGCAACGCCCTGGTCGGCTGCTGGCTGGACCGGGTGGAGGTCTACCCGCTGAAGGCGTGGGAGCGGGAGGGGGGCGACGGCCCGAAGGGCGAGCGGACCGGGCGGATCGAGACGTTCCTCAAGGGCGAGAAGGTTGGCAACCGCCGCAGCGGCGACGGGATCATCAAGCGGGAGATGCGGGAACTCATCGAGGGCCGGTTCACGGGCCAGCCGCCGCTGTTCCCCGAGATGGAGGTCTCGACCGAAACCGTCGTCGCCCAGGCCCGAGCCGAGTACGAGAAGCTCCACGCCCTGCCGCCGCACACCGACCCCGATGAGCGGGAGCGGATCTACCGGGAACACATCCTGGGCAGCCCGGCCATACAACAGCTCAAGAGGGCGATGGACGAGTGGTGCGCAGTCTGGTTCTGGCCCACGGATGTGGAGTCACTCAAGTTTGTGCCAACTCCATTGACCTTTCACGACCCGACCGATCAGAAAAGAACCTTGGTCGAACGGCTGGCCGATGAACTGCGGTTCTTTCACTGGGAGCTTGAGTTTCCCGATGTCTTCATGTCTGGACAGAGCGGCTTTGATACGATGCTAGGTAATCCGCCGTGGGAGAATGCCCAGCCCAATCCGTATGAGTTCTTTGCGGACCACGAACCAACCATCCGCACGTTCGGACGCAATAATCTCCTGGCGTGCATGGAGAAACTTTTCCACGCATCTGCAATAATCCAAGACGAGTGGCTTGAGCATTGTGGATTTTTCAAGTCGTTTGCTAATTGGGTTACATTCATCGCAGATCCATTCGGCCTAGAAGGCGGCTCGGCGATACTTGGTCGAGGATCTTCAGGACTCGTTGCGACTTGGAAGAAACGCCGTCAATCATCGAAAGGATTCGTCGGGTCGAAATCACCCTTCCGATATCAAATGGGGCGAGTTTTTACGTACAAGCTCTTTTTGGAGTCTTCTAATTTTCTCCTGGGGGAGCATGGACGGCTAGGCATGATAGTGCCTGCGGGTCTCTACACCGATTCGTGGTCCCTACCACTCCGACAACTTTTTCTCGATCACTCAAACTGGGAATGGCTTTTCTCTTTTGAGAACAAATTAAAAATATTCAATATTCACAGTTCTTTTAAATTCTCTGTAGTGATTGTGGCCCGGCCTAATAGAGAATTGGGGAGCCATCATACGCCACTTCGGGCTGCGTTCATGGTTCATGATCTCGGAGACTGGGAACGAGCAGATCCACCAACCCTCACGTTTGACCCAGCGTTGGTTCCGCTCTTTTCGCCAAGGAGCAAATCGCTTCCCGAAGTCCGAACAGAGCGTGACCTCACGATTTGTCGAAAAATTTACGACAACTCGATCCGCATTGGTGATAAGGCACCCGAATGGGAAATTAAATTTGGGCTCGAATTCATGATGAATACTGATGTGAAGCTTTTTCCGCTTAAAGAGAAGTGGGAAGAGGGGGAATATCGGCCCGACAGATACGGTCGATGGGTTGGACCAAACGGCAACATCGCACTACCTCTATACGAAGGTCGCATGATAGGACAGTTCGACTTCTCCCAGAAGGGATGGGTAAGCGGAAAAGGCCGCTCCTCTGTATGGCGAGACATTCCTTACGAACAGAAGTTGGTCGAGCCGCAGTTCTTAATGGCTGAAGAAACCTACGTAAGTCGTCACGGACCACAGGGGGGCTTAAAGCTTGCATTCATGGACATTACCTCTGGAACCAATGTCAGAACAATGATCTCCACGGCACAGGCTTCCTTCCCATGCGGCAATTCCGTTCCCATTCTGTCAGTCAAATACGATAACGGAGCAAGCACCCTTCTCCTTTCGGCAGTAACCAACTCACTCTCATTTGACTTTACTGTTCGTCAGCGAATCGGCGGGCTTCATCTGAACTGGTTCATTATCGAAGAATGTCCAATCCCGGTTTTAAATCTTGGTGACAAATTAAACTTTCGTGGTCGAATTGTTCTCGACGCCGCCCGTTTGACGCTCCTCCACCGTCGCTTCGCCCCCGAATGGCTCAAGCTCAAGCGGCTCTACCCCGAACTCGCTGGCCGGGAATGGAAGCACTGGTGGGCCGTCACCGAGGCCGACCGGCTGCGGCTGCGGGTCGAGATCGACGCCCTCTGCGCCGACCTCTACGGCCTGGACCCGGACGACTTTGACTGGATCGTGCGGGACGACCCGACCGACCCCAAGGGCTTCTACCGGGTGGACAAGCAGTTCCCCTTCCGGGAGCGGCTCACCGGCCTGGCCGCTGCGGCGTTCCGAGCCCTGAAAGACGGCCGCTGGTCCGCCGAGTCCGCCGCCTCGCTCTCCAACGACGAGTTCTTCGCCCTCCTCGGCATCCCCGAGCTGACCAGCCCCCCCGCCGCCCACGCCCTCGGCCTCCCCGGTCCCCTCATCGAGAAGCGCCCCGGCTGCCACGTCTGGACGCCCGAGAACTTCCTCGAAGACGACCCCCGCTACGGCTGGACCTGGGACGACTGCTGGAAGGACGCCGTGGCCCTGCTCGGCAGCGAGGAGGCCGTGCGAACCTATCTGGAAGACTCGTCATCCTCACAATCGAACAAAGCATCTCTCGATGATGGAGACTTTCGGCTCGTTTCAAAGCCACCCTCTAGGTCTCAGGGGAAACTGTTCTAAGACGAATCGGGCCAATCGCAAGCGAGTTGAACGAAAGAATTGCACCTGTCTGAGCGGAGGTGAAGGTTGCCGGTCTTCTTTCATGGTACGAAGCACGAATTCGCCCTGACCATGATATGCTGCTCGTCCTGCGGGCGCATCGATGTCACTCGGGGAGGTGGCGAGTTCGGAAGGGGTTTCTATACCCAGACTTCTCCTGCGAGCGCTCTGGCGTGGGCGAGGGGACGTTATTCTCCAACGCAACGACCTTGTTTGCTGAAGATCGATGTAGAAGATTCGGATTATGAAGGACTACGGAGGATAGAACTGGAAGGGGACAAGGCAAGGCGGCTTTGCACACAAGTCCGCAGCCGAAAATCCCAGTATATTCACCTGTGTGGTTGCGACGTTGTAGTTGGTCCTATCGAGCGTCAACCCAGAAAGATACAGCAGAAGTTCGAGTCGGACAACGGCCAGACGGTGTTGAACGGCCCGACAACCCGCCGATCGGTGGATCTATGAGTCGCCCAATCCCGTTTGTCCATCTCCTGACCCGCATCGGTTTCGGCGACGAAGAGGGCTGGCTTGCCCCCGCTGAAGCCGATGACGACTCTCCGCAGGTTGGATGCTATACAATCCCTGTCGATAACACTGGAAAACCCTTTAACATATATGAGATCGAAGTCAACGAGTACGAAGGCGAAGGCATTCACGGCAAACCTGCTCGCTACCGCTTGATCCATAAAGGAAACGGCTTTTTCCTGCTTGTCCTTGGGACGAAGCGAATCATCTTCCGTGCCGCAGAGGAGGACAGAGAGGAATCAACTCTTCCCTACGTTGGTCGCCTCCTCCACCCGGATTTCAGCAACCGTCTCATGGAGATCGAGCCGGATGACCCCGATATTCTCGACAAATTACTCCTTGAAGACAGTCTTCTCGTCATAGGCTGCGATGCGTTCCATCACTACGGTGGCCTTGAGGGAATGCCCATCCCCGCCGGTGCGATGGTGAAACCTGCACTCGCTTTGAGAAGTTCGACAATTAACCCCATTCAATTCGCCCACCAGATCTGCGACGAGTTCCTCCGCTACATCTTCTCGGCGTTCCCCCTGTCGGACCCCGAGTTGGCGCAGCAGGCCCGCTCGCTGCTGGAACGCCCCTCGTCGCTCGACATCCCGCTGGTGAAGGGGCCGTTCGTCTCCCTCTCCGAGGCGTTCGCCAAGGGGGAGTCGGTCCCGGCGATGGCCGAGCGGGGCCTGCTCCACCCGGTCATGCCGGGCCTGATCGGCTATCCCTCCATGTGGCTGCACCAGGAGCAAGTCCTCCACGCCGTCAAGGAGGGCCGGCACGTCCTCGTCGCCACCGGCACCGGATCGGGCAAGACCGAATCGTTCCTCTACCCCATCCTCGACGACCTCTTGCGGCAGCGGGACCGGGACGTGTACGAGGGGCTGACGGCGATCCTCGTCTACCCGATGAACGCCCTGGCCAACGACCAGCTCGACCGCCTGCGGGACATGCTCGGCGGCACCGGCATCACCTTCGGCCAGTGGGTCGGCACCACCCCGGCGAAGGAATCCGACGCCGGCGTGGACCGCTTCGAGGGCTCCGGCCGCCAGGCGTACCTCGCCGCCCGCCGGCAGCGCCGGGAGGAGGCCCAGGCCGAGGACCGGGCCGTCCGACCCCTGGCCCCGCCCGAGGAGTGCCTCTCCGAGGAGGACATCCGCCGCCGCCGGCCCCGCATCCTGCTGACCAACTACCGCCAGCTCGAAGTCCTGACCACCCGCCTGCCCGACGTGGCCCTCTTCGCCGGTGCCCCGCTCCGCTACCTCGTCTTCGACGAGGCCCACACCTACGGCGGGGCGACCGGGGCCGAGGTCGCCTGCCTGATCCGCCGGGTCCGCTCGCTGGCCGGGAAGTCCGCCGACGAGATCCTCTGCATCGGCACCTCGGCCACCCTCTCCGACCCCACCCGCCAGGGCGACGACGACGACACGGCCCGCCGCTTCGCCGCCCGCTTCTTCGGCGTCGATCCCGAGCACGTCACGTTGGTCGGCGAGTCCTACGTCAGCCGGGAGTGGCCCCGCCGGCGCTACAAGCCCGTCGTCCCCCACGGCGACGGCATGGACCGCCTGACCCGAGTCCTGGCAGCGATCACCGAGCCGGTCGATTTCGGGGCCATCAGCAAGGTCGTCGAGGAGCTGACCGGTCAGATCTTCGAGCCTGGCGACGACTGGCGGGAGTCCCTGTTCGACCACCTCGTCGCCAACGAGTACGTCTTCCAGGCCACCCAGATCCTCAAACATCCCAGGCGGCTGGACGAGGCCGCCTGGCAGACCTCGCAGCGGGTGGCGATGAGTCGGCTGGCCGAGGGGGAGCGGGCCACCGCCGAGCTGCTGGCCTGCCTGATCCTCGGCGCCGCCGCCCGCAAGGGCGGGGAGTCGTTGCTGCGGCCCAAGGTCCACTTCTTCCTCCGGGGCCTCGACGAGATGGTCGTCGCCCTCGACGGCATCGAGTCCGACCCGAAGCTGCACCTGTTCCTCTCGCTCCACGACGCCAAGGAGCGGTTCGCCGGTCGCCACGACGACGGCTTCCTGCCGGTGCTGACCTGCCGCAGCTGCGGCCAGCACTTCTTCGAGACGCACCTCCTCGACCTGGAGCTGGCCCGTGGGGCGAACAACAGGCTCCGGGGCTTCGAGAACGGCAACGCCGCCCAGGACGCATCCGGCCAGGACAACGCCTGGTGGTCCCCCACGCCGCAGGGGACCGGCATCCGGCTCGTGCTGACCAACCGCCTGCTGGAGGAGGCCGACGGCGGCCCATCCGCCCGCAGCGCCCGCTGGCCCCGTGGCCACTTCTGCCGCCAGTGCGGGTCGATGCACCGTGACCCCTCGGACCGCTGCCTGGCCGACGGCTGTGGCCACCGGGAGCCGCTCCTGCCGCTGATCGTGTTTGGCCCGGTGCTCTCCGCCTGCCCTTCGTGCAACACGCCGTCGTTCCCGATCGGAGGCCGGACGGTCGAGCCGGCCCGCAAGGTCCAGGCGGTCACCGTCTCGGATGTCCACATCCTCGCCCAGGCGATGATCAACGCCGCCCCCGAGGGCCACGAGAAGCTGATCATCTTCGCCGACAGCCGCCAGGACGCCGCCTTCCAGGCCGGCTGGATGCAGGACCACGCCCGCCGCATCCGCCTGCGGCACATGATGCACGGGGCCATCGCCGAGGCCGGCACCCCGCAGCCGCTCGACGCCATCACCGACCGGCTCATGGATCAGTTTCGCAAGGATCAGAACCTCATCGACACCTTGCTGCCCGAGCTGACCGGCGAGGAGGCCCCGGCGGTCTTCGGCCACAACAAGTGGGTGCCGGTCCACAAGGCCCTGCGGTACATGGTCCTGCGGGAGTTCTCCACCGGCGTCCGCCGCACCGACTGCCTCGAATCGATGGGTCTGTCACGGGTTTCCTACGAGGGCGTCACCACGGAGAACACGGGCCTGCGCCGCTGGGCCGATGCCCTGGAGATCTCGCCCGAGGAGGCGGTCGAGGCCGTCAGCCTGCTGCTCGACAACTGGCGGCGGAGCCGCTACTTCTTCGTGACGAACGACCCGATCTTCTCCCGCTACCACGCCAAGGACGACCCCTACCTCCAGGCGGGCCTGCTGAACCTGCGGGAGTTCCACCCCGGCGGCCTGGTGCTCACGGCGGGCCAGGCGGACCGGAAGGCGACGGGCTTGATCGCCCGCAAGGGGGCCTCGGCCGTGCAGGCCCTCGTCAAGAAGTGGTCCGCCCGCCCCGACACGCTCGATGTCGATGCGGCGGTCAGGATGCTCTGGGAGTTCCTGACCGACGAGGCGAAGATCCTGCGGAAGGTCACGCTCCGCTCCCAGAGGGAGACGCCGCTGGCCGACGTGTGGCAGGTGGACCTGGAGCGGCTCGTCGCCGGGCCGAGCCGGGTCCGGGAACGTTGCACGATCTGCCAGCGGATCACGGCCCGCAAGGCACCGAAGTCCGCCTGCACCCGCTACAACTGCCATGGCACGACGGTCACCGAGCAGCCCGACGAGGAGAAGTACGATGTCTGGCTCATGGGCCGCCCGTTCGTGATGGTCAACGCCGAGGAGCACACCGCCCAGGTGCCGGGCGAGGTCCGCAACAGGATCGAGCAGGACTTCAAGTCGAAGCACGGCCGGACCAACTGCCTGGTCGCCACGCCGACCCTGGAGATGGGCGTCAACATCGGTGCCCTGGACATGGCCCTGATGCGGAACGTCCCGCCCCGGCCGTCGAACTACTGGCAGCGGGCCGGACGGGCGGGCCGAGAGGAGCGGATGGCCGTCTGCGTCACCTACTGCCGCCGCTCGAACCACGACCGCTACTTCTTCGACGACCCGCTGCGGCTGCTGGGCGGCTCGATCGAGGCCCCGACGTTCAACCTCCGCAACCCGCTGATGGTCGCCAAGCACATCCGCTCGGCGATCCTCTCGGATCTCCTCTTGCGCTCCCAGGAGCCCGAAAGTGTCGGCGAGCGGGTCCGGGGCATCCTCGACGACCTGTTCCCGATCTTCATCCGCAGGTATCTCCTGGACGAAAACAGCCACTTCCGGGAAACCCCGACTAGCACAGCCCCGCTGAAGGCGCTGATCGACTCGATGCGGGGCGAGCTGGCGGACCGCCTCATCACCCTCTTCGCCGGCCACTGGCCCGAGGAGGCTGCCGAGCTGGCCTCACGAGAGGCCATCGAGCGGACGATCGCCGAGACGGCCGACGCCCTCGATGCGGTCATCAAGCGGCTGCACCGACGGCTGGGCTGGGCCAGGACGACCCAGGCGGACCTGCACGGCAAGAAGAACACGAGGTTGATCGAGCGGGAGGAAGAGCAGCTCCTGCGGCGTTGCGACGACTTTATCCGGTCGATCGTCGCCTGCGACCGGCAGACCTATACCCTGACGGTGCTGGCCGTCGAGGGCTTCCTGCCCGGCTACGGCGTCTACGAGGGCGGCATCGTCGCCTCGGCCCGGCGGGGTTCCGGCCGCCAGGGCGGCCCCCGAGCCTTCGACCTGTCCCGCAGCAACGTCGTCGGCCTGCGGGAGTTCGTCCCCGGCAACCGGATCTACGCCAACCGGGGCTCGTACTACGTCTCCCGCTACCAACTCCAGGCCGACGAGACGGCCCGCATCCGCAGCCTGCGAGTCGATCCCGAGCGGGGCTACGTCACCGAGCAGGCCGGCGATGCGTCCTACGGCCAGACCGGGGGCGTGCCGATCGACGCCCTGCCGCTGACCGACCTGGACCTCGCCCACGAGAGCCGCATCACCGAGGACGAGAACCTGCGGTTCTCGATGCCGGTGTCGGTGCTGGGCCGGCTCCGCAGGCGCAACCGGGGCGGGGTCGGCTACAAGATCGGCGACCGGGAGGTCAGCCACCTGCGGGGCCAGGGCATCGAGCTGGTCAACGTCGGCGAGGCCGGCCGGGTCAAGCGGGGCGAGATCGGCCACTGGATCTGCTCGGTCTGCGGGGCGGCCAAGTCGCCCTACGCCGTGCAGCAGGAGATCGATCGTTTCCTGGCCGTCCACAAGGAGCGGTGCGGCAAGGTCGTGACCCGGCTGGCCCTCGCCGTGCAGGCCGATGTGGACCTGCTGCGGTTTCACGACGTTGACGGCGAGGCCGAGGGCATCAACGTCGGCGAGGCCCTGCGGACGGCGGCGACCCGGCTGCTGGACATGGGGCCGGACGACCTGCAACTGCTGCTGGTCCGCAAGCCCGACGACACGCTGGACCTGCTGGTCTACGACCCGATGCCCGGCGGCTCGGGGCTGCTGGAGCAGATGCTCTACCGCTGGCAGGAACTCGTCGCCACGTCGAAGGAACTGCTCGCCGGGTGCGTCCAGGGTTGCGAGACGGCCTGCTACGCCTGCCTGAAGACCTTCCGCAACCAGTTCCATCACGACCGGCTCAACCGCCACGAGGCCCTGGGGCTGATCGGAGACCTCGACCACCTCCCCGAATCTTATCGCCAGATCGTGCCGGTGTTCGAGGAGGAGAAGCCCGGCGAGGGGATGCCCTCGAACACGCCCGAGGCCCGGCTCCAGCGGTTGCTGCTCGACCACCAGTTCCCGGCGGGCGTCTGCCGGCAGCGGATCGTCACCCCGGCGGGGCTGGCCACCGAGCCGGACTGGCTGCACGAAGCGAGCAAGGTCGCCGTCTACCTGGACGGCATGAGTCGGGGCCTGCATGGCGACCCCAAGACCGCCCAGCGGGACCAGCTGATCCGGGGCATGCTCGAACTGGACGGCTACACGGTGATCGTCGTGCAGTCCCGAGACCTGGACGATCCCCAGGCGGTCCGGCAGCGCCTCAAGAACCTCGCCCAGGCGATCGGCCGGGCCGACCTGGCCGAGGCGGTCGAGTCCGGCCCCGTGCGGCACTCGGGGACCGCAACGGATCACGATCAGGATGCCACGGGCCGGATTCCGCCCGATCCCGTGCTCGCCGAACGGCGGCGTGAGGCCGAGGAGGCGCTGGAGTTCTGCGACGAGCGGTGCCGCCATCTGGTGCAGATTTGCATCGAGCACGATCGGCCGCTGCCGGTCGTCGGCTACGAACTCCAGGACGACGACGAGCGGATCTGCGCCGACGCCGAGCTGGCCTGGGAAGATCGGGGGCTGGCCGTGCTGGTCCCCGAGCGGGCGGAGGGCCTGGAGGCGTTCCGCCGGCAGGGCTGGACCGTCTTCCTCGCCGATGACGTGACCGAGGAGCGGCTGCTCGACCTGCTGCCGGAGTGAACCGCCCATGCCCACCGTCGCCCTGGCCAGCGAGTTCCTCGACGCCTTCGCCCGGCTGCCCAGGCCGCAGCAGCGGAAGGTCCGGGAGTTCACCGAGAAGTTCAAGGCCGACCCGACCTCCTTGGCCATCAACTACGAGAAGCTCCACGGCGTCCGGGACGACAAGATTCGGACGGTGCGGATCGACAAGAAGTACCGGGCGGTGGTCCTCCACCCGGACCGGGGTGACGTGTACGTCCTGGTCTGGGTGGACAACCACGACGAGGCGATGGCCTGGGCCGCCCGCAAGAGCTTCGAGGTCAACCCGGTGACCGGTGCCTTGCAGGTCGTCGGCGTCGAGGAGGTCGAGCGGGCGGCCCCGACCGACGACGGCGACGGCCCCGTCCTTGGCCTGTTCGCCGCCTACGACGACGACGTGCTGCTCTCCTTCGGCGTCCCGGCCGTGCTGCTGCCCTCGGTGCGGTCGGTCCGCTCGGTTCGGGAGCTGGTGAGCCTGGGCCGGCACCTGCCGGCCGAGGCCGACGAGGCTCTGCTCTGGCTGGCCGAGGGCATCCCGCCCCCCGAGGTGAGGGAGGCGGTCGCCGTCCCGGCCGGGGGGCGGGTCGATCCCGACGACCTGGCCGCCGCCCTGGAGCACCCCGACACGAGGCGTCGGTTCGTCACCATCCACTCCGACGACGAGCTGGCGGCGATGCTGGAGGCCCCGCTGGAGAAGTGGCGGGTCTTCCTCCACCCCGGCCAGGAGAAGCTCGTCGGCAAGGCGTTCAACGGCCCGGCCCGAGTCCTCGGCGGTGCCGGCACGGGCAAGACGGTCGTGGCGATGCACCGGGCCAGGCACCTGGCGGCGAGGGTCTTCACCGACCCGAGCGACCGCATCCTGGTGACGACCTACACCGCCAACCTCGCCGAGAACATCGAGGCGACCCTGAAGACCTTCTGCGGGCCGGAGCGGGAGCGGGTCGAGGTCGTCCACCTGCACGCCTGGGCCGTCCGCCTGCTGCGGTCGCACGGGGTCGAGGGCGAGATCGCCGGCCCCGAGGAGATCGAGCAGGGCTGGCAGGAGGCGATCACCACGACGGGCGTCCGGGACTTCGATACGGCGTTCCTGCGCAAGGAGTGGGAGGATGTGGTCCTGGCCGGCGGGATCGAGGACCGGGACGCCTACCTGAAGGTGGCCCGGCTGGGCCGGGGCAAGACGCTCTCCCGGCCCCAGCGGGGCCGGGCCTGGCAGGTCTTCGAGCGGTACAAGGAGTCCCTGGGGCGGCGAGGCTTGAGGGACTGGCTGACTGTGATCCGGGAGGCCCGCCGACTGCTGGAGTCGGGCCGGGCCAGGCCGGCGTACCGGTCCGTGATCGTGGACGAGGCCCAGGACTTCCACCCCGAGGAGTGGCGGCTGATCCGGTCGCTGGCCCCGGCGGGGCCGGATGACCTGTTCCTGGTCGGGGACGCCCACCAGCGGATCTACGGCCCGAAGGTCTCGCTGTCCCGCTGCGGGATATCCATCCGGGGCCGATCGGCCTGCCTGCGGATCAACTACCGGACCACCGAGCAGATCCGGGCCTGGGCGATGGGCGTCCTGCGGGGTGTCGAGGCGGACGACCTGGACGAGGGGCGGGACGGCGAGCGGGGTTACCGCTCGCTGCTCTCGGGGTCGGAGCCGGAGGTCCACCACTTCGGCGGCCGGGACGAGGAGCGGGAGTTCCTGGCGGCGACCCTCCGCAGCCTGGTCGAGGCTCGTCAGCCCGAGGAGGTCTGCCTGGTCGCCCGCACCAACTCGCTGATCCGCAACGAATACGCCCCGTTGCTGAAGAACCTCGGCATCCCGCACCAGATCCTCGACCGGGGCCGGGAGCGTCCCGACGGTGGTATCCGGCTGGCGACGATGCACCGGGTCAAGGGCCTGGAGTTCCCGGTGATGGTACTGGCCGGTCTCTCCGCCCGGACGATGCCCCTGCGGGTCGCCTCCCTGGGCGACGACCCGACGGCCCTGGCCGACCACGGGGAGCGGGAGCGGTCGCTGCTGTTCGTGGCGGCGACCAGGGCGAGGGACCGCCTGATCGTGACCTCCTTCGGCACGCCGAGCCCCTTCCTGGGAGCGATGGCCGAGCCGGCACGGGAGTCCTAGAGCACTCATGGCCTCCTCATCCACCACACTCCCGATCCTCGACCCCGGTCGTCCGCTCCGGCTGACCCCGACGGACGTGTCGCTGTTCGTCCGCCTGGAGCAGTGCGAGCGGTTCCTGCGGTTCCGCCTGGCCGAGCGGGCCGGGCAGGATTTCATGGAGCCCTACGGCGTTGTCCCCCAGCGGATCAGCCCGCTGCTCTCACGCTCGGGCCACACCTTCGAGAAGACCATCGAGGAGGCGCTGGCCCGGCGGTCCCGCACCGTCCACTACGCCGTCAAGTATGCCCTGGCGCACAATCGCCCCGAGAACAACCGGGAGGTCGCCGGCGAGGCCCGCACCCTGCGGCCCGGCGAGGCGGTCCTGCTGTTCCAGCCCCGGTTGGAGGCCGAGGTGGAGGGCTGGCGACTGCGGGGCGACGTGGACCTGCTGAAGCTGGAACGGGACGGCGACGGCACCCTGCATGTCCTGCTCGCCGACCTGAAATCGACCGCCGAGGTCAAGGTCGAGCACCGCCTCCAGGTTGCCTTCTACCGGCTAATGGTGGAGCGGATCTTCCGTGACGACGGCATCGCCCACGAGCCGATCACCATGGGCGTCCTCTACCGCTCGCCCGCCGATCCCACTCCGGAGGAGCAGGTCGAGATCGAGCCCCGGCGTGACGCCGCCGAGGGGTCATTCGGGCTGGTGGAGGAGGCCCTGCTCGAAGTCGTGGCCGATCCCGATGCCTACGTCCAGGCAGCCTCCGATCTGGTCCTGGGGTCCGGTTCGACCGCCCGCCGGGTGGCCCAGGCCCCCTTCGAGGACTTGCCCTACTACTACTCCGTTAGTTGCTCGGGAGGTGGGTCGACGAGTCCCCGGCAGTAGGGGCAGTCGTGCCGGCAGATCGGGGCCAGCAGGCGTTGCAGGGCCCGGCGGATCGACGGCAGCGTGATCACCGGACCTCGGCGCCCCCCCTTTTGCCCGGCCGGGGTCGACCCCGGCGGGCTCGCCGCTGCTCGAGTGCCAGGAAGCCGTAGGCCAGCATCACCAGGCAGGCGTGGTGGTGGAACCCGCGCCAGGAGCGGCCCTCGAAGTGGTCCAGCCCGAGTTCCTCCTTCATCTGCTGGTAGCCCTGCTCCACCGGCCAGCGGCTCCGCCACAGCCGCACTGCCCGCAGGCGGCTGGTGCCCGCCGGCAGGTCGCTGAAGGCGTACTTGAGCTTGCCGTCGGCCTGCTCCTCGATCAGCAGCCAGAGCGGCTCCTCGCCGGCACAGTCGCCGGTGGCCCAGCCGTGCCCCGGCCAGACCCGCAGCCAGGCGAAGCGGCCCGACATCGGGCCCTTCGTCCCTTCGCGCCAGGTGACCTTCCGCCGCGGCGTCCGCGAGGCCAGCTCCCTCAGGCTGACCGGCCGGGGGGATCCCTCGGCCAGGCGGGGCCGCTTCTGCGGGCGGCCGCCCGTCGCGGCCGTCGGCTCGATCCACCGGGGCTCCTCGGTGAAGACCACCAACTCGTCGGTGACGCCGACGATATAGTGCAGGCCACGCTCGGCCAGGCCGGCGCGGGACGGCCCGGAGACGCCGTAGCCGGCGTCGGCCAGCACCAGCTGCCCCGGCAGCCCCTCGCCACGGACCCGGTCCAGCAGCTCCAAGGCGATCTGCCCCTTGGTCAGCATCCGCCGCTCCGGCTCGGGCACGCCCGCCCGGTCGAGGCGCGCCTCGTCCCCCAGCCAGCTCTCCGGCAGGTACAGCCGCAGGTCGAGCGGGCAGTGCCCCTTCGGGCTGACGTAGTGCACCGAGACGGCGCACTGGCAGTTGGCCTTCTTGCCCAGCGCGCCGCAGTGCTGACGCTGCACCCCGACGGAGTGCTTGCCCTGCTTGGGGAAGGTCGTGTCGTCGATGACGAAGATGCCGGCCGGGTCGGCGAAGCACTCGGCCATGACGGCCCTGTAGCGCTTCCAGGCCGCCTGCTCGTCCCAGGGGCTCTGGCTGACGAACTGCTGCAGCGCCTGCTCGGGGTCCTTGACGGCCAGCTCGGGCGGCAGGGGGACGCGTCGGGAGAGCGGCTCGATGCTCTTGCGCTCGCCGTCGGTGATCAGGCCGCGGAGATAGACCGGGCACCAGCGGGCGGGCCGATCGAGGGCGAAGGCGTCGCGGAAGCGGGCGGCGTAGGCGTCGAGGCGTGAGAGGGCCTCGGGGTCGAGTTCGGGGGTGTAGGTCTTGCTCAGGGGATTGAAAGGACAAAACTCTTCCGTATCCTGAGACCTTCGCACCAGGAGATCAAGGAGATACGCAGATGCGGCCCAGCCCCGAGATGATCCCCGTCCTCATCGATGCCGCCAAGGCCCTCAAGGGCAGTCCGAAGCGAGTCTTCATGGCCAAGACCGTCGCAGCGATGGGGCGGGGTGGACAACGCTGGGCCCAGGAGCATCTCGGCTGGTGCCGGGAGACCATCCGCAAGGGCACGCACGAACTCCGCTCGGGCATGACCTGCGTGGACGCCTTCTCGGCCCGCCGTCGCAAGCCCGCCGAGGAGCACTTGCCCCGACTCCTCGATGACATCCGCAGCATCGCCGACGGGCAGAGCCAGGCCGACCCCAAGTTCCAGACCAAGGGGCTCTTCACCCGGATCAGTGCCGCCGAGGTCCGACGCCAGTTGATCGCCACGAAGGGCTACACCGACGAGGAGTTGCCCACCCAGCAGACCATCAACACCAAGCTGAACCTGCTGGGCTATCGCCTCTCCAGGGTGGCCAAGTGCCGCCCCCAAAAAGAGTCCCGCAGACCGATGCCATCTTCGATCAACTGAAGGCGGTCAACCCCGAGGCGGATCGGGCCAGGGGCACCCTGCGGCTCTCGATCGACGCCAAGGCGACGGTGCATGTCGGCCCCTTCTCACGGCGGGGCCGGAGCCGGACCGGCACGAAGGCGGCGGATCACGACTTCAAGCCCGTGGCGACGCTGACCCCCTTCGGCATCTTCCTGCCCGAGCACGACGACCTGTGGCTGTACATGGCCCGGTCGAAGGTCACCAGCGACTTCATCGCCGATCGCCTGGAGCAATGGTGGGAGGGCGTCCGCCTGCGGTTCCTGCGGGTCAAGACGCTGGTGATCAACCTGGACAACGGCCCGGAGAACCACAGCCGGCGGAGCCAGTTCCTCAAGCGGATCGTGGCCTTCGCCCGCAAGTATCGCCTGGTGGTGCAGTTGGCGTACTACCCGCCGTACCACAGCAAGTACAACCCGATCGAGCGGTGCTGGGGCGTGCTGGAGATGCACTGGAACGGGTCGCTGCTGGACTCGGTGGAGGCGGTGTTGGGATTCGCCCGATCGATGACCTGGAAGCGGAAGCACCCGGTGGTCAGCCTGGTGGAGACGACCTACGCCAAGGGGGTCAGGCTGAAGCCCGAGGAGATGGAGGCGTTGGAGGCCGAGGTGATCCGCCTGCCGTCGCTTGAGAAGTGGTTCGTGAAGATCCCTCGTAAGCGAGGCAGGCCACGGAAGACGTAGCTTCTTTCTGGTGCCTCATACCACCTGGTACGAACAAGACCCCGGGGCTGGTTCGTAGTGGCTAACGGAGTAGTACTACTGCCTGTCCTACAAGTGCGACGGCTGCCTCTACAACGAATTCTGCCTGAAGTGGAGTGCGGAACACGAAGATCTGTCGCTGCTGCCGTACATGAGCGGGACCGAGAAGCTGGCCCTCCGCCGGGCGGGGATCACCACGGTCGAGTCGCTCGCCACGCTCAAGGACTTCGCCCCCTCGATCGGAGGAGTCGATCCCAGGGAACTCGTCCCGGCACCCGGTCGGGAGGCGCTGGTCCGGCAGCTCGCCGCCACCTGGCCGGTCGGCCCGAGGCTCGACGAACTCGTCCACCGGGCCAGGAGCTTCCGCCGCTCGGTCCGCAAGGACGGCACCCAGGCCCTCGGCCACATCCCCGGCAAGGGGAGCAGCTCGCTGCCGGTGTCCCGGCCCGACGTGAACCCGAACCTCGTCCGCCTCTACCTCGACGCCCAGCACGACTACCTCGAAGGCCGGATCTACCTGCTCGGCGGCCTGGTCGTCGCCTGCTGGGACGGGGAGCCGATCGCCAGGCGGTCCGTCATCCGATGCACGGAAGGCCCCCCGAACACGGCGGCGAGCGAACGCCAACTCCTCGTCGAGTGGACCCGAGACCTGCTCCGGGCCGTCGTCGAGCTGGCCGTCCCCGACGAGCCGCAGGACGGCACGAAGACGGCCCCGATCCACCTCGTCTTCTTCGATCGTCACGAGCAGCGGATGCTCCTGGAGGCCCTCGCCCGCAACTTCCCGCCCATCCTGGAGGCCACCCCGCCGCTGTACGACTTCCTGACCCAGCTCGCCGCCTTCGACTCGCCGATCGCCAGCTACCTGGACGAGGAGATCCGCTCGTCCCGCAACTTCCCCATGACGTGCCAGTCGCTCCAGTCGGTCGCCACGTACCTCAAGTTCGACTGGAATCGGCCCGACCCGTACCGGCAACCGTTCCAGGCCCGGATGTTCGACTACCTGGGCAAGCTCGACATCGACGGGCAGACCGAATGGACCACCCGGCGTTCCCGGTTCGGCAGCTCGATCCCGCTGGAATACGCCTACGCCGCCTGGGGCGAGTTGCCGCTTCCCGGCGAGGGCAAGGGGGACGAGTTCGCCGACTTCCGGGCCGTGACGCCGGGGCTGTTGCGGGCCTTCCAAGGGCGGCGGCTGGAGGCCCTGGAGCACGTCGCCGACTCGATCCCCGGCAATCCCAACACGCAGAAGACGCCGTTCGTCCTGCCCGACCTGGCCCATTACGAGGACAAGGCCGACGACCTGGCCCACGCCCTGCACGAGTTCGTCACCATCGAACGGCACGTCGAGCTGGGCGACTGGAAACGCATCCGGCACGCCCCGCCCGAGCGGCGGGTGCTGATGGGCGAGACGCTGCTGGCCCGCTACTGCGAGGAGGACCAGGAGCCGGAGATCCGGGAGCGGGTCCGGGAGAACCTGGGGAAGTACCACAAGAAGCTGGAGTACGAGGCGGCCTTCCGGGCGGCGCACCCGCACGCCGGCAAGGTCGAGCTGGACAAGGCCCGGCGAGACGAGACCCGCTGGTCGCCCGGCGGCCTGTGGGTCCGGCTCCGGCTCGAATCGACCGGCCTGGACTGCGACCTCGACGACGCCCTGGCCCTGACCACCCTCCGGGCCGGGGACCGGCTGGTCCTTTTCTCCCGCTGGGCGCTGGACGAGCGCCTGCCGGAGGCCGATCGTAAGCCGTTCACCCCGACGCCCAAGCAGATGCTCTACGGCGACCGGGTGGACCTGAAGAAGATCGTCACCGCCAGGGACGAGGGGTCGAACCGCATCGTCTCCGGGGTCGTCGAGGTGGAGTTCGCCCCGCCGAGGTGGGGCGGGGCCGAGGGCTTCGTCTTCGGGTCGATCCCCCGTCCGCTGGAGGACGGCCAGCTCTGCACGCTCGACCACTGCCCGAACAGCTGGTACGGCTCCTGGTGCCGGCAGGTCGTCGATGGCCTGTGCGCCGGCGAGCCGAACGCCCTCCTCGACCGGCTGGAGGGCCGGCCCCCCGTCGCTGCGGCCCCGGCCTCGCTCCCCGGACAGGCCCGGTTCCTGGCGGGGCTCTATGCCTTCCACGCCGCCGACCTGCTCCACGATTTCGAGGAGAGCAAGCGGGCCTACATCGGGGCCTACGGGCGGACCCCGCTGTTGCTGGTCCAGGGGCCGCCCGGCACGGGCAAGTCGTATTCCACGGCCTTCGCCCTCTTCGCCCGCATCCAGGCGGCCATGGAGGAGGGGCGGGACTTCCGGGTCTTCGTCGGCTGCAAGACGCACGCCGCCACCGACGTGCTGATGAAGGAGCTGCTCGGCGTGCGGGAGCGGCTCGGCGAACTCCGGCGGTCGGACCCCAAACGATTCAAGAAGTACTTCGACGCCCGTCTGCTGGACGTGCCGATCGACCGTGTCGCCCCCCGTGACCCGCCGCCGGACGGCGTGACCCACCTGATCAAGGACAACGCCAAGCCGAGGGGCGAGCCGAAGAACGCCGACATCGTGCTGTCCGACCGCTGGTCACTCGTCGCGCTGACGCCCGGCGGGATGTACGGGCTGGTCAAGGCGAAATGGCCGAAGGATCTGTTCGGCCAGGACTTCTGCGACTGCCTGGTGCTCGACGAGGCGTCCCAGATGAACCTGCCCGAGGCCCTCATGGCGGCGTTGCCGCTGAGCCCGGACGGGCAGCTCATCGTCGTGGGCGACCACCGCCAGATGCCGCCGATTGTCCAGCACGACTGGGACTCGGAGGCCCGGCGGACGTTCCGCCAGTACGAGGTCTTCGCCTCGCTCTTCGACACGCTCCGGCGGCTCGACCCGCCGATGATCCGGTTCGCCGAGAGCTTCCGGCTGCATTCGGCCGTCGCCGAGTTCCTGCGGCAGGAGGTCTACCGCCACGACGGCATCCCGTTCCACTCCCGCAAGACCGACGTGCTGATCGCCCGGTCGCACACGGACGAAATGGTCGCCGCCGTGCTGAGGCCCGAGTACCCGCTGACCTTGGTCGTCCACGACGAGGCGTCCAGCCAGATGCGGAACGCCTTCGAGCAGTCGCTCATCGAGCTGATCATCCGCACGCTGGCGGACACGTCCGGCTACGGCCTGGATGCGACAACGGGCGTCGGGATCGTGGTGCCGCACCGGGCGCAGCGGGCGGCGTTGCAGCAGGCGTTCCCCGGCCTCTGCGTGCTGGACCCCGAGAGCGGCCTGGTCGCCCGGTCGGCCATCGACACGGTGGAGCGATTCCAGGGCGGCGAGCGGACGGTGATCCTGGTCAGCGCCACCGAGAGCGACAAGGGCTACCTGCTGGCCTCCAGCGAGTTCCTGCTCGATCCCAGGCGGCTGACGGTAGCCTTGAGCCGGGCGAAGCAGAAGATGATCCTCGTGGCGTCACGGACGGTCTTCGAGCTTTTCAGCCCCGAGGAGGAGGTCTTCCAGAACTCGCTGCTCTGGAAGAATCTGTTGTTGCGAACCTGCACGACGAGCCTCTGGAAAGGCTCCTGGGGCGGGCAGGATGTTGCGGTCTGGGGAGGACGGGTGGATGGTCCACGGCCAAGCCAGGCAACATGAGCCACCCTTCCCGCTTGCAACCCAGCCGGTATCGAGAGGAGATCAACTCACATGGACCAGCCGGACGACACGAGCCTGCCCTTTTTTAGTTACGGCCTGTTCCGCCCCGGCCAGATCGGCTACAGCCGGATTCGTACCTTCGTCCTGGCCGTCGAGCCCGACTGGACGATCATGGGTGAGCTACTCGAACGGGACGGGCTGCCGATCGTCGGCCAGGGGGATGATCCGATTCCGGGATGGCTCATCCGCTTCAACCCCTCAAGATCGGCCGCCGCCTACTCCGAGATCAACTCCGTCGAGCCGGACAGGCTCTACGTCTGGAGGGTAGCGAGGGTCTCTCGTGATGGCCGAGCAGAGGAGGCGAACGTCCTCTTCGGCAGGAGGCCCGAGAAAGGCAGCGTCCATCCCGAGTACCGGGTCTGGGAGGGGGAGAAGGAGCCGCTGTTCACCACGGCCATCACGGTCATCGAGCAGGGCCAGCGCACACTAACATGTTAACGCAGCAATGACTTCCATCAGAAACGTGTCGCTCCAGCCGCAGCCGCGGCGCTTCATGGCCAGGCTCTGTCGCCGGTCGGGGTGCTGCTTGAGGAGCGACAATGTGAAGCGATACAGCCAGGTGATGTTCGCCCCCAGCACCCGCTGGCGGACCCGCGAGTCATCCTCCCGGAACGTCACGTCGAGCGACCAATGGCACGCGTTCTCCACGGACCAGTGGCCCCGCACCGCGCGGGCGAACTGCTCCGCGTCCACCGGCAGGCTGCTGAGGTAGTAGCGAATCTCAATGCTCTCTTCGCCTCCCTTCACCCGCCGCGACGTCACGACGCCGACCGACCTCAGCCCCTTCCACTCCGCCCGGCCGGGCAGGGCCGCCGGCGCTGGCAGGTGCAGGTAGGTCCGGTGCTCCTCGCGACCGTGCCCGCGCTCGCTCGTCGTCAGCTCCTCGGCCCCCTTGAGATCCCCCTCCAGCTGTTCGTCGATGTGCTCGATGACCGCCCGATGCAGCGCCTCGTGGTTCCCCTTCAGGGCCAACACGTAGTCGGCCTTGCCGCGGACTACCTCCTCGGCGATCACCTTCTGCGCCCCCATCGCGTCGATCGTCACTACCCCGCCGCGGACGTCGATCCGCCTCAGCAGCTCGGGGATGGCCGTGATCTCGTTCGACTTCTCGCCGCACACCTCCTGTCCCAGCGCCAGGCCGTACTCGCCGGCCCAGGCGGTGACGATGTGCAGCGGGCCGAGGCCCTCCTTCGCGTCGCGGCTGCGGCGGGCCGTCTTGCCGTCGATGGCGACGACCGGCCGATCGACGCCGGTCGTGGCGATGGCCTCGTCGCGGAGGCGGGCGATCCAGGCGTTGAAGGCGGCCTCGAAGGCCGCGGGCTTGAGCGTCATCAGGATGCGGCGGAGGACATCCTTGCCGGGGATGCCGCGCGGCAGGTCGAGGAGGTCCATCAGGAGCCCCTCTTTGAGCTTCGCCCAGCGGGCGATGGCGGTGGGCCCGGCGGCGCCGGCGAGGACGGCCAAGACAGCGATGACCAGGACGCTGGGCAGCGGATGCCGGCGGTTGATGTGGGAGCGGGGATCTTCCAGCATCGCGAACGATGCCACGATCTCGTCGAGCTTGCTGCGGGTGCCCGCCATCGCCGACCTCCGGCCACCGGGTCTGGTTCACGACACGGTGGACGGTATACCCGGGCAGCGGGGCGGGCGCAAGGCCGCAGAGCTTGCCGGATTGTTATAGAAGTGCGCGCTGGCCCTGGGTCATCGAGAAGGCCATCGCAGAGAACGACCGCTTCGCATGGGATCTGGAACCATTCTTCCGCTTGCAGATGGCCTACATGCTCCTGTGGTGTTCCATCGAACGGTTCGTGTCGTTCAAGTATCACCTGGGTGACCGGGTAGCCGAGAAGGTATTCAAGCTCGCCGACGACCCCGCCTTCATCGACGCACTCCGTAGCCGGGTCTCCGGGAGGCGGGAGGTGTACCGTTCGGACGATCCGGGCAAGAAGGAAGTGCTGGACCGGGACAGACCGAAGAAGGCGCTGGGCTACTACTACCAAATCAGGTCCAACATCACTCACCGTGGCAAGACGGCCGTCCGGGATTACGAGATGCTGCTGGGCTCGCTGACCGAGTTGCTCGACATC
Organism: Tautonia plasticadhaerens; assembly: GCF_007752535.1. GTDB lineage: Bacteria > Planctomycetota > Planctomycetia > Isosphaerales > Isosphaeraceae > Tautonia > Tautonia plasticadhaerens. Next base: position 6,887,448 of record NZ_CP036426.1, read on the forward strand.
TTCAAGGCAGTCCTCCGGTCCGAATTCACCCCGGAGACGGAAACTGTAGTGCCGCCCGACGAGCAGCTCGGGCTATTCTGATCTTCAGCATGCACGAAAGTCACGGCAGGCAGCTTCCAGAATCAGGAGGTCAAGATGGGAATCGCTCAAGCCATGGACACGACCGACTTCCACGTCGAGGCGATCGACCTGCTGAGCAACCACGTGCCGTGCGAGGCGGGCATCGCCCTGGTCGTGGCGGTCTACTCGGCGATCAAGAAGCACTCGGTCGTGGCGGGGCTGCTCGTGCTGGGCGACCTGTCGTTCCAGGGGAACATCAAGTCGGTGCGTTCGCTGGCCGAGCCGCTCCAGGTCGGCATGGACAACGGGGCACGGCGGGCCTTGGTGCCGCTGGAGAACGAGCGGAACTTCCTCGAAGTCTCCGGGGAGATCGTGGAGCGGGTCGATCCGGTGTTCTTCTCCGACCCGATGACGGCGGCGATGAAGGCCCTGGGGATGACGTGATTGGACTCTCAGACATTCGAGAAGATGTTTCTCGCAGGGCAGCAAGAGCCCAGAGGTCGCAGAGGGTTTCTTGAGGCGGTCGTTTTCAGGTAGAAGATCCAAATGAAACTGGAGCATGCCGGTGTCATTTCTATCCAGTTGAGAAAGTAGATCGCCAGATGTCTTCGAGTCCATCACCCTACGACGCCTCGGCATCGGCACTGGGATACTTCTACCAGTGCCGCTACGCCCTTCTCTTGGCGTTGACCAGGGTGGATGAGCCTGATTACTGCGTCAGCATCGAGAAGCTCGATGACGTTGCCTTCCATGCAAGCCCCGACACGCCGGGCCAGGCGGCCGAACTGCTCCAGTTCAAGCATCACTCGAACAGGACGGGGGGGCTTGGGGATAGCAGCCCCGACGTTTGGAAGAGCCTGAAGATATGGTCCGAGGCCGCACGTCAGAGCCGCATCGACCTGGCACGATCCTCGCTATGCCTGCTGACGACATCCCGTGCAAATGATCGGAATGCCGTCCGGTTCTTGCGACCCGCCTCCTCGACACGCAACCCTCTCCAGGCCCTCGACAAGATCACGGCCGCAGGGGCGAAGTCGAAAAATTCGGTCGTCCGGGACGCCTACGAGTGCTTTGCAAGCCTCCCGCTCGCCCAGCGTCAGGCCCTCTTCCACTCAACCTACCTCCTCGACGGGGCGCTGACCGCCGCCGAGGTCGAGTCCGCACTCGGGGCCGCACTCCACTATGCGGTCCACCCGAGGCATCGCACGGCCCTCTTGCAGCGTCTCGAAGGCTGGTGGTTCCAAACGGTCGTTCGCCACCTCGGCGACGAGGGACCTCCCGCCATCCCCGTGTCGCTCGTGCAGGGGAGGGTGTTTGAGATCCAAGAGGACTTCCGGCGTGAGAATCTGCCCGACGACCAGTGGAACGTCGCCCCCCCCGATGACGCCTCGCCCGACGATGACGGTCGCACCTTCGTCCGGCAACTCCTCATCATCGGGGTCACAGCAGCCCGGTTGAGCTACGCCCAGGAGGACCATTATCGAGCGTTCGCCCAGCGATCTCGGTGGGCCAAGGATGAACTCCTGGGCTTCGAGGAAGTCGCAAGGTACGAGTCCCGGCTCGTGGACGGCTGGAGGGAGCGATTCGCCATCATGAGGGAATGCGTCGAGGGCGAGTGCGACGAGCCGACGAAGACCCGCCAGGGCCGGAACCTCTACGACTGGATCGTGACGGAGGCCCCGTCCCGGCCCGCCCTCTGGGTGCGACCGAATTTCTCGTCCGAGTACCTGACGAGGGGCTCCTATCACATGCTCTCGGATCAGCTTCGAGTGGGCTGGCACACCGAATATGACCGGCATCTGTCGATCGATGCGGCGGGCTCCGAGGAGACGGAGACATGATGCCACCCTGGACGGAGAGGCCCGTCGAGATCTCGAACTTGCTCAACCCCGCCTTCGCCGGGGTTCTGCTCAGGAGGTCGGTTGACGGCTACACGTCCGAAGCGGAGGTCGGGATGCCTATCGAGTTGGCCTTTCTCGTCATGCCCCTCGGCCTGCACCCGGAAACGGCCCGCCGACTTCCTTCCAGGCCCGCATCCACCCCTCTTCACGCCTGGCTCCAACGAGAGGAGAATCGGGACGTGTTGGTGAGGTTCGACGAACGGGTCCGGTCGCTCGCCCCCTTCACCCGTGAAGCCGTGATCTTCGCCGCACAACGCCGAGTCCTCGACATCGACGAACAAGGCCGGATGATTCCGGGAGTCGAGCCGCTTCGAGGGTTCTCTACGTACAAGAACTGTGCCGACGAGGTGAAGGAAGCGGTCAACCGATGCTTCATCGTGGGCCGATGGCTGGCCCTGTCGGGGACGACCGCCACGATTTATTCGCTCTTGGGGGTGAGGCCATGAATCTCCAGATCCTCGCTCTGGCGATCTACAACAGAGACGGCGAGCGTCGGGAGATCAGATTCCGTCCTGGAGAGGTGAACATCATCACCGGGGCGTCGAAGACCGGGAAGTCGGCGTTGATCCACATCGTCGATTACTGCCTGGGCCGGAACAAGTTCACCATCCCCGCTGGTGCCATCCGTGAGACGGTCGTCTGGTACGTCCTTCACATTAAATTACCGAGCACCGAGGCGGTGGTCGGAAGACCCGCCCCCGTGGGGACCGCTTCGACATCGGCGGTTTATTTGGAGATCGGATCGTCGCTCGATCTACCCAACTTCGGCGAACTTCAGCAGAACTCGAACACGGACGCACTGGGAAGCTATCTCACCGAGGCTGTCGGTATTACAGCGAACGAGAACATCCCCCCGGAGGGCCAATCCCGTCAGTCACTACAAGCCAACGTCAAGCACGCCCGGTTCCTGCTCTATCAACCGCAATCACGGATCGCCGATCCAGATCTCTTATTCTATCGGATGGAGGAGCAGCATTCTTTCCAGACGATCAAGGACACGCTCCCATACTTCCTGGGTGCCACTGGCGACGGTCAATACGATCTCCTGCAACAACTTCGCCGAGCCAAGAGAGAGCTTCGCCTGCTTGAGCGTCGGAAGGCCGAGGAGGAAGCCCTCCGGGGTCGGGACAACTCCAGGGCGACGGCCTTGCTCGCCGAAGCTCGAAACGTCGGTCTGCTCGTGGCAGATGTCGGCGACGACTCCCCGGACAAAGCAATCGCTGCGTTGCGGGCGGTTCTGGATCGGCCCGCTCACTTGGTCGAGGATGGGGTGGGCGATACGCTGCGGGAACTTCAGGGGGCTCGGGAAGTCCTGCTTGCGGAATTGCGTGCGACGCAGAACGAGATCACGTCCGCAAGGTCATTCGCCCAGGCCCAGGAAGGGTTCACCACCGAGGCCGTCGATCAGCAGAATCGCCTCTCGGCGATCCGTCTCTATCGCCGGGAACCCGACGTGAATCGGTGTCCGCTCTGCGAGCACGACCTCGACGGCTCTGTCCCGAGAGCCCAGGCCATGCTGGAAAACCTCGGCAAGCTTGAGCGCCAGATGAACGCCACGACCCGGCAACGACCACGCCTGGAGGCGTACATCGGGGAGCGAGAGGATCGCCAGCTCGAAATGAGGCGTGCCTTGGCCGAGAACAGGGCGGCGATCGAGGCCGTCATCGCCCAGGAGGAAGTTCTCCAGAGGGATCGCAATCGCATGGTGGAACAGGCCCGTGTCCACGGTCGGATCAGCCTGTTCCTGGAGAGTCTCGGCCTCGCTGAGATCGACGACAAACTCGGAAACCAGATCGCCGACATGCAGGCAAAGGTGACGGCCCTGGAGGCGGATCTCGCCGATGAAGTCGTCGAAGACAGATTGAACTCGATACTCCAGGTCATCGGGACGTGGATGTCGAGCTGGTCGAGAGAACTCCAACTGGAGCATAGCGAGTCGCCCATCGGCTTCGAGTTCAAGAACCTCACGGTCGTCGCCTACAAAGACACTGGCCCCATCCGTCTCCCCCAGATGGGCAGCGGGGAAAACTGGATGGGCTATCACATCATCACTCACCTCGCACTCCACAAGCTCTTCGTCGAGAAGCAACGCCCCGTGCCCGGCCTCCTGATGTTCGACCAGCCGACCCAGGTGTACTACCCGCCCGATCCCGCTGAGGACCGATCGATCGACGATCTCGTAGATGAGGATCGAGAGGCCGTCCGTCGCATGTTCAAGCTCATCTTCAATGTGACGCAGGGACTCTCCCCCAACCTCCAGGTGATCATCACGGACCACGCCGACTTGAAGGAGGACTGGTTCCAGTCGGCCGTCGTCGAAAGATGGCGAGGGGGCAACAAGCTCGTCCCCGCCTCTTGGCAGAATCCCGTACAGGCGAGCCCCGACGAGAGTGCTGAAGGCGATGGCGACGGCGATTCTGTTTGATCACGAGGCAGCACGAATGTTAGGAGTCAGAGCTCGCATTGCCTCTCACAGCATGTCGTGAGTCTAACGACTTGGTCCTGCTCGGCGTCGAGATCGGCCTGGGCACGGAGGTCGAGTTCGGCCGTTATGCCGTTCGGGATAGATTGGGGCATGGGGCGGACCTGGCCTCCAGCCGGTTGACGGCGAACCACCGCCGAAGATCATGCCATCGTAGCGGAGGAGTCATGGACGACAAAACCTTCACCCCCGGCCCGACCACGGATTCCGTCCGGGCCGCCGACGGCACGGTCCTCGCCGCCCCGGAGGGCTGGGTGCTCCTGCCGACGGGGGACGCCGGGCTGACCCGCCGGGTCAAGGCCGCCGGTGACTTCTGGGTGGTCCAGGAGAAGGTGGGCCGGAGGATGTTCTCCAGGGGCGTCTGGGCGGCGTCGGCGACCATCGAGAGGATTCGGGCCGAACTCGACGCCGAGCGAGCCACGGAGGGCTACGCCAAGCGGAAAGAGGCCGCTTCCCGGCGACGTGAGGCGTCCCAGGCCGAGTACGTCGAGGATTTCCTCGGGGCGGTGGTGACGTTCCTCGCCTTTGACCCCGGCCACGCCGACCTGGCCGATCGGCTGGCCCATGCCGTCACCGAGCATGCCACCCCGGTCGGCAGCGGCACGGTCGCCCGGACGAAGCGAATCCCGGTCGAGCAGCGTGCCGAGGCCGCCGTGATCGCCTGGATGAGGCACCGGACGACCGCCTACGACTCGATGCCCATCCCCAGGGTCAAGGGGAAGCGGCGGGAGGTGCGGCGGATGCTCGCCCGGCGCTCCCAGGAGCTGTTGCAGCGGTATCGTCGGGGAGAGCCGGTCGGGGATGACTGCCCGCTGAAGCGGGCGTTGGCGCCCGAGGACTGAGGCCGGATGATCGGGGTAGGACGAGGCGACGGTGATGGCACAGGAGCGATCCCATGGCCCGGAAGAAGCCCAGCAGCCCCGGTGATCCGCAGCCCCCAGGTATGACCAACGCCGCCGGCATGCTGGCGACCTTCGCAGCGGGCGTCCTGACGCAGCCGGAGAGCCGCTCCCATGCGGCCGACCTGAAGCTCGGCCGCTCCGAACGGGCCGTCATCGCCGGGGTTCCCGGCCTGGACGTGGGCTTGAAGGAGCGGATCGACATCCCCTCGACCGGCGTCAAATCCTTCCGCTTCACGCTGGACGAGCTGGCCCGCATCTGCCTGGGCCTGTCCGAGGCGTTGCTCGATGCCGAGGGCCGGGAGGTCGTGAAGCTGCTGAAGGTGACTGGCAAAGTCACGGACGTGCTGGACCAGGCCGTCGGCGAACTGGCGAAGGGTGGAAGTCCACGGCGGGCCGCCCAGAAGGCCGGGAAGACCACGCCGAAGTCGCAGGCGACAAAGGCGGCGAGGGCCACGGGCACCATCTACCAGCTGAAGATCACGCTCAAGGACATCAGGCCGTCGATCTGGCGGCGGTTGCTGGTCCGGGACTGCTCGCTGGCGGCGCTGCACGAGGTGATCCAGGTGGCGATGGGCTGGGAGAACTACTGGTCGTCCGCTATTGAGTTGCCGGGTATAGTCGGTGCAGTTTGATCCGGGCATCCGCCGTGGTGAACTGCCACCGAATGCCCACCATCCGCTCGTTGCGGTCCTCCTCCCACGCCGCGACCTCCCGCTTCAGTTCCTCGCTCGACCCGATCCGCCGGTCCAGGCACTGCCTCGCCAGCACCGACAGCTCGATCTCCGCCATGTTCAGCCAACTCCCGTGCTTCGGCGTGTGGTGGATCTCCAACTTCCCGGCGATCCGACGGGCCCGCTCCGGCGGGAACGCCTCGTACAGCGAGGCGATCTTGTGCGTGTTCAGGTTGTCCATCACCAGCACGACCTTCTCCGCCTCCTCGTGCACCTCCTCCACCAGCCAACGCACCACCTCGGCGAAGTCCAACGCCGTCCGACGCTCGGTGACGTGGACCGCACGCCACCCCAGCAGCGGCATCGTCACCATGAACAGGTTGGCCGTCCCGTTGCGGACGTATTCGTGATCGAACCGCTCGAGCCGCCCTGGCGCTGCCGGGATCGGCACGACCGTCTCGCCGATCAGTTGCTTGCTCGCCTCGTCGAGGCAGACCAGCGGTCGCGTCTCGTCGTAGGGCCGGTGGTAGACCTCCAGCACGTCCTCCATCGCCGCCACGAACTCGGCGTTCGCCTCCGGCGGGATGCACCACTGCTGCTTCAGATGCGGCCTCAGTTCGCTTTTTTCAAAGAGCGGCGCACCGTCTCGTCGGAGATCGAGGGGACGATCTCCAACTCGACGAGCTTGTCGGCCAGCAATCGCATCGTCCAGGCCTTGCGGCCGTCGGGGGGCTCCGAGCAGGCCAGGGCGATCAACTTCGCCTCGGCCCGGCCGTCGAGGGCCCGCTGGCGGCTGGGACGGGCCTGCGTCTTGCGGACCAGGGCGGCCTCCAGGCCCTGCTCGACGAACCGCTGGCGGACCCGCTCGATGGTGGCGACAGAGACCTCGACGGCCTCGGCGATGCGGTCGTCGGGCCAGGCGGGCCCGCCCTCGGCGGCATCAGCCTTGAGGAGGATGCGGGCATGGGCCAGTTTCAGAGCGGAGGCCTTGCCGGCGGAGATGAGATCGAGGAGGGCCTGGCGTTCGTCGGCGGTGAGCGTCACGATGTACTTCTTCATGTCGATGCTCCTGAAGCGGTTAGGGCTCCAGGAGAACCGATTGCAGCCCATCCCTCAAGTCGTCAGTGGCCGACCACTACCACCTCTACGACTTCGAGGTCGGCGGCGAGCGGTACACCGACCCCAGGGGTATGGACGACCTGGACATGGAGGACGCAAGCCGGGTTAAACTCGCCCAGGTCGCCCCGCAGGGGAAGTCAAAGCTCCGCTACACCTACGACTTCGGCGACAACTGGCAGCACGAGGTGGTCGTCGAGAAGGTCGTGTCGCCGGAGGAGGGGATGACGTACCCGGCCTGCATCGGCGGCAAGCGGGCCTGCCCGCCCGAGGACGTGGGCGGGCCGTGGGGCTACATGGAGTTCGCCGAGGCCATCCGAGACCCCGAGCACGAGCAGCACGAGGAGTTCCTCCAGTGGAGGGGCGAGTTCGACCCCGAGGCGTTCGACCCCGACGCCGTGAACAAGCAGCTCAAGCGGCTGCGGTAGCGGAGGGCCGGTCGCTGATGGGGAGTGAATCAGGCCGGGAGGGTCACGATCTCCAGCGACCGCCGGATCGCTTCCCCGACGCCCATCGGGCGGATGGGAAACGCTTCCAGGGCCGCCCGATCCCGCACGACCGTCGGGTTCTTCAGGCCCTCGATCAGGTGACGCCCGACCACGAAGCTGGCCGGCGTCACCAGGGCCAGCCAGAGGCCCGACAGCCACGGGGTCAGGACCGGCACCGAGATCAGCCAGCGTCGCAGCCCCACCTGCCGGGCGTACTCCCGGATCAGGTCGCCGTAGCTCACCACATCCGTGCCGCCGACCTCGAAGGTGCGGCTGCCCCCCGGCGGCAGGTCCAGGGCCGCCAGGAGGTAGGCCAGCACGTCGTCCACGGCGATCGGCTGCGTGGGGGTCGTGAGCCAGCGGGGGCAGAGCATCACCGGCAGCCGGTCGGTCAGCGACTTCATCAACTGGAAGGAGAGGCTGCCGGCCCCGACCACCATCGACGCCCGGAACTCCACCGTCTCCACGCCGGAGCCCCGCAGGATGTCGCCGACCTCGTGGCGGCTGCGGAGGTGCGGCGAGAGGCCGGGGTCGGCGTCGTCGCCCAGGCCCCCGAGGTAGATGAGCCGTCGGACCCCGGCTTCCCTGGCGGCGTCGGCGAAGTTCCCCGCCGCCTGCCGGTCTGCCCGCTCGAAGTCCCTCGACCCGGCCCCGGACATCAGGTGGACGAGGTAGTAGGCCGTGTGGACGCCCCGCAACGCCCGGTCCAGCGACGACCGATCGAGCACGTCCCCCGGCACGACCTCGGTCTCCTCCCGTACCCGAGGCCGGAGTCTCTCGGGGTTCCGGGCCAGGCATCGGAGCCGGACGCCCCGCCGTTCGAGGGGCGGGATGAGCCGCCCCCCGACATAGCCGCTGCCTCCGGTCAGCAGGATCATCGGCGGATCGTCGTCCTCGGAGGTCGGCATCATTCATCACCCGATCCGGCCCGGTTCGGAACATGGCCCGCATTCGACTCCCATGTTAGCGTGCCGGGAGCGTGGCACTGACGACCCTCGGCGGTAAACTTGCCGATGATCTCGCTGCGACGACCTCCCAGCCGGACGTTCCGAGGCTCGCCGACTCCGAGGCGCTGCTCTCGTGGGCTCGGGAGGCGATCCGGGCCGGGCAAGGATCGACGAGCCCCGGCGGGACGACGAGCGATCCCCATCAGTCGGAGGGACGATCCCGATGAACGCCGCATACACCTTCACCGCCGACCTGCTCACGGAGGCCGAGCCGCCCGAGGACGGCATCCTGAGCCGGACGATTTACAACGACGAGCGGGTCAAGGCGGTCCTCTTCGGCTTCGGGGCCGGGCAGGAACTCTCCGAGCATACGTCCTCGATGCCGGCGGTGCTCCAGTTCCTCTCCGGCGAGACGACGTTGGCGCTGGGCGACGACACCATGGAGGCCCGCCCCGGCACCTTCGCACACATGCCCGCCGGGCTGAGGCACGCCATCCGGGCGAGGACGCCGACGGTCATGCTGCTGTTGCTGCTCAAGGGCTGAGAAGGCAGGAGTGACACCGAGCCGAGGGGGAATCCCGATGGCACGTCCGAAGAAGACGACTGCGAGTCCTCCCAGGCCCACCGAGAAGGATGGCGTGCGGCTCTATACCCTGGAGGTCTTCCTGATCGGTGGACCGATCACCGAGAAGTTCGCCAAGAAGAACCCAGTGGTCTCCCGGACGATCCAGATCCGTGGCGACCAGACGCTCGAAGACCTGCACCGGGCCATCTTCGACGCCTTCGACCGCTGGGACGAGCACATGTACGAGTTCCAGTTCGGCGAGGGGCCGATGGACCCGGAGGCACGCCGGTACGTCTTGCCCAGCGCCTTCGAGATGGACATGGGGGAGGAGAACCCACCGGCTGGCCGGGTGGACCAGACCACCATCGATTCGCTGGGCCTGGAGGTCGGTCGGAGCTTCGGCTACTGGTTCGACTTCGGCGACGGCTGATGGCACCAGATCAACGTCGAGGCCATCAAGGATACGGTTCCGAAGGGCAAACTTCCCAAGGTGACGAAACGGGTCGGCAAGAGCCCGCCGCAATATCCCGAAGAAGACGAGTAGGCAGCGACGGACCATTGACCGACCGGGAGGAAGACCTGCCCGCAGGGTCACCCTCTGGCAGCCAAAGAGAGAGATCATAAAATGAACAAAAGAGAAAACCCATCGACGCAGAGCGAGCGGGATGAGGCGGGGAGTGGAGGACCAACCTCCCAGACGAGTCTCTCCCTGACGAGAGAACCGCAGGAGTTGAAACTCACCGAGGGACAACGCCGCACGATCCTCAGATACGCCGAGTTGCCCGCTCACCTGTCTGGGCGACTGGCAGCCAAGGGCACGGCGGCAACGGGCACTCCGTTCACCCTCGATGAATTGGATGAACTCCTCGATCACGTCGAAGCGTCGGTGTATCGGGCGAAGGGGAATGAGAAGCAGAAAGTGTTGCGTATCGTCGAGAGGGTGTCGAAACTGCTTGGCAGCACCATCGACCCCGACGAGATGCCCGGACATCGGCTTCCGAAAAAGACCGACACCGTTTTTCAGCTCAAGATCACCTTGAGGGGCATCGACCCTCCGATCTGGCGACGCATCCAGACGACGGACTGTAGCTTGGGAGCACTTCACGAAGTCATCCAGGTCGTCATGGGGTGGGAATTCGAGCATCTCTATCGATTCCACATCGGCGGCCTGGACTATGCGGACCTGGGGATGGCGAGCTTCGACGAGGTCGAAGATGCCTTCGACACCACGTTGAGCGAAGTCCTTCCGGCGGGGAACCGCCGACCTCGGTTCGATTACGAGTACGACTTCGGGGACGAATGGATTCATCAACTGGTCGTGGAAGAACGATTCCCGCCCGAGAAGGGTATGAAGTATCCCATTTGCGTGGCGGGGCAGAGGGCGTGCCCGCCAGAAGACTGTGGCGGTCCCTGGGCCTACCCGGAGTTCGTGGAAGCGATCAGCAACCATGACCATCGAAGGCACGAAGAAATGCTGGAATGGGTGGGTGGCGAGTTCGATCCAGAGAAGTTTGATCGGAATGCAGTGAACGACGAGCTTCGGCGTATGCAGACAAAAGTGACATGATCCAGGGCATTGAGGGGGCCCGGCGGCTGCTCGTGGGACCGGGAGGTCGTGACGCTGCTGGCCGTGGCCGGGAAGGTCACCGGACGTGCTCGACCAGGCCGTTGGCGAACTGGAGGAGGATGAGAAGCCAAAGCGGGCCATCCCGAACGCACGGAGGACCACCCCGAAGTCGCAGGCACCGAGGGCGACGGGCACCGTCTTTCAACTCAAGATCAGCGCCTCGATCTTCGGGGGCTAGGACATCGCCAGCGACGATCCGGTCCAGGATCGTGACCTGTACGAGTACACTCTGGCGGACAATCAAGGGGGTCAGCACGACCGGGCAAATTCGGAGGGAGGAGCTTGCTCATGAAGCCATGCCCCGGCGATATCCGCCACAAGGTGCTGATCACCGGCGACGAATTGCGAGAACTGAAGCGGCATGCCTATTCGATCGCCGAGGCGTTCGGGCTCGACCGCAAGGTCGAGGCGTACAAGGGCAACCGGCCGCTCACCCTGTACCGCTGGGATCTGGAGTGCCTGATGGACACGATCGACTCCGAACTCGGCGATCCGAGGGAATATCCCGACAAGGCCGCCCCCGAATACCTGGCCCTGAAACGCCTCGCAGAGCGGCTCCGTGAGGAATACGACCGGCACTACGGCGGCGAGCGGGCCGCCGATTCGAGGGGCTGAACGGACGAGGAGCGGAATGATGGCCCGGCCCGAGCGGCAGCCGAGCAAAGAACCCACGATCCCGGCGGCGGCCCGCCCGGCGTATGATGCCATCGTGGGCCTGACCGACGCCTTCTGCCGGGAGCACCTGACCGAGGAGTACGAGGCGATGTGCCGTCGGCTGGCGGGCGTGCTGGCCCGCAAGCGCCCCTCGCCCCTGGTCGGCGGCAAGCCCGAGACCTGGGCCTGCGAGATCGTCCGCACGATCGGCTGGGTCAACTATCTCGACGACAGGGGCAGCGAGCCGCACCTGAAGCTGACGGCCATCGACAGGGCGTTCGGGGTCGCCGAGAGCACCGGCCAGGGGAAGTCGAAGGCGATCCGCACGATGCTGAAGATCCGCCAGTTCGACCATCACTGGACGCTGCCCAGCCGGATGGAGGACAGCCCGATGGTCTGGATGATCGAGGTCAACGGCTTCGCCCTGGATGCCCGGCGTCTGAGGCGGGAGATCCAGGAGGAGGCGTTCCGAAAGGGATTGATCCCGTACATCCCTGGGGAGCGGAGTGACGCCGAGGAGTGACCCTGGGAAAGGTTCCGGCCCCCCGGAGGCAAGCGACCCGTGGGCAGGTCCGTGGCCGGGACCGGGCCACTCCCAGACGAACCCGGATTCGATCTGCCCCACGAGCAGCGACCGCTCCCCCCGATCGATGACTCCCCGCCTTCCCGACGACGGTCGGGACGTGGACGGGTGGGTATGACAGTTGCGGCCAAGCCCGTGCGACGGAGACCACCCGACCTCGACCATCGGAGAAAGGAGCGTTCCCATGGGCGTCGATCCGGTTGCCAGGAAAATGTCGGAAGCGAGCGAAGACGTGGGGCTCGCCCCGCCAAAGAAGGGCGAGACGTTCCGCTGCTCCGAATGCGGGATGGAGATCCAGGTCACCGCCGACTGCCACTGCAAAGCGGGCGAGCACGTGCATTTCCACTGCTGCGGCAAGGAGTTGACCAAGGTCTGAGGGCCGGTCGCACTCCTCCTGCATCGCAGGGCGGTCGGTCTCGCACCCCACGCCCGGCTCGTCGGCACCGTCCGAGGGCCATGATCGGGCGGGCCGATCGCCGGGCCGGCGGCGAGACGGCCCATCGGGTCGTGCTGCATCCCCGGACGATCGTAGCCATGAACCCCAGGGTTCACCCTCAGTCGCTCCTCCCGCCGATGCCGGGCTCGGTCGATCGCCCTTGCCGGGCGAGGGCCTCGTCGAGCGCCTCGAACAGCGAGGACGGGGTGAACGGCATCGTCAGCACGGCGCTGCCGCCGGCCCGCACGCAGCGGGTACGGATCTCGGGCATGGCCAGGGAGGTGATGAAGAGCACCGGGATCAGTCGAGTCGCCCGGCATGACCGCAGGGCCTCGCAGACCTCGAAGCCGTCGAGGTCGGGGAGCATCGGGTTGAGCGTCACGAGGTCGAGGTGACGGCCGATATTTGCCAGGGTCTCGCCGCCGGTGGCCGCCGACTCGGCGTCGAGGCCGTGGAGGCGGATCAGCCACGTGAGGATTTCCCGGATGTCGTCGTCGTTCTCGACGATCAGGGCCGTCGGCATTCGCATGGCCCCCCTGGTCGGCATGGGCCGTGGGCCGAGTCCGGGGCCGAGCAACGGACGGAGGCCCGACGCCATGATAACCGACTTCGTCGCCGGGCCATGATCGGAGCGAGGGTGATGTGACCTCCGGGGCTCGCACGCTCGATCCCGCCACCTGCCCCGAGCCGACCCACACGGGTTGGAGACGAGGCCGGGCGGAGGCGGGGCGAGCCCGAGGCGACCCGGATTACTCCTCCTCGACCCACGACAGCGCCAGCGTCAGCTCCCCCGTGGCCACCGGCACCGTCATCCGGTGCGTCTTCGGGTCGCCGGGCGGGTGCCCGGCGATGAACCGGGGCAGCGCCCGCAGGCAGCCCTCCAGCAGCTCCAGCTCCCAGGCCAGCGGCGGACGCATCGAGAGGCCCTTCTCCTTGCGGAACGCCGACGGGTACGCCTCCGGCCCGGCCACCGCCCAGCCGTGCTCCCGTGCCGCCAGCAGGTCCGCCGTCGGCATCTGCGACTCGGGGTCGAACGTCACCGTCAGGGCCACCGTCAGCCGGGCGTTCTCCTCCTCCGACAGCTCCCCGGACCACATCCGCCGCAGCAGCCCCAGGTCTTCGTACAACGCCACGCCCAGCGTCAGCCCCGACTGCCCCATCACCACGGCGTACCACGGGCCGCTCTCGTACCGGTCGCACTCGACCCGGATCGCCTCCTCGTAGCCCAGCCGCTTCCAGGGGGCCTGCCGGTAGAACTCCGCCGCCGCCTCGTAGAAGCCGGCCCCCCCATCAGGCATGATGCCCGGCATCTCCAGCAGCCCCGGCGGCTCCTCCCTCGTCAGGTGCTTCGCCAGGTCGTCGAGGACGAAGCCGATCAGGTCCAGTTCATCAGCCTCGACGCACTCGACGCCGAGGTCGTCCAGGTGCGGTCGCAACTCGTCCCAGAGCGGGTCGGGCCGGACCTGCACTTCTGTCGGGCGGTGCGGCTGCTCCATCATCGGCTCGCCCATCGCACGGGCCGGCACGTCCCACATCAGCGCCGCCGAGGGCGGCTCCAGGCTCATCTCCTGGGCCAGGATCAGCCCGCCGCTGCGGCTGGCGACCAGGACGATCCAGGGCTGGACCATCCCGCCCTCGTGCTCGACGAGGCTGCCCAGCGGGCGGCAGTCCGCCTGCCAGGCGTCGAACTCCTGGGGCAACTTCTTCAGCCGGGCCTTGCCGACGGCGGACGGGCCGGCAGCCTTCGGCTCCTTCGCCTTCCGCTTCTTCGTGGCCCCCTTGGTGGCCTCCCGCAGCCAGGTCAGCGCCCCCGGCGTGGACCGCCAGGCGGACAGGCCGGCGGCGGCGTAGATGACCGCCTCGCTCTCGTCGCCGGGGCTGTAGGAGGGCGGCTGCTCCGGGGGCATCGGCTCCTCGCCCAGCAGGTAGGCCGGGACGTGTTTGTTCGCCTTCCGGGCCGTCTTCAATTGCTTCCGGGCCTCGGGCGTGTCCCCCTGCCGGCGGAAGGCGAGCAATGCCCTGGTGTAGGCCCAGGTCGCCGAGCCCTCGTCGTACTGCTCCAGCAGCCGGGCCAGCTCGTCGTCCCGGTCCAGGTCCAGCAGCCAGGAGGCCAGGGTGTAGCGGAGGCCCCGGTTGTCGCCGGGGTTGAGCCGGAGCATGGCTTGCAGGTGACCGACGGCCTCCTCCCGGCGTCCGAGGGTCCAGAGGGTGTGGGCCAGGCCCTCTCGGGCTCGCATGTAGGGGCGGGTCTCCAGCAGGCCCCAGAAGTGGCCCACGTCCTCGGTGAAGGCGTCGGGGCCGATGGCCCGCTCCCCGGCGGCGACGGCCTGCTCGTAGAGCCCCAACGCCTCCTTGCGGGTTTTGGCCTGCTCGGCGAGCAGGACGTAGGCGTCGGCGCAGTCGGGGGAGCGGTCGAGGGCCTGCTTCGCTAATTTGGCCCGCTTCTTCGGGTCCGGCTCCTCGAACGCCTCGTAGACGAGCTGCTGGGCCTGGTCGAGCGGCGTGTCGGCGGCGGGTCCGCCGAACAGCCCGCCGAGGAACTCTCGCATGACGCCCTCCATCGCCCGGCGGTCGGGGAGACCGGCCGGCGGCTCGGGCTCCGGCCTCGCCCGCTTCTTCGGGGACTTCTTCGGGCCTATCTTCGGCGGCTGGGGCTTCTTCTTGGCCATCGGCGACCTCCGGCCGGGGATTCGCTCGTATTCGCAGGGCGATCGGCCTATGGTAGCGGCTCCGGGCAGGAGGGAGAAACGCCATGAGCGAGCACCAGTCCCGCTGGATCGAGGTCGAGGGCGGCCGGGTCCATTATCTCGCCGAAGGGCCGCAAGGCGGGCGTCCGGTCGTCCTGCTGCACGGGGCCAGCTTCTCCTCGGCGACCTGGGCCGAGATCGGCACCCTGGAGGCGCTGGCCGGGGCCGGATACCGGGCTTTCGCCGTGGACCTGCCCGGCTATGGCAAGTCGTCGCCGAGCCTGGGCACGTACCGCACCTGGCTGCGAGTCCTGCTCGACCTGCTGAAGGTCGAGAAGCCCGTGGTCGTCTCGCCGTCGATGAGCGGGCGGCACTCGTTGCCGCTGGTGACGGAAGACCCGGATCGGGTCGCCGGCTTCGTGGCGGTCGCCCCGTTAGGCATCCCGCAGCATCAAGAGATGCTCGATCGGATCACGGCCCCGGTGCTGGCGGTCTGGGGCGAGCACGACACGACCGTCCCGCAGGAGCAGGCGGACCTGCTGGTCAACTCGGTGCGACAGGGCCGCAAGGTCGTCATCCCCGGCGGCAGCCACGCCCCGTACATGAGCGACCCGGAGGCGTTCCACGCCGAACTGCTGGGGTTCCTTTCGGAGTTGCCGTGAGGGACGGGGGACACCGTGCTCCGGCCCGTGTCGTACTCATCGCCGTCGAGGAGGGGGACCGTGATGGGCGAGATCGTGGCGATTGTCGAGACGGCGGTCTATGTGGATGACCTGGACGCCGCCGAGGCGTTCTACCGGGACGTGCTCGGGCTGGAGGTCATCGGCAAGGAGGCGGGCCGGCACGTCTTCTTCCGGGTCGGCGACGGCGTGCTGCTTGCCTTCGACCCCGAGGCCACGCTCCGGGGCGACATGCTCCCGCCGCACGGGGCCGGGGGGCCGGGCCACTTCGCCCTGGGAGTCCGGGCCGAGAACCTGGACGGGTGGCGCCGCCGGCTGGAAGGGCACGGGGTCGCCGTCGAGCAGGAAGTCACCTGGCCCAGGGGCGGGCGGTCGCTCTACTTCCGAGACCCGGCGGGCAACTCGGTCGAGATGGTCACGCCGGGCCTCTGGGGGCTGCCGGGCGGGTGGTAGCTCGACGAGCCCGAACCGCTCCTCCCCCCAGCTTGTCCAGATTCGGGCCATGTGTCGTCGGGTGCGATCCCGAGTCGCCCCCGATCTCCCCGCCGAGGCACGCCATGTACGTCCCCGCCTCCTTCGCCGAGACGGACACCCCGAAGCTGCACGACTTCATGCGGCGGCACAGCTTCGCCGTCCTGACCACCCAGGTCGAGGGCGGCCTAGTAGTCGACCTCTATTGAGTTGTCGGGTATAGCCGGTGCAGCTTGATCCGGGCGTCCGCCGTGGTGAACTGCCACTCCACCTCGACCCCACGCTCGTTGCGGTCCTCCTCCCACGCCTCCACCTCGCGGCGAAGCTCCTCGGGCGACTCGATCCGTCGATCCAGGCACTGCCGGGCCA
This sequence comes from Tautonia plasticadhaerens, assembly GCF_007752535.1. Taxonomy (GTDB): domain Bacteria; phylum Planctomycetota; class Planctomycetia; order Isosphaerales; family Isosphaeraceae; genus Tautonia; species Tautonia plasticadhaerens. The sequence goes on from NZ_CP036426.1 coordinate 6,904,087, forward strand.
GCACCGACAGCTCGATCTCCGCCATGTTCAGCCAGCTGCCATGCTTCGGCGTGTGATGGATCTCCAATCGCTCGGCAATCCGCCTCGCCTGCTCCGGCGGGAAGGCCTCGTACAGCGAGGCCAGCTTGTGCGTGTTCAGGTTGTCCATCACCAGGACGACCTTCTCCGCCTCCGCGTGCACCTCCTCGACCAGCCAGCGGACCACCTCGGCGAAGTCCACCGCCGTCCGACGCTCGGTTACCTTCACCGCCCGCCAGCCCAGCAGCGGCTCGGAGATCATGGACAGGTTGGCCGTCCCGTTGCGGACGGACTCGTAGTCGAACCGCCCCGGCTGGCCGGGGGCGGCCGGGATCGGCTGGATCACCTCGCCGAGGAGTTGCTTGCTCGCCTCGTCGAGGCAGACCAGCGGCCGCTTCTCGTCGTAGGGGCGGTGGTAGACGTCCAGCACGTCCTCCATCGCCGCCACGAACTCGGCGTTCGCCTCCGGCGGGATGCACCACTGCTCCTTCAGGTGCGGCTTCAGTTCGCTTTTTTCAAAGCGCGCCGCACCGTCTCGTCGGAGATCGTGGGGACGACCTCCAGCTCGACGAGCGTGTCGGCCAGCAGCCGCATCGTCCAGGCCTTGCGGCCGTCCGGCGGCGCGGAGCAGGCCAGGGCGATCAACTGCGCCTCGGCCCGCCCGTCCAGGGCCCGCTCTCGGCTGGGGCGGGCCTGCTTCTTGCGGACCAGGGCCGCCTCCAGGCCCTGCTCGACGAACCGCTGGCGGACCCGCTCGATGGTGGCGACGCTGACCTCGACGGCCTCGGCGATCCGCCCGTCGGGCCAGGCGGGGCCGCCCTCGGCGGCGTCGGCCTTGAGCAGGATGCGGGCGTGGGCCAGCTTCTTCGCGGCGGCCTTCCCCGCCGCGATGAGCTCGTGGAGGTCCTGGCGTTCCTCGGCCGTCAGCGTGACGATGTACTTCTTCAAGTCGGTTCTCCTGAAGCGGTTATCGCCCCAGGAGAACCGATTCCGACACAGCCCTCAAGTCATCGGTGGCCGACTACTAGTCGCCAGCCACCTGCCGCTGCTGCTCGACCCCGACGCCGGGCCGCACGGCCACCTAATCGGGCACATGGCCAGGGCCAACCCGCAGTGGCGGGACGTGCGGGGCGAGGTGCTGGTGGTCTTCAACGGCCCGCACGCCTATATCTCGCCCGCCTGGTACGAGGAGCCGGGCACGGTCCCGACGTGGAACTACGTCGCCGTCCACGCCTACGGCACCTTCCGCCTCGTCGAGGGCCGGGACGGGCTGCTGGACATCCTCCGGCGGACGGTCACGGCATACGAGAGCCCGAGGCCCGAACCCTGGGCGTTCTACGAGTCGGAGCCACACGTCGAGCGGATGCTCCAGGCCATCGTCGGCTTCCGCATCGAGATCGCCCTGCTGGAGGGCGAATGGAAGCTGTCGCAGAACCACCCGGAGGGGCGGCGTAGGAAGGTCATCCGGGGGCTGGAGGGCCGGGCCGACGACGACTCGCTGGAGATTGCCGAACTGATGAAGGAAGGGATGGCGAAAAAGAGATGACCCTCTATCTTTGGTGTAATCCGGTATACTATCCCGTGACGGAAGTGCTATATGCTGGAAAATAGCATGGCCGGAGACGAATCAATGTCCATTGAAGTGAAGACTGATGGCGTTCCGGCTGGGTACACCATCAAGGGTGCCAGGAGCGGAGAACTTTGTCCCGTTATCGTCCGGGAGTTCACCTCGTCCGAGGACGGCGATCTTTTCATCAGCCGCCTTGAAGGGCTCCCATCGGAACTGATCGGGCTCCTGCCTTCGGAGAACCGCATCTTCTGCTCGATGGTGGACAACCTCCTGGCCATCATCCGACGTGACCGGACGGCCACACTGTACGTGAATGAGTTGGCAATCAGGCTGGGTATCAGAGCCAAGCGTGCTATCCAAGCGGGACAGGCAATCCTCGACGACGACATTGCCGATATCGAGGATTTCGGTTTCGTCGGCGTCGAGATTCCTCTGGACGCCGGGATCGTCGTCCTCTTCTCCCAGGGCTGGCGGAAGGGCCTCTACTATGACTTGGGTTCACTCCACGGGGAGGTAGCCACGTCCAGGGACTACGACCTCGGGAGGATGCTGGCCCAGCACTACGCCTACCTCGGCTTCCAGCACCTCTTCAAGATCACCGACGAGGAGTGGGCCGAGCTGCTCGCCCACCAATGGTTCCCGTTCATCTCGCTGAGGCAATCCACGATCAAGGACATGATCGGCAAGGTCCGGTCCGGCTTAGTACTACTCCGTTAGCTTGGTCTTGGAGCGGGTGAGCCAGGGCCGGCAGTGCGCGCAGTCCGGCCGGCTGACCGGCGCCAGCAGCCGCTGCAACGCCCGGCGGATCGCCGGCACCGTGATCACCGGCGCTCGGCCTCCCCCTTTTTGCCCGGCCGGGATCGCCCCCGACGGGCTCGGCGTCGCTCCAGGGTGAGGAACCCGAAGGCCAACATCACCAGGCAGGCGTGATGGTGGAAGCCCCGCCACGAGCGGCCCTCGTGGTGGTCCAGCCCCAGTTCCTCCTTCATCTGCTGGTACCCGAGCTCCACCGGCCAGCGACTCCGCCACAGGCGCACCGCGCGGATCCGGCTGGTATCGGCCGGGAGGTTGCTGAAGGCGTACTTCAGCTTGCCGTCGGCCTGCTCCTCGATCAGCAGCCAGATCGGCTCCGCCCCGGCGCAATCGCCTGTCGCCCATCCCTGGCCCGGCCAAACGCGCAGCCAGGCGAATCGGCCCCACATCGGGCCCTTGGTCCCCTCCCGCCACGTCACCTTCCGGCGCGGCGTCCGCGCCGCCAGCTCCTTCAGGCCCACCGGCCGGGGCGAGCCCTCGGCCAGGCGACGCCGCTTCTGCGGCCGCCCGCCCGTCCCGGCCTTGGGCTCGTCCCACCTCGGCTCCTCGGTGAAGACCAGCATCTCGTCGGTCACGCCGACGACGTAGTGCAGGCCCCGCTCGGCCAGGCCGTCGCGGAACGGGCCCGAGACGCCGTAGCCGCTGTCGGCCACGACGAGCCCGCCCGGCAGCCCTTCGGCGCGGATGCGGTCGAGCAACTCCAGGGCGATCTGACCCTTGGTCAGCGACCGCCGCTCGGCCTCGGGCACCTTGGCCTTATCCAGTCGCTTCGGGTCGGCCAGCCAGCCCTCCGGGAGGTAGAGCCGCATGTTCAGCGGGTAGTGCCCCCTCGGGGCGACGTAGTGGACGCTGACGGCGCACTGGCAGTTGGCCTTCTTGCCCAGGGCGCCGCAGTACTGCCGCTGCACGCCGACGGAGTGCGTGCCCTGCTTGGGGAAGGTGGTGTCATCGATCACGAAGATGCCGGCCGGGTCGGCGAACTTCGCCGCCATCGTGGCCCGGTAGCGGCTCAGGACCGCTTGCTCGTCCCAGGTGCTCTGGCCGAGGAACTGCTGCAGGGCCTGGTCGGGGTCGGCGACGTCGAGCCCCTCCGACAGGGGGACGCGGGCGGCCATCGGCTCGACGCTCTTGCGGTCCCCGTCCTGGACCAGGCCGCGGAGGTAGACGCCGCACCAGGCGGCCTGGCGGGGCCGGTTGAAGTCGGCGCGGAAGGAGGCGGCATACGCGGCGAGGCGGTCGAGGACGTCGGGGTTTAAGTCGGGGGTGTAGGTCCGGTTCATACCCTCGGTACGAACCGCAGCAGTCGATCGTTCGTATGATTTAACGGAGTAGCATTAGAAGCCCTGACAAAACCGGGTGAATCACATCACATCCTGGTGGAGGATACGGAAGCAGATGACACAGGCCGCCAGGGTCGTCCAGGCGTCCTGGATCACCCCCAGCCGGTCGTACCGCACCCGCATCCGCCGCAGGCCCTTGATCCAGCCGATCGTCCGCTCCACCACCCAGCGGACCTTGCCCAGCCCGCTGCCGTGCGGTGTCCGACGCTTGGCGATGTGCGGCTCGATGCCCATCCAACGCAGTAACGCCCTCGTCCCCTCGCTGTCGTAGCCCCGGTCGGCATACAGGTCATCCGGCAACTGCTTCGGCCTGCCCGGTTTGCCGGCGACGCTCGGGAAGTCGAGCACCAGCGGGATGATCTGGCGGTGGTCGCTCTCGTTGGCCCCGGCGGTGCGGATCGCCAGCGGCACTCCGGTGCGACTGACCATCACCGTGTGCTTCGTGCCCTTCCTGCTGCGGTCGACGGGGCTCGGGCCGGTCGCCTCGCCGCCGCCGGAGGCCCGCACCGTCACGCCGTCGACGACCACCGTGTCGGTCTCCAGCTTGCCAGCCTTGCGGAGCAGCCTCAGCAGGTCGGCATGGAGGCGGTCCCAGATGCCGGCCTCCTCCCAGGCCCGCAGCCGGCGATGGGCGGTGCGACCTGAGCAGCCGAGTTCCTGCGGGACATCCTCCCAGCGATTGCCGGTGGCCAGGACGAACCAGATGACACGCAGGGCGACCCGGTGCCCGATCGGCGGACGCCCGCCGTAGGGGCCGATGGCCGGTTCCGGCGGCAGGTGGTGGGCAACCAGATCGAAGAACTCGTCCGGCATGTGGGCGCTCGCCATGGTGGTGTCTCCTTCGGTTCGGAGGAAAACAGCACCAGGGCGCAAACTCCATGCCACACGGTTTTGTCAGGGCTTCTAATGCTACTCCGTTAAATCATACGAACGATCGACTGCTGCGGTTCGTACCGAGGGTATGAACCGGACCTACACCCCCGACTTAAACCCCGACGTCCTCGACCGCCTCGCCGCGTATGCCGCCTCCTTCCGCGCCGACTTCAACCGGCCCCGCCAGGCCGCCTGGTGCGGCGTCTACCTCCGCGGCCTGGTCCAGGACGGGGACCGCAAGAGCGTCGAGCCGATGGCCGCCCGCGTCCCCCTGTCGGAGGGGCTCGACGTCGCCGACCCCGACCAGGCCCTGCAGCAGTTCCTCGGCCAGAGCACCTGGGACGAGCAAGCGGTCCTGAGCCGCTACCGGGCCACGATGGCGGCGAAGTTCGCCGACCCGGCCGGCATCTTCGTGATCGATGACACCACCTTCCCCAAGCAGGGCACGCACTCCGTCGGCGTGCAGCGGCAGTACTGCGGCGCCCTGGGCAAGAAGGCCAACTGCCAGTGCGCCGTCAGCGTCCACTACGTCGCCCCGAGGGGGCACTACCCGCTGAACATGCGGCTCTACCTCCCGGAGGGCTGGCTGGCCGACCCGAAGCGACTGGATAAGGCCAAGGTGCCCGAGGCCGAGCGGCGGTCGCTGACCAAGGGTCAGATCGCCCTGGAGTTGCTCGACCGCATCCGCGCCGAAGGGCTGCCGGGCGGGCTCGTCGTGGCCGACAGCGGCTACGGCGTCTCGGGCCCGTTCCGCGACGGCCTGGCCGAGCGGGGCCTGCACTACGTCGTCGGCGTGACCGACGAGATGCTGGTCTTCACCGAGGAGCCGAGGTGGGACGAGCCCAAGGCCGGGACGGGCGGGCGGCCGCAGAAGCGGCGTCGCCTGGCCGAGGGCTCGCCCCGGCCGGTGGGCCTGAAGGAGCTGGCGGCGCGGACGCCGCGCCGGAAGGTGACGTGGCGGGAGGGGACCAAGGGCCCGATGTGGGGCCGATTCGCCTGGCTGCGCGTTTGGCCGGGCCAGGGATGGGCGACAGGCGATTGCGCCGGGGCGGAGCCGATCTGGCTGCTGATCGAGGAGCAGGCCGACGGCAAGCTGAAGTACGCCTTCAGCAACCTCCCGGCCGATACCAGCCGGATCCGCGCGGTGCGCCTGTGGCGGAGTCGCTGGCCGGTGGAGCTCGGGTACCAGCAGATGAAGGAGGAACTGGGGCTGGACCACCACGAGGGCCGCTCGTGGCGGGGCTTCCACCATCACGCCTGCCTGGTGATGTTGGCCTTCGGGTTCCTCACCCTGGAGCGACGCCGAGCCCGTCGGGGGCGATCCCGGCCGGGCAAAAAGGGGGAGGCCGAGCGCCGGTGATCACGGTGCCGGCGATCCGCCGGGCGTTGCAGCGGCTGCTGGCGCCGGTCAGCCGGCCGGACTGCGCGCACTGCCGGCCCTGGCTCACCCGCTCCAAGACCAAGCTAACGGAGTAGTACTAAGGACCAGGCCGATGCCGAGGAAGGCGGCGGTCGCCCAGAGCGTGTCCCCGGCGTAGGCCGCAACGAAGCCCGGCAGGTGGGAAGCGAATCTGCGGGAGCCGATCGCCAGGACGGCCACCAGGGCGATCATGGCAAGCCAGAGCAGCGGAAGTCGTCGCTTCTCCCGAGGAACGGCCCTCATGCCCCGTCCCTTTCCGCCCCGATCATCCGCAGGTAGCGATCAGCCGAGCGCCGAACCGCCTCCTTGGCTCCCTCCTGGATCGCCAGGTCGAACATGAAGCCGTAGATCCGGTCGAAGGCGAGTGGCTCGACGGCAATCTCAACCCGGCGGACATCTTCAGCGGGGAGCGGGATGTAGTTCGGGTAGCTGTACATGAAGCCGACGTGGCGGCGGTCCATGCAGACCTGGAGGATATCCCCGGCCAGCAGGACGCCCTTGCCGTCGGCCCCGGCGGGCCAGTGCAGAACCGTGCCGCCCTCGAAGTGGCCGCCGCAACGGATCAGGGTCAGTCCGTCGTGCAGGGCCTTCGTCTCACCGTCCCAATACTCGATCGCCGAGTCGGGCCGCATCACCCACTCCCGGTCGGCGGCGTGCAGGTAGATCGGCACGCCGCCGAAGGCCCGGCTCCACTCGACCATCGCCGAATAGTAGTGAGGGTGAGAGACTGCGATGGCAGCCAGGCCGCCGAGCTTGCGGACGGCCTCGACGGTGGCGTCGTCGATCAGCGAGATGCAGTCCCAGAGCACGTTGCCGCCGGGCGACTGGATGAGCAAGGCCCGCTGGCCGATGCCGAACTTCGGCGTCGTTCCGATGCCGACGAGCCCTGGCTCCTCGGTGCGGATCTGGTTCTCGTAATCGGAGCGGAGGTCGTCGAGCGTAGTCCACCGCTGGCCGCCCCAGTCGATGTACTGCCGATCGTCCTCGCAGATGACGCAGCGGTCGGGCGGGGCCTCGGATTCGGCGTGCTGGGTGCCGCAGGTCGTGCAGATGAACAATGGCATCGGGCGAGGGCTCCTGGCACGCTCGGGACCGGCGGGGTGACCCGGCCCCGGCGTGGTATCCTACCAAACCGCCTGGGACCGGGCCTCGGGATGACCTCCACCTACTGACCCGCTGCGGCCGGAGATCGCTCGGCCGTCTCGTGCATTGGCGATGCCCCAAGTCGCTGGTAGTGCTCGACTGCCAGCGCCACGAGCGGCTCGTACACGCCAAGATGGCCGAGAATCATCGACCACACCGCCTCGGTCGCTTGCCGATCGGGGACGAGCCTCAACCACTCGGACAGGAGGCCCTCGGTCCAGACGTAATCGGGCGGGGCCTCACGGTTCCACTTCGGTCGTGAGTGCCCTTCCAGGGGCTCGTCACGCCGGACGTACATCCCCGACTCGATGGCCTCGAACTCGCTCGCATCGACCAGGCGATCCCAGTAGGCCCGGTAATGGCGAGATGCGAAGTCGATCATCTCGACCCGACCACCGCCCGTCTGCCTGCCGAGCCAGCAGTGGAACTCGCCGCCGGAGAAGTTCGTGGCATCCATCGTCATCCAGAGGTCGGGCGGATCGACCAGGACGGCCATCGATCCCGCCTGCGGGTGGTACGTCCTGCCGAAGACCCGACCGAGTATCCCTGCCCCGCCGACGGCGTAGAGCATGCAGTGGCCGCAGCCGTCCGTCCCGCTGAACTCGCAGACGGCACGGTGGACGGCCTCGGCGATCCTCCCCCGCACGCCAGGCCGCCCGAGGGACTGCCCGGAGTTAACGGGGTTCGCCGGTTTCGCACGTCGCTCCTTGGCCGCCCGAGCCCGCCTCATTTTCCGGTTGGCCAACTCGGGAGCGGCCAGGATGCGTCGGCATACGTCCCCGGCGATGTGGCAATTGCGATCCTGGACCCCCTGGGGGCCGAACACGTTGCTGGTCATGACGATCACCTTCCCTGGTGCTTCTTGAAGACCGCCCACGTCGGCGGTGGGATGGTTCTACCACGGAATGCAGATCGGATCAACTGTCGGGATTCAACTTGCGAGGGCGCTTCAACTCCAACCTGTTGAGTCATGCAGGTCGGATGGGTATCCTCTCCACCACGCCAAGTTTTCGTCGCAAAGAATGTGGCGAGTCCACTACATAGGCACGGAGGTCCACAACATGAACAACCACCACTTGCTGCTCAATGACGTTACTCGGATTTTGAGGCTCAAACCCCATCGGATTGCCTACGCCATCGCCACTGGCCAAATCGATGAGCCGGCCCTGCGAATCGCTAATAAGCGGGTTTTCGCCGAGGAGGATGTGAGGCGGCTCGCCGTCCACTTCCGTGTGACACCTCGGTGGCCGTCGCCCGACCCTGCCACCGAGGATTCTGACCAAGTGGATCGTCATGAGGGCTTGGTGCTGAAGCCGCCCTTCGAAGTGAGGTCCACCGGGGAGAGCGCCCACGAGGTCCGAGACGGCGCAGGAGAGGTGTACTGCTGGGCCGCAGATAGGGCCAGGGCGTTAATAGTCGCCGGGCTCTTGGAGTCGGCCGTGAAAGCCTGACCGAAACGCCGTCCGTGAAAGTATTCAGTTATTATCAATTGGAAGACGCCGTGGGTCCGGCACTGCCCCACGGTTGGACCGACGTGCAGACAATCAGCAGCCCCAAAAGGAGAACGGCCGGAGGTTAGCCTCTCCGGCCGTTCGAAGGAATGCCATGACTACAGATATAGTATCATGCTCAGGAAAGTATCTTGAAGCTGAACCCAAAAAATGTGGAGAGCAATACGACGAGGATGACGTGCCTTTGTCCGCAGCCGACCGGATCAGCGTCGTCTTCGAGGAGCAGTTCCGAAGGTATTGTGATCTCTTCATCACGTACTACAAGCGAACACCCCACCACACTCGCTGCGGATACGATCGTCCCTTCTACCAGAAAAATTATAGGAAGGGCGGCAGGATCGGCCAGCCCATCCCGCTGGTGGACAGCCCGGACGGGTCGTGGACGGTCCTCACCGACACGGTGGAAAAGCACCTCGACTACCACCAGTGGCTCGACTACACCACCTACACCGGGGGCAAGCCGGCATTTCGGGAGGGTGACCATTTCTGGCTCGGCCTCCACGCCGGCAAGTCCACGTCATACACCACAATCGACCTCGACAACCACCGCCAGATCGCCCTGTACAGAGGCGGGTTCAACAACACTGGCAGGCCGAGGGTCTGCCAGTACATCACCCTCGACTACTTCCGGCAGATCAAGAAGGTCCACGACCACTTCCCCGGTCGCATCTGGTGCGTATCCTCGGACTCCCTCGGCCTCGACGTGATCGAGAGGCACGGGCTGAGGACGGTGGAAGCCTCCCACGACCGCACCACCAGGCGGCTGGAGGCGATCGGCCTCCACGGCGTCGAGGCGCATCCCATGCGTGGCAGGTGCAAGCGACGGCCATTCGGCGAGCACTACCGCACCATCACCGCCGCCGGCCTCCTGGAGACGTGGCAGGACCAACTCGACCACTTCGACAACCCGACCACTCCCGACCTCATCGCCGTCGTCGAATCCATCCTGACGCTTCTGTCGGATCAATGGCGAGCCTACGAGTCATTCGCCAGGGCGAAGATACCGGACATCCACCGTGGCGAGGTGGCGAGGATCAGGCGATGGGTCGATGACGGCTTCCCCGACGAGGACAGGGTGATCGTGGGCCTCCAGTCATCCTCGCTCGCTTCGCTTGCTGCGGATGCCGTCGCCGCCACCGGCGGCAACGGACATGACTCTCCCCTCTCGGGCCTGTCGGGGGCGTCGGCGGGAGGTAATACCATACCTTCCTATCTGTCTAGTTATAAGATGACCAATAAGGAACCCCGACCCAGGGCAACAGCGGCCAGCCTACTGCTCCATGATTTCAGGATGGGCGACTGGCCCCTCAAGGTTGAGGAGGTCGCCCGTGACGGCCTGCCGGGGCCGGATTGCCTCCAGACGGCAGCCCATGAACTCGCCAAGTGGCTCTACTGGGTCGAGTTGTATGACACGCCTAGGGGCGAGCGTGCCGAGGCGGTCCTGGACCTGCTCAAGACCTTCGCCGCCACCAAGGGCAACGGATACATCAGCAGGCTGGAGGAGGGCAAGGCTGATCTGGTTGAGGGGAATCTCAAGCGAATCGTCGAGTCCGTCGCCAGGATCGACAACCCGGAGGCCCTGGCCTGGTTCCTGAAGACCAGGCAAAGGCGGGACTCGGGCAAGTACAGCAGGCTGATCTACGTCGCACCCCTGATCTGCTCCGGGGCGTCACGCTCCCTCCCATTTCGTCCCATGACTCGTTCCAAAGCGACCTGTAAGGAGCCCCGATCCGACCGCCTCCCCGACCAGATCGAGTCCACGCTGGATGCTGTGGTCAAGCGGTTCGGGATGAGGAAGAGGGGCGGCGATTACCCGTTCGTGACATTCGCTCGGCGACTCGTCAACCTGCTCTTCGACAACGAGGGCAGGGCCGACATCGACCTGGAGACCTTCCTCGGCTGGACGAACAATAGCCGCAGTCAAAATGACCGGTTCAAGAAGTTGCTCGCCCAGGCCAACATCATCCACGGAGACTGGGAACGGACGATCAAGCGGGGCGTGAAGTCGGCCACCTACAAGCTGACGGCCCAGACGATGAAGGCGATGGGCCTCGACTATGCCGCCGAGGAGGCCGGCTGGAAGAACGTGGTCGGCCTAACGGTCTCGCCCGCCGAGTACCGCAAGTTGAAGGAGATGGGCCTCGACTGACGTGTGCCTCCAAGACGCTCCGAACGCCTCCCACCTCCCCGATCCTCGGCGGCCCACGGGGGCGGGGCATCTACGGTCCAGGACCATCCCATCCACCGGCTTCGCTCAGCCTTGCGCCTCGGCAATCATCCCCTTACGCCAGAAGTTGATAACCAATTCCCGGTCTGCGAGCGACATGGCCCCGCATGGCCGGGGCCTCAAGGGGCTGGGTCTTCGTTATTAGCAAGGATCGACCACGAAGTCGCCGGGCCGGCTGAAGTCGCCGAGCAGCCTCTCGACCTCCGGGAGTGTCTGCTGCCACTTGTAGACGCCCTTCTCCTGCACGTTGAACTTGTACACGTCCATCCATCATTCCCTCGGGGTCCAAGGCCCCTTGGAGTAGACCTGGCGGTCAGCGAAATACTCGCCCGCAGCAGGGCCAGAGCGTTGGTCAGGGACGGGCAGCGGAGCAAGGGAGGATTGTGCCGCACTCCTGGTCGGCACACAGCAATTTTTGATTGTCCAGTCAAATTTGGCTTTACGGGGGCGGCATGCGCCGTATAATCGGCCCAATGCGTTTGATTGCACAAACAAAATTACGGCTGGGAACGCCATGAGCAGCACCAGGACCGCCCCGACCATCGAGCAGTTCTCCGCCTACAACGAGGCGTTCGACTACTTCAACAAGCGGCTCTTCGACGGCCGGCTGGGGCCGGCAATGCTCTCGATCGCCCGCAAGGGCCGCAGCAAGGGGTACTTCACGCCCCGAAAGTGGCGGAACAAGGCGGGGGAGCAGGTCCACGAGATCGCCATCAGCCCGGACCTGATCGCCGAGGGCCTCGACGCCACGATGGCGCAGGTGGTCGCCCTGATGGGCCGGCAGCTGCGGTGGCAGGAGGCCATCGAGGCGGGGGACGAGAAGGCCGCCTCCACTGCCGCCCGTGGCTACGCCGACGCCCGCCAGTGCGAGATATGGCTGGAGCTGGGCCTGCTGCCCATGGGCAAGGACGGCGGGCGGACCCGTGGCGGCTGGAACCTCGACGTGGAGGTCGTGCTGGAGTGCGAGGCCGACATGGCGATCGAGGCGGTGCCCAAGAAGGCGATGCTTCCCTGGGAGGCCGTCGCCGGGGGGCAGCCAGAGGGAGACGACGAGCCGAGGCGGAAGACGGGCCGCCTCAAGTACACCTGCCCGATCTGCGAGGCCCACGTGCTCGGCAGGCCGGGCCTGGAGGTGCGGTGCAAGGGCTACCCGGACGATCACCCGCCCGAGCGGATGCGGGCCGAGGACGAGCCGCCGGTCGAGGAGGATGTCGAGATCGTCGAGGACAAGCTGTCGGTCGAGGCCGGCGACGAGGACGACGAGCCGACCGACACCAGGGTGAAGGAGTTGGTGAAGGAGCCGGCCCAGAAGTCCCGCAGCGAGCCGGAGGGGCCGCAGCCGCAGCCAGCCCAGCCCGAGCCGAAGGTGCTGGAGGTGGAGTGGAAGAAAGGCGACGAGAAGGGCCATGGCCCCGGCTGGCATGTCCCGGCGGTCGGGGGCGAGGAGGTGGAGGGCCTGGCGATCCGTCGGGCGGGCACGGACCGCTGGCGGCTCTTCGGGCCGAAGGTGGTGGAGACCACCGGGGAAGACGATCTCGACTTCGAGACGTTCCGCAGCGGCCAGATCGTCGCCGAGCGGCTGCTCCGGGGCGAGCCGCACGGCACCCTGGAGTTCGCCCATCGGCAGGGGCGTCGTGACCCGGACCCGCACTCGCCTGCGGCGGCCCCCCACCTGTCCCGGCTGGGCGAGTGGGCGGACGCCGTGAAGCGGGACGAAGCCCTGACCTGGAACGACCTGGCGAAGCTGGAGGCACGCTGGGGGGCCGCCCAGCGGTCGATCTACAGCAGCCGCCGCCGCTGGGTCGGCAAGGAGATGGAGATGCGGGTCGGCGAGGCGAAGTATCAGGTCTACGATCCCAAGATCAGGGGCCACAGGTCCATCCAGGTGCCGGAGGGGACCAGGGTGCGGGTGACGAGGGTCACCGCAACGACCTGGAACGACGACGAGATCGACTGCATGATCGTCGGCGGCAAGAACGACGGCCTGGAGATCCGGTTCAAGGCGTTGAACCTGCGGGAGGTGCCACCGCAGGGCGTGCCGGCCCGTGACGACGATGCCGAGGCGGAGGAGAGTGGCGAGCCGTCACCGCCGCCGATGGACTCGGTGCTCCTGGGCTACCACAAGGGCGAAATCCACCTCGCCAGAGTCGAGGGGAAGGAGACGGAGGCGGCCTGCGGCGAGGGGAAGGCGACGGATTGGGACTACGGGACGTTCTCCGACCTGACGTGCGAGGAGTGCCAGTCGCTCTACGCACGTCAGGCCAGGGGGCCGTTCATGGCCTCCATCCCGCCCGGCAAGGTGATCCTGCTCCGTGGGCGGGGGTCCGGCAAGCACGTCCACGTGGGCGACCGCCGCCTGGGCGAGCCCCGCTGCGGGGCCGGCATCCTGCACATGGAGCAGCACGTCGGCGACCCGGCGGAGGTGACCTGCAAGCGGTGCCGGGCCATGCTCGACCGGGAGGCCCCGGCCCAGGCGGTCGAGGGCAATCAGCCCCAGGTGGCCCGCTACGCCCTCTACCTGCTCGACGGGCGTTCCTACCACCTGCGGAATCGACACCACGGATACGATGCGATCTGCGGCACGAAGTCCCGCCACAGCGGCGAACACGCCGAAGGGCCGCTCAGCCTGGTGACCTGCAAGCGGTGTCTCGGCAGCCAGTACGTCAACCTCTGCAAGTTGGACTGACGGGAGGGGGTGGTGAATTGGACGACGGGTGATCAGGACGGCTGACAACATTGTCGAGCAGGAGAAAGGGCTCGTGGTAGGTGGCGATCCGGCGGGGGAAGTGCTCGACGATCCGGCGGGCCTGCCGCCGCTTGGAGCCCGTCCACTTGATCAGAACATGCTGGAGCGGTGCTTTTAACATACCATGCTCGCATGGCATATAGCAGCCGAGCGAATGCGTCGATCGTCCCGTGATCGACGTGCCAACATTCGGACGGATACCCCAAAAGGAGCAAGCCGATGCCCCCTGGATCATGCGGGGACATCGGCTCGTTTGTATCCAGCGAGATGGCAGTGACCGGACAGGATTGTACCCCGGTTTGTACCCAACCTTTGTACCCCGGAGCAACTATCCTTATCTTCTTGCCATTTCAGGATTTAGGTAGCTGGGGAACTAGGATTCGAACCTAGACTACTTGATCCAGAGTCAAGCGTGCTACCGTTACACCATTCCCCAAACCCTTGGTGACGAAGGAGATCCTGACACGCCCAGCGGGTGGGCTGGGTCAGGGATCGTCTCAATGCCAGGTGTTGGTGATCGTACCAGATCGACGAGTCGGGATTCAACCCCGACCTCGAGTCTTGGGGCGGCGAAGGGGGAGGAGGGGAGAGGCCGCGGGGAGATCGGTCGGGGCTGGATGGGCGTCGGCGCAGGAGGGGGCGGACCGGGTCGGGAGGGAGTGAACGCCATCGACCATCGACGGATCCTCGGCACGAGTCGACCGTGGGCGCTCATCCTGGGAGATCGGGGGGGTTCAGTTGAGGGGGCGGGGGCGGAAGAGGAGGGCCTCGGCGGTGCCGGCGAGGAGTTGGTCGCGATCGGAGTCGGTGAGGAAGTCGAGGCGGTCTCGGATGAGGGAGAGGCTGTCCTCGTAGGTGTGGTCGACGACCTGGAACGGGCAGTCGCTCTCCCACATGCAGCGGTCGGGGCCGAAGGCGTCGAGCACGCGCCGGATCATCGGGGCGAGATCGAGGTATGGCGGGCCCGCCGGGCTGAGGGCGTAGAAGGCGCCGATCTTGACGTAGAGGTTCGGATGCCGAGCGAGTCCGCAGAGAGTCTCTATGTCGGCATCACGGATCGTGCCGTCGACGCCGATGCGGGCGAGGTGGTCGATGATGACGGGCGCGTCGGGGTGTCGACCGCACATTCGGGCGACCTCGGGCAGCGCGTCGGGGCCGATGAGGCAGCTGATCGCCTGGCGGCCCTCGGCGGCCTGGGTGAACATCGCCTCGTAGCCGGGGTGGTCGAGCCAGCGGTCGACCGGCAGGCCGAGGACCTGGGGCTGAATGCGGAAGGCGACGACGCCCCGGGGCCGGAGTTCCGCCATGGCCGAGGCGGGATCGGGGCCGGCGGGGTCGATGATCGCCGTACCGACGAAGCGGCCGGGGTACGCGGCGATCATGTCCAACATGTACGAGTTGTCGAATCCGTAGTAGCTCATCTGGATCAGGTTCACCCGGCCGACACCGAGCGGCCGGCAGGTCGCCAGCAGCTCCTCGGCGGTGAACGAGGGGGGCTGCATGTCGGATCGGGCGAAGCCGTCGGCCAGGGGATAGCGGTCGAGGTCGGGGGTCCAGACGTGGGAGTGGGCGTCGATGTAGGGTTCGGTCACCTCGGGCTCCTCCGGCGTTTGCGGCGGCATCGAGGCGAGGGCGGGGCGATCGCCGGCGCCCGCCATCGAGAACCCGGCCAGGGCCGTCATCCCCGCCCCGAGGAACCGTCGCCGGTCGACCCCGGTCGTCCGGGTGCGGCCCGGTGCGTCCCCTTCGCCGTCCCCGCGTCCACCCTCGCCGAGCAACCTCGCCATCGGATCCGCTCCCTTCGAGTCCCGAACAGGTGTGCGCCCCTCGATCGATCCGGCCGACCGATCCCGGGTCAGGAGTCAGGGGTAGGTGTAGGGGGCGTCGAGCCCCAGCGGCAGGCCGATCATCCAGTAGGCGACCAGCAGGACCGTCCAGCAGACGAGGAAGGAGACCGAGTAGGGCAGCATCAGCGAGACGAGCGTGCCGATCCCCGTCCCCTTGACGTAACGCTGGCAGTAGACGACGACCAGCGGGAAGTAGGGCATCAGGGGGGTGATGATGTTGGTCGTCGAATCCCCCACCCGGTAGGCGGCCTGGGTCAACTCGGGGGAGAGTCCCAACTGCATCAGCATCGGCACGAAGATCGGCGAGAGCAGCGCCCACTTCGCCGAGGCCGAGCCGACGAGCAGGTTGACCGCGCCGGTCAACGCGATGATCCCCACGATCGTCACCTGGGGGGGCAGGTTCAGCGCCCTCAGGCCGTCGGCCCCCTTCAGGGCCAGCAGCGCGCCGAGGTTCGAGTCGTTGAAGGCCTTGATGAACAGCGAGGCGAAGAAGGCGAGGACGATATAATAGCCCATCGCCGACATGGACTTGCTCATCCCCTTGATGACGTCCCGGTGGTCCTGCACCGTCCCGGCCACGTAGCCATAGACCACGCCGGGGATGAGGAACAGCAGGAAGATCAAGGGCACGATCGACCGCATCAGCAGGGCGCCGGAGTCGGTCAGGCCGCCCTGGGGCGACCGCATCGGCGACCCCTCGGGCAGGCTTACCGCGGCGAGCAGCGCGAGGCTGACGATCATCGAGGCCAGCGCCGAGGCCAGGCCGAGCCACTCCCGGGTGCCCAGTCGCTCCATCGGCCGGAGGTCCGAGAGGTCGCCATCGACATTCGTCCCCGCCAGCCGGGGCTCGATGACGCGGTCGGTCAGCAGCCAGCCGAGCACGATGATCAGGGCCGACGAGACGGACGTGAAGTACCAGTTGCAGAGCGGGTTGACGACCCGGCCCGGGTCGATCACCTGGGCCCCGGCCTGGGTGAGCCCCTGCAAGAGCGGGTCGATCCCCGAGGGGATGAAGTTCGCGCTGAAGCCGCCCGAGACGCCGGCGAAGGCCGCCGCGATCCCCGCCAGCGGGTGCCGACCCGCGGCGTGGAAGATGACCCCGCCGAGCGGGATCACCAGCACGTAGCCGGCGTCGGCGGCCGTGTGGCTGACGATCGCCACCAGGATGAGCATCGGCGTCAGCAGGTGCCGGGCGGTGACTCCCAGCAGGGCCTTCAGCCCCGCGTTGATGAACCCGGTGTGCTCGGCCACCCCCACCCCCAGCAGGGCCACCAGCACCACCCCCAGCGGGTGGAAGCCGACGAAGGTCTCGACCATCGTCGCCAGGAACTCGGCCAGCACCGGCCCCGACAGCTGGTTCTCGATCCGGATCGGCTCGTCGGTGACCGGGTGGATCTCGTCGAACTCGACCCGGGCCAGCGCCGCCGACGCCACCCAGACGACCCCCATCAGGATCAGGAACAGAACCGCCGGATCCGGCAGGGCGTTTCCCAGCCGCTCGATCAGGTTCAGGGCCCGGTCGATCGCCGACCTCCGGCTCTCCGGGTCGGTCCCGGTGACCTGGGGCGGCGGGTCGGTGGCCCCTGGAGGGGACTGCTGCGGTTCGGGCTCGTCACTCATGGGTCGGGGGCTCGACGACCGGGCTGGGGCGGATCGGGTCGGGCCTCACGATTCTGCCGCGCAACCGGGGCGACGCAAGGGGGCTCCGGGCCGGGCGGCCGTCGGCCGGGCCGCCGGGCTCAGGCGGCCGCGTACCAGAGGGCCGCCATGACGTGGCAGGCCGACCCCGCGATCACGCAGAGGTGCCAGATCAGGTGGTGGTACTTCATCCGGTTGGCCACATAGAAGGCCACGCCCACCGTGTAGGCCACCCCGCCGGCGACGATCAGCGACAGCCCCGTCGGATGCATCCGCTCCATCACCGGGCCGATCACCAGGACCACGAGCCAACCCATCGCCAGGTAGAGCCTCGTCCCCTGGTACGGCCGCTCGGTCCCGCCGGCGACGGTCCGGAATACCCCGTAGGCCGCCAGGGCCCAGACGGCCGCCATCAGCATCCAGCCCCACGTCCCCCGCAGCACCCCGAGCGTGAACGGGGTGTACGTCCCGGCGATCAGGACGTAGATGGCGGCCTTGTCGACCACCTCCAGGACGTCCTTGGCCCGGCCCCGAGGCACCCCGTGGTGCAGCGTCGAGGCCAGGTAGACCAGCACCATCGCCCCGCCGAAGACGGCGGCCGCCGACGCCGCCAGCGGCCCCCCCATCTGCCAGGCGCCGAGAACCAACATCGGGGTGACCGCCGCCGCCGCCGCCAGCCCCAGGCCGTGGCTGACGGCGTTGGCCAGCTCCTCCCCCCGGGTCCAGGGCCGCCAGCGTTGATGTTCCGGGTGACTCATGCCGTCCAGCCTATCACCTCTCCCCGCTCGGTCACACCCGAGTTGTCCCGTCCCTGCCCCCCGGGGACGGCCGGGGACGGGGATCCGCCGCCCCGACCGGCACGCTCCATGCACCCAATCCCCCCTGCTCCCGCCGGGCCGATCGGATCTCCCGGATCGGCCGGCGTCGGGTTGATTTCCGGGCCCATCCGGGACGAAGATGACGCTCGACTCTCCCCAGGGGGAGTCCGCACTTCGCCCTCGCCCGGTATGAACGCCACCCGAGTTCCAGCAACCAGGGGAGCCACCATGACGCTGACGATCCGTTCCGCGATCGCGGCCCTGACCGCGTCCGCCCTGCTGTCGACGGCCGCCCCCGCGGCCGAGGACCTGACTTCCGGGATGGATCGGGGCACCCCCGACCTGAAGTCGGCCGGGGCGATGACCTTCGGCCCCGAGGGGATCCTGTTCGTCGGCGACACCGCCGGCGCCGCCGTCTTCGCCATCGACACCGGGGACGCCACCTCCACCGCCGGCGGCGCCATCGAGGCCGCCAAGGTCAACGAGGCGATCGCCGCCGCCCTCGGCACCGAGCCCCGGGAGATCCTCGTCAACGACCTGGCCGTCAACCCCGCCTCCGGCCGGGCCTACCTGTCGGTCTCCAGGGGGAGGGGCCCCGACGCCGAGCCGGCCATCGTCCGGGTCGACGCCTCGGGCGCCGTCGAGGTCATGGACCTGGCCGACGTGCCGTTCGCCAAGGCCATGCTCCCCAATGCCCCGGACCCCAACGCCGAGGAGCGCGGCCGCAGCCTCCGGGCCCAGGCGATCACCGACCTGGTCTTCGCCGACGGCCGCCTGTTCGTCGCCGGGCTCTCCAACGAGGAGTTCTCCTCCCGCCTGCTGGCCATCCCCGTCCCCTTCGAGGCCGACTCGAACTCGGCCAGCCTGGAGATCTACCACGGCGCCCACGGCCGATTCGAGACCCGCTCCCCGATCCGGACCTTCGTCGCCACCCAGATCCAGGGCGAGCCGTACCTGATGGCCGCCTACACCTGCACCCCGCTGGTGAAGATCCCCGTGGCCGACCTGAAGGCCGGCGCCCACGTCAAGGGGACCACCGTCGCCGAGCTGGGTAACCGCAACAACCCGCTCGACCTCGTCTCCTACCGGAAGGGCGGCCGCGACGTGCTGCTCGTCGCCAACTCCGCCCGGGGGGTCATGAAGGTCGACGCCGGCCCCGCCTCCTCGATCGAGGGGATCACCTCCCCCGTCGAGGACACCGCCGGGCTGGAGTACGAGACCCTCGGCGACCTCGCCGGCGTCGTCCAGCTCGACCGCCTCGACGACACCCACGCCCTCGTCCTGGTCCAGGATGACAGCGGCGCCCAGGACCTCCGCACCATCGAACTGCCCTGAGCTTGCCCGCGATGCGGACGGCGGGATCCCGACGGCGGCCCTCGCCGCCTCGGGCGTCCGCCGTCCGCCCCCCGACCGCACTCGCCCGCCGTCCGCCATCCGCCTTCCCCCATCCGGTCCGACCGTCCGACCGACCCGCCGAGCACGAGGGCCGACATGAGCCTGCCATTCGCCCTCCTGATCGCCGCCCTCCCCCCGTCGATCCTCCAGGGTGCCGGGTCATCCGGGCCTCCTCTCGAGGGGCCGACGATCCGGCTCGTCGGGGAGGGGTTCGAGGTCTCGGGGCTCGCCCTGGCTACGACCCGGGCCCTGGAGTCGGCCGATCCGGTGCCGCCGGAACTGTTCACCGTCTCGGTCCTCGGGGCCGACCTGCCGATGCTCGGCCGGGTCCGGGCCGTGGGGGGGGGACTCCGGTTCGAGCCGCGGTATCGGCCCCGGCCCGGGACCACCTACCGGGCCGCCTTCCGCCCCGCCCTGGTCCCCGGCGCCGACCCGGACGCCTTCCCGGTCGAGGCCGAGCTGACCATCCCCGACCCGGCCCCCGCCGAGCCGGCTCGGGTCGTCGCTGCCTACCCCTCCGCCGACGTGCTGCCCGAAAACCTGCTCCGCTTCTACCTCCACTTCTCCGCCCCCATGAGCCGGGGTGAGGCGTACCGGAGGATCCGGCTGGTCGGTCCGGACGGTCGGGCGATCGAGGCGGCCTTCCTGGAGCTGGACGAGGAACTCTGGGATCCGTTGGGCACCCGGCTGACCGTCCTCATCGACCCCGGCCGGATCAAGCGGGGCCTGGTCCCCCGGGCCGAGCTGGGACCGGTGCTGGAACCGGGCCAACGCTACACCCTGGAGGTCGACGCCGGGTGGCCCGATGCCGCCGGTCGACCGCTCGCTTCCCCGTTCCGCAAGGGCTTCCGCACCGGCCCGCCCGACGAATCGCCGCCCGACCCGGGCTCCTGGGCGCTCGACCCGCCGGGTCCCGGCACCCGGGATCCGCTGGTCGTCCGCTTCCCCGAGCCGCTCGACCACGCCCTGGTGGGCCGCCTGCTCTCGGTGACCGACGGCGACGGGGCCCCCGTGGTCGGCGCCGCCGAGGTGATCGAGGGGGAGACCGCCTGGTCGTTCGTCCCCGACGCCCCCTGGACGCCCGGCCGGTATCGGCTCGACGCGGGGACGGACCTGGAGGACCTCGCCGGCAACGGCATCGGCCGGCCGTTCGAGGTGGACGTCTTCGACCGGGTCGAGCCCCGTGTCGAGGCCGCCCACGTCGCCCGCCCCTTCCGGATCGGCCCCGGCTGACCCGGCCGTCGCGTCGGCTCGGGGCCGTCATCGGGTCCCGGCATCGCGGTTCGCCCGGCCCGGGGGCGGGGCGGTCGGCCCGGTGCGCCCGGAGGGGGCGGGAGGGCTGCCGGGCTGTTGGTCTCGCAATGTGTTCGGGAAATACGGGTTACTTCGCGTGAAGGCGGCCGGACGGGGGGGCGAAATGGGTTCGCTCCGCACCGGCGCACCGGGATCGGCATCGGGCCCCCGGCCGGGGGGATAGGCCTCGGGCCCGACGGGCCCGACGGCCCCGCCGACCGGGGCGAGGGGGGCGTCGTCGGGTCCCGGGGCGACCGGCTCCGGAGAAGGAAGCGGCGAGGCCGGCTCGGCGGCCGCCGGGCCGTCGCCGATCCGCTCGAAGCCCGGCGGTGCCGGGTCGGCGTCGACCTCGCACCACCAGCCGCCCCCCACCGGGGCCCGGGGGATCGAGCTGTGGCGGGCCTCCTTCGACAGCTCCAGCAGCTCCCGGCGGCGGCGGTCCCGCAGGTTCAGGAACAGCCGGACGGCGGCGTTCGCCGCGCGGTCGGCCGCCACCTCGTAGCGGTGCATCAACTGGCCCTCGCCCGACGGGTCCGCCGCCGCGGCCTGCAGCGCGATGGCCCGGCCCTCGGGCCCTTCCACCTCCTCCCACGACTCGGCCCGCAGCCCTTCGAGCCGCCCCACCTGCTCGGCCACGAACCGGCTCAGGGAGGCCCGGGCGTGGGACGGGTCGGTGGGCAGCGATCCCTCGGCCTCCAGCCGGGGCAGCGCCGTCACCTGCGTCGGCGACGCGGCGGCGGCCAGGATCCAGAGCCGGCGGACCTCTCGATTCGCGTCGGGACCGGGCAAGTAGTCCGGGAAGCCGAGCAATGCCTGGGCCTTCAGCACCGTCCGCTGGTCCCAGCCCTGGCCCAGCTGCAGCGGGGCGTCCAGGGCCTGCCACCGGCGGATCAGCCAGTCGCAGCCGAAGGCGGTGCCTTCGAGGTCGAGCACCGTGTTGCTGGGGTCCTTGACGAGGTCCTGGGCCTTGCTGCGGGCCCGGGCCTGCCGCCGCTTCTCCCAGCCGGCCAGGGCCTTCAATGCAGCCTCGCGGCGGGTCAGCTCGCGGGCGCGTTCGATGCGCTCCAGCTTCACCGAGCAGGCGGCGGCGCGGCGGGCGAGGTGGCGTTCGACGACGTTGGCCGGGCCCATCTCGCGGTCCCAGCGGGCCATCTGGGCGTCGAAGGCGGCGCGGTCCTCCTCGGGGACGACGACCTGGGCGGCCAGCCCGTGGGCCAGGCCGTTGCGGCGGCTGCGGAGCTTGCCCTCGGCGGTCCTGGGCCCGGTGGAGCGGAGGGCGTTGCGGCGGTTGGCCGCGACCTGCTTCTCGGAGGGGGACTTCATCGCAAGTGATCTCAAGAGGTGCCCGGGCCGGGGACCGGCCCGGCCGCGCCGGTGCGGGACGGCGTCGTCCCGCGCGATCGGCGTCGGCCGTACACCCTTAAGATCAGGGAATCGGGCCCCGGCAGTCACTTTTTCCGCCGGGAGGGGCGAGAATCCCCCTCGGGCCGACGTGGGATCGGTCGGGTGGCCGGGGCAACGCGCAGCGTGCCCCGGTGTCGCGGGCCCCCGGATCCGGGGCACGCTGCGCCTCGCCCCGGCCACCCGCCGATGACCCGAAGGACGTGGCGTCCTGCATCGTCCGCTGGGCCGGCGAGGTCGGTCTGCCCGAGTTGGTCGAGGCGTTGCCGTCGATGCCCGAAGGCGGCGAGGTCTGCCCGCTCTGCCACGGCACCCGCGAGATGCCCCAGGAGGTCATGCCCCGCAGTGAAGACGGCTTCCGGTACCATTGTCGGCGGTGTGGCGGCCTGGGCTGGACGAACCCCGCCTTCTATGAAGGTGCCGACGTCAAGCCTCAAGACCGATCTCTCCACGCACCTCAGCCCGTGACGGACCGTGATCGCTGCCGGCCCCGCCCTTCGTCCCGGCGACCGGCCTCCTCCCGATCCTTCGACCTCGACCGCCCTCCCCGTCCCGATCTCCTGGTCCCAATCCCGGACCTCAAGCGACCTCTCGGCGGGTGGCTGGCGTCGCGACGTGCGGCAGATTGCCGGCACGACCTTCTCTCCGTGCCCGGCGGCCTCGGCCTCCGGGGCACCCATTACTACGTTCGTCGCCGACGACTCCCAGCCGGTGAGCGGGGCGATCCCCTCTAACCCACGGCCCCCTCACCGGGGGCCCGGCGTCTGTCCCGGTCGCCCCGCCCGCCGACGGCCGCTCACTGGCTCGCGCTCAGGCCCTCAGATTTGATCGTGTGAGAGGGTCAGCATAATTCTCGCCCTCGCCCTCGCCCTCGCCCTCAGCCCGTACCCGCCGGCAGCCGGCCGTTGAGCTTCTTCCTCCAGGGCACCATCTCCGCCCCCTCCGGCGCCTCGCCGAACTCCAGGTACTTCCAGAACGCCACCAACAGCTTGCGCGCCAGGGCCACGATCCCCACCTTCCGCGCCCGCGCGTTGCCCGAGCCGAACCGCTCGTGATACCACCGGCTCAGCGCGCTCCGCGGCTGGTACTGGAGCCACATCCAGGCCAGTTCCACCAGCATCCACCGCACCCGCCGGTTGCCCGCCTTGCTGATGCCCTGCTCGCGGTGCGACGAGCCGCTCTGGTACGGCGTCGGCACCAGGCCCACCAGGCTGGCCAAC
Source organism: Tautonia plasticadhaerens (assembly GCF_007752535.1). Taxonomy (GTDB): domain Bacteria; phylum Planctomycetota; class Planctomycetia; order Isosphaerales; family Isosphaeraceae; genus Tautonia; species Tautonia plasticadhaerens. The sequence continues at coordinate 6,927,360 of NZ_CP036426.1, forward strand.
TCGCGGCGGTTCTTGATCCGACGCCACCCGAAGATCTCCTGCACCAGCAGCCAGGCCCCCACCGGACCGACCCCCTTGAGGTCCATCAGCCGGCGGACCTGCTCGACGTGCGGCGCCGCGTCGTCGCGGACGGCCCGCCGCTGGGCGTTCTCGCGGTCGCGGACCTGGGCGTCGACGAGCTTCCATCGCTCGAACTCGCGGAGCAGCCGCGCCGCCGTGTGCTCGGGCACCGGGCGGCCGTCCCACTGCCGCAGGGCGGCCAGCCGCTCGGGCAGGCGGCCGTCGACGACGAACGCCAGGCCGAGGTGGGCCAGCAGCCCCTTGATCCGGTTGGAGTGCTCGGTCCGCTCGGCCTTCAGGGCCATCAGCTCGCGCTGCGGGGCGCGGCGGTCCTCGTCCTCGGGCGCGGGGACGTTCACCACGGCCCACAGCCCGCGCTCGCCGCCGTGGTGCCGCTGGAGCATGGCCAGCAGCTTGACGACGTCCAGGCCGTCGCTCTTGGCGCGGCGGGCGCGGCGGTTGACCTCGATGCTGGCCGGGTCGACGACGAGGTTCTCGTGGCCGTGGTGGATCAGGTAGCGATGCAGCCAGAAGCCATCGCGGCCGGCCTCGAAGACCGAGCGGACCGGCGCGTCGTCGGGCAGGCCGAGGCGTCGGCGGGCCCGGGCGATCTCACGCCGGAGGGCGTCGGTGTCGCGGGCCGGGATGGTGACCTGACGCGGGGCGCGGGCCGGTGCGTCGGCGAAGGCGAGCTTCCAGGTGGTCCAGCCCAGCTCGAAGGCCAGGTAGAGCGTCGGGGTGGAGGCCGTGCTATGATCGCGGTCGTGGGTCGCTGGCATGGTAAAGACTCCGTATCCGAGGGACCTGCTAACCCCCCTCCTGGAGCTTGCCATGTCGGCGGCTCACAGCAACTCGCCCGGCTCGCTCCGGGCATAGTATCTAACCTTGCGCTGCAGCGGACCCGGCCCGCCGCGCAGCTTTCTGGTAACTTCAAACCTTCCCTCGGCGGGTCGGTCCGCTGAGCTTGGGCGTTAGGCGGCTCCGTCCGTTCCTCGTCGCGGAGGGTTGACCGTGGATACCATGATCATCGAGTTTGTCCGGGCCGTTCACCAACGGAACATCCGAGAGACCGTGGCCGGCCTCGCGGTCCTCCCGCTGTTCGCCGCCTGGCTCTATTGGCAACCCGGCTCGGCCGTGGCTGTCCTGGGCAAGGTCCTCGTCATCCTCGGGGTGGTCGTCGCCCTGGCGGTGACCTGGGGTCGGTTGCACATCCCCGGCTCGGAGCTGGCGGCCTATCCGCCCTCCCGGCACCCGCAGCGATGGCGGCATCGCATGACCGCCCAGGCGTGGTTCCTGCGGCGGGCGTGGCTGTGGTATATCCTCCCGCTGCTCGGGGGTGGCGGGCTCGTCGCGCTCGCCCCCACCGGCGTCTCGTCCGTCGTCGGCCTCGCCGTGGCCGGGATCTTGGGGGCATTCGCCGTCTACCTGACGCGGCTGAACGCGGAAGCGGCCAGGTGCATCGAGCAAGACCGCGACGCGTGGCTCGGGGGGCCGAGCCCCGCCTAACCTCGCGCTGCAGCGGACCCACCCCGCCGCGGAGGCTTCTGGTAACATCGAAGGTCGCTCGGGCGGGGTGGTCCGCTGGGCTTGGGCGTTAGGCGGCGTCTGCGAACCCCCACCTCCGACATCCCCATTGGCGAGGAACAAACGATGCGAGAGAAGACGACACAGGTGCTCCTCGTGATCGTGGCCGCTTTGCTGGTGGTCCATCTCTTCCGAACGGCCCCCTTGCTCCCGATGGCTCGCGCCCAAGGCGTCGCGAAGGCACCCGCCGTCCTCCGTGCCGAGGCCTTCGAACTCGTCGACAAGACGGGCAAGGTCGTCGCCCAACTCCATCTCGGGGAGGACGGCGGCGGCAATATCCGGCTCCGGAGCGGTGACGGCACGGTGCGTGTCAAGCTCGGGGCGACCGCCGATGGTTCCGGCCTCCTCCTGTTCGACAAGGAGGCCGAGCCGGCCGTTTGGCTGGCAGCGAACGAGTCCGGCACCTCGGCGACGCTCGCCGAGAAGGGCAAGGAGAAGAGGGTCCTCAAGCCGTGACCGCCGCTTGCCGGAGCCGCCTAACCTCGCGCTGCAGCAGACCCGACCCGCCGCGGCGCTCACTGATCATGCGACGGTTTCCTTCGGCGGGCCGGTCCGCTGAGCTTGGGCGATCGGCGGCCTCAACCACAGGGTAAGAACGATGCGGTTCCGCCTCACATTCATCACGGGATTCTCTCTGCTGCTCATGGCCGCCGGCTTATATCTGTCATTCGCCGGTGTGAATGGAGACGTCGCCAGGTTGGCCCGCTACCTCCTCACCACGCTCGGCATCGTCGGCTGGTTCATTGGCAACAGGCTGGGCGAGCTCGACGAACGGGTCGCGGAACTGGAGAGATTAGTCACCGCGCAGCAACACCGCGTCATCGACGCTGAATGCCGTACTGCAGTTGGCTCCGCTGTACCGCCCCAAACCGCCCCCTTGTCAGAGGCCGTCTAACCTCGCGCTGCAGTGGACCCGTCCCGCCGCTGTGCTTCCTGATATCATGGGCTCTCTCTCGGCGGGCCGGTCCGCTGAGCTTGGTCGTTCGGCGGCGGCAAAATGGACCGGAGGTTGCCCTGGGCCACCAAGCGATTCTCTATGGCCGGATCCAGGAGGACTGGGAGGGGACCGGTTCGCGATGGCCGATCGCTCCGGAATATAACCGCGCCGTCCTGGAGGGGCTCCCAGACAGCGACGACCGATGGCCGTTCCTGACCCGCCACATGTTCGCCGTCGCGGCCCGCCCGTTCCACGGCGCCAGTGACCGAGGGTGGTATCGCGGCTACGTCATCCACTTCGCCGTCAGCACCAAGGATGATCCGGGGGACCCGGGGTGGCCGGATCGGTTCCTCGACAAGCTTGAGGGACTCGTCCTCAAGCGTATGCTCTGGCTGTCGGCCAAGGTGCATTTCGAGTCGGTGTTCTTCCAGGAGCGAGTCTTCCTCTACGAGGTTGACCGGGAGTCGCTGGGAGGGTTGTACGACGAGTTGGGCTCGGGCCGTTTCGGGGAGAGGGTCGAGAGCGAGGTGCGTTGGGCTCGGAGGGAACTGCAGGAGATGGGGTGCCGGCCCAACTGGTTGCGCTGAACCGCCTAACCGCGCGCCGCAGCGGACTCGGCCCGCCGCGGCAGGTTTCTGGTATCATCAAGCTCTGCCTCGGCGGGCCGGTCCGCTGAGCCCGGTCGTTAGGCGGCACAGCGTGACGCGCCGAGGTGGCTCGCTGCGTGGTGCAAAGACAGCAATCGAGAATGAATCGCTATCTCATCTCGTTCCCCGCGTCGGCGATGAGTCACGTCTCCGAGGGAGAACTTCCATCGGTGAGCGAATCGTCACATGACGTCATCCGGGAGGCGAAGGCGGCTGGCGTCTATGTGTTCGGCGGCGGCATCGACGAGACCGTTCCTCCGGTCATGGTCTCTGCGGAGGGCACTGTGACCCCGGGAACCTATCCTGAGACGAGCAAGTTCGATGGCGGGTTCTGCGTGCTCAAAGTTCAGTCGCGCGAAGAGGCTGAAGCTTGGGCGGCGAGGCTCGCCGCAGGGTGTCGGTGTGCTCAGGAACTGCGGCAGTTCATGTTCGATCCGGAATCTTGAGTACCGACGAAGCGTCGCTTCCTTGCCAGGGCGAAACGGTGCGGCCTAACCCCTCGTTGCAGCCGACGGTCGGCGGCATGGCGCCTGGCCCGCGAGGCGCCGTGGTTGATCGTGAGCCTCGCGGGCCAGGCGCCATGCCGCCGACCTCGGCTGAACTCGAACGTTAGGCGGCTTAAGGGGCGTCTTGATGAAACGCGGCTGCCTGCGGCTGATCGCCGGGACGTTGGGGGGCGGCCTACTCGGTATGCTCATCCTTTTCGCCTGGCTCAGATGGTCGGACGCCCAGGATCGCGCCGCGGGCCGGGGACCGGCCGACCCCTTCACCGGCGGGATGATGCTCATCGCGCGGGCCTGGGTCTTCTACCCCGCGTCCTTCATCGCCGGCGCGGCCGCCGGGATGGCCGTCACTTCGATTGCCATGGGGGCGGCCGCCGATCGCCGACCAGGGGCGGAGGAAACGTCGGCCTGACCTCGCGCCGCAGCGGACCCGGCCCGCCGCGGCGCCCACTGGTCATGCAACGATTTGTTTCGGCGAGCCGGTCCGCTGAGCTTGGTCGTTGGGCGTTGGCGGCGGAGGAGGCTTCATGACGGTCAAGCGTATGGACAACGTCGGCATCGTGGTCGAAGACCTCGATGCCGCCATTGCGTTCTTCGCCGAACTCGGCCTCGAGCTCGAGGGGCGTGCCCCGATCGAGGGGGACTGGGCCGATGGCGTCACCGGATTACGCGACATGCGCGTCGAGATCGCCATGATGCGGACGCCGGACGGTCACAGCCGGCTGGAGCTGTCTCGATTCCTTGCGCCGCCGGTGGTCGCCGATCACCGCGGCGACCCGGTGAACGCGCACGGTTACCTCCGAGTCATGTTCACCGTGGAGGACATCGACGATACGCTCGCTCGGCTCGGCAAACGCGGCGCGGAGCTCGTCGGCGAAGTGGTCCGGTACGGGGACACGTATCGGCTCTGCTACATCCGGGGCCCCGAGGGAATCCTCATCGGGCTCGCCCAGGAGCTTGGGCAGCGGGCTGTCCGATGAGCATGCGTGCCGAGTCGAGTGGACCATTCGTCTTCCGAGGCCGACAGGCCGGGCCGCCGCCCAACGTCGCGCCGCAGCGGACCCGGCCCGCCGTGGCGCGTGCTGGTCACTCGACAGATCTCACTCGGAGGGCCGGTCCGCCGCGCCTGGTCGTTCGGCGGCGAGCCATTTCCCCAATACTCTCGTCGGGGGCACGAATCCCCCCGGGGAGTCGACGGCGATGGGGCGAGCCCATCCGGAGGTGCCGGATTCGAACGGACCAGGGGGGAACGAGGATGCATTACCACATCTGCGAGGCGAAGTCCGCGAAGGGACTCCGGGAAGAGGTCTCCCGGCTCCTGGCCAAGGGCTGGCGGCCGCTCGGCGGCGTCGCCACGGTCAACTCGAGTAACTCCGGGAACTGGTGGTACTTCCAGGCGATGATGCTCCTGGGCGATGATGCGGGCACCTCCTACGACCAGGATGAGGCATTCGCCCTGAGCGACCTGGAACTCGCCTGACCGCGCTCATGGGCCCTGTTCTCAAGAGCGCACCTGCCACCCGACCGGGATCGGGGGGCCGATCGACGGGCCGGCCGGGCCCGCCGGGCAAGAACCGGGGCGACGGGGCGAATCTCCTCCGTCGGCCTCCTCGAGGGCGGGGAGGCCCCGGCCGAGGGTCGGCCGGGTGGCCTTGCCGCGTGAACGACATCGACCTCGGACGCCCGGCGGCGACCCGCGCCGGGCGATCGGCCCGCGAGACCGGACGATGAAACGAATCCCGATCGCCTTGATCGGCTTCCCCCTGCCGTTGCTGCTCGGACTCCTCGCCACCCCCGCCCGATCCCAGGAGGATGCGGGGCAGGTCGCCCGGCTGGAGCGGACGGTCGAGCGGCTGGAGTCGCAGGTGGACCGGCTCCGATCCGACGTCCGGGAGCTAGAGGACCGTCCTCACGGGAAGACGATCATCGAGAAACACCAGGTCGGCTGGACCGTCCTGCTGCTCTTCGCCGGCTTCTGCGCGCTCTGGGCGCAGGACACGGGGCGGAACCCGTGGCTCTGGTTCATCCTGGGGCTGATCTTCAACGCGATCGCCGTGGTGGTGCTGCTCTGGAAGAACGCGCAGGATCGGTCGGGGGCGGCGGAGAAGCCGTACATGCCGGGGGAGGTCTGAGGCCGGATCGAGGCGGACCATCCCCGGCCCGGCCACCCGGGGGTCATCGACCCGGGCGCACCCGTGCGAGGCCGGATCGTGCGGCCGTCGGCGTCGGATGGCCCGGGGGCCTGGAAGTCCCGGGGGAGGTCCGATATCGTGGGCTGCCGGCCCCGGGTCGGCCGAGGGCCGGGCGACGGGCGGGCGGGCGGAGTCGGAGGCGGTGGATGGTCGGATCGTCGGCGGGGAGTGGGTCGAGGCCCCGGGTGCTGCTGCTCTCCTCGGCGGCGAGCCCGGAGCTGGTGAGCATCCACCTGGAGGGCTGGGCGCTGGCCCGGGCGCTGGCCGGGGTGGCGGACGTGCACCTCGTGACCCACGTGATGAATCGGGACGCGATCCGCCGGGCGGGCCTGGTCGAGGGAACGGACTTCTCGACGATCGACGCGGAGCGGGTGTCGAGGGCGGCGAGCAAGGTCGCCGCGATGCTCGGCGGCTCCTCGGGCAAGGGCTGGACGGCCGTCTCGGCGGTGTCGGCGCTGACCTATCCCTACTACGAGCGGCTGGTCTGGGAGGCGTTCCGCGACCGCCTGGCCGCCGGGGAGTTCCAGGTCGTCCACCGCCACACCCCGCTGAGCCCGACGAAGCCGAGCTGGATCTCCGGCAAGGTGGCCCGGCTGGGGATCCCGATGGTCTTCGGGCCGATCAACGGCGGCCTGCCCTGGCCGAGGGCCTTCGACCGGGTCCGGAGGCAGGAGCGGGAGTGGCTCTCCTACGTCCGGGGCCTGCACAAGCTCCAGCCGGGGAGCCGGTCGACCTGGGCGGCGGCCTCGGCGATCCTGGCCGGGTCGATCAACGCCTGGGGGCAGTTCGAGCGCGCGCACCGGGAGAAGCTCGTGTACGTGCCCGAGAACGCCGTCGATCCGAACCGGTTCGGGCGGCGGCGGTCCCGATCGGCGAGCCGCCCGGTGCGCTGCGTATTCGTCGGCCGGCTCGTCCCCTACAAGGGGGCCGACATGCTGCTGGAGGCGGCGGCCCCGCTGCTCCGGGACGGGTCGGTGCGGGTGGACGTCGTCGGCGACGGGCCCCAGATGCCCGAGCTGCGGGCGATGGCCGCCCGGGAGGGGATCGAAGGGGGCGTGACCTTCCACGGCTGGGTCGAGCACGCGAAGGTGGCCGACCGGCTGGTCGAGTCGGACCTGTTCACCTTCCCGAGCATCCGGGAGTTCGGCGGCGCGGTGGCGCTGGAGGCGATGGCCGTGGGACTGGTGCCGATGGTGGTCGCCTACGGCGGGCCGGGTGAACTGGTGACGGACGAGACCGGCTACCTGATCCCCCTGGGGGACCGGCCGTCGATCGTCGCCCGGCTCCGGGAGGCGCTGACGGGGGTGGTGGCCGACCCGTCACGGGTCGACGAGAAGGCGAAGGCGGCGGTGGCCCGGGTCGAACGGCTGTTCACCTGGGAGGCGAAGGCCAGGCAGATCGAGCAGGTCTACCGCTGGGTGCTCGGGGCCGGCCCGAAGCCGGTCTTCCCGATGCCGCTGGAATGAATGGCCGGGCCGCCGCCCGGGGGAACGGGTCGCGTCCCCCCCGGTCGGTCGGGCGATGGGCCGGGGCTCAGGCGTACATGCGCTGGCCGTCGGTGCGGACGTCGACGCCGTGCTCGGCGAGGTAGCCGAGGCAGCGGCGGGGGAGGCGGCAGTCGACGGTGACGCGGTCGTCGTCGGAGTAGCGGCGGCCCCGGATCATCGCATGCTGGGCGAGGTAGGAGAGGACCCGGCCGTTGCCGACGGCGGTCTCGACCTCGGCGTCGAGGGCCGACTCGTTGAGGGCCTCCCGGACGGCCTGCTCCAGGCGGTCGAGGCCGTCCCCGGCGGCGGCGCTCACGACGATCGACTCGTCGTGGTGGGCGCGGAGCACGTCGAGGAAGGAGCGGTCGGGGACGCGGTCGGCCTTGTTCAGCACCAGGATGGTCGGGTGGCCGAGCAGGCCGATCTCCTCCAGGACGGAGTTGACCGCCTGGATCTGGGCCTCGGCCTCGGGGCTGGAGGCGTCGACGACGTGCAGCAGCAGATCCGCCTGGCTGGCCTCCTCCAGCGTGGCCTTGAAGGAGGCGACGAGGGAGTGGGGCAGGTCCCGGATGAAGCCGACGGTGTCGGAGAGCAGGACGTGGCCGCCCCCGGCGAAGGGCCAGCGGCGGGTCCGGGTGTCGAGGGTGGCGAAGAGCTTGTCCTCGATGAGCACGTCGGCGCCGGTGAGGGCGTTCATGAGCGTGCTCTTGCCGGCGTTGGTGTAGCCGACCAGGGAGACGGTGGGGACCGCCTCCCGGGCGGCGACCTCGCGCTCCTTGCGGGCCTGGATCTTGTGGAGCTTGGCCTTGAGGTCCTGGATGCGGCCCTCGACCAGCCGGCGGTCGGTCTCCAGCTGCTTCTCGCCCGGGCCCCGGACCCCGATGCCCCCCTTGTAGCGGGACAGGTGGGTCCACATCCGCTTCAGGCGGGGCAGGGAGTAGTCGAGCTGGGCGAGCTCGACCTGGAGCCGGGCCTCGTTGGTCTGCGCGTGGGTGGCGAAGATGTCGAGGATGACCTCGGTGCGGTCGATGACCTTGACGCCGAGGGCCTTCTCCAGGTTCCTCCCCTGGGAGGGGCTGAGGTCGTGGTCGACGACGACGAGGTCGGCCTCCTGGGCCTCGCAGAGCCCCTGCAGCTCCTCGACCTTGCCGGAGCCGACGACCGTCGCGATGTCGACCTGCTGCCGCTTCTGGAGCAAGGAACCGACGACGACCAGGCCCGCCGTCTTCGCCAGCCCGCGGATCTCGTCGAGGGGGTCCTCCGGGTTGTACCGGCCGTCGGGCAGGAGGATGCCGACGAGGATGGCCCGTTCTCGGAGATCTTTGCGCTCGGTGCTCTTGAATTCGGTCAAGGCGGCTCTGACCCTCGAAGGGGGGAAGGGAGGGGTGATCGCCCCTCCCGGGGCCTTCCGGCGGCGGGGGGGGCGATGCGGGTCGATCTGATCGACCCGCGCCGATTCTAGGACGGATCGAGGAACGCCGTCAACGCGGCGGGCCCCGGGCCCCGGTGGAATCGACACGGGGGGCCACCATGAAGTTCGTCCGCCCGGGGGCGAATGTTCACGGAATTCCCCCGGTCGGTCAATGCGGCCCCGTCGAGCGAAGCCGGGCTCAGCCGGCGAGGACCCGGCGCGGGCGGTAGAGCCCCGACCCGGGGTCGGCCTCGGCCAGGGCGACGAGGAGGCCATCGGGGCCGAGCAGGGCGACCTCGCCGGGCTCGGCGGGCGGCCCGACCCCCGACGCGAGGCCCAGGGGCCGGCCGAGCCGGACGAGGGCCTCCTGCTCGGGGGTGAGGGAAAGTCGGGGGAGGTCGTCGACGGCGTCGAGCGCGGGGCGGAGCAGCCCGGGGATGGTCTCGGCGGTGAGGCGGTCGGGGTCGGGGGGGAGGGCATCCTCGACGAGGAAGGGGCCGATCCGGGTCCGCCGGAGGGCGGCGATCAGGCCGCCGCAGCCGAGGGCCTCCCCGACGTCCCGGGCGATCGAGCGGATGTAGGTGCCGGAGCCGCAGTCGACCTCGATTTCCAGGTGGGGCCACTCGTAACGGACGAGCGCCACCCGATCGATCCGGACCCGCCGGGGGGCGAGGTCGACCGCCCTCCCCTCCCGGGCGAGGTCGTAGGCCCGCTTGCCGCCGACCCGGAGGGCCGAGTAGGCCGGGGGCATCTGCTCGACCTCGCCGACCTGGGAGGCGAGGGCGGACCGGACGGCGTCCGCTGAGGGAACGGGGGCGTCGGGGACGGGGGTGACGGCGCCGTCGGCGTCGAGGGTGTCGGAGGTGGCGCCCAGGAGGATCGTGGCGGCGTAGGACTTCGGCCGGCGCTGGACCTGTTCGATGAGTCGGGTGGCCGGGCCGACGGCCACCACCAGCACCCCCGAGGCCAGCGGGTCGAGCGTGCCGGCGTGGCCGACCTTCACCTTCGCCTTCTTCAAGGGGTAGGCGACGCGGTTGACCACGTCCCGGGAGGTGAGCCCGATAGGCTTGTCCAGATTCAGGAGGCCGCAGGGGGGGCGGGATTCGGCGGCGGGCAACGGAGGCTCCGAGTGCTGGCGGATGGCGGGGAAAATGGCGTGGGGGCGGGTCGACCGCCTCGCCGGGAGGGCGGACCGGCCGACCGCCTCCCGGGGACCCGGCGTCAGGTCCCGGGGTCGGCGGGGGCGACGTCGAGGCGCACGGGGACCTCGAGGTTCGCGGGGGCGAGGCAGGAGCGGTCGTCGCAGGCCTGGTAGCGGAGGCGGAGGGTGAGGGTGAGCGGGCCGGCGGGGGCGTCGTCGGCGAGGAGCAGGCGGGCGGTCAGGGTCGCGGTCCCCTCGAACAGCGGGATGGGCGCCTCCTGGCCGGCGAGGGCCTTGCGGACGGGGTCGGGGTACGAGACCTCGACCAGCTCGGCTGGGGAGTCGTCGGGGAGCGCCAGGGTGGTCGGGATCAGGTTGGCGGCCCCGGCGGGGTTGGCGTTGAGGTGGTACGGATCGGCGATCGTCAACGCGACGCGGACCTCGAAGGGGGAGCCGGGGCGGACCGGCCGGTCGGGTCCCCCCGCCTCGGCGGAGACGATCGGGCGGCCGGCGGCGGGCTGCCCCCCCTGCCCCGGCCCGGCGGGCGTCGCGAGGCGGCCGGGGGAGAAGGCGGGGGCGGGCTCGGCGTCGGCCTGCGCGGCGCCGGGCTCGGATCGGGCGTCGAGGTACTCGTCGACGGCGAGCAGCATCATCGGCGCCGAGCCGGGGGAGCGGCCGATCGCAGGGGCGAACGCCTCCAGGGCGTCCCCCGCGACGTCGAGGTAGGACGCCTCGCCGGTCAGGCGGTGCAGGGCGATCAGGTCCCGGATGGCGACGGCGTTGGGGCCGGGGAGGGCGTCGTCGTAGGGCTCCTTGACCCGGGCGACGAGCGACTCGTGGTCGGCGGCGGTGAAGAAGAAGCCGCCCCGGTCGTCGTCGGCGAAGTCGGCGATCATGCGGTCGGCGAGGGACCGGGCCTCGTCGAGCCGGATCGGGTCGCCGGTGGCCTCATGGATGCGCAGGAGCCCGTCGATGAAAAAAGCGTAGTCCTCCAGGTAGCCGGGCAGCCTGGCGACGCCGGATCGGTAGGAGCGGAGCAGGCGGCCGTCGGCGTCCCGGAGCCGTCCGAGGAGGAAGTCGGCGGTTTGCTCGGCGATTTCGAGGTATTGGGGGGCGTCGAGGGCCCGTGAGGCGTCGGCGAAGGCGCCGAGCATGAGGCCGTTCCACGAGGTGAGGACGGTGTCGTCGAGGAAGGGCTGCGCCCGGGCCTCGCGGGCGTCGAGGAGCGTCGTCCGGAGCGGGGCGAGGCGGTCCTCGACCTGCTCGGGGGCGAGGCCGAGGGCGACGGCCTCGGGTCCGGGGGGCTCGGGGCGGAGCAGGACGTATCGGCCGCCCTCGAAGTTCGGCTCGCGGTCGAGGCCGTAAGCCGTGGCGAACAGGGCGTAGGACGCCTCGTCGCCGAGGAGCGCCTTCACCTCCTCACGGGTCCAGACGTAGGGCATGCCTTCCTCGCCGTCGGACTCGGCGTCCAGGGAGGAGGCGAAGCCGCCGTCGGGGCCCCTCATGGCGGAGGAGACGAAGTCGAGGGTGGCGCGGGCCTCGGCGGCCCACCGGGGGTCGTCGGTCAGCTCATGGGCCCGGAGGAAGACGGGGACGAGCTGGGCGTTGTCATAGAGCATCTTCTCGAAGTGGGGGACGGCCCACGCGCGGTCGGTGCTGTAGCGGTGGTAACCGCCGGCGAGGTGGTCGCGGATGCCCCCCCGGCTGAGGTGGTCGAGGGTCTCGAGGGTCATCTCCCTCGGGCCGGGCACGGCGCCGACGGGGGAGCGCCCCCGGCGGTGCTGGTCGAGCAGGAAGGCGAGGTTCACCGGCTCGGGGAACTTCGGTCGCTTCGGCTGGTCGGGGTCGAAGCCGAAGCCGCCGAACTCCGGGTCGAACTGCGAGGCCAGGGCCTCCAGCCCGGCCATCGGGAGGCGGCGGTCGATCGGGACGGCCTCGAGGGCGAGGCCGACGTCGGAGACCCGCCGGACGTAGGCGGTGAGCTGGGTCGCGTCGTTGAGGACCTCGTCGCGGCGGTCGAGCCAGGCGGCCTGGATGGCGTCGAGCAGCTGGGGGAAGCTCGGCATGCCGTCCCGGGGCTCGGGGGGGAAATAGGTGCCGCCGTAGAAGGGCCGGCCGTCGGGGGCGAGGAACATCGACATTGGCCAACCGCCGGCGCCCCCGGAGATGCCCTGGAGGGCGGTCATGTAGATCTGGTCGACGTCGGGCCGCTCCTCGCGGTCGACCTTGATGCAGACGAAGTGTTCATTCAACTGGGCGGCGATGGCTTCGTCCTCGAAGCACTCGCGCTCCATGACGTGGCACCAGTAGCAGGAGCGGTAGCCGATGGAGAGGAAGACGGGCTTGTCCCGGGCCTTCGCCTCCTCGAACGCCTCGGGTCCCCAGGGGAACCAGTGGACGGGGTTCCCGGCATGCTGGAGCAGGTAGGGGCTCGTCTCGGCGCCGAGCCGGTTGCGGCCGCCCTCGGGGGCGGGGGGGTCGTCGGTCGGGGCGGCGCCACTGGCGATCGCGGCCAGGGCCAGGAGGGGGGCGATGCTCGGGAGGGGCCGGGCGGACGGGGAGGCGGGGGAGTCGGGGCGGGGGTCGATCGTCGCGCCGGGTCGTCGCATCGCGGCCTCCTCGGGGTGGGCGGGTCGGTCGGTGGGCGGGTCGGCGACCGGGGCGGGGCGCCGGCTCCGAGGCCCGGTCGGCCCCCGGGCATTGTACCGCGAGCAGAGGGCGGCGCGCCCCGGGGGGCTGGACCGGGCGGCCTCGTGATGGGCGGCAAGAGCGAGTCGCGATCGGGATGGCCGGGGCCCTGTCGACCGGATCCCCCGGAGGGCGGGGTCGGCCCGGACGAAACGCGGCCGTCGGCCCCGAGAGGGGGGCCGACGGCCGCGGGTTTCCCGGGCGTTCGACGGGGAGGCCGGGGCCAGGCCGGGTAGGCAGGGCCCCGATCGCGTCGAGGAGGGGTCAGAACTGGTCGGCGCTGACGACCTCGCCGCCGGCCTTGGTGCCGAGGGCCCACCAGGTCTGCAGGCCGATCGTCTCCTTGATGAAGCGGACGGAGCCGTCGGCCATGGCCGTGTTCACGCCGCCGGGGTGGTAGCTGGTGGGGGGCTCGGTGCCCCAGAGGTCGAGCGACCAGGTGTTGGGCGGGGCGTTGGTGCATCGCCGGCTGTTGGGGGGGCCGACGTGGTTGTAGAGGTTGTTGACGTAGCCGGGATAGGTGTACTGCCAGCCGACGCCGCGGTCGTTGCGGATCGAGGCCGTGCCGGGGGCGATGGACTGGCAGGAGGCCAGCATGGCCATGACGGTGGCGGCGGATCGGGTCCGGTTGTTGAAGTTGGTGGGGAAGACGCCCCGGGCCTCGTTCCCCTTGCCGCCGCCGGCGACGACGCTGTTGGTGGTGCCGCTGATCCCCTCGCTCCAGAGGGCGGTGTTGCTGGTGCCGTCCCGCATGGCGGCGAAGCCGACGGTCTTGGCGGTGGCGAGCAGGGACGTCTCGTCGGCCGGGTAGTCCCAGGGGGAGTACCGGCTCGGGATGACCGGGCCGCTGTAGCCGCCCAGGGCGAAGGGGCCGCCGAGGTTGCCCAGGTAGTTGGTCACCGGGGTCGTGACCTCGGCGGAGTCGGACGGGCACATGAACGAGGCGATCTTGGTGTCGAAGACGGTCTTGTTGCCGAGCCAGAGGTTGGGGGCGGCGGTGGTGTTGCCCATCACGCCGAGCGAGGCGTTGTAGGCGTTGTAGAGCGTGCCCTGCTCGATGAACTGGAGGACGCCGACCATCGGGGCGACGCCCCAGCCCCAGCAGCCGTCGTTGCCGGGGCAGGGCCAGAGGCTGCCCGAGGGGACGGCGTTGTTCACGTCGTGGTAGTTGTGGGTCGCCAGGGCGATCTGCTTCAGGTTGTTGGTGCACTGGGCCCGTCGGGCGGCCTCCCGGGCGCTCTGCACGGCCGGCAGTAAGAGGGCGATGAGCACGCCGATGATGGCGATCACCACCAGCAGCTCGATCAGCGTGAATCCGCGTCGAGTCCGATTCATGGCAGCTTCTCCACGTTCCGTCGGGACGAGATGGGGCGGGCCGGCCCCCGGGAGACGCCCCGGGGCGGCGATGATGACGGCAAGGGTGCGGAGAGGTGGATCGGGTTGGCCCCTTGCTTACTGGACGGGGGGGGGACCGGGCGGCGGGCCGGGGAGCCCGGACGACTCCTGGTAGGGCGGCGGGGGCGTGGGCTCGCCCGGGCTGGTCTCCGCGGAGGAGGCGCCGGCCGGCACCTCGTACACGGGCTCGGGTTCCGGTTCCCCGCAACCGGCAAGCATCAAGGAAACCGCGACGATCGACGCGAAGGCGACCGACGCTCGGGAGACGCGATCGATGGGATTCATGGGGAGGTCGTCTGCGTGCGAATGGGTGAGGCCTCGGGGGCGAGGTCGGGGACGCCAGCACCCTCGCTTCTACTTGAGCGGCCATGGGGCCGTCAAGGAGGTGTTCAGCAAATGATGGAGGTGACCCCGGGCCATGTGATGACGTGCCGAATCGCGGGGGGCGTGTCGCGGGGGTAGCCCCGGGCCGGTCGTCCCGGGGGCCGTGAGGGCCCGCCGGGCGACCCGGACGGGGCCGGGCGTGGTCAGCGGGGGGGGGTGGAGGGGGTCCGGGCGACCTGGCCCTCGGCGATCCGGACGTGGCTGTTGGAGCTGACGGCGGCCGACTCGGGCAGGTCGTCCCAGTAGACCTTCACGTCGAAATTGGCGACGGCCTGGCCGGAAGGGGGGGCCTTCTGCGCCTTCACCTCGACGATGAAGGTGCGCTCGACCCCGGGGGCGAGGCGGTCGATGGCCGCGAAGCCGTGCTGGACGGGGTTGTCGGGGTTGGTGGCCGCGTCGGCCGGGTCGGTCTTCACGACGGAGATCCACTCATTCGTGAAGAAGTCGACCTTGACGTTGGTGGCCTCCTTGGAGCCGTCGTTGCGGATCCGGATCTCGAACTCGGTGGTGCCGCCGGCGTCGATGACGGTGTCCTTGCGGTCGAGGCCGACGATCTTAACGTCGGCGATGCCCATCACGTCGGTCGGCTGCTGGTCCCGGGGGGTGTCCCGGGGCTCCCGGAAGCCGTCGCAGTGGGCGGCCACTTCCACGGTGTAGATGGCGATCCGCTCCAGGGTGATCGGCACGCGGAACTGGCGGGACTCCCCCTTGTCCAGCCGGGGGACGCGCCAGTAGATGCTGTGCAGGCGCTTCTCCGGGTCCTGGCGGTACTTGGCGTCGGCGGGGACGGTGGGCTCGCCGCTCTCGGGGGCGAACAGGGCGACGGCCACGTCGGTGGCGGCGGCGGTCCCCTCGTTCCTGATCGTGACCACGTAGTCGGCCACCGAGCCGACCGGGCGGCTGTCGGGCCCGGCCACGTCGAGCGCCAGCTTGGGGGCGACGATCGTCACCTCCTTGATCGCCACGGGGGTCTCGGGCACCACGTCGGGGCTCTCGGCCTTGATGGCGCAGGAGTGCGGCCCCTGGCTGTCGGCCCGGACGCTCAGGGCGTAGGGCCCCCGGACCTCCCCGGGGCTGAGGTCGCCGACCTCCAGCTCGAACCGGGTGGCGTCGTTGAGCGAACCGGCGTCGTCGTAGCCCTGGAGGCCGCCGCTGAGGGTGGCGATCAGGTCGACGCCCCGGGCCGGGCCGTTGCCGACGTTGCGGACGGTGACCGAGAAGTCGAAGTTCGTGCCCTTGAGCACCTCGCCGTTGGGGCCGACGAGGTCGATCTTCAGCTTCGGCTCCTGCACGGCCGTCCGGGACTTGGCCGCCATCACCGAGGAGACCCGGGGGACCAGGTCCATCGGCACGGCCTTCAGCGGCTTGACCCGCAGGTCGATCGCCCGGGAGTCCCCCGAGGGGAGCGAGGACCAGTGCCAGACGAGGGTCCGGCCGTCGTCCTCCATCGTTTCGGCCGGCGGGGAGGACTCCTGGTGCTCCAGGCCGTCGGGGAGGGGCAGGCGGACGTAGACGTCGAAGGCGTCGTCGCGGCCCTCGTTGCGGAGAGTGACGACCGCCTGCATCGGGACGTTGATGATGGTGGTGGGCGGGATGGAGACATCGAGGTTGAGCTGGACGTCCCGGGGCCCCTCGGGCAGGCGGTCGGCCAGGGAGTCGGCCATCGCCCCGGTACCGTCGAAGGGGGCGGCCGAGGCCCGGATCGAGGGGTCCTCCGGCGGGGCCGAGGCCGAGGCGGGCCCGGCCGAGGCGAAGTCGGGAGAGTCCGGGGCGGGCCGGGGCATCGCCGGGGCCGCCTCGGCGGCCCCGGACGCCCCGAAGTTCGAGAAGCTGTTCGGATCCCGGGTCGGGAGGCCCGGGGCCGGCGATCCCGGGCCGGACTCGGCCGGCTCGGCGGCGAGGTCGGCCTCGTTGAGCGGGGAGGGATCGGGCTGACCCCCGCCGAGGCCCGGGAACGGGTCGCCGCCGCCGAGGCCGGGGTCGTCGGGCATCTCCTGCACGGCCAGGGGCCCGTCGTCGGGCGGCTCCTGCGCCGCCGGAGGGGAGAGGGGATCGGCGGCGAGGGGGAACTGCATGCCGCCCGACGACACGGCCATCCCCTGGGCCGGAGCGCCGGCATCGACGCCGTCGACGTCGGCGTACGGGTCGGGAGCCCCGGCCATCGGGTCGGGGTCGGCCGGGAAGGCCGGGCCCGGGTCGGGGAGCATGGGGGCGGCCGGGGGGTCGTCGGCCGGATCCTGGAGTCGGGCCTTCGGCCCGGGGGCCCCGA
Organism: Tautonia plasticadhaerens; assembly: GCF_007752535.1. GTDB lineage: Bacteria > Planctomycetota > Planctomycetia > Isosphaerales > Isosphaeraceae > Tautonia > Tautonia plasticadhaerens. The sequence goes on from NZ_CP036426.1 coordinate 6,944,058, forward strand.
CGGGGACGTCGGCATCGGCGGTGGCGCTGCCGAGGTCGGGCGACCCGATCGAGGGCAAGTCGCCGGCCAGGTCGCCGAGGGGGTCGTCGAGCAGGTCCGGGAGGTCGCCCGCGGAGATCGGCGGCGGGGAATCGGTAGGTCCCCCGGGGTGGGCGAGGCCGGGGTCGGGGTCCCCCGAGGCGATCATCGGGGGATCGTCGCCGGGGGAGTCGAGGGCGTCGTGGGGCGGGGCCGTGGGGGGTGGCGTCGGGGAATCGGCCAGCGCGGGGGGGCCGCCTCTCGGGCCGACCGGGGGCAGGCCGGGGAGGTCGTCGACGCCCGGGGGCGGCGGTGAATCCCCGGCCGGGGAGGCGATCCTCGGCGGGGCATCCCCCGGCTCGGCCCCCGACTGAGCCCCGACGGCCGGTGCCCGGGTGTTGGGGATCGCCAGGCGGGGAGGGGCGTTGCCCGAGGGGCCCCCCGCGAGGCTCGGCGGGGGGACGGCCTCCCCGGGACCGGACCCGGCGGCGCCCGACCCGGACCGGGATTCGCCCCCCGAGACCCGGGGGGGCTCGGCCGAGGACGACGGCGGACCCTGGGCGGCCTGGCCGGACACCCAGTGGGCGCCGAGGGCCAGTCCGAGGGAGATCACCGCACAGATCGACATCCGCAGGGACATGCCCGCGCTCCCCATCCTTGGGAAACGACCCCGAACGATTGGGTCGCCGCTCGGCGAGCGGCTCGGCCGCCGGGCCATATGGATCCGCCTCCCATCCCTGGGAGTGGGGCCCGGTCGATCGGCCGCCTCCCTCGTCCGCGCCCCGGGAGATCCGATCCGGATCCCGGCATCAACTCGACTCGATTCATCTCGTTTCGACTCGAATCGATCGGCGGCGGACGAGGGGCCGGCCCGGGACCGGGCGGGTTCGGGCTCCCGACCTAGGCTCGGCGGGCCCGACCGTCGGGACCCGCCGATGCGGCGCGAGTCGCCCCGCGGGAGGTTAGATAGCAGAAGTCGGCGGAAGGCGGAACCCCAGTCCCGGGATCGGGGCGGGTGGCCGGGGATCAGGAGGGGGGACGACGAGCGGCCCTCCCCGCCGTCGGCCTCGATCGCGGCCCGGCCGACGATCTCCCCGGGCCGCCCGTCCCCTCCCCTCGGACGCGGGGGCCACCCCCGCCCGCGTCAGAAACCCCCCGCGTCGCCAGGAGATTGGTGCGGTTGGCGGGCCGGGATGCGGGGACGGGGGCCGGGGTGTGAATTCCTAAATTCGATCATTCTTAGGAGTTGCGCCGCGACGCCCCCGCTCGCCCGTCGGCCGGCGGCACGGCCGGTGCGATTTGTCCACCGCCGGCCCGGCAGGCCCGGGAGCCGGCCGATCCAGGGAGGGATCGGAGCGCCGGAGGGGTCGGCGGGGCGTCCGGGGACGGGCGCCGGGCCGGCCGGACACGGATCAACAGTTGATCGGACCACGAACAGAGAGGATCCTCGGATGTTCATCAAGATGAAGGCCTTGACCCTGCTCGGCGCCCTGACGGCCGGCGGGCTCGTCATGCTCGGCGATCCGACCCCGGCGGCAGCGCAGTACGGGCCGGGATACGGGTTCGGGGGCGGGCCCGGCATCTCCCCGGTGGGGAGCTTCGGCAGCATCAACCTGAACCTCGGCTTCGGCCGGTCGTCGGGCTACGGCGGCGGCTGCAAGCACGGGTGCCGGACCCCCTGCGGGCACGTGCCCCGGCCGGCCTGCCCCACCCCCTACCCGACCGGCCCCGCCTTCGGGGGCTATCCCGGCTACGGGTACGGCGGCGGGACGTACTATCAGGAGTTCCGGTCGGGCTACAACGCCCCCGGATTCGGCCCGGGCTACGGCTACGGCCGGGGACACGGGAGGGGCCGGGGCTACGGCTACGGCGGCTATCCCGGCTACGGCGGCTATCCCGGTGGCATCTGCCGCTGAGGCGATCCGGAGGTGACGTGATCGGCGCCGGGGGCTTCGGCCAATGCCGGGGCACCCGGTACGGGATGGGGCGGGTCGGGGCATGGACCCCCGTCCCGCCCCGTCAGCACGTCGGTCGACGGTGCGGGCGATCGGGCTTGGGAGCGATGGATGCAGTCCCCGGCGGTCGCCGGAGGAGTTCAGGGATGATCCGATTCGTCCCCCGACTGGGGATGGGAATAGCGTCGGACTTCCGGGTGCATGGTGTAGAGCACCGGGCCGTCCGGCCCGGGGACGAGGATGCCGCTGGAGCTGTTATCCTCGACGATCGGGTTGCCGGAGAACTTCTCCCAGCGGACGAGGTCGGTGGACCGGGCGACGCAGGTGGTCCAGTCGCGCCAGGGGCGGTGTTCGTTGGCGTGGTAGATGCCGTAATAGACGCCGTCGCGTTCGACGACCTGGTTCAGGGCCACCGCAGTGCGGTCGTACGGCTCGGGCCCCATCGCGATCACCGGGTCGTCCTGCACGTTGGTCCAGACGCGGAGATCCGGCGAGGTGGCCAGCCAGACCCCCCGGTCTCCCCGCTCGTAGAGCAGGTGCCAGAGGCCGTCCTTCCGCAGGACCGTCGGGGTGCCGTAGGGCCCGGGGGGGATCGGGGAGCCGTCGGCCAGCCGGACGTCGAGCGGCCCGCACTCGGCCCAGGAGACGCCGTCGTCGGAGGTCAGCAGGTGGGCGATGTCCCGCTCGCCCTCGGCGAACATGAGGTATCGGCCGTCGACCTTTAGCACGCACATGTCCTCGACCCACGTCTCGTCGAAGATCGGGTTGCCCGGGTGCCTCGTCCAGGAGAGGCCGTCCGGGGAGGTGGCGAGCCCGAGCGAGCGGGTCGGCGACCGGTCCTCGTTGTACCCGGTGTAATAAAGCCGGTACGAGCCGTCGTCCTCGCGGTGGATCCAGCCCCGCTCCCGGATCTTCGCATCCCAGGCGTCGCCGCCGGACCCGCCGAACAGGGGATTCCGGGGGATCGGCTCCCACCGGACCAGCCAGTCCGGGAACGCCTCCTGCGCCTGCGATCCCCCGGCGACGACCAGTGAGAGGACCAGGGCCCCGATCACCCGGACGAATGCTCGACCCATGCTCATCCCCTCCCCTCTCCGGATTCCGCGGGCTCCACCGCCCGAGATCGCCCGACGGCGACCACCCTACTGCCCTCCCCCCGCCCCGGCAAGCAGTCCCTCCTCGCCCGATCGCCCGCCCTCCCCGGCGTCCCCCCTCCCCGGCCGGTTTGGTCGACCGAAGCGGCCGGATTGGGCCAGAGACCCCTCGAAAGCGGAGCGGCTCCCTGATATACTCGGTCTCGGTCGGCATGATCCCGACTCGGGCCGTCCGAAGCCCGCGAGTTCGCGATCGGGGCGGTAGCTCAATTGGGAGAGCGCAGCGTTCGCAATGCTGAGGTTGAGGGTTCGATCCCCTTCCGCTCCACTAAGCCTTGAAACGATTTAGGGCGAACCTAGTCGTCGGCCACTGGCGACTCGAGGTCTGGGCCGGGATCGGTTCTCCCGGGGCGATCACCGCTCCCGGAGAATCGACCTGAAGAAGCACATCGTCACGCTGACCGCCGAGGAGCGTCAGGGCCCCTCCGAACTCATCGCCGCCGGCAAGGCCGCCGCCCAGGAGTTGGCCCACGCCCGCATCCCGCTCAAGGCCGACGCCGCCTAGGGCGGACCCTCTTGGCCCGTCGGCCGGATCGCCGAGGCCGTGGAGGTCAGCAACGCCACCCTCGAGCGGGTCCGCCTGTGGTTCGTTGAGTGGGGCCTGGAGGCGGCCCTGGTCCGCGAGGAGCGGGCCCGCCCCAGCCGGGAGCGGGCCCTGGACGGGCGGGCCGAGGCCAGGCTGATCGCCCTGGCCTGCTCGCAGCCGCCGGACGGCCGCAAGGCCTGGACGATGCGGCTGCCGGCCGACACGCTCGTCGAACTGGAGTTCGTCCCCTCGATCTCCGACGAGACGGTTCGGCGGTCTTTAAAAGAAGCGACCTGGAGCCGCACCCCAAGGAGCGATGGTGCATCCCGCCGGGGGCGAATGCCGAGTTCGTGGCGGCGATGGGGGACGTGCTGGACGCCGCGCTTACCACCGGCACTCCGATGGGGAGCGGCCTCTGGTCTGCCTCGACGAGGTTCGCAAGCGTCTGATCGGCGAGGTCCTCGAGCCGATCCCGGCCGAGACGAGCTGACCCGAGCGGTTCGACTCCGAGTCCGTACGTGACGGGACGGCCATCCTGTCCATGAACAGCGCGCCGCTCCTGGCCTGGCGGGCGGTCCACGTCACCGAGCGGCGGACCGCCGTGGGCTTCGCCGAGATGGTCCGCCGGCTGGTCAAGGTGGTCCACGGGGAGGCGGAAGAGGTGGTGTCGGTGCTGGACGACCCGGACGCCCACACGCTGGCCTCGCCGGACGAGGCCTTCCCGCCGGAGCGGGCCCGTCGGATTGCCGAGGAACTGGAGATCCACCACACGCCGAAGCGCGGGAATGGGCCGAGCCTGGCCGAGGTCGAACTGTCGGTGCTGGCCCGGCAGTGCCTGGACCGGCGGATCGAGTTGGCCGAGGCGCTTCGCCGGGGGGTGGCGGCGTGGGAGGGGGTCCGCAACGGGCCTGGGGTGGAGGTGGAGTTGCAGTCCACCACGGCGGATGCCTGGATCAAGCGGCACCGACGAGACCCTGCAACTCAATCGCGGCGGACGACTCGCCGAGTTGATCAGCCCGGGTTTTGGGCGATCGACTGGGCGTCAGGGATGGGAGTGGTGACGGAGGCAGGCTGAAGCCGCCGAGCGCCAGCGGGTCGCGGACAGCCCGCCCCGGCGAAGCGGGAGATGCCCGGATCGATCAATCCTCTCGGCACGATCGTTGCGGGAGGAAAATCGAATATGTCACCCCAATCGCCGGCATCTTGCCGCATGCAAGAATCACGAGGACTTCACCGATGGCAGAAGACCCCCGCGAGAAGCACCCCAAGCCACCACTCCCCGAGCAGAAGCAGGACGTCCCCGGAATCGAGTCCGAGATGGACCCGAAGCCGGACTACGGCGAGCAGAGCTACACGGGCTCGGGAAAGCTCAAGGGCAAGACGGCGGTCATCACCGGCGGCGACAGCGGGATCGGCCGCGCGGTGGCCCTGGCCTTCGCCCGCGAGGGAGCGGACATCCTCATCTCCTATCTCAGCGAGGAGAGCGACGCAGAGGAGACCGCGCGAGCGGTCGAGGCCGCCGGCCGCACGTGCCTCCGTCTGGCGGGCGACATCGCGGACGAGGCCCACTGCAAGGCGATCATCGACCGGGCGGTCAGGGAGTTCGGCAAGATCGACATCCTGGTCAACAACGCCGCCTTCCAGATGAGCCGGGACGACATCGCGGAGATCGAGACCGAGGAGTTCGACCGGACGCTGAAGACGAACCTCTACGCGATGTTCTGGCTGACGAAGGCCGCCGTCCCGCACATGCCCGAGGGCGGCGCGGTGATCAACACCTCGTCGATCCAGGCCGACAATCCGAGCCCGAACCTGCTGCCCTACGCGATGACGAAGGCGGCGATCCAGAACTTCACCGGCGGCCTGGCGCAGATGCTCGGCAAGAAGGGCATCCGCGTGAATTGCGTGGCCCCGGGCCCAATCTGGACGCCGCTGATCCCGGCGACCATGCCCGAGGAGAAGGTCAAGAGCTTCGGGCAGGACACGGCCCTGGGCCGGGCCGGGCAGCCCGCCGAGCTGGCGCCCGCCTTCGTGCTGCTCGCCTCGGACGACGCCAGCTACATGGCCGGGGCCACGGTGGCCGTGACCGGCGGCCGCCCCCTCATCTGACGCAGGAGCTCATCCATGAAGGCCGTCGTGTTCCACGGCATCGGCGACATCCGCCTCGACGACGTCCCCGAGCCGAAGATCGAGCAGCCCACGGACGCGATCGTACGGCTGACGGCGAGCGCCATCTGCGGCACCGACCTGCACATGGTCCGCGGGACGATGCCGGGCATGGTCCCCGGCACGATCCTGGGCCACGAGGGGGTCGGCGTGATCGAGGAGGTCGGCTCCTCGGTCACCGGCTTCGAGGTCGGTGACCGCGTCGTCATCCCGTCCACCATCTGCTGCGGGCACTGCTCCTATTGCACGAGCGGCTACCACTCGCAATGCGACAACGCCAACCCGAACGGCAAGACGGCCGGGACGGCGTTCTTCGGCGGCCCGGCCCCCACCGGCCCGTTCAACGGCCTCCAGGCCGAGTTCGCCCGCGTGCCGCTGGCCGATCCGTCGCTGGTCAAGCTGCCCCAGGAGCTGACCGACGACCAGGCGATCCTGCTCTCCGACATCTTCCCCACGGGGTATTTCGGGGCGGATGTGGCGGAGATCAAGCCGGGCGACACGGTCTGCGTCTTCGGGTGCGGGCCGGTGGGTCTGTTCACCATCGTCAGCGCGAAGCTGATGGGGGCCGGGCGCATCTTCGCCGTGGATACCCTCCCCGACCGGCTGGAGAAGGCCCGCGAACTGGGCGCCGAGACCATCGACTTCAACGCCGAGCACCCCGTCGAGAAGATCAAGGACCTGACCGGCGGGATCGGCGTCCTGCGGGCGATCGACGCGGTGGGCGTGGACGCCTACCGTCCCGAGGGCGGCCCGGCCTACGCCGAGTCGCGGGCGATGAAGGGGCAGTTCAAGGAGGAGCAGAAAGAGGTCCTGCTCGAAGGCTCCGGCGCGACCTGGGGCGGCCACTGGGTCCCGGGCGACGCCCCGTCGCAGGTGGTGACCTGGGCGGTGCAGGCCCTGGCCAAGGCGGGGACGCTCTCGATCATCGGGGTCTATCCCGAGACGATGACGCGGTTCCCGATCGGCAACGCCATGATGAAGAACCTGACGATCCAGATGGGCAACTGCCCGCACCGGAAATACGTGCCGAAGACGATCGAGGCCGTGGTGGCGGGGAAGGTCGACCCGCTGATGGTGCTGACCGAGGTCGAGCCGATGACCGACGCCATCTCCGCCTACAAGGCGTTCGATCGGCGGAAGGCGGGCTGGGTCAAGGTCGAACTGAAGCCGGGCCGATGACGGGAGATTCCGGCAGCGTCGCATTCTGGGAGACCACGGCATGCCACGCGGCGACAATTCGAAAGACACGGACGCGCAAAAACGCAAGGCCGAGCACATCGCGGAAGGATACGAGGAGCGCGGCGTCCCGGTGGAGGAGGCCGAGCGTCGGGCCTGGGCGACGGTCAACAAGGAATCCGGCGGCGGGCGGCAACGAGTCGGGGGGCGGACGCGGCACCCCGGACTCGAAGCTCTCCAGCCGGGAGGGTGGCAAGGAGGGCGGCGCGGCGTCGGCGGTGTGCACGCCCGAGGAGCGATCCGCTTCGGCGAGGAAGGCGGCCGCGACCCGCACGCGGAATGCGGCGGCCGAGGCCGGGACGTCATGGCGAACCATGCAGCACGAGCATCCACGGTTCGTCGTCTGCCCTGGGAATCCCGACGCCGGCGGCTAGAATAGATCCTTGCAGCCGGAATCTCCGGTTGCGTCCCGGAAGGCAGTGATCGGACCCGACCTCGCTGGCGACGGACCCTGGACGCGCTGCTCGGGCGACTCCAGCAGTCGGCCGGGGGCCCGCCCGGCAGGGGGACCGGTGAGTACGAACGACCCCGTCAAGATCCTCCTCGTCGATGGCCGGCCCGCGGGCCGGCTCGCCATCGAGGCCGCCCTCTCCGAGCTGGACGCGTCGCTCATCTGCGCCTCCTCCGTCGAGGAAGTCCTCCGGGGGGCGACCGAGGCCGACCTCGCCGCCATCCTCCTCGACGTCGAGACGCACGGCCGGTCCGGATTGGATCTGGCCAGGCTCCTTCGCGACCGCAACCGACACACCCCGATCCTCTTCCTGGGTGCGGGCGACGATTTCCCGGTCGAGGAAGCGAACGCCCTCGGGGCGGTGGATCACCTCCCCGGGCCCCTTGCTCCCGTCGTCCTGCGCACGAAGATCGCGTCGCACATCGAGCAGTTCCGCCGCAAGCGGGGGGCGAGCGCCGAACCACCGCGCGACCGGGCGGCCACTCCCGGTCAGGACGGGCTCTGGCGGACAATCCTCGCCAGCATCGGCGACGCCGTAATCGCGACCGACGCCGACGGCCGGGTCACCTTCCTCAACCCGGTGGCCGAACGGCTCACCGGCTGGTCGTTGGCGGACGCCCGCGGGATGCCCCTCACCGAGGTGTTCCGCATCGTCAACGAGACGACGCGCGAGCCGGTCGAGAACCCGGCCCTGAGGGCGCTCGAGACGGGCGTCATCGTCGGGCTGGCGAACCACACCATCCTGATCGCCCGCGACGGCACGGAGCGTCCGATCGACGACTCCGCCGCCCCCATCCGGGACGATGCGGGCACCGTCTCGGGGGCGGTGCTGGTGTTCCGCGACATCAGCGAGCGCAGAAAGGCTGAGGAGGCCCTGCGGGAGAGTGAGGCCCGCCACCGGATCCTCGCCGACCTCGCCGACGCGACCCAGCCGTCCACCGACCCGGGCGCGATCATGACGGCGGCCGCCCGGCTGCTCGCGGAGCATCTCGGCGCGGACCGGGTCGCCTATGCCGAGGTCGAGGACGGGTCGGTCTACGTCATCAACGGAGATTACACGCGCGGGGTGCCGAGCATCGTCGGCCGGTGGCCGATCGCGGCGTTCGGGGCGGAACACCTGCGGATGATGCGGGCGAACGAGCCCTACGTCGTCGAGGACGCCGACACCGACCCGCGCATCGCGCCGGACGACCTGCCGGCATACCGGGCGACGGACATCCGGGCGGTGGTCTGCGTGCCGTTGTCCAAGGGCGGGAGGCTGACGGCCGCGATGGCCGTCCACCAGAAGTCGCCCCGCCGCTGGACCCCGGCCGAGGTCCGGCTCGTCAGGACGGTCGTCGCCCGGTGCTGGGAGACGCTCGAGCGTGCCGCGGCCGAGCGGGCCCTGGACGAGAGCCGCGCCCGGCTCGATTACGCGGTCCAGGCCTCGGGGATCGGGTTCTGGTACTGCGACCTGCCGTTCGACGTCCTGCAGTGGGACGCGAGGGTCAAGTCGCATTTCTGGCTGCCGCCGGACGCCCGGGTCACGCTCGGCACCTTCTTCGATCGCATCCACCCGGACGACCGCGAGCCGACCCGCGCCGCCATCGAACGGAGCATCGCGGGGCGCGAGGGCTACGACGTCCAATTCCGAACCATTGACCCGGCTGGCGGGGCCGAGCGGTGGGTGCGGGCGATCGGGCGGGCGTCCTACGGCGAGGCGGGCGACCCCATACGGTTCGACGGGGTGACCCAGGACGTGACCGAGCAACGGCGGGCCGAGGCCGCGCTGCGCGAGAGCAACGACCGGTTCACCATCGTCGCCCGCGCCACCAACGACGCGGTCTGGGACTGGGACATGCGGACGAACTCGGTGTGGTGGAACGAGGGGGTGACTACCCTCTTCGGGCACCGCCGGGAGGATGCCGGCCCGGACGCCACGTGGTGGTACGAGCACATCCACCCCGAGGACCGCGAGGGTGTCGTGACCAGCATTCACGCGGTCATCGATCACGGCGGCTCGAACTGGTCTGGCGAGTACCGGTTCCTCAGGGCCGACGGCGGCTACGCCACCATCCTCGACCGCGGCTACGCCATCCACGAGGGCGGCAGGACGATCCGACTGGTCGGTGCGATGCAGGATGTGACCGAGCGGCGGCTGGCCGAGGAACGGCTCCGCGAGAGCGAGCAGCGGTTCCGCTCGCTGTTCGAGTCGATGGACGAGGGGTACTGCGTCGTCGAGCCGATGCTCGACGACGCGGGCCGACCGTTCGACTACCGGTACCTGATGGCCAACCCGGCCCTGGAGGAGCAGACCGGGATGGCCGACATCGTCGGCAAGACCGCCCGCGAGGTGATGCCGCACCACGAGAGCGACTGGATCGAGGCCTACGCGCGGGTGGCGGAGACGGGCGAGCGGGTCCGCCGGACCGACCGGGTGGCCGACCTCGACCGGTGGTTCGACGTGTCCGCGTTCCCGGTCGGCCCGCCCGGCAGTCGCCGGGTGGGCGTGCTCTTCAACGACATCTCCGACCGCAAGCGGGCGGAGGCGCTGCTGCGGGAGAAGGACGAACGGCTCAAGCTCCTGGTCGAACGGGCGCGGGACTACGCGGTGGTGGTCACCGACCGGGATGGCCGGGTGGTCGAATGGTCCGGTGGGGCCGAGAGCATCACCGGCATCACCCTCGAGGAGATCCTGGGACAGCCCGCCGACAGGATCTTCACCCCGGAGGACCGGGCGGCCGGGGTGCCCGCGATGGAGATGGAGAAGGCAGCCCGCGAGGGCCGGGCCGAGGACAAGCGGTGGCACGTGCGGCAGGACGGAGGCCAGTTCTTCGCCGACGGGGTCATGGTCCCGCTCTGGGGCGACGACGACACGCTTCACGGGTTCGGCAAGGTGTTCCGCGACGTGACCGCCCGCAAGCGGGCCGAGGAGTCGGTCCGGTTCCTGGCCGATTCCAGCGCCTCGCTGGCCGAACTGGTGGACTACCAGAGCACCCTCAACCGGATCGCCAACCTGGCCGTCGGCGGGTTCGCCGACTGGTGCGTGATCGACTTGATCGCTGAGGGCGGCAGGCGGGAGCGGCTGGCCGTGACCGCCGCCGAATCCGAGGTCGAGGCGGACGCCCGAGACGCCGACGCGGCCCACCGTCCGGCCGACGTCGCCGCCGGGGTGGTGCCGCACGTGCTGCGCACCGGCGAGCCGGAGGTGGTCTTCGACCTGGCCGAGGCCGACCCGGCGACCGCGCCGCAGGGGGCCGATCGGCTGGCCAGGCTGCGGGGCCTCGGCATCCGCTCATACCTCTGCGTCCCGCTGCTCTCCCGAGGCCGGGTGATCGGCGGGATGACGTTCCTCAGCTCCTCCGCCCGCCGACGATTCGGCCCGGCGGAGTTGCAGGTGGCCCAGAATCTGGCCGAGCGGGTGACGGCCGCGATCGAGAACGCCCAGCTCTACCGCACGCTGCAGGAGCAGGACCGCCGCAAGGACGAGTTCCTGGCGACGTTGGCCCACGAGCTGCGCAACCCCCTCGCCCCGATCCGCAACGGCCTGCAGATCCTGCGGATGGACGGGGACACGGCCGAGGTCGCCGGCGAGACCCTCTCGATGATGGACCGGCAACTTCGGCACATCACCCACCTGGTCGACGACCTGATGGACGTGGCCCGGGTTTCGAGCGGCAAGGTGGCCCTGCGGCTGGAACGCGTCCCGCTGCGGGCGATCGTCGACGCGGCGGTGGAGACGAACCGGCAGTCGATCGAGGAGGCCGGCCACGAGCTCGGCCTGCGGATCCCGCGCGAGCCCCTGGTCGTCGAGGGCGACCGCACCCGGTTGGTGCAAGTGCTGGCGAACCTGCTGAACAACGCCGCCAAGTACACCCCGCAGGGCGGGCGGATCTCGCTGGGCGTCGCTCGCGACGACGGGCATGCGGTGATCAAGGTCGCCGACACCGGGGTGGGCATCCCGCCCGAGATGCTGCCGAAGGTCTTCGGGATGTTCACCCAGGTGGGCACGTCGCTGGAGCGGTCGCAGGGCGGCCTCGGCATCGGGCTGACGCTGGTCAAGCGACTGGTCGAGATGCACGGCGGCACGGTGGCGGCCGAGAGCCCCGGCCCCGGGCAGGGCAGCACGTTCATCGTGCGGATCCCCCTGGCCGCGGAGGCGGCGGCCCTCGCGGACATCCCGCCCGTCGCGGCGGCCGCACCCGCCGGCCACCGGCCCGACATCCTGGTGGTCGACGACAACCGGGACTCCGCCGTGACTCTGGCACGGCTTCTGAAGATGCGGGGACACCGGGTGAAGGTCGCCCACGACGGGCCCGAGGCGTTGCGACTGCTCGCCACCTACCGGCCGCAACTGATCCTGCTCGACCTGGGGCTGCCGGGGATGAGCGGCTACGAGGTCGCCCGCCGCATCCGCGAGAGCACGGAGCTGGTCGGCGTGACGCTGGCCGCGCTCACCGGGTGGGGTCAGGAGGAGGACCGGCGTCGGACGCGGGAGGTCGGCTTCGACCATCACCTGGTCAAGCCGGCCGACCCGGACGAGATCGAGCGGATCGCCGACAGCATTCTCCCGGAGGGGTGATGCCTGTCGCCGTCCTCGGCTCGGATGCCTCGCGATCCCAGCTCGTTGAAGTGCTGAACACCGTGCCTCGCCAGCGTGGCCCGAAGCGGGGGAGCGGGGCGAAGCCCAGGCTCATCTCACGGAAAATTTATTGATCATCGGATTACAGTATATGCAGGAAACTTTATAATTCTTATCGCCAAGCTTGCCCGCGGTTCGCCCTGACCCTCGATCATCTCGACGAGGCCTCCCCCGGATGAGACACTGGCGATGTCCCCGGATTGGATGCCCCGGGGCCAGGGCCGCTCGCGATCACCCCGGACGGGAGGAGGCCGCCATGGCGGGACCACCGCCGCGAATCCTGCTCATCGGCGCCCACCCGGATGACGCCGACATCAAGGCCGGCGGGACGGCGGCCAAATGGGCCTCGCTCGGCTTCGTCGTCCGCCTGGTGAGCCTGACCGACGGCCGGGCCGGGCACCACGAGACGCACGGCGAGCCGCTCGCCCTTCGCCGCCGGGCCGAGGCGCAGGCGGCCGCCGCGGTTATCGGCGTGACCTACGAGGTGCTCGACCACCCCGACGGCGAGCTGGACGATCGCCTGGAATATCGCCTCGACCTGATCCGCCGGATCCGGTCCTTCCGCCCCGACCTGATCGTCACGCATCGATCGACGGACTATCACCCCGACCATCGCTTCGCCGGGCTGCTCGTCCAGGATGCCTCGTACCTCGTCACCGTGCCCGCGATCTGCCCCGACGTGCCGCACCTGCCGACCAGCCCCGTGATCCTCTATTTCTCCGACGCCTTCAGGCGGCCGTGCCCCTTCGAGCCGCACGTCGTCGTCGACATCGGGGACGAGCTGGACCGCCTCGTGGCCATGCTGCACTGCCACCGGTCTCAGTTCTACGAATGGCTTCCCTTCAACGCCGGCCACCCCGGCGAGGTGCCGGAGGGGGACGACCTCCGCCGCGAGTGGCTGGCAGGTCGCATCCGACGCCGCATCGAGCCGCTCGCCGACCGCCATCGCGACTTGGTCGTCCGGACCTACGACCCCGGCCGGGGCGGGCAGATCCGCTACATCGAGGCGTTCGAGGTGTCGGAGTTCGGCGCGCCGCTGGACGCCGGGGCCCGCGCCCGCCTCTTCCCCTTCCTGCCCGCCTCGTCCTCCGCCACCTCGCCGTTCGAGCGGAAGGAGTGGGTCGACGTCCCCGACGCGCCATGACCCGGCACCCCCCGATCGACCACACGCACCAGAGGACTCGGAGATCATCATGCCACGGACCACCCGAAGACGCTTCTTCGAGGAGTCGATGATCGCGGCGGCGACGGCCGTCTCCGCCGGCTCGTACGGGCGGAGGCTGCGGGCCCAGGCCCCGGGGCGAGGCTCGCCCAACGACAGGATCCGGCACGCGGTGATCGGCTGTCGGATCCGCGGTCGCGTGCACGCCGACCAGTTCGGCCGGCAGGAGGGGGACGGGGTCGCCTACGTCGGCCCGCTCCCGCGCATCGATCCCGATCGGGAGTCGCTCTCGGGTGCCCCGGAGGCCGACGCCCTGCTGACCCGAGAATACCGCCGGCCCTTCGTGGTGCCGAACGAGCGCGAGGTCTGACATGACGAGCCCGAGACGAGCGCCTTTCGTCGCGGCCTGCCTTCTGGTCGGCTCCGCCCTGGCCGGGGGAACGGGTCGGGCGACCGCCCGGGGGGACGAGCCCGGCTGGCGTGAGGCCATGGCGAAGGTCCACGACCGATTCACCGGAACGCCGGGGACCTTCGCGCACTTCGGCGACTCGATCACCGTGAGCCTCGCGTTCTGGTCCCCCCTGCCGCACGAGCGCCGGAATGCTTCGCCCGAATTGGAGCGGGCCTACCGGCTCGTCGAGGACCGGATGCGTCCCGAGTGCTGGCGGGACTGGAAGGGGCCGGAGTTCGGCAACGAGGGTGGGAGGGCGGTCGGCTGGGCCGAGGAGAACGTGGATGCCTGGCTCCAGACGCTCAACCCCGAGGTGGCGCTGCTCATGTTCGGCACGAACGACCTTGGCCAGCTCCGCCCGGTAGACTACGCGCGTGGGCTCCGGTCCGTCGTCCGGCGCTGCCTCGACAACGGGACGGTCGTGCTCCTGAGCACGATCCCGCCCCGTCACGGCCTCGCGGCCGAGGCTGCGGCCTTCTCCGAGGGCGCCCGAGAGGTGGCCCGGGATCTGTCCGTCCCGCTCGTCGACTACCACGCCGAGATCCTCCGGCGACGCCCCGACGACTGGGACGGGGCCTCCGAGGCGTTCCGGCAGTACGAGGGCTACGACGTGCCGACGCCGCTGGCACGAGACGGCGTCCACCCCAGCGCCCCGGATCGATTCCGCGGCGACTACTCCGAGGAGGCGTTGCGCAATCATGGCTACAACCTGCGGAACGCCGTCGTGCTCATAGCCTATGCCGGGGTCCTCGAGGCGCTTGCCGCGCCGCGGCAGGCCGACGCGCCGGCGGACGAGGCCGCCCAACGTCCGTGGTTCCCCCAGGCGCCTCCGCTGCCGCCCCCGGCGGGCGAGGTGATCCGCGTCTCGGATGTCGCAGGGCTCCACGAGGCCGCCCGTCGCGTGACGCCGGGCGGCACGATCCTGCTCGCCGACGGCGTCTACCCCGTGACCGAGACCGTGGTCGTCGCCACCGACGGCGTGACCCTGCGCGGCGCATCCGGCAGTCGGCGGCGCGTGGTGCTCGACGGCGGCGGTACGCTCGGAGAGCTGCTCACGCTCCGATCCTGCTCCGACGTGACCATCGCCGACCTGACCGTCCGCAACGTCCGCTGGAACGGGATCAAGCTCGACACCGACACCGGGGTGCAGCGGGCGACCATCCGGAACTGCATCCTCCGGAACATCTGGCAGCGCGCCATCAAGGGGGTGAAGGTCCCCGAGGACGGCCGGGAGGCGACCCGGCCGCGCGGCTGCGTGATCGAGTATTGCCTGTTCGTGAACGACCGTGCCAAGCGGTTCGAGGACGACCCGGCCGACACGCCGCAGACCTTCGATGGGAACTACGTCGGCGGGATCGACGTGATGTACCCGAGCGACTGGGCGATCCGCGACAACGTCTTCCTCGGAATCCGGGGCCGCACCGGGAGCGGCCGGGGGGCGATCTTCCTCTGGCACGACGCCCGCGACTGCGTCGTCGAGCGGAACGTGATCGTGGACTGCGACTCGGGCATCTGCCTGGGCAACTCGCACAAGCCGGACGACGTCGAAGTCCACTGCACCGGCGTGGTCGTGCGGAACAACATGCTCTGCCGCGTGCCCGAGAACGGCATCCTGGCGGACGACACGCGCGATTGCTCGATCCTCCACAACACGGTCCACGACCCCCGCAGCCGCCTCGGCCGGCTGATCCGCGTGGTCCACGGCAACGACCGCCTCCGGGTCGTCAACAACCTGCTCAGCGGGCCCCCGCCTCGCGTCGAATCCGGGAGTGCGATCACGATGAGGGGAAACCTGATCGGGGAGTTCACCGCCTCCTTCGTCGCCCCGGGGGAGGGGAACCTACGGCTGACCGCCGCGGCCACCGACGCCATCGACGGGGCCTCCCCCGTGCCCGAGGTGACCGCGGACATCGATCGGAACCCGCGCGACGAGGCCCCGGACGTCGGCGCCCACGAATACACCGGCCCTTGACGCGTCGATCCCGGGCCGACGTACGAATCTCCTGATCAGATCCGCCGGGCCGTCTGGCCGCACCGGCGGGTGCCCGAATGACCCTGATCGAGACACCGAGGTGACCGATGCGAGACAGGAGCCGGGGTCGAATGGGACGTCCGTCGATCGCGCGGTGCTTCGTGGCGGCGGCCGCCCTGCTGGCCGCGACCCCCGGGGCCCTGCCCGCCCGGCCGGGCGACGGGGGGGACGGCGTGCGCTTCCGCGAGGGCTTCGATGACGACCGCCTGCCCGATGGCGGCTGGTACGACGGCCGGGAGTTCGTCATCGCCGGGGAGGAGGCCCGGTCGGGCGACGGCTGCATCGCTTACCACTGGGAGCCGGGCACGACGACGCCCGAGGGCTCACCCGCCCTGCGGCGCCTCTTCGAGCCGACGGAGGCCGTCTACGTGCGGTTCTTCCTCAAGCTCTCGGAGGGCTGGGGCTGGTCCGGGCGGCCCTACCACCCCCACCTGATCCAGCTCCTGACGACCGAGAACGGGAAATACCAAGGCCCGGCCGCGAGCCGCCTGACGGTCTACGTCGAGCCGCAGGAGGGCCGGCTCCGCCTCGCGGCCCAGGACATCGAGAACCGGGACGCGCCCCACGGCCCGACCCAGGGCCCGCTCCGCGGGGGCGTCAACGGATCGTTCTTCGACAGCGAGGAGACACTCTTCACCGACGACGCCTGGCACTGCGTCGAGGCGCAGTTCCGCCTGAACACCCTCGACCTCGAGCGGGATCGACCCAACGCGGACGGCGTCGTCCGCGCCTGGTTTGACGGGGAGCTCGTCGTCGATCGCTCCGACGTCGTCCTCCGCTCGACCGACTTCCCGGGGATGGAATTCAACCAGATCCTGCTGGCGCCCTACTTCGGCCCCGGCCTGCTGCCGCACGAGCAGACGCTCCGGATCGACGAGCTGGTCGTCGGGACGAGGCGCCCGGAGGACGACCCGGCCGCGGATCGGTCCCGAAACGGCCGCGCGTCGATGCGCGTGGCCGCAGCCCAGCCGGGGAACCGGACGATCGACTTCCACCTAGAGCCCGCGGAGGTCCTCGCCCGGGTCGATCGCTCGCTCTCGGAGCTGGAGCGGCTCGTCCACGAGGCCGGGGACGCCGGCTGCGACGCCCTGGCCTTCCCCGAGGACACCCTGGGGCTGCTCAACTGGGAGGCGGCACACCCTGAGGCCCTCGATGCCGTCCTCCCCGAAGCGGTGAGCCGCATGCTCGACCGGCTCGGCCGGGCGGCGGCGGGGCACCGCATGTACCTGGTCCTCTGCAGCGACGCCATCGACCAGGACGGCCGCACGTACAACACCGCGTTCCTGCTCGGCCGCGACGGGGACGAGATCGGCCGCTACCGCAAGGTCAACCTGCCGCTGACCGAGCAGTCCCGCGCGCGGGGCGACGAGTTCCCGGTCTTCCCCACGCCGGACCTGGGGGCGGTCGGCATGCTGATCTGCTACGACATGATCTTCCCCGAGGCGGCGCGCTGCCTGGCGCTGCAGGGGGCCGACGTCGTGGTCCACCCGACGCTCGGCGGGGCCGCCTTCGGCGACGACGACATCAGCCTGGCCGCCTTCCGCACGCGGGCCGCCGAGAACTTCGTCTACCTGGTCGTGGCGATGCGAGGCCAGGGCAGCATGGTCATCTCGCCGCGGGGCAGGGTCCTCGCCACCGCCGAGGGGGCCGACGCGCTGGCGATCGCCGACATCGACCCGTGGGGCGGGCGTGAGGGCGGGGACGCCTTCAACACCCAGGCCGACCTGCGCGGTCGCCTGTTCCGCGAGCGGGTCCCCGGCGCCTACGGCCTCCTGACCGAGCCCGAGCCGCCGGTGCTCGCGAAGGTGCCGTCGAACGTGACCGCGGAGGAGGCCATCCGGATCATGGCCACCGTGCTCACCACCGGCGAGGAGCGGTTCAACCGGGCGAACGAGCTCGCCCGTTCGGGCGACACGGAGGAGGCGATCCGGCTTTTCGAGCGCCTCTGCGAAGATTGCCCCACGTCCTGGATCGAGCGGGCCGCGCGGGCGAGGATCGAATCGCTCCGCCCGCCTGCCCCGGTCGGGACGCACGAGGACCCCTGAACGACCGTGGCGGCCGGCTCGGCGCGCGGATACGCTGGGGGCGGGCTCGCCTCGGTGGCGCTCCCCGGCCGACGAGGCCCGGTCGCACCGGGTGGGTCGTCCGGCGACCCGACGACCGCGGATGAGTCACCCCGACCGAGGGCCCGGACCCGCACCTTCGTCGGGACGGGCGTGGGGCGGGGTAGGGAGGAGCCATGAGCCGGGACGACGACCGGGCGCCTCGCCCGCATGTGGCCGAGTTCGCCGCGATCCCCGCGGTCCGCTGCCCGTGCGGCTGGGCCCGGAGGGCCTTCGGCGACGTGCCCGGCGCCCCGGCCAGCCTGCACCGCGTGGAGATCGAGGACGACGCCCGCGCCCACTACCACCGCGACCACACCGAGATTTATTACGTCCTGGAGTGCGGTCCGGGGGCCGCGGTGGAGCTGGACGGCGAGTCGGTGGCGGTGCACCCGGGCGTCTCGGTGCTGATCCCGCCCGGGGTCCGGCACCGGGCCGTCGGACGCATGACCATCCTCAACGTCGTGGTCCCCCCCTTCGACCCGGGCGACGAGTGGTCCGACTGAACGCCCGCCCCCGCGTCCTGCCGGGGGTCCCGATCCGACCGAGAGGGCCTCGAGCGATGCCCGCACCGATCCGCAGGGGATAGTCGCACGCCCCGGCCGCGACCGCCGCGGCGCTCCTGCTGGGATGCGGCGGCGTGCAGGGGGGCCAGGTGTCGGCCCCGGTCGCTTTCGAGAAGCGGACGCTGGAGTCGGACGGCGATTACTGCGACGGCCTCGACGTCGGCGACAATGATCTCCTCACCGGCCTCGACGCCCACGGCTGATGCCTGGCCTGGTTCGAGCAGGTCCTTGAGGGGGGTGAGATCACGGTCCGTCGGCACCCGATCATGGACGACCGCTCCGAGGAACGCCGCCATGGGGTGGCGTTCTCCCAGCCGCACGCCATGGCGATGGCGGACATCGACGGCGACGGCCTGACCGACCTCGTGACCGGTAAGCGCCGCTGGGCGCACGGCCCGACCGGTGACGAGGAGCCAGGGGCCGATCCGGTGGTCTACTGGTTCCGGCCCTCCCGAGGGCCCGGCAGCTCGGTGCGAGACGAGCCCCACCTCATCGACGACGCCTCCGGGGTCGGCGTGCAGATCGCGGCGACCGACCTCGACGGCGACGGGACGCCCGATGTCCTTACCGCCTCCAAGCTGGGCACGTTCCTGTCCCTCAACCACCGGGCGGGGCGATGAGGGTGGCTCCGGGTCCGGGCCCCTGACGTTGGTGTCCCGGAGCCCGCCTCCCCGCGGGATGCACCGGATCGCCGGTGAGCGGGGCGGCCGACGACCTGCCGTGAGCGGGGCGGCCGATCCGCCTGTCGCGAGAGTTCCGACGTGACGCCGAAGGGGAAGGAAGGTCTGAGGGCAGGACCAGCCGGGCCACGCGTAGGCCGGCGACGGGGACCTCCCTGCGTTCGACGACCGCTCCACAGCAGGTCGGGGTCGACCTGAGAACCCTGCTGTGTACGCCTACCGGTCCGCCGACATGCGACGGGATACGACAAGACGAATATGATCCGGGCCGGTCCTGCGACCGGACCGGAATCGCCGAACGCCGCGTCCGGGACGCGGCGTTCGGCATAAGGATCACTGTCTCAACAGTTTGCTAGCGGAGGAGGTGGGATTCGAACCCACGGTACCGGTTGCCCGGTACACCGGTTTCCGAGACCGGCCCACGACGACCACCAAACACCGCGAATCACGACCTTTTCTCCATATGGTCACCTCACTGGAGGGCGCGCATACGCCTTCCCATACGCCTATTCTGCAGCCGACGTGGGCCAGTCCGTCACTCACGGCCCGGGCAACCTTCCCCGCGCTGACGCCGGCCTTCGTGGATGTCCCAGAATTGAGGTGACCCCCAGCCTTCCCCTACCCGGGGTCGCGAGGGCGGCTCGAACGGGGCTCCTTGCAGCTAACGCACAATTGCATGCGACCTGTCGATCCGAGCGAGAAGCCGCCGGAGAGGGGAGACGACCGAACGCCCTTCGGCATTTCGGACCGAAGCATGCAACGTGGCTGTGTCTCGGGGAGCGGTGACGCATTGGAGGTCTGGGAGGTACTGTCGCTCGATTTGGGGCGAGTCGATCCCTGAAGCGTCCGATCGAAGGCCTCCCCGCGCCGTGGCACCTCGGCGATCGAGGATTCGAGCGAGGCGCCGGGCTCGAACCCCAGACCGCCGATCCGCGTATGAGCGACTCATGACCCTTGCCCCGCTTGGTATCTGGGCTTCGGGAGGGTCGGCGGAGGAACGGATGGGTATTCCGATGGCATCGGTTGCAGACGAACGAGGACTGGGCTGGAGGTTCGACAACTCCTACGCGAGGCTGCCGGAGGACTTCTTCGTCCCGGCCACCCCCGCCGCGGTGCGGGAGCCTCGGGTGTCGATCCTCAACGACCGCCTGGCGGACGAACTCGGCCTCGACCTCGGGGCGATCACGACGGAGGCCGCCGCGGCCCTGTTCGCGGGCCAGGACCCGCCGGCCGGGAGCCGGCCGATCGCCCAGGCCTACGCCGGGCACCAGTTCGGCCACCTCACCATGCTCGGCGACGGCCGCGCCATTTTGCTGGGCGAGCACCGCACGCCCGACGGCCGGCTCGTCGACATCCAGTTCAAGGGGACGGGGCGGACGCGGTTCTCCCGCGGCGGGGACGGGCGGGCGGCGCTCGGGCCAATGCTGCGCGAGTACCTCATCAGCGAGGCCATGGCCGCCCTCGGCATCCCCACCACTCGGAGCCTCGCGGTCGTCACCACCGGCGAGCCGGTCTACCGGGAGACGGCCCGGCACGGGGCGGTCCTGACCCGCGTGGCCGCCAGCCACCTCCGCGTCGGGACCTTCCAGTACGCGGCGGCCCTCGAGGATGAGCCCGCCCTGCGGGCGCTGGCGGACTACGCGGTCGATCGCCATTATCCGGAGCTCGCCGACGCCTCGAGGAAGTACCTGGAGTTCTTCCGGGCGGTCGCGGACCGCCAGGCCTCACTGGTCGCCCGATGGCAGCTCGCCGGGTTCGTCCACGGGGTGATGAACACCGACAACATGGCGATCTCCGGAGAGACGATCGACTACGGGCCCTGCGCGTTCATGAACGCCTACGACCCGGGCACGGTGTTCAGCTCGATCGACCTCCATGGCCGGTACGCCTACGGCAACCAGCCGAAGATCGCCCGGTGGAACCTGGCCCGGTTCGCCGAGGCCCTGCTGCCGCTGCTCGACCCCGACCCGGAGGAGGCGGTCGCGGTCGCCACGGAGGTGCTGGACGACTTCGCTGTCCGGTTCGAGGAGAATTGGCTGGCCGGGATGCGCAAGAAGCTGGGGCTCCGGACGGACGAGGCGGGTGACGCCGAGCTGGTCCAATCGCTGCTCGGCTGGATGCAGGGATCCCGGGCCGACTTCACCAACACGTTCCGCGACCTGTCCGACGGGACTCCGGCCGGCGACCGGTACCAGGACCCGGGCTTCCAGGCCTGGTACGCACGGTGGCAGGAGCGGCTCTGCCGTGAAGGCCGATCGCTCGCCTCGACCAATGCCGTGATGCGCGCCGTCAACCCGGCGGTCATCCCTCGGAACCCGCGGGTGGAGGAGGCCCTGTCCGCCGCCGAGGATCGCGACGACATGGCGCCACTGCACCGACTGCTGACGGCGCTGGCGTCGCCGTATGAGGCGAGAGCGGAGCTGGCTGAGTACCGCGAGCCTCCTGCCGACGAGTGCGGCTACCGCACCTTCTGCGGGACGTAGGCGGACCGATGGTGATATCGGCACCGGGCCGCTCGATGGCCCGGCCGCACGAGGCTGTGCGCCCACCGGAGCGGTGGACGCGACAGCCACGGCGGGGCCCATGCGCCGACGCTTGGGCTTGACCCGCCGCATGGCTCAGGGACCGTGCCGGGGGGCTCCCAGGAAGTCGAGCAGCAGGCGATTGACCGCCTCGGGCTCCTCGTGGTGCAGCCAGTGCGTCGCCCCCTCGACCCATTCCAGCCGCCCCGCGTCGCAGAGGGCGAGGCTGGCCGGGGCCAGCCCCCGGGACAGGAAGCGGTCCCCCGGCCCCCAGAGCAGCAGCGTCGGCACGCGGACGCGCGGGTCGGCCGGCGGGACCGGCCGGTGCCGCACGGCGGCCCGATACCAGTGGATCATCGCGGTAATCGCCCCCGGCTCCGACCACGCCCGCCGGTATCGATCCAGATCCTCCTCGGCGAACGTCCCCGGGCGGCTCGTCGCCACCAGCGCCCGGGTCAGCGCCCGCCAGTTTCCCCTCCGGAAGTGGGCCTCGGGGACACGAGGCAGCTGGAAGAACAGGACGTACCAGCTCCGCAGGAGCTGGGACGGTTGCGTCCGGACGTGACGGCGGAAGGCCACCGGGTGCGGTGCGTTGAGGATCGCCAGCCGGTCGACGCGGTCCGGGTGCCTCAGCGCCGCCCACCAGGCGACCAGGCCTCCCCAGTCGTGGCCCACCAGCGACGCCCGCCGCCAGCCTCCCGCGTCGATCAGCCCGATGACGTCGGCCGCCAGCACGTCGAGGGCGTAGGCGGCGGTGCCCTCGGGCTTGTCGGAGGTGTTGTAGCCGCGCTGGTCGGGGGCCAGGACGCGGAACCCCGCGTCGGCCAGCGGGCCGATCTGGTGCCGCCAGCAGGACCACGGCTCGGGGAAGCCGTGCAGCAAGATCACGGGCGGGCCGTCCGTCGGCCCGGACTGGGCGACGTGCAGGGCGACGCCGTTCACGACCACCTCGGCATGCTGCGCGGCTTCGCTCATCGGCCGGCCTCCGGGGCGGGTCGCCGGGCGACGAGCCGCGCCTCGTGGCGGCCCTCGGGCGTCCAGCCCTCCTCGTCGTGCAGGACCTCCAGCCCCCGGATCAGGCCGGGCAGCTCGCCGTCGTCCAGCAGGTGCCTCGGGCCGGGCCGTTCGTGGCGGCGCAGGTTGGACCGGGTCGGGTGGGCGACCAGCAGAAGACCGCCCGGGTGCAAGGCCGTCGGGAGTCCGGCGAGCAGGGGGCGCCAGAGGAAGTCGACGCACACGATCAGGTCCCATGGCCCTTCGGGCGCCGGCCCGGCCTCCAGGTCGATCGTCACCGTCCGGAGCGGAAGGCCTTCCCGGTCGGCCCGCCCGGCGGCGATCTCCAACGCGACGCCGGAAAGGTCGGCCAGGGTGACGTCGAGGCCGCGCCGGGCCAGCCAGAGGGCGTGGCGGCCGGTGCCCCCGGCCACGTCCAGCGCCCGTCCCCGGTGCGGAAGCAGGCCGTCGAGCGACACGGCGAAGGGCGACGGCCCATGCTCCCTGCCGGCCTGCTCGCGGTGTCGGGCGTCCCAGCGGATTCGGTCGGCTTCGGCCATCGGCTCGGGCCCCCTCGACAGCGCCCCGGACATGACCGGGCGCAGGAGCACAGGAACGAGACACAACACCAGCAGGGTCCTCAGCCGGGGGACGTCCCGCCCCGTCCGCTTCTCGCCCGACCGGATCGCGACGATGATACGAGTCGACGTGTGCCCTGGCCCTTGGCTCCACAGGCCGCATCGGCCCCGACATGCAAAGCGACGGCCAGGGCATCGCCGAGTCGGAGCGGTGCGAGCCTCCCGAGGGCGGCCGACGTCTCGTTCATCGATCGACCAGGCGTCGTGGCTCGGCTTGCGCCGCTGCCGCTCCCGGTCGCCGCCGGGCGGGTCATCGCACAGGTCAGGCCCACGACGAGCAGGGTGACGTCCGCCGCGACGTCCCGGTCGAGAGGTCTGAAAGCGAATTCGGCGCCGTCACGACGGCGGCCGGGAACTCCATCCTCTCGGCCGAGAGGATGGTCAGCGTCCGCACCCCCGGCCGTTCCATGAGTCGCGTCGGACCGTCGGGTCGAGGGCGTCGGTGACCAGCAGGCCCTCGCCGTCGGACGTCAGGGTGCGGAAGGGCACCTCGGCCCGCCGGCCACCCCGGTGCGGGTAAGGCACGCCGATGTCGCGATCGGGGAGTCTCTCGATCTTGAGGCGCTCGGTCTGATCGGCCTGCGGCGTTTCGGACCGAAGCACGCAACGCGACCGTCGGCTACCAATGTCGACTCAATTACTTCCGGCTGACTCGCCGGCGCATTGGTGAGGGATTCAAGGCATGGCGACCGCCGCCACCTCGCCCTCCTCGTTGTCGGGCTCGAAGACCTCGTAGGTGGTGTTGGTCGCCAGTTGCTCCAGGGTGCTGACGGTGCCCGAAGGCCAACGGATCCTCAACCGGGCGACTTCCTCGACCGATCCAAGGCCGACCAGCAGGCGGGGATCGTTCGACGAGCACATGCTGGAGCCGGATTTGCGCTGGCGGGTGATGGTCCTCCCGCCGGCCTCGACCTCGACGCGGGCGCCGATCGCGTCGCGGTTGCTCCGGTCCCCGACCAGCTCCAGGCGGATCCAGGCGTGATTGCCCGGGGTGTCGTTGCGGAGGATGGCCGGGGCGCCGTCCCGATGGTTGACGACGATGTCGATGTCGCCGTCGTCGTCGAGGTCGCCGAACGCCGCGCCACGCCCGGCATGGCGGGAGGCGAAGTAGGGCCCCACTCCGAGGGTGGCGAGCTGGAACCGTCGCCCGACGCCGGGGGCGATCGCCCCCGAGTCGCCGACGGGGACGTTGCGGTGGAGCATCGGCGGCTGGAGATAGCTGAGCACCGGCGACAGTTCGTTGCGGTTGCTGTCGATGTGGCCGTTGGCCACGAAGCAATCGGGCCAGCCGTCGTTGTCGAAGTCGGCCAGGGCGCAGCCCCAGCCGACGTACGGCCGGCTGTCATCAACCAGGCCGACTTCCGCCGAGGAATCATGGAAGCCGGCCGGCGGGACTCCCCCGCGATCGGCGGTCGCCGACGTCGAGTCGGTCAGGTTCCGGTAAAGGGCGGTGTACTCGTACTGGAAGTTGGATGCCAGGAGCTCGGGCAGGCCGTCGCCGTCGCAGTCCTCGGCGTCGACCCCCATGCTCGCCTGCGGCCCGCCCGTGGCATCGAGCCCGGCCCCCGAGGTCTCGGTCGCGTCCTCGAACGTCCCGTCGCCCCTGTTGAGGAAGAGGAAATTCGGCCGCAAGTCGTTCACGACGTAGAGGTCGACCAGGACATCGCCGTTGAGATCGGCCGCCACGGCGCCGAAGCCGCGACCGTCGTCGCGGCCCAACCCCGCCTCGTCGGTCACGTCGGTGAACGTCCCCTCGCCGTCATTGCGGTAGAGCATATGCCTGGCCGTCGGGACACCGCCGGGCTGGCAGTAGATGGGGATCCGATCGGAACCGCAGGGCCTGGGAGTCCGCAGGAACTCGTAATCGCCGTAGTTGGCGACGAAGAGGTCCAGGTCGCCGTCTCCGTCGTAGTCGAGCATGACCCCGCCCATCGACCAGGCCGGCGCGTCGATCCCGGCGTCCCGGCTGACGTCCCGAAACGTGCCGTCGCCTTCGTTGAGGAAGAGGGCGTTCGGGCCGACGTTGCACAGGAAGAGGTCCTGGTCGCCGTCGTTGTCGACGTCCCCGGCGATGATCCCGTGGCAGAACCCGCGGAAGTCCAGGCCGGCCTCCGCGGTCACGTCCTCGAACATGCCACCGCCGAGGTTCTTGTAAAGCTTGTTCGGGCCGGCCTCGGCCGTCCCCAGCGGGAGGAAGGTGCAGGTGGCGAAGTAGAGGTCGAGTCGGCCGTCGCCGTCGTAGTCGACCATCGCCACGCCCGAGCCGAAGGCGGTCGGGAAGTACCGGTCGGCGGTCGTGCCGGAGACGTGGACGAAGTCAACCCCACTCCCCTCGAGGATGTCGGTAAACCGGAAGGGGCTGGGGGTCTTCGGCGTGGTCGCCAGCGAATCCGCCAGGCCGAGATACGCCATGCGATCGCTCAGGCCGAAGCGGAGTCCGATCTCCTCATGACTCGCCACGACGATCCGACCGGTCTGGGCCCCCGTCCCGGCCGGATCGTCGTTGGGGTTCGCCTCGCAACCGGCCATGACCAGCGTGAGGCCCGCGATCGCCCGGCATGAGGCCCCGCCTCGACTTCCCCGAGTCGACCAAGCCATGCAAGATGCCTCCGGGTCGTCGGGTTCACCCGACGACCATCAGGGTCCGCCCGGAGAGGCGGTGAATCGGCTCAGGCCTTCTCACTCCGGCTCGGCCCGGGGACCACCAGGGCCGCGCCGACCGCGGCGAGGCTCGCGACGAGGAGACGGGCCAGCAACCGGGGGAGCCACTCCAACGCCGTCGGCTCGAAGGTCCGGCCCAGCGGGAACGCCAAGGCGCCCACGATCTCGTAGATGGCCGCCCCGAGCGATGCGCCGACCAGGCCGCCGATCAGGCCCCTCGCCCCCTGGACGCGTCCTCCCCATCCCAGCCCGAACGCGAGGCCGCCTGCGGCGCCGATCGCCCCCCAGATCCCGGCGTGCATGAGCAGCGGCTGAACGAGTCCTTTCGGGATGAAGTCGGTATATGAGCGATAATAGAGCGTCACGAGGGCCAGGGCCGCCACCGTCCCCGCGACGGTACCCGAAACCAGTCCGACCAAAGCAGCGCGCAACCCCCGGGCGGCAGAGCGGCGGATTCGCCCGCCGGTCAGGCCCAGGGCCGCCCCGAGCATCGCCCCGAACAGCCCCGAGGAGAGGGCCACGTTCTTCACGGTGGCGGCCGCGCTCGCCGCGGGCGTGATCAACTCGGTCTCGACGCCGCTCCGGATGACCGCCGGCACGCGCTCGGGCTCGAAGACGCCCTCGGCCACCTCGCCGACAAGCCAGGAGACGGCCCCGACCGCCAGGCCAACGGCAAAGGTCAGCAGGAGGGCGGGACGGCCGAGGCCGGCCGGGGCCGGCCCGCCTCTCGGGGGCGAGCCCGGCAAGCCCCTCGACTCCTCGGAGATCTCCCCGGGAACAGGAGTCGGTTCGGGGGCTGATCCAGTCATGGTTCGCACGTCCCTCCCTTCGGCTTTGGATGCGGGATCAATCGCGGAGTGGTCCCCGCTCGCGACGAACGGTCGTCTCTCTGGGATGGAGATCGCCCGGCCCCTCCCGCGCCGGATGATGCTCGGTTTCACCCAACCCGGGACGCGACGGCGGATGGGTATCCGCCCGGGGCGCCGGTGGCGAGTGCCCCGACTCCTGCTGGGGCGGGAGGCGGGGGAGCCCCGCCGAACTGACTACCCCCCGAGTTCGGGGCCCGCTTACCGCTCCCGATCCGCACCGGCCCTCGTCAATTGGCACCGCCCCCCGGCGTCCGCTTCATCATCTCGGGCGACCAACTCTTGGGCCCGCCCTGTTCCATCATTTTCTTGAATGCGGGGTCGTTGAATCGCTCGCTTTCCTGGAGCCTCCGGGTCGGGGCCGGGATCTCGTCGAGGCCGGTCGCCGCCGCCGGCTCGCCCCCGCCGCAGCCGGATACGAGGCATGCCAGGGCGGCCGCCCCGGTCGCCGCACGCAGACAACGCATCGATTCGTCCTCCTTGGGAGGGGCTGGTCAACCCCCGGGCCCGGATTCGATCCGCCCCGTGTAAGGCGTCAGCCCCCCTATGTCGGAACGCCCCCGGGGCTTGCCCCGGCAGGCGAGATTAATAGGCGTCGGCCGAGATGACCTCGCCCCCCTTGCGTGAGCCCAGGGCCCACCAGGTCTCCTGGGCGATCGTGTCCTTCACAAATCGGACCGAGCCGTCGCCCATGCAGACGTTGACCCCGCCGGGGTGGTCGCTGGTCGCCGTGATCGCGGCGGCGAACCCCCCCTGGGAGCCATCGGCGGAGAAGTCGAACAGGCCCCCCTGCCTCCCAGTGCACGAGTCGCTGTTCGGGGTCATCACGTGGGTGTAGCCGGTGGTCGCGGTGCTGAAGCCCTGGGCCAGGGCCCAGGCCGCCCCGAAGGACTCCGCGCTCGATGGCTGCGTCCCGTTGGGGATGCTCTTGCACGCGGCGACGAACGATCGCAGATTCGCCACGTCGCCGGTGTCGTAGGTCAGGACGATCGAGTCGAGCTGGAACAGGGCCCGCTTGGCGGTATTCGACCCGGCGGGGGAGGGCGGGCCCGCGAAGATGAGGTGCTCGCTGAACAGCGCCGTGTTGCTGGTCCCGTCCCTCGCCGAGGCCAGGGAGGCCACGCCCGCGGTGCTGGGCACCCCGAAGGCCCCCTTGGAGGGGATGATCAGGCCGCTGCACGAGGCGAACTGAGCGGGGCCGCCGTAGTTCCCGGCATAATTGGTGCGGGCGAAGTCCCCCCCCGTGAGGAGCGTCGGCTGGGTGTTGATGCTCTCGGAGGGGCATAACATGGACGAGATGACCGTCAGGCCGACTGTCGTGTTCTGCCTGAAGTCCTGCCCGGTGAAGCTCCCCAGGTCGAGCGGGGGGACGTCGAAGTTGAGGGCATTGTAGAGGGCCTGCTGCTCGATGTGCGGCAGGATGGCGTCGGACCACGAGACATTCCACGCCCATCCGGCCCCCCAATTCGGCATCGAATAGGACGGGAAGACCTGATTCGAATCGATGTAATTGTGGACCGCCAGGCCGAGCTGCTTGAGGTTGTTGGTGCACTGGGCGCGTCGGGCCGCCTCGCGCGCCGCCTGGACGGCGGGCAGCAGCAGGGCGATCAGGACGCCGATGATGGCGATCACCACCAGCAGCTCGATCAACGTGAAGCCACGCCTCGTCGCTCCCGAGTTCCAAACCATCGGAGTGCCTCTTCGTCGTTTCGGGATCCAGGCAGGGACGCCGACCGCGACCACATCGGTTCCACGCCAGCCCGACCACCCAGTGGGGTCGGACGCGATTCTCGTATCGCGGGAGCGGCCAGGAATGTCCCATCGGCAAATATGAACGGCCCGTTGCCTTGTCGGGCCGGGAGGATAGGTGCGTAGATCACTTCTAGCAGGATTGTTATCCTGGGCCAAGGAGTAAACGGGGAGTTCATTGGAGTGATCCGGCATCCGAACTTCCTGGCCTGGCGCAGACCCATTGGCTCGGGCTTCGCCGGTTGGAAACCCCGAGGCCCCGGTCCGCTCGCGGAAGAAGACGGCATCGAGGACACACGCCCGATCGTGCAGACGTCGCTGGGATTCTGTTGGTTCCATCCTCGCCGACTTCGCCGCCTATATCCGAAAGCGGGGCCTTTGGCCGGCCCACCTCAATCCGCGAGGGCTCGCTCGGGCGGCACCGGCCAGACTCGGACGATGGAGAGGCCGCTGGGTCAACGCCGGGGTCCAGGATTCCAGGATTCCAGGATCGCCGAGGCGGTCGCCGGGCCCGGACCCGTCGTCGAGGGCGTCGGCATCCTGCTGGTCCTCGCCTACAGCGAATTCATCGAATAATTCGCGAATCGCAATGAAAGCTGGCGGGTTTTCCGGGCGTCGGCTTCCCTGGCCTCGCCGAGGAAATCCGGTCGTATGGCCGCGATGGCGCCGCTCGATGAGGAGAATCGGAGGCGTACGCGTCCCTTGCCCCGGGGAGAGATCGATGGACGCCCTTCCGAGCCGTCGCCTTCGATTCGCACCGTCGGGCCGTGCCCGCTGGGTCGTCGTCACCATCGCGGCAATCGTCGTTCTCCTCGTGGCCGGCGTGGTGATCCGCGATGAGTTGCGGGCCCGTGCCGCGAGGGAGGCCGCGCGCCGCTCGCTGGCGGACGGGCGGCTCGCCAAGGCGGAGGAAGCCCTCGGCCGCTGGCTGGGCGTGCGGCCGAGGGCTGCGGAGGCCCACTTCCTCAAAGCCCGGGTGGCACTCGGGCAGGAGCGGCCTCAGGAGGCGGTCGTGGAGTTGGTCACCGCCCGGGCGCTGGGCTATCCGGCCGCCCCGATCGACCGGCTCGAGGCCATCCTCAGGGCCCGGGCCGGCCAGCACGCCGAGGCCGTGCCGATCCTCCGTCGCATCCTGGAGGGCTCCGAGGCGCCCGACCCCGAGGTCGCGGAGGCGCTCGCCCGCGTGTATCTCGAGACGTATCGCTTCCGGGCCGCCGCCGACGCGATCGATCGCTGGATCCGGGACGCCCCGGACGACGCCACGCCCTACCTCTGGCGCACCGAAGTCCGGGAGCGACTCGACCCGGACCGCGAGGCCCAGATTGACGACTATCGGGCGGCCCTGGAACGCGACCCGGGCCTCGACCGGGCCCAGCTCGGGCTGGCCGATGCGCTCCGCCTGACGGGGCGCACGGAGGAGGCCGCCGCCGCATATGCCTCGTACCTCGCCCGCAGGCCCGACGACCCGGCCGGGCACCTAGGCGCCGGCCTCGTCGCCGAAGACCGGGGGGACGAGGAGTCGGCGGCCCTCCACCTCGACCGGACGCTGGCGCTCGATCCGGCCAACGCCCCGGCGCTCTCGGCACGGGCCTCGATCGCGATGCGTCGCGGCGAGCAAGACGCCGCGCTGGCCCTGCTGGACCGGGCCGTCCGACACGCCCCCCACGACCTCGAGGTCCGCTATCGCCGCGGCCTCTGCCTCGCCCGGCTCGGGCGTCTCGACGAAGCCCTTGCGGAGCAGCAGGTCGCGGCACGACTGAAGGAGGACGACCGGCGACTGGCTGAGATCCAGCAGCAACTCATCCAGAATCCCGGGGACCCGGCGCTCCAGGTCGAGATCGCCCGCTGGCTGATCGAGCACGGTCACGAGGAGGAAGGCATCCGTTGGGCCCGGAAGGTCCTCGGCGAGCGGCCGGATGATCGCGAGGCGAATCGGTTAATGGCCCGGATCCATGAACGGGCCGGCGATCACGGGCTCGCGAACTATTTCCGCCTCCAGGCCGAGGCGTCGCCCCCTTCGAAGTGAGGCCGGGGCGGCATCGAAGGTGCCCAACGCCTCGGGTGAGGGGCGATCTCGGGCCGATCCCGCCAGGCATCGGGCGCCTCGCGCGTGTCCCCGGGTCCCGGGCCGTCCGAGTCTTGAACGGCGCCCATGCCCTCGGTGCCGGCGGCGGAGGACGCGCTTGCCCCTGGAATGGAGCCCATCCAACGCGCATCCTGGGGATGCGAGGGTCGCTCATGCAATCGACGCAGGCCGGGATCCCGGGCAATCTCCGGGAATGGCTCTCGCGAGGCCAGCCAATCATCGGCGCCGGCTCGGGATTCGGCAACCCGGCCCGATGCGAGGAGGCCGGGAGCGTCCGCCTGACCGGCATCCGCGAGTCAGGCCGGCGCCGGATGGCCGGGAGGGGTTCGCCATCATCGAGCAAGCCCGTCGCTTTACGAAGGGGAGGCCCCACCGCGTCGGGCTCCCGCAGCCGGATCAAGGAGTCGCAGCGCGTTCCTCTTCGGACCCTAACCCGAGGATGATGCCCGCCATGCCCCGCAAGTTCGTGCTTCTCCTCGGCGTCCTCTCGCTCCTGATCGCGGAGGCCCCGGCCCGCGGCCGGGACACGGACGGCGCGGGGGCCCCGACCCGCCCGGTCGAGACGTGGGCCGATCCCGGGCTGACGCTCACCCGAGGCCTCGTGCTCTGGCTGGACGCGGGCCGACTGAACGCCGCCCGCGAGGGGTACGGACTCCCCGAGGTGGTCAACGGCTCCGCGATCGATGTCTGGCACGACGCCTCGGGCCACGGCCGCCACCTCGTCCAGCCGCGAGTGGACGTCCGGCCGACCTTCGAGGACGGGGCCGTGCGCTTCGATGGGATTGCAAGCCACCTTGAGCGGCAGGGGGCGGACCTGCGGCTTGAGGGGTTCACCCTGTTCCTCGTGGCCGCCCCCTTCAGCAACGCGGGCGGCTTCCGCGGCTTCCTGGCGCTGAATCAGGAGGGCCAGGACGACTTCACCAGCGGCCTGACCGTCGACATGGGCTTCGGGTTCACCGGGCGGTTCGAGGCGCTGAACGTCGAGGGGGAGGGCTTCGGCGGGATGGCCGACCTGATGTTCGACCCCTCCGAATTCGGGATCGTCCGCCGGGTGACCATCACCTCGATATCCGGCGCCAGCGGCACGAGGCTCCGCGTCGACGGCCAGTCCAACGGCGCCCGCGACCGCCAGGAGTCGATTCTCGACGTGGATCGGATCACCGTGGGGGCCCGCCGGCACGGCATCCCCGTGGAGACCCGAGGGTTCCTCGACGGCGACCTACTGCACGTACTCCTCTACGACCGCGTGCTCGACGACGTCGAGCGGCGGGAGGTCGAGGCGTATCTCGCCCGCCGCCTCGGCGGGGAGGGCCGGGTGGTCCGCCTCGAGAAGGACGTGGTCGGCACGCCGCTGGTGTCCATCGAGGATCCGCCGCCGGTGCAGGTCCTGGTGCCGGGCGTCTCGGCGAGGGAATTGCCCGTCGAGCTGTCGAACATCAACAACGTCGCCTATCGCGGCGACGGCGTGCTGGTGGCACTGGCCTACGACGGGGACATCCACCTGCTGACCGACGGCGACGACGACGGGCTGGAGGAGACGGTCGGGCGATTCTGGGAGAACACGGGGAGCCTCGTCGCCCCGATCGGCATGGCGTTGACGCCCCCGGGCGACCCCCGCGGAGACGGCGTCTTCGTGGCCTCCAAGGGCAAGGTCTCGCTGATCCTCGATCGCGACCGCGATAGGGAGGCCGACGAGGAAATCATCGTCGCCAGCGGCTGGAAGGAGCTGCCGCATGGGGTCGACGCGCTGGGGGTGGCGGTCGACGAGGCCGGCCACGTCTACTTCGGGCTCGGGACGACGAACTTCACCAACCCCTACCTCGTCGGCCTGGACGGGAGGGCGGCATACCGCCTGGATGACGAGCATGGCTCGATCCAGGAAGTCTCCCCCGACTTCCAGCATCGCCGGATCATCGCCACGGGGATCCGCTTCCCGGTCGCCCTGGCCTTCAACCGCCACGGCGACCTCTTCGCGACCGACCAAGAGGGCGCGACCTGGCTGCCCAACGGCAACCCGTTCGACGAGCTGCTGCACATCCAGCCTGGCCGGCACTACGGCTTCCCGCCCCGGCACCCGGACCACCTGCCGTCGGTGATCGACGAGCCGAGCGTCTTCGACTACGCCCCGCAGCACCAGTCGACCTGTGGCCTGACCTTCAATGAGCCGGTGGGCGGCGGGCCGACCTTCGGCCCGCCGCACTGGGCCGGGGATGCGATCGTCGCCGGGTACTCGCGGGGCAAGCTCTTCCGCACGGAGATGGGGAGGACCGCCGCCGGCTACGTGGCAAGGAACCACATCCTGGCCGTCCTGGACAGGCTCGCCGTCGACGCCTGCGTCTCACACGCGGGCGACCTGGTCGTCGCCGCCCACAGCGGCCTGCCGGACTGGGGCAGCGGGCCGGCCGGGGAGGGCAGGCTCTACAAGCTCTCGTACGACGACCCCGAGGCGCCCCAGCCCGTACTCGCCTGGGCTCCGAGCCCGCAAGAGGTGCGCATCGCGTTCGACCGGCCGCTCGACCCGGCCGGGCTGGAGGGGCTGGCCGGGACGATCGCGATCGAGTACGGCGCGGCCGTCCGGCCCGGCGACCGGTTCGAGTCGCTTCGCCCCGGATACGAGGTGGTGGGGCGGCAAATGAACGCCCCCCGGTTCGAGCTGCCGATCCTCTCGACCGGCGTTTCTCCCGATCGACGGACGCTGATTCTTGCGACCGCCCCGCACCCGGAGGCATCCTCCTACGCCATCACGCTGCCGGGCCTCGGGCGGCCAGAGGCTACGCAAGACCCGCCCGGCGCGCTGGCTCAGGCCGCCGCCGTCGACCTCGGGTACGACCTCTCGGGCGTCGAGGCGTCCTGGCTCGCCGAGGACGGGGGCGAGCGCTGGTCCGGCTGGCTGCCGCACGTCAACCTCGACCTCGCCCGGGAGTTCACCGCGGGGAGTGCCGAACATGATTGGCTCTGGGATGCGATCGGGCGACCGGGACGGCTTACGCTGCGGACCAAAATTGACCTCTGGCAGATGCTCCGCCCGGCCGTGCAGCCGGGATCGACCATCGATTATTCCCTGCCGGGCGAGGAGGTCACCGTCGTTTTCTCGGCCTCCGCGCCGATCGAGCTGACCACGCCGGACAGGACCTCTCCCCCCGAAGCCGGCGGGGACGGCCGACCTCGCGTCGCGGTCGTCGTGACGCCGGAGGGGCGCGAGCCCGTGCCGGTGGAGATCACCCTCGAAACCGGAGGGCGGCCGTCCCTCGATGTGACCTGGACGACTCGGGAGGACGCCCGGCCTCGGGCGCTGCCCCTGCGGCGCGTCCTCGTGCCGTGGGCCACGCTCGAGTCGGGCACCGAGGCGGTCGCGGGTCGGGTCATCCCCGAACTGGAGGGAGGCGACTGGGCACGCGGCCGGGCCGTCTTCTTCGGCGAGCAGGCGCGGTGCTCCTCGTGTCATGCGGTCCGGGGCCGGGGAGGCGCGATCGGCCCGGACCTCTCGAACCTGATCCACCGCGACTACGCGTCGGTCCTCCGCGACATCCAGACGCCGGGCGCCGCCCTCAATCCGGATTACATCGCCCACGCCGTCGCGCTAGCCGACGGCCGCGTCCTCCAGGGGACGCTCCGCACGGATGGCGCCCGGCTCATCGTGGGCGATGTGGAAGGCCGCGAGACGATCGTCGACCGCGCGGAGGTCGAGGCCACGTCCCCCTCGTCGGCCTCGATCATGCCC
This sequence comes from Tautonia plasticadhaerens, assembly GCF_007752535.1. Classification (GTDB taxonomy): domain Bacteria; phylum Planctomycetota; class Planctomycetia; order Isosphaerales; family Isosphaeraceae; genus Tautonia; species Tautonia plasticadhaerens. The sequence goes on from NZ_CP036426.1 coordinate 6,978,414, forward strand.
GAGGGGATCGACTCGGACCTCGGGGCGGACGGGCTGCGCGACGTGATGACCTTCCTGCTGACCGACCCGCTGGGCCCCGCACCGGGCCAGGAGGGCTCCCCGCCCCCGCGCAGCCGGGCGGACCTCGACGCGGTCCTGGAGGGCAGGGATCCGGTCGAGGATCCGGGGTCGATCCTGGTCGTCCTGGCCGCCGGCCGGAAGGACCACGGGCCGGGAGAGCATGACTACCCCCTCTGGCAACGGCGCTGGTCCGCCTTGCTCGCGACGGACGAGGCGGTCCGGGTCGAGACCGCCGACGGATGGCCGGCCCCCCGGCAGCTCGACGAGGCAGACGTGATCGTCTTCTACTCCAACAACCCCGGCTGGGACGAGGCGAAGGCCGCCGAACTCGACCGCTTCCTCTCCCGCGGCGGCGGCGTCGTGCTGATCCATTACGCCGTCGACGGCCATGAGGCCGTCGATGCGCTGGCCGACCGCATCGGCCTGGCATGGCAGGGCGGGGCCTCGCAGTTCCGCCACGGCCCGCTCAGGGTCGACCTCTCCGGGGCGGAACACCCGATCACTCGGGGGTTCGAGATGCTTGACATCGTGGACGAGAGCTACTGGAACCTGGTCGGCGACCCCGGCTCGGTCGAGGTGCTCGGGACCGGCATCGAGGACGGCGAACCCCGACCGCTCTTCTGGACCCGCCGGGTCGGCGAGGGGCGGGTCTTCGTCAGCATCCCCGGCCACTACACCTGGACCTTCGACGACCCGCTGTTCCGCATGCTGATCCTCCGGGGCATCGCGTGGGTTGCCGGGGAGCCGGTCGACCGGTTCAACGAACTCGCGACCCTGGGGGCCCGGCTCCGCGATTGATGCGCACGACGCGCAGGGCGACCACGCCGCGGAAAGGACCCAATGCGAGGACACATGATCCACAAACAGCATCGAATGGGAGTGGTTGCGGCGGCCCTGCTCGCCTCCTCCGCCTCGGCGGCCGTGACCCAATCCCTCGGCGCCCCGGCCGATCGGCGCGGTCAGCGGGACGAGCCGGAGGCGAGCAAGCCGGCACCGGTCGACCTGGGGGCCCTGTTCCGGATGCACTACGACACGCGGGTCCGCTCGTTCCGCGAGCAGAACCTCGCATACAAGAACGTCGTGCTGCTCGGCGACAGCATCACCGAGGGCTTCGAGGTCACGACGTACTTCCCCGGTCGCCGGGTCCTGAATCGCGGCATCGGCGGCGACGTCATCGGCAACGCCCTGCCGGCCGACGACCCCCGCGGGGTGCTGCGACGGCTCGACTGCTCCGTGTTCGACTGCGCGGCCACGGACGTCTTCGTGATGATCGGGATCAACGACCTGAACTCCGGCCGGGATGTCGACCAGATGGAGGAGGGCTACCGCGAAATCCTCCGTCGGATCAAGGACCGGGCCCCGGCCCTCCGGGTCCACGTCCAGTCGCTGCTCCCGACCCGCGGCGAGTTCGCGGCCCGGAATGAGCCGATCCGCGAATTCAATCGGCGGCTGGGGCGCCTCGCGGAGGAGTTCGGCACCCACTTCCTCAACCTCCACCCGCTGTTCACCGACGCCGACGGCCAGTTGAAGCCGGACTATACCGAGGACGGGCTGCACCTGACCGAGGCCGGCTATCGCGCCTGGCAGGCGGAGGTCGGGCGTGTGATGGGCTGGGACACCGGATTGGCCCAGGCCCCGGAGATCCGACCTCAACCGTGAGCGAGCCGCCCCTGGGATGAGACCGGCGGGAAGTCCAACCTCGATGGGAGCCCCGAGATGATGAGTCGGTGGAGGATGAAGCCGGGCCTTCGGGCGATCGTCGCGACGATCGGGGTGTCCCTCGTCGGGGAGGCGATCGGAGGGGGCCAAGGCGGGGTGCCCGAGCCCTTCGCCATCGAGGTCGTCGACGCCGAGACCGGCCGGGGCGTGCCCCTGGTCGAGTTGGAGACGGTCAACAACCAGCGGTTCGTCACCGACAGCAACGGCCTGGTCGCCTTCCTCGAGCCGGGGCTGATGGGCCAGTCCGTCTACTTCCACGTCCGGAGCCACGGCTACGAGTTCCCGGCGGACGGATTCGGATATCGGGGCAAGGCACTACAGGTCGAGCCGGGCGGTTCGGCCCGCCTAGTGGTGCGCCGCCTCAACATCGCCGAGCGCCTCTACAGGGTCACCGGCGGCGGGATCTACCGAGACACCGCGCTGCTAGGCCGCGAGGCGCCAATCCGCGAGCCGCTGCTCAACGCCAGGGTCCTCGGGCAGGACAGCGTCCTTGCCGAGCCCTACCGCGGCACGATCCGCTGGTTCTGGGGAGACACGAACAAGGTGTCATATCCCCTGGGCAACTTCCACGTCCCCGGGGCCACATCGCTGCTCCCCTCCGACGGCGGGCTCGACCCCGAGGCCGGCGTGGACCTGACGTACTTCGTCGGCGACGACGGCTTCGCCAAGCCGACGGCCAAGCTGCCGGGCGAGGGCCCGACCTGGCTCGGCGGTCTGACCGTCCTGCGCGACGCCGGGGGTCGCGAGCGGATGTTCGCCGGCTATGCCAAGATCAAGCCCCCGCTGGAGACCTACGAGAGCGGGCTGGTCGAGTGGGACGACGACGCGGAGGCGTTCCGCAAGGTCACCCAGTTCGAGGGCCTTCCCCCGGTCCACCCCACCGGCCACACCCTCCAGCGCACCGAGCCCGACGGTACTCGCCACGTCTACTTCACCACGCCCTTCCCCCTGACTCGAGCCCCGGCCGACTCCGAAGCCCTGGCCGACCCGGGCCGCTACGAGGGCTTCACCTGCCTGGAGGCCGGCACCACGTTCGAGGACCGTCGGCTCGATCGCGGGCCCGACGGCCGTCTCCGCTACGCCTGGAAGGCCCGGACGCCTCCGCTGGACCAGGCCCAGCAGGCGGAGCTGATCAAGGCCGGCCTGATGCGACCCGACGAGGCGCTGCTGGGCCTGCGCGACCCGGACACCGGCCGCGAGGTCCGTGCCCACGGCGGGACGACCTACTGGAACGAGTACCGCAAGCGCTGGGTCGCCGTCTTCGTCGAGGTCATGGGCGAGGGCTCCCTGCTCGGCGAGCTCTGGTACGCCGAGGCCGACACGCCGCTCGGCCCGTGGGCCTACGCCCGGAAGGTCGTGACCCACGACGACTACAGCTTCTACAACCCGAAGCACCACCCGTTCTTCGACGAGGACGGCGGCCGCGTCGTCTTCTTCGAGGGGACCTACACGCACAGCTTCTCGGGCAACCCGGTCCAGACGCCGCGCTTCGACTACAACCAGGTCATGTACAGGCTCGACCTGGCCGACCACCGCCTGAACCTCCCGGTGCCGGTCGATCACGAGTCGGTCGGGGCAAGGGATGGGGGGCATGCCCCGGCTCTCTTCGCCCTGGGGCGCCCCGGCGACGGGACGGTCCCGGTCTATTCGGTCGAGGACGACCAGGGGGGCCATTCGCTCGTCGTCGGCGATCCGCCGACCCCCGACGCAATACCTGCCTTCCATGCGCTCCCGGCCGATCTCGCGACGCCGCCACCGACCACGACGCCCCTCTACGAATTCACCCGACCGGACGGCGCGGGCCGACTCTACGCGACCTCCGACGCGATCGAGGGCTATCGACGCTCCGAGCTGCCGCTGTGCCTGGTCTGGGTCGACCCCGTCGGGGTCCCGATCCCGGACACCGGGGAAACCCTGGTCGATCGCGGCGACAAGCCGCAAGAGGCACGACCATGATGACTTCTCCCCCCGGGCGATGAGCAACGGAGGGCGGACGCCGGGATCGCTAACGCGCAACGGCCCGGTCGCCGGCGCACACGTCCTTTCAGAATTTCATAGCATAAATCTGCATTCGTTATAATGTCAGCCTGAACGGCCGGGACCATCCACCACCGGCCATCGCCGACCCCTCGTGCGGGTGCCTCCTCGCTCGCTCTGCTTCGCCCCATTCCGGACGTTCTCATGAAAATGATCATCTGCATTGTCCTCATCTGCTCGGCCCCGTCGCCCGTCGCCAACGAGCCGAAGACGGCCTATTTCGCGGACGGCTACCACGGCGGCGTCCACGGCCACTACCCACCGGGTTTCACGGGCTTCCTCGTCGAGCAATTGGGGGCAAATCCGGACTGGAAGATCAACTTGGAGATCGAGCCGGAGACTTGGGACGTCGCCCGCGTCTCCGAGCCCGAGGCCTACGAGGCGTTCAAGACGATCATGGAGGACCAGTCCGATGCGGGCCGCATCGAGATCGTGAACCCGACCTACGCACAGAGCTATCTCTTCCAGAGTTCCGGCGAGAGCGTGATCCGGCAATTCGACCACGGGATCCGGAAGACGCGCGAGCACTTCCCGGGAGTCATCCTCACGACCTATTCCTCCGAAGAGCCGTGCTTCACGAGTTGTCTGCCGCAGGTGTTGAGGTCATTCGGCTACGAGTTTGCCGTGCTCAAGAACCCCAACACATGCTGGGGAGGCTACACTTCGTCCCACGGGGGCGAGCTGGTGAACTGGGTCGGCCCCGACGGCTCCTCGATCCTCACCGTGCCGCGCTACGCATGCGAGTCGCTGCAGCCCGGCTCCTGCTGGCAGACGATCGCCTTCGGGAATTCGCCGGAGTACATCCAGGCGTGCTTCGATCAGGGAATCGAACACCCCGCGGGCATGTGCCTTCAGGATGCCGGATGGCGGGGAGGACCGTGGCTTGGATCGGCGGAGAAGGACCACTACGCGCCGTCGAAGTATGTCACGTGGCGCGACTACATCCGGAATGTCACGTCAGCGAGAACCGATCACGACTGGCGGTTCACCCAGGAGGACGTGAAGCCCGGGCTGATGTGGGGAGCGCAGGTCTTGCAGCGTATCGCCCAGCAGAGCCGCGAGGCCGAGTGCCGGCTGCTCGTGGCAGAGAAGCTCGCGGCGATGGCGCTCGTCGACGCCGGTCGCCCGCCCGGGACGAACTCCTTCGACGAGGCCTGGCGCAACGTCCTCCTGTCCCAGCACCACGACTGCTGGATCGTCCCCTACAATGGCCGATTGGGGAACACCTGGGCCGACCAAGTCCGCCGCTGGACGAACCTTTCGAATGCGGTGAGCGACCTCTCCCTGCAGCGATCCCTCGACGCACTGCTCGGCGGTCGAGCGACGCGAGGGCGACGCTTCGTGCGATTGTTCAATCCAACTGCCGCGGCGCTGGACGCCGTGGCACCGGTGCCGATTCCGGAAACGGCCGGGCAGTCGCGGATCGTCTCGATCGATGCCGATTGCCGCTGCTTCTCCACGCAGGTCGTTGCGTCCGACACGCCGGGGCGGAGCACTCTGCTGGTGCGCGCCGCCGTGCCGCCGCTGGGCTACGCGACCGTCGAGCTCGTCGAGGACGACGAGGCAGCCGAGGGGGGCGTGACGACCACGTTCGACGAGCACGCCGTCGTCCTGGAAAGTGATCGATACCGCATCGAGCTCGACCCCGCCCGGGGAGGCACGATCCGAAGCCTCGAGGCGAAGTCGCTGGGCGGCCGCGAATTCGTCGACATGGCGCATGATCGCCGCTTCAACGAGCTGCGCGGGCATTTCTACGAGAAGGGCGGCTTCCGGTCGAGCGCGGACCACCCGGCCGAGGTCCGCATCGTCGAGGACGGTCCGCTGCGAGCCACGGCGGAGGTCGCCGGCGCGATCGACGGGCATCCCTTCGTGCAGCGCGTCTCGATCACTCAGGGCTCGCCGGTGATCGATTGCTCCGTGCGGATCGAATGGCGCGGCAACCCGGGCATCGGCGAATCGCGGGAGACGAACGGCTGGGACAATCGTCGACGTCCGGCTTACGACGATCGCTACAAGCTGCTCATCCTCTTTCCGACCAAGCTCGCGGGTCAGCGGGTCGCGAAGAGCGCGCCATTCGACGTGTGCGAGAGCGATCTCGTCGACACCTTCTATAACTCCTGGGAGGACATCAAGAACAACGTGATCCTCGACTGGGTGGACATCGGCGATGAGGAGGGCGATCACGGTCTCACGCTCTTCGGCGACCACACCACGAGCTACACGCACGGCCCGGACTTCCCGCTCGGCCTCACCCTCCAGTACTCCGGCAAGGGCCTCTGGAGGCGCGACTACTCCGTCGACGGGCCGACCGAAGTGCGCTACGCGCTGATGCCGCACGCTGGCCGGTGGGAGGAAGCAGGCGTCTCAGCGATCTCGGCGAGCTGGCAGGAACCCGTCCTGGGCACCCTCTCCCGCGACGGCGAACCTCGCGTGCGATCCCTCATCGATCCCCTCGAGTCCGATTGGGAAGTGCCGGCGATGTACGAGAGGGACGGTGCGTTGCACGTGCGGCTCTTCAACGCCATCGGCGGCGACACCCCGGGCGATCTCGGCATCGGTTTCGAGGCTGGGAGAGTCGAGCTCGTCGAACTCGACGGCCGCGTCATCGAGGAACTTGAACCCCTGATCGATGCTGCGGGAAGGCGAACGATCCGACTGCGCATCCCCCGTCTCGGGATCCGCACGGTGCGATTCGGCGGCCTCAAGCCTCCCGGATCCGGATAAGCAAGTCTGCCGAGATAAAACCGTCTCCTTAGCCTGAGGGCTTCTCTGGACACTCTCATGGGCCATAATGGTCCTGGAAGGAGTGCCCGAGATGACCAAGAAGAGCACCAAGACCGACTCCCAGGATCGTGGCCGGTTCTCCGCCAGGCGGAAGACCGAGTCCGTCCTCCGGCTGCTCCGGGGCGAGGACCTCGACTCCCTCTCCCGGGAGCTGGGCGTCACCGCCGCCACGCTCTCCTCCTGGCGGGAGGGCTTCCTCGACGGCGGCACGGCGGCCCTGAAGAGCCGACCGACCGACGACCGGGACGAGGTGATCGCCCGCCTCCAGGCGAAGGTCGGCCAGCTCACCATGGACAATGAGCTGCTGGGGCAGAAGTGCCAGCACCTGGAGAGCGGCCGCCCTTTTGTCGCGAGGAGGCGGAGCAGTTAGCCCGCTCCGCCTCCCCCGGCACCGGCAAGCGATACGGCATGCAGCGGGTCTGCCGCATCTTCGGGATCGCCCGCTCGACCGCCTACTACCTCAAGGCCCGGGAGGCCGTGCCGCCGGAGCAACGGCCGGTGCCGCACAAGCGGGGGCCGGTCGGGGCCGGCACCGGCGAGGAGCTGGTCGGCCACATCCGTCGGGTCCTGGCCGAGTCGCCGTTCACCGGCGAGGGCTACCGCAAGGTCTGGGCCCGCCTGCGGCATCAGGGCATCCGCACGGCCTCCGAGCGAGTGCGGAGGCTGATGCGGGAGCACCGCCTCCAGGCCCCCCGCCGGGGCGGCCACCCGCACGGGCCGAAGGCCCACGACGGCACCATCACGACCGAGGAGCCGGACTCGATGTGGGGCACGGACATGACCACGACGGTCACCACCGGCGAGGGCCTGGTCCACGTCTTCGTGGCCGTCGACCACTGCACCTGCGAGTGCGTCGGCCTCCACGTGGCCGAGCGAGGCGAGCGTTTCGAGGCGCTGGAGCCGCTGCGCCAGGGGGTGCGGGAGCACTTCGGCGGCTTCGACCGGGGCATCGCCCGTGGCCTGGCGATCCGCCACGACCACGGCAGCGCCTACATGAGCGACGACTTCCAGCGGGAGCTGACCTTCCTCGGCATGGCCAGCTCGCCGAGCTTCGTGCGGGAACCGGAGGGCAACGGCTGCGCCGAGCGATTCGTCCGCACGCTGAAGGAGCAGTTGCTCCGGGTGAGGTCGTTCGCCACGGTGGTGGAGTTGGCCGAGGCGTTGGGTGAGTTCAAGAGGACGTACAACGAGCGGTGGGTGATCCGCCGCCATGGTCACCGGACACCGAGCCAGGTGCGGCGGGACCTCGTCGGTGGCGTCCAGGCGGCGGCGTGACTACGATCAAGTCCCCGTCCAGAGAACCTCAAGGCCATACACGTCCCGAATGGGGTGCCCACGCGCCGCCCTCCATCGCTTGGCCCCTCGAATCGCCCATCATGCGCTCAGAGCCTGTTCCAAGTGGGGCGTCGATCGCAGTCTGGGAGGGCGGATGTATGCAGCGTCGACCAGGCTCCCGGCCGTGACCGTCGTCAGGCGGCGGCCGGTCAGGGCACAGGTGTAGTTGTAGGCCGCGACCACATCGAGTCGGAATCGGGTCGAGCACCCGCTCCCCCTCGCCAGATTTGAGTCTGCCTCCCGACCCGTCTCGGTCGATGTCTCATCCTCCCTGTCGATCGGTCACGGCTCGCCAACCAGGACCCCGAGGGCCAATCGCTCCTAAGGCACCAGAAAGAAGCTACGTCTTCCGTGGCCTGCCTCGCTTACGAGGGATCTTCACGAACCACTTCTCAAGCGACGGCAGGCGGATCACCTCGGCCTCCAACGCCTCCATCTCCTCGGGCTTCAGCCTGACCCCCTTGGCGTAGGTCGTCTCCACCAGGCTGACCACCGGGTGCTTCCGCTTCCAGGTCATCGATCGGGCGAATCCCAACACCGCCTCCACCGAGTCCAGCAGCGACCCGTTCCAGTGCATCTCCAGCACGCCCCAGCACCGCTCGATCGGGTTGTACTTGCTGTGGTACGGCGGGTAGTACGCCAACTGCACCACCAGGCGATACTTGCGGGCGAAGGCCACGATCCGCTTGAGGAACTGGCTCCGCCGGCTGTGGTTCTCCGGGCCGTTGTCCAGGTTGATCACCAGCGTCTTGACCCGCAGGAACCGCAGGCGGACGCCCTCCCACCATTGCTCCAGGCGATCGGCGATGAAGTCGCTGGTGACCTTCGACCGGGCCATGTACAGCCACAGGTCGTCGTGCTCGGGCAGGAAGATGCCGAAGGGGGTCAGCGTCGCCACGGGCTTGAAGTCGTGATCCGCCGCCTTCGTGCCGGTCCGGCTCCGGCCCCGCCGTGAGAAGGGGCCGACATGCACCGTCGCCTTGGCGTCGATCGAGAGCCGCAGGGTGCCCCTGGCCCGATCCGCCTCGGGGTTGACCGCCTTCAGTTGATCGAAGATGGCATCGGTCTGCGGGACTCTTTTTGGGGGCGGCACTTGGCCACCCTGGAGAGGCGATAGCCCAGCAGGTTCAGCTTGGTGTTGATGGTCTGCTGGGTGGGCAACTCCTCGTCGGTGTAGCCCTTCGTGGCGATCAACTGGCGTCGGACCTCGGCGGCACTGATCCGGGTGAAGAGCCCCTTGGTCTGGAACTTGGGGTCGGCCTGGCTCTGCCCGTCGGCGATGCTGCGGATGTCATCGAGGAGTCGGGGCAAGTGCTCCTCGGCGGGCTTGCGACGGCGGGCCGAGAAGGCGTCCACGCAGGTCATGCCCGAGCGGAGTTCGTGCGTGCCCTTGCGGATGGTCTCCCGGCACCAGCCGAGATGCTCCTGGGCCCAGCGTTGTCCACCCCGCCCCATCGCTGCGACGGTCTTGGCCATGAAGACTCGCTTCGGACTGCCCTTGAGGGCCTTGGCGGCATCGATGAGGACGGGGATCATCTCGGGGCTGGGCCGCATCTGCGTATCTCCTTGATCTCCTGGTGCGAAGGTCTCAGGATACGGAAGAGTTTTGTCCTTTCAATCCCCTAAGGCGTGAAGTAGGTGCTGATCAATACACGGCACGCCGCCCGGCGGAATTCCGCGTCGTGAAGGTCGGCCTCGAAGGTCGGAGAATACGAGGCGTAGCGTGCCGTTCGCGGTGTGTCCACCGGCCCACCGTCCTCACGCAATTCGTTCCAGCAGCCATCGCTCCCGAGGTGGAAGATCGGGAGGCGTACGTCGGGCCGCTAGCTCCTGCGATGGGCGACGACGCTCCAATACGAGCAGAGGCGAATGGGCCCGCGGGGCCTTTGCGAAGGAACTGTGAAGACGATGGCCTATTTTGGACAGAATCGTTGCTAGGCCCCGATCTCCGCGGATCGGCGACGATCCGCTCCCTCTGCGGCCGGTTGACCGGGCCGCATCCAGCAAGCGTGGGGCGGTCGGCGTCTGCCCCCGCTTGCCTGGGGTAGGGTCGTCGGGGTGACGATCCCCGTCGGGACCCGGTCGGACGTTTAGTCAGCGGCCGGTGCGAGGCGCAGGGGCGGGAGGGCCGACCGGTCGCTCGTCGCGGAACTCGGGCGGAGTCGCGTCGATCGGCCTGATTTGTCCGCGGCGAAAGAACATCTCCGCGCCCTCGGATTGCAATTGCAGCCGGCCCGCCACCAGGGGCACTTCGCGCCCGTCGAGCCGGCGGCGGAGGTTGGTAACGGCGAGGCTCGGCTCGCCGTTGACGACGTGGATCGCCCGCGGACCGAAGCAGATCAGCTCCAGGGCATTCCACTGCCCGACGGGGCGCTCGCGGTCGCCGCGGTTGAGGATGCCGGCCGTCGTCCCGACGAACGGGCGGCCGTCGGGCCGATACCGGATCGACTGGGAAGGGTAGCGCCGTTCCGGGGCAGGGATCCCCTCGCCGCGGACGTCGGCCACGACGCGGGCCCCGTGGGCGCCGGGGACGCCGTAGAAGTCGCCCGTCTCACCGCCTTCGAGGATGCCGAATTGCGCCGATTCGAGCCAGCCGGTGGCCGGGTCGGGCGCGCCGACCCCGTGGTACATCAGCCCGCTGTCGCGAGGGAGGTCCGCCCGCGGTGGGAAGCGCTCGTCGCCCCACTTGAATTCGAGCCAGAGCCGGTAGTTGCAGAACGCCTCCGCCGTCGTCAGGCCGCCGAGGGCCTCGCCGGAGATCCGAATGGCCGACTCGCCGTCCTCCGTGACGACCCGGAAGACGCCCAGGGGGTCGCGGTTCGCGGGCGTCGGCCGTGCCTCGCCGGGGGGCGTGCCCAGGATCGGCTCCTAGCCGGCCAAGTCGCGGCCGTTGAAGAGGTCGATCCAGCCGCCGTCGTCCGGGTCGTCCGAATCGTCTCGGAGCGGCGCCGGGGCCGCGGCGAGGGGGCCACCAACGGCCAGTAGGGCTGTCAGGATCGGGACTAGGATGGTCGTCATCGGGGCGCCTCGGGTCGATCGGGCCGGGGGCGGTTCCGTTCGCGACGCCCCTCAGGGCGCCGCCTCCGTCTGGTCCTGCAGGAACGCTAGCAGGTCCCGCAACTGGTCGCTCGACAGCACGAGGCCGAGGCCGTCGGGCATGATCGAGGTCGACTGCCGCTGCATCCGCTCGATCCGGTTGCGGGCGATCCGGCGCTCCTGGCGGGTCGAATCGAGGAGCACCACGAGGTCTTGCGTCTGCCGGCCGATGATGCCGGAGTGGAGCTGGCCGTCGACCGTCTCGACCAGGTAGTTCTCGAACCCCTGGGCGATCGTGGAGCCGGGGAAGAGGATCGATTCGAGCAGGTCGTGCGCGGAGCGGCTGGCGCCGATGCCGGTCAGATCCGGGCCGATCGCGCCGCCTTGGGTGCCGATCCGGTGGCAGGCCGAGCAGGCCGCCTCCTCGCCGAAATAGACGGCGCGGCCGCGTTCGGGGTCGCCGCCCCGGATCAGGGGGAGGTAGCGGGCCAGCTCCTCCGCCTGCTGCTCCCGGGCGGAGTGCAGCCGGTCGAGGAGCCGCTCGGCGTCGGGGCGCGCAGCGGCGGGCAGACGCTCGACCAGGGCTTCAACCTCGCCCTCCGGCGGGCGCCAGCCGCCGTCGACGCGGGCGGCGAGGAAGGCGACGATCGCCGCGGCCGTCCGGTCGTCGGCGGGGCGGCCGAGCAGCGGCAGCAGGACCGAGGGGGAAATGAGCGCCTCGTCGCGGGCGGCCGACAGGACCCGTTCGAGCTGGCCGGGGGCCAGTTCCGAGCGAGCGAGCACCTCGGCCGCGGCGAGCTGGTCGACCGGCCGGCCGGCGTCTCCCAGGCGGTCGAGCAGCCAGCCGAACGCCTCGGGGGAAGGCCGAGGCCGGCTCCGGGCCACCGCGCGGAGCAGCACCAGCCGCAGGCCATCGTCGATCACCGCGTCTTCGGCCAGGGCGGCCAGCCTCGGGGCGTGCTCGTCGGGGGCTAGGGCCGCGGCGGTCGCGGCGGCGAGGTTGCGGATCGCCGGGTCGGGGTCGTCCAGAGCGCGGCCGATGGCCCGGCTCCAGGCCGGGGGCACCTCGGCCGCGAGCGAGCGGACCATCGCCTCCAGCAGCAGCCGACGACCCGGGCCGGAGATCCCCGGCTCGTCGCCGGCGACGCCCCGGGCCACCAGCCCGGCGACCTCCTCGCGGCCCTGGAAGGCCTGGACCAGCGCGTCGAGACGCTGCCGCTGCTCGGGGGACGGGGCGTCGTCCCGGAGCCAGGAGCGGATCAGGCCGGCGGCGTGGTCGGCCCACTCGGAGTGGCGCTCCAGGATCTCCAGGGCAGTCCGGCGCAGCCGGGGGTCGTCCGCCCCGGTACGCGCTACCAGCGCCTCGCGATCGAGGCACGCGTGCGGGGGCTGGTCCAGCAGCAGCAGGGCCGCCCGCTGCACGTCGGGCTCGGGCCGCTCCAGGGCCGATCGGAGTCCGGCCGCGTCGGCATGCTTCGAGGCGGCGTAGATGAGCGCGTGCTCCAGGAAGGGATCGGGCCGCTCGGCCAGGGCGTCCCAGAGGGCGTCCAGGCTCGACGGGCCGCCGCAATGGGCCAGCGCCTCGGCGGCGGCCAGGCGAACGGCGGGGTCGGGGGCCGAGAGCAGCGTTCGGAGACGAGGCTCGCCGCCGCGGTCGCCGACCAGGGCCAGGCAGCGCGCGGCGACCATGACCAGCTCGGCATCGTCCCCATCCAGGGCCGAGCGGAGGGCCTCCGCCGAGGTCGGGCCGGGGCACCGGGCGAGCAACCAGAAGGCCCGCTGCTTCACCTCCCGGTCGTCGGCCGTCGGCAGCCAGGCACGCAGGGCGTCCGGCGCGCGGTCGGGCCGACGGGCCAGCTCGGCGACCGCCCGGTCGGCGACCATCGGCCTCGGGTCGGCCAGCCGATCGGCCAGCTCGGCCTCGGTCGCCCCGTCCCAGTCGAGGGCGAGGCCCCACGGGTCGGACGGCGCGGATCGGGGCGTCTCGTGGCGCACCCGGTAGATGCCGCCGGGCGCCCGGGTGGGCCGGATCTTCCCGGTGGGGCAGTGCTGGACGTACCAGGCGCCGGTGTCGATCACCAGCAAGCTGCCGTCGGCGTCCTCCAGGACGTCCGAGGGGTGGAAGTCCGGGTCGTCGGTGGTGAGGAAGCTCGCATCGCGGCTCGACTTGGTCGAGCCGCGGCGGACCAGGACGTGCCGGGCGACCTTGCGCGTGTTGTGCTGGGCCGAGAGCAGGTCGCCGCGCATCGCCTCGGGCCACATCGGGCCCCGGAGCCGGGCGACACCGCTGATGCCGGTCACGGGCAGCAGCGACACCGGGGGCAGCGGCTCGCCGGTGACGACGTGGAACGTCTCGTCCGTGTACGAATTCTGCGGGTAGAGGGCCCCCTCGACCAGATGCACGAGGGCATCGCGGAGCCCGCCGCTGGGATCCTGGAACCAGTTGTCTGTGCCGATGATCGAGCCGTCGGGCAGGAAGGCGACCTCGACCAGGTTGGTGAACCCCCGGGAGACGACCTCGGGGCCCGAGCCGTCGGGGTTGCACCGCAGCAGCGCACCGTTGGTCCCGGCCAGGACCGTGCCGTCGGCCCGATGCAACCGATAGCCGTCCGGGTTGCCCATGGTCATGTAGAGCCGGTCGTCCGGGCCGAAGATCAGCCCGTGGAGGCTGCCGTTGTCGCGGTGGCCGAAGCCGCCGAGGATCGCGGTGCGGTCGTCGGCTCGGCCGTCGCCGTCGCGGTCGACGAAGGCGACGAGGTCGGGCGGGTCGGCGACGTACAGCGCCCCGTCGCGCCAGGCAAGGCCCATGGGGAAGACGAGGTCGTCGGCGAAGACCTCGGCGTGGTCGAACCGGCCGTCGCCGTCGCGGTCCTCCAGCCGGGTGACCCGGCAGTTGCGGGCCTGGACCGACAGCTCCTCGTAGAGGTCGTTGCCCGACGACTCGGCCACGTACAGCCGCCCGCGGTCGTCCCAGGCAGCGAACATGGGGAAGCGGATCAGCGGCTCGCCGGCCACGCGCTCGACCGAGAAGCCGGGGGGCACTCGGAGTCGATCGGACAGGTCGTCGGCCGCCAGGGGCGCGGCCGATAGGGCCAGCGGGGTGAGCAGCCCCGCGACGAGGTATCGCGGCATCGCCATGGATCTCAATCTCTCGGCATCGGGTTCCGGCCGGGGCGCGATGAAGGTGTGGCGGATCGCTGCGGAGCGGTATCGCAATCCGGATCGTAGCCACACGCTGATCATGAAGAACGTGGCCGGCCTGCACAACTTGATGTATGCCTAATCGGTGATCAGGAGGGGCACGGTACGCCGTTAGGCCGTCAAGGGTCCATTGTGCAGCAACTCTATTGAGTAGTTGGCCGAAGAACTCGATCTACTTTGCGCACCGATCAGTAACGAAACTCGCGCCCGAACGCGGCCCGGATCACCGGGCGATCCCGGTCCTCGACGATCCCCGCGATCCCCTCGCGCAGGCGAGGGTCGTCCTTGTAGACCCCAAGGGCCGACAGGGCGGCGGTCGCGTCCGGATCCGGCTCGGACGCGACGATCCCGGCCAGGAAGTCGAGCGCGGTGGGGCGTCGGAGGATGGCGACGGCCAGGAGGAGATGCCGCTTCAGTTCGACCGAGTGGGCCCGCCGCCAGCAATCCGCGAGCGGATCGAACGCCTCGGGCAGCCGGGACTTGCCCAGCGCCCTGGCCGCCGCCTCGCAGGCGACGGGATTGGCCGGATCGGGGTAATTGGCGACCAGTGGCAGGTTCTCCCCAGCATCCACCGCCAGAAGGCCGCCGAGGTATTCGGAGAACACCTCGGGATCGCGGTCGCCGAGGCGGACTTTCAGCCGCAGCACCAGGCCGGCGGCCTCGTTCCCGACGCCCCCCAGCGCCCCGGCCGCCGCGATCCGCACGTCCCTGGCGGGATCGGCCATGGCATCGACCAGCACCGGCAGGGAGCGGACACCCTCGGCCCGCGCCAGGGCGACGAGGTCCGCCGCCCGCAACGGCGGCGCGGAGTCCTCCGTCTCGCCCCAGGCCGGCTCGAGCTGGACGTGGGTGGCCGCCTGCAGGTACACGCCGGTGTCCGGGTGCGCCATCCGGTCAAGCGCCTCGACGATGGCGATCTTCTCCCGGCAGAGCTTGTCGTCCTTCAGCGGGTTGGCCAGGAAGCGGTCGAAGGGATGGCCGCTCCGATTCGATAGCAAGCCGTGTCGAGGCTCCTGTCGATTGGCCCGTCCCCGTTGCCCCGGCAATCGACCTCGGATTGACTCGGATGGGGACGACCTCAGGGGGTCGTTCGCCGGGGCGGGCCCCTCGTCGGCGTCGACTCCGGGCCGTCGGCCCCCGGGGCGCACGGACCGTGAGTCCCGGAAGCACTGTCGGTCGCGTCCGGCAATTGGTACGATGCCATCCCAGGCAGATCGCCTAGATCGCCGCGGCCGAGGGGATCGCGTACCTCGGGGCACTCGCCGAGCGTTCGCCTCACCTGTCCCGTTCGCGGGTGGGTGACCGTCGATGGCCAGGAGTCATACCATGCGAAGACGAGGGCCAAGGTGGGCGATGGTGGCCGCGTCCCTGATCGCCGCCGCGACCACGGCGATCGGGCAGGTTGCAGCCGCTCGGGCGTCGGACGTCCGCGATGAGTCGTTCTTCATCGAACGGGTCTACCCGGTCCTGCAGGCGGTGCAGTGCGAGCGGTGCCACAGCGACAACGGCGTGGCCTCGGGCACGCTCCTCGAATTCCCGGACCCGGATGCCGACGAGGCCCGGATCGAGGCGTTCGGGCTCTCGATGATCGACCTCGTCGACCCGGGTGACCCCCTGCAATCGCTCTTGCTAACGAAACCGACGAGGCGGATCGACCACACCGGCGGCCGTCGGATCAGGCCCGACAGCGATGAAGAGGCGCTGTTGCTGGACTGGGTCACCTACCTGGCCGGCCTCACCGAGGACGAGGTGCGCCAGGCCCGCGAGAAGATCGCCCGGGCCGAGCCGACGGGCCTGGAGACCCTGACGGTACGCCGGCTGACGCACAGCCAGTACAACCACACCGTCCGCGACCTCCTCGGCGACCTGTCCCAGCCCGCCAACGGCTTCCCGAAGGAAGATTTCATCAACGGCTTCCGAAACCAGGTCGAGGGGCAGGGTGTCTCGCCGTTGCAGGCCGAGGCCTACGGCAAGGCGGCCGAGCGCCTCGCCCTGGCCGCCTTCCGGGGCGGCGACCACCACGGCCTGATCCCCCGCCAGCCCGAGTCGCCGACCGATGCCGAGGCCGCCGAGGAATTCGTCCGGCGATTCGGACTTAGGGCCTTCCGGCGTCCCCTGGATGGGGACGAGGTGGGCCGCTATCGCGAGATGTTCCTGCGGGAGGCCGGCCGGACGCAGGACTTCCACCGCGGAGCTTCGATCGTCATCGAGACCATGCTGCAATCGCCCTACTTCCTGTTCCGCATCGAGGGGGGGGCGGACGGCCCGAATGCGGACTACGAGGTCGCCAGCCGGCTCTCGTACCTCCTCTGGGACACGATGCCGAGCGACGAGCTGTTCCGGGCCGCCGCCGAGGGCGAGCTGTCGACGCCCGGACGGGTCGAGGGCGTGGCGCGCCGCCTGCTCGACGACCCCCGCGCCCGGTCGGCGATGGACGAATTCCTGGCCCAGTGGCTCCGCTTCGACCGGGTCCTGGATGCGACCAAGGACCGCCGCCGGTTCCGCGAATACAACGCCGAGGTCGCCGCCGCGATGGTGGAGGAGACGCGGCTCCTGTTCAACGAGCTGGCCTGGAACGATCGGGATTTCAGGGAGATCTTCACCGCCGACTACACCTTCGTCAGCTCGGAGCTCGCCCGGCTCTACGACCTGACGACGCCCGAGTCGGAATTCGCGAAGGTCTCCTACCCGCCCGATTCCGGCCGTTCCGGGGTGCTCGGGCACGGCTCCTTCCTCGTCGCGACGAGCAACCCGGCGGAGACCTCTCCGACCGCCCGCGGCCTGTTCGTCCGCAATCACTTCCTCGGCCAGGAGGTCCCGCCCCCTCCCGCGGGCGTGGACACCAACCTGCCGGTCGTCACCGAGGCAGCTCCGATGACCAATCGCGAGCGGCTCGCGGTCCACCTCAACAGCGAGTCGTGCGCCTCGTGCCATCGCCTGATCGACCCGATCGGCCTCGGTTTCGAGCAGTACAACGCGATCGGCGCCTACCAGGAGACGTTGAGCCTCCAGTTTCGCGGCGGGCGGGGTGACTCGGACCGCGGGCGGGGCTCGTCGCCGATCGAGCTCGAGATCGACACCTCGGGGTACATCCAGGGCATCGAGGATTCGAGCTTCTCGACGCCGAAGGAGCTGGGCCTCCTCCTCGCCGAGAGCGAGACGTGCCAGCGATCGATCGCCAAGCAATTCTTCCGCTACGCCTTCGGTCGGCAGGAGACCGCCAACGACCAGGCGGTCATCGACGGCCTCTACGCGAAGTTCCGCGCCTCCGGATTCCGGTTCCGCGAATTGATCGTCGCCCTCGTCACATCGGAACTCTTCCTCCAGAGAGGAGCGGATTAGATCATGGCCACACGAGCACCCCTGTCCCGCCGCTCGTTCTTGAGGGGCGTCGGCCTGTCGGGCGCCGCGATCCATGTCGGCCTGCCGACCTTCGAGGCGATGCTGAACCCCAACGGGACGGCGTACGCGGCCAGGGCGGGCGTCGCGGCCGACCCGATCGAGACGCGCTTCGTCTACTGGTTCAACGGCAACGGCATCATCGAGAAATACTGGATCCCGCGTGAGGACGGGGCCGATTACGCGATGACCCCCTGCCTCCAGCCGCTCTCGCGGTTCCGGCAGGACATCCACGTCATCAGCGGCGTCGACAACCCGGCCGCCCGCCTGCCGGGCCCCGGCAACGGCCACCACAACTCGATGAGCGGACTGGTCTCGGGCGAGATGTTCTCGGGCCGAGGGGCGGGCGGCCCGTCGATCGACCAGGTCATCGCGGGGGAGATCGGCACGGAAAGCCGCTTCCGGTCGCTCCAGATCGGCGTCTGCCAGGAGTCGTTCGGCGAGAGCATCCAGCGCAACATGAGCTGGGCCGGGCGCGACCGGCCGCTGCCGCCGGAGATGCTGCCGCACCGGCTGTTCGACCGCCTCTTCGGTTCCAGGGAGCCGTACTGGATCGAGCGCAAGAAGAGCATCCTCGACGCCGTCAGCGACGAGGCCCGGTCGCTGAAGTCGGCCCTCGGCTACGGCGACCAGCAGCGGCTCGACGAGTACCTGACGTCGGTCCGCAGCCTCGAGCGCTCGGTCGCGAGCCTGCCGCCGGAATATTCGAGCGTTGTCGAGCAGCCGCCCGAGGGTGGCGACCTGAAGGACTGGCCCCGGATCGCGAAGCTGCAGACCGACCTGCTCGTCCACGCGCTCGCGTCTCGGCAGACCAGGGTCGCCTCCTACATGCTCACCAAGTGTCAGGGGCTCTCACGCTTCCCCTGGCTCGGGTACACCTACGAGCGTCACCACGAATACACCCATGGGCGGGTCGAGTCGCCCGAGGGCCAGCGCATCATGCGCGACATCTGCCGCTGGCACGTCGAGGAGTTCGCCTACTTCCTCGCGAGGCTCGAGTCGATCCCCGAGGGCGACGGTACTCTGCTCGATCACACCTGCGCCCTGCTCGTCCACGAGCATGCCGAGGCCAATTCCCACAAGAACGCCGGCCTGGCCATGATCCTCGC
Organism: Tautonia plasticadhaerens; assembly: GCF_007752535.1. GTDB lineage: Bacteria > Planctomycetota > Planctomycetia > Isosphaerales > Isosphaeraceae > Tautonia > Tautonia plasticadhaerens. The sequence goes on from NZ_CP036426.1 coordinate 6,997,094, forward strand.
CGGCCACGCCGGCAACATGAAGACCGGGATTCACACGAGGATGACCGGGACGGTCGGCGACCTCTACCTCACCCTCGCCGAGGAAGTCGTCGGCGCCCGGATCGGCAACTTCCCGACGGGCGAGCAGAAGCTCTCCGAGATGGTCTGACCCTCCGGACGATCCGATTTCCGTGGGCGGGGCGAGGCCCGCCCACGGGTATCCGGCCTTTGACCTGCGTCCCGATCGGTCCGATGCGCGGCCGGGTGGCAGAGGTCGTACATCGGACCCTCCGGCGCCGGAGGGTGCGGGCGGGGCCCCGGCCCTGGGGTCGAGGGCGCCTCATCCGCCTCGGCGATCCGACTCGGGCTCGATGATCACCGGAGCCTCCCACCAGCTCACCCGACACGACGGGAGGGCATCGCCGAGGGCATCGACCTCCTCCGGCGTGACGTCGATGCCACCGAGGAAGAGCTGCTCCAGGCCCGTCATCCCGGCGAGTTGGGCCACCCCCCGTGCCGAGAGGTTCGTCTCCTGCAGTTCGAGGGCCTCCAGGCCCTCCAGTTTCAGCAGCGCCGGGACGGCGGCATCGTCGATCCCCGGGGCGTTCCAGAGCTTTAGATGCCGCAGGTTCGGCAGCCCGGCCAGCGCCTCGATCCCCCGGGCGGTGACCTTCGTGCCGCTCAAGTCCAGCACGCGCAGATTGCTCAGTCGGGCCAGCTCCGCGACGCCCCGATCCGTGATGGTCGTCTCGGCGAGGTCGAGCTCCTCCAGCCGGCCGAGGTCCGCGATGTGGCCGACGTTGAAGTCCGTCACCGCGACGCTCCAGAGGCCCGAGTCCGTCCGCTGCCGGCCGGAGACGCTCAGCGACCGCAGGCCGGGTAGCGTCTTGAGCAGGGGGAGCGCGACGCCGCTCATCTTGTTGCCGCCGAAGGCGAGGGACTCGAGCCGATCGAGGCCCTCCAGCGCCTCGAAGAGGTCGTCGTTGACCCGGCTCTGGCCGACGTCCAGGGCCCGGAGCTTCGACATCCCCGAGACGTGCTCGAAGACCTCGCTGGTCACCTTCGTGCCGCGCACGTCCAGGATTTCGAGGTCCCTCCAGTGCTTCAGGTGCGCGATGCCGACGTCGGTGACGTACTCGGCGTAGTAGAGGTTGAGTCGCTTGACGTTCCGCAGCGGCGCCAGGAGTTCGAGCCCAAGATCCGTGACCTTCGTATATGACAGGTCGATGTCCACCAACCCCGGCAGGCGGGCCAGGGTCTCCAGGTCGTGATCGGTCAGCCAGGCATTGCTCAGGTCGACGCCGATGATCGCGCCGCCGGCGTCGCGCTCGCAACGGGCCCCGAGCGCGGCGAGCCTCGCGGCCGGGTCTTCGTCGGCCGGTGCCGTCGGGGCGGCGAGGTGCGGGACGAGGAGGGCGATGACGGGTAGGACGAGGTAATTCATCGGGTTCTCGATCCGTTGCGGCGTGACCCCGGGCCCGTTCAGCTCCGGCGGCGCTTGGGGTCGCTCGATCTGGGGTCGAAGATGATCGTGCATTCCGGCACCGCCTCGCGAATCCGGCGGTAGCCGTCCTCGGTGATGAAAGTGTGGTACAGGTTGAGCTCGTCGAGGTTGCGGAACCGGGCTAACCGAGGGGCGCTGGCGTCGGTGACGTGCGTGCTGTCGAGGCTGAGCCGGCGGAGGTCCGCCAGGCCGTCGAGGGCCTCCAGCCCCGCGTCGCCGACCTCCGTGTAGTCGAGGTTCAGGGAATTGAGCCGGGCGAAACCACCCACGATCGGCATGCTCTCGTCGCCGATCCTGGTCCGGATCAGCCCCAGTTCCTGGAGCCCCGAGAGGCGTCCCAGGTGTTGCATCGCGTCGTCGGTGATCCTCGTGTAGCCGAGCTGCAGGGCGGTGAGCCCCTCGAGCCGGGCCAGGTGGGGCATCCCCCGGTTGCCGACGTCGGTCCCCGCGAGGTCGAGCCGCCGCAGGTCCTCGAGCGATCCCAGCGCGGCCAGCCCGGCATCGGTCACGTCGGTGAAAGCCAGCCCGAGGTCCCGGAGCGTACCGATCCCCGAGAGATTCGCAAGCCCTTGATCGTCGATCGGGGCATCGGCCAGCTGCAGATCCTCGAGGGGGAGGTCCTGCAAGGCCGCGAGCCCGTGGCCGTGCAGTTCCGTGTGGGAGAGGACGAGCGTCCGCAGGCGATCGAGCCCGGCCAGGTGTTCGAGGCCCGAGTCGGAGATCATGGTCCCGTCAAGGTCGAGCGTCTCCAGGTCGGTCAGGCCGGCAAGATGGCGCATGCCCAGGTCGCCGACCTCGGTCGACCGCAGGCACAGGGTGCGTAGGCGATCGAGCGCCGCCAGGTTCTCGAGCAGCTCGTCGGTCACGCTCGTCCCTTCCATGGAGATCTCGATCAGCCCGCCGTCCTCGACGACTGCCCGGCCGCCGATCGAGCGCACCCAATCGGCCACCGCCGCGTCGCCGCCGGCCACGAGCCGGTCCGCCCCCTCGGGGAGCTCGGGCCGCACCGAGGTGTCCTGGAACATCAGGTTGCACATCGGGATCGCGTCGTGGAGCCGCTCGACGCCGGCGCGGGTCATCCGGGTGTACCGCAGGTCGACCGTCCTCAGGCCCTCCAGCCCCATGAGCACGTCGACGGCCACGTTCGACACCCGGGTTCCGTACAGGTTCAGCTCCTCCAGGCCGGACATGGCCGCCAGGTGGCGGATGCCCTCATCTGTCAGGTCGACGCCCTGGAGGTTCAGCTTCTTCAGCTTCTTCAGCTCCCCGAGGTGCGCGACCCCGGCGTCGGAGATCTTCGTGCCGCCTAGATCCAGGTGCTCTAGGTTGACCAGGCCGCCGAGGTCCCGGAGCCCCTCGTCGCTGATCAGAGCATCCCGCAGCAGGAGTTGCCGCAGCCCCGACATGCCCCGCATCTGCTCGAGCCCCTCGTCGTCGACCGGGCAGTAGACCAGGTCGAGGGCCTCGAGGTTCGTGAACGGGGCCAGGTGGCGGCCCCTCACCTGGGTGTCCTCGAGGCTCAGCCGCCGGAGGGTCGGGCCGAGCGGCGCGATCGCTTCGATCCCCTCGTCGTTGAACTTGATCGATTCGAGATAAGTATAGCTGAACCTGAGTTCTTCGAGGCTGTTCAGGCCCGCGAGGTGGCGCAGCTCCCCGCTGTAGTCGATGCGGGCGCCGGCGCTCGGATTCCACATCGGCCCCGGCAGGTCGAGGAACCTCAGGCGCGTCAGGCCGGTCAGCCGCTGCAGGTCGGGCGGCAGGATGTTCGTCCCGACGAGGTCCACCCGCTCCAGTTGGAACTCGTCGGCCGGCAGTCGCGTCACGTCCCGGATGCGCCCGGCCTGCCCCTCGATGCCGACCGATCCGCCCATCAGGATCACCCATTCGGCGACTTGGCGGTCCGACTCCTCGGCGCGGGACGCCGGCGCGGATGTGGATGGGCGGGGACTGGCGACGACCGCCAGGGCCGCGAACCAGATCAACCCGACACGCCATCTTCGATCGAGTTTCATGCCGTTCATCGGTATGCCGGAAGTCGAGGGTGATCGGCTCGAATGCGACGGGCTCGCCGGACGGCCGCAAGGCCCAGGAATACGCGGCGACCATTCGCCCGGGTCGCCTCGCATCGTAGCGCCCCGCGACGACCCAGGCTAGGCATTCTCGGGACGACATGCCAGGGGTTCGGCCCCCTCGGGCGACGCGAGGCCCGAGGGTGACCGGCCCGGATCTGATCGAGGGATGAAAATATCTCCGCGTTAAGTAACTATCTCAATACCGTCATGCGGCCCTGATCCGGTGGAGCCTCCGGTACCAGAGCAGGCCGCAGGCCGGTTGGATCAGGCCGAGGGAGTTCTCGTGATGCTTGTCGTAGCGGACCAGCAGCCCCCGACACTTCGACAGCCAGGCCAGCGTCCGCTCCACCACCCAGCGGCGGGCCTTCCGCCGGCCCGGCCGCCGCTCCGGGCGGGGTCCGCCACGGGCCGGACGGATGTGGGGGACATACCCATGCCCCTCGGCCACCCCACGAGCCGGTCCGTTGTCATACCCGGCGTCCAGGCACAGGTGCTGCTCGACCTGCTCGGGGTCGGGCCGCTCGGTCACCACCGCACGGATCGTCGCCTCCAGCAGCGTGAAGTCCGGGGCGTTGGCCCCGGCGATGACCACGCCCAGCGGCCCGCCGTCGCCCTCGACCAGCAGGCCCTGCTTGGTCCCCGGCTTGGCCCGGTCGGTCGGGTCGGGGCCCGTCTGTTTCCCCCCCGAACCGGGCCTTGCCCGGCCGCCCGGCGGCCGCCTGCCACCGCCATTGGACCTCGCCCAGCTCGTCGCACTCCTCGACCAGCAGGGCCCGGATCCGCTCGAAGACCCCGTGGCGGCACCGCCGCTGGAACCAGCGGTGCACCGGGCTGTCGTCGCCATACTCCCTGGGCAGCGTGTGCCACTGGCAGCCGCTGCGGGGGCGGAAGATGATGCCGTCGAAGGCCGCCCGCCAGTCGATCCGGCCCCGGCCGCCGTGCTCCTCGGGCGGCGGCGGGGCGTCTTCGAGCAGGATCGGCTCGATCCGCTCCCAGAGGGCGTCGGGCACCTCCCAGATGGTCTCCAGCGGCTTGACCCCTCGACATTCCCGTCCCATGGCTGCGTCTCCTGTGGGGGTCGTCCTGTCACCTCAAGGTACGCAGTTGGTTCGGGTTAGGTTCTGAGATAGATTCTTAAAAGTCTTCATGGGAAGAGACACGGTCCCAGGGCCGGCGAATCATCAGCACCTATCGTGCCAGTGACCGGCAGGGCGAGCGCGGTACGCCCAGATCGCGCGAATCCTACGAGGCTCGACGCAACTCCTCGACACTCGTGCTCTATGTCCTTTGGACGCTTCATCCGCCCGAGGAGTTCGACAGCTCACTGACATCTCCGGACGCGTCGCCTGGCAAGCATGGCATCTACCACGCCGGATGAGGTGCCCGATCCTTCGAGTTCTCCGTTCCTCCGACCCGGTATTCGCCACATCACTCGTGCCGAATGCGCCTAGCGGCGATCGGGGCCCGTCCCATTCCTTGAGACCGATCGCCGCCGGCTCGCTGGCGGCGCCGGGTGTCCTGGACCGCCTGCGGAAATCTCGCCCTTGTACGGATCGCCCAGGAGCACACCCTGCCCGCGTTTCCCGATCCGGTAGAGGTCCGGGCCAGCCCGCAAGTCGATGGCCTTGAAGTCGAGCGAGTCGTCGAAACCCATCTCGACTCTCTCTGGCTCACCGACCAAGACCGACCGGCTCGTGGCCCGCGTCCTGACCCTGCGAAAGTTCGTGTGGCGTGGACGCGAAGCACCCCGCGGCGAGTTCGAACGACCGGAGCCGTACCGCGTGGTGGTACGCCTGGGTCGCGAGGATAAGCTCATCGTCGTCGGTCTCCGCCGCGATCTCGGCGAGCTCTCTGGAGACCGTCTCGGTCGACCACACCGAAATGATTAATATATTAACATTTTATCTCCCATGGATAACGACGGCCGCCGAACGTTCAGACGCGCACCAGACGGGAGGAGGCCCCATCAACTCCACGGCGGACCGCGTCGTCTCCCCACCGCGAGGGCCGGTCCGGAGTCGCCCCTCCGGCCCGGACGTCGGCCGGGATGGGCCCTTGAGGTCGGCCGGCAGCGCCAAGTAGAGTGGTCCTGCACGCCGGGGATGCCGCCCCGGCCTCCCGGTTCGGGCGAGGCCCCGCTGGCGATGCGTCCGGCCCGGGCGCCGGGCCCGGGACGGGAATCGAGCGGCAGGAGGCGTGGGCCCGTGACACAGACCCGCGGATGGCCGGGCCGAGTCCTCCTCGCCGGATCGCTCCTGGCGTGGGCGACGGGCCCGGCACCGACGGCTGCGGGGGCCCCAGACCTGCCGCGCCCTCCGGCCGGTTGGCGCCTGGAGGTGGTGCTGGGGTCGCCGCGCCTGAGGCACCCGTCGGTCGTCTGCTGCGCCCCGGACGGGCGGGTCTTCGTCGCCGAGGACCCGATGGACATCAGCGCGCCGCGGGCGGACCTGCGGCAGGGCCGAATCCTCTGCCTCCACCCCGACGGCCGCGTCACGACGTTCGCCGACCGACTCCACGCCGTCTTCGGGATGCAATACATCGACGGTCGGCTGCTGGTCCTCCACAACCCCGAGTTCTGCGCCTTCACCGACGGCGGAGACGAGGCGCGAGATAAGCGGATCCTCATCGCCAGCACCAACCCGAATCCCTGGGCGCTGGACTGGAACGACCACGTCCCGGCGAATTCCCGGCTGGCCATGGACGGCTACCTCTACGTGGCCGTCGGCGACAAGGGCGTCTACGGGGCGGTGGGCACCGACGGTAGGCGGGTGGACCTGTACGGCGGCGGCGTCCTCCGGCTGCGGCCCGACGGCACCGACCTGGAGGTCTACTGCACGGGCGTCCGCAACATCCTCGACGTGGCCCTCGACGCCGAGGACGAGATCTTCACCTACGACAACACCGACGAGCACGACTGGATGTCCCGCCTGACCCACATGGTCGACGGCGGCGAGTACGGCTATCCGTTCGACTTCGTGCCGCGGCGTCCTTATACGCTCTGGATGATGGCCGACTACGGCGGCGGGGCGGCCACCGGGGCACTCTGCTACACCGAAGACGCCCTGCCCGCCGAGTACCGAGGCAACCTGTTCCTGGCCGACTTCGGCAAGCGGCAGGTCCTGCGGGTCGTCCCGCGGCGCGACGGGGCGACGTTCCGGGCCGACTCGAGGTCGGACGTCTTCTCGGACCCGCCCGGCGACTTCCGCCCGGTCGGGATCGCGGTCGCGCCCGACGGCCTGGGCCTCTACATCTGCGACTGGCAGCACGCCGACACCAAGGAGGCGGTCTCGGTCGGTCGCCTGCTGCGATTGACGTACACCGGCCCGAGTCATGCCCGCACCAGGCCCTCCTGGTTCCTCGACGCCGCGTGCGGGCGGCCCTGCCGGGCGAGCCTCGACGAGCTGGTCGTCGCCCTGTCGCATCCCGCCCGATCGGTCCGGGAGGTCGCCCAGCGGCGACTGGCCGAGCGGGGCACGGGGGCGGTCGCCGCCTTGGTCCGGCTGCTGGGAGACGTCGACGCCCCCGCCCCGGCGCGGTGGCACGCCCTCTGGGCGCTCGACGCCATCGACGGCGGGGTCGCCGGCCGCTCGGCGATCCTCGCGGCCGTGGCCGATGGCGAGCCGAGCGTCCGCCGGCAGGCCCTCCGCCAGCTCGGCACCCGGCGCGTCCGGGAGGCGGGGGCCGTGGCGCGGGATCGGCTCCGCGACGCCGACGCCGGCGTCCGCTTCCGGGCCGCCGCCGCGCTCGGCCGCATCGGCGACGCGGCCGCCGTCCCGGCGTTGATCGAGGCCCTCGACGAGGCGGACGCGTTCGCCCGGTACGCGGCCTTCACCGCGTTGAACCGGATCGGGCGGGCCGACCCGGCCGCCTGGCCGGCGATCGCCGCCGGGCTCGTCCACCCCCGGCCGATCGTCCGCGACGGGGTCGGCTTGGCCCTTCGCGAGACGCACGATCCGGCGCTCGCCGATGCCCTGGCCGGCCTCTCGCGCGACCGTCAGGCACCAGCCCAGGCGAGGGCCCGGGCGTTGCGGCTGCTGGCCGCGGTCCACCGCCGCCGACCGGCCTGGAAGGGCGAGTGGTGGGCCTACCACCCGGCGCTGACCAGGCCGCCCGCCAAGTCGGAAGCCTGGGACGGGACGCCCACGGTCCTGGCCGCCCTCCGCGAGGGGGTCGCGGACCCCGATCCCGGCGCCCGGCTCGCGGGCGTGGACGGGCTGCGCGACGCGGGGGCGACCGACGTCGCGGCCGAGCTGCGCTCCCGCTTCCCCGGCGAGGACGATCCGGGCGTCCGCCGGGCCCTGCTCGCGGCGCTGGGAGCCTTCCGGGACGAGGGGTCGCGCGGGCTGATCGCGGCGGTCCTGCGCGACCCGCGGACCGGGCCCGGGCTGGCGGCCGAGGCGATCGATGCCGCCGGCCGGGTCGGGGGCGAGGACGTGGCCGAGGCCGTCCGCGGGCTCCTGGGGCGTCGGCCGGGCGACCCGTCCTTCCGGGTCGCGGCCATCGACGCCCTCGGGCGGCTGGGGCACGCCCCCGCGGCGGCCGAGCTGGAGGCGATCGCCGGGGGCGGCGGCGACGCCGGGATCGCGGCCTGCGAGGCCCTCGCGGCCATCGGCGGCGACGCCGGCCGGGACGCCTTGCTCCGGCTCGCCGACCGGCCCGAGTTGGAGGTCCGACGGGGTGCGGTCGCCGCGCTCGGCCGCCTCGGGCCAGGCCAGGCCTTGCCCCGACTCCTGGCCGCGTCCCGCGACCCCGAGACGCGGTCGACGGCCCTGTCGGCCCTCACCCGGATGCCCGATGCCCGCGCGCTCGACGCCTACCTGGAGGGGCTCGGCGGCCGGGACGCCAGCCTCCGCGAGGCGTGCGCGCGGGCGATTGCCCGCATCCGCGACGAGGCCCTGCCCCGGGTCGAGGCGCAGGCCGACCGGCTCCCGCCCGCCGTCGTCCGACGGCTCCGACGCGTCTATGAGGGTCACGCCGAGGCCGCTCGGGGCCGTCTCTTCGCCGTCGACGCGGAAGTCCCCCCGCCCGAGGAATATGAGGCCTATGCCCGCGACCACACCGGCGACCCGGCCCGGGGCCGCGCCCTCTTCCACGACCGCGACGGGCCCGGCTGCGTCAAGTGCCACCGGGTCGGCGGGGCGGGCGGCGACGTGGGCCCGGAACTGACGAGCGTCGGCGACCAGCTCGATCGGGCCCGGCTCGCCGAGGCCGTCCTGGACCCGAGCCGGTCGATCCGCGAGGGGTATCAGCAGGTGACCGTCGCGACCGCCGACGGCCGGGTGGTCGCCGGCCTGGTGCGGTCCGAATCGGCCGACGTCCTCACCCTGCGCGACGCCGAGGGCCGGGACCACGCCATCCCGAAGGCGGAGATCGAGGAGCGGGCCGCCGGTCCAACCTCCCTCATGCCGGAGGGGCTGCACTCCGACCTCGCGCCGCAAGACTTCGCCGACCTCCTCTCTTACCTCGAATCGTTGAAGGGGACGCCGGAGTCCGCGGACCGGCCCGGATCCCGCCCCCTCGGGGAGACGCCGCGATGAGATCCCTCCGACTCCCGCTCGCCTCCGCCCTCCTGGGCGCCGCGGCGGTCTCGGCCGCCGAGGACGCCTCGCCCCTCGTCCGAGGCGACGACCCCGCGCAGTTCGAGCTCGTCGGCATCACGCCCGAGACGATCCGGATCGCCGACGGCGAGGTCCGGCTCTCGGGCACGCCGGAGGGCTACTTCGCCACGGAGCAGGAGTACCGGGACTACGTCCTCGCGTTCGAATGGAGGTACGAGCGGCCCGAGTCGCTGGGGTCCGACGCCGACTTCCGGAGCAACAGCGGGCTCCTGCTCCACATCCAGGGCGACCTCAGGGTCTGGCCCCGGAGCGTCGAATTCCAGCTCGCCAATCACGAGGTCGGCCGGATCGACCCGATCGACGGGGCCGAATTCGACGGCGAATGGGACGCCGAGGCCGCCCGTAAGGCGACCAGGCCCGTCGGCGAGTGGAACCGCGAGGAGGTCACCAGCCGCGATGGCGAGCTGACCTGCGCCCTCAACGGCGTCGTCGTCACGCGCGGCAAGGGGGCCTTGCCGGACCGTGGCCGCATCGGCTGGCAATCCGAGGGCGTCCCGATCCGCTTCCGCGAGATCACGATCAAGTCCCTGGACTAAGCCGGGCGGGCCGACCGCGAGGGAGGATGGGCATGAGCCGGCTCGCTCGGTGGGTCGTCGCGGCGTTCGGCGCGGGCTGCCTCGCGGCCCCGGGGGCGGCCCGGGCGGGGGACGCGGCCCCGCCCCGGGTCCCCACGGGTTCGTCGATTGGCCGGCCGGAGGAGCGCCCCGCCTTCTTCGGGTTCATCTACGGGGTGATGCTGCCCGTGCCGGTCCCCTCGGACGCGCCGCCGATGTTCGTGGCGTTGGCGCTCGACGACCCGCTGATCCAAAAGCAGGGCTTCGGCGTGGTCGAGGCCTGGCGGAAGGCGAACCAGACGGTCGAGCTCCACGCCTACGAACGCGGCGGGCACGGTTTCGGCGTCGGGCGGCCGGGCACGACCACCACGCAGGTGCTGGGCGAGTTCATCACCTGGATGGACGCGAACGGCTGGCTCCGGCAGGGGAGGAAACCGTGAGCCCTGCGCCCCTGATGGGCCCGGAGTGGCGACGCGAAGCCTCATGATGGAGGGGGACCAGTGGGAGAGGAGGGTCGAGGGTATCGGCAGGCGGGGCGGACGGGACACAAAACCCATCAGGAGGCTGTCCGGCCCTCGGGTCTCACCCGGGGGGCCGGCCGCTCAGCTCGCTCGGCACGCCCCGTGCAGGGCCATGTTCATCATCGCCGACGCCCTAGGGCCCCGCCCCCAGGGCGCCGGCGCCGATGTGATCGGGGCGGCTTGCCCTGCGTCCCCGAGCCGAAGCCTGTCCCGAAGGGAGGAGACCGCCGCCCGGCCGGCGAGGGATGATCGCCGGGCCGCGAATAAAATGAGGCGGGCCGGTAACAGCCAGGGGCAATTCGCTTGATCCTCCGGTAGCGAGCAATCCGGCCGGGCTGCGCAGACCCCGCGAGCTGCGGAGGCCCGCCTCTCGGGCTTCGGGCGGCCGATGCCTCGCGAAGGCAAGCGAACCATGTTCGCCTTTTATCCCATTCTCGGAGGTCTCATGAACCGCCTGTCACCGTTGGTGTTGACGATAGGGTTCGCAGTCACTTTGGTGGGCCCGAGTCGGGCCCAGGAAGGGCGCACCGAGGCAGGGCCAGCGCGCACTTCTATAACAATCCGGCAAGCTCTGCGGCCTTGCGCCCGCCCCGCTGCCCGGGTATACCGTCCACCGTGTCGTGAACCAGACCCGGTGGCCGGAGGTCGGCGATGGCGGGCACCCGCAGCAAGCTCGACGAGATCGTGGCATCGTTCGCGATGCTGGAAGATCCCCGCTCCCACATCAACCGCCGGCATCCGCTGCCCAGCGTCCTGGTCATCGCTGTCTTGGCCGTCCTCGCCGGCGCCGCCGGGCCCACCGCCATCGCCCGCTGGGCGAAGCTCAAAGAGGGGCTCCTGATGGACCTCCTCGACCTGCCGCGCGGCATCCCCGGCAAGGATGTCCTCCGCCGCATCCTGATGACGCTCAAGCCCGCGGCCTTCGAGGCCGCCTTCAACGCCTGGATCGCCCGCCTCCGCGACGAGGCCATCGCCACGACCGGCGTCGATCGGCCGGTCGTCGCCATCGACGGCAAGACGGCCCGCCGCAGCCGCGACGCGAAGGAGGGCCTCGGCCCGCTGCACATCGTCACCGCCTGGGCCGGCGAGTACGGCCTGGCGCTGGGACAGGAGGTGTGCGGCGAGAAGTCGAACGAGATCACGGCCATCCCCGAGCTGCTGAGGCGGATCGACGTCCGCGGCGGGGTAGTGACGATCGACGCGATGGGGGCGCAGAAGGTGATCGCCGAGGAGGTAGTCCGCGGCAAGGCCGACTACGTGTTGGCCCTGAAGGGGAACCACGAGGCGCTGCATCGGGCGGTCATCGAGCACATCGACGAACAGCTGGAGGGGGATCTCAAGGGGGCCGAGGAGCTGACGACGAGCGAGCGCGGGCACGGTCGCGAGGAGCACCGGACCTACCTGCACCTGCCAGCGCCGGCGGCCCTGCCCGGCCGGGCGGAGTGGAAGGGGCTGAGGTCGGTCGGCGTCGTGACGTCGCGGCGGGTGAAGGGAGGCGAAGAGAGCATTGAGATTCGCTACTACCTCAGCAGCCTGCCGGTGGACGCGGAGCAGTTCGCCCGCGCGGTGCGGGGCCACTGGTCCGTGGAGAACGCGTGCCATTGGTCGCTCGACGTGACGTTCCGGGAGGATGACTCGCGGGTCCGCCAGCGGGTGCTGGGGGCGAACATCACCTGGCTGTATCGCTTCACATTGTCGCTCCTCAAGCAGCACCCCGACCGGCGACAGAGCCTGGCCATGAAGCGCCGCGGCTGCGGCTGGAGCGACACGTTTCTGATGGAAGTCATTGCTGCGTTAACATGTTAGTGTGCGCTGGCCCTGCGCACCGAGGCGGCGCCCTCCGCGGAGGTCGCGGGGGACACCGACACGGCCATCCTGAGCCTCTCCGAGCAGCAGTGGCGCTGGATGTCGGATCGCAACGTCGGTTCCCTGGCCGCCCTCTTCCATGAAGAGGCTGTCTTCGTCCACATGTGAGGGATCATGTCCAGGGACCAGTAACCCGATGTCATCAGGAACGGGGGGATACACTACAAGGACGTGGACATCCAGGAGGCATCGGTGCGGGTCACCGGCACGACTGCCATCGTCCTGAGCAAGATCCGCCTGGTGGCCGTTGTCGGCGGCGATGAGGTGACCAATCCCCTCGTGGTGACCGAGGTGTATGTGCAGCAAGGCGATGCCCGGAAGTTGGCCTCGCTCTCGTTCACCAGGCTGCTCGGCCCATAACAACACCCGGGGCCCCGGATATCCCAGACGGCCCCCTGAATGTGCCACAGGACATGCGCGAACCTCCCCGGTCCCCCCCTGGTTTCACCACCCAACCAGGCCGGCGGGGGATCGCAGAAACCGAGGGAATTTCCCGATGAGCCATCGCCTCCTACTCGCCGTCCTGCCCCTCGTCCTGGCCGCATCGACCGCCCTGGGAGACGACCCGAAGCCCGGGGGCCGAACCCTCACCGGCAAGGATGCCCTCGGCGACTGGACTACCGACGCGCCGGGCGTGCGCCGGAAGATCACGGTCGACGACCTGGCTACGCCCTACGACACGCCCTCGGCCGACAACTTCCCCCGCGTTGTCCCTCGTCCCGAAGGGGCCTGGCCCGAGGCGCCCGAAGGCTTCGAGGTGACGGAGTTCGCCACCCAACTGGTCGAGCCCCGCGTCATCGTCCGCGCCCCGAACGGCGACCTGTTCCTGGCCGAGAGCCGCGCCAACCGCATCCGCGTCTTCCGCGACGCCGACGGCGACGGTACGCCCGAGGTCGACGAGGTCTTCGCCTCCGGCCTGAACCGGCCGTTCGGGATCGCCTTCTACCCGGTCGGGCCCGAGCCGGGATACGTCTACGTCGGCAACACCGACTCCGTGGTCCGCTTCCCCTACGAGGACGGCGACACGAAGGCATCGGGCGAGGCCGAGACGATCGTCGAGGACATCCCGAGCGGCAGCGAGAGCGTCGGCGGCGGCGGGCATTGGACGCGGGACCTGGAGTTCTCGCCCGACGGCGAGACCCTGTACGTCTCGGTCGGATCGCGGTCGAACGTCGACGACGACGATCGAGAGAAGCGCCGCGCGATGATCCTGGCCTTCGACCCGGACGGCAAGGACGAGCGCGTCTTCGCCCACGGCATCCGCAACCCGGTCGGCCTGGCCACGCACCCGACGACCGGCCAGCTCTGGACCTCGGTGAATGAGCGCGATGCGCTGGGCGACAACCTGGTGCCCGACTACATCACGCACGTCGAGGAAGGCGGCTTCTACGGCTGGCCCTGGTACTACCTCGGACCGAACCAGGACCCGCGGCACGAGGGGAAGCGCCCCGAGCTGAAGGACAAGGTGATCGTCCCCGACGTGCTCTTGCAGTCGCACATGGCTTCGCTCGACCTGGCGTTCTACGACGGCGACCAATTCCCGGAGGAGTACCGCCACGACGCCTTCGCCGCCGAGCACGGCTCGTGGAACCGGGCCCGTCGCGTCGGCTACAAGGTCATCCGCGTGCCGATGGAAGACGGCAAGGCGACCGGCGAGTACGAGGACTTCCTCGTCGGCTTCGTCACCGAGGAGGGCGATGTCTGGGGCCGCCCGGTGGGCGTGGCCGTGGCCAGGGACGGGTCGCTGATGGTGACCGATGACGGCTCGGGGACGGTGTGGCGGGTGGCGTACACGGGGGAGAAGTGAGATGACGCCAACCGGATCCCGGCCGTGGGACCTGTCGATCGGCGCGGGACGCCCCCCTCGGGATGGGCCGCGTCCAGGGGGGGTCACCCTGATCGAGCTGCTGGTGGTCATCGCGATCATCGGCGTGCTGGTCGCCCTGCTGCTCCCCGCCGTCCAGTCCGCCCGCGAGGCCGCCCGGCGCGCCCGGTGCTGTAACAACCTGAAGCAGATAGGCATCGCCCTGCACGGCTACCACGCGGCCGTCGGCAGCTTCCCGGTCGGCTTCCTCTACCCGAACGGGCCGGTGCCGGCGACGACTTCGCCCCTGCAGTACCGATGGTCGGTGTTGGCGCAGATGGCGCCGTATCTGGAGGGGACAAACCTCCACAACGCCCTGAATTTCGACTTCCCGGTGGCCTACAAGCCGACGGGCGGTCCCTCGCCGTTCTGGCCGTTCTATCCGGCCAATACGACGGTGATGGCGACCTCGGTCGGCCTCTTCCTCTGTCCCAGCGACGGCGCCCCGCCACCGATGGAGGGCTCGGGGCCTGTGAATTACGCATTCTGCTCAGGCACCGGGACCGGCGGCGGAGACGCCGCCGGCGCCGACGGCGCCTTTATCCTCGGCCCGTCGCTGTCGGTGGCCGACCTGAGCGACGGCGTCAGCACGACGGTAGCGGCCTCGGAGCAACTCCTCGGGGTCCGCGGGCCATACAGTCAGACGACTCCCGAGCCGGTCCCCTCGCCGCCATCGCGAGCGATGGCGCGGGTCGCGGCGGGTCCCTTGACCGACTCGGCCTGCGCCATGGCGCCGGCGGGCTGGCTGTTAAACAAGGGGGCGGGCTGGTGGGATGGGAATTATCTAAACACCCTTTACAGCCACCGCGAGCCGCCCAACTCCGCCCGATACGACTGCATCACCTACCACAACCCCGGCTGGAAGGCCGCCCGCAGCCACCATCCCGGCGGCGTGAACGTGCTGTATTGCGACGGCCATGCCACCTTCATCCGAGACGGCGTCGCCCCGCCCACCTGGCGGGCGATCGCCACGAGGGCGGGTGGCGAGGTCGTGTCGTCCGATTCGCTGTGATCCTTGCGAGGAGGCGAGGGACCGTGAGTTGGGGCAGCAGGCGAGATGATCGCGCTCGCACTCGGTGGCGGCCTCCTCCGGACGCCCTCCGATCTCCGAGTCCCATAGTGTCCCCAGAGGCAGGCGGGTGGACCGTCCAGCTTGGCCAGCCGCACTCGGACCGTCAGCCGCATTGCGCGCGTCGGTCCGAAATGCCGGCGCATCCTCGGACTCTATCAGGTTGCTTCGCATATCCGGCTCAGGAGCTGGAGCCAGCAGTTCGTTAATACCAGTCCGGGTCATTCATCATACCATCACAAGCTCAATCGACCATCAAGGCTGTCGCAGGTCGTCCGATCCTTGGGTCGCGATTCCGTCTCCCGTCCACGCCGACCGCAAGGTCCTGCAGGGTCACGACCTTTCGGGTCAGGACTACCAGCAGGTACTTTGGGATGAGGTATCCCTGGTTGCCGTGGACCTCCGGCAGGTCCAGGAACCGGCCGATCTGGTCGAACTGATCGTTGGCCAGGGCCCCCAGGACGCGGGCCAGGGCGAGCCCCAGCTCGCCGCGGTAGAAGCCGGTGTCGATCAGCCGGAGCCGCTGGGCCCGCTCCTCGGGCTCCAGGGCGGGGTTTCGCCGCACGGCCGCCCGGATGGTGCGGGCGTCGAGCAGGGTGCGGGCGAAGGCGGGGTCGAGCACGGCGACGAGCGGCAGGTACTCCGCGAGGTCGCTCCGGCCGGTAAGCTCGCCGGGGACCCGGCCGAGGAACCACCGCCGGACCCGCGGCAGCGCGTGGCGCAGCTCCTCCGTGGCTGGCCTCTCCCCCTCGGCCGGGCAGCCCACGAGGGCCAGGAGCTCCCGGGCGGACGCCTCTCGCAAATCCGGCCGCCACTCCGGGAACGGTGCGATCCGCCAGTCGATCCGGCCGTCCCGGATGACGAAACCGGGCTCCGATGGGACGTCGACGAGCTCCGCAAGGGCCTGCAACTCGGGCGGGGCGGGGAGGTGCCGTTCGCCCGGGACGGACATCGCCCGCTCCAGCACGGCCACGGCCGCCTGGCAGGCCCGCCGCTCGGCCGGGTCGCTGGCCCAGGGCAATAGCTGCATGGCACCGTCACGCTCGACCTGGGCCCGGTCGGCCACCAGGACGGCCAGGTAGCGATCCCGGAAGGTCGCCAGCTTCCCCCGGACCCGCCCGACCTCGGCCCGCAGCTCGATCCCGCGACCAGGGACGTCTCCCTGGGCCTCCGGCCGCGGAATGGACCCCGTCGTGCCCCGCGCGAGCAGGCAGGCCCCGCGGCGAGGAACGCCCGGCGTGTCGGGGATGGGGTGGTCATCGACTCGGTCGCTCCCGGGTGATCGAACGACAGGTGCCGTCCCGCTGCTGCAAGGAGTCGAATCCATCGTCCGGTCGCCCGCGTTCCCGGCTCAGGTCGCAGCGAAGTCCCAGGTCGCGGCCGAGGGCCCGTTGCACGGCCCGCAAATCGCCCGGGAGCATCCGCTCGTGGTCGTCCAGGGCGACGACCAGACGCGACCTATGATCGCCACCGTCGAGGCCGAACCGCCGCCGTACGACCGCGATCCCATCGGCCCTGGGCGTGTCGCCCCGTGGTTGACGTAGTGACGCCGCCCCCACCGGGAGACCCGGCCACGGGGCAGCCCGGCGTAGCGTCCCGAGACGTCCCGCACGAGGCGAGCGGCATCGAGAGTCCAGACTACGGCGAGTCGCTTAAGGACCGTCGGCCAGAGTTCGGGGTGCCCGGCCAGACCGCCCCGGTCCAGGTCGTGGCAAGCGACGAGTTCCCAGGAGATGGCTCCGACTGCAGGGTCTGGGAGCCAGTAGTAGGCGCCGGTCAACGGCCTCCGACGCGGCCAGTTCGTCGCGGGCTTCCGCGTCCGTCCTCCTTCCCGGCTGATGACCGACCGTAGCTGGGACCAGTCCGGCCCTCAGCCCGTCCCCGCATCGCTCCGGTTCCATTACCCGAGGCCTTCGAGTTCGGCGATTTCGGCAGGTCGTCTCATGGACCGGCGGAAGGTCTTCGCCGGCGAGCGGGATCGGCGACCTCGCCGCGAAATAACGTCGGCCAGCAGCCCGTGCCACAGGCCCTCCGACGGGGACCATCCCGCACCGCAACCCGGGGGAACCTAGATGAGCCCACCCGAGCCCGAGCTAGAGGTTGAGACGTCGAGCGTGGAGGTCGCCACGCCGATCGTCTACCGCACCTACCGCCTGTCCGAGGACCTCCGCGCCGCGATCCGCGGCCGGCGGTCGGCCCTCGACCAGACCGTCCGCGCCTTCGTCGCGGAGGCCGTCGACGGGGAGCTTCCCGCCCTGCTCGAGGCGCTGGCCGCGGCGGGGCTGGCCGGACCCACGGGGCCCGGGCTCCGGCCGGTCCGCCTGCCCCTGTCGCGCCGGCTGCTGCAGTCCCTGAGGGAGGCGGCCGGGCGGACCGGCATCCCGGCCAGCCACCTGCTGCGGGCCTGCCTCGGCAAGGCCGCCCGGCGTACGCGGCGCCGCCGGGCGGGGGCCGTTCAGGCCGTCCCGGCCCCGGCACCGCAGTCCCCCCGGGACGGGGAGGTCATGTTCTACCTCGTGAGCCTGCTCGTCGTGGGGCCGCCCGGCGACGAGGGCGACCCGAGCCTGGCCGACCTCGGCCCCGTCTCGTTCCGCCTGGTCGACGTGCCGGGCCCGCGGCTGGCGGCGGCGCGGGCCTACGTCGCCGGGGTCGGGCGGAGGCGGGCCGTCTGGCTGCGGCAGTCCGGGGAGCCGGCCGACCGCTGGCGGGCCGAGGTGGACGTCGCCGCGATCGCCCGCGGCCTGGCCGAGGTCGCCCGCTGGCGGGCGGCGCCGCGGCATGGCCCCGGGGTCGAGACCTGGGCGTACCGACTGCCGCCGGTGGCGGGGGTCCCGGGCCGTGGGCGCGGGGCGGTCCTGCTGCTGGTGAGCAAGGCCTCGGGAAAGCCGGCTGCGGGCGGGCTGCTGCCGAGGCTGTTGGAGCCGTCGCGGAACTGAGCCGGGCTGGCGGCCGGGCGTTGCCGGGTCGGCCGTCGGTGGCAGCTCGCAGTGCGCCCCCGACCCCAACGGGGCTCATCGCGGCCGATCGCGGCGTGCCTCTTCGGAATTCTACCGGGGTAATCACCCCCAACGACGGGCCAGGGTAACACGAGAAAACGAAGGGGTGCAGAATCGATGCCTCAGCATGACAGTCAGGGCTCCGCAGGTCAGCCCGAGCACGGCGGGCGCGGGCCGGCCCCGCGGCGGGGCGGCCCGCGGTTCGACCGCGAGGTCGCGTACCACGAGCGGACCTTCGTCTTCTCGCGCTTCGACTCGCGGGGGGGCTCGGTGCTGCTGCTGGCCCCCGACACGCCGACGGCGCTGCGTCGGTACGAGCGGGCGTTGGGGCTGGACCCGAGCTGGGACGCGGCCTACGACGACATCCGCGCCGGCGGCCGGGTGGGGCTGCTCGTCTGCGACCGGCCGCTGCCCGAGGGGGACGGCGAGCTGCTCGCCGGGTACGCGGACGAGGGCCCCGGCTACCTGCTGGCCCGCGTCGAGGCCCGGCTCCTGCCGAACCGTGCCGGTGACCTCTCGGGCCCGTGGGCGGAGTTCGACCTGGCGGTGCTCTGGTGCGAGGCGGACGAGGACGGAGACGCTCCCGTTGATCCCTCTCCCGCAGGCGGTGCCGAGGAGGCCCGGGCGATCCGCAACGCCCCGGCGATTCTCCCCGACTTGGGTCCCAGCGTCCTGCGATACGAGTACCGGCTACGGCCGTGGGAGGTCGGGGAGGACTGCTATGGCCTGGTGCTGATCCGGGATGCGGAACGACTTGGCCCCGTTGGTAATGACTCGTAGCTCAGCTGTGGCAGGCGAGTTGTCCTGAGCAACGCGGTACCGGGCTTGCTTCTTTCCACTACCTCGACGGGCACGGCCCACCCGTCGGATTCCCGATTTCTCCGAGTTCTCGATCCAGTCCGGAGGTGCCGATGGTGACATTCCTGAGCTTGGAGCATTCATCGAAGGATGCGCGACGAGGTCTTATCGCAATTTCTCGACTCAACTTCCGCTAAGGAGCCATCCAAGAATAAGTTCCGAGTTCCTCTTGGCCCATATCAATGCAGCACTTGCGGCTGCCGTGGGCTGATGGTGTCGTTCCAGTCCGGGCAGACCTCATGCCGCTCCCGGTCCAGCCGCTCCATCACGGCGGCGGGCACCTTCACCTTCGTCGGATATTCCGCCCGGTCCAGGCTCGCCGTCACTCCCGCCCCGCCGACCTCCGTCCCACGGGCCCAGCCGAGCATCGCCTCCAGGCTTCGCAACGGCTGCCCGGCCCAATTGATGCTCACCGGCCCGAAGAGCCGATGCTCCACCGGGTTCCACTTCGACGCCCCGGTCGGGTAGTGGCAGACCGTCACGTGGAGCCCGTAGCGGTCGGCGATCCGCTCCTGCAGCCGGGCCTTCCAGAGCCGGGGGCGATGGCCGTTGCTGCCGCCGCCGTCGGCCAGGATCAGCAGCTCGTCGGCCCCCCGGTATCGCTCCGAGCCGTGGCGTGCCCACCACGAGCCGATCGCCTCGACGGCGAAGGCCGGCGTATCCGCCGAGGTGCCGACGCAGACGTGCCCCCGGCCCGAGAGCACGTCGCAGATGCCGTAGGGGGTCGCCCGGCACTCGGCATCGCTGAGGAAGTCATAGACATTGACCTCCTCGGGCTCTCGGAGCCAGGCGGCCCCGGCGTTCTTGAAGTTGCCGACCAGTTCCTTCTTCTTGCTATCGACGCCGATGATCGGCTGCCCCAGGCCCTCGAAGATGGCGATCCGCTCGTCGATGTTGCGGGACTGCCGGTCCCGGTCGGGGTGATCCGGCCCGGTGAACCGCTTTCGGTTGACCCGCAACGAGCAGTCCTGATCCCGCAGCAGCCGGGCGATGGTGGTGGGGCTGAGGTCGTGCCCGAGCCGCTCCAGGTCGGCCCCGATGGCCGGGAGGCTGCGGCGGACGAACTCGGTCGGACCCATCGGGTCGCCGCCGGTCGTCGGCTCGACGACGGCGGTCAGGGCCGGGACGACCTCGGGGCTTTTTTTTCGACGGCAGGCCGTCCGCCACCGGGCAAGCGGACCCGATCGCCGGGCCGGCCCTGCAGCGAGTCGGCCAGTTCCCGTCGGCCCCGGCGGATGGTATCGACGTCCAGGCCGGTGATCCGGGACAGGAGGCGACCGCCGCCGTGGCCGACCTTGGAGGATTCGACGGCGGCGTACCAGCGGCGTTGCTGCTCGTCGAGCCGGCTCATCAGGAGGTTCATCCGGCGATGGATCTCCTGATCGGGATGTGGCTCGGGGCCGGTACAGGAGGGGCACTGGCACGGATGGACGTCACGCTGGGGCATGGACGCGCCTTCCCTGTGGTCTCGTCGGAGTCCATGTCATCCTACCAGAAAACTGGAACTTGATCCTGGATGGCCCCTAAGCCGAGGCGGCTCAACGCGGTCCCCGGAGGAGGGGCACAGCCTCCGGGGCAATTACCCCGAGTTCTGATGGGTCTGATCCAGTTGGAGCAACTCGGCCTTCAGGTCTTCCAGGACCAGGCGCTTCGCATCGGGGTCGATCCAGCTGTCCAGCCAGGGGATGTCCGCCATCATCCGCTCGACGGCGTCGATCCCTATCTTCCACAAACCACGCTCCTTCGCTTCATGGCTGAGGTCGATGTGCCGGTACCTCATCGCCCCGGGACAGAGCGTGTAATCTACGAGTAGCGCGGCAGCGGCTTCCGCCTCGGCCGGGGCTCTCCGCCCCTCGAGGTAGCCGCGAAGGGCCTCCTCGATCGCGGCCGCAAACGGCGACTCTACGGAGTTCGCCATCCAGTCGAGAGCGCTATCATTGTCCATCGGGCCTTCGCCCCAAACTCCCACGGTATCCTCCTCGGCCAGCAGCCCGCGATGGTCTACCCTGATGTCGGGAGGTCGCAGCGATGAGCCGTTTCTCAATCCGACACAGTTTCGGGGCCAAATCGGTCAGGTCCCCCCGCCCCTCGCTTAAAAGCTTAACGCCGATCGGCCGATGGAAACGGCACGGACCGGCTTACCATCGACTCCTTAGCCTGAGGGCTTCTCTGGACACTCTCATGGGCCATAATGGCCCTGGAAGGAGTGCCCGAGATGACCAAGAAGAGCACCAAGACCGACTCCCAGGATCGTGGCCGGTTCTCCGCCAGGCGGAAGACCGAGTCCGTCCTCCGGCTGCTCCGGGGCGAGGACCTCGACTCCCTCTCCCGGGAGCTGGGCGTCACCGCCGCCACGCTCTCCTCCTGGCGGGAGGGCTTCCTCGACGGCGGCACGGCGGCCCTGAAGAGCCGACCGACCGACGACCGGGACGAGGTGATCGCCCGCCTCCAGGCGAAGGTCGGCCAGCTCACCATGGACAATGAGCTGCTGGGGCAGAAGTGCCAGCACCTGGAGAGCGGCCGCCCTTTTGTCGCGAGGAGGCGGAGCAGTTAGCCCGCTCCGCCTCCCCCGGCACCGGCAAGCGATACGGCATGCAGCGGGTCTGCCGCATCTTCGGGATCGCCCGCTCGACCGCCTACTACCTCAAGGCCCGGGAGGCCGTGCCGCCGGAGCAACGGCCGGTGCCGCACAAGCGGGGGCCGGTCGGGGCCGGCACCGACGAGGAGCTGGTCGGCCACATCCGTCGGGTCCTGGCCGAGTCGCCGTTCACCGGCGAGGGCTACCGCAAGGTCTGGGCCCGCCTGCGGCATCAGGGCATCCGCACGGCCTCCGAGCGAGTGCGGAGGCTGATGCGGGAGCACCGCCTCCAGGCCCCCCGCCGGGGCGGCCACCCGCACGGGCCGAAGGCCCACGACGGCACCATCACGACCGAGGAGCCGGACTCGATGTGGGGCACGGACATGACCACGACGGTCACCACCGGCGAGGGCCTGGTCCACGTCTTCGTGGCCGTCGACCACTGCACCTGCGAGTGCGTCGGCCTCCACGTGGCCGAGCGAGGCGAGCGTTTCGAGGCGCTGGAGCCGCTGCGCCAGGGGGTGCGGGAGCACTTCGGCGGCTTCGACCGGGGCATCGCCCGTGGCCTGGCGATCCGCCACGACCACGGCAGCGCCTACATGAGCGACGACTTCCAGCGGGAGCTGACCTTCCTCGGCATGGCCAGCTCGCCGAGCTTCGTGCGGGAACCGGAGGGCAACGGCTGCGCCGAGCGATTCGTCCGCACGCTGAAGGAGCAGTTGCTCCGGGTGAGGTCGTTCGCCACGGTGGTGGAGTTGGCCGAGGCGTTGGGTGAGTTCAAGAGGACGTACAACGAGCGGTGGGTGATCCGCCGCCATGGTCACCGGACACCGAGCCAGGTGCGGCGGGACCTCGTCGGTGGCGTCCAGGCGGCGGCGTGACTACGATCAAGTCCCCGTCCAGAGAACCTCAAGGCCATACAGGATCCACTTGACACATGGACTGGGAATGCATGTTTGCGGCCCTGCTGAGCTGCCGGAGGTTGCGTCGGCATTCCGTGATTGGATTGAGCACCACGAAGGTTTAATAACCATCCATCCAAAAGGTCCGATATTCCTAGTGGGCCGTCAATCTTCAATTGACGGGTAAAGCTTCCGCAGCTTCCGGCGAGCGGCGGCCAGTGTGAAGGTCCAGTGGATTCGGGCTCTCCTCACATTCCGCCGGTGTTCCCAGGCCGCCACCTCCGCCGCCAGCTTGGCCGGACCCTCCAGCCGGCGATCCAGGCATTGCTGGTTCATGACGCTGATCTCCGTCTCGGCCATGTTCAGCCAACTGCCGTGCTTGGGTGTGTAGTGGAACTCGATCCGGTCCAGGAGCCGACGTGCCACCTCCGGCGAGAACGCCTCGTAGGGGCTCGCCCCGTCGTGCGTATTCAAGTTGTCCTGCACCAGCAGGACCTTCTCCGCTCGGGGGTAGTGCACCTCCACCAGGTCCCGGATGCAGCCGGCGTAGTCCCGCCGGGTCCGGCGTCCGGTCACCTTGACATGACGCCAGCCCCGCAGCGGCTCGCACATCATCAACTGGTGGCAGACGCCCTCCCGCTCGTACTCGTAGTCCACCTGAGCCGGTCGGCCCGAGCGGCACCGCCTGGGTGGCCGCACCTCGCCGAAGAGTTGCTTGCACGCCTCGTCGAAGCAGGCGACCGGGAACCTCGGGTCGTAGGGCCGCAGGTGGACCTGGATCACGTCCTCCATCCGCCAGACGTACTCGGCGTCGGCCTCGGGCGGGATGCACCGGGTCTCGACGATCCAGGGCTTGATGTCGTTCTTTTGAGAGCCTGGCGGACGGTCTCGGTGCTGATCGACTCGGCCAGGCCCAGGACGACCAGTTCGTCGGCCAGCAGTTGCGGCGTCCAGTGGCATCGGCCCTGCGGCGGATCGCTGCACGCCAGTCGGACCAACCGCTGCTCGATGTCCCCCTTGATCTTGATCTTGTCCGGTCGTGGCGGCTGGGGACCCCGACTGATGGCCGCCTGAACGCCGTCGATGACGAACCGCTGACGGACCCGGGCGATGGTTCGTAGGCTGACCCCAAGTGCGTCGGCGATCCGCTCATCCGAGTGCTCTTGGCCGGCTCTGGTATCCAGGGCCAGCGCACACTAACATGTTAACGCAGCAATGACTTCCATCAGAAACGTGTCGCTCCAGCCGCAGCCGCGGCGCTTCATGGCCAGGCTCTGTCGCCGGTCGGGGTGCTGCTTGAGGAGCGACAATGTGAAGCGATACAGCCAGGTGATGTTCGCCCCCAGCACCCGCTGGCGGACCCGCGAGTCATCCTCCCGGAACGTCACGTCGAGCGACCAATGGCACGCGTTCTCCACGGACCAGTGGCCCCGCACCGCGCGGGCGAACTGCTCCGCGTCCACCGGCAGGCTGCTGAGGTAGTAGCGAATCTCAATGCTCTCTTCGCCTCCCTTCACCCGCCGCGACGTCACGACGCCGACCGACCTCAGCCCCTTCCACTCCGCCCGGCCGGGCAGGGCCGCCGGCGCTGGCAGGTGCAGGTAGGTCCGGTGCTCCTCGCGACCGTGCCCGCGCTCGCTCGTCGTCAGCTCCTCGGCCCCCTTGAGATCCCCCTCCAGCTGTTCGTCGATGTGCTCGATGACCGCCCGATGCAGCGCCTCGTGGTTCCCCTTCAGGGCCAACACGTAGTCGGCCTTGCCGCGGACTACCTCCTCGGCGATCACCTTCTGCGCCCCCATCGCGTCGATCGTCACTACCCCGCCGCGGACGTCGATCCGCCTCAGCAGCTCGGGGATGGCCGTGATCTCGTTCGACTTCTCGCCGCACACCTCCTGTCCCAGCGCCAGGCCGTACTCGCGGGAGGGCGTCTCGTTTGTAGGTGGAATCAGTTCGGTGTGGGGCACCAGAAGGCGTCCC
This sequence comes from Tautonia plasticadhaerens, assembly GCF_007752535.1. Lineage (GTDB taxonomy): Bacteria > Planctomycetota > Planctomycetia > Isosphaerales > Isosphaeraceae > Tautonia > Tautonia plasticadhaerens. The sequence continues at coordinate 7,021,452 of NZ_CP036426.1, forward strand.
ACTGCCGATCTCCGCTCTTGAACAACGCCCGCAAGTGGCTCAGGGCGTCGGCCCCGTCGGCGCCCCACCTCATCCCCGAGCCCTTCATCCGCTGCCCGATGACCGTCTTGCACGCCGCCTCCACCGGCCCCGAGCCGATCGCCCAACCCTTGGCCACGTAGCCCGGGTAGTCCATGCGGTGCGCCTGGTTGGTGAAGTACCGCACCACCTCCGCTCGTGCTTCCTTCGCCGCGTGGCCGCGCACCTCCAGGCCTCGCAACGCCTCGAGTACGGTCGGGCCGCCCTCGTATTTCAGCCGGTGGCACCAGTCGCCCAGCCAGCCCTCCCGCGCTTCGTCGTCGCCCGGGAACAGGGCGCGGGCCAGGCCCCCCAGGTATTCGGCGGCGTGGTAGAAGTCGAGGATCACCGCCTCGACCCTCCCGAAGTTGGCACGCGCCCAGCCCTCCAGCCCGCTGCCCCCGTCGGTCAGCGCGATCCACCGCTCGGCCCGGTCCATCCCCACCTGCGCCGCCTGCCGCCGGAGCGGCTCGCCCAGGGGGGCCACGCCGCACAGCCCCGCCACGTAGCGGGCCCGGAACCGGGGCGGCGGGCCGTCGGGCCGCGCCCGGCGGGCGGACACCTCGGGGACCGGGTTGTAGACCATCGCCACGGTGGCCATCCGCCCCTCGGCCGACGACCCGCCCTCGCCCTGCTGCCCGACCCCGGTCGCGTCCGCCGCCACGTACGCGCAGGACTTGCCCTCGGCGTCCTTGTGCCAGTGCCAGGCGCGGGCCCCGCCGAAGACCTCCCCGGCGGCCAGCCGCCGGCCGACCTCGGCCCCGGCCGCCTCGGCGGCCCGCTCGACCGTCGACTCGGCCAGGCGCAGCCCGGCCATCTTCGGCAAGGTCACCTCGGCCGCCTCGGCGAACGCCGAGAGCGCCCCGGCCAGGCAGGCGACCTCGTAGGCCGCCGGGGTCAGCGCCGCCTCGGGCACCCGCATCACGGCGTCGCCGGGGGCGAAGCCGCCGTGGCAGTGGGGGCAGTGGTAGTACGCCCGGGTGACCCGTACCGCCCCGAGCAGGCTGACCACCCGGCGGGGACGGTGGCCCATGAACTTGGCCGGCTCGAGGCAGGTCGGGCAGCTCACGCTCGACCCCCGGTACCCCCCTTTTTCCGCCCGTCGAGGGCGGCCTGAATCGCCTTGGCCCCGGTCTTGTGGACGAGGTCGCGGACCTCGTGCTCGGTCTGCCCGAAGAGTCGGTCGTCGCCCCGCGAGGCGAGGAGCTGGGCGATCCGCCAATGGTCCTCCTCGGAGGCGGCGTGGAGGGCCTGGTAGATCCGCTCGGCGTCGGCGGCCTGCTCCGGGGTCAGGCCCGAATCGGGGGTGCGCATGGCGGGATGTCCGTGCGAGGTTGTGGGTGAAATCCGTCGATCCCATCAGCCACCCCTGTTGTACGGGATTTCCCACCTACTTTCGAGACGCCCACCCCGTACTCGCCGGCCCAGGCGGTGACGATGTGCAGCGGGCCGAGGCCCTCCTTCGCGTCGCGGCTGCGGCGGGCCGTCTTGCCGTCGATGGCGACGACCGGCCGATCGACGCCGGTCGTGGCGATGGCCTCGTCGCGGAGGCGGGCGATCCAGGCGTTGAAGGCGGCCTCGAAGGCCGCGGGCTTGAGCGTCATCAGGATGCGGCGGAGGACATCCTTGCCGGGGATGCCGCGCGGCAGGTCGAGGAGGTCCATCAGGAGCCCCTCTTTGAGCTTCGCCCAGCGGGCGATGGCGGTGGGCCCGGCGGCGCCGGCGAGGACGGCCAAGACAGCGATGACCAGGACGCTGGGCAGCGGATGCCGGCGGTTGATGTGGGAGCGGGGATCTTCCAGCATCGCGAACGATGCCACGATCTCGTCGAGCTTGCTGCGGGTGCCCGCCATCGCCGACCTCCGGCCACCGGGTCTGGTTCACGACACGGTGGACGGTATACCCGGGCAGCGGGGCGGGCGCAAGGCCGCAGAGCTTGCCGGATTGTTATAGAAGTGCGCGCTGGCCCTGCTCTGGTATCGGCCAGGAGGAGGATACGGGCATGGGCCAGCTTGCGGGCGGCAGCCTTGCCGGTGGAGACCAGGTGCTGCAACTCAGCCCGCTCCTCCTCGGTCAGGGTGACCCGGTACTTGTCCATCGCGATGCTCCTGGTTCATGAGGTTCGTGCCTTCGCCAAACCTCATCAAGACAGGACCCTACGCTACCGGTCAAATGAAGATTGACGGCCCACTAGTGAAGCGTCACTCGTTAATCTTCGGGTAGAGGTGCCTCAGCTTGATCCGGGCGTCCTCGGTGGTGAAGTGCCACTCGACGCCCACCTGTTTGGCGTTCCGGCGCTCGCCCCAGGCGCCGGCCTCCCCGGCCACCTCGTCCTGCACCGCGATGCGCCGGTCCAGGCACTGCCGCGTCAACACCGACAGCTCGATCTCGGCGACGTTCAGCCAGCTGCCGTGCTTCGGCGTGTGCACCAGCTCCAGTCGCCGCGCCAACCGCAAGGCCTCGGCCGGCTCGAACGCCTTGTACAGCGACGCCAGCGAATGGGTCACGAGGTTGTCGCAGACCAGCGTGATCCGCTCGGCCTCGGCGTGGCGCGGGTCGTCCACCAGCCGCTGCACCCGGTGGGCCCAGTCCACGGCCGTCTTCGCCTCGGTCACGCGCACGTCGCGCCAGCCGGCCAGCGGCTCGACGAACATCCACACCGTGCAGGTCCCCTCGCGGACATACTCGTAGTCGACCCGGGCCGGGCGTCCGGGCGCCGCCGGCGATGGCCGCCGCGCCTCGGCGATCAGCTGCTTGGGCTGTTCGTCCATGCAGACGACGGGGCGCCTCGGATCATACGGGCGCCGGTAGGCCTCCAGGACCTGCTCCATCTGGCAGACGAAGGCCGCGTCCTGCTCCGGCGGGATGCACCACATCCGCCTGAGCCACGGCTTCAGCGCGCTTTTTTCAAAGAGCGGCGGACGGTCTCGTGCGAGACCGCCGCGACGACCTCCAACTCCACCAGGCGCTCGGCCAGCAGCCGGAGCGACCAGCGGGCCAGGCCCCTGGGCGGCTGCGAGCAGGCCAGGGCCGTCAACCGCGCCTCGTTCTCGCCGCCGAGTTTGGGGACCGCCGACGGGGTCCGCGGCCTGCGCTGCAGCAGCGCCATCGGCCCGTGCTCGACGGCCCGCTTGCGCCACGACTCCAGGCTGCGGGTCGTGACGCCGAACGCCTCGGCGATCTTCGCGTCGGGCCAGGCCGGCCCGTCGGGCCCCTGGTCGCACTTGAGCAGGGCCTGAGCCCGCTGCACCTTCCAGCCGGCGATGTTGCCCTTGCGGACCAGGCGAGCCAGCTCGGCCCGCTCTTCGGCCGTCAGCTTCAGGACGTACTTCTTTGCCATGGCAACCCCCCCGGCGAGCCACGATGCGGCCGGACAAGGGGGGTCATTTTACCCGAAAATCAGCGAGTGACGCTTCACTAGTGCCGCCCGCCTGGTTTTAGGCTTCCAATCCGCTCCCTCTCCCGCCGCCCACCCCAATTTCCAGGTACATGGCCGATGGCCATCCCTGCATGCGCCGTCCACCAGGTATGGTCTGGTGATGCCGTCAATGCCCGCGACGACATACGATTTGCTCGCCGATTGAGGGGTTGCGACAGGCCGCGGCGCATATGCCTTCCCATACGCCTACCGAACCGCCGACATGCGTCCGGATGCGACGGGATGCGACAAGCGAGGGGTGATCCGGGCCGGTCCCGGGGCCGGCCCGGAAACGCCGAACGCCGCGTCCGGGACGCGGCGTTCGGCACAAGGCTCGTGCTCACAACGGCTTGCTAGCGGAGGAGGTGGGATTCGAACCCACGGTACCGGTTGCCCGGTACACCGGTTTTCGAGACCGGCCCTTTCAACCACTCAGGCACCCCTCCGGGGGTCGGTCGCGGTCGTCGCGGGGCTGAGGCCGCCGGGCCCGGAAGAACCGGGTTAGCAGGGCCCCGCTCTCGGCGGCGAGGAGGCCGCCGCGGACGACCGCCCGATGATTCAGGCGGCGATCATTCAGCAAGCGAAAGAGCGAGTGGCAGGCCCCGGACTTGGGATCGGCGGCCCCGTAGAAGACCTCCGGGATCCGGGCCTGGACGATCGCCCCGGCGCACATCGGGCAGGGTTCCAGTGTGACGTAGAGTCGGCATCCGTCCAGCCGCCAGGAGCCGAGGGACCGGCCGGCCATGGCGATGGCCAGCAGTTCGGCATGGGCGGTGGGGTCGGCCAGGGTCTCCCGAAGGTTGAAGGCTTCGGAGACGATCCGGTCGCCCCGTACGATGACGGCCCCGACGGGAACCTCGCCGAGTCGTTCCGCCTCCCGGGCCAGTTCCAGGGCCCGTCTCATGGCGGCCAGGTCTGCCGGGGAGGGGTCGCGGGGCGGCGATCCTCCCGGGGGCGTGGCCACGAGGGACGGGGCTCCGGGGATTCGGGACGCGGGTCGGCGACCTCGGCGATCGTCGTCCCCCTATCATTCATCCCGGGGCCGTCCCCGTCAAGGTGTTCGCGACCCGGGGGGGGGTGGGGGCGGCCGGGGGGGGGCCACCGGGACCCTGGCGGCCGAAGCAGAGCAGGGTGATGTCGTCGGCCTGGGGGGCCCCGGAGGCGAATCGGGTGATGGCCTCGATCAGGTGGGGGCCCAGGGCGTCGGCCGACCCCGGCCCACCGGCGATCTCCCCCAGCAGGGCCCGGGTGCCGAACATCGCGTCGGTGGGATCGACCGCGTCGGTCGCCCCGTCGGTGTAGGCCACGACGAGGTCGCCGGGGGAGAGCTCGACCTCGACGGGGTCGAACCGGGCCTCGGGGTCCACGCCGAGCGGGGGCCCCTGGGGCACCTCATAGATCGGCTCCAGCCGGCCGTCGGCCCGGCGGATGACGGGGCTCGGGTGCCCGGCACCGGAGACCCGGAGCCGGTGGTCGGCCACGTCGAGCACCAGCAGGACGAAGGTGATGAAGCTGTCGGGCAGGGCGGCCTCGGCGATCCGGCGATTGAGCCGGGAGAGGACCCGGCCGGGGTCGGGCTCGGCGGCCAGGGCGAGCTGGACCTCGGCCGAGAGCTTGGCCATCAGCAGCGCCGCGGGCATCCCCTTGCCGGCCACGTCCCCCAGGGAGACCGCCCAGCACCGGCCCGGCTCCCCGGCCGGGTCGGGGGCGGGGGGGAGGTAGCCGAAGTAGTCGCCTCCGACCTCAAAGGCCGACTCGTAGTAATGCCAGAAGTCGTAGCCGGGGGGACGGGGTGGGTGCTCGGGGACCAGGGCACGCTGGACCTCCCGGGCATACTGGGCGTCCCGGTCGCGCTGGCGGCGCCGGAGGATCTCCCCGTGCAGCCTCGCGTTCTCGACGGCCACGCCGATCGGCCCGAGCATCGCCAGCAGCAGCTCCAGGTCGGCGGCGCCGAAGGGGCGGGAGCGGTCCCGGGCGTCGAGCTGCAGCATGCCGATCGGCCGCCGGTCGCGGTCGAGGATCGGGGCGCAGACCATCGTCCGGATGCCGGAGAGGGCCAGGCTCTCGCTGCCGGCGAATTTCTCGTCCGACGGCAGGTCCTGGCAGCAGATGGCCCTGGCCTGGTCGAGCACCTCCTCCACCACGGCCCGGCTGATCGTGTAGGGGAGGGCGGTCCTCGTCCGGGACCGGTGCCGACGGGGGACCAGGTCCCGGCCGACCGGCGCGCCGTCGGTGAGGTGGACGAAGCCCCGATCGGCCTGGGGGAAGACCAGGAACAGGGCCTCCAGCAGCTTGTCCAGCACCTCGTCCAGCTCCAGAGTCGAGCCGACGGCCCGGCTGATCTCCAGGATGGCCCGCAGCGCCTCCCCCGGCCGGGTCGGCTCGGGGGTGTCCCGCGAGGAGCCCAGGGCGACGCTCGCCCGGATCGACGAGGAGGTCCGGTCCTCGTCCTCGACCCGGATCCGGGTGCCGTTGAACACCAGCCAGTAGTCGCAGATGCGGAACGCCTGGCCGTCGGCCAGCCGGAGGGCCCCCATCCCCTTGATCGGGCGGCCGTCGAGGAAGGTGTTGTTACGGCTGTCCAGGTCCTCCAACAGGAAGGACCCGTCGGCCGCCCGGGTCAGCCGGGCGTGCCGGCTGGAGACGGTCGACTCCTCCAGGACGAGGTCGCACTCGGTCGACCGGCCGATCAGTAGTCGGTCGTGCTTCAACTCGACGACCCGCTCCGGCACCCCGGTGCGCTGGACTCGGAGCGACGGGGCGGCCTGCTGCCCTCCCGACATGGCGGACACCCTCCCCGGATTGGCCCTCGACGGCCGATCGGCGCGGCTCGTATCGATCGCCGAGGGCGGATCGTCCCGACCTCGGCTTCGCGTCGCAATGGGAGCACCCTCGTCCCGACGCGACCAGGGGCATTCTCCCCTGCGTCGGGCCCGATCCGCCACCAAAAACCCGGCGGCCCGCCCCCTCCCTCCCCTCAGGCCCGGCGGTCTCCTTGAGCGGCTCCCGGGCCCCCCGTACAATGGATGTTCAACCTTGCGACGATCCCGACCGGCGCGGGAGGCCGATCCCGCCCCCCACCCCCGACCCCCAGGAGCGGCCGATGCCCCGGCTCCACCCGCTCATCCCGGCGGCAATCGCCCTGATCCTCGCCCCGGCGGGCTCCGGCCTCGGTCAATCCCCGGACAGCCCCGCCGTCTCGTTCGACCGGGACATCCGGCCGATCCTCTCGAACAACTGCGTCTTCTGCCACGGGCCGGACGAGGCCGAGCGCCAGGCGGACCTCCGCCTCGACCTCGCCGAATCCGCCCTGGCCGATCGCGGCGGCTATCGGGTCGTCGAGCCCGGCGACCCCGACGCCAGCGAACTGATCTACCGGATCACTACCGACGACGAAATCGACCTCATGCCCCCGCCCGACTCGGGCAAGGAGCTGACCCCCGAGCAGGTCGACCTCCTCCGCCGCTGGATCGAGCAGGGGGCCGAGTTCCGCCCCCACTGGAGCTTCGTCCCCCCCTCCCGGCCCGATGTGCCCAAGGTTGAAGACGCCTCCTGGCCCCTCAACCCGATCGACCGCTTCCTCCTGGCCGGGATCGAGGCCCGAGGGCTCTCCCCCTCCCCCGAGGCCGACCGCGCCACCCTCATCCGCCGCCTCTCCCTCGACCTGACCGGCCTGCCCCCCTCCCCCGGGGAGGTCGACGCCTTCCTCGGCGACCCCCGCCCCGACGCCGTCGACCTCCTGGTCGACCGCCTGCTCGCCTCCCCCCGGTTCGGCGAGCGGATGGCGATCTCCTGGCTCGACCTGGTCCGCTACGCCGACACCGTCGGCTACCACGGCGACCAGGTCCACCACATCACGCCCTACCGCGATTACGTCGTCGACGCCTTCAATGCAAATATGCCGTTCGACCGCTTCACCGCCGAGCAGCTCGCCGGCGACCTGCTCCCCGAACCGACGGTCGACCGGCGCGTCGCCTCCGGCTACAACCGACTGCTCCAGACCACCCACGAGGGGGGGGCGCAGGACGAGGAGTACCTCGCCAAGTACGCCGCCGACCGCGTCCGCAACGTCTCCGCCGTCTGGCTCGGCGCCACGATGGGTTGCGCCGAGTGCCACGACCACAAATATGACCCCTACTCCCAGCGCGACTTCTACTCGCTCGCCGCCTTCTTCGCCGACCTCGAACAGCAGGGGGCCTACCCCGGCCCCGACCGCTCCCCCACCGTCCGGGCGCCCGAGATCGACGTGCTCGACGCCGTCGACCGCCTCGAACTCGCCGAGGTCGAGGCCTCCATTGCGGCGTTGGAGGCGGGCGGCGAGGACGCAGCCGACCTCGAAGCCCGACGGGAGGCCATCAAGGCCCGGGCCCGACGCACGATGGTCAGCGTCTCCGCCGAGCCCCGCACAACCCGCCTCCTCCCCCGAGGAGACTGGATGGACGACTCCGGCCCCGTGGTCCAGCCCGCCGTCCCCGACTTCCTGCCCGACCTGGGCGTCGAGGACCGTCGCGCCACCCGGCTCGACCTCGCCGAGTGGCTCACCCGGCCCGACCACCCGATGACCTCCCGGGTCTTCGTCAACCGCCTCTGGGCCCGGTTCTTCGGCCGGGGAATCTCCCGGTCGCTCGACGACACCGGCCTCCAGGGCCGGTCCCCCTCGCACCCCGAGCTGCTCGACTGGCTGGCCGTCGAGTTCGTCGATCGCGGCTGGGACGTGAAGCACGTCGTCCGGCTGATCGTCACCTCCCGGGCCTATCGCCAGTCATCCACCCCCACGCCCGACCTGCTCCGGGCCGACCCCGGCAACGAGTGGTTCGCCCGGCAGGGACGTTTCCGGCTGCCCGCAGAGCTAATCCGGGACCTCGCCCTCGACGCCTCCGGCCTGCTCGTCGAGCGCCTGGGCGGCCCCGCCGCGAAGCCCTACCAGCCGGAGGGCTACTACGCCTTCCTGAACTTCCCGAAGCGGACCTACGAGGCCGACACCGACCGGGACCAGTACCGCCGGGGCCTCTACATGCACTGGCAGCGCCAGTTCCTCCACCCCATGCTCCGGGCCTTCGACGCCCCCTCCCGGGAGGAATGTACCGCCGGCCGGCCCACCAGCAACACCCCCCTCGGCGCCCTCACCCTGCTCAACGACCCCACCTTCGTCGAGGCCGCCCGGGCCCTCGCCGCCCGGGCACTGGACGAGGGTGGCGACTCGGACGACGACCGCCTCCGATGGGCCTGGCGGGCCGCCCTCTCCCGGTCCCCCACCGATCGGGAGGTCGACGCCCTCCATCGCCTCCTCGACGCCTCCCGGCTCGACTTCGACGACGATCCCGCCTCGGCCGAGGCCCTGCTCTCGACCGGCCTCGCACCGGTGCCGGACCACCTCGAACGCGCCGAGCTTGCCGCCTGGACCGCCGCCTGCCGGGCGATCCTGAACCTGCACGAGACGATCACCCGCCTCTGATCGCCCGGAGGACCCGCCCCCATGCCCCCGATCGACCGATCCCGACTGCGGACCACCCGGCGCTCCTTCCTCGGCCGGACCTCGATGGGCCTCGGCTCGATCGCCCTCTCGTCGCTGCTCGGCGGCCCGGCCCGGGCCCTCGGCCCCGATCGCGCCCGAGCCCTCGGCGGCGCCGACCGCCTCGGCGGCCTCTCGCAGTTCCCCCACTTCGTCCCGAAGGCGAAGCGGGTCATCTTCCTCTACATGTCCGGCGGCCCGAGCCACCTGGAGACCTTCGACCCCAAGCCCGAGCTGGCCCGGCTCGACGGCGAGCCCATGCCCCCGAGCTTCACCGAGGGCCAGCCGATCGCCCAGCTCCAGGGGCAGGAGCTGCGCTGCCTCGGCCCCCGGTTCGGATTCAATCGCCACGGCGAATCGGGCCAGGAGATCGCCGACTGCCTGCCGAACATCGCCGGGATCGCCGACGACATCTGCATCATCCGATCGATGCACACCGACCAGATCAACCACGACCCGGCCCACACGGTGATGAACACCGGCACGTCCATCTCCGGGCGGCCGAGCATGGGCTCCTGGGTCACCTACGGCCTCGGCTCGGAGGCCGACGACCTGCCCGGCTTCGTCGTCCTCACCAGCGAGGGGGGCCGCAACCCCCAGCCCATCGCCTCCCGGCAGTGGGGCAGCGGCTTCCTCCCGGGCAAGACCCAGGGCGTCCTGTTCAACTCCGTCGGCGACCCGGTCCACTACATCGAGAACCCGCCGGGGGTCGACCGGGCCGGGCAGCTCCGCGTCATCGACGCCGTCAACGAGCTGAACGCCCTGGCCAACGACCGCCTCGCCGACCCCGAGCTGGAGACGAGGATCGCCCAGTACGAGCTCGCCTCCCGGATGCAGCTCTCGGTCCCCGAGCTGACCGACTTCTCCGACGAGCCCGAGGACGTACTCCGCCTCTACGGCACCGCCGGGGCCGACGGCTCCTTCGCCGCCAATTGCCTGATGGCCCGGCGCCTGGCCGAGCGTGGCGTCCGCTTCATCCAGCTCTACCACCGCGGCTGGGACCACCACGGCGACCTCGTCCCCTACATGGACACCTGCTGCAAGCTCTGCGACGGCCCCAGCGCCGCCCTCGTGCTCGACCTGAAGCGCCGGGGGATGCTCGACGACACCCTGGTCCTCTGGGGAGGTGAGTTCGGCCGCACCCCCATGTTCCAGGGCAAGGGGGCCCAGCCCGGCCGGGACCACCACATCAAGGGCTTCTCCATGTGGCTGGCCGGGGGCGGCATCCGGGGCGGCACCACCTACGGCGCCACCGACGAGCTGGGGTACCACGCCGTCGAGGATCGCACACATGTCCGGGATCTGCACGCGACGATGCTCCACCAACTCGGCATCGACCACGACCGCTTCACCCACCCCTTCCAGGGCCTCGACATGAAGCTCACCGGCGTGGAAGATGCCCGGGTCCTGACCGACATCCTGGCCTGACCGACCGGGCGATCGACCGACGGGCGGCCCGTCCTCCGATCCCCCCGGTCGGACGACGGAGCCGACCCCATGACCCGACGCCTCTCCCCCCTGCTCCTCCTGCTGCCGCTCGTCGCCATCCCCACGGCAATCGCCCAGAAGCCGCCGACCTCCACCGGCCCGGCGGCCGTCTACCCCCGGGTCAGCCTCACCCCCTGGTTCCAGGTCGACCCCGACTGGCCGCAGACCCCCGACGGCATGCCCGCCGCCCACGTCCCCGGCATCGCCGTCGGGCCGGACGGCAACGTCTACGTGGCCGTCCGGGCCGACCCGCCGATCCGCGTCTTCACCCCGGAGGGCGAGTTCGTCCGGGCCTTCGCCGCCGGGGAGTGCTCGATGGTCCACCACCTGAAGTTCGACCCCGAGGGCAACCTCTGGGTGGCCGACGTCGGCGACCACACCCTCAAGAAGTACGACCCCGAGTCCGGCGAGCGGCTCCAGACCCTGGGCACCCCGGACGAGAAGGGCTGCGACGAGTCCCACTTCAACATGCCCACCGACATCGTCGTCACCGAGGCCGGCGACCACTTCGTCTCCGACGGCTACGGCAACGGGCGGGTCGTTCACTTCGACAAGGACGGCCACTACGTCAAGGCCTGGGGAGAACTCGGCGTCGAGCCCGGCCAGTTCAGCATCGCCCACGCCATCGCGCTCGACTCCGAAGGGCGCCTCTACGTCGCCGACCGCAACAACGTCCGGGTCCAGATCTTCGACCAGGATGGCACCCTGCTCGACACCTGGGCCAACGTCATCGTCCCCTGGGGCCTCGCCGTCACCGCCGACGACGAGATCTGGGCCTGCGGCTCCTCCCCCATGCACTGGAGGCTCGACGACGTCACCCTCGGCTGCCCGCCGAAGGACCAGATCTTCATGAAGTTCGACACCGACGGCCGCGTGCTCCAGCAATGGTCCGTCCCCAAGGGGGAGGACGGCCACGAGCACCCCGGCGACTGCAACTGGGTCCACTGCATCGCCGCCGACGCCGACGGCAACCTCTACGTCGGCGACATCATCGGCCAGCGCGCCCAGAAGTTCGTCCCCTTCACCTCCGGCGAGGTCGCCGGCCCCTTCGCCGCCAGCCCCGAGGAGTGACCGGAGTCATCGGTCACGTCCCCTCCGGCCTCGGCGGCAGCACGTCGCCGAGCCGGCAGCGGAAGCCGGGCAGGACGTCCTCGCCGTCGAGGTCGTCCTCCTCGGCCAGCCCCGCGATCGACCCATCGAGCCGATGCACCCGGGCCGTCCGGGCGACCGGGAAGATCAGCCAGAACAGCGGCACACCGGCCCGGAGGAAGTCCCGGATCTTGGCTTCCATGAACTCGGCCTCATCGCCCGGTGCGACGAGTTCCACGGCCAGATCCGGCGCGACCGGCGCGATCAACGAATCCAGGAGTTCCCGACTGGTCCGCTCGCGACGGACGAAGGACGCGTCGACCTTCCGGATCATGTCCGGCCGGTCCGGGAAACACCGATACTGGAGCGAGGCCGAGAAGACCCATCCGTGGGCATCGTCCCTCGAAGACTCGACGAGCCGATGGAGGACATTCGCCAACACCCAGCCCGCGAGCGCGCCGCCGTTCGGCTCGACGAGGCGGCCCTCGATCAACTCGAAGTGCTTGCCCCCGGACATCCGAAGGACATCTTCCGGCGAGTACCGTCGCTCGCGACCGGCCGATTCACCCACGGGCGATCCTCCTCCAAGCTCGGGCAGACAGACCGAGAACCTGCGGGATGGAACGGGCTGGGTGGGCCACCGATCGGGCGCCACGGATGCGGGCCCTCGCAGTGAGGCCCGCCTCACGTTCGGCGACCGAACCGCACAATCCCGAGTCAGATCTTCAGGAAGAACCGCCGCCGGTACATCCAGAAGAGAAGTCCCCACATCACCAGCAGCACCGCCGCGCCGTGCAGGAGCGGCTCATACGGCTCGCCGAGGGCCCGGAACGTCTCGGCGCCGAGGTGCCGGGTCAGGGCGTCGCCGATGAACCCCTCGAACAGCCAGCTCATCAGGTAGGCGGCGATCGAGTTCATGCCGACCACCACCAGGGGGAAGACCCACTTCTTCCAGCCGAAGCCGTCGATCACCCCGTAGGCCGCCCCCAGGAACAGGAAGCACCAGCCGCCGCTGAACAGCGTCCAGCTCGGGGTCCAGATCCGCTTGACCACCGGGCAGATCCCCAGTTCCCCGAGGGCCCAGCCCAGCCCCATCGACGCCGCCCCCGCCCCGATCAGCCAGGCCACCTTGCCCCGGGGAGATCGGTTCCCGATCAGCACCTGGCCGGCGATCAGGCCCAGCACCATCGTCGCCAGGGTCGGCACGAAGCTGAGCGTGGCGTAGCCGCCCCGGTTGTATCCGAACGGCTCGTCCCGGGGGAACAGGTTCAGGAACCAGCGGTCGAAGGCCCAGGCGAGGTTGCTGTTCTTGTTCCAGTGGGCCTGGAATCCGCCCATCAGGTGCGGCCAGTCGGGGGCGACCCCCACCGCCGCCCAGTCGAAGTCCGTCCCGGGCGCCGGGTAAATCGCGAACGCCGCCCAGATCCCCACCAGCAGCACCGCCACCGCGATCCAACGGTCCCGCTGCGGCCTCAGGCCCAGCAGGAAGAGGATCGGGTACCCCAGGCCGATCTGGGTGAGCGTGTCCTCGAAGGTGTAGTCGGTCCTCGGATCGCCGACGGACCTCAGGAAGATCCCCAGCGCGATCAGGACGAACGCCCGCCAGCAGGCGTGCAGGACCAGCCGCCCCCGGGACTGCCCCCGGGACGCCCGGCTCGCCAGCGAGAACGGCAGCGAGACGCCGACCAGGAACGAGAAGCTCGGTTGGATCAGGTCGTGCAGCGAGCAGCCGATCCACTCGACGTGCGACTGGTGATGCCCCAGCGCCTCCCAGGCCCGGTTGCCGGGATGCGCCGCGGCCACCCCGGCGAGGTGCAGCACCTCGGCCATCATCAGGAACATGACGAGGCCTCGGTAGGCGTCGATCGACGCCAGGCGGCCGGGCGAGGGGGCGGGGGTCGCCGTCCGGGCGGGGTCGGTCGTCATCTCGGGGGTCGATCCTGGCGGGGGTGCCTCGGACCCCGAGCCCCCCGACGAGCCGCCGTCGGGGACAGGGGCAGGGCCCGGCCCTCGATCTTCGCCGCGAGGCCCGCCCCGGACAATCCCCGAGCCCGACCGGGGGCCGACCGCCGTCGGGCCCGGTCGGGCTCGGGGCGTCCGTCAGGCCTCGGGCTCCTCGACGGCCGCGGGCCCCTCGGCCTCGGGCTCGCCCTTGATGGCCTCCCCGGCCCCCTTGACGGCCTCGCCGGTCTTCTCGGTCGCCCCTTCGGCGGTCTTGGCGACGTCGTCGGCCGCCTTCTTGATCGACGCGCCGGTTCCCTCCAGGCCGACCTTCTCGGCCGCCTCGCCGGTCTTCTCGGCCGCCGTCTTGGCGGCCGCTCCCACGTCCTTGGCCGAGGCCTCGATGTTCTCGCCGGCCTTCTCGATGGCCTCCCCGGTCGTCTCCCGGGCCTTCTCGACGGCCTCCCCGGCCGACTCCATCATGTCCCCGGCCTTCTCCTGGGCCGACTCCATCGCACCTTCGAACTGTTCGCCCATCGAGCCGCCCTCGGCGGGGGCGATGCCCGCCCCCTCGACAGGGGCGTCCTCGTCGCTCGCGCAGCCGCCCAGCAGGCCGAGCGTCGCCACCAGCCCGGCCGCCGCCATCCGTCGGAACCGCGCAGTCATCGTCTTCGTCTCCCGTGGGTTGCGAGCGATCCGACCTCGTCGGGACGGGCCCGGTCGGCCCGAACATCCCCCCGCCCTCCCGGGGCGAGCCGGCGGGGCCGGCCCCCGGGTCGCCCCCTCCTGAACGAGATCTCCGCACGGGAGGGCCGGATCGGACAATCATGAAACGAGACGCGCGACACGCCCGACCCGATCATATCGGGCCGACGCCGATCGTTCCAGGACGACCGAGGTTTCCCGGGAATTTTCTACACGCCCGACCCCGGCCGGCGGCCGGGTCAGCCGACCAACTCCCGGATCGGCTCACCGGTCTCGATCAGCGGGATCGGCCTCCCGGTCTGGTCCTCGAACAGGACCGCGCGCGAGTCGATCCCCAGGTGGTGGTAGACCGTCGCGGCCACGTCCTGCGGGCCGATCGGCCGGTCGACGACGTACTCTCCCCGGTCGCTGCTCCGGCCGACGACCTGGCCCATCCGCATCGAGCCGCAGCCCATCAGCACGCTGAAGGTCTTGCCCCAGTGGTCCCGGCCCCCCTCCTTGTTCATCCGGGGGGTCCGGCCGAACTCCCCCATGGCGACGACCAGGGTCGACTCGTAAAGCCCTCGGGCGATCAGGTCGTCGATCAGGGCGCCGATGGCCCGGTCCAGCGGCGGGATGAGCTGCCGGGCCCCCTCCTCGGTCCTCAGGCGACCGGCGGTCCCGTGGTGGTCCCAGGGCACGCAGTTGACCGTGACGAACGGCACGCCCGACTCGACCAGCCGACGGGCCATCAGGGCGCTCTGGCCGAAGGTGTGCCTCCCGTAGCGATCCCGGATCTCGTCCGGCTCCGAGGCGATGTCGAAGGCCCCGGCCACCTCCCGGCCCGAGAGCATCTCGAAGGCCCGGCCGTAGTGCGCGTCCAGGTCGGCGACGATCGGATCGGCCCCCCGCTTCAGCCCGTCGATCGTGCGGAGCAACGCCCGACGGTCCTCCAGCCGGTCGAGGCTCAATTCCCCCGGCAGCTGGAGGTTCTTCACCCGGAACTTCGGGTCGTTCGGGTCCGACTCGACGACGAACGGGTCGGCCCCGCCGCCGAGGTACGCCGCGTAGTGGAACAGGTTGTCGGTGCCCCCCCTCAGGTGGGGCACGGCGACGTAAGGGGGCGTGCCCGGCCTCCGCTCCCCCAGCAGACGGGCCACCGCCGATCCCATCGCCGGCCGGCGCTGGACCCGGTTGTCGGCCGCGTTGAAGGCCGGGCCCTCGAACCCGGTGAGCATCCAGTGGTTGCCCTTGGTGTGGTCCCCGGTCCCGTGGCTGACCGTCCGGAGCACGGCGAGCCGGTCCATCAGGCGGGCCTGCTCGGGCAGGAGCTCGCCGAAGTGGACGCCCGGCACGCTCGTCGGGATCGCGCCGAAGGGCCCCCGGAAGCCCTCGGTCGCCTCGGGCTTGGGGTCCCAGGTCTCCATGTGCCCGGGGCCCCCGCTCAACCAGAGCAGGATCACGCTCCGCTGCCGATCGGCCGAGGCCGCCCCCGAGGCCCGGAGCCGGAGCAGGTCCGCCAGCGACAGCCCCCCCAGCCCCAGCACTCCCGCCCGGAGGAAACTCCGCCGCGTCACCCCGTCGCAATCCCGAGCACCGCCGCCGCCGAAGATCGTGAGCATCGCGAACCCTCCGGGACTCGTCCGGTTCTCGCCTGTTACAATCGACCCCCAACCGGCTTGTGTCAAGCCCCGGCGGTCGTCCCGCCCCCCTCCCCTCCCCCGATCGGACCCCGGCCATGGAGCAGCTCGGCGCGATCGTCCTCTGCGGCGGCATGAGCCGACGGATGGGACGGCCGAAGGAGTGGCTGACGATCGGCGGCGAGACCTTCGTCGGCCGGGTCGTCCGCCTCGCCTCCACCCGGGCGTCGATCGTCGTCGTCTCGGCCGCCCCGGGCCAGGACCTCCCCCCCCTGCCCCCGGGCGTCGAGGTCGTCCGGGACCCGGTCCCCGACCTCGGCCCGCTCCGGGGGATCGCCTCCGGGCTGGGGGCGCTGGTCGGTCGGGTCGAGTGGGCCTTCGCCGCCGCCGCCGACGCCCCGATGCTGGAACCCCGCTGGATCGACCGGCTCCGGGAACTGGCCTCGGTCGAATTCGACCTGGTCCTCCCCCACGTTGACGGCCGGGAGCACCCCCTCGCCGCCCTCTACCGCCCCGAGGCCGCCGCCCCGGCCGCCCTGGCCCTGCTCGACTCGGGGGCCTCCCGGCTCGGGCTCCTGCCGAGGTCACTGCGGACCCGGGTCGTCGTCGCCGAGGAGCTGGCCGGCGTCGACCCCCGGTTCCAGACCCTCCGCAACGTCAACCGACCCGAGGACTACGACGCCCTGCTCGGCCCGTCCTGATCTTACCAACGCGATGCCCTGAAGGAGTGGACCTTCCGCCGCTGGCGTCACCGTGCGGAACTCCCCCTGCTCCGACGCGAACGACATGAGCAAGGGCTTCGCCGGGCTCATCAGCGATGGCGGTGAATGGTCGCCGCCAGGGTCGGGCGATACTCTACGATGCGGACGCCCTGGCCACCGTCGATCGAGCGAACCCCGTCCACGAGATGGATCGACCCGGTCGGCAATTATTCCAATATTCATTGTAGAGGACTGCGCCTTTCGTCGGTGGAATCCGCCTTGTGAGTCGGAGGACCCAGCCGATGAACGAACTCGACCTGTTCGCCGCCGCCATCGCCATCCCCGATCGGTCGGAACGAGTCGCCTACCTCGACCGCGAATGTTCCGGCCGGGCGGAGTTGCGTCAACGCCTCGACTTGCTGCTGGACCAGCACGACCGTTCCCACCAGCTCCTGGATCTCCCGAACGGCGCCGACCGGGACGATCCGACGGCAGACCACCGGGCATCGTCGCTCGTCGGCACCGTGATCGCCGGCCGGTACAAGCTGCTGGAGCAGATCGGCGAGGGGGGCATGGGGACGGTCTGGGTCGCCGAGCAGACCGAGCCGGTCCGGCGCAAGGTGGCCCTCAAGCTGATCAAGACCGGGATGGATTCGAAGGCGGTGCTGGCCCGCTTCGAGGCCGAGCGGCAGGCCCTGGCGATGATGGACCATCCCAACATCGCCAAGGTGCTCGACGGCGGCCTGACCGACGCCGGTCGGCCGTTCTTCGTCATGGAGTACGTGAAGGGCATCCCGATCACCGAGTATTGCGACTCGCTGCGGATGAACGTCGCCGATCGGCTCGACCTGTTCGTGCAGGCCTGCTCGGCCGTTCAGCATGCGCATCAGAAGGGGATCATCCACCGGGACCTGAAGCCCTCGAACATCCTGGTGGCCCCGTACGACGACCGGCCGGTCCCCAAGGTCATCGACTTCGGGCTCGCCAAGGCGCTGCACCAGCGGCTCACGGACCGCACGCTGCACACGAGCCACGAGGCCGTGATCGGGACGCCGCTCTACATGTCTCCCGAGCAGGCGCAGCTCAACAACCTGGACGTCGACACGCGGTCGGACGTCTATTCGCTGGGCGTCCTGCTCTACGAGCTGCTCACCGGGACGACGCCGCTGGAGAAGGCCCGCTTCAAGCAAGCGGCCTGGGAGGAGATCCGGCGGCTCATCCGCGAAGAGGAGCCGCCCCGGCCGAGCACGCGTTTGAGCTCCACCCGGACGCTGCCGTCGCTGGCCGCATGCCGGCAGACGGAGCCGGTTAGGCTCACGAGGCAACTGCGCGGGGAGCTCGACTGGATCGTCATGAAGACGCTGGAGAAGGACCGCACGCGGCGTTACGAGACGGCCAACGGCCTCGCGAAAGACATCCAGCGATTCCTCGCCGGCGAGACGGTCGAGGCCTGCCCGCCGACCCTGGGCTACCGGCTGGCGAAGCTCTATCGCAGGAACCGAGGCGCGGTCCTGACGGCCGGGTCGTTCGCCGCGGTGCTGCTGATCGCGACCGTCGTGAGCCTGGCGTTCGCCGCGATGTCGGCGCGTTCGGAGCGGCGGGCCCGCGACCAGGAGCGAGCGGCGGCCGCGAGCGCCAGGAGGGCGATCGAGCAGGAGCAGGTCGCCGCCACCAGGGCCCGGGAGACGCTCGACGCCAATCGCGCCCTGGAGGACGAGCGCGAGCGGCTGATCCGCCTCGATTACGCCCGGTCGATGCAATTAGCCGAGTCGTCGTGGCGGGACGGCAGCGCGGTGAACGCAATCTCGCTCCTCGACAAGGCCCCGCCCGGGCTGCGCGGATGGGAGTGGCACTACCTCGATCGCCTGTGCCGCACGGGCCACCGGCTCTCGCTCGAAGGGCACACCGGCGGGGTGGAATACGCCGCGTACGATCCGACCGGCGAGCGGATCGTCACGACGAGCGAGGACAAGACGGCGAAGGTCTGGGACGCCAGGACCGGGGCGCTCATCCATACGCTCGACGGGCACGCCGAAGGGGACTCCGTGACTTACGCCGAGTTCAGCCCCGATGGCTCGCAGATCCTCACGTCTGGGAGGAAAAACGAGACGACGAAGGTGTGGGACGCCCGGACGGGGACGGAGCAATTCACGCTCGAAGGAGGCACGAACCTTCACGACACCCGCCTGTTCAGTCGTGACGGCACGCAGATCCTCACCATGGCCGGTGCGGGCATGTTCGTGGGCCTGGCGAAGGCCATCGTGTCGAACGCCAGGACCGGGGCGGAAGAATACACCATCGACCCCGGGGAAACGTCGCCTGCCCTCCAATCCGCCGTGTTCAGCCCTGACGGCAAGCGTCTCCTCGTCGTTCCCGTATTCGAGTCGCCGACGCTCTGGGATGCCAGGTCCGGCAAGAAGGAACGGTCACTCGACGAGCTGGTCGGGGAGTGGGACACCGTTTCGTTCAGTCCCGATGGCGCACGAGTCCTCACCCTCGGCATGGATGGCAAGTCCGCCAGGCTGTGGGACGTCCAGACCGGGACACTCATCCGAACCCTCGAAGGCCAGGACTTCCGCATGGGGTCGCGTGTCGCGTTCAGTCCCGACGGGACGCGGATCTTCATGGTCGGCGGCGGCAGCGACGGGACCGCGAAGATCTGGGACGCCGAGACCGGGAGGGTGACACTCATCCTGCAAGGGGGTGGCCTTCGTGGTGCGAGATCGGCGACCTTCAGCCCGGACGGCGAACGACTCCTCGCCGCCGACGAGGGCGACCCCTCGGCAAGGCTCTGGGACGCCCGGACCGGAGCCCTCATCAGGACGTTCAACGGCCATCGGGGCCGGGTGAGTAGCGCCGGTTTCAGCCCGGACGGCGCGTCCATCCTCACCGCCAGCCGGGACGAGACGGCTCGGGTCTGGGACGTGGACCCGCCTCCTGGCCCGCTCGCCTTCCTGCAGACCGGCCCCGACGGATCCGGTTGGCGCATCGGGGACGTCACCTTCAGTCGGGACGGTTCCCGGATTGCCGTCGTCTGGAACCAAGGCCCCTTGACCTCTCCGGGACCTTCCGAGATCCGCGTGTGGAACGTCCGGGAGGAGACGGTCGCCTCCATCCTCCCCGTACAAGCCGGCGTGGTGTACTCCGCGGAATTCAGCCCCGATCCGCGGGGCACTCGGCTCATCACCGTTTGTTTCCAACGGAGGCTGCTGGCGTTGGTGTGGGACGTCCAGACCGGGGAGATCTTGCACACGCTGAAAGGGCTGAGTTCCTCAAGCAGTCCGACCTCGTTCAGTTCCGATGGGTCGATGGTCGTCACCGAGGGCGGGGATCCCTCGCACCAAGTCCTCGAAAATGGGATTTTGCGGCGAAGGATGAAGGTCTGGGACATGCGAACCGGGGATCCCCTCCGTACGCTCGACGGGCGCTTCGCCGAGGTATCCTCCGCCTTCAGCCCCGACGATACGCGGATCCTCGCCGCCGACGAGGGATCGGTGACCGAATGGGACGTCCGGACCGGGAGGAAGATCCGAACGGTCAGGGAAGGCCACGCGTGGCTCCTCCCCGACGGCACGCGGATCGTGACCCTCGGCGGCGACAATCGTGCCATCGTGTGGGACGTCGAGACCGGGAGGGAGATCGTCTCCCTCGCGGGCGTCGGGGACATGCGGGAGCCTTACTTCAGCCCGAACGGCGACCGAATCCTCACGGTCACCCGGGACCAGACCTGGAAGCTGTGGGACGCGGCGACGGGCGACGAGCTCATCACCCTGAGGCCCGACGTCGGCGCCGAGTCCGTCCGGTTCAGCCCGGACGGTCGGTGGATCGTCGGGACGGATCTGAGGGGCGGCGTCTGCGTGTTCGACGGCACGCCGCTCCCGGGATCGAGCTCGCCATGACGGACGTCTCGCGACTCCTGGACGCGGCCCACCGCGGCGACCCGCACGCCGCCGCGGAGTTGCTGCCCCTGGTCTACGACGAGCTGCGTGGGCTCGCCGCCGCGAAGATGGCGAACGAGAAGCCGGGGCACACGCTCGACGCCACGGCGCTCGTCCACGAAGCCTACGCGCGGCTGACCGGCGGGCAGTCGTTCGAGTCGCGCAGCCATTTCCTGCGGGCGGCCGCCCGGGCCATGCGGCGCATCCTCGTCGATCACGCCCGGGCTCGCAACGCCGCCAAGCGGGGCGGGCAGGCCCGGCGTGTCGAACTCGATCCGAACCACCCGGCCATCGCCCCGACGGACGCAAGGCTCGAGGCGCTCGACGAGGCGTTGAGCCGTCTGGCCGTCGAATATCCGAGTCAGGCCGAACTGGTGCAACTCCGGTATTTCGCCGGCCTGACGCTCGACGAGTGTGCCCAGGCGCTCGGCGTCTCCTCCCGGACCGCGGACACCTGGTGGGCCTTCGCCCGCGCCTGGCTCGCCGTCGCGCTCGGTGAGTCCTGAATCACCGTCGATCCCTCCCCGCTCCGAGACGACACCGCGTTTCATGGTCCGTCATTTCGATATATCCTCGTTTGGATGAGAACACTACTCCAGCCAGGCGCCGAACAGCGCCGAGAACCGGGCCGAGGCCAGCCCGATCGCCCCCGTGATCCCCATCAGCCCTCGCACCGAGAGCCGGGTCGGCCTGAGGGCCATCCCCCGGGCGTCCCGGTAGGTCAGCCAGATCGTCAGCACGCCGACGACTTCCGCCGAGAATCGGCTCGACGAGGCGATGAACCGATAATTCTCAAACGGACTCCCGAGGTTCGGCCCGACCTCGAAGACCGTGGCCGTCCCGATGGCCACCGCCGCCCAGGCGCCGATCGCCGCCACCAAGCCCATCGCCCCGCCGATCAAGAGCGCCCGGGACGGCCCCCGATCCGGCCCCACCCGGTCGCCCCTCACGGATAAAGATCCGTGGACAGGTATTTCAACCCGCCGTCGCAGGCGAGGAAGGCGATCGACGCCCCCTCGGCCTCCCCGCCGAGCAGTCGGATCGCCGCCGCCAGGTGGGCGCCGGTCGAGAACCCGGCGAAGATCCCCTCCTCCTCCGCGAGCATCCGGGCCGCCCCGATCGCCTCCTCGTCGCCGACCGTCAAGTAGCCGTCGACGAGGCCGGGGTCGAACAGCGGCAGGTCGGCCCCGGACCTGGCGTAGCCGGCCCCCTGGATCCGGTGGCCCGGGTCCGTCGGCGGGTGCCCGGCGAGCACGGCGGCGCCGCCCGGCTCGACGGCGAAGACCCGGATCGCGGGGTCCCTGGCCTTCAGGGCCCGGGCCACGCCGGTCAGCGACCCGCTCGTGCCGGGGCAGTCGACGTAGGCGTCGAGGTCCCCCCCCGACTGCTCCCAGAGCTCCGGCCCGGTGTGCCGCTCGTGGGCCAGGACGCTGCCCTCGCGCTCGAACTGCCGGGCCCGGAACGCCCCGCGATCGGCGACGACCCGCCCGGCCACCTCGTCCACCCGCGCGAGGTCCTCGCCGGAGACCCGTCCCGGCAACGACCCCGGGGCCTGGTCGACCAGCACCACCTCGGCGCCTAGCGCCGCCATCATCCTCGCCCGCTCGACGCTGTTGCCCCTCGACATCACCGCCACGAAGGGGTGCCCCAGCGCCCGGCAGACGATCGCCAGGCCCGTCCCGGTGTTGCCGCTGGTCAGCTCGACGACCGCCTGGCCCTCGGCGAGGCTGCCGTCCGCCTTCGCCGTGCGGACGATCTCCAGCGCCACCCGGTCCTTCTTGCTCGCCCCCGGGCTGAAGTATTCCAGCTTCGCCAGCAGCCGGCCGGTCAGGCCGAGTCGCGTCGACAACCTCCGAAGCTCGACCAGCGGCGTGTTGCCGATCGTCTCCAGGATCGATCCTGCCAGCGGCGGCGGTGGATTCATGGTGCGGTGGCCGGGCCGGGGGAATGGGTGTGACCGGGGCCCGGTCGATCCCGGGCCCGCCCTCATTCCCGGTCGATCTTACCGCGTGTCGGCCCCCTCCGGCGACTGCGCCCGGACGACCAGCCGATCGCCGTGCGAGTCGTCCCTCGGCAAGTCGTGGGAGGCCACGCTGTGCCACGACCGCCATGCCCGGTCCAGCTCCTTCGCGTTGCTGAAGCCGTAGTGGGCCTTCGTGGCGGCGTCCCAGCCGCCGGCCATCCCGTCCCTCAGGAAAGCGAGGAACCGGGGCCTCCCCCCCATCTCCACCAGGAACCGGGAGACCGAGTATCCCTGGCCGTAGAAGCCCATCAGGTCGCTCGGGTACTCCTCGATCGAGAACAGGTCCGGCAGCCGCCAACCCCCGCTCCGGGTCAGCAGGTCCGAGGCGAACCGCTCGTGCCGCAGGCGCTCGCGGCGGTCCTCGCTCAGCAGCGAGGCCCCCTCGTCGGCCCACCTCGGCAGCGGGCCGCCGAAGTAGGCGGCGAAGATCGTGTGCGTCACCTCGTGGGGCAGGGCCGAGGCCAGGATCCGGTCGATCCTCCCCTCCAAACTCATTTCCTGGTCGACCACCTTCCCCCGGGCGAAGCCGAACGAGGTGACCCCGCCCGCCTCCCCCCCGGTGATCTTGATCCGGACGGCGCACGGCCGGGGCCAGTCCGGCAGCTCCTCGCCGATCCACTGCCGGGCGACGACCCGGCGATAATGCTCGGCGTAGCTGGCCACCTGCCGGGCGACCTCCGTCGAGGGCGCCTCGACCGTGAAGTTCGTCGACCGTGCCGACGCGCCCGCCATCATCGGCAGGATCGCCAGCGCCAGGGCCGCCATCGCGCGGCGGCCCCCCCTCCGGGTCCGGGGGCGCAAACCCATGCCCGAGTCCTCCCTGACCGGCACCGCGGGCCCCTCTTGGGCCCGCCTCGAATCGATCCCGTCCCCGCCTCCGCCTCGATCGCCGCGCCCGCCGACTCACGCCTTCGGCCGCGACGGCCCGGGACTTTAGCAGATCGACCCGATCCTGTCACCCCGCCCTTCGGGCCTCCCGACCGATCGACCCCGACGCCGGGGGGCACCGGGGTCCCCCCCGGTGCCCCGACGACGGCCGACCGATCGATCAATTAATACTGATCCGCGGACACCACCTCGCCCCCGTCCCGGGAGCCCAGCGACATCCACACGGTCTGCGCCACCGAATCCTTCACGAACCGGATCGAGCCGTCCGCGAAGCAGACGTTCACGCCCCCCGGGTGCGCGCTGGAAGGGACGTGCAGGTGGCCGAAGTCGGTCCCGCAGCCCTCGCCGCAATCCCATCGGCAGGAGGAGAACGGGTACTGCGTCGAGTTCGGCGTCAGGATGATGTTCGTCAGCGTCAGGCCCGGCGACCCGGTCTGCCAGCGGAACCCCCGATTGGAGTTGCCCCCCGGCGTCGTCTGGATCCGGTCCATGCAGGCCTGGGCCTGCGCCATGACCGCCGGCAAGTTCTGCCTCGCGTCGGAGAGGACGTAGGGCTGGGAATCCACGTTGCCCCCGGGCACGCCCGAGGCCATCTGCCGGTGTTTCTGGCGGAGGTTGCCGTAGTCCCCCGTCAGCGCCTCGACGAAGGCGATCGTGTTCGAGGTCCCGTCGGTGATCGAATGCACGCCGTAGGCCGTGAACCTCGGCGCGAAGATCCCGTTGGTCCGTTCCGACCAGGGCTGGGTGCCGGTCCCGAAGCTGCCGTGGTAATTATTCAGGTGGTCCTGGCCGGCGTTGCCGTCGGAGGGGCAGAGGAAGGCCGATACCTTCACGTTCCAGACCGTCGCGTTGATCTGCAAGCCCCACTCGTACCAGATGTTCCAGTCGAAGTTGCAGGAGTCGTACAGCGCATTCTGCTCCAGGTAGGGCAGCAGCATGGAGTGGGCGCTGAAGGTCCCCCAGTCGGTGATCACGCCGGGGGACTCGAAGGCCCGGGCGTTGCCCATCGGGAAGGTCCCGATGGCCGAGTGGTAGTTGTGGATGCCCAGGCCCATCTGCTTCAGGTTGTTGGTGCACTGGGCGCGTCGGGCGGCCTCCCGGGCCGCCTGGACGGCCGGCAGGAGCAGGGCGATCAGCACCCCGATGATGGCGATCACCACCAGCAGCTCGATCAGGGTGAATCCTCGGCGACGTTCGAGACGCATATTTGACCTCCGGGAAATGGGAGTGTTCGTGACGGGCATCCCCTCGAGATCCTCGGGGCGATCGGTGACGACGGGCCGGGCCGCGGGCGCCGGCGCCCTTACTGCCCCTTGGGCGGCCCCGACATGTACTCCCGCATCGCGTCCTGGCCGGCCGTGTCGGCCTTCTTGGCCTCGGGAGACATCTCGACCTGTTCGACGTCCGCGCCCCCGCCGCATCCCCCCAGCAACCCGAGGGAGGCCGCCAGCGCGAGGGTCGGGACGATGGATCTGGGACGGACCATGACTCTCTGACTCCGTTCGAAACGGGCCGGACGACGACGGGGCGGCCCCGAGCCTCCCCGATCCGGGGAACGTGTCGGGGGCACCAGCCGGGGCCTACCCGCCCACCGACCCGGGAGGGCGAGTTGCCGTTAGGTGATCGGTCTCGACTCGTCTCGGCGAGCCGGGTCGGACCGATTGAGATCATCCCCGGCAAAGAAGCCGCACGCAACTCACAGGCCGCGTAATTCCCACCGGATCCACGATCCGGACGGCCGAATTCGCCGGATCACGCCTGCACAACCACACGCCCAGAAGTGCACACGCACCCACGACCCGCTGGGTGACTTTCCCCGCCCCCTCGAACTCGGGACCTCGTCCCGAGTCGGCGGGCCGGGGGCGACCCGCGAACCGATCGACCCATCCAGGGCGACTTAACCGTCGCCCCCCGTCCCCCGCCCCCCCGATCGGCGCCCGCCCGGGGCCCGCGCCGCCGGCCGGGCGAATCCCCCGAGGTCCAGCTCCGTCGACGGGCGGGTGTCGGCCTTCAGCACCCGGCCCATCTGCTCCAGGGCGTACCGGTTCTCCTCCTCGGTGTTCGACGCCACGCAGTCGCCCGGCACGAACAGGGAGAAATCCCGCATGTAGGCGTCGTTCGCCGTGAACAGCACGCAGATGTTGCCCGCGATCCCCGTCAGGATCAGCGACTCCGCCTTCAGGTATTCGAGCAGGATGTCCAGCGTGGTCGAGAAGAAGCCGGAGTGCTTCGGCTTCAGCACGAAGTAGTCCTCCTCGCCCGGCGCCAGCAGCTCGACGATCGGCCGGCCGGGCACGTCGTCGCGCAGGCAATGTTCGACCTGTGCATGGAAGTTCGACTGCCAGCGCCCGAAGTTGTCGTTGACGTAGACGACCGGGATGCCGAGCCGCCGGGCCTCCCGCTTCAGCGCCACGATCCGATGGGCCATCGGCAGGGCGTGCCCGAGCAACTGCTCGCCGTCAGGGAAGTCGAGGTCGTTGATGACGTCGATCAGCAGCAGCGCGACACCGGCCTCGTCGGGCGCGTTGCCGTGGAGGTCGTCGTTTTTCATGGCCACCCGTCCCCCCCTCGCCCGCCCCGCCCGAGGTGTCCCCCGGCCCGACGTCGGACCGCGCGATGACCGCCGGGCGACGGCCCCCGGGGAGCCTGGCAAACCCCGTTCCGCACCGCCCTCCCCCGGCCCCGTCCCCGAGGCCCCGCCCGGGGTCCCGGGCCCCCGGATCGTGCCCGGCGGGGACCGTCGGAGGCCCGCTCGACGCCTTCCGGGAGAAAATGCGACTGCGGAGCCCCAATTTCCTGATCTTAACAACGATGTCGGTCGGGCCGTCGCCCGCGACCGTCGGCCCGACACCGGGTCGGGTCGAGGCGGGTCGGCGGTCGGCATCACGCCCAAGCTCAGCGGACCGGCCCGCCGAGACAGAGCTTGCTGTTACCACGAAGCGCCGCGGCGGGCCGGGTCCGCCGCGGCGCGAGGTTAGGCGCGTCGCCTCAGGACGGTGGAGGCGAGGGATCGGGAAGGACCTTGAACCAAGGACACCGCGAGGCCGCCCAATACTTCTCGAACATCGCCGAGTGATACCGCGCCCGAGCCGGCCCCATCTTCAAGTTCACCAGGACTTGGTGATGATGCCATGCGAGTTCACGGTACCGCGCCGAACGGATGGCGAAGGTGGCCAGGGACAAAGCGATGGCCGCGAGTGCGACGGCGGCCATCAACGAACGCACCTTCAATCGCATTTGTCCCCTGCCCCTGCCCCAGGCCATTCGCCCCCGCCGCCAAACGTGAAGGTTCAGCAGACCCGGCCGCCGACCGATGGCCTGGATGTCTCCGGATGCCGACCGCGGCGGCCGGGGTCCGCTGCAACCGCGGGTTAGGCGGTCGGTCGGCCGCCCCTTTGGGTGCCACTGGCTCCGCCAGTGCCGGGCCCGACCGGAGCACTGGCGGAGCCAGTGAAACCCAGACATTAGCACCCATCGCCCGCCAGTGCCACCCCGCCGAATCAACACGCTGGGGTACGGTCATGGGCACGCCGTCGCAGAAGCAGATCGAGGCGAACCGTCGGCGGGTGGCTGTGGCGGAGTCCTCGACGCCACGGCGGCTGGTCACTCGGCCGTGGCGTCGAGGACTCCGCCACAGCCACCCGCCCGTGGAGCTTGCCCGGAGTTCAGCGTATCACGACCACCGCCACGGTATGGTGAAGCCCATCTTTGCTCTTCGGATCGGGGTCGCGGATGAGGTGAAATTCGATGATCGTCCCCAGCGTGAGGAGATTCGGGATCATCCTTTGCACCGTGAAATCGTTCGAGGCGAAGGTGAGCCGGCACCCCGGCTGGGCGATCCGCCGAAGCTCTCGCGCGGCCTCCTCGAACGTCGCCGAGCTGGCGTCCCCCCCCGCGGGCTTTTTCGAGAGAGGAGCGTCGCGGACGCAGATGTCGCTGACGGAGTTGGGCGGGACCCGGTTAAACGGCCCCGCTGTAATCCGCCGTTTCCGTTGCTCCGAGCCGAGGTCGTGGAGCGTCACGTCCTGGAAGCCGAGATAGCTCGCTTCGCCTTCGCCACCGATGGAGATCATGAGCCCGGTCCGCCGCGGGTTGATTGGGAGGGCCTCGTGATGCACGCGGCCGTCCCCCAGCACCACGCCCGAGAACCCAGAGGCCGGACACTGACTGTGGTCGTGGGTGTCGCCTAGCTCCGTAATGGAGACCAGATTACTCCGCGCCTCTAGGGCGGCCACGTCCTTGTCGAGTCTCTGGATGGTCCGCTTGCCGACGATGTCGTCCGCCGTCTGCTGGGACGGCTGGGTGATCTTCGGGGTCTTCGAATTCTTGTACGCCTTGACCGCGTTGGCCGTCAGGGTACCGTATTCGCCATCGACCGCAATGGCCTCGCCCACCTGCAACACGTAGCGCCGCGACACCTGCAGGGCGGTCTGGATTCTCTTGACGTGGTCGCCGCGGGAGCCCCGCGTGATGTGAGCGGCGTCTCGGACCAGACAGTTCTCGAGCTTCGGGTCCGTTGTCGGTTTCGTGAGCAGTTTGGAACCCAGGCCCATCTTGGTCTTCCTTCCCCCCCCGTATTCGGGGCATCACAACATTGAAGAAGTGCACGGTGGCGCTGACAGCCGACGAGTGCCAGCGGCTGCAGGCCCTGCTCGTCGCCGAAAGGACCCCAGCCACCCGCCCGGAGAATGGCGGGGTGGACTCGGGTCGATCCGCGTCGGAATTATGAACGTCTGGCGCGTACCGCAATGACTCGGTCGCCCTCCCGCACGCCTACGCCTTTCAGGGCAGACGCCGCGATCACGAACAAATGTACACATTAAGGAGATCTTCTTATCCGTCTGCTATCTTCAAGGCTATTATTATGACGCAAGAGGTGGGAAATGCCCGACAATGTGCTGAATATTTCCGGCCGTCGGCCCCCTGCTCCGAGGTCGGCGGCCGTTCTCTCGCGGGGGATGTGCCGGTTACGGCCTTGCGGCGGGTGGCACTGGTGGCTTGCCCGCCATTGCTTATTTAAGCTTGTCAACAGCGCTGGTGGGCAAGCCACCCGCCGCCTGCTGTGAAAATGACGAACAGCCTCGGCTATAGACCGCCCAGCTTGACCATTTTCATGCTCTCAGGGTGCCCCACCGGGGCATGAGCGACTAACCTTGTGTGTCGACGGCGTCATTGTCGTGAAACAACACGACATCCGTCGTATAATCCCGCCCAGGTCGCATTGTGAAGGGTATCTTGCGGCGATGCAAGCGAATCCCGGGATTACGCGGCCGGGCCCCGGGGAAACGGCGGTGCAGCCGAAACCGACGGATTCGCCCAGCGAGGCGGTCGGGGGCACCGGCGGACGGACGAGACCGGGTGCCGATGGCCCCGCCGTTGCCGGGCCGGAGCTCCGGCGAAACCCGTGTCACGCAGGCGAGAGGCGGATCGGGTCGAGGCCGAGGTCCTTTCTCGCCCCGGTCGGGAGAAAAAGTGTCTGCCGGGGCCCGATTCCCTGATCTTAAGGGTGTACGGCCGACGCCGATCGGGCGGGACGAGGCGGTCCCCCACCGGCGCGGCCGGGCCGAAGACTGGCCCGGGCACCTCTTGAGATCCTCTGCGATGAAGACGCCCTCCGAGAAGCAGGTCGCCGCCAACCGCCGCAACGCCCTCCGCTCCACCGGACCCAGGACCGCCGCGGGCAAGCTCCGAAGCCGCCGCAACGGCCTGGTCCACGGGCTGGCCGCCGAGGTCGTCGTCCCCGAGGAGGACCGCGCCGCCTTCGAGGCCCAGCTCGCCCGCTGGGACCACGAGATGGGCCCGGCCAACGTCGTCGAGCGCCACCTCGCCCGCCGCGCCGCCGTCTGCTCGGTGAAGCTGGAGCGGATCGAGCGCGCCCGCGAGCAGACCCACCGAGAGGCGGCCTTGAAGGCCCTGGGCGACTGGGAGAAGCGTGGCCAGGCCCGGGCCCGCCGCAAGGCCCAGGATCTGGCCCGGGATCCCAGCAACACGGTGCTCGACCTGGAGGGGACGGCTTTCGGCTGCGACTGGCTGATCCGCCGGTGGCAATCGCTGGACGCCCCGCTGCAACTGGGCCAGGGCTGGGACCAGCGGACGGTGCTGAGGGCGCAAGCGCTGCTCGGCTTCCCGGAGTGCTTGCCCGGCCCCGACGCGAATCGGGAGGTCCGACGGCTCTGGATCCTGGCCGCCGCCGCGTCGCCGACGCAGGTGACGGCGCTGCCCCGGTTGGAGGCCGAGGGATCGCTGCCCACCGAGCCAGCGCACGCCCGGGCCGCCCTGAGCCGGTTCGTGGCCGAGCAGGTGCGGCGGCTCGAAGGGTTGCGGGCCGAGTCCTGGGAGGAGGTGGAAGGGCCCGAGGGCCGGGCCATTGCGTTGCAGGCCGCGGCGGCCGACCCGTCGGGCGAGGGCCAGCTGATGCACCGCTACGAGGTGGCGGCCGACCGCGCGGCCAACGCCACCGTCCGGCTGTTCCTGAACCTGCGGGACCGTCGGCGCCGGGAGCTGCTGGAGCTGTCGAAGGAGGCCCGCCATAGCAGCATCCCCCGCGCCCCGGTGGGGGGCGGCTGGTGGTGCGAGGTCGACGCCGACCCGGCCCCGCCGGGTTTCGAGCGGATCGGCGCGGTCCCGACCGTCGCCGTCACCGATCTGGGGATCGACTCGGCCTCGGACACCGCCCGGCCCGACCCGGACGTCCCGGAAGGTCCCGGGCCGAGGTCGCCGGCCTCCCCGGGCCCGTCGGCCGACCACGCCCCCGATCCGGCATTCCCCGGCCCGGTCTCCCGGGAGGAGACCGGGGGGTCCACTCCCTCCCCCGCCGCACCGAATCGCCCCGATCGGGTCGTCGCCCCGGCCCTCCCCGGCTCCGAAGCCCCCCCCACCGGCCCGTCGGGCGTCGCGGCTCCGGTCGCCGCGTCCCGGCCGGAGTCGGCCGGTGCGCCGAAGCGGAGCGAACCCAATTCGGCGGGCGAATCCCAACCCAATTCCCGACGCAATCGCTTTCTCGACTCGATGTTGCGGAAACGCCCCGCCGACCCCGCCCCGGCCCCCGGCGCGCGCACCGGCCCGATCCCTCCCCCCGCCGGGCGCCCCGATCGGCCCCCGGTCGGGCCGTCCCGCCCGGGGGATCGGGGCCGGCCCCTGCCGGGGGAGGCCGGACGATGACCCACGCACCGCCAGCCCCCGATGGCCGGGCACCGGCCAGCCGGGCCCCCGGCCGCATCAGGCATCCGGCGCCTCGGCCCCGAACCGGGGCGTGTCGTCCGATCAGGCGGAGACGCCTTCGGGGGCGGGCTCGGGGAGGAAGCCGGCCTCCTCGATCGCCCGGACGACCCGGCGCGTCGCCTCGGGGTCGAGTGAGGCCATCGGGCAGGGGAGCATGCGGTCGAGGAGCCCCCGGTGCCGGCAGCAGGCCTCCAGGCAGGCGAGCATCCCGCCGAAGGAGAGGGCCCGGGCGAGCCGGGTGAGCTGGTTCTGGAGCCGGAAGGCCCGGGCCTCGTCCCCGCCCCGGGCGGCGTCCCAGAGGGCGACGGTCAGCTCGGGGAAGGCGTTGCCGATCGCCGGGACGAAGCCGTCGGCGCCCAGCGCCGTGGAGGTGCCGATCAGGTCGGAGCCGTGCAGGTAGGTGAAGTCCCGCTCGCGACGGGCGGGGACGGTCCAGTCCTGGGTCCGGAAGAGGCTCGGGTTCACGTCCTTGACGCCGACGATCCGGGGGTGCTCGGCCAGGGTCCGGATCTGGTCGAAGCTGAGCTGGTTGCAGACCCAGGGGGCGTTGTAGATGACCAGCGGGCGGGCCAGCGCGTCGGCCAGGGCGTAGAAGTAGCCCATCACCTCGCCGCCGGAGAAGGGCTGGTACCAGGGCGGCAGCGCGGCGTAGTAGTCGAAGGGGAGGTCGTCGTGCCGGGAGGCGCGTTCGAGGGTCCGGCGGGTCCCCATGTCGGAGACGTTCAGCACGAGCGGGACCCGGCCGGCGTTGACCTCGACCACCGTCTCGGCCGCCGTCCGGGCGTCGGCGTCGGTGATCAGGTCGAACCGGGCGGTCGTGCCCATCACCCAGAGCCCGTGGACCCCGGAGTCGATCAGGAACCCGGCGAGCTTGCGGAGGGCGGCGGCGTCGATCGCGTCGTCGGGGCCGACGGGGGAGGCCAGCGGGGGGACGATGCCGTGCAGGTGGGGCAGTTCCATCGGGGGGGCTCCGGGCGGACCATGACGGCGGGGATGCGGGTGAGATCCGCCAGTATGACAGGCGGGTCGGCCGTCCGCCACGCCCCGGGGCGACGGCCCGGGGGGGCCGGCCGGGTGGGATCGGTCGGCCGGGCCGGGGTCGGGCCGGAAACGGTGATGTCGGGCCGCCCCGCCGGCCGAAGGAAGAGCTGTCGTCGAACGGCGAGTCGCCCCGCCGGTGGATCCGGGGGGCGGGCTCGGCCGCACCCTCGTTCCCGGCGGCCGGGCGGGGACGTCGCCCGATCGCCTCGAGGCCGTCATCCCGGAGCCGCGCCGGCCCGACTCGTCGGGGCCGGGTCCGCTCCCCGGGACGATCCGACCCGCTCGGAGGAGGAGATCCGATGCCCACTCCCCGACTTCGTATCTATCCCCGCCCCCAGGACGAGCCCGAGGTCGAGGCCGAGTCGGCCTCCCCGGGCCGGCCGATCCGGCTGTCGGACCTCTACCCGCTGCTGGCCCAGGCCTATCGGGACAACTTCGTCTGGCTCCGGGACTTCGAGGAGGACGAGCTGCTCGTCAGCAACGACCTGTTCGAGGTGGTCCGCGCCTTCTCGGACTACCGGCCCTCGGCCTGAGGGGCGTCGGCCCCCGGGCCCGCCGGGGGGGCGGCGCGGCCCCTCGCAGGCCGATCGGGCCGGGGCTCCCCTTGTACCGGACGCCCCGGGGTCCTAGGCTGGAATGGGGCGATCCGGCGCGATGGTCATCGCGATCGTCCGCCCCACCGGGCCCCCGGCAGGTAGCACCACGAGATGACGGCCACCAACCCCGAGGACGGGTTCACGATCGAGCGGCGGGGCGATGTCCTGATCATCATCCCCGCCCCCCGGCTCGAGGACCTCGACCTGTCGACCTCCGACGCGGTCAGCCAACTACTGCTGGCCCCCATCACCCAGGATCCCATGCCGCTGGTGATCGTCGACCTCGAAGGGGTCGACTACTTCGGCTCCAGCTTCCTGAGCCTGCTGCTGCGCTGCTGGAAGTCGGTCCTGGTCAAGGGCGGCCAGATGGTCCTGGCCGGCGTGTCCACCCGGGCGAGGGAATTGCTGCGGATCACCTCCCTCGACATCGTCTGGCCGATGTACGCCAGCCGGGCCGAGGCCATGGCCGCCCTGCAGAGCGACTGATCGCCCGGCCCGCCTCGACCTCGGTTGACGGGTGGCGGGGCGGCGCCGATGATGGGATCCGGGAGGATCGATCGCCTCGGGGAGGGCCTGACCGCCGCGCCGCCATGGGAATCTACGACCGCGACTACATCCAGGACCAGCCGGGCGGGTTCGGGGCCCTGTTCGCCGGCGGCTCGGCCGTCAAGACGCTGATCCTGATCAACGTCGCGGTCTTCCTGCTGGGCTGGATCGGCGGCCCGCCGATGCAGGCGTTCTACCAGGATTTCCTGGCCGCCCGCAGCGACGCCATCTTCCGCCAATTCCAGATCTGGCAGCTGGTCACCTACGCCTTCGTCCACTTCGAGCTGTTCCACATCCTCTGGAACATGCTCTTCCTCTGGTTCGTCGGCCGGGAGCTGGAGGGGATTTACGGCCCCCGGGAATTCCTCCGGATGTACCTGACCGCCGCGGTGGTGGCCGGCCTCTGCTGGGCGGTCCTCGACCAGGCCAAGGGGGGCGGCCAGGTGCCGATGCTGGGCGCCTCCGGGGCGGTGGCCGCCGCGCTGTTCATCTACGTCCTGTACTACCCGCACCGCGAGATCCTGCTCTTCTTCATCCTGCCGGTGCCGATGTGGCTCTTCGCCATCATCTTCTTCGGCCGGGACCTGCTCGGGCTGCTTCAGAGCTTCCAGGGCCTCGACACCCGCCCGGTCGCCTTCGCCGCGCACCTGAGCGGGGCCGGCTACGGGCTCCTGTACAAGACCTACGACCTGCGATGGTCCCGGCTGCTCGCCGGCTGGGGGCGTGGCCGCCGCCCGAGGCTCCGCGTGTTCTCCCCCGAGCCCCGGCCCCGGAGGCCCTCCCGGACCGGGGCGGCCGCCCCGGCCCGGTCCGAGGCCGGCGCCCGGCCCACCCCCTCGGGGATCTTCCCCGACGAGCACCTCGACGCCAGGCTCGACGAGATCCTCGCCAAGATCGCCCGGGAGGGCCGTTCCGGGCTGACCGAGGAGGAGAACCGGATCCTCCAGGAGGCCAGCGAGCGGGCCCGCAACCGCCGGGGCGGACGACTCCGATGAGCCACCCCGGCCCGACTTCCCCCTCGCCCCTGGTCCGGGACGCCCGCCCCGCCGACCGACAGGTGATCGTCGCCCACAACCTCGCC
Source organism: Tautonia plasticadhaerens (assembly GCF_007752535.1). Classification (GTDB taxonomy): domain Bacteria; phylum Planctomycetota; class Planctomycetia; order Isosphaerales; family Isosphaeraceae; genus Tautonia; species Tautonia plasticadhaerens. Next base: position 7,055,316 of record NZ_CP036426.1, read on the forward strand.
CTGGCCCGGGAGACGGAGTCGAAGGAGTTGGACCCCTGCGTACTGACGCTGGGGGTCGAGCGGGCCCTGGACGAGCCGGATCGCCTCCGCTACTGGGTCGCCGAGGTCGACGGCCGGGTCGTCGGCCAGTCGGCCGTCAGCCGGGAGTGGAGCGACTGGCGGTGCGGCTGGATCTGGTGGTTCCAGTCGGTCTACGTCGTCCCGGAGGCCCGGGGCCTCGGCGTCTTCCGGGCGCTCCACCGCCACATCCGGGACGTGGCCCGGTCGTCGACCGAGGTGATCGGGCTCCGCCTCTACGTCGAGCGGGAGAACCACCGGGCCCAGTCCACCTACCGGGCCCTCGGCATGCAGCCCGGCGGCTACCTGGTCTATGAGGAGTTCTGGCCCGACCGGGGGGGGCCACCCCGGGCGTGATCGGCCCGACCGATCGGGTCGTCAGTCCCGGCCGTGGCTGAGGGCGGCCCAGCGGTGGAGCAGATCCCGGGCCTTCCCGGAGTCGATCGCCTCGGCCGCCTTCGACGCCCCCTCGGCCGGCCCCCCCGCCAGCCCGGCGACGACCAGGGCCGACGCGGCGTTGGCGAGGATGACGTGGCGGGCGGGGCCGACCTCGCAGTCGAGGGCCCGACGGATGCGGTCGGCGCTGTCGGACGGGTCGGCCACCCGAAGCGCCTCGGCCCGGACTGCGGGGAGCCCGAACTGCTCCGGGAGCCAGGTCCGGGGCTCGACGTAACCGCCCTCGACCCAGAGCACCCGGGTCGGCCCCGAGAGGCCGACCTCATCCAGCCCCTCCGGCCCGGTCACGACCGCCGCCCGCGTCACCCCCAGCCGGGCCAGCGCCGAGGCCATCAGCCCGGCGAGCCGGTCGTTCGGCACCCCGACGAGCTGGAATTCCGGCCGGGTCGGATTGGCCAGCGGGCCGACCAGGTTGAACAGGGTCCGGAAGGGCAGTTGCCTGCGGACCCCCGCCGCGTGCCGCAGGGCCGGATGGAAGCTGGGGGCGAAGAGGAAGGCGATGCCCAGCTCCTCCAGGCATCGCGTCAGCACCTCGGGCCCGGGGTCGATCGCCACCCCGAGGCGTTCGAGCACGTCCGAGCTGCCCGAGACCCCCGAGGCCGACCGATTCCCGTGCTTCGCCACCACCGCACCGGCGGCCGCCGAGACGATCGCCGCCGCCGTCGAGACGTTGACCGAGGCGGCCCCATCCCCCCCGGTCCCGCAGGTGTCGAGGACCGGCCGCCTCGGGGAGTCGAGCGGCCTCATCCGGTCCCGGACCGCCTGGACGGCCCCGGCCAGCTCGTCCTCGGTCTCCCCTTTCACCTTCAGCCCGGCGAGGAAGGCGGCGATGCCGACCTCCGCAGCACGGCCGTCGACGATCTCACCCACCGCGTCCCGGGCCTGTTCGATCGAGAGCGACCCCGACTCGCCGAGGGTCGCCAGGGCGATCGTCAAGGGGCCGCGGTCGGGGAGGGTGCTCGGCACGGCGTCGGGCCTCGGGGCGGGCGGGGCTCGGGAGGGGAGGGCCGGACGGTCGCCGGGCCCTCAAGGGCGGACGAGATAGCCCTCGGGGTTGGTCGATGGGGGAGCGGGGCGGTGACGCGGGGAGGTCAGTTGGTCGAAGTCGGCGACCTGGACCCGGACGGTCACCAGCTCCCCTCCTCGGTTGACCACGAGTTCCACGGCCTCGCCGATCGGGGTGGTGGACACCATGTTGATCAGGTGCCAGGTGTTGTTCACCGGGGTCTCATTGAAACGGACGATCACGTCTCCCTGCTGGATCCCGCTCTGCTTGGCCGGCGAGTCCTCGGCGACGGCCGAGATGCGAGTCCCCCGGGGTCGATCCAGTCCGAACCGCTCGTAGTCCTCCGGGAAGACATCCTGCAACGAGATGCCGATCGCCCCCCGGCGCACCTTGCCGGTGTTGATTAGCTGCTCCATCGCCCAGCGGGCGAGGTTGATCGGGATGCTGTAACCCACCCCCTCGTTGCCGCCGCCGTGGGAGGCGATGGCCGTGTTGATGCCGACCACCTCGCCCCGAAGGTTGACCAGCGGGCCCCCCGAGTTGCCGGGGTTGATGGCCGCGTCCGTCTGCAGGAAGTCCTGATTCTGGACGCCGCTGTCGTAGAGGTCTCGCTCCTGACGACCCCGGGCGCTGATGATCCCCTGGCTGACCGAGTGGGTCAGCCCGAACGGGCTGCCGACGGCCAGCACCCAGGTGCCGGGCAGCGCCTCGTCGCTGTCCCCGAGCCGGGCGACCGGGAGGTCATCGACCGGCAACTCCAGGACGGCCACGTCCGAGTCCTCGTCCCGATGGATCGCCTGGGGGCGGATCAGTCGGCCGTCGTGGAGGTTGATGTGGATGTCGGCCGGGTCGGCGCCGCTGATCACGTGGTTGTTCGTCAACACGAACAGCCCGGGGCGGGAGTCCGATCGGACGATCACCCCCGATCCGCTCTCTTCGTAGGTCCGACGGGTCCGACCTTCCTCCGTCACGTCCTTCTTCAACGCGACGATGTGGACCACGGCCCGGGAGACGACCTTGGAGACCAGCTCGAAGGTCCGGTTGACTTGATAGAACTGCTCATACTGCCGGGAGAGGCTCTGGTAGATCGCCTCCTCCGAATGCTCCAGCCCCTCGACCCCCTCGGCGGTGCCCGCCTCTCCTTCCCCGGCGCGAGCCGGCCCGGCCGAGAGCGAGGCGGGCCGATTCGCGGCCAGGCCGAGGCCGAAACCGGCCGCGAGCATCAGCAGGAAGGCCGAGGCGCTGGCGAATCGGGGCATGATCGGACGACTCCTCGGTCGACGAGGACGATCGGGGCGGACGATGCCCGAAGCAGGGGAGGGCATGGGCGGGATCCGTCCCCCCGTTCCCACCCGGGCCGCGTCGGTTCACGCAGTAGTATATCCCGCGCGGCGCGGCGGAGTCAAAGCAGCGAAGTCGGGGGGACATCCGAACCCTGTCGGTCCCGGCCCTCGGGACGAAAAACGGGCGTCACGCCGGGGTTGCGGCGTCACGCCCGAATCCTGGTCCGACGCCGGCCGGGGCGGCCGGCCCGCGGGGGCGGGTCAGCGGCCCGACTCGCTCATGTCCATCTCATAGTCGCTGAGGTTGATGTGACGATCCCCCTCGTCGAAGTGGCGATCGGAGATGTCGGCCCAGCGATAATCGATGGCGCGGCTCATCCCGCTGTGGCCCATCCGCTCCTGCTCCCGCTGGCAGTCGATGCAGGAACTGGTGTAGGGCAGGGCGTTGAGCCGGGCGACGGCGATCTTGCCGTTGCAGAACTCGCACTGGCCGTAATTCCCCTCGCCCATGCGGTGCAGGGCGTGCTCGATCTGGGCCAGCTCCCTGCTCTCGATCTCGGCAATCTGGGAACTGATCTCCTCATTAGCCGAATCCACGGCCGCGTCGACCGAGTCGCCGACGTCATTCATCGCCCGGAGCGCGTTGAGGGAGTCGAGGTCGCCCGCCAAGGCTTTCCGCAAGGCGTCGCGACGGACGACCAATCGCGAATGGAGTCGAAGCAGCGCGTCTTTACGGGCCATGACACACCTCCAGATGTTCGTCGCGAGCGGGCGGAACGATCCGCGGTTGCCTCGCCGAGACCGGTCAGGGGTTTAGACAGAGGATCGGTCGAGTTCGTTTCGTTCGATGGTGGCTCGACCCGGCGGTCCCCGACCCCCGGGGTCGGCCGGATCGACCGGGGTCTCCCCAGACGAACGGCCCGATGATGCTTGAGGTGACGTTCCGCAATCCGGCGGCGAAGCCTAGCACATTCTGCGGCCCGGGCAAGCAGCCCGATGCGACTCGTCACCACCCGCTGGGAATACTACGTCGAGGCGGGACGAAGGTTTGTCGGTTTCCCCGAAAAACTTCGAACCCGGGGGGGACTCACCCCCGTCGGGATGGGGGCATCCCGTGGAATCCGGCTGAAGCGTCCCGACGGTCTCCTGTATGTCGCAAGTAGGGTGCCACCGGCGACAGGGGAGGGGAAGATCGGGAGGGATCTCGTTGCGGGGGGCCGACCGGTCCGCCTGGCGGCGTCCCGATCGGAGGCCTGGCAGGGAGAGCCCGATTAACTTATCGAAATGACGAGGGCCTGGCGAGGGGGTACTGGGGAAAAATTTTCAAGCCCAAAACCGGGGGCCCACCGGCGGAGGGCCGTCGCCCCGAACCCCGGGGGCGGAGATTCGCTATCTCAGGAAGAACTGGTCGTCGACCACCGCCGGGCCGCTGCGGCCCGTGGATCGGCGGAAGTTGATGTACTGACGGGTCCCGGAGGGCCCGTCGAAGATCCACTGCTCGATGGATTCCCCCTGCGAGGCCGACCGGGCGTACGACCTCGGCGTGCCGAGTTGCTCCTGGACCTGCTCCCGGGTCTGACCCTTCAGGTCCTGGGCCGGGGGAGGCGGGGGTGGGGTCAGCAGCGTGGCCAGCAGGATCGGATGGGGCGGCGGGGGATCAATGGGCCGGAGGGCGGCGGCCTCGATCGGCCTCCACCCGAGGGCGTCGAGGGCCTCGACGTGGGTGATCGTCACGCCGCTCTCGGGCTGGAGCTGGATCCGGTAGCCGCCCTCCTCCGACCAGATCGCCTCCAGCCGGGCGCCGAACTGGAGCCGGGCGCCGACCTCGGGGCTCCCGGACTCGAAGAGGCGGAAGCCCTCGAAGTCGATCCGGGCGACCCGGGGGCTGGTGGCCGTCCGGTTCAGGACCCGGTAGTTGATCTCGAACCGGCCCGAGGCGGCGGGGGTCCCGGTGACCTCGGCCGAGAGCAGGATCGAGCGCCCCCGGTAGAACCGGTCGAAGGTGGACTGCCACCGGGACTCGTCGACGGTCCGGGCCCGCTCGTCGAGGATCGCCTCCAGGCGGTCGGGGATCAGGTCGACGAAGATGGCCGCCTCCCGCGCCGCCTGGCGGACCTCCTCCGCGCCGCCGATCTGCCCGCCCAGGGCCTCGACCGCCTCGGCCGCCCGGGAGAGCAGGCGATGGGCGAGGTCGAAGTCGCCGTCTTCGAGGGCGGGGATCCCCTCGTCCCTGCCCCGCTGGACCATCGTCGGGTAGTCCCGACGGGCGTTCCGGTAGATCGAGAATGCCGCCGTCCCGAGCACGACCACGACCATCGCCAGTCCGACCAGCATCGGCCGGTTCCGCCGCACCCGGTCCCGCAGGCTCGGGCGGTCCGGCACGAGGATCCGACGGCCGCCGGGCCGGGCCGGTCGGGGGCCCTGGGGCGTCGGCCGGGGAGGCGACGGCCGGCCCCGATCCCCGGCCGGGGCCGGGGCCGGCCGCCTCGGCCGGGTCGTCGGCGACGTCGGGGGGCGTCGGGGAGGCTCGGGGACCTCTTCCCCCTCGGGCAGCTCGGAGACGGCGGCCTCGACCGGGTCGAAGGCCGGGGTCGGCTGCTCGCCGGGGAGCCCGGCCCCCGGCTCGACCGGCTCCAGCCACTCGACCTCCCCCTCGTCGATCGCCCCCTCGGGGACGTGGTCGGCCAGCGGGATCGGCGCGTCGTCCGAGGGGCCGCCCGCCCCGACCGCCGCCTCGTCGGCCCGGGTCGCCGGGGCGGGGGGCATGGGCAGCGGGCTCTGGGGGAGGACGAAGACGCCGGCGCCGCAGTCGGGGCACCGGAGGGCCTGGTACCCCTCGGTCCTCCGGCCCCGGATGACGTGCCCCTCCGGGCAGCTCACGCGGAACGCCTGCGGCTCGACCGGCTCGGCCGGCCCCAGCCCCTTCACGAACTTCTTCGCCTTGCCGAACAATCCCAACGGGCCGCCTCCCCGATGCCCCGACCCGGGCTCGCCTCGACCGGGGCGGCCGACCGAGTCGAGTCGACCCGCACCCCCTGCCCTCCCGACACCCGTATTCTAGCCGAGCCGACTCCCCCGGGGGCAACGCCGGCTGCGATCCCGTCCCGGGGCCGATCCGGTCACCCCGATCCCCCAGGGTCACCGGTCCCCGCGATGGCCTGGCGGTGGTTGGGGCCCTGCGTGATTCGCCCGGGGTCCGGCGCCGTTGGGTTCATTTTCCCCCCGCGAACGCCCCCGACGCCCGGCCTGGGGCCCGTGTTCGTGCCGGCCGGTGCGCCGGACGATCGGCGGCCGGTGCGCCCCGGTGCGCCACCACGATAATGATGATTTCTGTTTTAAAACAAGGACTTGCGCCGATTCAATCGGGTTCGCTCCGTCGGACGTGCCCCGCCCGATTGGCTTCGCTCCGCGCGGCCAACGCTGGGCCGGTTGGGTTCGTTTTTCACGGCGACCCGAGGATGTCCCGGAGGGAATCCCCTCCCGCTCGACACACCGATTCGGTGCGCGGTGGGCACGGGCTCGGCCTCGATCCCTGTCCCAAGCGGCTTGCCAAAGAGGCGTACTGAGGTCCGAGACCCCGACGCGAGGCGAAGGGGGCGTTCCCCAGGGCGTTCGACCGCCGATGGAGTCGTCCTCCCCTTCTCTATCATCGAGAATCAAGGGGACGGCACTCACAGGAAATGGGACGGGACGCGGAGGGCGGGCGGGTCATGCTCAGAGACTCCCCGGCCCCCGGCCGGACGGGATCGATCATGCTCCCTCCCCAGGGCGCTTCGAGATCGAGGCGGGCGTGTCGCTCGGCCGCCCGCCGCTCGGGCCCGATTCCGACCGACTCGTCGCCGAGGCCGAGGCGGGGCGATCATCCGCGTCCGCGCCCGCGTCGGAGTCGGCCGGGGGGCTCAGCCTCCGGCTCCGGTTCCGGCTCCGAGAGGCCGAGGGCCTGCCTGGCCTCCTGGAGGCGGGAGAAGGCGACGGTGAAGCCTTTCGAGGGGCCCAGGCGGTAGGGACCCTCGCCGAGGGCGTTGAGCCGGATCACCGCGTCCTTGACCTCCCGGTCGGCCTCCAGATCCCGGTATCGCAGCGCGAGCGGTTCCATGAGGCCGGAGAGGCGCTCGACGCTCATCCGGCAGGAGGACCGCTGCCGGGTGAATTCCTCCTCGATCCGCTTGCGGTCCTGCGGCTTCGGCAATCGGGATCGGGCCTGCTTGATCTCCCCGACGAGTCGATCGATCGTCGTCCGGTTCGCCTTGAACTGGTTCTGGAGCGTCTTGTAGGCGTTCCGATCCGCCGCGTTCCATCGCCGGATGGGGGTGGTCCCGTACTTCCGCTCCAGCGACTGGGCGTTGGCCTTGAGGTCGGCGTTCGCCCGTTGCAGCTCTCCGATCCGGGAGTTGGCCTGGTCGATGGCGGCCTCGTCCCCGAGGATCGCGGCGTGCTCGGCGTGCGCCCCGAGGAAAGACGCGACCTCCTCCTCGGCCTCCCGGTACGCCCGGACCGCGTCCCCCTCGTCGAGGAGGAACTCGCGCCCGACGAAGGTCAGCCCCCGCTCGGAGAGGAGTGCCCTCAGGGCCTCGGGCGTCTCCTCATCTCCCGAGACCGGGGCGGCGGCCCCGACGAGTTGCACCGTCATCGCCAGGCCAATCGGGGCCAGCGTCATCCGGATCGCGCCCATGGGATGCACTCCCGCACGTTCATCGAGGCGTCAGGGCACACGAGACGGACGACATAGCATGAGGTGCGCGGCCCGTTATGACCAGACGCTCCTGTCCAGCGACCGATACCCGACCGCCTCGGCCACCTGGTGGGGCTCGATGTCGGCGGTGCCCTCGAGGTCGGCCAGGGTCCGGGCGACGCGGAGCACCTTGTCGTGGGCCCGGGCGGAGAGGCCGAGTTCCTCCATGGCGCCCTTGAGCAGGGCGGAGGACTCGGGCTTCAGGACGCAGTGCTTGCGGACCTGGCGGGGGGTCATCCGGCCGTTGACGCCGGGGGGGCCGCCGTCGAAGCGGTCGAGCTGGCGGGCCCGGGCGCGGAGGACCTCTTCGAGGATCGTCGAGGAGGTGGGGCCGGGCGGGGCCTCGGCGAGCTGGGTGAAGGGGACGGCGGGGACGTGGATGTGCAGGTCGATGCGGTCCAGCAACGGGCCGCTGATCTTGCCGAGGTAGCGTTCCACCTGGGGGGGGGAGCAGTTGCAGGCCTTGCGGGGGTCCCCCCGGTAGCCGCAGGGGCAGGGGTTCATGGCGGCGACGAGCACGAACTCGGCGGGGAAGGTGACGCTCCGCAGGGCCCGGCTGATGGTGACCCGGCCCTCCTCCAGCGGCTGGCGGAGGACCTCCAGGGTCTTGCGGTTGAACTCGGGGAGCTCGTCCAGGAAGAGGATCCCCTTGTGGGCGAGGCTGATCTCGCCGGGCTGGGGGGTGCTGCCGCCGCCGACCAGGCCCGCGTCGCTGACGGAGTGGTGCGGGGAGCGGAAGGGGCGGACGCCCAGCAGCGGCTGGGCGCCGAGCAGGCCCATCGCGCTGTAGATGCGGGTCGTCTCCAGGCTCTCGGCGGGGGAGAGCGGGGGCATGATCGTCGGCAGCCGGCGGGCGAGCAGCGTCTTGCCGGTGCCGGGGGGGCCGATCATCAGCAGGTTGTGGCAGCCCGAGGCGGCGACGAGCAGGGCGCGCTTGGCGGCGTCCTGGCCCTTCACGTCGGAGAAGTCCTCCTCGTAGTGGGCGAGGCGGCGGAAGACGACATCGAGGTCGATGGCGGTGGGCTCGGCGTCGAGCATGCCGGAGAGCAGGCCGACGGCCTCGGCCAGGCTGCCGACCGGGTAGACGTCCAGCCCCTGCACCACGGCGGCCTCGGCGGCGTTGCTCGAGGGCAGGAGCAAGGCGCGTCGGCCCTCGGCCCGGGCCTTCAACGCGATGGAGAGCGCCCCCTTGATGGGACGGGTCTCGCCGGTGAGCGCCAGCTCGCCGATGACGGCGAAGTCGGCGGCGCGTTCGAGGGCGACCTGGCCGGAGCCGAGCAGCAGGCCCAGCGCGATGGGCAGGTCGAACCCCCCGGCGTCCTTCTTGAGATCGGCGGGTGCAAGGTTTATCACAATCCGATCGGATGGTCGCCGGTAGCCCGAATTGACCAGGGCGCGTTCGACACGGTGGGTGCTCTCCCGGACGGCGGCCTCGGCGAGGCCGACGAGCACGGTCTTGGGCACGCCGGAGGCCGAGACGTCGACCTCGACCTCGACCGGCTCGGCCTCGATGCCGATCAGCGTGTAGGAGGCGAGCTTGGCGAGCACGAAGGGGCTCCCCTGCGGGGGCGACCGGTCCCCATCGACCGGATTTCGATGGGGGCATGATCGCATCGATCGCCCCGGCGATCAAGGGTTCACCGGCCCGGCCGTCGCCCCGAATCGACTCGGCCGGCGAGGTCGGGGATCCCCGGCATGGCCGGGGCGATCGGGGGGGCCGTCCCGGAACCGGGGGCTGTGCCCGGACCGGCCCGGTCGATGACCGGGGCGCACGGGTTTTGCTATCATCTGGGGCCTGCAACGGCAATCGCGCCGCGATCCGAACCGCCGAGGCCCCGCCGATGCCCTGGATCCCGCACGTGATGATCCTCGACGACGACCCGAGGGTCCTGGAGTCGCTCGTCCCCGGGTTCGTCCAGGAGCTGGGGCGGGCGCTCTCGCAGAGCCGGGAGGTCGCCGGAGCGCTGCGCCGGGGGGCGGCGAAGGACGACGCGAGGGGGCCGGTGCGGATCAAGGTCACCGCCCACGGCTTCGAGAGCAACCGCCTGGAGGCCTATCGCTACCGGGCCCCCTTCGAGGCCCACCTGCACCTGGTCCGGGAGCGGGGGGGGACGTTCGACCTGGCGAGGAAGCTGCTGAACCAGCAGGCCTTCGCGGCCGTCGTCTCCGACCAGCGCTTCTCCGACGACGCCGGGGGCCGGCGGGCCGGGCAGTACTTCGTGGCCGAGGCGTCGCGGGTCCATCCCGAGATCCAGGGGCTGCTCTACTCCGCCTATCCCCGGCCCGAGGACTTCCCCAGCGACCGGTTCATCCGCAAGGGGGCCGGCGGCTCGAACGGGGCCGACGACCTGGCCGAGCAGGTGGTCCGGGCCATGGAGCGTCACCTGGCCGACCACGCCTGCCGGGCCTTCGCGCAGGAATTCGGGGACCGGGGGCTGGTCTACCAGTCGGACGCCTTCGGCGAGGTCGTCGCCCAGCTGTTCGACCTGGCCCGGCTGGTCGGCTCGGGGGACGCCGCGCCCGCCGCCCGGTCGAGGAGGCCCCTGCCCTGCCTGCTGATCGACGGCGAGAGCGGCACCGGCAAGCGGGGCCTGGCCGAGCTGTTCCACGCGGCCTCGGACCGCAGGTCGGCGCCGCTGGTCGTGGCCTCGTGCAGCGAGCTGACCAACGAGACGCTGCTCAGGAGCATCCTGTTCGGCCACAAGCGGGGGGCCTTCACGGATGCGAGGGAGGAGCGCCCGGGCCTGGTCTCCGCGGCGGGCAAGGGGGTGCTGCTGCTGGACGACGTGCATCGGCTCCCGGCGTCGTGCTCGGCGATCCTGCACTCGTTCCTGGAGGACGGCGAGTACGGCAAGCTGGGGGAGGAGGAGGTCCGCCGCCGGGCCGAATGCGCGGTGGTGCTCACCGTGGAGACGGGCCCCTGGCGGGAGCGGAGGCAGTCGGGCGAGCTGCCGGTGGCGTTCCTGGCCCGGGTCGAGCGGCTGCTGGTGATGGTCCCCCCCCTGAGGGCGAGGCCCGACGACATCGAGGCCCAGGCCCGATGGCTGACACGGACCCTCTCGGCCGAGCTGGGGGCGCAGGTGGAGCTGTCCGACGAGGCGGTGGGGCGGCTCCGCATCTTCCCCTTCAGCGAGAGCAACAGCCGGGAGCTGCGCAACGTCATCGAGCGGGCCGTCTACCGCCACTACCGGGAGGCCGACCAGCTCGAATGGGGGCACCTGGAGCCGTTCGTCTCGCCCGCCGACCGGGCCGCCACCGCCCCGGTCCCGTCGGCGCCGCCCTCGAGCCCGGGCCAGGCGGCCTCCCGGGCGACCCCGGCGCAGAACGACTGGCAGCGTCGGCTCCGGGCCCTGGCGGCGAAGATCCTGGCCAAGGGGGCGGACCTCGAACCGGGGCAGGCCGAGGCGGCGACCGACCTGCTGTTCGACGAGACCTTCCCCGCCGCCTGGGAGCCGATCCAGGCGAGCCGGCACGGCAGGGAAGGCAGCCCCCCCCTGCCCTTGCCGCTCTGGGAGGACCTCTGGCGCTGTTTCGCCGTCAGTTGGCTGGGGGGCCCGTCCCCGGCCGAGAAGGAGCTGGGGATCCCGGCCAACACGCTCCGTCAGTGGATCAACGACCGGGAGTCGCGCTGAGCCGGCCGGGGCGGCCGGCCCGGGTTCAGCCGGCGTGTTCGAGGCGGTCGTCGCGGGAGGCCGGCACCCGCATCGGCCGGTGAGGTCCCCGAGGGGCGGTGGGGGCGGGGGCGACCAGCCGGGCGATCGTCTCGGCGGCCCGGTCGGTGGCGCCGGGGGCGGCGAATCGGTCCCGCAGCGCGGCCAGCTCGTCCGAGACCCGGCGTCGCTCGGCCTCGTCCCCCAGCCAGTCGGTCGCGTGGCGGGCCATCTCGGCGGAGGCGTCGCCGGAGGTGGCGTACTCGGGCATCAGCTCCCGGCCGGCCAGCAGGTTGACGAGGGTGATGTAGCGGACCTGGAGCATCTTCCTCGCCAGCCGGAGGTGGGCGGCCCCCATCTTGTAGACGATCACCGTCGGCAGGGCCTCGGCCATCAGCTCCAGGCTGACGGAGCCGGAGACGGCCCAGCAAACGTCGGCCAGGCGGATCAGCTCCGGGGTCCGGGCGGCGTACAGCTCGATCGGCAGGCCGGCGGCGGCGGGCTCGGCGGCGAGCAGTTCGGCACACCGCGCGAGGCGACGGTCGTCCAGGCAGGCGACGACGAACCGGGCGTCGGACCGCCGGGGGGCGAGGGCCGCCGCGGCCCGGATCATCATCGGGAAGTTCCGCTCGACCTCCTGCATCCGGGAGCCGGGCAGCAACGCCACCACCCGGCCGGGCCGGGAGCGCTGCTCGGCCAGGAATTGCTCGTCGAGGACGCGGGTCGCCAGCTCGTCGAAGTAGGGGTGGCCGATGTAATGGGCCCCCTCGACGCCCCGTTCCCGGTACCAGTCGGCCTCGAACGGCAGGGCGCAGAGGACGTGGTCGACGAACTTCCGGACCTTCTCCACCCGCCAGCCGGCCCAGGCCCAGATCTGGGGGGGGACGAAGTAGAAGACGGGGATCCCGGCGGCCTTCGCCCTTCTGGCGAGCTGCCAGTTGAAGCCGGGGTAGTCGATCAGGACGACGGCGTCGGGCCGCTCCTCGGCGAAGTAGCGGTCCGCCCGCCGGAGCAGGCCGATGAAGACGTGGAGGTTGCGCAGGACGTGGGCGATCCACATCACCGCCAGGTCGACCAGGGGATAGAGGAGCGTGCCGCCCGCCTCGGCCATCCGGGGGCCGCCGAAGCCGACGAACTCGGCCGAGGGGATCCGCCGCCGGAGCGCGCGGATCAGGCTGGCGGCGTGCAGGTCGCCGCTCGGCTCGCCGCAGGAGATGAAGATCTTCATGGCGCGACGCTCGCCTCCGTGCCCTACCGGTCGGTCGCCGGGCCCGTCCCTGGGTCCCCGACGGAGGCTAGCAGAGGATCGGCCATCGGGGAAGGTCAGCCGGGGTCGGTTCGGCCGGTCACCCCCGGGCTCAGTCGCCGACCGGGTCGACGGCCTGCTCGCCGTCGGTCGCGTCAGGCTCGGGTTCGGAGCCGAGCCCGAGCTCGTGGATGCGGCGGTGCAGCCGGGTCCGGGAGATGTGGAGCTTCTTGGCGGCGAGCGACTTGTTGCCCCGGGCCAGCTTCAAGGCCCGCTCGATGAGCCGACGTTCGAGGCGTTCCAGGGTGGCGTCGAGCGGCAGGTGCTCCTCGGGGGTGGGCGGGGGGAGGTAGGCGGCCCCCAGGTGGCCCCGGATCGAGGCCGGCAGGTCGTCGGGGCCGATCAGGTCGTCGGAGGAGCGGTCGTGGGAGGCGTCGACCACCCGGGACAGCTCCCGGAGGTTCCCCGGCCAGTCGTACCGGACCAGGACCTCGACCGCCTCGGGGCGGAAGCCGACCCTCCGGGGCACGTCGCGCTGGTTGGACCGCTCCAAAAAGTGTTGAGCCAGCAACGGCAGCTCGTCCAGGCGTTCCCGGAGCGGGGAGAGCCGGATGACCATCGTCGTCAGGGCGAAGTAGAGGTCCGCCCTCAGGCGGTCGTCCCGGACCGCCGCCTCCGGGTCCCCCGAGGTGGTCGACAACAGCCGGACGCCCCGGGAGTCCGGGTCGGCGATCGCGACGGCGAGCCGGGCCTGGACGTCCCGGGGCAGGGCGAGGATCTCCCCGAGCAGCACCGTCGAGCCCTCGGGCGGGGCGAGGCGGGGGGCGTCCCCGCCGTCGGGCCGGGCGGACGGGGGGCCGAATAGCTCCCGGTCGACCAGCTCGGCGGGCAGGGCCGCGCAATCGATCACCAGCAGGGACGAGTCGGGCCGCCCCGACCGCTTCCGGATCGCCCGGGCCACCTGGCGCTTGCCCGAGCCGGGAGGGCCGAGGATCAGGGTCGGCGCGGGGCAGGCCGAGGCGGCCTCGACCTGGTCCAGCAGCCGGCGGTGGGCCGGACCCCGGCCGATCAGCGCCTCCAGGCCCAGGCGGTCGGCCAGCTGCTCCCGGACCCTCCAGAGCTCGGCCCGGAGCCGCATCGAGGGGGAATCCGGGGCGATCGGCGCCTGGTCGGCCGGACGGGCGACGCCCAGCAGGAACAGGGGACGGCCCTCGCGGTCGCGGTGGGGCCAGAACTCCAGGCGTCGCCAGGCCCGCTGGCCGTCGGGTCGCCGGATGAGGACGGTCGTCGACGCGGGGGCGCCGGCGACCGCCTCGGGGGGGGGCCGGAAGGCGTCGAGGAGGTCCGGGGGGACGCCGGGGGCGGCGTCGGCCTCGCGCCGGACGAACTCGGCGGCCGGGACTCCGGTGAGGTCCTCCCAGGCCGGGTTGACGTAGAGGACCCCGCCGGCCGGCCCGAGCAGGAAGACCGGCTCGGAGGACAGGTGGAGCAGGGTCTCGGGGCGTCTCGGGCCCGAGGGGCGGGCGGGGGCCATGGCGGACCGGCGGCGTCGAGGTGCGGGGCCCGATCGACCCGAGCCGACCTCGGCGGGCGTCGCCGCCCGAGGGCCGGGCCGGCGGGGTCGAGGGCCGGCGATCAGGATCGGGCGCGGGGCCCTCCGATGCAAGCGGCCACCCCCCGGACCGGGCGATCTGCCCGACGGGCCCGGGGGCGGGGGGGCCGGCTCATGCGAATCGGCTCCAGGACCAGACCACCTGGCCGAGGATCGGCCCGGACCCCTTGCCGAGGGCCGAGGGCTCCAGGGCCACCGTGGGCGATCCCGGCCCGGGGCGATTGGGCCGGAGGATCAGGTGTCGGCCGCTCAGTTCCAGCCAGCGGATCACCGCGCGGTCCTCGACCCGGGCCGCGACGATCCGGCCCTCCAGGCCGCCCGGCTCCCGGATCGAGCGGTCGATCGCCACGACGGATCCGACCGGCAGGATCGGGTGCATGGCGTCGTCCTCCACCCGGATGGCGACGGTGGCCGAGGGGCGGGGCAGCCACCCGTGATAGACGAAGATCGAGTCGATCGCCCGGATCGGGTTCGCCTCGGCGGCCAGGTCGTTCGGGTCGACCACGCCGATGGTGAGGAACTCCCCGGAGCCGGGCTGGCCGTCCATCGGCGGGGAGGGGGGCCGCTGCTCCAGCTTCTCCAGGCCGCGCCGGATCAGCTCCTGGGGGGTGAGGGTGGAGAGGACCTGGTCCTCCACGCCCCGGCGATAGCGGGGCCCCTCCCCCGAGAGGAGCCAGACCGGGTTGACGCCGGTCTGGTCAATAAAGGCGAGCAGCACCTCGGCCGGCACGGTGACGCCGGTCTCGTAGTTGTACCAGGTGCGGGCCGGGAGGTTGAGGCGTCGGGCCAGCTCGGGGCCGCCGTGTTCGCCGAACAACTCCTGGCGGATCTCCCGCAATCGGTGGGAGATAAGCGATTTGAGCTTGAGCCGACTATGCGAAGTTTTCTTTCGTGCCACGTGTTAACCCCGGAGGGGGGGCCTCCCGAAGCGTGCCGCTCGGGGCCGTCAGGGCGGCCAGAACGCGGCCCAAGAAAGGTAAAGGTGCGGGGACCGTGGACGCGTGTCAAGAGCCAAGCCGGGTGCCCCGGGGGCACCCCCGGGCTCGGGGAGGCCCGTCGACCGTCTTCGGCGACGGCTCGGACGATCTCGGGGGCCACGGTTCGCCCCCGTCGATTCCCCAATTTTTACCCGGGGTGGACCGTGCATCCATAGCACGGTCGCCCATTTTCTTCATGGATGTTGCCGCGACGCAATCCGGTTGTTCCCGGTTTAGCTGATAACACTCATCCACTCGTCCTGAATAAACGACGACGACGACGCCCCGTGACGTACGCCCGGCGACCGCCCATTAATCGCACTATTCTTTGCGGAAAAGGCGAATAACCGTGGACGCCCCCCCCCAGCGTGACCTACAATGGGGCTCGATGTCGACGACCCCGGTGTCCCGGGCAGGAGGCTCGAAGATGACGACGACCGGCCAGCCCGATCGCCGGGGGTTCGACCCCGAGGGCACGGACCGTCCCCTGCTGGACCTGATCCGCCGCCGGGGGCCGCTGACGATCGCCGAGATGGCCTCGGAGCTGGGGGTGACGGCCACGGCCGTCCGCAACCGGCTCTCCCGGCTCTGCGGCGCCGGGCTGGTGGGGCGTCGGGCGGAGCACGGCGGACGGGGCCGGCCGAAGTACGTCTACGAGGCCAGCCCCGAGGCCCATCGCCGCCTCGGCCAGAACTATGCCGACCTGGCGGTCGTACTCTGGGGGGAGGTGATGCGGAACGTGGGGGACCGCAAGGTGCGACGGGTCCTCTTCGCCCGGATCACCGACCGCCTGGCCGACCTCTACCGGGCCGAGGTCCGGGGGCTGGGCTGGCAGGAGCGGCTGGAACAGCTCGGCACCCTGCTGCACGGCCGGGGGATCGAGACCGAGGTCGCCCGGCGGGGGGACGCGATGCCCGTGCTGGAGCTGCATTCCTGCCCCTACTTCGAGCTGGCCGAGTCGGACCGGGACATCTGCTCCCTGGAGCGGAAGATGTTCGAGAAGGTCCTCGGCCGGTCGCTGAAGCTCAGCCAGTGCCGGCTCGACGGGCATCGTTCTTGCGACTTCGAGGCCAAGGCCGCCCGCCCACCCGCCGCCGACCCCACCCAGGCCCACGCCGGCTGACCCGGCCCGGGGCCCCGGCATCCGACCGACCCGGCGGCCGACCGCCGCCCCCCGCCCCGCCGACACCCCCGAGAACTGGACCGAGCCGGCCGGGCGGGACGCCCGACGGCGACGCACCCGAGACGAGAGTCACCGAGGCCCCCGAACGATGAGCAAAGTCCTCGAGATCAAGAACCTGCACGTGGCCATCGACGGCAAGGAGATCCTCAAGGGGGTCGACCTGACGATCCGGCAGGGCGAGGTCCATGCGCTGATGGGCCCCAACGGCTCGGGCAAGAGCACCTTGAGCTACGCCCTGATGGGCCACCCCAATTACGAGATCACCGGGGGCTCGGCCACCCTCGACGGCGTGGACCTGGCGGACCTGGAGGCCGACGAACGGGCCAAGGCCGGCCTCTTCCTGGCCTTCCAGTACCCGACCTCGATCCCCGGCGTGAGCGTGGCCAACTTCCTCCGCCACGCCGTCTCCAACGTCCGCAAGCCGGACCGCAAGGAGGGCGAGGAGCTGATCCCGATGCGCGAGTTCCGCAAGGAGCTGCGCGCCTCGATGGACGAGCTGGGCGTCGACCCCGACTTCGCCCGCCGGTACCTCAACGAGGGATTCTCCGGCGGCGAGAAGAAGCGGGCCGAGGTGCTCCAGCTGGCGATGCTCAAGCCCGCCTTCGCCATCCTCGACGAGACGGACAGCGGCCTGGACATCGACGCCGTGCGGATCGTCTCCGAGGGGGTGAATCGCGTGGCCGAGCGCCAGGGGACCGGCGTGCTGGTGATCACGCACTACCAGCGGATCCTGACCTACATCAAGCCCCAGTTCGTCCACATCCTCTTCGGCGGGCGGATCGTCGAGAACGGCGGCCCCGAGCTGGTCGACCTGCTCGAACGCGAGGGCTACGACTGGGTCCGGGCCAAATACCCCGAGGCCGCCCGGGACGAGGACGAGCTGGAGCAGCACTCCGGCGCCGCCGCCTCGGCCTTCTGAGGCCCCCGCCCGGCCCGCCCCGATCAGACACGCGCAGCCCGACGACCGAACACGCCCCCCCCCGATGCCGCCCGACGGCGGAGGACCTCCACGATGGCGACCGACCTCAATGCCCAGGTCAAGGGCATCAAGGACGAGTACAAGTACGGCTTCCGCGACTCGGACGCCAATTACAATTTCAAGAGCCAGCGGGGCCTGACCACGGAGACGGTCCACCAGATCTCCGAGATGAAGGGCGAGCCCGACTGGATGCGCCGGATCCGCCTGGAGGCCCTGGAGGTCTTCCGGCAGAAGCCGACCCCCACCTGGGGCGGGGCGCTCTCCGAGCTGAACTTCGACGACATCTACTACTACATGAAGGCCGCCGACCGGCAGGGCAAGTCCTGGGACGACGTGCCGGCCGACATCAAGCGGACCTTCGACAAGCTCGGCATCCCCGAGGCCGAGAAGAAGTTCCTCGCCGGGGTCGGCGCGCAGTACGAGTCTGAGGTCGTCTACCACAGCCTCCGCGAGGACCTCCAGAAGCTCGGCGTCATCTTCACCGACACCGACTCGGCGGTCCGCGAGTACCCGGACCTCGTCCGGGAGTACTTCGGCACGATCATCCCGCACGACGACAACAAGTTCGCCGCGCTCAACACGGCGGTCTGGTCGGGCGGGTCGTTCGTCTACATCCCGGCCGGGGTGAAGGTCGACATCCCGCTGCAGGCCTACTTCCGGATCAACGCCGAGAGCATGGGCCAGTTCGAGCGGACCCTGATGATCGTCGAGGAGGGGGCGCAGGTCCACTACGTCGAGGGCTGCACCGCCCCGATGTACACGACCGAGAGCCTGCATTCGGCCGTCGTGGAGATCCTCGTCAAGAAGGGGGCCCGTTGCCGGTACACGACCATCCAGAACTGGGCGAACAACATCTACAACCTCGTGACCAAGCGCGCCGTCGCCCACGAGGACGCCCTGATGGAGTGGGTCGACGGCAACCTCGGCAGCCGGCTGACCATGAAGTACCCGGCCGTCCACATGCGCGGCAAGGGGGCCCGCGGCGAGATCCTCTCGATCGCCTTCGCCGGCAAGGGCCAGCACCAGGACACCGGCGGCAAGGTGGTGCACGAGGCGCCCTATACCTCCAGCCGGATCATCTCCAAGTCGATCAGCAAGAATGGCGGGCGGTCCAGCTACCGGGGCCTGCTGAAGGTGATGGACGGGGCCAAGGGCTCGAAGTCCAACGTGGTCTGCGACGCGCTGATCCTCGACCCGATCAGCCGGTCGGACACGTACCCGTACATCGAGATCGACGAGGACGACGTCAAGATCGGCCACGAGGCCAGCGTCTCGAAGATCGGCGAGGAGCAGCTGTTCTACCTGATGAGCCGGGGGCTCTCGGAGGCCGAGGCCAGCACGCTGATCGTCTCCGGCTTCATCGAGCCGCTGGTCAAGGAGCTGCCGATGGAGTATGCCGTGGAGATGAACAAGCTGATCCAGCTCCAGATGGAAGGCTCCGTGGGCTGATCCCTCACCCCGAGGCGGCGGGCCGCCCTCACCGGGTCGGCCCGCCGGAAGGGGAACTCCCCGAGAGGTCGCCACGATGCTCCGCAAGATCGCCTCGAAGGTCGCCCAGTCGGCCTCGTTCTTCTCGAAGACGAGGACGCCGATCCCGCTCGTGCTCGACAGCTTCAAGCTGAAACGACGGCCGTTCGTGGCGGTCGACCGGGACGGGGTGAAGCTCCGGCTCGACCCCGGACGGGGCGACAGCTTCACGTTCTTCGAGATCCTGATCCGGCGAGACTACCTCCGAGACGGCATCGCGCTGGGGCCCGGGGACACCGTGGTCGACATCGGCGCGAACCTCGGCGCGTTCTCCGTCATCGCCGCCCGGGTCGTCGGGCCGACCGGGAGGGTGGTCGCCTTCGAGCCCAGCCCCGACGCCTTCGAGCGCCTCGCGGAGAACGTCGCCCTCAACGGGCTGGACAACGTCGAGGCCGTGCCCGAGGCCGTCGGCGGCGAGGCCGGCTCGGCGCAGTTGCTCGTCCACGGCAAGTCCGCCTACAACTCGCTCTTCGACGCGGTCGACGGCAGGAGTTCCGCCCACGAGCGGACGGTCTCGGTCACGGTCCGGACGCTGGAGCAGGCCCTCGACGCCAGGGGGATCGGCCGCGTCGACCTGCTGAAGCTCGATTGCGAGGGGGCCGAGTACGGCATCCTCGGGTCGCTTCCCCCCGGGCTGGCGCGCCGGATCAAGCAGGTCGCCATGGAAACCCACGAGATCCCCGGCCACTCCGCCGGCGAGCTGACCGACCGGCTCCGGGCCCTCGGCTTCGACGTCCAACCGACCTACCCCCTGGTCGCCTTCAATCGCGAGTTCCGCCCGGCCGAGCGCGCGACCGTCCCCTGACCCCAAGACGATCCTCGATGAGCAGCGCACCCATGACCCCCGCCCCCGGCGGCTTCACCGACGAGACCTTCGCCGCATTCCTCAAGGGCCGGGATGAGCCGAGCTGGCTGGCCGACCGCCGCCGGTCGGCCTTCGGGCGCTTCAAGGCCACCCCCCTGCCCACGCTCCGGGACGAGGAGTGGCGGCGGACCGACCTCCGGGCACTGAAGCTCGACCAGTTCGCCCCCCCCGCCCCCGCCGAGCCCTCCGAGGCGGCCCGGGCCGCCCTGGAGCCCGCCTACCGGGGGCTCGACTCGCTCTACGGGACGGGGATCGCCCTGGTCGACGGCCACGCCGCGCGGTCCCCCGACCCGTCGAAGCTCGGGGGGGCGGTCTTCGTCGACCTGGCCTCGGCGGTCCAGGAGCACGGCGAGCTGCTCAAGGACCTGCTGATGACCGAGGCGTTCCGGGACGACGCCGACGCCTTCGCCGCCCTGCACGCCGCCTGCTGGACCGGCGGCGCCCTGCTCTACGTGCCGAAGGGCGTGAAGGTGGAGACGCCGCTGTTCCACCTCGTCGGCCTGTCGGCGGAGGGGGGCGCGGACCTGAGTCACACCCTCGTCGTGCTGGAGGAAGGGGCCGAGGCGACGCTCGTCCAGGAGACGATCGGCCTCGATCGCGGCAAGGCGCCCGGGCTGCACGTCGGCGGGGTCGAGCTGATCCTCCGGCGGGGATCCCGCCTGCGGTTCGTCAACATCCAGAACTGGGACACCTCCACCTGGCACCTCAGCCGGGAGCGGGCGGTGGTCGGCCCGGACGCGGCGTTGCAGTGGACCGTCGGCGGCCTGGGCTCGAGGCTGGCGAAGGTGAACCAGGAGGTGGCGCTGGTCGGCCGGGGGGCGAGGGCCCAGGTCAACGGCGTGATGTTCCCCACGGGGAGGCAGAACCTCACCTACATCACCCGGCAAGACCACGTCGCCCCGAACACCACCAGCGACCTGCTCTACAAGGGCGGCCTGAAGGACAGGTCCCGGCTGGTCTGGCGGGGCATGATCAAGGTCGAACCAGACGCCCAGCACACCGACGCCTACCAGAAGAATGACAACCTCGTGCTCGACGCCGACGCCCGGGCCGACTCCATCCCGGGGTTGGAGATCGAGGCCAACGAGGTCCGCTGCACCCACGGCGCCACCGCCGGTCCGGTCGACCCCGAGATGGTCTTCTACGCCCGGTCCCGGGGGGTCGACGAGGCCACGGCCACCCGGCTGATCGTCGAGGGCTTCTTCGCCAACGTCTACGACCGGATCAGCGTCGAGCCGGTGCGGGAGGCCCTCGCCCTGGCCGTCGCCCAGAAGCTGGAGCTGGGCAGCGCGCCGACACTCGCCTCGGCCGAGGCCGCCGGCGTCTGAGCCGGCGACCTTCCCCGCGCGCCCGACCTCATCACCACCCGAGTCTCGATCGAGTTCAAGGATCCGCCCGCCATGTCCGACTACGCCCACCCCGAGGCCCTCGTCTCCGCCGACTGGGTCGAGCAGCACCGGGATGACCCCAAGGTCCGGATCGTCGAGAGCGACGAGGACGTGCTCCTCTATGACATGGGACACGTCCCCGGCGCCGTGAAGATCGACTGGCAGGGGGACCTCCAGGACCAGCTGATCCGGGACTACATCGACGCCGAGAAGTTCGCCGACATCTGCTCCCGGTCCGGGATCGCCGCCGACACCACCGTGGTCTTCTACGGCGACAAGTCGAACTGGTGGGCCTGCTACGCCTTCTGGGCCTTCAAGCTGTTCGGGCACGACGACTGCCGGATCATGAATGGCGGCCGCAAGCTCTGGCTCGACCAGGAACGCGAGCTGAGCAGGGACACCCCCAGCTACCCCCGCACCGACTACGTCGTGAAGGGCGCGGACGCGTCCAAGATCCGGATCTTCCGGGACGACGTGCTCGCCCACATGAAGGCCGGCAAGAAGATGATCGACGTCCGCAGCCCCGGCGAGTACACCGGGGAGCTGCTGCACATGCCCGACTATCCCCAGGAGGGCTCCCTCCGGGCCGGCCACATCCCCGGCGCCAAGAGCGTCCCCTGGACCCGGGCGGTCAACGAGGACGGCACCTTCAAGTCGGCCGACGAACTGAAGGCGATCTTCGAGGGGGAGTGCGGCCTCGATCAGTCCGACGAGGTGGTCGCCTACTGCCGGATCGGCGAGCGGTCGAGCCTCACCTGGTTCGTCCTGACCTACCTGCTCGGCTACCCGAAGGTCCGCAACTACGACGGCTCCTGGACCGAGTGGGGTAACCTCGTCGGCGTGCCGATCGCCAAGGGGAACGAGTAAGCCATCCCGAATCCGAGGAGGGCCGGCACCCATGCCTGCGCGGCCATCATTGGACAATGGTTATCTGTGGGTCTGCAACGCGGCGATGTCGTCGTCTCGGGCCCGTCGGATCGATCTCGGACTCGGCGAGCTTCGCTGCATCCTCCGGGTCCGGGACTTCACCGGTGCTCGGGACGCCCAGGGTCGGGGATTCCCGGTCCACGCCGCCACGACCGTCGAACTTTGGGTGCACCCCGACGACGATCAGGCGGCCCAGTCCATCCTGAACCAGGCGATGGCCGAGCCGTGAGCCGCCGGGCGACCGGGACGTTTCCCCGGGATCGCCCTCGGTGCTGCCCCCGGGCGTCTGGTCCCGACAGGCGTCCATGCAGTCCCTACCCGACCCGAGCCGACCTCGATCGACGGAGACCCCCGTGCCCGCCGCGCTCGACGAACTCGTCGAGGAGCTTCGAGACGCCGACCGCCAGGAACGCATCGAGCTCCTCATCGACCTGGCCAACGACCTGCCCCCGCTGCCCGACCGCCTCTCCCACCACAAGGACGAGGCGCACCGGGTGCCGGAATGTCAGTCGCCGGTCTTCCTGTTCCTGGAGCGCGAGGGGCCGAAGGTCCGGATCTTCGCCGAGGTGCCCCCGGAGGCGCCGACCGTCCGGGGGTTCGTCTGCCTGCTGGTCCAGGGGCTCGACGGGGCGACCGCGGCCGAGATCCTCGACGTGCCCAACGACCTGATCCAGCGGACCGGCATGGCCGAATTGCTCGGCATGCAGCGCGCCAGCGGCCTGGCCGGCGTGCTCCGACGCCTCAAGCTGATGGTGGCCCGGGCGGAATCCGACGACCCGGCCTCGAACTGAACCGAACCGAACCCCCGACGGCACCCCGCACCCATCCGCCCAGACCGGAGCCCTGCCCATGTCCGACGAGACCACGCCCCAGGCCGACCCGACGACCACTCCCGAAGCGACGCAGGGCCCCGACCAGGAGGACATCCTGACCGCGCTCAAGGCGGTGAAGGATCCGGAGATCGGCGTCAACATCGTCGACCTCGGGCTGATCTACGCCGTCCAGACCCGGGAGGGGGAGGTCGACGTGGAGATGACCCTCACCACCCCCGCCTGCCCGGCCGGCCCCCAGATCCTCGGCGAAGCGACGCAGGTGATCGAGTCGCTCCAAGGGGTCTCCAAGGCCAACGTGAAGCTCGTGATGAGCCCCCCCTGGTCTCCCGACCGGATGTCCGAGGACGCCCGGGACGAGCTGGGGATG
Organism: Tautonia plasticadhaerens; assembly: GCF_007752535.1. GTDB lineage: Bacteria > Planctomycetota > Planctomycetia > Isosphaerales > Isosphaeraceae > Tautonia > Tautonia plasticadhaerens. Next base: position 7,078,404 of record NZ_CP036426.1, read on the forward strand.
TTCTGACCCATCCCTCCCCCGGGAGGCCAGGCGCAGCAGCAAACGCGGGGCGCGGCCCCGACCCTCGGCCGAGGGTCGGGGCCGCGCCCCGCGTCTCGTCGCAATCCGGGCCCGATCGGGCGGCGAGGGCTCAGCCCTTCTTCTTGCCGCCGGCGAACTTCCGCTTGCTCGGGTTCCGGGTGCCGAGGAGCTTGCGGCGGCGCCCCTTGGCCACCGGCGAGCTGTCGGCCCGCTTCCGCCACGCGTACGCCTTGCGGTGCTTCGTCTTCTTCTTCATGGCCGGGGTCCTGGGCTGGGTCGCCGCCCGGTCCGGTCGATCGGCCCGGGTCGTGAAGCGTCCCATTATGCCGGGAGGTCGCCGGGCCGATCAAGCCATCCTGGGCCGGGATTCCGGATCGGCCGTCCCCGAACCGATTCGGATTCGGAGGCTTGATTGCGGCGGGCGGACCTCGTACACTCGTAGTCGGCGGAGTGGACGGCCCCGGAAGCACCCGAGCGGAGGAGACGGCGTTGCGAGACTTCGAGAAGCCGATCGGCAGGGTGTGGCGGCGGTTGCGGTTCCAGCGGTTCCTGTCGAGCCTGGTCTGGTGCCTGGCCGGGGCGTTGCTGCTGGCGGGTGTCGGCATCGCGTTGGAGAAATTCTCGGTGCGGGCGATCCCGGGGGCCGACTGGATGCCGTTCGCGGTGGCCGGGGGGGCCGGGGTCGCGCTGGCGGGGCTGATCGCCCTGCTGAGCGGCCCGAGCCGGGTGGACGCCGCCGTGGCGATCGACCGCGCCTTCCACCTCAATGAGCGGCTCGGCACCGCGCTGACCCTGCCCGATCACCTCCGGGAGACGCCCGCCGGCCGGGCCTTGCTGGAGGACACGCGCAGGCACCTGTCCTCGATCGACGTGGCCTCGCGGTTCGGCCCCCGGCTGCCGAAGGCCGCCTGGCTGCCGCTGGTGACGGGGATGCTGGCCGTCGGCATCCTGTTCGTCCCCGAGCTGTCGCGGGCGACGGCCGATTCGAGGGCGGCGCTGGAGCCGGACCAGCTCGAAGAGATCGCCCGCCAGGCCGACGCCCTGAACAAGCGGATCGCCGAGGCCCGCAAGAAGCTCGACTCGTCCGAGTACGCGGAGAGCGACAAGCTGCTCGTCGAGATCGAGAAGGCCGCCGACGAGCTGGCCAAGGCCCCTCCCCAGGAGAAGGAGCAGGCCCTCATCAAGCTGAACAAGCTGACCAACGCGCTGGACGAGCGTCAGAAGCAGATCGGCGACTCCCAGCAGGTCAGCAAGAAGCTCCAGCAGCTCGACCAGATGACCTCCGACGGCCCCGCCGACGACTTCGCCCGGGAGCTGGCCAAGGGGGACTTCGCCCAGGCGGCCGAGAAGGTCAAGGAGCTGCGCGACAAGCTCCTCTCCGGCAAGATGACCGACCGGGAGAAGGAGGACCTCAAGCAGCAGCTCGCGGAGATGAAGGAGCAGCTCGAACAGCTCGCCAACCTCGACGAGCGGAAGAAGCAGCTGGAAGAGGCCAAGGAGCGGGGCGCCATCAGCCAGGAGCAGTTCGACCAGCAGATGGCCAAGCTCAACGACCAGGCCGAGGACCTGAAGAAGCTCCAGCAGCTCGCCGACCAGCTCGGCCAGGCCCAACAGCAGATGTCCCAGGGGGACATGCAGAAGGCCGCCCAGGCGCTGGGGATGAGCCAGGAACAGCTCCAGTCGATGGCCGACGACCTGGCCGAGCTGGAGATGCTCGACTCCGCGATGGCCGACATCCAGTCGGCCAAGGACGGCATGACCGGCGGCGACGGCCTGAACCAGATCGGCTCCCGGCTGGACGGCATGAACGCCTTCGGCCAGGGCATGGGCATGGGAGACGGCAGCGGCAACGGGCTCGGCCAGGGCCGGGGCCAGGGGGACCGCCCCATCGCCGCCGACAACACGAGCACCTTCAACACCAAGGTCAAGCAGCAGCTCGGCCCCGGCAAGGCGGTGCAGGAAGGCTTCGGGCCGCCCAACGCCCAGACCGTCGGCGAGAGCATCATCGAGGCCCAGGCCGCCATCGAGGCCAACTCCTCCGCACAGGCCGAGGCCCTCTCCAACCAGAAGGTCCCCCGGCACATCGAGCAGCACGTCCAGAACTACCTGGACACCTTCCGGGACGACGACTGACCCGTCACCGAGTTCCCCCTGATCGAGGGCCGGCCCGACCGGGGCCGGCCCGGGAGGATTGCATGTCCCGTCTCCTCCGCGTCGCCCGGACCCGGCTCGTCGACGAGGCCCTCGCCCTCCGGGTCGTCCAGCTCCTCTGTTTCGCGGCCGGTCCCCCGGTCCTGATCCTCGCGGCCCGCGCCCTGACGCGGTACGGGGCCTCGCCGGCCGAGCTCGTCATCGGCCTGCTCGCGGCATGCGCGGTGTGCCTGCTCTGCGTCATCCTCGGGGTCGTGCTGCCGCTGACGAGACGCTGATCCTCCCCCGACCCACGGGCACGCCGAGATGTCCACCCCCACGACCCTGATCGCGTCGGATCGGATCGGGCCCCCGATCGCCCGTTGGGTGGGGGCGGTCCTGGCCCTGTGCGCCGTCATGGCAGTCATGCAGGTCGACTGGATCAACCCGGCGACCGTCCGGGGCGCCCCCATCGGCCTGGTGATGGCGATCGTCTGGTGCGTCGGGCTGGCCATCTGGCTGCTCGGCGTCGTCCGCCGAGGCCGGTCGCGGTTTCAGCTCTGGATGATGGCCGGGGTGGTGGCGCTCTTCGCCCTCCACTTCGGCGCCGTTCGCGCCCTCGGCCCGTTCATCCCGACGGTGGTGGCGACGGGGTTCTTCTCGGCCGCGATGATCCGGTCGAGCCTGTCGCCGACGGAGCCCCGAGGGGCCCCGTACCGGGGCCGGGCATGCCGAGCGATCATGATGTCCGGCGCCCTGTTCCTGCTGGCCCACTCCCTCAGGATCATCGGCCAGGACGGGCTGATGGCGGCCGGCCTGATCGATTATCCCGCCCCCTGAACGCCCCGAGTCGGTGATCGCCGACCTGCCGGCGATCAGGGCGATTCCGGCGCCTCCTCGGTCCACTCCAGGGCGACCCGGAGCAGTCCCAGGTCATCCCGGTACTCCTTCTCCTTCTCCCGGCCGAGCTGGCGGAAGGCGAGGACGTTCTCCCCCTCGGAGAGCAGCCCGGGGGGGACCGGGATGCGGAGGCGGGACGGGGATCGGTTGGCGTCCTCGACGTGGCGGTTGAGGTCGTCGAACTCCTCGCCGTTGAGGGCGAGGGTCGTCTTGAGGAAGCCGTTGCGGAGGTCCTCCACGAAGCGGCCCCCGTCGTAGTCCCCCTCGACCTGGACGGCGTCGATCACCAGCGCGGCCGGGCGGTCGGGGAGGGTGTCCAGCGTGAAGGGGATCTCGTAGCGGTCGCCGTCCGGGAGCGGGGGGTCGAGCTCGGGCATGAGCTGGTCGCCCAGGTGTCGGGCGTGGGGGTCGAGGACGACCTGGCGAGCCCGGCCGAGGATCTCCAGGCGACGGAACCGGTCCCGGGGCACGGGGATCGTCCCCAGGTAGGGGACGGCCAGACGGATCTCCCCGTCATCCAGGCCGACGATCGCCCCCTCGACCCGATCGGGCCGGGAGTCCGGGTCGCCGACCTCCCACTCGGCCCGGGCGATCGGCCCGTCGACCGGCCCGGAAGGGAAGGGCTCGCGTCGGAAGTAGAGCCCGGCGACCTCGGACCAGGAGAAGTCGAGTTCCCGGTCGAGGACCAGCAGCCGCACCCGGTCCTCGTCGGCGGAGACGACCTCGCCCCAGACCTGGTCCCCGGAGACGAGCCGCAACTCGTCCTGCCCCGGCTCGACCTCGAAGCCGGAGGTCGGCTCGAAGGACCGGACGGCGAGCAGGTCGTCGACCCGGCCTTGCAGGCCGTTCGCGGGCTCGGCGTCCCGGGCGGGCTCGGACCGGAACCGGAGCGCGATCAGCGCCCCCCGCGGCCCGGCCCCCCGGCCGAGCTGGTCGCCGTCGATCGCCAGGAGGGTCCGGTCGGGCCCGAACCGGGCCGAGAGCCGATGCCAGCCCGGCTCCAGCACCAGGGGCTGCACCACGATCTCCGGCCCCCCCCGGGACTCGACCGAGGGGAACGGGTCGGCCCAGCCGAGCACCACCCGGGTGATCTCCTCGCCGAGGGGGCCGTCGAAGACGAGGTCGACGGACCAGCGGCGACCGGCCAGTTCGCGCCCTCCCCAGGTGAACGACAGTTCGACCCGGCCGGCCTCGATCGGCTCGGGGAGGCGGTAGCGGGCCTCCGCCTCGTCGGGGGAGATCGTCAACGCCCGGCCCTCGTCGCCCGGGGACGGGGCCGCCTCGACCCCGGTCCGGATCGACCACCGCTCGGCGTCGAGGTCCCCCTCGAACGACTCGGCCGCGACCCGGGCCTCTCCCGGGCGCTGGACCAGGGAGGAGACGCCCCGGCGATCGGCCGAGACTTCCCGGCCGTCGGGGCCTATCGCCAGCCGGACGGCCTCGCCGTCGATCGAGACGAGTCGGCCGGAGAGGCGCCGATCGAGCCCGGTCGAGAGGAGGAACGGGGGCGCCTCGACGGGCTTCCCGGCCGCCCCCCCGGGCCGGTCGGCATCGGGCCGGACCTCGAGCAGGCGCTCGACCGGGATCGGGTCGCCCCCCGTGCCGGGCTCGAAGGCGATCGGCCCGCCGTCGGGCGCGATCAGCCGGCCGGTCAGGCGACGACCGTCCCGGAGCTCGGCCACCTCGCCGCCCGGGGATCCGTCCTGCGTCGGAGGGGCCGACGCCCCGGCCGAGATCACCACCAGGCCCCAGGCGACGAGGCCGAACCTCGGCCGGGGGAGGGACGACGTCCGAGCTGTCACGGCTGACCTCCGGGACGATCACCGACGGGGCCCTCCCGATCGGGGAGGGTCGACCTCGTCGGATGGATGCGCCCCAGTCTATCCGGGTCCGCCCCCGGTGTCGGCGCCCGTCGGCGGGTCCTCGACCTCGGGCCCGACTCGCGATAGAACGGGCACGCGAGGCAATGCCGCGACCGTCCCACCCAGGAGCACGCGCCCATGAATGCCCGACGCAGATCGTCCCTCTCCTTCCCCCTGGCGGTGGCCCTCGGCCTCCTCGCCGCGTCATCGGGGAACGCCTCGGCGCAGGACGAGGCGGGGGCCGGGGCCGACGACGCCGACCGCCCGCTCCGGATCATCGTCTTCGGCGCCCACCCGGACGATTGCGAGCTGGAGGTGGCCGGCACCGCCGCCCGGTGGGCGAAGCTCGGCCACAAGGTGAAGTTCGTCAGCACGACCAACGGCGACATCGGCCACCACGAGATCGCCGGGGGCCCGCTGGCCCGCCGCAGGAAGGCCGAGGTCGAGCGCTGCGCCGAGATCCTCGGCATCGAGACCGAGGTGCTCGACATCCACGACGGCGAGATCCTGCCGACCCTGGAGAATCGCCGGACCATCACCCGGCTGATCCGGGAGTGGGAGGCCGACCTCGTCATCTCCCACCGGCCGAACGACTACCACCCCGACCACCGCTACACGGGCATCCTGGTGCAGGACGCCGCCTTCATGGTGATCGTCCCCTATTTCTGCCCGGACGTGCCCGCCCTGAGGAAGAACCCGGTGTTCATGTACACCGAGGACTCGTTCCAGAAGCCCAACCCGTTCGAGCCCGACGTGGTCGTGCCGATCGACCCGGTGCTCGACCAGAAGGTCGCCTGCATCGACGCCCTCGGGTCGCAGTTCTACGAGTGGAACCCCTGGCTGTTCGGCTACCTGGACGAGGTCCCCGACTCCCCCGAGGCCCGGATGGAGTGGACCCGGGAACGGGCCCTCAACCGCTACGGTGGCATCGCCGACCGTTACCGCGACACCCTGGCCGAGTGGGTCGGCGAAGACGCCGCCGCCGAGGTCGAGGCCGCGGAGGCGTTCGAGCTGTGCGAGTACGGCTCCCAGCCCTCCAAGGAGGAGCTGGCCCGGCTGTTCCCGTTCTTCGGGGGACAGGACTGATCCCCGAGAAGCAGGCGGCGGTCCCGATGGAGTCCGGGGGTCGAGCCGAGTACGATCGACCCCCGGTGCTTTCCGAGCCCGGAGGTGTCCGTCGACCCACCGAGGGCCGCCGTCGGGGGCCGAAACCGGTCCGGAGTGCACGCCCGAGATGATGAGGCAGGACGGGGCCCGACGCGACCTGACGCTCGTCGCCCTCGCCGGAGCGGCGGCCCTGCTGGCCCTGCTGGCGGGGCCGCTGCTGGCCGGCCGATTCTACCTATATGACGACCTGCTCACCTTTCACCTGCCGCTCCGCGTCTTCTACGCACGCTGCCTGGCGTCGGGGGACGACTTCCGCTGGTTCCCGGACTATTTCTGCGGGATGGACCTCCACGGCGAGGGCCAGATCGGGATGCTCCACCCGGCCCACCTGGTCCTGTACGGGCTACTGCCGGTCCGGGTCGCGCTGCCCGCGGAGTTCCTGCTCAACTACGTCGTACTGCTGGGCGGGATGGTGGCCTTCCTCCGGCGCCGGGTCGGCCCGTCGGCGGCGGTGGTCGGGGGGATGGTGTTCACCTTCTTCGGCTACAACATCCTCCACTTCATGCACCTCAATTCGGTCGCGGTGGCCGCCCACCTGCCCTGGAGCCTCTGGCTGATCGACCGGCTGTTCCGGGGGACGGGCCGGCCTGCGCTCGACGGCGCCGGGCTGGCACTGCTGACCGGCTCGGGGTTGCTGCTGGGGCACCCGCAGACGGCCTGGTACGTCAAGCTGGTCGAGGGGGCTTATGTCCTGTTCCTGGCCCTGGAGACGGGGCGATGGCGTCGTGTGGCGTGGTACGCCGGATCCGTCGGGATTGGCGTGTTGCTGGGAGGCGTCCAACTGCTGCCGACCTGGGAGGCGCTCGCCCTGTCGAGGCGGGCGACGCTGCCGGCCGGTTCGATCACGATGGGGTCGCTTCACCCGCTGAACCTGGTGCAGTTGGTGGCGCCCTATGTCTTCCTGGAACGCTACATGCCGAGCCACGGCGGCCAGGGGCTCGACCGCTTCGTGAGGATCCACGAGCTGGGCCTCTACCAGGGGGCGGCGGTGTCGGCATTGCTGGCATGGCTCGCCCTGAGGTGGCGCGCCCTGGACCCGCCCGCTCGGCGGCTGGCCCGGGGGGCGGCGCTCCTGGCGGTGATCAGCTTCCTGATGGCACTGGGCGACTACGGGCCGTTCGGCTGGGTGTTGGTGCATGCCCCGCTGATCCGATCCTTCCGGGTGCCGGCGCGATACCTCTTGCTGGTGCACCTGGCGGTGGCCGTCCTGGCGGCCCTGGCGGTCGACGACCTCGTCCGGGCGAATCGTGCCCCGAGGTCGGCCCGGTGGCTGGCGTTGGTCCCGGCGGCGGGGCTGGCCTGCTGGGTGGGGATCCGGGTCGTGGACCAACTCCGCCCGGGGCTCCTGCCGACGCTCGGGACGAACGCCCGGGTCGGGTTCAACCTGGGGCTGCTCGTCGCCTCGGCGGCCCTGGTGGCGCTGGCGGCCAGGAGGCCGAGGCTGGGACTCCTCGGGCTGATGCTGGTGATGGTGGCCGACTTCACCTCGTACGCGCTGTACTTCCACCTCTGGGACACCGTGCCCCCGCTCGCCCCGGCGCTGGACCCGAGGCCCGAGGTACCCCCGGTCGGCGAGGGGGACCGTCTGCACATCACGCTGCCCGAGCCGGGCGTGGCCTACCCGGGGCGTCGGGCGGAGTACCGATCGGGGCAGCTCAGCATGGCCGGCTACCGGCTGACCGACGGCTACGTCGCGCTCTTCCCCGCCCGTCGGCTCGATTACACCCGGGTCGAGGCCCAGCGCCTCGCGGGGGTCGCCTGGGCCTGGGACGACGACCGGGACGGCGGCTCCTGGGTCGCCGTGCCCGGGCCGATGCCCCGGGCCCGGGTCGAAGGCGAGGGCCCTCCCGCGCGGGTCGCCATCCGCCTCGACCGGCCTGGCCGCTTCGGGGCGGAGGTCGACGCGCCGGGGGGCGGGCGGTTCGTCTGGAACGAGGCGTTCCACCCCGGCTGGACCGCCGCCGTCGACGGCGAGCCCGCGACCGTCTCCCGGGCGGACTCGGACTTCATGGCCTGCCCCATCCCCCCCGGCCGGCATTCGGTCGCGTTCCGGTTCCGGCCGAGTTCGTTCCGGCTCGGCGCGGCGGCCTCGGGGGTCGGGCTGGCCCTGGTGGTCGCGGTTGTCCTCGCTCCCTCGGGGCACTCCTTCGCAGTCCGGCGCCGGACCCCTTAGAATCGGTGGTCTCGACCGACCGGCTGCTAGGACCCTGGTGCAGGCTCTCGTCGTGGAATCACCTCCGACCACCCCCCCCGCGTTCGACTACGACCAGATCCCCCTGGGCTACTACGACGAGGTGATGCGGACCGGGCACCCGGTCCGACGGTGCTGGCACCGCCAGAAGTTCCAGCGGGCCCTGGCCGCCCTGCCGCCGGGGCCGGGGCTTTCGGTGCTCGACATCGGCTGCTTCGCCGGCACGTTCCTGGGGATGCTGCCGGGCGATCGGTTCCCCAGGCAGCTCGGGGTGGACATCATCCCCAAGCAGATCGAGTGGGCCGCCTCCCATTATGCTGCCCCATACCGGGAGTTCCGGGCGATCCCCGGCCTCTCCGCGCTGGCGGATCTGGGCGAGACGTTCGACTGCGTGACGCTGATCGAAGTCCTGGAGCACCTCTCGGCGGAGGAGATCCGGGCGCTGCTCGGGCACGTCGGCCGGCTCCTGAAGCCGGGGGGCCGATTCCTGATGACCACGCCCAACTACGCGAGCGCCTGGCCTCTGCTGGAGCGGATCCTCAACCGGGCCTCCGACGTGAAGTACGAGGAGCAGCACCTCTCGAAATTCACCTACCCGGGCTTCGAGCGCCAGCTCCGGGCCATCTCCCCCGGGTTCGAGCGCGATCTCGAGCTGGAGCTGAAGACGACGAGCCACCTGCTCAGCCCGTTCGTGGGGGCGATCTCCGAGCCGCTGGCCATGTGGCTCTCCCGGTGCCGGGACCCCGGCCAGTGGCGGTTCCCCTTCGGCAGCCTGATCCTCGCCCGGTTTCGCAAGACGGAGGGCTGAACCCCCTCGGCCGGCTTCGGGGTGGCCTCAAGGGGCCGGGGGCGTCGGACCCGCCGGCCCGAGCTGCCCCGGATGGCCCCTCCGGTAGACGCGGAGGGCCTGCCCCTCGAAGACCGGTTCGAGGCCGTCGAGGGCGTCGCCGATCCGGGGCCAGAGGGCGAACCCCTCCCAGTCGGGCGGATAGAACGAGATCACCACGCGGGCCCCGGAGAGCTGCTCGGCCTTGCGCCGGACCTCCTCGGGCGTCGGACAGCCGGGGTAGAGGTAGGCGACCGTCGGCGGGGCGAACCCGGGGAAGAGGACCGCCCCCCCCTCGCTCATGGCGAGCAGGACGGGCCGCTCCCCCCTGGAGAGCTCGAGCGCCCTGGCCCACTCCTCGCGTTCCCGGGGGCTGGCCCAGAGATCCCGGGTCGACGGGCTCGGGGCCAGTTCCTCCCGGAGCATGCGGGCCGCGATCAGCTTCGACCGGTCGTTGACGAGCAGCAGCCCCGCCAGTGCCCAGACCAGGAGACGATGGCGGGGGCCTCGATTCGCCAGCAGGGCGAGGCCGAGCACGAGCATCGGCAGGGAATAGACCCAGGTCACCCGATGGCCGAATAACAGGGTCACGAAGGCCAGGTGCACCGCCGCGCAGGTGGCGACCAGCTCGTCATCCCGAGCCGCTTCGGCGCCCTCGACGCGCCGGGCCAGGCGCAACCCGGCGGCGAGCCCCCCCCCCGCGAGGATCGCGGTCCCGAGCATCCAGAAGCCGACCTCATACCGGAAATAATCGAACGGCCCGGCGTCCGGGAGGTTCCAGAAGTCTCTCCCCCGGCCGTGGAAGAAGCCGAAGTCGTTGAGCCGATAGATCGACGCCCCCGTCGCGGGGGAAATCGTCCGGGCCAGCGAGCGGGGACCGAACGCCAGGGCGAGGATCGCGCCGAGGGCGAAGGCCGTGATCGCCGGCAGGGCGATCACACGGGACAGAGCAGTCCGATTCACCCTGCTGGCCGAGGCCGCCGCGATCAGCACGACGAACCCCTGCACGAAGGCGAGCGACGGCTTGACGAAGCAGCACGCCGCGAGCAGGGCGAGGGCCGAGCCCCGCTTCCCCCGGGCCTGTTCGGCCAGGGCGAGGACGAGCAGGGCCTGCTCCAGCACGTGGGTCGAGGTGAGGCCGGTGACATACGAGAGGTCCGGCATCGCCAGGGCGATCAGCACCAGGCCGGCGAGCCCCACGCCCCGGGCCGTCGCGAATCGGGCCAGCCCCCAGCATGAGAGGGCCAGGAACGCCAGCGTGAGCCCGTGGAAGGCGCCGGGAGATCGCCCCAGGAGGCCGTACCAGAGGCGGCCGGCGAGCAGGGGGAGCAGGCCATACGGATACCCGAAGTCGACCCCGGGCCGGGACCCGCGACCGATGAGGTCCTGGATCGCCAGCTCGGCCCCCGAATCCATGGCGACGAACCGGAGGAACATCCGATCCGGGGCCCGGAGGACCGAGGAGGCCACGCCCAGCGCCGAGAAGGCCGCCGCGATCCCGGCGACCCTGGCGAGTCGCCGCCAGTCCCTCTTTCGGCCGGCGGTCGTCCTCCCCGGCTCGTCGTGCCCGTCGGGATCAGGACCGAAGCCGCGCACCCTGGCCTCCTGTCGCGTCACTCGACGCTCGACCCCGGGCTCGGGCCCTGGCCGATCGGATGTCTCCTCCCAGGGGGAAGCCCGACCCGGGGGGCGTTCCGGGCGTCCCACCATCCTACCCGACCGGCCCTCCCCGTCGAACGGCTCGCCCGTCCCGTGACCGACGGGAAACGGAGGCCCGGCGCGAACGCGATCCCCGGTGCTCGGGCCGCCACCACGTCGGCCCGAGCACCGGGGATCGCCGGAAGGAAAGATGCGTCCCGCTCGGCGGGGGTCGGGGGACTCTCCCCGACCCCGGGCCGATCAGCCGCCGCCCGGGACGGTGGCGACGGGCGGGCCTCCGCAGCGTCGGAGGTAGTCCTTGTCGATGTAGACGACCTCGACCCGGGCGTCCCTCGTGTTGAAGGGGATCGGGTAGTCCGACCAGTAGACCTCGTCGAAGTAGATGGTGCACTTGTAGTGGCAGTGCACCAACTCGCAAGGCCCGGCCAGGGGGTAGACCTTGCAGGGGTCGACCGACTCGCCGATCTTCTCGATCACGAACCGGGCGTTGTTGCGCTGGACCGTGTAGAACGGGTCCATGCCGGCCCGGAACTTGGGGATCTTGGCCCAGATCTCGGCCTCGCTGGGCGGGTCGAGGCAGGGGGGCGGGGCGAATTCGCCGGGGACCGGGTCCAGGATCGGGACGCGGTCCATCTCCTCCTTGTAGATGTCCTCCTCCAGCCGCTGCGACTGCGACGGCAGGATCGGCCAGGCGAAGGACCATCCGGTGGGATGGAGCGGCGAGATGTTGCGGTAGACGTACGGGATGCCGCAGCCGCCGATGCCGGCGGAGGTCGCCAGGAACAGGGCGCCCGTCAACAGGCCGCGAATCCATCGCGGGGTGTGCGGGCCCCGGTGCCGCGCGGAACGGGTCATCGTGTCTTCCCCTCCTTGGGATCAGTCGCCATCCGTTCGGGGGGCCCTCCACCCCTCCGACTCCGGCGCCGGGACCGTCCCCGCCGCCTGCCCTCCGGGGGCATCGCCCCCCTCGGGCCGGCCGGGCGGCCGTCTCTCGACCTCGGATCGCTCCGATTATCGGACCGAGGCCGCTCCGGCTGTGAGAAATTCCGCGGCGCCGGTGGAGGCCGCGGCTCCCCGGTCAACCCGAAACCGGGCCGACCGAGCGTTTCCACCGGAAGGATCGGCCCGACCGGCAATTGATCTTGAGTCCCCCCTTGACGATCCTCGACGGCCGGCCCGCTTGAGCCCCGCCGGGCCGGCGCGTAAACTGTATCCCTGTCGATCATCGCCCCGACTCAACACGGATCCCGGCCGCCCGCGGGGGGGCACACCGGATGACGCGCACGGAGGTCGAATCGCCCTGGGGCTGGGCCGTGCCGCAGCGATCGGCGCTGGCGACGATCGTCGGCGTCGGGGCCATCGCGTTGCTGCTCGGCCGACCGGCCGCCGGCCCGGCCGTCCCCCCTCCCCCCGGGGCCGTCTCCGTCGAGCTGAACTCGGCCCCCCCGGCGGTGCTGCTCGCCCTGCCGGGGCTCGGCCCGAGCCGGGTCGATCGGATCGTCTCCGCCCGTGAGGAGGCCCCCTTCGAGTCGCTGGCGGACCTGGAACGCCGGGTCAAGGGGATCGGCCCGGCGACGATCCGGGGGATCGAGCCCTGGGCAAGGATCAGCGAGGCCACCGGGACGATGCCCCCCGACCGATGAGCCCCGGGCCCGCGCGACCGCCATCCGAGAGGGAACGTACGATGATCCGCCCGCGCGTCTCCATCGCCGCCCTGATGGTCGGCGTGCTCCTAATCGCCGGCGGATTCGCGGCGCTGAACTACCCGTCCATCCTAGGGGCGAACGCCCTGGGGACGCTCCTGCAGGGGTCGCTCCTGGTCTCGATCCTCGGCGCCGTGCTCGGTCGGGGATCGCGACGGGCCTTCTGGTCCGGCTTCGCGATCTCCGGGGTCGCCTACACCCTCATGGTGTTCGACCTCGCCCCCAGGCCCTCCCCCACCCGCCCTCTGCTCGTGACGGGCGACCTGCTGATCCTCCTGAAGGAGGTCATGCACGACGACCCGAATACCTGGGACAACCACCTCGAGTGGATGACGACGACCCAACGGACCGACTGGACCCTCTTCTACCAGACCGGGCAATCGCTAATCGCCCTGATGGTCGGCATGCTCGGAGGGCTCCTGGGCCGCGGATTCGCGGGAGCCGATCCCGAGCCCGCCGCCCCCCGACTGCGTCGAGAAGGCTGACACCCCGCCAGCACGCCCCGATCGCCCCCCCGAGGCCTCCATGACCGAGTTCCAGATCGAACGCCCGTTCTCCCCGGCCGGCGACCAGCCGGCGGCGATCGAGGCCCTCGTCGCCGGCATCCGGGAGGGGAAGGGGCACCAGACGCTGCTCGGCGTCACGGGCTCGGGCAAGACGTACACGATGGCCAACGTCATCGCCCGGCTCGGCCGGCCGGCGCTGATCCTCTCGCACAACAAGACGCTCGCCGCCCAGCTCTACGCCGAGTTCCGCGACTTCTTCCCCCGCAACGCCGTCCGCTATTTCGTCAGCTACTACGACTACTACCAGCCCGAGGCCTACATCCCCCAGCGGGACATCTACATCGAGAAGGACTCCTCGATCAACGAGGAGATCGAGCGCCTCCGGCTGGCGGCGACCAGCGCCCTGGTCAGTCGGCGGGACACGATCGTCGTCTCCTCGGTCTCGTCGATCTACGGCCTCGGCTCGCCGGACGACTACCGGAAGATGATGGTGCACCTGAAGCTCGGCGACGAGGTGGACCGGGACGAGATGCTCCTGAAGCTGGTGGACATCCAGTACGACCGCAACGACGTCGCCTTCGAGCGCGGCAAGTTCCGGGTCCGGGGGGACGTGGTCGAGGTCTGGCCGGCGTACGAGGAGACCGCCGTCCGGATCGAGCTATTCGGCGACGAGGTCGAGGCGCTGGCCGAGATCGACCCCGTCTCGGGCAAGGTGATCGAGAAGCGGCAGGACCTCTACATCTACCCGGCCCGCCACTTCGTCCTGCCCGAGGAGCGGATCAAGGGGGCCGTCGACGCGATCAAGGAGGAGCTGGACCAGCGGCTCACCCAGCTCAAGGAGCAGGGCAAGCTGCTGGAGGCCCAGCGGCTCTCGGCCCGGACCCGGTATGACGTCGAGATGCTGCTGGAGGTCGGCTACTGCCAGGGGATCGAGAACTACAGCCGACACCTCACCGGCCGGAAGGCGGGGGAGACGCCGAACACGCTGCTCGACTTCTTCCCCGAGGACGCCCTGATGTTCATCGACGAGTCCCACGTGACCATCCCCCAGGTCCGGGGGATGTTCGCCGGCGACTTCAGCCGCAAGTCGACCCTGGTCGAGCACGGCTTCCGCCTGCCCAGCGCCCTGGACAACCGCCCGCTCCGCTTCGACGAGTGGGAGACGAAGCTCGGCCCCCGGGTCTACGTCTCGGCCACCCCGGCCGACTACGAGGTCGGCATGTCCGGCGGCGAGGTGGTCGAGCAGGTCATCCGTCCGACCGGCCTGGTCGACCCCATCGTCCGCGTCGAGCCCGCCCGGGGCCAGGTCCCGGCCCTGCTGGAGGAGGTGAAGCGGAGGGCCGAGCGGAGCGAGCGGATCCTGATCACCACCCTGACCAAGCGGCTCGCCGAGGACCTCTCCCGATACCTCAAGGAGCAGGGGACCCGGACCAAGTGGCTGCACTCGGAGCTGGACGCCTTCGAGCGCGTCGAGATCCTCCGGGAACTCCGGGAGGGGGCCTTCGACGCCCTGGTCGGCGTCAACCTGCTCCGGGAGGGCCTGGACCTGCCCGAGGTGTCGATGGTCTGCATCCTCGACGCCGACAAGGAGGGCTTCCTCCGCAGCGAGACCTCGCTGATCCAGACGATCGGCCGGGCCGCCCGGAACGTCAACGCCGAGGTCGTCCTCTACGCCGACACCGTCACCCGGTCGATGCAGAACGCGATCGACGAGACCAACCGCCGGCGGGAGAAGCAGCTCGCCTACAACGCGGAACACGGGATCACCCCCGAGACCATCCGCAAGGCCATCCGCCGCGGCATCGAGGAGGAGATCCAGGCCAGGTCGATCGCCCGGAAGGCCGTCGGCAAGGACGAGCGGGGGGCGATCACCGAGGAATACCTCAACGAACTGGAAGGGGAGATGCTCCAGGCCGCCGAGTCCCTCGAATTCGAGCGGGCCGCGGCGCTCCGCGACCGCATCCTCCAGCTCCGATCCCAGGCCGAGGGGGGCCCGGACCGGCCGGTCGCCTCGGAGCAGGCGGTCGGGGCCCGACGCCGGGGGGGGGGCAAGAAAGGCCGAGGGAGGCCGAAGCCCGGATAATTTCTCGGCCCGGGGGCCGGGCCTTGACATCGGGCCGTCGAGGTGCTCCCAAACCGGGAGAGGACGCCAACTTCGGTCGCCGCACGGCGGCCGGCGGGACATGCAGTCACCCATCATTCGCGGCTCCAGGTGTCCCACCACCCAATGGATCCTCGTAGGAAGGGTGTTTGCGGTCATTTCGCCGAGCCCGGAGCACCCGCCATGTCCCCCCGCATCCTGGTTTTGCTCAGTCCCTTCGGGCTCGCGGTGCTGATCGGCCTGGCCGTCCCGAACATCGACGAACCCGAGACCCCGCCGAGGGGGCCGATGGAGAACTTCTCCCTGGACCGATACCTCTGGCATCGTCGCCCGATCCTCGTCTTCTCGCCTTCCCCGTTCGAGCCGAGGTACCAGGAGGCGGCCAAGATCCTCGCCCGCAACGCCGGCCCGCTTGCGGGGCGCGAGGCCGTCGTCGTCGAGGTCGTCCGCCAGGGGATCAACCGGGCCGAGGGGCGGCCCATCCCCCGCGTGGTCGCCGAGGAGCTGCGCGGACTCTTCGGGGTCGAGCCCGAGCAGTTCGCCGTCATCCTCGTCGGCATGGACGGCACCACGGCGCGGCGGTGGGAGATCCTCCCCCCGCTCCGAGAGCTCTACGAGCTGATCGACGCCGAGGCGCTGCGGCGACCCGAGACGACGCAGCCCCCCGGCGACGGGCCCGGTGAAGGCGACGGGCCCGGAGACTGACCGGGGCCCGACCCTCCCCCTCGCCATCCGGGACGGGGACCGGCCGGGCCGAGACCTAGTCCCTCCCGGCGACCGACCGCACCGGAGCCGACCGACCCCGGACCCTCCCCATGACCGAGCCCGCACCCGCACCCGAGTTCGACCTCGGCCCCGCCGAGCGGGAGAACGCCGAGACGCTGATCGCCCTCGCCCTCGCCGAGGATCTGGGAGACCTCGGCGACCTGACCGGGGAGGCCACCATCCCGGCCGACGCCATCGGCTCCGCCCGCTTCGTGTCGAGGCAGGACGGCGTCCTGGCGGGCCTTCCCGTGGTGGCGCTGCTGGCCGCCCGCTTCGGCCTGGTCGACGGGTTCGAGCCGGTGCTCCGGGACGGCGACCCGATCCGCCCCGGGGCCGTCATCGCCCGGATTTCCGGCCCCATGCGCCCGATCCTGGCGATGGAGCGGACGGCGTTGAACTTCCTCCAGCGCCTCTCCGGGGTCGCCAGCCTCACGGCCCGCTTCGTCTCGGCCGTCTCCGGCACCGGGGCGACGATCCTCGACACCCGCAAGACGACCCCGGGATGGCGGCTCCTGGAGAAGTACGCCGTCCGGTGCGGAGGAGGCCGGAACCACCGGGTCGGCCTGTATGACGCCATCCTGATCAAGGACAACCACCTCGCCTGGCTCGCCCCGAGCGGCGACCCGATCGGCCGGGCCGTCGCCGCCGCCCGTCGGGTGGCCCCGGTGGGGACCGTGGTCGAGGTCGAGGTCGACTCGCTCGACCAGCTCGACCGGGCCCTCACCTGCCGGCCGGACGTCGTCCTGCTCGACAACTTCCCCCCCGACCGCCTGGTCGAGGCCGTCCGACGCCGGGACGAGGCCGCGCCCGGGGTCTTGCTGGAGTCGTCCGGCGGGATCACGCTCGACACCGTGGCCGAGGTGGCGAGGACCGGCGTCGACCGGATCAGCGTCGGCGCCCTGACGCACTCGGCCCCGGCGCTGGACATCGCCCTCGACGAGGACGCCCCCGGCGACGGGCCCCCGGACCCGAGGCGCCTCGGGTGAGCCTGCAATTCGGATTCCGATGCCGGTGATTTGACACCGCCGCCGATCGCGGCCTAGGGTTCCGGCGTCGGGGGTGTTGGTTGCCCCCGGCCCGGCCCGGAAACGGGCCGGAGAGTCGCCGGCCCCGGTCGGCGCGACGCATCGGGGGACGGTGCCTTTGGGGAGGGGCACCGGCTCCTCGGGGGGGCGGGGGAGGTGCACCGGATGCACCGAGGGGCCCCCGCCCCCCTCCTCGATCCCGGCCGCTCGCCCCCTTGGAAGGGCGGGCCCCGGGCTGCTAGACTCGATCGCGACGGCGAGGGGAACGGACCCGGACCGACTCGCGATGGAGCCCGATCGATGACCGTCGCCCCGACCGAGCGCCCGACCTCGACCCGCCGACCTGCCGGCGCGTCGACCCGGCCCTCGGCCTCGGCGTTCGTCTGCCTGCTCGCCGCCGGGATGAGCCCGGCGACCGCCCTCGAGAACCCTCCCGACCGAGGCAACCCGGCCATGAACGAGCCCGGCCGGCAACCGCTCCTCGCCACCTACTACGAGCAGCTCGACAGGGACGGCGACCTCGACGCCTTCCGGGCCGCCGTGGAGTCCCGATACTCCGAGGGGACCCTCTGCCGGCTCGTCCATGCAAATGACGTCCGGGCCCGACGCTCGGCCGTCATCGCCCTGGGCCTCTCCGGCGGCTGGGGCTGCAACGCCTCGCTCGCCTCCGCCCTGGCCGACGACGACCCGATCGTCCGGGACCAGGCGAGGAAGTCGCTCTGGGCGGTCTGGTACCGCGCCGATTCGCCGGAGAACAACGACCGGCTCCGCTCCGTCGCCGAGCTGATCGGCCGGGGCCTGCTGGACGACGCCCGGCGCGCCGCCTCGGACCTGATCCGATACGCCCCCGGCTTCGCCGAGGCGTACAACCAGCGGGCGATCGCCCATTTCTTCTCGGGCCGGTTCGCCGAGAGTGCCGACGACTGCCGGCGGGTCCTGGAGCTGAACCCCTACCACGTCGGCGCCCTCGACGGCCTGGCCGGCTCCTACCTGAAGCTCGGCCGCCCCGACCTGGCGCTGGAGACATACCGCCGGGCCCTGAAGCTCCAGCCGCACAGCGAGGCGCTCCGGAGGACCGTCGAATCCCTGGAATCGGGCCCCCGATGAGCCCGCCCCCGGCCCGGCCGAGATGCCCGGCAGAGGCGGGGACCGCGAGGTCGATGCGCCCGATCCCCCTCCCCACCCCCGTCGCATGATCCCCCTGCCGATCGACCCCCGATTGCCCGAGATCGTCGACGCGATCCGGCGGCACCGCTCGCTCGTCCTCGTCGCCGAGCCGGGGGCGGGCAAGACGACCCGGGTGCCCCCCGCCCTGCTCGACGCCGGGCTGCTCGGGCCCGAGCACCCGAACCTGGTCGTCCTCCAACCCCGACGAGTGGCCGCCCGGGCGACCGCCTCCCGGATCGCCGACGAGCGCAGCTGGACCCTGGGCGAGGAGGTCGGATACCTCGTCCGCTTCGAGCGCAAGGTCGGTCCCAGGACCCGGCTCCGGGTGGCCACCGAGGGGATCCTGACCCGGCAGCTGCTGGCCGACCCGGGGCTGGACGGGGTCGGCGCCGTGGTGCTCGACGAGTTCCACGAGCGGAGCGTGCACACCGACCTGGCCGTCGCCCTGCTCCGGGAGGTCCGGGAGGCGCTCCGGGAGGATCTGATCCTCGTCGTGATGTCCGCCACGCTCGACGCCGGGCCCGTCTCTCGATTCCTCGACGCGCCGGTCCTGAAGATCGAGGGCCGGACGTTCCCGGTCGCCGTCTCCTACCGCGCCTCCGACGGCTCCCCCCTGCCCGACCGCGTCGCCGCCGCCGTCCGGGAGGCCCTGGACGCGCCCGACGACCCGGGGGACGTCCTCGCCTTCCTGCCCGGGGCCGAGGAGATCCGCCGGGCCGCCCGACTCCTGGAGCCGGCCGCCTCCTCCGGCGGGTTCGCCGTGCTGCCGCTCCACGGCTCCCTCCCGAGTGACGAGCAGGACGTGGCCCTCCGGCCCCTCGACCGGCGCAAGGTGGTGCTGGCGACGAACATCGCCGAGACCTCGCTGACGATCGACGGCGTCCGGACCGTGATCGACGGCGGCCTGGCCCGGTTCGCCTCCTCCGACCCCGCCCGGGGGCTCGACCGCCTGGAACTCGCCCGGATCAGCCGGGCCTCGGCCGACCAGCGGGCCGGACGGGCCGGGCGGACCGCCCCCGGCCGCTGCGTCCGCCTCTGGGCCGAGCGGGAGACCCGGGGCATGGCCCCCTTCGACCCCCCCGAGGTCCGCCGGGTCGACCTCGCCGCCGCCGCCCTCACCCTGCACGCCTGGGGGGCCACCGACCCCCGACGCTTCCCCTGGTTCGAGCCCCCCTCCCCCGAGATGCTCGACGCCGCCGAATCGCTGCTGCTCCAACTCGGGGCCGTCGAGCCCGGATCCGGCCGGGTGACGCCGACCGGCGAGGCGATGCTGGCCCTCCCCGTCCACCCGAGGCTCGCCCGGCTGCTGATCGCCGCCGCCGGATTCGGCGCGATCGAGCTTGGCGCCGCCGCCGCCGCCTTGCTCTCGGAGAAGGATTTTTCGATCCGACGGGGTCCGGTCCCCGGGGCCCGAGCCCCCGAGGTCCATTCCCGCTCCGACGTGCTCGTCCGTCTCGACCTGCTGGCCGAGGCCGAGCGCGTCGGCTTCAAACCCGGCCGGATGGACCTCCGAATCGACCCCCATGCCGCCCGGGCGGTGGCCCGGGCCCGGGACGACCTGCTGCGGGCCTGCCGGCGCCGCGATCGGCTCCCGGAAGGTCCCAGGGCGACCGACCCCGACGAGGCCCTGCTGCGTGCCCTGCTGCTCGCCTTCCCCGACCGGGTCGCCCGCCGCCGGGCCCCAGGCGACCCGACCGGGAGGATGGTCGGCGGCCGGGGGGTCCGGCTCGAACCGGAGTCGGCGGTCCGGGACGACGCCCTGTTCCTCGCCCTCGACGCCCGGGAAGACCGCCGGGGCCCCGGCCCCCTGGAACTCCGGGTGCGGATCGCCAGCGCCGTCGAGCCCTCCTGGCTGGAATCGCAGTTCCCCGGGGACTTCCATCGGGAGGAGGTCGTCCGCCTCGATGAATCGAAGGGCCGGGTCATCGGCCTGGCGATCGAACGCTACCGGGATCTCGTCCTCCGCGAGGCTCCCACGGGATCCGTCGACCCGACCCGGGCGGCCGAGGCGCTGGCCGACGCCCTCGCCCCGCGGGCCCCGGAACTCGTCCGCTCGAACGAGGCCGCCTGCTCCTGGCTCGATCGCGTCTCGTTCCTCCGCCGGTGGGTCCCCGAGGCCGACCTCCCCGCCTTCGGCCCCGACGACCTCGCCGAGGTCGTCCGCTTCGCCTGCATCGGCAAGCGATCCGAGGACGAGGTCCGACGCTCCCCGATCGTCTCGCTGCTCCAGGGCCGCCTGACCCCCGTCCAGCTCCGCCTGCTGGCCGAGGAAGCCCCCGAGGTGATCGAGGTCCCCAGTGGCAGCCGGCATCGCGTCTCCTACGAGGGAGACGGCCCCCCGGTTCTGGCCGTCCGCCTGCAAGAGCTGTTCGGCTGGCCCGAGGCCCCCCGGCTGGCCCGGGGCCGGGTCGCGGTCCTCCTCCACCTGCTCGGGCCGAACTTCCGCCCGGTCCAGGTCACCGACGACCTCCGGAGCTTCTGGACGACCACCTACCACCAGGTCCGCAAGGACCTCCGCAACCGGTACCCCCGCCACTCCTGGCCCGAGGACCCTCGGGACGCCCCTCCCGAGGCCAAGGGGGGCCGTCGGCGATCCTGATGATCCGGACAAATCTCAAGAATTGCTGAATCGGCCGGCCCTCGCCGAGTGGGGCCGAGTGGCCCGGGCGACCTCACCGTACGGGATCGGTCAGGGGCCGGCCCGGGTGTAGACGGCGAGTTGGTTCGGGCTGTCCGGCCCGGCGAGGAACTCGGTCGGCCGATCGCCCCGGGAGTTCGTGCAGAGGGTGAGCGTGTCGCCCTCCAGCGTGAAGATGCCCGGGATCGTCTGGAGATCCTCGACCCGGGTCAGGTCGATCGCGCCGGGATCGGTCGAGGCGTCGAACCGGGAAATGATGCTCAGCATCGGCTCGGCATCGCCGAAGGATTGGGTCACGAGATACCCCGCGATCGCCAGGCGACGGCCGGGGTCTTGCTCCCCGGAGTATCGCTTGCCGGCGTAGTCCAGGGACTGGAAGACCCACTCCCCTTCGAGTGCCCCCAGGCCGGCCTTCGGTTCATCCACGACCGTCAAGGCAGTGAAGAGCAGTAGAGACAGCATGGCGACCTCCGATTCATGACGTGAGACCTCGGACGATCAAGATCGGCGTCGATCGGCTCGTCGATGTCCCCGATCAATCAACGGTCCGACTCAACGGGTCCCACCCCGCCCGTCCTGTCCAACCAGTTCCAGCAACCGATTCCCCTGCGGATACGGATGCCCCTTGTAGAGCCGGAACCCCTCCGCGTAGGGCACGCCGATCTCGGCCCCCCGGTGCCTCGACCAGTGCTCCTGGCTGACCAGGTATTCGTCGATGCCATGCTGCCGGAGCAGCCAGTTGCGCTGGCTGGCGTGGCATTCGAGCATCCGGCGCTTGAGGTCGAAGACTTCCGTCACGTCGACGAGGAAGTCCGGGGGGACCGGGTTCCCCTCGCGATCCTTCCCCTCCAGGGGGTCGACGAGGTAGAGGAGCGGGATCCGCTCCAGGGCCGGGGCGGGTTCCCACTGCTTCGTGGCGTAGTTGGGGATCGGGGCGATGAAGCAGGAGTCCCGGACGAGCAGGTGGGTGGCCTCGTGGTCGGCCAGGTAGTCGGCCGGGGGGGCGGTCAGGATCAGGTCGGGGCGGGTGCGGCGGAGGAACTCGACGACCCGGCGTCGGGACGCGTCGTCGCTGAAGAGGGAGAGGTCCCGGAACTCCAGGCAGTGATACTCGGCGCCCAGGAGGTCGGCCGCCGCCCTGGCCTCCGCCCGTCGGATGTCGGCGATCGTCTCGGCGTCGTGCTCGACCGAGCCGCAGTCGCCGGGGGCCATGGTGGCGATCGTGAGGTGGCACCCGGCCCGGCCCAGCAGGGCGAGCGTGCCGGCACACTGGAACTCGACGTCGTCCGGGTGGGCGTGGATCGCCAGGACGCGGACCGGGGCATCGGCCATTTCGGGGGTCGCTCCGTGCTCACTCGGGGTCGGGTCAACGCCCCCGATCCTGCCGGAACCCCCCGGGAGTTGCCAGCCGCCCCCATCGAAAAAATCCGGAAAATGTTCTCGCGTGCGCTAGACGACCGTTGTACACTTGCCATTCAAAGGGTCAGTTGGTGATCGTCCGTGTCGTGGTGGCACGCCCCCGGGCCGCATCATCACCACCCTCGGACGCCAAGGACGGTCCGGCGACCCCGAGCAGGACGCGGAACCGTCTCGACCCGATCCGAACCGGAGGCAGACCGATGGCCGACCTCGACGCCTTGACCCCCCGCCAGCGCGAGATCTACGACTTCATCCGCAGCAAGATCCACGGCCGGGGGTACGGGCCCACCGTCCGGGAGATCGGCGAGGCGTTCGAGATCAAGAGCCCCAACGGGGTGATGTGCCACCTCAAGGCCCTGCAGAAGAAGGGCCTGATCTCCCGGGAGCCGAACATGTCCCGGGCCATCCAGCTGTTGACCGAACCCGCCACCGCCCCGGCCAAGGGCGGCGGCGGCGTCCCGCTGCTCGGCCGGATCGCCGCCGGGGCGCCGATCGAGGCGATCGAGCAGGCCGACGAGGTCGTCGACTTCGAGGACTGGGAGGGCCGGGACGACAAGTTCGCGCTGCGAGTCACCGGCGAGTCGATGATCGAGGAGCACATCGCCGACGGCGACTACGTGATCATCAAGCGGGCCGAGACGGCGCGGGATGGCCAGATCGTCGCCGTCCGGGACGACGACGGCGAGGCGACCCTCAAGCGGTTCTTCCGCGAGAAGAATCGGGTCCGCCTGGAACCGGCAAACAGCACCATGAAGCCGATCTTCCGCCCCAAGGTCGACATCCTCGGCGTGCTCGTCGGCGTCGTCCGACGTTACTGAGCACCCGGCCCTCGCTGCCGCCGCCCCGGGGGTGGACGACTGCCGTAACCGGCCTGTCCGCCCCGGTGTGTCGCGGTTATGCTCGGGTGGTCCCGACCGTGATCGACTCGCCCCCGGGCGGGCCGATCCGGCCGGGCTCATCAGTCCACGCTTGCTCGCTGCCCTCGGATCGAGGAGACGGATGCCTCCCTTCGAACTGTCCTCCGATGATGTGGTGATCGCCAACGAAGGCATGAACCCGCCCGACCCGGCCGCGCCGGACGACCTCGTCCAGCTCTTCACCGACGGGGCCTGTAGCGGCAATCCCGGCCCCGGCGGCTGGGGCTTCATGCTCCGCCACCCCGCCTCCGGCACCGTCCGGTGCGATTCGGGGGCCGAGCCCCAGACGACCAACAATCGGATGGAGCTGATGGGGGCGATCAAGGGCCTGGAGGCCCTGAACCGTCGCGTCACCGTCGCGCTGGTCACCGACAGCCAGTACCTCGCCAAGGGCATCAAGGAATGGATGCCCAACTGGAAGCGCAACGGCTGGATGCGGAAGGAGCGGGGCCAGCTGAAGCCCGTCTCCAACGAGGACCTCTGGCGACGGATCGACGAGCTGGTGGCGGCCCAGGACGTCCGGGTCGAGCACGTCCTCGGCCATCGGGGGCATCCCGAGAACGAGGCGGTCGACCGGCTGGCCGTCGCCGCGATCAAGTCCCTGACGGCCGCCGGCCGGCTCGACTGACCGAAGTCGGGGACGGCCGTTCAGGAGGCCCCGGACGGCCCGATCGCGAACGCCCCGTAGCCGACGACCCGGTCGGGGGGACCGCCGGACTCCCCGGAATTGCGGAGGGCCAGGGTCTTCACCCCCAGACCCCGCCCCCGCGCGGCGATCAGGAGCCCGGCGATCGCCCTCCTCCCGCAGGCCGAGCCCTCTGCGAGCCGATCCGGTTCGAGGGCCTCGATCGCGTCGGCCGTCTGCCGGTCGATCCGACTCGCCTCGTCCGCCTGGTGGAAATGGCTGAGGTCCGAGGAGACGACGATCACCGTCTCCTCGCCCCCCCAGAGCCGATCGATCACCTCGGCCACCTCGCCCGGGGTGCATCGCCCCACCAGGAACGGGGCGATTTCAAACCGATCGAGCACGACCTGGAGCATCGGCAATTCGACCTCCAACGCGTGGTCGACCCGATGCGCCCGGTCGTCGACCGACACCTGGGGCAGATCCGCCACCGCCTCGATCGCCCCGCGGTCCACCGGCACGACGCCGATCGGCGTCTCGAACCCTTCGGCCCGGGTGGTTGCTAGCCCGAGGACCCGGGAATGGGCCGTCCCCAGCAGCACGACCCTCCGGATCCGGCCTCGACCCGCCCTCAGAGTCGCCATCGCCAAGGCGGCCACCGCCCCGGAGAAGGCGTATCCCGCGTGCGGGGCGATGAGGGCCTTCGGCGTCTCGGCTCCGGCGGGGCCGGCCCCATCGATCAGGGCCTTGACCACCGTGCGAAGCCGTTCCGGGTCACTCGGGAAGAAGCGGCCGGCCGCCGCGGGGGGGCGGATGAGCATGGGGGCGGTCCTCTCGGGTGGGGATTAGGGGCGATCCGCTCGGGGCTGCCGATCGTATGATTCCAAGGTGCGTCCCGGTCGAAGGTCCGGGGGCGACCGCCCACCTCGACGGATCCCGCCCCGGGAGCTTCGGATCATGAGTACGGAATTGAACGCGTCGATCGTCCCGACGAAGTACTGGCATGCCCTCGACGACGGCCGGATCCAGTGCGACCTCTGCCCCCGGTTCTGCAAGCTCCGGGAGGGCCAGCGCGGCTTCTGCTTCGTCCGGGCCCGGCAGGACGACCAGGTCGTCCTCACCACCTACGGCCGCTCCAGCGGCTTCTGCGTCGACCCCATCGAGAAGAAGCCGCTCTATCACTTCCTGCCCGGCACCCCCATCCTGTCGTTCGGCACGGCCGGCTGCAACCTCGGGTGCAAATTCTGCCAGAACTGGGACATCAGCAAGTCTCGCGAGCTTGATACGCTGGCCGACCTCGCCTCCCCCGGTCGCATCGCCGGCGCCGCCGACCGCCTCGGCTGCCGGGGCGTCGCGTTCACGTATAACGACCCGGTCATCTTCCACGAATATGCGATCGACGTGGCCCTCGCCTGCCGAGAGCGGGGGATCCGGGCCGTGGCCGTCACCGCCGGGGAGGTCTGCGCCGGGCCCCGGGCCGAGTTCTACCGCCACATGGACGCGG
Organism: Tautonia plasticadhaerens; assembly: GCF_007752535.1. Classification (GTDB taxonomy): domain Bacteria; phylum Planctomycetota; class Planctomycetia; order Isosphaerales; family Isosphaeraceae; genus Tautonia; species Tautonia plasticadhaerens. The sequence goes on from NZ_CP036426.1 coordinate 7,103,530, forward strand.
CCAACGTCGACCTGAAGGGCTTCACCGAGCGGTTCTACCGCGAGGTCGCCGCCGGGCACCTGCAACCGGTGCTGGAGACGCTCGAATACCTCAAGCACGAGACCGACGTCTGGTTCGAGCTGACCACCCTGCTCATCCCCGGCCAGAACGACTCCGACGCCGAGCTCGACGCCATGACCGGTTGGGTCGTCGACCGGCTCGGCCCCGACGTGCCGATGCACTTCACCGCCTTCCATCCCGACTACCGAATGCAGGAGACCCCCGTCACCCCCCCGGCGACCCTCCGACGGGCCCGGGGGATCGCGCTCCGCAACGGGGTCCGCTACGCCTACGTCGGCAACGTCCACGACCCGGAGGCCGACAGCACCATTTGCCACTCCTGCGGCACGCTCCTCGTCGGCCGAGACTGGTACGAGCTGACCACATGGGGCCTCTCCCCGGACGGCCGATGCCCCTCGTGCGGCACCCCGTGCGCCGGGGTCTTCGAGCCGGAGCCGGGCCGTTGGGGGCGGAAACGGTTGCCCGTCTCGCTGAAGGGGACCGATTGAGCAAGCGTCGCCCCGACCGGCTCGACGCTTGACACGGCTTCAAATCGTCCGGGAAGATCGGGGTCTCTCGCCCGATCCCCCGGAGGTCCATCCCATCGTGCCCGATCCGCCTCGCCGCCTCACGGCGCTCGCCTCGGCGTTGCTCCTGCTCCACTCGGCCGCTACGCCGGGGGTCGCCCAGGAGCCCTTCCGCCTCCGGGTCCTCAGCTACAACATCAACTCCGGGGCGGGAGACGATTCCCGGGTCGACTACGACCGGATCACGGCGGCGATCCGGGCCGCCGAGCCGGACGTGATCGCCCTCCAGGAGGTCGATCGGGGGATGGTCCGCACCGGCAACGTCGACCAGGCGAGGCTGCTGGCCGGGCGTCTGGAGCTGGAGCACGCCTTCGGCGGGAACTTCGAGTTCCTCGGCGGCGAGTTCGGCAACGCGGTCCTCTCCCGGTTCCCGATCGCCGAGGTCTCGAATCATCCCCTCCCTTCTCCCGACGGGGGGGAACCTCGGGGGGCGCTGGAGGCGATCCTCGATCCCGAGGACGGCCCGACCTTCCGCCTCATCAGCACCCAGCTCGATCACCGCCGCGACGAGCGCAACCGCGTCGCCGCCGCCGAGTGGCTCGCCTCGCTGGCCGACTCCCCCGGGGCGTCCCCCGCCGTGCTCGCCGGGGACCTGAACGCCCCGCCGGGCTCGGCCCCGGTGGACCGGCTCCTCGAGCGCTGGACCCCGCTCGAGCGCGGGCCGCTGCGGACCGTCCCGGCCCGGGGACCCAGGACGCAGTTCGACCACATCCTCGTGGCCCCGGCCGGACGCTGGCGGGTGGTCGAGACCCGGGTGCTGGAGCAGCCGGACGCGTCCGACCACCTCCCCGTGCTCGCGGTGCTCGAACTCGTCCCCGCCTCGCCCTGACACTCCGACCGCCGAACATCCGATCGCCTCGTCCCAGGGGCGGGAGAGCGCTGGCCATGAGATCGCCCGCCGCACCGATCCGATCCGCCTTGCCGGTGATGTTCGCGCTGGTCACGGCCCTCCCGGGGGTGGGTGTCGCGGGAGAGGATCAGCCGATCGACTTCGCCCGGGACGTGGCCCCGATTTTGGAGTCGCATTGCCTCTCCTGCCACACGACGGAGAATCGCAAGGGGGGCGTCGCGCTCTCGACGGGCGAGGATCTGATCGGCCTCGAATACGTCCTCGTCGGCGACCCCGACGCCAGCGACCTGATCGCCCTGGTCACCCCCGAGGCCGAAGGGGGACGCCCCCGGATGCCGCTCAAGGGCGACCCGCTCTCGGCCGAGCAGGTCGACACCCTCCGACGCTGGATCGCCTCCGGGGCCGACTGGCCGGAGGGTCTGACCCTCTCGGCCGGGGAGACGGAGATCTGGTGGTCCCTCCGCCCGCTGACGGAGGCCTCCCCTCCCGAGCCGGGGGGCATCCTCGACGCCTGGAAATCGAACCCGATCGACCGATTCGTCTTCGAGAAAATGGCCGGGGCGGGCCTCTCGCCGTCCCCCCCGGCCGACTGCCGGACGCTGATCCGTCGGGCCTCCTTCGACCTGGTCGGCCTGCCGCCGACACCCGAGGAGGTCGACGCCTTCGTCGACGACGATCGGCCCGACGCCTATGAACACCTGATCGATCGCCTGCTCGCCTCCCCCCACTATGGCGAGCGCTGGGGGAGGCACTGGCTCGACGTGGTCCGGTTCGGCGAGAGCAACGGCTTCGAGCGGAATGTCCTGATCAACAACGCCTGGCCCTTCCGGGACGCCATGATCCGGGCCTTCAACGAGGACAGGCCGTTCGACCGCCTCGTCCTCGAACACCTGGCCGGCGACGTGATCGGCGCGGGGGATCCGGCGGTCGAGGTCGGCACCGCGTTCCTCGTCTGCGGCCCGTATGACGACGTCGGCAACCTGGACCCGGTGCAGGCCGCCCAGATCCGGGCGAACACGGTCGACGACATGGTCCGGGCCACCGGGGAGGCGTTCCTGGGGCTCACCGTCGGCTGTGCCCGATGCCACGACCACAAGTTCGACCCGATCCTCCAGCGCGACTATTACGCCCTCGCCGACGCCCTCTCCGGCGTCCATCACGACTCCCGGGTCGTCGCCACGGGGGAGCAACGCAGGCAAGACGCCGAGCGACGGGCCCCGCTGATCGCCGACCGGGACCGCCTCAACGCCGAGATCGCCTCGCTCCGAGAGGCCATCCGTTCCCGGGCGGAGGCCGACGCCGCCGGGATCGAGGCCGAGTGGACGCGCCCCTCCGTCGATCGCACCGGCACCGAGGAATCCTTCGATCCGATCGAGGCCCGCTTCGTCCGCCTCGTCGTCGAGGGGCTCGACACCGACCCGGACCGATCGGCCGGCGCCCGGCTCGAGGAGTTCCAGGTCTGGACCCCCGGGGACGCACCCCGCAACGTCGCCCTCGCCTCCAACGGCGGTTCGGCCGAGGGCCCCAGCCGGGTCGCCGAGGACTTCGCCGATGCCTACAGCGCCGATCTGACCATCGACGGCCGCTTCGGCTCCCGATGGATCTCGGGAGGAGACCGCCTGACCATCACCCTCGCCCGCCCCGAGACGATCGCCCGGGTCTGGTTCAGCAGCGACCGATCCGGGGCCGCCGGGGACCTGGGGGAGGCCACCTTCGTCGGCGAGTATCGGATCGAGGCCTCGACCGACGGCGAGTCCTGGGTCGTGGTCGCCTCCTCCCACGACCGACGCCCGGCCAACGAGGCCCACCGCCAGAGGCGCCTGTTCGACCGGGAGGCCTCGCCCGAAGACCTCGCCCGGCTCGATCGCCTCCGGGACGAACTGGATCAGGTCAACGCGTCCCTGGCCGCCATCCCGCCGTTGCCCGAGTGGTGGGTCGGCAGCTTCCGAGAGCCGGAGGGCCCGTCCCGCGTCTTCCTCGGCGGCGACCCCCAGCGCCCGGGGGACCCCGTCACCACCTCCAGCCTCTCGGCCCTCGGCCACCTCGATTCCGCCTTCTCCCTCCCGGCCGACACCCCCGAGGCGGGGCGCCGGCTCGCCCTCGCCCGCTGGATCGTGGCCGAGGACAACCCGCTGACGCCCCGGGTTCTGGCCAACCGCCTCTGGCTCGGCCACTTCGGAGCCGGCATCGTCGCCACGCCCAGCGACTTCGGCGCGATGGGGGGCGAGCCCTCCCACCCCGAGCTGCTCGACTGGCTCGCCGGGCAGGTCCGCCGGAATGGCTGGCGGCTGAAGCCGATGCACCGGCTCATCATGACTTCGCAGGCCTATCGGCAATCCTCCGCCTTCCGGGCCGAGGCCGCTTCCGTCGACGGCGATTCCCGGCTGCTCTGGCGGTTCCCCCCGCGCCGCCTCTCCGGCGAGGAGGTCCGGGACGCGATCCTGAGCATCGCCGGGGCGCTCGACCCCGAGATGGGGGGGCCCGGGTTCCGGCTCTACCGCTACCTGGAGGACAACGTCGCCACGTACGTCCCGCTCGACGCCCCCGGCCCCGAGACGTACCGCCGGGCCGTCTACCACCAGAACGCCCGGGCCATGCGGGTCGACCTGCTCACCGACTTCGACTGCCCCGACCCCGCCGCCGCCGCCCCCCGGCGATCCAGCACGACCACCCCGCTCCAGGCCCTCACCCTGCTCAACCACGAGTTCACCCTGGACATGGCCCGGGCCCTCGCCTCCCGCCTCTCCCGGGACTCGGGAGACGACCCCGAGGCCCAGGTCCGCCTCGCCTTCGAGCTGGCCTTCGCCCGGGGGCCGGACGACGCCGAACGCGCCGCCGCCGTCGCCCTGATCGACCGCCACGGACTCGACGCCTTCTGCCGGGCGATCCTGAACGCGAACGAGCTGATCTCCCTGGACTAAGCGCCAGAGCCCTCCCCATGAACTCGGACGCAACCCCCGACCCGATCTCCCGACGCGACTTCCTCCGAGGGGCGGCCGCCTCGGCCGCCCTCGGGGCCGCCGCCCCGCCGCGACCGGCCCGGGCGATCACGCCCCTCCCGGGAGAGATCCCGGTCATCGACTGCCACGCCCACCTGCACCATCACAGCCGGGACGGCTGGCAGGCCGACGACCTCGCCCTGATCGAGGTGGCCGACCGCCTGGGCATCGACCGGCTCTGCTGCTCGATGCTCACCCCCCGACGCCCGGCCTCGGCCGAGGGATTCCGGGAGTGCAACCGCTGGGTCGCCGAGGCGATGGCCCGCCACGACGGCCGAGTCCTGGGCTATTGCTACGTCAACCCCGGCCACCCGCAGGAGGCGATCGACGAGATCCGCCGATGTGTCGAGGACCACGGGTTCATCGGCGTGAAGCTCTACAACGAGCACCGCTGCACCGACCCGGTCGTCTTCCCGGTCGTCGAGGCCGCGATCGACCTCCGCGTGCCGATCCTCCACCACGCCGGGCACGGCCACCATCCCTACCCCGGCCAGCCGAATATCTCCGACGGCGGCGACCTGGCCGAGTTGTCCCGGCGCTACCCAGAGGCCATGCTCATCTGCGCCCACGTCTGCGGCGGGGGGGACTGGGAGTGGACGATCAAGGCCCTCCGCCACGCCCCTGGCGTCCGGCTCGACCTCAGCGGCAGCGTCACCGATGATGGCGTCGTCGAGTATGCCGCCGACCTCCTCGGGGTCGACCGCCTGCTGTTCGGCTGCGACATGTCCATGACCGCCGGCGTCGGCCGCATCCGGGGGGCCGACCTCGACGACGAGGCGAAGGCGAAGATCCTCGGCGGGAACATGCTCGAGCTGCTCGGGAGGCGCCCCTCGTGATCGTCGACGTCAACGCCCACCTCGGGCCCTTCGCCTTCCGGAGGCTCCGGCATCAGTCCGCCGAATCCCTCCTCGGCCTGATGGATTCCAGGGGGATCGACGTCGCCTTCGTCTCCAGCGCCGCCGCCATCACGCATCGGAACACCCAGCCGGCCAACGAGGACCTGGCCGACGAGGCAAGGCCCCACCCCGACCGGCTGGTCCCGTTCGCCGTCATCAACCCGTCCTACGCCGGCTGGGAAGACGACCTGTCGGCCTGCGTCGACCTCGGGTTCCGGGGCCTGCGGCTCTACCCGAACTGGCATGCCTATGAATTGACCTCGGGCCCCTGCCTCGACCTCGTCGACCGGGCGACCGAGCGGAGGATGATCCTCTCCCTCCCGATCCGGGTCGAGGATCCTCGCCAGCAGAGCTGGCTCGTCGACGTGCCCGACGTGCCGCTCGACCGGGTCGCCGCCCTCGTCGCCGCCCGGCCGGGGGCCCGGTTCCACCTCGTCAACGGCCGGGGCTACGTCGGCTCCCCCCTGGGACGCAAGGACGGCGGCCTGCCCGACAACTACCGGATCGACCTCGCCCGCCTCGACGTCCTCCTCCGGGACGAGGTCGAGACGCTCCTCGACTCCCTCGGCCCCGACCGGCTCCTGTTCGGCACCGGCATCCCGTTCCAGTATCCCGACCCGACCCTCGCCAAGATCGACGTCCTCGACCCGCCCCCCGAGGTCCGGGAGCGGATCCTCTCCCGGAACGCGATGGAATGGCTCGACGGGCCCTGAACCCCCTCCGGGCCCGGCCCGACTGAGTCCCGGTGGTCTCCCGGCGCTCCTCGATTCACGGCCGCGTCCCGACGCGTTACGATGGGAATCGGCCCCTCCCCCCGGAATATCTGGATCGATGACCGGCGACGGGGCGGGCCCGCCCCCCTCAAGGCCGACGACAGCGAGCGCCCCATGCCTGATCACCCCGACGATCGCCGGGCCCACGCCCTGATCGGCCGAGTCGTGGACCGCCGAGGGTTCCTCGGCCAGTCGTTCCGCGGCCTCGCCGGCATCGGCCTCGCGGGCCTGCTGGCCGACGACCTGCTCGCATCGACACCGAGGGGGCCAGACGAGGCCGGGTCCGCCGCCTGGATCCCGGGCCGGGGCATGACCCACGTCCCGGCCCGGGCGAAGCGGGTGCTCCAGGTCTTCTGCCCCGGGGCCGCCTCGCACCTCGACCTCTGGGAGCACAAGCCGGAGCTGGACCGCCGACACGGCGAGCCGCTGCCCGGAGAGGAGGACTTCCTCTCCTTCCAGGGCAAGAACGGCAACCTGATGCGCAGCCCCTGGCCGTTCGCCCGGCGGGGGGAGAGCGGCAAGGCGATTTCAAGCCTCCTGCCCCACATGGCCCGGCACGTGGACGACATCGCCTTCGTCCACTCCATGACCTCGAAGACGAACACCCACGGGCCCGGGTGCGTGTTCATGAACACCGGGCACGACACCGAGGGGTTCCCCGCCACCGGCTCCTGGCTCAGCTACGCCCTCGGCCGGGAGAACGAGGACCTGCCCGCCTACGTCTCCCTGCCCGACATCCGGGGGGAGCCGCCCAACGGCAAGGCCAACTGGTCCAACGGCTTCCTCCCGGCCCGGCACCAGGCGATCGTCCTGGCCGACCACCAGCCGATCCGCAACCTCGAACGGCCCGAGGGCATCTCCGCCGCCGAGGAAGACGCCACGCTCGACTACCTCGGGCTGCTCAACGCCCGGCACGCCGAGGCCCGCCCCGGCGACGAGGAGTTGCAGGCGAGGATCGCCGCCTACGAGCTGGCCGGGAGGATGCAGGTCTCCGCGCCGGAGGTCTCCGACCTCGCCTCCGAACCCTCGTCGATCCACCGCCTCTACGGCACGGACGACCCCAACCCGCTGAAGGCCGCCTACGCCCGCAACTGCCTGCTCGCCCGGCGACTGCTGGAGCGGGGCGTCCGCTGCGTGAACCTCTACTGCGCCAGCCGGGCCTCGGGGGTCGACGGCCTGCTCAACTGGGACGCCCACCGGACCCTCAAGCCCGACTACGAGCGGCACGCCCCCATCTTCGACCAGCCCACCGCCGCCCTGCTCTCCGACCTGAAGGCCCGAGGGCTGATGGACGAGACGCTCGTCCTATGGACCACCGAGTTCGGCCGGATGCCCACCCACCAGCAAGGTACCACCGGCCGCGACCACAACCCCGACGGCTTCACCTGCTGGATGATGGGGGCCGGCGTGAAGGGCGGCACCAGCTTCGGCGCCACCGACCCCTTCGGCCGGAGGGCGGAGGTCGACCCCGTCACCGTCTGGGACTTCTACGCCACCGTCCTCCAGCTGCTCGGCTTCGACCACACGAGGCTGACCTACTACCACAACGGCCTCGACCGCCGCCTGACCGACGTCCACGGCAACGTCCTCAAGGCGATCCTCGCCTGACCCGATCCCCGACCGATCGCCCGGGACCGAGGGGCACAGCCGGTGGCGAGGCCCGGCATCCCGAGTCCGATCCGTCTCGTCCGGAGGAATCCGCCCAAGGAACGGCCCTGCTCGCCCGTTGACGTCGTGGAACGTCCCCGTCCCCGACCCAGGAGGCGACGATCATGTCCAGCCCATCGCTCCAAGTCACCCGCCAGACCCTCTATGCGGCGGTCTCCGCGACTGCCCTGGCGTGGGGGATCGGCGCGGCCGGCCAGGAGGCCCGGCGTCTCGTGGTGCCGTCGGCCGGGCCGGTCCCGACCGCCTCGCCGCCTCGGCGGGCTCCGGACGGGGTGACGGCCGGGCTGATGCCGATGCCGACGGCGTCCTCCATCCCGTCCCGGGTGCCGGCCCTTCTCCTGCCTCAACTCCAATTACCCCTCCCCGACTCCCGGGGACGCCGGGTCATCCGCGACCCGCTCGACAACATGCCGATCCTGGTGCCGCACGACTACGACCCGATGCCGATGTCCCCCGGCCGGGGAGCGGTCGAGATCCCCAGGATGCCGCTCCCCGGGGGACCTCCGGGGCCCTGACGGCGTGACGTCGGGGCCGACCGCTTCACCGGGCCGCGTCGGGCCCGCTATAATCGCAAGCATCCCGACCGGGTCGAGAGGAGGAGCGGATCCCATGCGAGACCGATTGACGAGGCCGAGCCCCCTGGCGGCGGTCGCCCTGCTGGTCGCGGCGGCACTCGGCGCCGCCCAGGCCGGCGGCGAGTCGAAGCCCGACGACCCCTTCGCCACCGCCCGGGACCGGATGGTCCGGCGCCACCTGGCCGAGCGGGGGATCGAGGACCCGGCCGTGCTGGAGGCCTTCCGCACCGTCCCCCGGCACAAGTTCGTCCCCGAGTCGTACCAGAGGCTCTCCTACGAGGACGAGTCGATCCCGATCGGCGAGGGGCAGACGATCACCACGCCGTACGAGGTCGCCTTCATGACGGAGGTCCTCGAGCCGAAGCCGACGGACAGGGTCTACGAGGTGGGCACCGGCTCGGGCTTCCAGGCGGCGATCCTCGGGCAGATCGTCGACGAGGTCTACTCGATCGAGATCCACGAGCCGCTGGCGAAGCGGGCCGCCGAGGTCATCAAGGAACTCGGCTACGAGAACATCCACTCCCGACCCGGCGACGGCTACCTCGGCTGGCCCGAGGCGGCCCCCTTCGACAAGATCATCGTCACCTGCGCCCCGGAGGCGATCCCGCCGCCGCTGGTCGAGCAGCTCAAGGAGGGGGGCCGGCTGGTCATCCCCATCGGCTCCCGGTTCGACCAGAAGGTCTACGTCTTCGACAAGAAGGGCGGCAAACTCGAAGGCGGTGCCGTCCGCCCCACCCTGTTCGTGCCGATGACCGGCAAGGCCCAGCGCGAGGCCGCCGAGCGCCGGGCCAGGGGGGAAGACGAGCCGGAGCCCCGGGACCCGTGAGCCGACCGACCCCCCTGCATCGTCTCGCCACTCCGGCGGTCCTCGCCCTCGCGGTCTGCTGGCTCGCGATCACCGTCCCCGGCCCCCGGGCCCGGGGCCAGGATCCGGCCGACGTGCCGCTGGTCGTCCGCCCCGGCCCCCCCCCGCTCGACGACTTCGAGCGGGACGAGGACGGCGACGGAGTCCCGGACGGCGGCTGGTACAACTTCCGGGACGGCACGCTCGTCCCCGAGGGCGGCGTCGTCGGCCCGACGCTCCTGCGGTTCGAGGCCAATCGGCCGTCGCGACCGGCCCGGATCAGCCGGGGGTTCGGCGTCGACGGGAGGGACGTCGAGGCCCTGGTCGTCGGCCTCTGGGTCCGTCGCAAGGGCGAGCCCCTCCGGCCCGGCGAGCGGATGGGGGAGGACCCCGGCGTGCTGTTCGACCTGCTCGACGCCGACCTCCGCTCGACTTCCCGAGGTTCGATGGGCCCCTTCGCCGACCTGCCCGAGGGGCGATGGGGGCGCTGGGTGACTCGGATCGCGGTCCCCCCGGCCACCCGGGACGTGCTCATGACCATCGGCCTGCTCGGCGGGACCGGCACGCTGGAGGTCGACGGCCTGTCGATCGAGCCGGTCCCCAAGGGGGAGCCCCCGACGACCAACCTCGTTGTCAACCCCGGCTTCGAGCTCGGCGGGCTGGTCCCCGACCACTGGCTGATCGAGGGGGACGCCGCCCGGGTCCATCCGGGTTCCAAGTCCCCCTCGATGCTCCTGCTCGGCGACTCGGGGGACATGGCCCTCGCCCCGCTCGGCCAGCCGGTCCGGGGGATGGACCGGCTGGCGATCTCGATCGCCGCGAAGGGGGACGGCCTGCGGGGCGGCGGCGGCGCCCAGGCGGTCGTCTACTTCCTCGACGACGACGGCGAGCCGCTCCCCGGCCGGGCCTCCGCCGCCCGGGCCGCCCGATGGGCCGGCACCTTCGGCTGGCGGGTCGACCGGTCGACGGTCCCGGTGCCCGCCGGCGCCTCCCGGGCCGTGCTCCAGCTGGAGAAGGTCGACCGGCTCGGCTCGATCCGGGTCGACGACGTCTCGGTCGTCGGCCTGGGGGGCACCGGCGGCGCCCGGTCGTGGACGCCGTTCCTGGTCGCGGGGGACGGCGCGTCCTGGCCCTCGTACGAACCGGCCGAGGCGATCGAGCCCGGCTCGGCGCTCGACTTTTCCGCCCTGCTCGACGCCCCCGCCGGTTCCCACGGCTTCGTGACCGTCGCCGACGGCCGGCTCGCCTTCGAGGACGGCACCCCCGCCCGATTCCTGGGGGTCTCCGTCCTCCCCCCGGTGATCTACGCCCCTCCCGACCGGGTCGAGGCGCTGGCCGACCGCCTGGCCCGATCCGGCGTGAACCTCGTCTCCCTGGCCGACCTCGACACCCCGCTCGGCCCCGGCGGAAGCCTGATCGACGACACCTCGGACGACACCCGCACGCTCGACCCCCTCGCCCTGGCCGACCTCGACCGGTTCATCGCCGCGATGAAGGCCCGGGGTCTCTTCATCACGATCACCTTCCAGAGCCAGGCTCACTTCCGGGAGGAGGACCGGATCCCCGGCGGTCGGTCGCTCCCCCCCGGCGGCGGCCCGGCGGCGGCGTTCTCCCCGGAGATCCGGGACCGGGCCCTGGGGTTCGCCGAGGCGCTGCTCTGCCACGTGAACCCCGAGACCGGCCTGGCCCTGAAGGACGACCCGGCCCTGGCCTGGGTCACGCTCGCCGGGGAGCTGTCCCTGTTCGACCTTATCGACGACCCGGGTGCCCTGCCCCCGGAGCAGGTCGACGCCCTCCGGGAACGCTCCCGGGCCGATCGCAAGGGGACCGGCCGGGCGTTCTGGCAGGCGGCCGAGGCGTCGCAGTGGTCGAGCCTGGCGGCGGGGCTCCGGGACCTCGGCCTCCGGGTGCCGATCGCCGGGTCCTCCCACTTCCGCCGGGAGCCCGAATTCGCCGCCGCCCAGCGGGCCGAGGGCCTGGATCTGGTCGACGACCGCCTCTTCTGGGCCCTCCCCCGGTTCGCCGATCCCGATCGCCGGAGCCTGCTCCGCCGCCACACCGCGGAGCTGGCCGAGCAGGCCGAGGCGAAGCGGGCCCCCGACCTCCCCTACGTCGTCGGCCAGTACGCCAGCTACACCGACGGCGCCTGGGCCCTGCCCTGGGAGGGGCCCGACCTCCTCTTCGCCGCCGCCCTGGCCCGGTCCTCCGGCTGGGACGCCCTGGTCCGCCGGGGCGTCTCCCGATGGCCCGATCCCTGGGGGGCCGCCGCCTCCGGCACCGGGGGGGGCCAGGACGTCTTCGTCCTGCCCGGCTCGGTGAACGGCAATCCCCAGGTCTTCGCCCTGCTGCCCCACGCCTCGGCCCTGCTGCTGGGGGACGCCGGGGAGTCCTCCCCCGTCGGCTCCCCCGGCTCCTGGGACCGCCGCACCGGCCGGCTCCGGATCGAGTCCGGGCGCACCGTCGGGATCGCCGGCGTGCTCGACGGGGCGAGGGCGACCCGGGACGGCCTGACGGTCGAGTCCCGGTCGCCGATGGGGGCGGTCGTCGCGTCGGGGGCGGGCGGCGGGCCGATCGCCGGGGCCGACCGCGTCCTCGTGACCGCCGTCGCCCGGGTCGAGCCGACGGACCTCCAGTGGGTCGACCACTGGCGTCGGGAGGTCGCCGACCCCGGCCGCCCCCCGCTCCGGGTCGAGCCGATCCGGGCCTCGGTCACCTGGGACCGCGACGGCCCCGTCTCGGCCTTCGTGCTCGACGACGCCGGCCGACGCCTTGCCGAGGTCGGCGGGGTCCAGACCGAGGCGGGCACCCGCTTCACGCTCGAAGGCGACTCCGGCCGACTCCACTGGGAGCTCGTCGCCTCGCCCCCCTGATCGAGGCCGGGGCGGACCGACGATCGGCGGGCCGTCCGCCCGATCGCAATCCCGATCCCGACCGCGCCCGCACCGGGCCCGATCGCCGGGCGTGTCACTTCTCCGACGAAAGGCCCCCACCGTGTCCCGGATGATCGTCACCGGCGCCGCAGGCTTCATCGGCTCCCACCTGGTCGACCGCCTGCTGGCCGACGGCGTCGAGGTCGTCGGCGTCGACAATTTCGACCACTTCTATGACCCGACCCGCAAGCGGGCCAACCTGGCCGACGCCCTGCGGCACTCCGGATTCCGCCTCGTCGAGCTGGACTTGAGGGACGCCGAGGGGGTCTCCAGGCTCGTCGCCGAGTCGAGGCCCGACGCCATCGCCCACCTGGCCGCCCGGGCCGGGGTGCGGCCGAGCATCGAGCAGCCGGGGCTCTACGCCGAGGTGAACGTCTCGGCCACCACCTACCTGATGGAGGCGGCCCGGACGCTCGACCCGATGCCCCGGTTCGTCTATGCCTCCAGCTCCAGCGTCTACGGCGACCGGCCCGACGCCCCCTTCCGCGAGGACGACCGGGTCGACACGCCGATCAGCCCCTACGCCGCCACCAAGATGGCCTGCGAGCTGATCGCCCACGCCTTCCACCACATCCACGGCCTGCCCGTCACCGGCCTCCGGTTCTTCACCGCCTACGGGCCCCGGAACCGCCCGGACCTGGCCATCCACAAGTTCGCCGACCTGATCGAGCGAGGCCGGCCGATCCCCATGTTCGGCGACGGCACCACACGACGCGACTACACTTACGTCGGCGACATCGTCGACGGCGTCTCCCGGGCCCTCGACCGCTGCTCGTCCTACCACCTCTACAACCTCGGCCACTCCGAGCCGATCGCCCTGCGGGAGATGATCGCCGCCCTCGGCCGGGCCCTGGGCAAGGAGCCCGTCGTCGACCGCCAGCCCGAGCAGCCCGGCGACGTCCGCCAGACCTATGCCGACATCAGCCGGGCCCGATCCGAACTCGGCTACGACCCCGCCACCCCCTTCGACGAGGGGCTGGCCCGGTTCGTCTCCTGGTTCCGCTCCCGCTGATCGGGGAGGGGGACGGACCTCACGCGGCGCCGCGTGGGGTCCGCTTCAGTCAGTCGACGAACCCCAGCGCCTCCAGCACCGCCTCCTCGTCCGCTAGGTCTTCCAGGAACGGCGACTCCCCCACCCAGACCCCCATGCCATGCCGGTGGCCGACCGCCAGGCAGCGGATGCCCGCCCCCCTCGCCGATGCGAGGCCCGCGGCCGAGTCCTCGATCGCCACCGCCTCCTCCGCGGCGAGCCCGAGCCGCTCCAGGGCCGTCCGGTAGGGCTCCGGGTCCGGCTTGGTGTTCGACACGTCCTCCTTCCCCACCATCGCCCCGAACGCATCGGCGATCCCCCCGGCCGAGAGCACCAGGGCCACGTCCCCCCGCCTTGCCGTCGAGACGACCGCCAGGCTCGCCCGGTCCTGCAGCCTCCGGATCAGCCCCACGACCCCCGGGTAGAGCCTCGGCTCGTCCCGGAGCATCGCCGCCGCGAGCTGCTGCTTGCGGCCGACCCACCCGTCGATCGCCCCCCCTTCGATCCCCTTCCCCTCCAGGATCTCGGCCAGGAACGGGCGGTCGTCCAGCTCGGCGGCCTTCGAGCACTGCTCAGGGGGCACGTCCAGCCCCATCAGGGCGAACGTCCGCTCCCAGGCGGCCACGTGGACGTTCTCCGTGTCGGCGATCACGCCGTCGAAGTCGAACAGAACGGCTCGGGGCTCGGGCATCGGGGCATTTCTCCGGCCTTCTTCGATCGGATCCGACGGCCCTCATGGTCCGCCCCCGGCTCCGGGGCTGTCAAGCCGGACGAGTCCATCCCCTCCTCCCGGATCTGGAGACGGGCAGGCCGAGCCGAAGCCATCCGATCCGCCCTGAGCCCGCCCCCACCTGGGACCGGCCGGTCTCCCCATGGTCTCCGGGAAGAACAGGACGGGGGCGCGACCCGATAAGTCGCGCCCCCGTGTTCGATCTCGCAACCGATCAGGCGGCCAGGCAGCCGATCTGTCGCTCGATCAATGGCGGAAGAGGAACTCCTTGGAGTTGATGAGCACCCAGCCGAGGTCCTCGATCGCCTGGCGGCGGCCCTCGGCGCCGGCGCCGGCGATGTGGGCGACGGCGGCCTCCAGCTCGGCGTCGGTCGGGGGCCGGGAGAGGGCCACGGCGTAGAGGTCGGCGGTGACCTCGGCGGCGGGCTTGCCCGATTCGGCCAGGCGGTGCATCCGGCCGCCGTCGGCCCGGAGCTTGTCGTGTACGGTCGAGCCGCCGATGAGCTGCAAGGCCTGGGAGAGGTTCGAGTCGCTCTCCCGCTCGCACTCGCAGGCCAGCTCCCGGGCGGGTCGGCCGAAGGTCTTGAGGAAAGGGTGGTCCATCTGGCCGTCGGGGATCTCGATCGCGCTCGAGCCGGCGGGCAGGCCGTTGAAGGCGGTCGGCACGTCGGCGACGGACGAGATGGCGTCGAGCAGGACCTCGGCGGGCAGCAGCTTGGTGACGGCGTGCGAGAAGTAGATCTCGTCGTCGGCGTTCAGGTCGTGGGTCCGGGCGCTGAGGCGGTAGGTCCGGCTGGTGAGGATCGTCCGGACGAGGTGCCGCAGGTCGTAGCCGCTGGAGACGAAGTCGGCCGCGAGGTCGTCGAGCAACTCGTCATTGGAGGCGGGGTTGGAGTCCCGGAAGTCGTCGACCGGGTCGACGATCCCCTTGCCCATCACGTGGTACCAGATCCGGTTGACCGTGCTCTTGGCGAAGAAGTCGTTCTCCTCGCCGGTGAGCCACTCGGCCAGCCGATTCTTGCGGGAGTCCTCCCGCTCGTCGTCGCCGTAGACGGGGCCGCCGAGGGCCTTGGGGGGCATCACGGCGTTGGTCCGGGGCTGGCGGACGTCCCCGGAGTCGGCGGCGAAGATGATCTCCTCGTCGGGCAGCAGGCCCGGCTTCTGCTTGACCCGGGAGAAGAAGGCGGCGAAGCCGTAGTAGTCGTCCTGGGTCCAGCGCTCGAAGGGGTGGTTGTGACACTTGGCGCACTGGATCCGGACGCCCAGGAACAGTTGCGCCGTCGTCTCGACCGCCTCCTCGGGCGTCCGGCTGATCCGGTAGTAGTTCGCCGCCGGGTTGTCGAAGGTCGACCCCTCGGCCGTCAGGAGCTGGCGGACGAAGCCGTCGATCGGCGCGTTCTGCTCGATCTGCGACCGGATCCAGCGGTGGAAGGCGTAGGCCCCCTTCGACTTGATCAGCCGGGAGTTCGACCGCAGCACGTCGGCGAACTTCAACGCCCAGAAGTCGTTGAACTCGGGGCGCTCCAGCAGGGTCTCGACGATCTCCTCGTACCGGGTCGGCGAGGGGTCGTCGAGGAACGCCTTCGTCTCCCCGGGGGTCGGCATGACGCCGATCGTGTCGAGGTAGGCCCTCCGGATGAACTCCTCGTCGGTGCAGGGCTCGGAGGGGGCGATCCGCATGCGGTTGAGCTTGTCGAAGACGGCGCGGTCGACCAGGTTGTCGGTCGGCACGTCGACCTCGGCGAACCCGGGGACCTCGACCAGGTGCGTCAGCCGGACGACGGCGACCAGGTCCAGGTAGTGGGCGATGACGGCCACCTCGCCCCGCTTCTTGAACGAGACGAAGCCGGAGGCGTCCACCTCGGCGATGTCGGTGTTCGAGGAGCCGTAGTAGCAGATCGGGGTCACGTCCCGGGTCGAGCCGTCGGCGTAGCTCACGCGGGCGACGACCTGCTGGGAGATCGCCGGGGCGTGCAGGATCCGATCGCCGGGGACGATCTCCAGGGAAACGGCCCTGGGGCTCTCGGGGTCGTCCTTCACCCCCTCGGCGATCCAGTCCCGGAGGAACTCGAAGGTCTTGGTGTCCCGGAAGAGGCGCTGGCCCCCCTCGTGGGCGATCAGGCCGAGCGGCTTGGTGAGGATCATGCTGTTATCCGGGTCGAAGGGGTCGACCCGGCGACCGGCGATCTCCCGGCTGAGGACCCGATAGTCCTCGTCCGGCAAGTAGCCGAGCAGGCTGAGGCGGAAACCGCCCTTGCCGGTCGGGGTGCCGTGGCAGGCCCCCGTGTTGCAACTAGCCTGGCTGAGGGCGGGCATCACGTCGTGGCGGAAGCTGACCGGGTCGGGGGACCCCATCTGCTGGACCGTGACGGTCGTCCGGGCCTCGACGCTGCCGCCGGAGGCGACGATCCGGGCCTGCCCGTCGGCGACCGGGACGACGCGGCCCCGGGGGTCGACGACGGCGACATCGGGGTCGAGGCTGGCCCACTCGACCAGCCGGGTGAGGTCCCGGACCGATCCGTCGGGGTCGGTGGCGGTGGCGATGAGCTGGGCCGTCGCCCTCCGGCCGGAGAGCACCGCATCTCCCGGCTCGACCGCGAGGGAGGCCGGCTGTCCGATCGACCCCCCGGGCTGCCCGTCGTCGGCGACCGCCGGGGAAGGCCCCGAGAGGGTCAGGGCGACCAGGACGGGCCAGGGCCCGCGGAGAATCCGTCCCGGGTTCGGTCGTCGCAGCATGGGGTCGCTCCCGAAGCGGCTGGCGGAGGAGGAGGAGTGGGGCCCGAGCGGAGGCGGATGGTCGGCCCCTCGGGGGCCGGGCAGGATCGAGTCGGGCGGCGTCCTCCCGGGGATGTCCCGGATTGAGACGCCTTTACCCTAACGTCATCTCGATGGGGGATTCAAGCAAAGCTCCAACAATTTTCCCGACGACATTCAACCCGCAACCGGCCCCGGGGGCAAGCCCGGCCCGAGGGTGGGGTTGCGGGGCCCCGGGGGATCCCTACAATGGGAGCGTGCCGCATCATCGTCGCTCGCCGACCTTCGAGGCCGATTCCGGCCGTCGCGTCTCCCGTCGCGCATCCCCTGAACCGCCCCCCGGTGTGATAGACTGGTTTCGCGATCGTCGTCGCGACGCGCCGATGCCGGCCGCATGTACGTACGGCGCTCGGGCCCGGGCCTCGGGCCCGGGTCGCCACGGGATCGGTCGCCGGGGGCGGAACTTTCCGCCGGGCTCGGTGGTCGAATCGGGTCGGATCAGGACAGGGAGGTGATCATGGTTCCGATCGGGAAGACCGAGCGGACGCCGGGCCGGAGGCTCGGTCCGATCTTCGGGTTCGGGGTGCCGGGGGCGGTGCTCGGGCTGGCGACGGCCTGGATGCTGGGCGCGGGCCCGGCCCGGGGCGTGCAGGCCGAGGGCGGCCCGACCCAGGGGTCGGCCGGCGGCCTGATGGCGCTGACGACCTCGGCCCCGGGAGACCCGGGCGGCACCCGGCTGGTGCTGATCGACCAGCGGACCCAGGCGATGGCGATCTACAAGATCGACGGCTTCAAGGGGGGCTCGATCAAGCTCGAAGCCGCCCGGCAGTTCGGGCCGGATCTCCGGCTCTCGGAGTACAACAACCTGCCCCCGGAGGTCGCGGCGGTCGAGGCGATGGTCGCCGCGCCTCGCCCGAGGGGCATCTCGGGGCAATAATTCACGGGGCTCGCGGCGGGGACCTCCCCTCCGGACGGTTCGACGCGACGCTCCTCCCTCGGCGATCGGCACCGCCGACTTCCACCGAATCGATTCGACCCGGCCGCTCGGCCGCCTGCGAAGCGAGGAGCACGTCCCTATGGCTCAGTTCTACACCCTGGAGGAAGCCGCGCGGGCCCTCGGCATGAACCCCGAGGAGCTGAAGCAGAAGGCCCAGCGCCGAGAGGTGCGGGCCTTCCTCGACAGCGGCTCGTGGCGCTTCCGCGTCTCGGACATCGACGAATTGGCCCGCCGCAGCGGCATGGGCAGCGACCCGGACCTCTCCCTCTCCGACCTCGACCTGATCCCCGAACAGGGGGGCAGCGGCATGGAGAGCGTCGACGAGGACTCCCCGGAGTCGATCTTCAACCTCGGCGTGGCCAAGTCCGACCTCGGCCCCGCCTCCCGGGAGGACGTGCCCTCGCGGGAGTCGGGCTCCGACGCCGACATCCTGCTCGACGACGCCGCCCTGCCGATGGGCAGCGGCTCAAGCTCCCACATCATCGGCATGGAGACCTCGGGCAAGCAGCCGAGCGACTCCGACGTCCGCCTCGTCCCCGAGGACGGCCCCAAGGGGGCCAGCGACTCCGACGTGCAGCTCTCCGGGGAGATCGACGTGGTCCCCCCCATGGGCGGGGGCCGCAGCTCCAGCGACTCCGACGTCACCCTCGTCCAGGAGGGGACCGACGAGTCGTTCGAGGTCTTCGGCACCAAGGACTACGAGGACTCCGGCTCCTCCTTCGCCGGCGGCGGGCTCGGCAGCAGCGGCAGCGGCAGCGGCATCGCCCGGAGCCACGACCCCGGCAGCGGCAGCGGCAGCGACGAGACCACCCTCCGGCCCAGCCCCATCGGCTCGGACGACGAGCTGGACTTCCGGGCCGAGGGCCCGGGCGCCCCGGAGGAGGACGACAGCGACTTCGAGCTGACCCCCTCCAGCGTGATCGACGCGCTGCAGCCGGAATCCGGCAGCGACTTCGAGCTGACCGCACTGGACGCCAGCGACGAGTTCGACGCCGCCGCCCCCCGGCCCAGCGACTCGGACGTCACCGGGGCCGAGCCGTCGACCTCCGGCGTCAACCTCGGCCGGCCCAGCGACTCGGGCATCAACCTCCAGCAGATGGGCGGGCTCGACGACGCCGACTCGATCGAGCTGGCCCCGCTGGGCGACGAGGACGAGCCCAAGAAGGCGCCCGCCCCCAAGGCCAAGCCCAAGCCGGCCGCCGCCCAGCGCCCCGACCCCTCGGCCACGGCCATGCCCGGCTTGGCCCCCGATTCCGACCCCTCCGCGACCGCCCTGCCGGTGCGGGCCGAGGGCCAGAAGGACATCTTCGAGGACACCGACTTCGAGGTCGACGCCCTCGACAGCGGCGACGACAACACGATGCAGCTGGACGCCAACAGCGACTTCGACCTGGACGAGAGCGACTCGGCCTCCGAGGTCTTCGCCGTCGACGAGGAGGACGTGGACCAGAGCGCCGCCACCGCCCTGGGGCCCGGCATCGCCGGCGACGACGAGGACGACGGCCTGGGGGACGCCGTCGAGGCCGAGCTGTCCGCCTCCGAGGAGATGGAAGGCGTCGGCTGGGACGAGCCGGCGGCCGCCTCCGGTGCCGCCGCCGCCACCTCCTCGGCCGCCGGCCGGCGCTCCGCCCTGCTCTCCGACGCCGGCGGGCCGCCCTGGGGCGGCGTCTGGGTCGGCGTGCTCTGCGCGACCACCGTCCTGATGATGGTCCTCTCCTTCATCACGATGGACGTCGTCCGCAACCTCAACAGCTTCCAGAGCGACACCCCCGTCGCCTCCGGGCTGGTCAACGTGATCGCCGGGGGCGAGTGACCCTCGGCCTCCCTCCCCGATCGAACCGGCCCCCCGACCCGATCCCCCGGGTCGGGGGGCCGTCCTCGTCCGGGGGGGCGGAGGGGCCCGGGGCGCGACCCGGGGCGAATTCGGGCGACCCATCCGGGGCCGGGCATCGTACCGGGGACGGGGCGGGCGCGACGCGTCCTCCCCCCGACCGCGAAGGGGGGCGGCGGGGCGGGGCCCGCATAAACGACGCTTTAACTTGACGCAAACCCTGGTCGTTCCGAATAATCGACCTCGAAGGCCCGCGCCCCTCCGCGACCGAGTCCCTCCCCCGTGACCCGACCCGAGCGAAGGAGTCCTCCCCGATGCGAATGAGCCTCTCCGCCCTCTGCGCCGCCCTGGTCGTCGGCGCCGCCGCCCACGCCTCCGAGCCGGTCCAGGTCCAGGGCCACTACCTCGAGGCCCGGACCGCCGACGTCTTCACCGGCCCCTGCTTCTCCAACTCCGAGGTCTTCATCGTCGGCGACCGCGCCGTGATGGCCTGGAAGGTGACCGAGGGCTCGTTCGAGGGCGTCGACCTCGCCGGGCTCGGCGTCGCGGCGGCCGTCAAGGGGACCTCGACCTTCTCCGAGGACCGCCCCGAGCGGGCCGAGTCCGTGCTGATCGTCGACGAGCGGGCCGACGCCCGGCAGCGGGCCGCCCTGGCGGCGATGGCCCGACGGCTCGGCGGCGGCCGCCTGGACAACGTGGTCGCCGTCGAGGTCGCGTCGATCGACCTGAGCGTCGACGAGCACTGCCACCTGGAGGCCCACGGCCCCTCCCACAAGGCCCACATCATGCCGCTGGCCCCGCCGGCCCGGTTCCAGGCCGCCGGCCTCGCCGAAATCGCCACCCGGCCGCTCGACGCCAATGACTGCCTCTGCGGCAACGAGGTCATCGCCTACGAGCCGCTCGCCGAGGGGGTCGAGGTCCTGCCGGCCTACACCCTGGGCCACTCCTTCCGGGGCGAGGGCCTGGACAGCACCTGGGCCTCCCCGAATGCCCGGAGTAGCTTCGTCGGCCGGTTCGCCTACTGAGCGGGCGATCGAGCCGGCCCCGACCGGCATCGAGCCGGATCCCGGGCCCGCCGGCCGCGGTCCCCGAGGGGACGCCCGGCGGGCCTCGTCCTTCGAGGACCCGCCCGAACGACCTCCCCCCACCCACTCCTCCCCGAACGAATCGAACCGGAGGGATCGAACGCTCATGCGTGCGACGTTCGCCATCGTCTGCTCGGCCCTCGGCCTGGCCCCGACCGGGCCTCCCGCGACGGCCCAGGACTCTTACCGCGTCGAGGCGCTCGCCGAGGCCCCCCCCGAGGAGATCGCCGCCCCGGTCCGGGAGGCGCTCCAGCAGGAGGGCCTCCGGGTCCTGGACGCGGAGGGGACGCCGGTCGTCGACCTCTGGCTCCGCAAGTCGGTGCCGGCCGCCGAGGCGCCGGGCGGCCCGTCCGGGTCGATCCTGCTGCCCTTCCTGGAGGCGGGCCAGCTCGTCGGGGCCATGAGGCTGGAGGGGGAGGCCGGCGACTACAAGGATCAGGTCATCCTGCCCGGCGTCTACACGATGCGGTACGGGTTGCAGCCGGTCGACGGCGACCACCTCGGCGTCAGCGAATTCCGGGACTATTTCCTGCTCTCCTACGCCGACGAGGACGTCGAGGTCGAGCCCGTCTCCCAGGAGGACCTCCAGATCCTCAGCAGCGGCCCCTCGGGGACCACCCACCCCTCGGTCTTCCTCCTGTTGCCCGCCCCCGAGGGCGCCGAGGCCCCCTCGATCGTCCGGGACGAGCAGCAGGGGCGCACCGGCGTCCTGCTCTCGATGCCCTTCGAGGTCGACGGCGAGGACGCCCCCCGGCCCCTGGCCGTGCAGGTCGTCGTCGAGGGTGCCGGGCCCCACTGATCGATCCGATCGCCGACCCGATCGGCCGGTCGCCGTCGGGCACGCCGGGCGGCCGCCGGGGCCGCCCCGGCTCCGGCGCCCCGGCCGGGCTCGGCGAGGCGGTCCCCGGGCGATCCCGACGATCCGCCCCGCACGGAGAGTGCCCCCAAGGATGCCCCTGATCGCCCTGGTCGCCCTCTTCGTGGCCTTCTGGTCGCCGGTCTCGCCGGCCCCCGGGGGCGTCCCCGGCCCCGGCGGTGCGGACGCCCTGGGGCGGGCGTTGCTGGCGATGACCGCCGTGGCGACGGTCGGGTCGATCTCGGCCCTGGTCGGCGGGCTGATGGCCCGCCGGGTGGCCAGGGCCGGGCCGACGCTGGAGGACCGCCGGAGGCTGGCCCGGGCCTCGCTCGGGCTGGAAGTGCTGGCGGTGGTCGCCTTCGGCCTGGTGGTCCACCTGGGCCGATGGCCGGAGGCCGTCGCCGTCGGCATGGGCCTCTCCGGCTGGACGATCGCGGAGGAGGCGGTCGTCCTGCTGCCGTTCCTGCTGATGTTGCTGGCCGCCTGGTCGGGGCTCTACCAGGCGGACCGGGTGCTCAAGGCCTCGGGGATGCGGGGGGTGAAGCATTCCTGGCTGGCGGGCTACCTGGTGTTCAAGGCGAGGCAGGCGCTCGGCCTGGTCCTGCCGGTCGCGGTCCTCTTCGCGGTGGTGCAGGATCTCCAGGGGTGGATCTCCCCCGGGGGGGACCCCGCGGCCTGGGTCTCGCTCGCCCTTTATGCCGGGCTCGGCGCGACCATCCTGGTGCTCTCCCCCGCCTTCGTCCGCCTGAGCTGGCCGGCCAGGCCGATGCCGCCGGGGCCGCTCCGGGACCGGCTGGAACGCCTGGCCCGCCGCTTCGGGTTCCGGTACACCGACATTCTGGTCTGGGACACCGGCGGCGGCCTCGTCAACGCCGGGGTGACCGGCGCCACCCCCTGGTTCCGCTACGTCCTGCTGACCGACGCGATGGTCGAGAACCTCTCCCCCCGGGAGATCGAGGCCGTCTTCGGCCACGAGGTCGGCCACGTCGCCCACCGGCACCTCGCCTACTTCGGGCTGTTCTTCCTCGGCACGATGGGGGTGATGTCGCTGCTGACCAGCGGGATCGACCGCTTCCTGGCGATCGGCTCGCCGATCTGGGCCTGGGGGCGGGACCCGACGGTGGAGCTGGTGGTGCAGGGCGCCGCGGCCCTGGGGTTCGGGGCGGCCTACTTCCTGCTGATCTTCGGCTACCTCTCCCGACGCTTCGAGCGCCAGGCCGACGTCTTCGGCTGCCGGGTCGTCTCCTGCGGCCGGGGGGGCTGCCCCCCCCACCCGGACGTCAACGCCCTGCCCGGCCCCGGGCCGGCGGTGCCCGAGACGCTCTGCCCGGTCGGCATCGGCATCTTCATCGAGGCCCTCTCCAGCGTGGCGATGCTCAACGGCATGGAGCCCCGGGCCCGCTCCTGGCGGCACGGCAGCATCGCGAGGCGGATCTCCTTCCTCCGGGGGCTGGAGGGCCGCCCCGAGGCCGAGCGCCGCTTCCAGGCCCGGCTGGCCGGGCTCAGGCTGGCCGTCGGCCTGGCGCTGACGACGGCGCTGCTGCTCGCCGTCACCACCGGGGCCCTGGGCCGGCTCCACTGAGCCCCCCCCGGCCGGATCGGCCCCCGACTTGAGAAAACCCGACGCCCCGCCTTCTCAGCCCGCCGGGGTTGTGTTAAATTCCCGCGCCCTCGGGGAGGATGCCCGGGGGATCCCGACGACGCAGGACCTCCCCCCCGCGATCGCCGGCAACGCCCGAGGGACGCCCGACACGGAGGTCGCCGCCATGCCCCGATGGCCGATCCGGATCAAGCTGATCCTCGGCCTGAGCCTGGTCGTCGCCATGATGATGACGCTGCTGGCCGGCGCCATCGTCGGCCTGCGCGCCTTCCATCGGAGCAACCTGACGCTCACCGACCAGCTCCGAGAGCTGGGGGCCTCGAAGGACCTGCTCCAGGCGGTCATGCAGCTCGACCTCGACGACCACGAGCTGGACCAGCTCTTCCCCGCCTCCCCCCCCGGGCTGGCCTCGCCTCGCCCCCCGCGGAGGCTCGAGGGCGCTCCCCTGCGGGACTGGCCCGAGCGGCTCCGGGCCGCCCTGCCGGCCGAGGACCCGGAGGGCGCCGCCCCTCCCGCCCCGGCCGACGAGGAGCTCCGACGCGCCTCCGGGCCCTTCGTCACCGTGATCGACGCCGACGCCCGCCGCAAGGAGATCCTCGACCGGCTGCTCTCCCGGATCCGGGCCGCCCGGCAGGCCCTCGCCCGGTACTACGCCGAGCTGGAGCGCAACAGCCTCCGGGGCAACCGCTCCGACGGCCGGGAGGAGTTCACGCTCGCCTTCCTCATCGACGAGGACCTCGCCGGCATCCTCCAGCACTTCGAGCCCGACGAGGCCGTCCCGCCGATGACCGAGCGGACCTCGATCTACGTGGCCCGCCACCCCGAGGCCGACCTGCTCAACGCCGGGCCCTGGGAGCCCTACGCCCTGACCCGGGCCCGGCTCGACCGCCTCACCGCCTCGGCCGTCAGCCTGCCGGACAAGCTGCACAGCGACTTCTTCCTGGTGCTGGAGGCCTCGAAGCGGCACTACCAGTCCAGCCGGGTCATCGTCTGGACCGCCGCCCTGGCCGTCCTGGCGATGCTCTGCGGCCTGACGAAGCTGGTGCACCGCTGGGTCTTCGCCCCGATCCGCCTGCTGCACCGGGGGGTCCGGCACGTCGCCCGGGGGTCGTTCGACTACACGATCGACCTGGCCACCGGGGACGAGATGCAGGCCCTCGCCGAGGCCTTCAACGACATGATCGCCCGGCTCGGCGCCAGTTACGCCGACCTCGAGCGCCAGGTCGCCGAGCGGAGCCGCCAGCTCGTCCGCTCCGAGCGGCTGGCCGGCGTCGGCTTCCTCGCCGCGGGCGTCGCCCACGAGATCAACAATCCCCTGGCCTCGATCGCCTTCTGCGCCGAGGCCCTGGAGCACCGCCTCGACCCGGTCCTCAAGGCCGCCGACCCCGAGGGCACCGGCGACGCCCGGGTCGCCCGGGACTACATGAGGATGGTCCAGGAGGAGGCCTTCCGCTGCAAGCGGATCACCGAGAAGCTGCTGGACTTCTCCCGCTGCAACGACATCCAGCGCCAGCGGACGGACCTGGTCGAGCTGATCGACGGCGTCGTCGAGATGATGCGACACATGGGCAAGTACCGGGACAAGCGGATCGTCTTCCAGCCGAGGGAGTCGGTCGTGGCCCTGGTCGACCCCCAGGAGATCAAGCAGGTCGCCCTGAACCTGGTGGTCAACGCCCTGGACAGCATGGAGGCCGGCGGGACGCTCCGGATCGACGCCCGGATGGCCGCCGGGCAGGCCGAGCTGTCCTTCCGGGACGACGGCTGCGGCATGGCCCCCGACGTCCTGGAGAACATCTTCGAGCCGTTCTTCACCCGCCGCAAGGCGGGCAAGGGCACCGGCCTGGGGCTGTCGATCTCGCACCGGATCGTCAGCCAGCACCACGGCGAGATCGCCGCGACCAGCCCCGGCGAGGGCCTCGGGTCGACCTTCACCGTCCTGCTCCCCTCGCAGCCCCTCCCTCCCAGGAGGGACCGGGGCGGCCCCGAGCCGAGCCGGGGGCGGCACCCGCTTTGCACCTCCGCCGCGGCGGTGGGGGGCGACGACGCCTCGACGCCCCCGTCGATCCCCGTCGAAGGATAATCACTCATGCGAAACGCGATCACCCTCGGCCTCGGCCTGGCGACGAGCCTGGCCCTCGCCCCGGCGGCCCCCGCCCAGGACCGGGAGGAGGCCCTCACCGCCAAGCAGGTCGACGACCCGGGCCTGCCCGACACCTACGTCGGCTTCTACAAGATCGTCTCCGGGGAGGACGACGGCGAGCCCCTGCCGGCCGACCGGATCGGCACCCACCTCGTCCGGATCACCGAGTCGCTCATCACCGTGCTCGACGCCGACGAGAACACGCTCTACGCCTGCGAGTACGCCCTGAAGCCGGCCGAGGGGGAGAAGCCCGACCGCCTCGACATGGAGAACACCGGGGGCCCCCCCGGCACCATCGGCGACACCGCCCGGGGGATCATCCGCAAGGGGACCAACGACGAGGGACGCCCCTTCGTCATGCTCTGCTACCGCACCATCGGCGACGACTACCCGGACGACTTCACCACCCGGGCCGATTCGGAGACGAACCTGTTCGTCCTGGAGCCGATCCCCGACCCCGCCAAGGGCGGGGCCGAACCGAAGAACTAGCCCGATCGCCCGGCGACCCGGGACGGTCGGCCCGACCCGGCCGGCCGTCCCGGACGCACGACGGCTGAGGCCGGACGGAACCGGCGACGGGGCCGCCGCACGATCACGGAGGAGGAAGCGGTCATGGACAAGACGCATCAGGGCGGCCTTCGGATCCTGTTCGCCGACGACGAGGCCCACCTGCGGGACCTGATGGAACGCGAGCTGCCCCGGCTCGGCCACGAGGTCACCGCCTGCCCCGACGGCCAGGCCGCCATCCGGGCCCTGGAGCGCGGCCGCTTCGACGCCGCCCTGCTCGACATCCAGATGCCCGGCCTCACCGGCATCGAGGTCCTGGAGAAGTTCCGGCTGCTCAGCCCGGAGACCCAGGTCATCCTCATGACCGGCCACGCCACCGTCGACACCGCCGTCCAGGCCCTCCGCCTCGGCGCCTTCGACTACCTCACCAAGCCCTGCAAGTGGGCCGAGCTGGAGGTGGTCCTCAACCGGATCGCCGAGCGCCGAGACCTGACCAACAAGAACGCCGCCCTGGAGACCCGGCTCAAGGCCGCCGAGGGGGGCTCGCCGATGCTCGTCGGCGAGACCCCGACGATGCAGGAGGTCAAGCGCCTGATCGAGACGGTCGCCCCCACCGAGGCCACCGTCCTGATCCTCGGCGAGACGGGCACCGGCAAGGACCTCATCGCCCGGACCCTCCACGAGCAGAGCCTCCGGGCCGACCAATCCTACGTCCCGGTCAACTGCGGCGCCCTGCCCGAGAACCTGATCGAGTCCGAGCTGTTCGGCCACCGCAAGGGGGCCTTCACCGGGGCCGAGGTCAACCGCAAGGGGCTCTTCGAGGTCGCCAACGGCGGCACCCTGTTCCTCGACGAGGTCGGCGAGCTGACCAAGGGCCTGCAGGTCAAGTTGCTCCGCTTCCTCGAATCCGGGGAGATCCGTCGGGTCGGCGAGAACGAGCCGTTCCGGGCCGACGTCCGGGTCCTCTGCGCCACGAATCGGGACCTCCGGGAGATGGTCGCCGAGGACCAGTTCCGCGAGGACCTCTACTTCCGGATCAACACCTTCGAGATCCACTCCCCCCCGCTCCGGGACCGCAAGGGGGACATCGCCGTGCTCGCCGCCCACATGCTCCGGCGCTACGCCGGCCGGCGCCCCGGCCCGATGCCCGAGCTGACCCCGGAGGCGATCGAGGCGTTGACGGCCCACGACTGGCCGGGCAACGTCCGGGAGCTGGCCAACGCGATCGAGCGGGCCACCATCCTCTCCCGGGGGGGCCCCATCCGGGCCGAGCACCTGCCGACGCAGGGCATGGGCCGCCGGCCCACGCCGCCGATCCCCTCGCCGGCCTCCCCCGCCTCGGCCGTCGGCGGGCCCCACTTCGCCGTGCCGGACGGGACCCCGACGCTCCGGGACCTGGAGATGCACTACATCCAGGTCGTGCTGGAGAAGCACAACGGCAACAAGCCGGCCGCCAGCAAGGAGCTGGGCATCAGCCTGAAGACCCTGTACAACAAGATCAACCAGTTGCAGCAGTCCTGATCCGACCGGGGGCCGTCGGCCGTCCTCCCCGGCCTCGGATCGGGGGAGGACATGCCGATGGCCCGTCGGACGATCTCGGCGACGACGCTCCTGCTCCTCTCGACCCTCGGGATGTCCCCCGGGCCCCTCCCGATGCCCCGGGACCGACGGGCCGATCAGGAGGCGCTCGCCCCCTTCTCCGGGCTGGTCGGCGAATGGAAGGGGGCGGGACAACCCCGAAGGGGCAGCGCGGAGGGGGCCTGGCGGGAGTCGGCCTCCTGGGCCTGGTCGCTGACCACGGACTCGGCCGCCCTGGAGCTGACCGTGGCCGAGGCCGAGGGCGCGATGCTCCGGTCGGCCCGGCTGCGTCCCGACCCCGAGCGGCCCGGCCGCTTCCTGCTCGACGCGACCCTGGCCGACGGCTCAGACCGGCGGTTCTCCGGCGAGCCCG
Source organism: Tautonia plasticadhaerens (assembly GCF_007752535.1). Taxonomy (GTDB): domain Bacteria; phylum Planctomycetota; class Planctomycetia; order Isosphaerales; family Isosphaeraceae; genus Tautonia; species Tautonia plasticadhaerens. Next base: position 7,131,172 of record NZ_CP036426.1, read on the forward strand.
ACGACCGGGGTCGGCTCGAGCTCGAGGCGGGGGATCCGGAGGTCGAGGACGGCATCCGGGGCATCTCGATCACGCCCCTGCACGAGACCCGGTTCCTGCTCCTGTTCGAGGGCCGACGGCCCGGCAGCCCGATCGACTCCCGGCTGGCCGAGGTCGGCTACACCCGGCAGGGGGTCACGTTCGCCTCCGGCTCCTCCGGCCCCGAGTGCATCGTCACCGGCGGCAAGGGGACCATCCCCGTCTCCTTCGAGGGGACGACCTATCTCGTCTGCTGCTCCGGCTGCAAGGACCTGTTCGACGAGGACCCGGCCGCGATCGTCGGGGAGTACCGGCATCGTCGGGAGGCGGGCGACCGACCCTGATCGGGTCGGGACGGGACCGGACCCGACGTCATCGGGCGGTCCCGAGATGCCGGAGGACGATGGGGGCGTCGGGGTTCACTCCCCGCCCTCCGCCTCCTCCTCGGCGTGCCGCTTGCGGTTCTCCTCATACTCGGCGAGCCACTTCTCGGCCCGGGGGAGGTCGCCTCGCTGGACGTAGACGCGGGGGTTGCCCTCCCAGGCGCCGAGGAAGTCCTGCATGTCCTGCCCGTCGGAGATGGCCTTGATGCCTTCGGCGTTGAGCTGGTCGGCGATGAACTTGGCCTCCATCAGGCTGAGGGCCTGATAGCAGGGGGTGAGCTCCTCGTTGTCCATGGCTGGGGCCTCTCGGGATGACGCGTGGTGGTTGAGATCCAATGCCGGGGTCCGACCCGGGCCGACCGATCGATCGATCGATCCGGCCCGCCGGGGGCCGACCGGGGCTCGGGTCAGGGCCGGCCCCGCCGGCGCCCGAGCTTCTGGAGCAGGTCGACTTCGGCCAGGGCGCGGGGGAGGTCCGCCAGGGGGACCCGGATCCGGTGGACCGGCCCGTCCCCGGAGTCGTCCCGGGAGACGAGGGCCGGGATGCCCAGGTCACCGAGCCGGGAGGCGACGGCGGCGGCCTCCGGCCCGGTCACGGCGAGGTGGCACTCGACCGTCCGGCCGGGGTCGGGGAGCGAATGCAGCTCGTATTCCGTCGACGGCTCCTCCGCGGAGATTTCCGGGCCGAAGCGGCCCGGCCGGGCCCAATCGTCCGCCGCCGAGATCTCCACGTCGACCGCCCCGCACGAGGGGCAGACCTCGGCGGGGGCCTCCAGCTGGTGGGAGCAATTCCGGCAGGTCCACATCGCCCTTGGCCTCCCCGGCCGGGGTGTCGTGGGGTGGGGTCGCCTCGTCGGTCCGGCCCGGATCCGGCCCGATCGGGCCGGGTCTCCTGTCACAGGCGGACGGCATCCGGCAGCTCGGCCGGGGGCAGCAAATAGCCGAAATAGAAGTCGCCGAAGAGGGCGTAGCGGGCCGAGCTCTCGTCGAACCGCATGGCGTAGACGATGTCCTTCAGGTAGGCCGGGTTGCGGGCCCAGAGGGTCACGCCCCACTCCCAGTCGTCCAGGCCGGTCGAGGCGGTGATGACCTGGGTCACCTTGCCGGCGAACTTCATCCCGCTCCGGCCGTGCTCGGCCATCATCTGGGAGCGGGGCTCGAAGGGCAGCAGGTACCAGTTCTGGTCCCCCTGACGCATCTTGCTCATCGGGTAGAAGCAGCAGCAGGGCCAGTCGGGGAACTCGGGGTAGAGCCGCTGCCGGTTCATCGGGGCCAGGCGGTTCGTGTAGGCGTTCACCTTCGCCTTGAAGGCCGGGCTCTCGGGGTCCATCCCCTCCCGGTCCCGGAGGATGGCGGCGTACTGGTCGGCGTCGGGGACGTACTCGGAGACCTCGGTGATCGAGTAGAACGAGTAGCTGGGCACCAGCGCCGGGCCGAGTGCCGAGGCCTGGATCGCCGTCTCGACGCCGTGGATGGCCCTCAGGTCGGGCCCGGCCAGCATCAGGCCGAAGTCGGCCTTGTGGCCGGGGACGGCGAAGCACTGCCGCTGCTCGACGCCCGGGGACGCGGTCGGGTCGAGCGCGGCCAGCAGCTCCGCACGACCCTGCCGGCGGGCCTCGGGCGAGAGCCGGGAGAGGGCCTCGCGGTCGACCCGGTAGAAGAGGTGGAGGAAGTGCCAGCCGGCCTCCGGCACCAGGGTGGCGGGCGCCTGCTCGGCGGCGGCGGGCCGGTGGCCGTGCTGCATCGGCTGGGTCCGGGTCTCGGGGGCGGCCGGACCTTCGCGTTGGCCCTCGTCCATGGTCGACGTCCTTCCCGGGCGTTTGGGCCCCCGTCCGGCGGCCCGTCTCGGTCCAAACCCCCATTCTAAGGGGGCCGACGCGGGCAGGACAAGCGAGACGGCCCGGGCCCCCGCCGGGACGGTCGGCTCGGATTGACAGGCCGATCTCGGGAGTCCTATAATCCGCCTCGATCGAGACGAAGTCGCTTTGAACACGCCGACTTGCGATCTCCGCCCCCCCCGGCGAGGCACACCACACGCGTTTCACACCCTACTGGACTGGGGAGCCTTCCATGGCCGTTCGTGTTGGCATCAACGGTTTCGGTCGCATCGGCCGCCTGGTCTTCCGCGTCATGGCGGAGCGACCGAATGACTTCGAGGTCGTCGCGATCAACGACCTGTCCGACGCCAAGCAGCTGGCGAACCTCCTGAAGTACGACAGCGTCCACGGCCGCTACCCCGGCAAGGTCGAGGCCGCCGAGAAGGCCATCGTGGTCGACGGCAAGGAGATCCCGATCCTCGCCGAGAAGGACCCGGCCAACCTGCCCTGGAAGAAACTGGGCTGCCAGGTCGCGCTGGAGTCGACCGGCTTCTTCACCGACCGGGCCGGCCTGCAGAAGCACATCGACGCCGGGGCCGACCGGGTCGTCCTCAGCGCCCCGGCCAAGGACAAGCTGGACCTGACCGTCGTGCTGGGCGTCAACGACGACCAGCTCAAGGCCGAGCACAAGATCCTCTCCAACGCCTCCTGCACGACCAACTGCCTCGCCCCGCTGGCCAAGGTGCTCAACGACACCTTCGGCATCGAGAAGGGGCTGATGACCACCGTCCACGCCTACACCAACGACCAGCGGGTGGCCGACCAGATCCACAAGGACGCCTACCGGGCCCGGGCCGCCGCCATCAACACCATCCCCACCACCACCGGCGCCGCCAAGGCCGTCGGCGAGGTGATCCCGGAGCTCAAGGGCAAGCTCACCGGCATCTCCCTCCGGGTCCCGGTGCCGACCGGCAGCATCGTCGACCTGACCACCGTGATGAAGAAGGACGTGACGGCCGACGAGGTGAACGCCGCCCTGAAGCAGGCCGCCTCCAAGGCCCCGTTCGAGGGGATCATCTCCTACGTCACCGACCCGATCGTCTCAAGCGACGTCATCCACGACCCCCACTCCTGCGTCTTCGTGCCCGACTGGACCCAGGTCATGCAGGGGAACCTGCTGAAGACCTGCGCCTGGTACGACAACGAGTGGGGCTACTCCTGCCGGACCGCCGAGCTGATCGCCCGGCTCGCCTCCCTCTGATCCGGGCCCGGCCGACGCCCGGCCCCCCGACGACCCGAAGACGCCCGGCCCCTCTCCCGGAGGGGCCGGGCGTCGGTCCATTCCATCCGTCCGGGTGCCGGTGCCGGCCCGCCTCCCCGAATCCCTCCCCCGAGCAAGAAGGACTCCCGCCTTGGCCAAGCAGACGATCAGGGACCTGGACTTCAACGGCAAGAAGGCGCTGGTCCGGGTCGACTTCAACGTGCCCCAGACCAAGGGCGGCGACGTCTCCGACGACCGCCGGATCCGGGCGGCCCTGCCGACCCTGACCCACATCCTCGACCACGGGGGGGCGCTGATCCTGGTCTCCCACCTCGGCCGACCCACGGGGGACCCCGCCGCCGACGCCCCCTTCAAAATGGACAGGGTCGCCGCCCGGCTCTCGGAGCTGATCGGCCGCCCCGTGCAGAAGGCCGACGACACGGTCGGGCCCGACGCCCAGGCGAAGTGCGCCGCCCTGAAGCAGGGCGAGGTCGTCGTGCTGGAGAACGTCCGGTTCAACACGGGGGAGAAGAAGGGCGACCCCGACTTCGCCCGTCAGCTGGCCGGGCTGGCCGACTGCTACGTCAACGACGCCTTCGGCACCTGCCATCGGGACGAAGCCTCGATGGTCGCCGTCCCCGAGCAGTACCCGGCCGAGTCCCGGGCGATCGGCTTCCTCGTCGAGAAGGAGCTGACGATCCTCGACCAGCTGCTCGGCAAGCCGAAGCCGCCGATGGTCGCGGTGATGGGGGGGGCCAAGGTCTCGGACAAGATCGGCGTGATCGAGAGCCTGCTGAAGAAGGTGGACCGGCTGCTCATCGGCGGCGCCATGACCTACACCTTCCTCAAGGCCCAGGGGCACGAGATCGGCAAGAGCCGCTGCGAGCACGACCGGCTCGACGTGGCCAGGAAGCTCCTGGAGCTGGGGGGGGACAAGATCGTCCTGCCCCAGGACCACCTGGTCACCACCTCGATCGACCCGAAGGAGGCGAAGACCTCGGTGGTCGAGGGCCCCGACCTGCCCGCCGACCAGATCGGCATCGACATCGGCCCGAAGACGGCCGCCCGCTATGCCGAGATCATCAAGGGGGCCGGCACCGTCGTCTGGAACGGGCCGATGGGCAAGTTCGAGGACGAGCCGTTCCGGCAGGGTACGCTCACGGTCGCCCAGGCGATGGCCTCCTCCCCGGCCGTCACGGCCGTCGGCGGCGGCGAGACGGCCGAGGCGGTCGAGCAGTTCGGCCTGGCCGAGAAGGTCTCCCACGTCTCCACCGGCGGGGGGGCCTTCCTGGAGGCGCTCGAAGGCAAGGCGTTCAACTCCCTCGGCGTCATCCCCGACCGGGGCTGATCCCCCCTCCGGGCCGGGCGGTCGGGATGGGGGAGGCACCAGGTTCCTCCCCTCCCCCGCCTGGATTCCGCCCCGATTCGCCGGGATTGGGGGCGATCGGGGCGATCCGGGCGTCCTGTGGGACGGTCGGCGACCCCGATCCCCGACCCCCGCCGGCCGGGCCCGCCCGTCGGCCCGGCATGTGCGATGGGGGGGGATGGGCAAGGCCGGTCGGGAATCGAGGGGCGAGGCGCCTCGCCGGGCCGCCGGCCGGACCGGGGCCGACCTCGCATCCGGTCCCGTCCGGATTCTCTGGACCTGAAGGCCTGGCGGTGTTATAGGAATACGATCGATCCCGGCCCCCGGATGGGGGCCGGATCGGTCATCGGAACGGGCCGGGGCGGCCGATCACCGCGCCGGGGACCGACGTCGCCCGAGGTGATCCGATGCCGAGTGAGCGGACCGAACGACTGCGGAGGTGGGACGGCGCCCCGGCGCCGCTGATCACGCCGTCGCTGCTCGATTGCGACTTCGCCCGGGTCGGTGAGGAGATCCGGGCCCTGGAAGCGGCCGGGGTCGAGGCCCTGCACCTGGACGTGATGGACGGCCACTTCGTGCCGAACCTGAGCTATGGTCCTCCTGTGGTGGCCGACTGGCGGGCCGTCACCGACCTGCCCTTCGACGCCCACCTGATGATCTCCGACCCGGCCCGATACCTCGACGCCTTCGTCGACGCCGGGGCGGACAGCATCCTCATCCACCTGGAGGCCGTCCCGGAGCCGGCCGACCTGCTCGAACGGATCCGGGGCCGGGGCTGCCGGGCCGGGCTGGTGATCAACCCGCCCACCCCCTGGGCGGCCGTCGAGCCGCACCTGGACCGGGTCGACTCGGTCCTGGTGATGAGCGTCATGCCCGGCTTCGGCGGGCAGCAATTCCAGGAGGCCGTCCTGGAGAAGGTGCGGGCGATCCGCCGGGCCCGGCCGGCCTTGCGGGTCGCCATCGACGGCGGGATCAACGCCTCGACCGCCGGCCGGGCCGTCGAGGCCGGCGCGACCCAACTGGTCGTCGGGTCGGCGACCTACCGGCCCGATGGGAACTACGCGGCGTCCCTGGGCGAGGTGGCCGAGGCGGCGCGTCGCGGGCTCGAAGGAGGAGGGGCCGCCGCCGCCGGGGCGGGGGCCTCGCCACCCGAATGACTCAGGTGCTCCTGATCCGGCCCGGTGCCACCGTCTTCGACGAGCAGAACCGGGTCCAAGGAATCCTGGACGTCCCCCTCAGCGAGCGGGGCCGGGCCGAGGTCGCCGAGCTCGCCGACCGCCTGGCCGGCAACGGCCTCGACCTCGCCGCCATCTACTGCGGCCCCGGCGAGAGCGTCGTCCGCACCGCCGAGACCGTCTCCCGGGCCCTGGGCCTGCGGGTCCGCCGCCTGGAGGAGCTGCGGAACCTCGACCAGGGGCTCTGGCAGGGCCTGCAGATCGACGAGATCCGCCGCCGCAACCTCAAGCTCTTCCGCCAGTGGCAGGACGACCCCCGGACCGTCTGCCCCCCCCTGGGGGAGACGGTCGAATCCGCCCAGTCCCGGGTCACCTCCGCGCTCCGGCCGATCCTGAAGCGGCACAAGGACGAGGCGATCGGCCTGGTCGTGGCCGAGCCGATCGCCCGGCTCGTCTCCTGCTTCCTGAGGCGGGACGCCAATGTGCAGCTGCTCGAGCCGGTCCCGACGGGCGACTTCGAGCGGATCGAGGTCGCCGCCGACGTCGGCCGGGACGTCGCCCCCCCCTGACCCGGGCCCGCCCCTCCCTCCCCGAGGGGCCCCCGGGCCATCCCCCTCCCTCCCCCACCCAGCCCGAGCCGAACCGTGACCATGGAACAGACCAGCATCCCCCTCGCCGACGCCCGGATCCCCTCCCCGGCCGCCGCGACCGCCGGAACGAGCACGCCCATGAGCCCCGATCGCAGCCCGGCGAAGGATCTCGGGCCGCTGCCCGCCGCGTCCAAGAAGGTCCCCGAGGGGGTCTGGATGCGCTGCGACGGCTGCTCGGCCACCCTCTTCCGCAAGGAGGTCGAGCGCAACCGGCACGTCTGCCCCCAGTGCGAGCACCACTTCACCCGGGGCGCCCGGGACCGGATCGCCGACCTGCTCGACGCCGACACCTTCGAGGAGTGGTACGCCGACCTCCGCCCGGCCGACCCCCTGGGCTTCAACGACCGCCGGCCGTACCCCGAGCGCGTGGCGGCCGAGCAGCAGCGGACCGGGCTCTCCGAGGCGGCGATCGTCGGCCAGGGGTTCGTCAAGGGGATCCGGCTGGTCTTCGGCATCACCGACTCCACCTTCATCATGGGGAGCATGGGCTCGGTCGTCGGCGAGAAGCTGACCCGGGCGATCGAGGAGGCCACCCGGCTGCGGCTCCCCCTGGTGATCGTCTCCGGCTCGGGGGGCGGGGCGAGGATGCACGAGGGCATCTTCTCCCTGATGCAGATGGCCAAGACCTCCGCCGCGCTGGCCCGCTACCACGCCGCCGGGGGGTTCTTCGTCAGCGTGCTGACCAACCCGACGATGGGGGGCGTGGCCGCCAGCTTCGCCAGCCTCGGCGACGTGATCCTCGCCGAGCCGAAGGCGCTGATCGGCTTCGCCGGCCCGAAGGTCATCCAGCAGACCGTCCGGGTGCAGCTCCCCCCCGGCTTCCAGCGCAGCGAGTTCTTCCTCGCCCACGGCTTCGTCGACCGGATCGTCCACCGCCGGGACCTCCGGAGCACCCTGGCCCAGTTGCTCAACTACGTCACCCCCTGAGCGGGCGGGGTCCGACCCGAGCCTGCCGGGCGCCCCGACGGATCGGGGCGCGGGCCCGGACGCCTCAAGGACGAGGGGCCGACGATGCGACGGATCGCCGAATTCGACGCCCTCCGGGGGGTCGCCGCCGTGGTCGTGGTGGTCTTCCACCTGCTGGAGGACCCGAGGCTCGGGCTGATGGGCTCGGCCGTCGACCTCTTCTTCGTGCTCTCGGGCTTCCTGATCACGTCGATCATCCTCCGGACCCACGAGGCCCCGGGGTTCCTGCGGGGCTTCTACCTCCGACGGGCGCTCCGGATCTGGCCGATCTACTACCTCTCGTTCCTGGTCCTCTGGGCGTACGTGCCGTTCTTCCAGCACGACCCGTCGTTCGAGGGGCTGCCCTACTACCTGAGCTTCACCCAGAACATCCAGCAGAACTGGAAGGGCCGGGTCGCCCCGCATTTCCCGCTCTACGGGCACACCTGGACGCTGGCGATCGAGGAGCAGTTCTACCTGCTCTGGCCCATCCTCGTGCCGATCGTCGGCCGGAAACGGCTGCCCCTGCTGCTGGTGCCGCTGATCGTCGGCCCGATTTTCGCCCGGGTCGCCGGGGTGCCGATCTCGGCGATCGTCGCCCGGTGCGACGCCCTGGCCTGGGGCGGGCTGCTCGCCTGGCTGGCCTCGGGCCCTGGGGCCGACCGCCTGCGGTCGACCCGGGCGCGGTGGGCCTTCGGGCTGATCGGGGCGGCCGGGGTCGTCGGGGTGGTCGGGTTCGGCCGGCTGACCGGGCTGCATTACCTCCAGTGGCCGTACGAGGGGCCGGCGATGCCCCGGGTCTGGGCCTCGCTCCAGATGTCGAGCCTGGGGCTGGCGTACCTGTCGGCGGTCGGGTTCACGATCTCCTCGGCGGGCCGGCCCTGGATGAGGCCCCTGCGGGGGCCGGTGCTGGGATACCTGGGGAGGATCAGCTACGGGCTCTACCTGTTCCACCCCCTGGCCTTCTTCCCGGTCAACCAGCTCCGATACCGGGCCTTCGGCGGGCACGACTGGTTCGTCTTCGACCTGGCGAAGCTGGCCCTGGCGGTCGGCATGGCGGCGGCCTCGTACCGGTTCATCGAGGCGCCGATCCTGCGGTACAAGGACCGGATCTCGTCCGGCTCGGGCTCGGGTGCCGCGATCGCGTCGGCGGTGCCGTCGACGACGGGGGAGGCCGATTCGATCCGGGCCGACCCCGGGGTGCGCCTCCCGGTCCCCGGCGCCACCCATCTCGGGACATCGGCACGCGAGTCGAGGCCGGAGGCCCGGCCGGGCGAGGCCGGCCGGTCGGGGGCGGGGGGCGGGGTCGCCTGATCGTGGTCGGGCCCGTCCTCGGGCGTTGGGTTCGTTTTCTCGGCCGGTCGGTCGGGCCGTTGGGTTCGTTTTCACTGGATCCGGGAGCATCGGGAGTCCGGCCGGGGACGGCGGGGACGGATTCGCATGCCGGATCTCCCGGACCCCATCAGGTTCTCCTCGCCCGGCCCCGTCGAGGTCGATCGGCCGTATCGGCCGACGGATCGGTTCCGCTCCCCTCTCCCCGCCAGCGGGGAGAGGGTCGGGGTGAGGGATCTTGGATTGATGGCAATGCCTTGCGCGTCGTCCGAGGCCCCCTCACCCGGGCTGCGCCCACCCTCTCCCCCGAGGACGGGGGCGAGGGTCGGAGACGGCCGCGTTCGGGAGGGGTCGTCCCGGACGGGTCAGGCCGAGTGTCGGGCGAGGGCGGCGGCGGCGGCGCGTCGGGCCCGTCGGTTGGGCCGGGTCGGGGCGTCGGCCGGGGGGGCGGTCCGGGGGCCGGGTGCCTCGGGGCGGGGCCGGTCGGGGTTCGAGGGCGGTGGGGGCACCGGGGCCGGTCGGGTCCAGGGGGCCCGGGAGGGCGGCCGATCGGCCGGGCGGGCCGGGCCGGGCAGGCCCGAGGGGCGGTCGACGGCGGGGCGGCCCCGGTGGCCGTCGACGACGGGGGAGGCCGCCGGGCGGGACGGGATGGGGAGGTCGTCCGCCAGGGGGTCGGGGGACACCCAGGAGGGGGACTCCTCGACCGGGGACGCAACGGGGACCGGGGGTGCGGCGTCGGTCGCCGACGTCGAGGGGTCGGAGGGGGTCGGCCAGGGGATCGAGGACCGGGGCGGGGGGTCGGCGGCGGGGAGGGCGGCCTTCCGGCGTCGGAGCTGGTCGAGGGCCCAGTCGAGGCGGCGCTGGCAGGCGGCCTCGTAGGACCGGAGGCGTCGGGCGGCGGGGGAGTCGTCGAAGGAGAGGCCGGTCCGGGCCCGATCGCGGTCCCGCTCGTCCCGGGGGTCGAGCACCTCGGCCTTGAGGGTGCGGAGGGCGTCCCGCTCCTCCCGGGAGAGGGCGAGCACCTCGGCGGCGGTCCGGGAGGGGGAGAGGCGGGGGTCGAGGCCCCGGAGCCCGTCGGGGATGCCGAGCAGGTCGGCCAGGAGCCGGCGACGGAGGTCGTCGACCGCGCCGTCGGCCTCGATCACCGAGACGAGCACGGCCCACCGCTCGATCAGCCGGTCGCAGCCCTGGGAGGTCCGCAGGAGCCGGGGGGCGGCGAGCGAGGGGAGGCGACGGAGCCGGTGGGCCAGCTCGGCGGCCTCCAGGGCCCGGTCGAGGTCCCAGGAGTGCTCGGCACGACCGGCCTGGTCGCGCCGGAGGTCCCACTCGACGGCCGGGGCCGCCTCCAGCCGGGCCATCGCCAGGGCGGCCTGCGAGGCGAGGAAGCGGCCGACCTCGTCGTGCTCGGCCACCCGGTACTCGGCCCGGAGGGTCAGCTCCAGCGACCGGGTCCGGTCGGCGATCGCCTCCGGCAGGACGGAACCGGCGCCGGTGAGTCCGTGCCGGGCGGCGTTGCGGCGGCTCCGGTCCTTGCCCTCGGCCGTCCTCGGGCCGGTGGACTTCTGCGCATTCCGGCGATTGGCCTCGATCCGGGCGGGGCTGGCGGTCATGGGGATGGCTCTCGATGCGGTGTGCGTCGGGGGGGGCGACCTCGGCGACGACGGTCGGGACGGCCGGCGGTCCGCTCGGCATCGAGCGAAGTCGGCTTACCCGATAAGATCGTGCGCGGGGCATGGGTGCAGTCACAAAAAGTTCCGGATTTCCCGATCGTCCGGGCTTTTCTCTCCAGACGGGCCCCCTCGCCCGCCGATCTGCTCCAATCGGCAGGGCCGATCGATCGTGCGCGACCGGCCCCGTCGATCCGAACCGGCCCGGAGCCGCCCCCCCTCGATCCGATCCGACGGGGGGGCCCGGCCCCGAGGCCACGATCGAAGGAGGCCGAGGGCGATGGGACGAACGGACGCCAGGAGGAACTCGGGACATCCCCCGGCCGTCGAGTCGCTGGAGGGGAGGCAGCTGCTCAGCGGGGGGGCGGGGTTGCCGCCGGGGTATGCGGCGGGGATCGCCTCGCAGTCGTACCAGGCCGCGAGGGCGGCGCCGCAGTCCCCCAGCCCGCACACGACCCGGGTCTCGGTGGCGACCGACCGGCCGGGGTATTCCCCCGGGCAGCCGATCCGGCTGACCGTGACCCAGGCGGTCGCCGGCCAGACGCCGGTGAACACGGGGACGATGGCCGACGCGGAGGTGATCGTCTCCCGGAGGGGCCGGGAACTCTGGCGGTCCGGCGACGACCGGGGGCCGGCGGTGGCGACCCATCAGCTGGTCACGCTCCAGCCGGGCCAGTCCCGGTCGACGACGATCGCCTGGGACGGCCGGGCCCGGGACGGGTCGGTCGTGACCGGGCCGGTCGAGATCCGGGCCGTGGTGGACCGGGTCGCCTCGCCGCCGAAGGTGGTGCAGATCGGGGGGGCCGGACCGTCGTCGCCGTCGGCCTCCCCGGGGAGGCCCGGGGCCGACCGGCCGTCGCCGGGGCCGGGCCAGTCGACCATCGACGCCGCCCGGATCCGGCAGCTCCGGGAGCGTCAGGCGAGGGCGATGGCCGAGGCGGCCCGGCCCCGCCTGCCGGACTCCCCGGCGGGCCGGTCCCCCTGGCCCGGCGGCCCCGCCGCCCGGCGCTGGCCGGGCCGGGGGGCCTGAGCCGACGACGCCCCGGGGGCCGCACCCCGCCCCCGGGGAGGGGCAGGGGTTAAGGGGCCGTCGATGGACCGCGGCGCCCCGTGCGTCGCCCGGGCCCCCTCGCCCGGCCTCCGGCCAACCGCTCCCCCGAGGACGGGGGCGAGGGTCGAGGATGTGCCGGACGCCGGGGCCCGTCGGCGGCGTCCCCCGGCCGCTTCCCGATCGCTTTTGCGGGGCCGATGGCGTAGCCTCGCTGGGCGAATGGGGACGGGCATCGCGCCCGTCCCCGGGGCCATCGAACCGGCACCGGGGAGCGTCCGACCATGTCCATCGCCGAATCGGCCCCCTGGGCCTCCCTCTCGTCCCACGCCTGGGCGGTCGCGAAGCTCCACCTGCGGGATCTCTTGCAGGACGAAGGGCGATCCCGGGCGATGCGGGTCGACGCCGAGGGGATCGCCCTCGACTTCTCCCGGCAGAACGCGACCGAGGAGACGTTCGCGCTGCTGTGCTCCCTGGCGGAGGAGGCGGAGGTCCCCGGGAAGATCCGGGCCATGTTCCGGGGGGACCGGATCAACACCTCGGAAGGCCGGGCCGTCCTGCACGTGGCCCTCCGGGCGCCGAAGGGGGACTCGATCACCCTGGACGGCTCCGACGTGGTCGTCGAGGTGCACGAAGTCCTGGACAAGATCCGGGCCTTCTCCGAGAAGGTCCGGTCGGGCGCGTGGACCGGGGCGACGGGCCGGCCGCTGACGGACGTGGTGTCCATCGGCATCGGCGGCAGCTACCTCGGGCCCGAGTTCGTGCACGAGGCGCTGCGGACCGACCCCGACTGCGCCCGGGCGGCCGAGGGCAGGCGATTGCGGTTCCTCGCCAACGTCGACCCGATCGACGTGGCCCGGAACCTGGAGGGCCTGAACCCGGAGACGACGCTGGTGGTGGTCGTCTCCAAGACGTTCACCACCGCCGAGACGATGCTCAACGCCCGGACCGTCCGCCAGTGGCTGACCGCGAGCCTGGGCGAGGGCAGCGTGCCGAAGCACATGGTGGCCGTGAGCACGAACCTGGACGGCGTGGAGGCGTTCGGCATCGACCGCGGGAACGCCTTCGGCTTCTGGGACTGGGTCGGCGGCCGGTACAGCGTCTGCAGCGCCGTGGGGGTGGTGCCGCTGGCCCTCCAGTACGGCATGGGGCACGTCGAGCAATTCCTGGCCGGGGCCCACCGGATCGACCGGCATTTCCTGGACGCGCCGATGGGGCGGAACATCCCGGCGATCCTCGGGCTGTTCGGCGTCTGGAACTCCACGTTCCTGGGCCGGGCCGACCGGGCGCTCTTGCCCTACTGCCAGGCGCTGTTGAAGCTGGCGCCGCACATCCAGCAGGTGGACATGGAGTCCAACGGCAAGCGGGTCGGCCTGGACGGCGAGGAGCTGACGTACACCAGCGGCGAGGTCGACTTCGGCGAGCCGGGCACGAACGGGCAGCACAGCTTCTACCAGCTCCTGCACCAGGGCCGGGTGGTGCCGGCCGACTTCATCGGCTTCACCCGGAGCCAGCGGCCGATGGACGTGCAGGGGGAGGCGGTCTCCAACCACGACGAGCTGATGGCGAACTTCTTCGCCCAGCCCGACGCCCTGGCCGTCGGCAAGACGGCCGAGGAGGTGGCCGCCGAGGGGGTGCCCCCCGAGCTGGTGCCGCACAAGGTCTTCCCCGGCAACCGGCCCTCGAACGTGCTGCTGGTCGACGGCCGCCTGACCCCCGAGGCCTGCGGGCGGCTCCTCGCCGTCTACGAGCACCGGACGGCGGTCCAGGGCTTCGTCTGGGGGATCAACTCGTTCGACCAGTGGGGGGTGGAGCTGGGCAAGGTGCTGGCGAAGCGGGTGCGGGAGCAGCTCGCCCGGTCCCGCAAGGGGGGGGCGGCCGTCGAGGGCTTCAACCCGTCGACGACCGCGATGCTGAGGACGTATCTCGGGTCGTGACCCGGGGCCCGGCCGGCCGGGAGGGCGTCGACCCGATCGAATCGGAGGAGACCGCGCGATGGGCCTCGACCTGCTGGTGATCTACGGCTCCGTGCGGACCGACCGCCAGGGGATCCGGGCGGCCCGGTTCGTCGCGTCGGCGTGCGAGGGGCGCGGCCACCGTGCGACCCTGATCGACCCGAAGGAGGTCGACCTCCCGCTGCTCGACCGGATGTACAAGGAGTACCCGGCCGGGGAGGCCCCCTCGGCGATGGAGCGCCTGGCCGGGCAGATCCGGGAGGCCGACGCCTTCATCATCGTCAGCGGCGAATACAATCATTCGATCCCTCCGGCGCTCTCCAACCTGCTGGACCACTACCTCGAGGAGTGGCTCTGGCGCCCTTCGGCGATCGTCTGCTACTCGGCCGGGTCGTTCGGCGGGGTCCGGGCGGGCGTGCAGTTGCGGGCGATGCTCGGCGAGCTGGGGATGCCGAGCATCCCCTCGATGCTGCCCGTCCCCCGGGTCGGCGAGGCCTTCGAGGATGACGGCACGCCCCGGGACGACGCCTGGCACGCCCGGGCGTCGAGGTTCCTGGGCGAGCTGGAGTGGTATGCCGAGGCGTTGAAGCAACGCCGGGCCTCGGGCGTGCCCTACTGAACGGCAGTCGGTCGTCGGGGGGGCGGGGCCGCGCCGGACGATCGACCCGTCCCGGCCGTCGGGGGCGATGGCGTGCATGGCCCCGGAGATGCCGGGGGACTCGATCGGCGGGTCGGGGGTCGCGCCACCGCCTCGCCCGGCCTCCCCTCGGGAGGGGCCGAGGTCGGGGGGGCGGGGATCGGCACGACCCGGCTCGGATCGGTGGGACCGGGCGGGGGGAGACGGGATCGGGGGGGCCCGGATCGGGGCGGGGGCGGGGGCGGAGATCAGCGTTCTCGGTAGACGATCCGGCCCTTGGAGATGTCGTAGGGGGTGATCTCGACGGTCACCCGGTCGCCGGGGACGATGCGGATGAAGTTCTTGCGCATCTTGCCGGCGATGTGGGCCAGGACGCGGTGGCCGTTCTCCAGCTCGACCATGAATTGCGTGTTGGGCAGCGCCTCGACGATGCGCCCTTCGGTCCGAAGCGGTTCCTCTTTGGCCACAAGGCCCTCCAGGGTGGGCCGGGCCCGGCGCCGGCGGGGTGCGGTTGCGAAGCGAGGGTTCTCGGGGGTCGGGCCGCCGGGTCGGCCCGATCGAATCGATCGGTCGCGGGATGGTCTTCGGGGGGTGTCGGGCGGTCGGATCGGCCGGCGAGGCCGGGGGATCCTCGCCCGAGGCAATCATCATTTTATCCGAAGTCGACCGCCAAACCAGCCGGCTTTCCCCGAAGTCGTGACGAGGACGCCCGTTTCCTCCCCGATCAGGCAGGCAGGAAGGGGGGCACCAGCCCCCGGACCTTGAGGGCGACCCGGTGCACGGCGTCGACCGCCGTGATCGCCAGGGCGTCCCCCTCCCGGCCCCACCAGTTCAGGTTCGAGGGCCGCTTCGGCGTGGCGATGATCCCCAGCAGGGCGCCGTCGGGCCGGTAGACCCAGATCCCCTGGGCGACCGCTACGTAGAGCCGGCCCTCGCGGTCGACCTTCAGGCCGTCGGGCCCCCCCTGCTCTCCCGGGTCCATCGTGGCGAAGACGCGGTCGCTGCCCGGGAGCACGGCGCCCGACTCGTCCAGCTCGAAGGCCCGGACGTGGTACTTCGCCGTGTCGCAGACGTAGAGCGTGGCGCCGTCGGGGGCGAAGGCCAGGCCGTTGGGCTTCTCGAACCCCTCGTGGACCACCAGGCGGAGGTCGCCGGCGGTCGTCATCGCGAAGACCGCCTGATATGGCAGCTCCTTCTGGTCGGGACTCGGGACGCCATAGGGGGGGTCGGTGAAGTAGAGCGTGCCGTCGGGGCGGGCGACGACGTCGTTGGGGCTGTTGAGCCGACGGCCCTCGAAGGCCTCGACGACCGCCTCGACCCCGGAGCCGTCGGGATCCATCCGGGAGACCCGCCGGCCGTTCTGCTCGGCGAAGTAGATCTTGCCGTCGGGGCCGAAGGTCTGGCCGTTGGCGGCGCCGTTGCGGTCGCGGAGCAACTCCGCCGGCCCGCCGCCGGGGGGGAGGCGGTAGGAGCATTCGGCGGCGATGTCCTGCCAGATCAGGGAGCCGTCGGGCAGCCAGAGGGGGCCCTCGGTGAACTCGAAGCCGGAGGCGACCGTCTCGAGGGGGCCGTCGACCAGGGCGCTCAGGCCGTCGTCTCGGAGCAATGCGGCCCGGGGCATGGGGGGTCCTCCGTCGGGGGTGGGGGGCGGCCGGGATGCCGGTTGCCGGTTGCCGGATGCCGGTTGCCGGATGCCGGTTGCCGGTTGCCGGACGCCGGGGGCCGGGAAACGGGCAACTCGCGGGCCGAGGGGCCGGATGTTGACCCCCCGGGTTGGTATGATAGCGTGGAATTGGGACGCCCTGCGGCCGGCCGAAGGGGCCGTCCGGCCGGGGAGGACGCCCGAATCGCCTGGGGGTCGCCGAAATGGACTCCGTGCCGCTTCCCGACGAGAAGGACATCCATCGGGCCGAGTCGTTCTTCAAGTACGGCAACGAGGCCGCGGCGAAGGGGAACCTGCCGTATGCGATCGACATGTACAAGAACGCGCTGAAGATCGCGCCGATGGAGCTGAAGTACCGCCAGGCCCTGCGGGCCGTCGGGCGGAAGAAGTTCAACAACGACCCGTCCAAGGTGGGCATGTTCGCCGGGGCGAAGCTCCAGCCGATCCGGCTGAAGATCAAGGCGTCGAAGGGGAGGGGCCACTGGCTGGAGGCGCTGGAGCACTGCGAGGAGGCGTTCGTGGTGAGCCCCTGGGACGTGGGGGCCAGCCGGGACTTCGCCGAGGCGGCCGAGCAGCTCGGCTCCCGCCCCCTGGCGCGGTGGGCGATGGAGGCGGTGCAGGCCCAGGCGGCCGAGGACGTCGCCTTCTGGAAGCAGATGGCCCACGTCTACGCCTTCTGCGAGGACTTCCCGCGGGCGATCCTCTGCTGGGAGCGGATCAAGAAGCTCAACCCGGCCGACGACGAGGCCGCCCACCAGATCAACGCCCTCTCCGCCAGCCAGACGATCCACGGCAGCGGCCTGCACGAGCAGGTCCGCCGCAACGAGGCCCAGCTGGCGGCCGAGAAGTCGGAGGTCGACGGGGAGGTGGAGGCGATCCGGGGCCGCCAGGCCCTCTCCCCCGAGCAGCGGTTCGAGCGCGACCTGCAGGAGGACCCCGCCCGGCCCGGCCCCTACCTGGAGCTGGCCGAGCACTACCGCCGCCAGCAGCGCCTGGACGAGGCCCGGGACGTGCTCGCCCGGGGGCTCAAGGCGCTCCCCGACCAGGCGTCGCTCCGGGACTCGTACGCCGAGGTCCAGATCGCCCGGCTCAAGAAGGCGATCGAGGCCCTCAAACTCCGCCTGAAGGACCACCCCGACGACGCCGAGAGCAAGTCCAAGCTGGCCGCGCTGACGACCAAGCTGGCCGACTACGAGCTGGCCGAGTTCAGGCGGAGGGTCGAGGCCCGGCCCGAGGACCCGGGCCTCCGCTACGAGTACGGCCGTCGCCTGGCCGCCTCGGGCCAGCACGACGCGGCGATCGGCGAGTTCCAGGCGGCCCGGTCGTCCCCGGCCCTGAAGGTGAAGGCGCTGATCGGCGCCGGGGGTTCATTCGAGGCCAGCGGCGTCCCCAAGCTGGCCGAGCGGAGCTACGCCGAGGCCCTGAAGGCCGTCGACGCCGAGGACGTCGAGACCCTCAACGACCTGCACTACCGGCTCGGCCGGGTGGCCGAGCAGTTGGGCAACCACGACGCGGCGGAGTCGCACTACAACGAGGTGGCGGCCAACAACTTCGGCTATCTCGACGTGGCCCAGCGGCTGCGGAGCTTGAACCAGCGGATGTCTTCGTGATACAATCCCGGCTTCGTCGACCGGCGTGACCGCCCCCAGTGCGCGGCCGGCCGGCCCCCCGATCCTTGGGACGGACCGACACCCTTCCCCGCCAGACGGGACCCGATCGAGCGATGCCGAACACCGAATCCGCCAAGAAGCGTTTGCGACAGGACGAGAAGCGACGGCTCCGCAACCGGATCGCCAAGAAGGTCATCAAGACCTACTCCAAGCGGACGCTCAAGTCCGCCTCGGAGGGGAACCTCGAGGCCGCCGAGGCCGACTTCCGCTTCGCGATCGCCCGGCTCGACCGGGCCGGCGTCCGCCGGATCCTCCACCCCAACACCGCCGCCCGCCGCAAGAGCCGATTGACCCGCGAGTACAACGCCCTCAAGGACGCCGCCGCGTCCTCCTGAGCGCGGGCCGGCGTCCCGGGCCTGCCGGGCCACACCCCCGGCCGGCCCCGCCCCCCTCCCCGGGACGGTGGAGCCGAACCGCATGGCCACGCCCCGCCCCCAGGCCGACACCCCGCCCCCGGCGGCCCGACCGCCGGGGATGCCCCCGGCCCAGCGCCTCTTCGGCGTCCCCTACGGGGCGTACCTCCAGATCCGGGACGACCCGAGGAACGACGGACTCCGGCTGACCTACTACGACGGGGTGCTGGAGCTGATGTCGCCGGAATACCAGCACGAACTCGGCGCCGACCTCATCGGCCAGGTCGTCCGGGCCGCCGCCGAGGCGATGGATCTCCCCTACCGCAGCTCCCGGTGTACGACCTTCCGGCGCGGCCGGCCGACCCGGGCTCGGGGCAAGGGGAAGGAGCCCGACCACAGCTTCTACTTCGCCAACGAGGCCCGGATCCGGGGGAAACGGACGCTCGACCTGGAAGTCGACCCTCCCCCCGACCTCTGGATCGAGGTCGACAATCGGGGCAGTTCCCGGGGGCGATTCCCGGTCTACGCCGACTTCGGCGTCCCCGAGGTCTGGCAATACCGACCCCGGGCGCACCGCCTGGCGTTCTTCCGCCTCGACCGGGATCGGGCGGCCTACGACGAGATCGGGCGGAGCCTCAGCCTCCCGTGCCTGACCCCTGATCTCGTGTTGCTCGCCCTCGATCACGCCCCGAATGCCTCGGAGCTCGAATGGCTCCGATGGCTCCGGGGCTGGGCCGAACAGCTGCCCAATCCCTGACGAGCCGGGCCGGCCGGTCGGAGTCCCGCCCCCATGCCCTCCTTCGCGTCCGACTTCGACGAGATCGCCCGGGCCCTGGAGGCCTCGTACGGCGGGCCGACGCCGGGGGTTGACGCCCCCTCGGGCTCGTTCCGGGATCTGCTCCGGGTCTTCCTGGTCGAGCAGCGCGGGGGGCAGGGCGGCCGGGTGATCGAGGGCCTGGACCGGGCGGGCTGGTCGGCCGACCCGGGGGCGCTCTCCGGGGCGGACGCCCGGGAGGTCGCAGACGCGCTGCGAGTCGGGGGCGGGGCGAAGGTCCCCGAGGGGCTCGTCGCTGGCGTGAAACGGCTGGCGGCCTGGGTGGTCGGGCGGGGGGGGATGGAGGGGGTCCTCGCGGGGGCCACCGAGGCGCTCCGGGAGGAGTTGCGGGCGATCCGGGGGGTCGGGGCGGCGACGGCCGACCGGCTCCTGAGGGATGCGCTCGACCGGCCGGCGTTCCCGGTGGGACGGGCCGACTACCGGATCATGATCCGGCACGGCTGGATCGACCCCCCCGCCGACTACGACGAGGCGAGGTCGGTCATCGAGGACGCCGCCCCGGGCGGGGCCGAGGCCCTGCGACGGCTCGGCTCCTGGTTCGACCGGCTGGCCCGCCCGTGCCGGGTGTCGGCCCCGCAATGCGACCGCTGCCCCTTGCAGCCCTTCCTGCCCGAAGGCGGCCCGCTGGACCCGCACTGACCCGAGGCCCGCCCGGGCGGACGCGACCGGCCGGCCCTCCGGGATGGCGTCGGACCGGAGCCATCGCGGGCCGGGTCGCCGGGGTCGAGGGCAGCGAGCCCCCGGCCACCCGACGGTCGGCGATCGGGGCGATGCGGCCTCGTCCTCAGTTGCCCGAGGGGGGCAGGGTCGCCGGGGGGGCGGCGGGGTCGGCGTCGGGGGTGGGGACCTCGATGACCTCGTCGAGGATCGAGCCGGCCGACCCGGCGGCGGAGGCATCCTGGAGCTTCTGGGCCTCGATCAGCCGGGCCATCTGGTCGAGCTGGGCCATGAGGTCGGGGGTGCGGTCCTGGACCCGGTCCCGGTCGGTGTCGGGGACCCGGAAGGCGAACTCGCCGGGGCCGAAGTCGGGGTCGAAGTCGACGTCGGAATAGGTGAGCAGGAATCGGCTGGGGGGCTCCTCGTCGGCGAGGACCGCGCCCGCGGGCCGGCCGGTGGCGGGGTCGACCCGGGGGGTGCCGCCGCCCCGGACGATCGCCCGCTTCTTGCCCAGCAGGAGGACCTGGTAGGGCCAGCCGGTCTCCTTGTCGACCTGGACCTCGACCACGGTGGGGATGTACGCCGGGGCCTGGGCCATCGGGCCGATCCCCAGGGCGTTGGTATCCTTCCAGTTGCCCCGGACGATCCAGACGGGACGCCCCTCCCACTCCCCCTCGAGGCGGCGGTCGAACTTGACCGACTGGCGGAGGCCGTCCAGCAGCCAGTGGGGGCCGGTCAGGCCCAGCTTCTGCTGGATGAAGTAGTTGCGGTGGAAGACCTCGAACGGCTCCCCCTCGATGCGGGCGAGCAGCTCGGTCAGGCCGAGCTGGTAATAGTAGGTCTGGTCGAGGATCTGGGAGACGTCCCAGAGGACCTTGCCGTCGGAGACCTGCCGCATCCGGCCCCGGGCCTGGGGGAGGCCGACCACCTGGAGGTCGAGGCTGAACCTGTACCGGCCCTCCTGGGAGAACTGGCCCTCGACCGAGAAGTTCTGGCCGAGCATCTCGACGTCCTGGCGGATGGTGGCCTGCACCTTCTCCAGGGCGCGCAGCTTCTCCATCGCCTCGTCGAGCGTCAGTTCGGCCTCGGTCGGCGGCTCGGCCGCCGGCGGCGGGGGCGAGAGCGACGGGTTCTGGGTCGGATCCTGCGCCGGCGCGGAGAGCGGGAGCGTGCCGGCCACGAGCAGGGCGAGGACGATCCGAAGGTTCGACATGGTCGGGTCGTACCGTTCTTTCTCAAGGGCCCGGAAAGGGATGTCCGATCATATCGCCAGGCGCCGGACGCGGCAAGTCCGGCCGGGCCCGACCCGGGCCGGGGATCCGCCCAGGGATGGGGGGACCCGGCCCGGGGGGCGAGGGGGACGGGCGAGGGATCGCCCCGGCCCCGACCTCGCCGGCCGTGAGGCCCGGGGGGCAGGGATGCCCCCCGGCCGATCGGCCATCGGTCCCTCGCCGTCGGACGCGCCGCGATCGGCGAGCGACCTGGCCTCGAGGCCGAGTCGGTCCGCGGTCAGCCCGAGGAGGAGGCATTCACCCCCGACGATCGCCCGAAGGCCCGAGGGGGCCGCCCCCGACCGTCCCGGACCCGATCCGGGCGGTCGTCGGCGATCCCCCCAGGCCGGTCGCACGCTCGACGGGGGCGGGAGGTCATTTCAGGATGAAGACGCTCGGACTGCTGATGTTGGCGGCGGCGACCACCGGGACCGGCGGGATGGCCGACGGGTTCGGAAAGCCGCACGCCCTGAACTCCCTGTTCCGGCCCCACGTCGTGAGGCACGGCCCGCCGCCGGCCTCGGGGCCGATCATGGCCCCGCCGGTCGACCCCGGGCTCGGCGCCGCCGGCTTCGGCGGGGGCCGGGCGTTCTCGAACACGACCAGCCAGATCTTCTTCGTCGACCCGGCGAACATGGAGATCACCTGGCAGACCGCCGGGTCGGACGGCATGCCGGTGTACCTGCCGCCGCAGCTCACCGTGCCGGCGCGGTACAACTTCAGGCAGGGCTTCATCTACCGCCTGAAGCTCTCGAACATCCCGAACTACGCGGGCGTCTCCCTGTACCCGACCCTCGAGGTCGCGCCGGGCACCCCGCAGACCGACGCCTACCTGACCCACAACCCGATCCCGGTCCAGTTCACGGCCGAGGACTTCGACCAGATCATTGACGGGGGCAATTTCGTCACCAAGGTGGTCTACCTGCCGGATCCGAAGTTCCAGGAGCTGGCCGTGGCCGGGCTCTACGGGGCCGAGACGCTCGTCTCGACCCGGCTGGAGCCGGGCGTCGACCCGATCCTGGAGGCCGACAAGCGCGGCACGATCCTGATGATCATCCGGGCCGGGGCGATCGACCTGGAGATGCCGGCCGACGGGGGCTACGCCCCGGCCACCGGCGGGGTGATCTACGGCGACCCGGGCGCGACCATGCCCCCCCCCGAGGCGATGACCCCGCCGGCTTCCCCGATCGACTCGGTACCGCTGGACCAGCCCCCCGTCTCCCCGGCCCCCCCGGACGCCGGCCAGGCGCCCCCGATCCCCTCCCCGGCCCCCGAGGACGTGCCGACCACCTCGATCGCCCCGATCGAGTCGGCCGTGTCCCCCGCCTCGCTGCCGGGCCCCGTCGGCGACGGCCTCCCCCCCCTGCTCCCCTGAGCCGGGCCGGGCGAGCACCGGGCCGAGCGTGAGCCGGGCCGGGCCGGGACCCGTCCGGGCCCGGCCGGCCCCGCCGAGGATCGACCCCTCCTCCGCGCCCCGGCGACCCCGCCGGGGCGTCGGCGCGCCCGAGGGGAGACCGCTCGGGCGAACCCGACCATTCCGACGATGCGACGGGCGGCGGCCGGCGGAGGGCCGGGGCCGCCGGGCGCATCCCAGGCCTCGCACCCCACCCCGCCCCGAACAGGAAGTGAAGGAGGGACCGACCCATGTTGCGACCGCGACGGACCGGCCCGGCGGCGACGGCGGCCCTGTTGCTGGCCGTCGCGCTGGCGGCAGGCGCGACCCCCCGGGCGGCGGCGGCCCGCCAGGCCGTCCCCGGCGAGCCCGCCGGCCTGGCCGTGATCGGCGACCCGGCCGCCCCGGCCCCGGCCCCGATTCCGGGAGTGCCGGTGCTGCCCCCCCAGATCCAGGTCGTCCGCCTCTCCGGGCCGCCGGGGACGGCGATCGAGGTGCTCGAACCGACGCCGATGCCCCTGCCGGTGCCCGAGGACGAGGCGGGCGGCGGCGTGACCGTCGGCCTCCAGGTCGGCGTCGGGTATCGGCTCCGGCTCTCGAACCTGCCGAACCGGCCGGACGCCGAGCTGTTCCCGGTGATCGAGGTCGTCGGCCACCTGCACCGGCCGTCGGACGTCGACCCGGCCCGGTTCCCGATCCGGGTCGTCTTCGGCCTGGGCGACCTGATCGACGTGGTCGACGACGGCAAGCTCGTCACCCACGTCGTCTACCTGGAAGACCCCGACCAGGCCCTGCCGCTCTCGCTCCCCGGCCACATGATCCCGACCACCACCGTCAGCCCCGGCGAGGACCCGCTCCGGGTGGCCGACGCCCTGGGACGGGTGATGGCGATCGTCCGGATCGGCGGCCGGACCCCGACGCCGGGCGAGCCGATCGGCTTCGGCGCGGCCGGCTTCGGCGTCGGCCCCTGCCCCTTCGAGCCGATGGCCGGCGGCGGCCGGTGCGGCATCCCCGTCTGCCCCCCGCTGGAGCCGGCCCACCCGCCGACGCCCCTCTTCCCGGGGGACGAGTACCTCTGCGACGGCGGCGACCACGGCGGCAAGGCCGGGATCGGCCCCGACGGCCGGGTGGTGGGGGTGGACCCGAAGGACTCGATGGTCCGGTTCAACGCCGGCATCAAGCCCCGGATCCTGCCGACGAACACCGTCTGCCTCTACTCCCCGAGGTTCGCCCTGGTCCGGGCGTCGCTCGGCCCGAACGAGAACACGATGGTCACCGTCCCCCGGGGGGCCGAGGCCCTGGCCCGTCAGCAGGTGGAGGAGACCGCCCGGACCCCGGTCAAGGTGGCCCAGACGCTCTCGGCCAACGCCGCGAGGGCCCGGCAGCGGGCCTCGGCCTCCCAGGGCCGGACCCCGCCGATCACCCACGTCGAGGTCCGGGTCCTGAACGCCCTCTCCGAGGTGGTCGTGCTGGACGAGGAGCGGAGGGTCCAGGGGGCCCAGGTGGAGCGGGGCCAGGTCACGGCGATCACCGAGCAGAAGGACGTGGCGCCGCTCGGCATCAAGACGGCCGAGGGGCCGGTCATCACGGGGATCATCCAGGGCGCGAGCCAGGCGGTCGTCGCCTGGAAGCCGGACGAGGTGGCCGGGATCGAGCCGCCCCCCGACCTGCCCGGCCTGGCCGTGGTCAAGGAGTCCGACACGGCGGTCGCCGAGGCCGGCCAGGTCGTCACCTTCACCATCCGGTGGCGGAACATGGGGAACACGCCGATCTCCGACGTCTCGGTGGTCGACAGCCTCCTGCCCCGCTTCGAGTACCTCCCCGGCAGCGCCCGGGGGCCCTCCGGCTCGGTCTTCACCGCGGCCGAGGACCCTTCCGACATCCTCGGGGTCGAGGGAGGGCAGTCCGAGGAGGGGATCGACTTCCTCGCCGCCGAGAACGCCGTCGGGTCGACCGAGCTGCGCTGGGACCTCCCCTCGGCGATCATGCCCGGGGAGGAAGGGGCGGTGTCGTTCCAGGCCCGGGTCCGCTGAGCCCGGGGCTCGGGGATGGGGGCGGCGGGAGGCCTCCGGGGCTCGGCTCGCCGCGCCCCCGGACGCCTCCCGCCGGGGGGCTCGGCCGGGCTCAGGGGGAAAGCCGCTCGATCCTC
Organism: Tautonia plasticadhaerens; assembly: GCF_007752535.1. Taxonomy (GTDB): domain Bacteria; phylum Planctomycetota; class Planctomycetia; order Isosphaerales; family Isosphaeraceae; genus Tautonia; species Tautonia plasticadhaerens. The sequence goes on from NZ_CP036426.1 coordinate 7,155,417, forward strand.
CAGGGATCGCCCCCCTCGGCGGCGTAGCGGATGCGGTCGTGGAGCCGGCCCGGGCGGCCCTGCCAGAACTCGACCGACTCGGGGATGACGAGGTAGCCCCCCCAGTGCGGCGGCCGGGGCACGTCGTCGCCGAACCGGGAGGCGAACTCGGCGTAGCGACGCTCCAGGGCCTGGCGGTCGGCCACCACCTCGCTCTGGTCGGAGGCCCAGGCGCCAATCCTCGTCTCGGCGGGCCGGCCGGCGAAGTAGGCGTCGGACTCGGCCTCGGGGAGCCGCTCGGCCCGGCCCTCGACCCGGACCTGTCGCTCCACCTCGTGCCAGTCGAACAGCAGGCAGGCGAAGGGGTTGGACTCCAGGTCCCGGCCCTTATGGCTGCGGTAGTTGGTGAAGAACCGGAAGCCCCGCCCGTCGACCCCCCGCAGCAGGACCACCCGGGCCGAGGGGCGGCCCCCGGCCGAGGCGGTGGCCAGGGTCATGGCGTAGGGCTCGTCCAGCCCGGCCCGCTCGGCCTCGGCGAACCACGAGGAGAACTGTCGGATCGGGTCGGGGTCGACCTCGTGCTCGCTCAGCGAGCCCAGCCCGTACTCCCGACGCGCGGTGATCGACCTCACGGCGTCACGCTCCTGGACACCCGGCGTAAATCATCATGAATGCAACACGGCACGTCCGCACGCTCGATCGCGCGGCCGGCCCGACGACGACGCGGAGCGCCCGGGCGTCCCCAGGGGACGGGCCGGCCCGGCCCCGCCGGCCCATTGTAGTCGACGCGCCGCCGGGCTCCCAGGAGCGGGCCGGGGAGGCGCGGCCGGTCCGGTCGGAGGGGCCATGATCCTCCAGGTCCGCCAGGGCGAGACGGTCTTCGAGGTCGACGTGCCCCGGGGCTGCCGAGTACAGCGCGGTTCGGGGGGCATCCCCATCCTGATCGTCCCCGGCCCCCGCCCCGAGGACACCTCGACCTGGCTGCCCGCCCCCGAGATCCTCCAGGCCGCCCGCCTCGGCCTGCTCGGCCTGTCGGTCCGGTCGGAGGCCCGGCCGGTCTCCCTCGGCTGACCGCCCGGCCGATCGCCCGGCCGGCCGGGGCCGGCGAGCCGGATCGACCGCCGGGAGATCCCTGGCTTACCTCGCCCGGGCGACGACCGTCCCGGCCAGGACGTCGTGGAGGGCCCGATTGCGTTCCGAGAAGGCGGCCATGAGCAGGCCGACGCCGAAGGGGGCCAGCGAGAGGAGCTTGGCGAAGGTCCGGCCCAGGGCCCGGGGGAAGGAGACGCGGCGGCCGTCGTCGTCGAGGACCCGGACCCCGGCGGCGAGCTTGCCGGGGGTCGCCCGCCATCGGGAGCTTTCCAGGAGCGAGAAGTAGAAGGCCGACGCGGCGAAGCAGGCCAGGGCGACCGTCGGCCGGAGGACCTCGGGGGGCAGGCCGGTCCGCCCGGCGGTCCGGTCGATCGCGAGGCAGAGGCCGGCCAGGATGCCGTAGTCGATCGCCAGGGCGATCCCCCGCCGGGGGAGGCCGACGGTGACGGGGGCCGGGGCGGGTGTCGGGCCCGGGGCGCCCCCGATCGGGGGGCGAACGGGGTCGGCGTGCGGGGTACCGGTCGTCGTCATCGGCTCAGCTCACCTCGGCTCAGCTCGGATCAGCTCGGCGCGCCTCGCCCGGGCCCCCGGGCGGGGGGCCGTCGGGGATCGAGGAGACGAGCACCCGGCCCGCCGCCTCCCGGCCCAGGGCCACGGTCCGGCCGCCGACGAGCACGACCAGGGCCCCGGACTCGCTCCGGTTCTCGACCACGGAGCCCTCGGCCCCGAGGTCCAGCCCGCAGTCGGAGAGGTACCGCAGGAAGCTCGGGTCCTGGTCGACGACCCGGGCCACCCGGAACCGCTCCGGGGCGGGCAGGCCGGTCAGGGGGCGCCCGGGGGGCTCGGGCAGCGAGCCGTCGGCCCGGGGGATGGGGTCGCCGTGGGGGTCGACGGCCGGGTGCCGGAGGTAGGCGTCGATCCGGTCGATCAGGTGCTCCGAGACGGCGTGCTCCATGTGCTCGGCCTCCTCGTGCACCTCGTCCCAGGGCATCTGCAACGTCTCGACGAGGAAGAGCTCCAGCAGGCGATGGCGGCGGAGGACCTTCAACGCCAGCCGTTCCCCCTGGGGGGAGAGGCGGACCCCCTCGTAGGGCGTGTACGAGGCCAGCCCGGCCTCGGAGAGCGTCTTGAGCATCCCGGTCACCGTGCCGGGGGAGACGCCCAGGGCCTGGGCCAGCTCCCCGGTGGCGACGGCGCGGTCCCGGGCCTGATCGGCGGCGATCTGGTAGATCGTCTTCACGTAGTTCTCGACGGTCAGGCTCGCCACGAGATCCGCCCCCCGACCCGGCCCGACCGCCGTTCCCGATCGGCGGCGAGGCCCATCTTACCCGGGCCCCGGCCCGAACTCGACCCCGAGCCCCGGCGAGGCCCGGCCGCCCGCCCGCCCTCCCCTCACTCGACGGCCGGGGGGCGCCCCTGCCGCTCGCCGACGAGCAGCCAGGCGGCCTTCAGGTAGCCCCCCTCAGGGTCCTCCAGGCCGACGGGGTGGTCGGGCCCGGCGCCGGTCGTCGCCAGGACCCGGGCCGACCGGCCGGCGCGTCGGGCGGCGGACCGGACGATGCCGAGGAACTCCTCCGCCGGCAGCAGCCCCGAGCAGGAGCAGGTCAGCAGCAGCCCCCCCGGCTCGACGAGGCCCAGGGCCAGGGTGTTCAGATCCAGGTACTTCTTGCGGCCCTCGTCCATCTCCAGCCGGGAGCCGATCAGCTTCGGCGGGTCGAGCGCGACGACGCCGAAGGCCCGCGCGTCGGCCCCCATCTGCCTCATGTAGTTGAAGGCGTCGGAGTGGACCAGCTTCATGCGGACCTGGTTCAGGTTGGCGTTCTCCTTCGCCATCGCCACCGCCTTCTCGTCGAGGTCGACCCCGGTGACCTCCTTCGCCCCGCCGTTGACCAGGGCCGAGAGCCCGAAGCCCCCGGAGTAGCAGCAGACGTCCAGGACCTCCCGGCCCTCGCAGAAGCGGGCCAGCCCCCGGCGATTGTCGCGCTGGTCGCAGAAGAAGCCGGTCTTGTGGCCGCCCTCGAACCGGACCCGGTATCGGACGCCGTGCTCCCGGATCTCGACCTTCTCGGGAGCCCCCTCGGTCGCCACGGGTCGGCCGGCGAACATCTCGGCCTGGGCGATCCGGTGGTCGACGTGGACGCGGTACTCGGCCGCCCCGGCCCGGTCGAGGAGGCGGGCCATCAGGGGGCCGATCCGCTGGTAGACGCCCAGGCTGAAGACCTCGGCCGAGAGCACGTCGCCGAATTTGTCGACGATCAGGCCGGAGAGGCCGTCCCCCTCGGCGTGGACGAGCCGGTAGGCGTCGCCCGCCTCGTCGAGGCCGAGCGTCCGGCGTCGCAGCTCCACCGCCTCGTCGATCCTCGACTCCCAGAACCCGGGGCCCGGCGGCTCCTGCCCCCGGGAGATGAGCCGGACGGGGATCTGCGACTTCGAGTTGTAGAGGCCGAAGCCCAGGGGGACGCCGTCCCGGTCGATCACCCGGACGAGGTCGCCGTCGTTGGGCCTCGGCCCCGGCTCGGGCCCCATCACCATCTTCCTGAAGATGAACGTGTGGAACCCCGGCGACCGCACCCGGACCGTCGGCAGCGTGGCCTCCGGCTCCAGGTCCCGACTCGGCGGCTCCACCGCTCTGCGTTCTTGCCGTTCAACCACGATGCAAGTCCATCCGCCGAAAGCTCCAAACGTGAGAGATGCCCGGTTTCTTTGGGCCGAGTTCGATCGTCCGACGGCGATCGGCGACGGTCAATCTTGCAGTGGGTTCGTAGCCAACCGCCGTGCAGCCTCGTCGGCGTCAATCCGCATCGATCGCCAGACACGCAAGACAAATCGATCGTCCTCGTCGAGTCTGCTCGCAGAGTCATCGACACCATCGAAAAACCACTGCATCGGCCGATTTGAGAGGCGGGCGATTCCATACAACGCAACGGCGTTGGGAATCGCACCTTCGGATCGCCACTGGCGGACGCTTTCTGCCCCGAGTCCCTTCGTGGAGAGTGAAAGCTCTTCCGCGTATTCTACGAGCTTGTCACTAATCTTTGCGTTACTGAAACCCGTCTCCATCAGCGCCTCCTCGATTCGATCCTGCATCTCTCCTCAATCCTCGTCGTCGTCCAGCCCCTCCAGGGCGTCCGGGTCGTTGCGGACGAGCCGTCGGAGGCGGACGAGCAGGGCCGTGGCGTAGCGCTGGACGGCGATCTGCCGGAGCATGACCTCCTCGGTGGCGCTGGCGAGGGGGATCTCGGCCAGGTCCCGGTGGGTCCGGGTGAGCGCCTCCCAGCCGGCCTGGAGGACGGGCTGGGCCAGCTCGGCGCGGCGGGCGGGGTCGGCCTCCCGGACCTGGACGAGCCCCTTGCGGACCTTCTTCATCGCCTGCTGGGCCTGCTGGAGCTGCCTCAGGGCGAGGCCGGGGGTGATCTTCTGGGCCATCGGGGGCTCGATTCGCTCGGTCGGGGTGCGTTGCCGGGATTCCGCTACACAGGGGGCGTGCCCGGCCGCTATTCTACTGCTATTGCGTGCGATCCGTCCAAACCAGCCACCACCCCCTTCGCCGGCGGAGCCGACTCGCATGAGCGAACCCGACCACGAACACTCGGGCGGGACGTCCGTGGCCGAGCCGGTCGTCGCCCCCAAGGCCGTCCCGAAGACCCGCAAGCAGGCCGACGAGTCGACCGAGACGAAGCGACAGCCCCCCTACAACGTCGTCATCCTCAACGACGAGGAGCACACGTTCGACTACGTCATCGAGCTGCTCTGCAAGCTCTTCCGCCACCCCCTGGCCACCGCCAAGGAGCTGACCTGGCGGATCCACCTCTCCGGCCGGGCCGTGGTCTACACCACCCACAAGGAGCTGGCCGAGCTGAAGCGGGACCAGGTGCTCGCCTACGGCCCCGACCACCGGATGAGCGTCTCCAAGGGCCCGCTCGGCTGCTACATCGAGCCCGCCCCGGGGGGGTGATCGGGGGATGCGGCTCGGCCCCGGCGACCGGGCCGGGGTCGGCGCGAGCCCGGCCCGCCGATCGGCCGGGCTCGGGTCAGCGACCCGGCCCCACCTGGCCGGCTCGGTCGGAAATCGCCGCCGCCCGGACCGGCCCGACCGGCTCGCTCCACTCCCCGGCGACCTCCCGCATCCCCGGCAGGCCCCCCCTGGGGTCGTCGATGACCACCCGGACCCGGTATCGGTAGGACTCGCCGGGCTCGACCGTCAGGTCGACCGCCCGGATCGTCAGCCAGGGCTCCCGGACATGCGGGGGAGGACTCCCCTCGGGCCGACCCATCATCCCGTTCCCCCTCGGAGCCAGAGCCTCATTGAGCCGTCGATCCCGGAATCGCTCGGCGATCAACCGGAACTCGTCATCACGCCAGCCTTCGAGGTACGGGATCCAGGCGACGAGCACCTCGTTGCGGAGCTCCTGGGGGGTCCAATCCTCCATCTCGAACGCGACATCGAGGACGAGTTCCCTCGACTGCTCCGGGTCGATCGGCTCCCAGGGGGACCACGCCCCATCCTCCCCGAGCCGTTGCCGCTCCAGGTCGACCCGACGGTAGGCCACCACGGCCCGGCCTTCGCCCCCCTCCCGGATCGCCTCCTGCAAGGCTCGCTGCTCGAAGGCCCCCACCACGGCGACCATCGAGAGTGGGAGCGATTTCATCTCATAGCCGACCAGCCCCGGGGCCCCCGCCGCACCGTGCTCGCCGATCAGCTCGCCCTGGTCGTCCCGGGCCGCGATTTGCGTCACCCCGGCGAGGGCGATCGCCTCCAGCTCGACCGGGGCGGGCGGGCCCGGGGGTTGGTCGCCCCTCGGCCTGGTCCCGGCCCCGACCTCCTGCACCCCGACCTCGGGCTTCGCCGGCTCGTCCTCCTGCCCGCCCCCGCCCGGCCCCAGGGCGACGGCCCAGGCCCCCAGCAGGACCGTCCCGACCGCCGCCGCGTGGAAGATCGCCGTCATCGATCCGCCCTCCGACCGCACCATCCGTCCGACCGAGGCCGGGACCGCCCCGGCCAGCCTGACCCCGCTTCGGGTGGCGAGGGCCGCCCGGACCGTCCCCCGGACCAGCCCCCCCGGGACCACGAGTCGCGTTTCAAGGCCACCACGTATGGCGATCGGGGCCGCCGACAAACCCCGACGGGCCAGCCGGGACTTCAGCCGTTCCCGGCCCCTCGCCTGCCGGCTCTTGACCGTCCCGATCGGCCAGCCGAGCCGCCGGGCGGCCTGCTCGTGGCCGAGGCCCTCCAGGTCGCAGGCGACGACCGCGGCCCTCAGGTGATCGGGCAGGCGGGCCACCTCGTCCCGGACCAGCTCGACCACCTCCCGGCGCTCGGCCGGGTCGCCGGACGGCCGGGCCTCGACCTCGACGGCGAACCGCCTCCCCTCGTGCCTCCGACGCCTCGCCTCGGCCGCCCGGGAGGACGCCGAGACCCGGACGGCCACGGCCAGCAGCCAGGGCTGGACCGAGTCGGCCACCCGGAGCGTCCCCGCCTTCCGGGCGAGGACCAGGAAGGTCGCCTGGAAGGCGTCTTGGGCCGACTGCTCCTCGCCGAGCATCGCCCGGCAGGCCCGGAAGACGGCCGGGCCGTGGCGGTCGACCAGCGCGGCGAAGGCGTCCTCGGCGTCATCCCCCCGGGAGACGAACCGGGAGACCAGGGCCTCGTCGGACGGGTTCCCGCCCGAGGCGATCGCCCGGAGCCGCTCCAGCGCCTCGCCATTCAGCCGACCCGGCATCACCCCCTCCGCTCCCGGAAACGCCCCCGCCTTCCTCCTGGAGATGCCGCGCCGGGGCGTTCCGGTTCCGGATTTTTCCAGGGACGGGGCGGCGGGACCGGGGCCGGGCCGGTCAGATCGGCCCGTCGGCCCGGCGCTGGAGGTCGGCCCATCGGGCCTTCAGCTCGCCGAGGATCCGCCAGAACAGCTCGGAGTGCATGCGGCCGGGGACCCGGCCGCAGGACTTGGCGTGGAAGCTCTGGGGCTCGGTGTATTCGAGGTGGTGGGCGACCTCGTGGAGGAAGGTGTCGAAGAGTTCCTCCAGCGGGCGCCGGCCGGCCTCCCGGTCGTGGGAGTAGATGCGGACCAGGCGGCGCCGGCGGTAGTAGCCGCCCAGGACCCGGGCCGTCGGCCGGGCGTTGACGTCCAGGTCGAAGTCGACCCGGGGGGAATGGATGCGGTCGAGCCGGCGGAGGAACAGGGGGCCGATGGCCGAGGCGGGGGGCTCGTACCGGGCCGGGCCGGCGCCCGGGGATCGCGCCACCCGGGTGCCGTCGGCCGGCGGGGAGGAGTCGGGCCGGGGCTCGGCCAGCAGGCGTCCCGCGAAACCCCGGACGTAACCGGCCAGGTGCTCCAGGTCCTCCCGGGACGCGTCGAACGGGGACCTGCCCCTGCTGGGACGAGACGGCCGGCGGCGCTCGGGCATGGGACGCGGTCCCGTTCGGGTCGGAATTCGGGGGGCGGCTCGATCGCCGATCCCGGGCGATGCGAGGCGGGGTGGGGCGGGCGGGCGACCGGGGCCCGGGCCGGATCCAGTCTATCACCGAGTCCGCCCTTCGTCAGCCTCGACGGGCCCGCAGGAGGCCCCGGGGCGACGTCCCCCCTCCCCGAGCCCCCCGGGCCGGGGCCGTTGCACCGGGCCGGGGATCGGTCTATGTTCGGCGCCTGCCGTCGGGCCGACCCCGATGCGCCCCCCCCTCGCCCGATCCCCCGCCGGAGCCTCGCCATGAGCCGCCCCCTCCCGACCCGGCCCCGGAACCGGACCCGGGCGATCCTCGGGATCGCCGCCGCCCTCGCCCTCCCCGCGACCGCGACCGCCCGCCCCCAGGCCAAGGAAATCGGCGTGCTGGACGGGCATGCCGAGCCGGCCTACGCGGTGGCCTGGACGCCCGACGGCGCGTCGATCGTCTCGGCCGGCTTCGACGGGACGGTGAGGCTCTGGGACGCCTCGACCGCCGAGCAGCGGGCCGTCCTGGGCACGCACGAGGACCTGGCGCTGTGCGTCGCCGTCAGCCCCGACGGCACCCGGGTCGCCTCCGGGGGGCAGGACAATCTGGCCCGGATCTGGGCGATCCCGGGCGGGGATCCGGCCGAGCCGGCCGCCCCGGCGGTCGAGCTGAAGGGGCACGAGGGTCGGGTCTACGGCGTCGCCTTCAGCCCCGACGGCTCGCAGGTCGCCACCGCGGGGGCCGACAAGACGGTCCGGATCTGGGACGCCGCCACCGGGGCACCGGTCCGGACCATCGCGGAGGCCCACGGGGCGATCTGCTACGCCGTCGCCTTCAGCCCGGCGGGGGGCCGGATCGCTTCGGCAGGGGACGACGGACTCGTCAAGCTCTGGAAGGCCGACGACGGCGCCGAGGTCCGGACGCTGGAGGGGCACGGGGGGGCGGTCTACTGCCTGGCATTCAGCCCCGACGGCGGGACGCTCGCCAGCGGGTCGGTGGACAAGACGGCCCGGCTCTGGAAGGCGGAAGACGGCGAGGCGTTGGCGACGCTGGAGGGGCACCCGGACGACATCTATGCGTTGTCCTGGTCCCCGGACGGGTCGAGGCTGGCGACCGTCGGCTACGGCGGGCACTGGTTCGTCTGGGATCCGGGCGGGGCCGGGCCGGCCTGCTCGGGGCGGCTGGGGCCGGGGATCCGGGCCCACGGCGTCGCCTTCGGGCCCGACGGCCGGAGGCTGGCCGTCGCGGCGTCCGACGGCCGGATCCACCTCCTGCAGCTCCCCTGAGGGATCCCGACGAGGCCCCGGGCAGCTCGCCCCCCGGGGGGACGCGTCCGGGACGCGACCGGCCCCGCCCCGACCGGGTCGATCGAGGCCGATCGGCCTCGATCGGACCGCCTTACGGGCCGGTCCCGGTCGCGTGTCGCCCTGTTGCCGAAAGCACGCATCCACGATGTTGTTTCCGGGCAGCCCCGCGCGAATCGACCTAGGGTTGCGATGTGCGACGGCCGATCGGGCCGGTCGAGAGCGACGGGGGCCCCGCCGCTGGCCTCGGGGCCGGGGCGGGCGACGGAGCGGACGGGGGACACGTCATGGCGATCGAACTGATCGAGGTGGAGTCGAAGGGGTCGGCCGCCCGGGGGGCCCGGCCGATGGGGAGCGAGCGTCGGGGGGCCCGGAGGTTCTCGGCCGTGGAAGATCGGATCTGGCTGGGCTGGTGGGACGGCGAGCAGTTCCAGACGCTGGGCGCCCGGCTGCTGGACGTGAGCCGGACCGGGGCGGCGGTCGCCTGCCCGGACGGGCCGGGGGTGGGGGACGACGCCTGGTTCTGCGTCGTCGGCCCGAGCCTCTCGGGGGGGGCCCGGGCCCGGGTCGTCGGCCGGGAGCCGACGGAGGACGACCCGTCGATGATCCGGCTCCGGCTGAACTTCCAGGCCCGGTGCCCGGACGACGTCTACGAGATCGCCCTGGGGATGATGGCCGAGCCGCTCGCCCGGTGACCCGGCATCATTCGGGCAGGACGTAGCGCCCGGCGATCGCCTCGCGGAGGGCCGATCGGCCGGCCCCGGCGTCGTCGCCGAGGTCTCGGGCGAGCCCCCGGGACTCGTCGGCCAGGGCCCGGTCCTTCAGCACCTGCTCGAACCACCGGGCGAAGTCGCCCCGGCGGAGGTGGTGCAGCCAGGTCTCGTCGTCCACCCCCTCGCCGATCTGGAGGAACAGGACGAGGTTCTGGGCCCGGAGGTTCAGCCGGCCCCCGGGGCCCCGGAAGTAGAAGCTCAGCTCGGGGGGGAGCTCCCCCTCGGCGTACTTCCGGGAGTGCCGCCGCCGCTCGGCCTTCGGCGGGATCGACCGGACGACCCGGGGCGGGCGGCCCCCGGGCTCCCGGTCCCAGGCGAGGCACTCCCCGGGCTCGAGCCGGGTCGGCCCGACCCCCGGGGGGGGCTCGCCGATCGACTCGCAGAAGGTGCGGAGCGTCCGCGCCGGATCCTCGCCGACCGCCCAGACCCGGTCGACCGCGCCCAGGATCTCCGGGGCCACGCTCTCGGGGTGCACGGTGATGAGCAGGGTCCCGCCGAAGCCCGACGGCGGGGTGGCCGGCTCCCGGCCCCGGGGCAGGAGGTGGTGGGCCTCGTCGATCACCAGCCAGTGGGGGCGGCCGGTCCGGGCCCGGAGCTCCTGGAGCCGGGGCATCAGGGCGTCGAAGAAACCGGGGCGGTGCGGCATCGACAGGCCGATCAGGTTCACCACCGCCGCCCCCTCGGGATCCTGGAGCACGTCGAGCACCTCCTCGACCGCCGGGGGGGCGTCCGGCCCGCCGAGCACGATCGCGCCGGGGAGGTTGGCGTAGTCCCCCTCCGGGTCGACCACGCAGGCCTGGTATCCGCGCCCGGCCAGGCGTTCCAGGACCCCGGCGACCATCGTCGACTTGCCGCTGCCGGAGGTCCCGGCGATCAGCACGTTGACTCCGTAGGGGGGGAAGCGGTACTCGTCCTCCTCGTCGTCCCGGTCGCGGCCGAGCGGCACGTCGTGGCGCCGGAGCCGGGGGGAGAGCCCCTCCAGGTCGTCGTCGAGGAGCCGGCCGATCAGCTCCGAGACCCCGGCCCCCCGCCCCCCGGCCGTGGCCCAGTCGGCCTGCTCGGCCAGGGAGGGGACCGCGTTGGAGACGGCCACGCCGCACTCGGCGCCGTGGAGCATCGCGTGGTCGTTCTCGGCGTCGCCGATCGCCACCACGTTGCGGGGGGAGAGCCCCAGCCGGCGGAGGGCCTCCTCCAGGCCGGTGGCCTTGTTCACCCCCGTCGGCAGGACCATCACGGCCTTCTTGTTGAAGATGACCTGGAGCTCCAGGCCCAGCTCGTGGATCGTCTCCAGGACCGCGTGCTCGTGGGGCACCCAGGTCGCCACGATCACCCGGCCGACCGAGATCGGCCCGACGCCCCGCTCCCGGAGCCGCCGGACGAACCGGTCGGGGGGCCGCTCGGCCAGCGGGATCTCCTCCCGGCGGCCCGGGTCGAACAGCAACGCGCCGTTCTCGGCCACGACCCGGTCGAACAGCTCGAGCTGCGGGCAGACCTCGTGTAGCTCGTCCAGCTCCCGGCCGGTGACCATCAGCAGCCGACGGCCGGAGGCCTTCAGGCGGTGCAGGGCGGCCTCGGTGGCGTCGTCGATCCGGCCGTCCCGGGCGAGGGTCCCGTCATAGTCGGCGGCGAGGGCGAGGTAGCGCATGGTCGGCCCCGGGGCTCGTTCAGGTCTCGATGCGTGCCCGCCCCCCCCGGCCCAGGAGCACCATCAAGAGCCCGATGGCGACCGCCTGACCGACGAGCAGCGGCGCGAACTGGAGCCACTGCCTGCCCGTCGGCAGCCCGCCGACCCATCCCGGCGCCAGCACCGAGGGGATCGTCCGGGTGAACCGGTCGCCGAGCCACCAGCGGGGGATGCGTCCCCCCGACCAGAGCGGCCAGGCGACCTGGACCAGCGGGTCGGGCACGTCCTGGGGGATCTGGGCCCCGACCCCCTGGAACAGCAAGATCAGTGCCCCGCCAGCGATCGCCAGGATCCCGGCCACGATCGCCGCCCCCCGGCCGCCGACCGCGAGCGCCCCCGCCACGCCGAGCATCCCGAAGGGGATCAGGGGGACCAGCAGCCTCGGGCCGGTCGACCAGCCCCCCGTCCACTCCGGGTAGCTCACGTTGACCAGGAAGACCGCCAGGCTCGCCAGGATCGCCACCAGCCCCAGGCCGACCTTCCCCCGGACCAGCAACGCCGCCCACCCCACCGGGGCCAGCAGCAGGATCGGCGCGTAGAAGAAGAGCCCCCGGTGCCGCCCCCAGAGCAGCGGGACGGCCTTCGACCAGTCGGGTGCCCGGAGGCCCAGCGGGTTGTCGGCCGAGTGGACCTCGGCGAATTGCTGGGTCGCGTGGTGGGCGTAGCCGATGTCCAGCGGGTTGCCGAAGGCCATCGCGTTGTATCCCAGGAGCACCAGCGTCGGCACCGACGCCCCGAGGACGAACCCGCAAATCGCCTTGGGCGGCAACGACCGCGTGGCCACCTTCCCGATCGCGAAGCACCCGAGCAGGGCCGAGATCGGCCCCACCGAGAGTTCCACCACCGACGCAAACGCCGCCAGGAACCCCGACGCCGCCAGGGCCAGGCCCGGACGACGCGTCCCGGGCCGGTCGACCAGCGCCAGCGACCCCAGCAGGCAGGCCGAGGCGAGCTGGTGGCCGTAGCTCATGCTCGCGTAGGCATAGGCGGGGGTTGCCAGCCCGTAGGCCAGCCCGACCAGGCTCGACGCCCTCGGGCCGCAGCCGGCCCTGCCCGCGAGCACCACCAGCACCGCCGCGCCGATCGCGGTGGCCAGGCCCGCCGTGCCGAGAGTCGCCCAGTAGTCCCCCGGCCAGTGGGTCAGCGCCGGGGGCCCCTCGGGGTGGTCGGGCAGGCCGAGTGCCGCCTTGGCGATCGCGTAGGGGACCGCCGCCGCGATCGAGTAGCCCGGCTGCTTGTCGGTGTAGAAGTGCCCCCCGAAGGCGGCGATGTCGTTGGTCTGGACCCGGTAGGGGTCGAGCCGGATCGTCCCGTGATCGACGATCGCGTACGTCAGCATCAACCGGCTGGCGCTGTTCCAGTCCCGGGCGTGCCAGAAGAAGGAGGTGCTGGCGAGCAGGATCGCCGCCACCCCGATCGGCGCGAGCCGGCGATCCGACCCCGACCAGCGCGGGAACTCCCTCGGCTCAGGCACCCGATCCCCCCTTCCGACCCATCAGCCCCGCCGCCGCCCCGATCGCCCCGGCCACGAACCCCGAGGCCAGCAGCGCCGCCCCGGACTGGATCGGCAGCAGGTAGCGGTCCCAGGCCAGGGGGATGAACGCGGTGACGGTGGCCAGCGCGACGAGGAACTGGGCGAGCACGGCCCAGGCCGTCGGCGGCGCCCCCGCCCGACGCTGTCGTCGCCCGAGCAGGGCCGCCCAGGCCACCCCGAGCAGCACGAGGGGCCCCCAGAGGATCGCCCCCCAGTCCTGCTCGCGGTCGAACCGGACGAGCGAGTCGGTCTGCCTCGGCCCGAGCGGCCCGAACCGGCCGAAGCCCTGGACGGCGACCACCCGGATCTTCGAGGGCAGGTCGTCCAGCGCGTAGCCCTGCGCCCGGAACCTCGGATCCGTCCGGCCGGCCTCCGAGACGCCCGACCGGTGTTCCAGCACGGCGAGGGTCCGGCCGATCACCCCCCGTTCCGCCACCGCCACGAATCCTTCGGGGGCACCCTCGGGGATCTCCGGGTCGGCCAGCAGCGCCGGGTTGCCCAGGAGGAACGTCCCATAGGCGACCAGCCCCGCCACCGCCACCGAGCCGACCACCGCCAATTTCCTGCCCGTCGCCACCCCGGGCAGGACCACGGCGAGGGCGGCCCAGGCGACCAGGGTCATCGTCGCCAGCCCCCCGCTGAGCTTCGAGAGGGCGGCCATCCCGGCGAGCGTCCCGGCCCCGAAGGCCATCGCCAGGGCCCCGGCCCCGGCCCGGCGTCCCCCCAGCAATTCCCGCCAGGCCCAGAGCCCGACGGCCAGCGCCAGCAGGGTGAACGCCTCGGCGGGCACGTCGGACATGGCCCGCCGGGCGTGCATCCGGTAGAGCGGGTCGACCGCCAGGACGAGGCCGGCCAGGATCCCGGCCCTCGGCCCGAAGGCGATCGAGCCGATCGCCACGGCCGCCATGCAGCCGAGGGCGCCGAGCGCGACCATCGGCCAGCGACACCAGGCCAGCAGGTCCGTGCCGCCGAAGGTGGTGGAGGTGTCGGAGTACCAGGAGAAGGCGTCGTGCCGGTCGGGCATCGGCCGGTCGCCGAGGCGGATCATGGCGGCGATCAGGTATTTCGGCAGCGGGGGGAGGTCGATCCCCGGGTATTCGAGCCAGGAGGGGTCGTCCCAGTTCCCTTCCCACCAGAGGGGGCCGAAGTAGGCCTGGGAGACGTACGCCCACTCGTCGGCGAAGCCCGGCTCGGCGTCCAGCCGGAGCCCGAACCAGGCGACCGCGAGCAGCCCGACGAGCAGGGCGCCGAGGGTGGCCCACCGCCTGGGGAGGGTCCGAGAGGGGGGATCGGGGGCATCGGGGGGCATGGCGTCGGGGGGCCGATCGGGAGGGGTGGGGGTGGTTGGATGGGTCGCGCCGGGGGGAGCGATGGGGGTATTCTATAAATCGGTGCAGATGACCGACAACCGCGAGGCCGGGGGTTATGGTTCGATGACGCTCGGAGGGCGCCGATCCCTCGACCGTCCCGGCCCGGCCGGGGGGGGGATCGGGGAGCCCGGCGTCGCCGCCCCCCCGACGGGCGAGGGGGGGCGGGCCGTCCCCATCGCGATCCGACCGCCGCGAGCGAGCCGAATGCACCCCGACGAGCCGACGACCCGAGGATCCGCCCGAATCGCGACCGCCCCCGCCGCGAGCCCGGCCCCGGCCGGTCCCGCCCCGGGGCGGCCCGCGACGATCCGAATCGGCCGGGCCCCGACCTCGACTCGGGCCCCCGGCCCGCCCGGCCCGCCGCCGGGATTGCCTCGGCCCCCCTCCCGACGCCCCCGACGGGCGCCCGGCCGCGGGACCGCCCCGCTCCCCGACGGATCGCGTACCCCCTGGAGGATCCCCCGATGAACCCCGAGCGATGCGCAACGACGGGCCCGCCCGCCCGCCGGGCGACGCCTCGCACCCGCCTCGCCCTGAGCGCGCTGGCCGCGCTGACGATCGGCCTGGGGGGCTGCCAGTCCCTGCAGTCGATCAACCCGTTCCGCAACTGCCACGGCTGTGGCCCGCTCAGTCGGATCGGGGTCGGCAACGGCAACGGCCTGTTCAACCGCAACCGGGGCCAGGTGATCTACGATGAGCCGCCGATCATCGTCGACCAGGCCCCCGGCGTCGAGGTCCTGCCCGGCGCCCCCATCATCTCCGACCCCGGCGTGCCGGTCGGCTCGCCGATCGTCCCCGCCGACCCGGGCCTGACCCCCCTACCCCAGGTCTCGCCCCCCGACGACGCCCTGGAACTGGAGCCCCTGCCCGAGCCCTCGGGGCGGGCCCCGCAGGACTCGGTCAAGACCTCGGCCAACCCCTACGGCGCCCGGCCCATCGGCCGGGCCCCGCAGGGCGCCCCCGGCGTCGAGTCGTCGACCGGCGACCCCTACGCCGATCGCATGGCCCGCCGCAGCAGCGACGAGGCCCCGTACCGCCCCTCGCCCTCCCCGGCCTCCGGGCCGGGCGGGGCCGGGCCCCGGCCGGCCCTGGCCCAGAGCGTCTCGGTGATCGACCGCCTGCCGAGGGCCGAGGGCCTGGACCCGGCCTCGGATCCGGCCCCGAGCCCGATCGGGCCGATCGAGGCCGCGGTCCCCCCCCCCCCCGCCGTGCCCGCCCCCGAGGCGAGCCCGGCGGCATCGGCCGATCACGCCCCCGCCCCCGAGCCGGTCGCCCAGTCGGCGCCGGCCCCGGGGGAGGGGCCCGCCCCTCCGCCGCCCGAGGCGGGGGCGTTCGCGCCGCCGACGGCCGCCACCACGATCCCCGAGCCGCAGCCGGATTCCGGGGCGGCCTCGGGGATCGGCTCGTTCCACAGCGTCGAACCCCTGCTGGCCGGCGGGTCGTTCCCCTCGGCGGACGCCGGGTGGGCCGAGCTGGCGGGCCTCGGCTACCGGACCGTCCTCGACCTGAGGCCCATCGGCCAGGTCCGCCAGGAGGACTTCGCCGCCAGCAGCCGGGCCGGGCTCCGCCACCTCCTGCTGCCGACCACCCCCGGCGTGATCGACGCCGGCCTCGTCCGGCGCTTCAACGAGGAGCTCGCCCAGGAGCCCGCCCGCCCCCTCTTCTTCTGCGACCTCGACGGCTCGACCGCCGCCGCGCTCTGGTACGTCCACCTCGTCGCCGAGGACCGGTACGACCCCTCCCGGGCCCGCCGGGACGCCGAGCGGATCGCCCCCATCCCCGCCCCCCTGTTCCTCGCCGCCCAGGGCTTCCTCGACGGCCGGAACGCCGCCGCGCCTCCCGATCAGGCCGTTTCCTCGGCCCCGATCGGGGCTCCCGGGCCCGTCGCAGAGACCGGGGCCGTCGTCGCCGAGACCTCTCACACGACTCCGGTCGAGCCCGAGCCCCAGGCCGGTCCCGCCCCCGCCCCCGAGCCGCCCCTCGCCGAGGTCGAGCCCTCGGCCGTCGCCTCGGCCCCCGAGGCGCCCCCCACCCCCGGCACGCCCACCGAGCCCGAGCCCGAGCCCGCCCCCGCGGAGGTCTCCGTGGCCGAGGTCTTCGACGATCCCTTCGCCCGTCCCGCCCCGGCCGACCCGAAGGCCTGGGGCCCCTACGCCGCGCTCTTCCTGACGATCCTCGCCGTGCCCCTGGCCTACTGGAGCGGCCTCGGCATCCCCGGCGGCCTCAGGGGCCGGATCCGGGCCAGTCTGGCGGCACCGGCGCGACGACCTCAATCGCTCCCGGGCGGGTCGGATGCCGGAACTTGAGCGACCGGGCGTGCAGCGCGACCCGGTGCCCGCCGTCGATCGCCGCCACCCTGACCTTCGAGCCGTACTTCAGGTCCCCCAGGATCGGCATGCCCCGACTCGACAACTGCACCCGGATTTGATGGCTCCGGCCGCTGGCCGGCCTGACCTCCACCAGTGACCTCCCCCGCCACCGATCGAGCACCCGGAACGACAGCTCGGCCTGCTTCCCGCCCGCCCCCACCGTCACGACGTTGTGCCGCTCGTCCTTGACGAGGAGATCGCTCCACGTCCCCTCGTCCTGCTCCGGCGCGCCCTCGACGATCGCCCAGTAGCGCTTCTCGACGGTCCCCTCCCGGAACTGCGCCGAGAGGCGGCCCGCCCCCTTGCTCGTCCTGCCGAGCAGCACCACCCCCGACACCGGCCGGTCCAGCCGGTGCACCAGCCCGACGAACACGTTGCCCGGCTTGCGGTGCCGGACGCGGAGGTCCTCCCGCGCCCAGTCGACGAGCGAGGGGTCTCCCGAGTCGTCCCCCTGCGTCGGCATCCCGGCCGGCTTGTCCAGGGCGAGGCAGTGGTTGTCCTCGAACAGGACGACCGGGTTCATGACGCCGTCCCGGCCCCGGAGGCGTCCGTCAGCCGCTTGACGATCAGCGTGGCGTAGGCCCCCCGAGGCAGGTCGAAGCCCAGTTCCAACGCCTTGCGACCGGGGTACAGCTCGTCATCGACCAGTCCCGACTGCGACCATCCCGAGGGCCGGAACATCGCCGCACGATCTCCCTTGGAGAGGAAGACGTCCTTGAGGTGCCGGACCCGGAGGTCCTCCCAGGCGATCCCCTGCTCCAGGACGACCGACCGGGCCATCGCCGAGATGTCGTCGTCCCCGAGGGGGGTCCGGGAGGCGGGCAGCGGCAGCCGGGTCGACGCCAGGCGGTCGGCCTGCTCGGGGTCGAGGCCGACGGGGACCGGCAGCGTGGCGGTCCGGAAGGCGTAGGGGATCCGCTGCCCGGGCCGGGTCAGGTCCTCGATGAACCGGCCGAGGACGAGATTCCAGAGGTGGCTCTGGTAGGCGGAGAAGTAGATCGAGCGGAGGTCCCGGCGGAGGCGGGCGAAGGCGCCCCGGAAGTCGTCCGGGTGACCGTCGTCGAGGTAGGTGACGATGCTCCGGGCGTGGGACCGGTCCAGCGCGGCCTTGGCCTCGGTCCAGCGGCCCCAGAGGTCGCGGAGGATGGCCTTCTGGCGCTCGTCGTCGGGGAGGTCGGAGTCGTTCGGCTCGGCCAGGGCGAGCCAGAGGGCCCGCTCGTGGTCCCCGGCGATCCAGGCCCGGCCGATCAGGTCGCCGCTCGGGCCGACGGAGCCGAACCGCTGGTCGTCGAAGTAATTCGGGATGCCGTCCCGGGGGATCTCCGAGGCGGCCTTCAGCGCGACGGCGGCCTCGGCGTCGGACAGCTCCCGCAGGACGATCGTGAACCGATTCCCCCGGAAGCAGCCCGGCGCATAGGGCTGGTCGACCCGGCCGACCGGCTCCAGATCCAGGTTCGACTGGTGGAGCGACCGCTCGGGGCCCTTGAAGATCGTCAGGTACTGGACCGTCGTCGCGTGGCGGTCCTTCAGCCCGCCGTGGCGGACGGCGTCGGGGGGCAGGTCCCACCGGCGTCGGACGGCCTCGATCGCCTCCGGGGTGCCGATGCTGCGCTTGGTGAGGCGGTAGAGGACGAACCGGCCGCGGTCGCCGGGCTCGATGTTCGGCAGTTCCTCGACCCGGAAATCCTCGGGCCGGCATTTGATCTTCACGGCGACTCCCTCGATCGGGCGATGGACGATCGGGGACGGATCCCCCCCTCCCATTCTACCGGGAGGCCGAGGGGGATGGGGCGTCGTCGCGTCCGAGGGGGGGACGCCCGGACCGGGCGTCGGGGGCTCAACTCCTTCAGGTCGGGACCGGGACCGGGAGGAAGCTCGGCGCGTACAGGGGCGGCACGACCTGCGAGATCGTCGGCTTCGGGCCGACGGCCGACGGCGAAAAGGGCTCGCCCAGGAGGCTGGCCGCCCAGCGTCGGGCGTCCCCGACGTCCGGCCCGATCCCCGCGCCGCAGGCCGAGTTCAGGACCAGGGCCACCTGCTCGTTCCGCAGCCGGATCTGCCGGTTCAGCCCCTCGACCGCCTGCGTCGCCTGCTCGACCTGCCGGTCGAAGGCCGCCCGGGCGATCGCGGCCTGCTGCTCGTTGTACCGCCGGGCCGCCTGGCGTTCGGGGAGGACCCGGATCGACGCGGTGATGGGGCCCGAGAAGGCGTCCGGCGCCTCGTGACGGAAAAAGACGTAGGCGTAGTCGGCCCGCTCGCCCTGGACGAACAGCATCCTCGCCGGGCGACGGCCCGGGCCGGGGACCTCCCGGACCTCGTAGTCCAGCGGCATGCCCATCAGCGAGACGAGCGGCGCGGCGAAGTCCTTCGGGTCCCGGCCCCGGAGCCCGTCCAGGGCGGCGGCCCTCGCCTTCTCGTCGGCGCTGTAGACGGCCAATGCGGCCAGGATCTGCGAGGCCCTGGCCGACTCGAACCGGCCGACCACCCGGACGATCATGGCGTGGTGCGCGGCGTGCCCGGCGAAGACCTCCCAGAGGGCCGGGGCGGACCTCGGGTCGCCGACCGCCTCGATCCGGCTCTCGACCTCGGCCCGATCCCGAACGGCCCCGGGCGTCGACCCGCCCCGGTGCATCCGCGAGTGGAGCCGGCCGAGGGCCTTGCCCCAGAACAGGTCGGCCTTCCGTTGGGCGGCCCCCTCGGCCTGGGCCGGGTCGACCGCCCATTCGCCCCCGACCAGGCGATACCCGAGCCGACCCCGGGCGACCCGGTCGATCGGGGAGCGGTCCAGGACCTCCCGCCAGTGCGACTCCGCCCGGGTCCAGAGGCCGTTGGCGTCGCACCACGAGGCAAGCCCGGCCCGGTCGTCCCGGCCGTCGCCGGCCTCGGCCCGCTTCCGATCGTAGTCCGCCAGGGCCTCGGCCCTCGGGTCGAGCGGACCGATTTCCGCCTCGGTCTCCTCGTCGTCCTCGGGCGGGCGTCCCTCCCGGGCGGCCCCGTCCTCCCCAGAGTCGGCCGCGTCGTCGCCCGAGGTCGCGTCGAGCAGCGCGACGAGCATCGGCCCGTCCGGGGAGGGGCCCACGTCCGCGACCCCCTGGGGCTCGGGGGCCGACCGGGACGGGGAGGGCTCCGGGGCCTCGGGCCCCACTCGCCCGGTGAGGGCCGTGGGCCGGGCCGGGCCGGACGCCCCGGTTGACGCCGCCGGCTCGACGACGGCCTCGGGCATCGGGACCGGGTCCCCGAGCGGGGAGAACCGGAACAGGACGAAGCCGACGGCGCCGAAGATCGCCAGCGCCATCACGTGGCTCATCACGAATCGGGCCAGGCCCCCGGATCGCTTCATCATGCCCGCTCCTCATCGCCAGAAGACGACACACCTGACGCCGGCGCGGAGGGCATCCGACGGCCCTCGACGGACATCGGATGATTGTCCGAGGGCCCGGCAGGCGGGTCAACGAGAATCGGCGAGGGGGTGGGCGTCGAGGGGATCGTGCCCGTCGGGCCGCCCGACTCGACCACCGCCCGTCCCCCGGGGGGCGAGGGCGAGTCGATCGGGCGGCCGGCGGATACCCCGGCCGGGCCGGCTCAGCCGAAGAGCGAGGTGATGGCCTCGGCCTTGACCAGCTCCCTCGGCTGGTTGAGGTGGTTGTAGACGATCGTGTCCGGGGCGATCCCGAAGGCGTGGTAGATCGTGGCCAGCAGCTCCCCGGGGTGGACCGGATCCTCGACCGGGCTGGAGGCGGTCTTGTCCGACTTGCCGTGGACGTGGCCCCGGCGGAGGCCGGCCCCGGCGGCGACGGCGGTGTAGCAGTACGGCCAGTGGTCCCGGCCGTCGGCGCTGTTGCCGTTGCCGGAGGTGCTGACCCCCTTCTGCGGGCTCCGGCCGAACTCGCCGACGGCGACGACCAGCGTGTCTTCCAGCAGGCCGCGCTCGTCCATGTCGGCGATTAGGGCCGAGAGGCCCTGGTCGAGCATCGGGCCGGACTGGTCCCGCATCCGGTTGGTGAGGTCGACGTGGTGGTCCCAGGAGTGGTTGTCGCTATTGGCGACCTTCGGCCAGACGACCTCGACCACCCGGGTCCCCGCCTCGACCAGCCTCCGGGCCAGCAGGCAGCCCTGGCCGAAGGTGTTGCGGCCGTAGCGGTCGCGGAGGGCGGGCGTCTCCCCGGCCAGGTCGAACGCCTCCCGGGCCCGGCCGGAGACGACCAGGCTCAGGGCCCGGTCGTAGTACTCGTTCAGGTTGTAGGAGGAGACCGACTCGTCCAGGACCGGCATGGCCTCGTTGAGGGCGTCGCGGAGGCGGGCCCGGCGCCGGAGTCGCAGCGCGAAGACCTCGGGCCGGAGCTGGAGGTCGTCGACCTTGATCCGGCTCATCTTCTCCATGTCCATGTCGTCACCCTCGGGGTAGAGGGTGTACGGGTCGTACGCCTTGCCGAGGAACCCGGCCGTCCCCCCCTTGCCGACGACGTTGGACTCCTGGAGCGGCCGGGGCAGCATCACGAACGGCAGCATCGGCACGGTCGGCGGCTGCAAGCGGATGATGTTCGAGCCGAAGTTGGGGAAGTCCTTCGGGCTGGGGGGCTCCAGCTGGCCGGACGGGCTGACCTTGTCGGTCGTGTAGCCGGTCATCATCTGGTAGATGGCGGCCGTGTGGTTGAACAGGCCGTTGGGCGTGTAGCTCATCGACCGGATGAAGGTGAACTTGTCGGTGATGTCGGCGAGCTTCGGCAGCGTCTCGCAGACGTCGATCCCCGGGGTCCGGGTCGCGATCGGCTTGAAGGCGGAGCGGACCTTCTCCGGCGCGTCGGGCTTGGGGTCCCAGAGGTCGAGGTGGCTGGGCCCGCCCTGGAGGTAGACGAGCACGATGCTCTTGGCCTTGCCCCAGCCGGGGGCGCCCCGGCGGGCGGCGTTGGTGTCGGTGTCCGCCGCCGAGGCGGCCTGCATCTGGAGCATCGAGCCGAGCGACATGCCGAACAGGCCGGAGGCGCCCACCCGGAGGATATCGCGCCGGGTGCTCCCGAGGTGGCCGTCGCACAGGTCCTTGCCGCTGGGGCCGGGGACGAAGAGCATCGCGATCCTCCCTTTCGACGGGCGAGTTCGGGGATCAGGCGGTCGGTCGGTCGGTCGGACGAAGTGAGGCGGTTCGGCCCGATCCGGATCGAAACGATCCGGGCCGGGTCGGATCAATGGTTGAACAGGAAGGCCGGGCTGTTGATGAGGGCCCAGGCGATGTCCTGGGCGGCGGTCAGCCGACGGGCCTCCAGCTGGTTGGTGCTCATGGCCAGGTCGGCCCGGAGCCGGACGAGGGTCGGGTCCTCGGGGATCGGCAGCTCGGCCTCGGCCAGGCGCTGGCGGAGCTGGACGAGCTTCGAGTCCTCGGGCAGGGGCTTCTTCGCCTCGGCGAGGGCGGCGGCCTTCTGCCGGAACGGCTCGTCGGTGGCCCTGAAGTAGGAGAGGACCGCGGCGCGCCGCTCGTCGGTCCAGCTCGATTCCCCGGCGGAGACGAGCGCGGCGAACTCCTCGGTCAGGCCGAGGCCGACCGGCTGCTCCTGGGTCGAGAGCGAGAGCCGGAAGCGGCCGATCGAGTGCTCCTTGCTCTGGAAGTCCTGGACGAGCTTGACCGTCAGCAGGGCGCCGCCGGGGAAGTCCAGGGGTTCGGCGAGCTGGAAGGTCGCCCAGTGGGGGACCCCCGAGGCGGGGGAGACGGCCCATCCCTGGGCCGGGTCCTTGTCGTTGCCGTCGATCGCCGCGGCGATCGAGAAGTTCGCCTGGCTGAAGTCGGCCATCGGGTCCTTCAGGGCCAGCTTCCGGACCTGGGTCGGGTCGGTGAGCGGGGAGGCGTGGACCTCGATCTCGTTGAGGACGAAGTTGCCGTCCTTCGCCCGGCCGGGGCCGTTGCTCGGCAGGTCGGGGTCGCCGAGGACTTCCAGCCGGAAGGCCCGGACGCCGGTCGCCTCGGTCTCGGCGACGACCGTGTAGGTCCCCTGGCCGTTCTCCTCGCCGGTGGCGACGATCGACGCGTCCTCCCGCTGCTCGAGGGTCGAGCCGTTGGAGGCGGTCAGGCGGCGGGCCTCGATCGGCCGCCAGGGGACGAGGGCCTTGGCCTGCTCGGCGGCCCAGGCCCTGATCTTCTCGGGGAGTTCCGAGGATTCGTAGGACGCCAGGTCGGCCTCGGCGGCGGCGATCGCCTCCTGGCGCTGCCGCTCCTGCTCGGCGAGCCTCGGGGCGATCTCGGCCTCGTAGGAGGCGAGCGTCTGCGTCGCGTCGGTGATCGCCCGTTCGCGTTCCGCCTCCCGCTGCGGCCTCAGGGCGGCGACCTCGGCCTCCCGGGTCGCCAGGGCGGCGAGGAGGTCCCGGTGGTCGGCGCCGATCTCGTCGAAGACCCCGAGGCAGGCGTCGATCTCCTCGACCTTCGCCGGGCGGTTCAGGACCCGGAGGAAGAGGCGGTTGATGAGCGAGGCGTTCCCCTCGACCTCCTTCGAGAGCGAGGCGACCGCGTTGTTCGGGTCGCCGATGGCGTCGGCCACGGTCGGCCCGCTCACCAGGGCCATGATCGGCCCGAGCTGCAGGTCGTCGGAGCGCTCGCACTCGCAGGCGCTCTCCCGGACCGGTCGGCCGAAGGTGGTGAGGAAGCCGCTGGGCAGGTCGATGCCGGAGTCCGGCAGGGCGGCGGCCCGGGTCCCCTCGGGGACGCCGGGGATGTTCGGCGTCGAGCCGGTGACCCGGTAGATCGCGTCGAAGAGCACCTCGGCCGGCAGCCGCTTGGGCTGGGCGTGGGAGTAGTTGATCGCGTCGTCGGCGTTCCACGCGTTGGACTCGACCGAGAGCTGGTAGGTCCGGGACGTGGCGACCAGCCGCATCAGGTGGCGGACGTCGAAGCCGCTGGAGACGAACTCGTCGGTCAGGTAATCGAGCAGCTCCGGGTTGGTGGGCGGGTTGCCGGCCCGGATGTCGTCGAGCGG
Source organism: Tautonia plasticadhaerens (assembly GCF_007752535.1). Taxonomy (GTDB): domain Bacteria; phylum Planctomycetota; class Planctomycetia; order Isosphaerales; family Isosphaeraceae; genus Tautonia; species Tautonia plasticadhaerens. The sequence goes on from NZ_CP036426.1 coordinate 7,178,908, forward strand.
CTCGATGAGGCCGACGCCCATGAGGTAGCCCCAGATCCGGTTGGCGTAGCTCCGGGCGAAGTAGCGGTTGTCGGGCGAGGTGATCCAGGAGGCGAGCTCGACGCGACGGGTCGCGTCCTCGGGGGCCCGGAACTCGGTCTCGTACGGGAACTCCGGCTCGACGACGGCGCCGGTGCGTTCGTGGGTCACCTCCCCCTGCCCCGCGTCGGCGACGACCTCATAGAGGGGCTTGGCCCCCTCGACGGCGGTGCCGCCGATCCGCTGGTCGCCACTCTCAGGGTCGGGCTTCAGGTCGACCCGGGCGAAGTAGGCGGCCGTCTCGTAGTACTGGTCCTGGGTCCAGCGCTCGAAGGGGTGGTCGTGGCACTTGTTGCAGTTGAACCGGACGCCCAGGAACAGGTGGGTCGTGTTCTCCATCGTCTCCGCCGGGGTGCGGAGGATCTTGTAATACGACGCCGCCGGGTTCTCCCGGTTCGAGCCGCTGGCGGTGATCACTTGGCGGACGAACTCGTCATACGGGGTGTTTGCGGCCACCTGCACCCGGATCCAGCCCCGGAAGGCGGTCGCCCCCTCGGTGCCGAGGAACTTGGCGTTCACCTGGAGGAGGTCCGCCCACTTGTTCGTCCAGTACTCGACGAAGGCCTCGGAGCCGATCAACCTGTCGACCAGCGCCTCGCGTTTGGCCCGGGCCGGGGCCGGGTCGTCGAGGAAGGCGGTGACCTCGTCGGCCGAGGGGGGCAGGCCGGTCAGGTCGAGGTAGGCCCGGCGGAGGAACTCGGCGTCGGTGCAGAGTCCCGAGGGGAGGATCTTCATCCGCTCCCACTTGCGGGCGACCAGCTCGTCGACCTCGTTGTACTTCTCCGGCTCCGACCATGCGAAGTCGCCCCGGTCCCCCATGACGGTCAGCGTGGTGGCGGCGTACGCCCCCTCGAACCGGGCGAGGATGGGGGCCTCGCCGCGGCGGACGGCGGCGACCAGGCCCCGCTCGCCGGCCTCGGCGACCTCGGTGTTGCCGCTCTCGATGAAGGCGTCCTGGGTCACGTCCCGGACGGTGCCGTCGTCGTAGGAGGCGACCACCCGCATCTGCTGCCGGGCGCCGATCCGCTGGACGACCGGCTTGGAGGGCCGGACCTCGATCGAGGCCACCCGGGGGGCGCCCTGCTCCAGCCTCGCCCCGGAGGCGATCCAGTCCCGGATGATCCGGTAGTAGGGCCCGCCGGGGGACATCGGCACGCCGCCCTCGTGCGGCACCAGGCCGCTCGGCTTGAGCAGCATCAGGCTGTCGTCCGGCGAGGCGAGGTTGACGCGTCGTGAGGCGTGGTCATCGGTCAGCGACCGGATGTCGAAGATCGGGTCGTACCCCCGGAGCGACAGCTTGAAGCCGTTCTTCCCCGCCTGGGCGCCGTGGCAGGTGCCGGAGTTGCAGCCGAGCCGGGAGAGGACCGGGTTCACGTCCCGGACGAAGTCGACCTCGAAGGCCGTCGCCATCCCCTCGACGACCAGCGGGACGCTCGACGACGTGCCGCCGACGAGGACCTCGAGGGTCGCCCGCCCGTCGGCCTGCGGGGTGACGAAGCCGGATCGGGAGACGGCGGCGATCGGCCCCGAGACGGACAGCTCCGCCGTCCGGGTCAGGTCCACCACCTCTCCGCTGCCGAGCGTGCCGGAGACGACGACCTGGACGTAGTCATACAGGTTGGAGAGCCGGATCTCGGCGGGTGAGACGGTCACTTCGACCAGCTCGGCCCCCTCGGGGAGGCGATCGGCCTCGGCGACCTCGGTCGAGGCGTCGGCCGCCACCGGCCTCGGCTCGACGGGCCTCCCGGCCTCGGCCAGCTCGGCCGAGCCCTCGTCCAGCGGTGCGGGGGAGAAGGTGTCGGTGATGGAGCCGGAATCCGGGTCGATCACCCGGACCAGGCCATCTCCCCCGGCGACGAGCAGCGCCCCGTCGGGCCGGAAGGCGAGGGCGAACAGGCCCGTCTCGGGGGTCGAGAGGCGGGCCAGCTCCCGGACGCCCTCGGTGTGGTAGGCCTCCAGCTTCGCCACCTCCTCGGCCGATCGGGTGGTCACCACCTTCTCGTTGATCGCCTTGATCTCGTCGGGCAGGCCGGTGTCGAAGTCGTAGTTGAAGACGGCGACCTCGCCCTGGCCGTCGAGGCTGCTGGCGGCGGCGACCTTCGAGCCGTCGGGGCTGACGGCGACGGCGAAGATCCGGCCCTTGAGCGCGGGGAATTTGCGGATCAGGTTGCCGTCGTCGCCGATCACCCGCTTGGTCAGCCGCTCGACCCGGTAGAGCTTCGGCACGCCGTCGGACCCGCCGACGACGATCTCGTCCCGGTCCGGGTGCCGGGCGACCGCGTTCACCCCGCCCTTCAGGGCGCCGGGGGTGATCGAGGTGATGTTGTCGACGAACCTCCTCGTCTCCACCTCGAAGAGCTTCACCGCCATGTCCCGGCCGACCGAGATCAGGTGCGAGCCGTCCTTGGAGGAGACGGTGTCCAGCGCCCAGTCCTCGTGGGCGAGCAGGTAGAGCACCTCCTCGCCGGTCTCGGCGTCGATGGCCCGGACCGTGTTGTCGGCGCCGCCGAATGCGACCCTGGTGCCGTCGGGGGACCAGCTCGCGCCGTAGACGGTGTCATACGTCACCGGCACCGACCGCAGGAGCCGGCCCGACTCGACCTCCCAGATCTGCACCTCTCCCATCCGCCCCGGGTTGCCGCCCGAGACGGCCAGCTTCGAACCGTCGGGGGAGAAGGCGACCGACTCGACCCGCTCGGACAGGCCGACCAGCCGCCCGAGGCGTTCCTTGCCGTCGGCGGAGAGCAGCAGGACCTCGTTGAAGCCCGAGACGGCGATCGTCTCGCCGTCGGGGGAGACGTCGATCGAGGTAATCACCGGGGGGCGGGCGTAGACCGGGGGGTTGTCCTTGCTGTACGCGACCCGGACGTCCTCGGGGGAGTCGTCGACCGCCCCCTCGGCGATCCATCGGGCGATCAATTCGATCTCGGTCTCGTGCAAGGGGGCCCCGTCCTGGGGCATGAGGGCCTCGCCGTCGACGGGGGTGATCTCGTCGATCAGGTAGCTCTCCTCCGGATTGCCGGGCACGACCGCCGGGATCCCGGACTCCCCGGCTTCGAGCAGCCCCTCGAACGCGGTCAGGACGAGCTTGCCCCCGGCCTTGGCCGGCTGGTGGCAGCCCTGGCATCGGGCCTGGAGGATCGGGCGCACCTGCTCGACGTAGCTGACCTTCGACCCGGGGGAGACGGCGTCGCCCTTCGGCTCGTCGTCGGCCAGGGTCGGGTTCGGGAGCAGCAGGGCCCCGAAGGCGAGGGCCAGCAGGGCCGAGGAGGTGGTCAGGGGCCCGTTCCAGCGTCTCATGTCGGCGGTCTCCTGCGGGTCCCGATGCGGCGGTCGAGGCTCGAAGCGGTTCGAGTCGGGCGGGGCCCGGGAGTCGGGGATCTCCCCTGCCCGGCCGGGTTCCCCCGGCGGGCAAGGCCGATGCGGAGATGGGCGCGAGGAAGGCATTCCGCCCCGACCCGGGCGAAGGTTCATCTTTCGTTATACAGCCTCGATCGGCACCGAACCAACACAATTCTCCCGCCGTTGATGCCCGAGCCCGCGCCCCGGGGCGTCTCGATCGTGTCGGAAGTGTTGAACGTCCCGAAACGGACAATCTCGGTGAACGCTCCGCGATTTTGCCGCACATTCGGCCGCCTCGTGCGAAGATACGGACGGGGACGGTGATTCCCGAGCGGGCGCCAGGAGGGTGCCGAGGTCCCCGCCCCGGCCAGGAGCAGGGATGCGATCCTACCCCCTCCGGGGGCGGGGCACCGGGGCAGGAGGAAGTGATGAAAAACGCAACGAGTTTGAATTCCGTCAGTTATGTCTCGTGGATCCTGGGCCAGACGTCGGCCATGCTGGGCATGATCCTCTGCCTGCTCTGGGGCTTCGACCTGGTGATCCTCCAGTCTCAGCAGCTCTATTCCCAGGCCGGAGGAGAGGTTGCGGCGACGATCGAGGTGTGGTACCCCACCTTCGGGCCTCCGCTCGCGGGGCTGGGGATGGCCCTGGCGGGCTGGTCCGTCAGCCATGTGCAGCACCTCAGGACGCCGGCCCCGGTGGTCGTGGCGGCGGCCCTGAACCTGATGGCCCTGGTGCTGGCGATGGTGGCCTCGGCCTACTGATCCGGCCCGGGACCGCCCGGCGATCGGCTCGCCGGGTCGGGTCGGCGGCCGAGCCCCTCCGCCTCCCCGGCGATCCGCCCGAAGTAATCGCGGAGCCGGGGGATGCAGACGTCCATCGAGTACCCCGCCTCGATCCGGTCCCGGGCCGCCCGGCCGATCGGGGCGAACGCGGCCGGGTCGTCGAGGACCCGCCGGGCCAGGTCGAGCTGCGCATCGAGGTCGAACAGCGGCGCGAGCAGGCCGGTCCGGCCCGGCTCGACGAGGTCGGCCACCGCCCCCACGTCCGAGCCGAGCACCACGGCCCCGCAGCTCATCGCGTCGAAGAGCGACCACGACGGCACGAACGGCACCGTCGGGTAGACGTGCAGGTCGCTCCGGGCCAGGATCCGGGCAATAACCTCCGGCTCCAACTGGCCGAGGAAGACGAACCGGGACGGGTCGACCGGCGCCCTCGACGTCGCCCAGTCCTTGAAGCTCGGCGAGCCGGTGTGCAGCCGGTCCCAGGCGTAATAGCTCCACTCCGACCCGGCGACCACGGCGATCAGATCCGGCCGCTCTCGCATCAGCACCCGGGCCAGCTCCAGGAACAGGTCGAACCCCCGGATCGACTCCAGGCCCCGGGAGACGAAGGTGATCACCTCCGCGTCGCGGGGGATCGACCGGCCGAGCAGTTGCATCGCCTCCCTCGGCCTGGGTCGATAGAGCGCGGTGTCGATGCCGTCGAAGTGGACCTCCAGCCTGGGCCGGAACCGCTCGGGGAACGATCGCCGCTGGGCCTCGGTGGCCGAATAGCCGGAGTCGCTCGCGACCAGGCCGAGCAGGGTCGTCGCGTTGATGCACCTCGGGTACGTCGAGGCCAGCTCGACCGGGGGCAGGTCCACCCGGTAGGTCAGGTCCCCGAACGCGGGGGCGTGGTAGTACTCGCAGTACGAGACGAGCGGGCAGTCGACCACCCCGTCCAGGAAGAGGACCGGCCCCAGGCCGCAATGGCCGACGACGAGGTCCGGCCTCAGGTCGGGACGGCCCCGGAGGTACGCCGCCTGCCTCCGGCAGAGGTCGAAGGCCACTTCCTGCGCCCTCATCCAGTGCGTCACCCCCCCGACGGGCCCGGCCGCCGGGGGCAGCCGATGCAGGTCGACCTTCCCGAGCATCTCCCCGGAAGGCGGGGGGCAGGTCCCCATCTCCTCGGCCAGGAACGAGCACCGCCAGCCGTACCGTCCCGACAGCTCGGCCGCCAGGTGGCCGAACTGCGAGGGGAAGGCGCGGTGGAGGAAGAGGACGTGCATCGGTCGACCGGCCCCTTCAGTCCTCGTCGGCCCGCGACCGGCCCTCGCGCCTCCTCCGCTCCAGCAGCTCGGCCACCTCGCGTTCCAGGGTGATCCGACGCTCCTCCGCCAGCCGCCTCCGCTGGCGGTCGGCATAGCGCCGGGTCGACCACAGGTCGACGAACGCGAGCAGCAGGACCTGGAGCAGCAGCAGGAAGACCGCCCCCCAGGTGACCACGAAGGCGATCCGCTCCGACCGGCCGGCCCGGATGTCGATGTTCCCGCCGACGCCAATCCCCAGGCCCAGCACGGCCAGGCAGATCACCCCCCGGTAGCGTCGGCGGTCCTGCCGGGCGAAGTAGCGGCGGTCGGCCTCGTCCTCGACCGACCGGTGCCGCCGCGACTCGACCCGCTGCCGCCAGGTCAGCAGGAAGGCGATGCCGATCACCACCAGGGCGAGCGCGGCGCTGCTCGGGCCGATCGCGAGGTTCTCGTCCATCCCCATGTGCACCGCCCGATCCCTTCCGATCCGACCCGATGGACCTCCCCCGGGAGGCCCTACCGGCCGTCGACCCGCCCCCGGGAAGCCACCCGCTCGAAGTAGTCTCGCAGGTCCGGCACGCAGGAGTCGAGGCCGTAGCGGCCCCGGATCCGCGCGGCGGCCGCCCGGCCGATGCCCTCGAAGTCGCCGGGGCGGTCGAGCACCTCCAGCGCCCGGTCGGCCCAGCGTTCCGCGTCGAAGAGCGGGGCGAGCAGCCCGGTCCTCCCCTCCTCGATCACCTCCCGGACCGGCTCGACGTCGGCCCCGAGCACCACGCAGCCGCTGGCCATCGCGTTGAAGAGCGACCACGACGGCACGAACGGGACCGAGGGGAACAGGTGCAGGTCACTCCGGGCCAGCACCGCGGCGAGCACCCCTGGCTCCACGTGCCCGAGGAAGGCGAACCGGGAGGCGTCGGCCCCGTGCTTCGCCATCGACCAGGACCGGAAGTCGGCCCCCCCGGTGGCGTGGTCGTCCCAGCCGTAGTAGGTCGTCCCCGCCCCGGCGACCACGAAGACCGCGTCCGGCCGCCCCCGGGCGATCCTCCCCGCCACCTCGACGAACAGGTCGAACCCCCGCATCGACTCCAGACCCCGGGAGACATACGTCACCACCGGCCGCCCCGGGCCGAGGGTCCGGCCGTCGGGCAGGGCGATCGACGGGACCTCCCGGGGCCGGTACAGCTCGGTGTCGACGCCGTCGAAGTGGACCTCGATCTCGGGGCGATACCGCTCGGGGAACGAGTCGTGCTGGAACCGGGTCGGCGCGTATCCGGCGTCGCTGGCCTGCAGCGCCAGCAGGGTTGGGGCGTTGATGCACCTCGGGTAGAACGGGGCCAGCTCCGCCGGGGGCAGGTCCACCCGGTAGGTCAGGTCGGCGAACCGGTTCGGGAAATAATATTCGCAGTAGTTGACGATCGGCGCGTCGGCCAGCTCCCGGAGCAAGGCGATCGGCGCCCCCTGCCCCCCGTGCGCCACGATCAGGTCGGGCCGGTCGTCCCCGATCGTCCCCTCATAGGCCGATCGGTACGCCAGGCACTGCTCCAGCCACCGGCCGAAGACCCGGGGCCAGGGAACCCCCCCCTTCGGCGTCTCCCGAGGGTCCCGGACCCGGTGGATCTCCAGCGCCTCGAGCATCTCCCCCGACGGCGTCGGGCAGCTCGAATAGGTCTCGACCAGGAACCGGCAGCGCCAGCCGTACCGCCGGGACAGCTCCAGGGCCAGCCGGCCGAACTGGGCCGGGAAGGCCTGGTGGATGAACAGGACGTCCATGGCCGATCAGCCCCCTCCCCTCTTCGGCGGGGCATACGACCGCTTCGCCAGGTCGTCCAGCAGCTCGGCCAGCCGGGGGAGGCAGGCGTCCCGGTCGAACCGTCCCCGGGCCAGTTCCCGGGCGGCCTCGCCGATCGGCCGGTGCGCGCCGGGATCCGCCAGCACTCCCAGGGCGATCCGGGCGGCGGCCTCGGGATCACCCGGCGGCACGAGCAGGCCGGTGCGGCCGTCGTCGATGACCTCCCGGATCGGTTCGGAGTCCCAGGCGAGCACGACCGCCCCCGAGGCCATCGCCTCGACCGTCGCCCGGGAGAGGACATACGGTCGGCTCGGGTCGACGTGCAGGTCGCTGGCCGAGAGCAACCCGGCCACGATGTCGGGGGCGGCCTCGCCGAGCATCCAGAACCGCTCGGGGTCGACGACCGGCTCCCGGCCCATGGTGATCGCGGCGAAGTCGGCGCCGAAGTGTTCCACGTCCAGCGCCCGGGTGACCGTCCCGCCGCCGACGACCACGCAGATCACGTCCGGGCGCTCCCGGAGCAGCCGGTTGGCCAGCGAGACGAACCGGTCGAAGCCCCGGAGGCGGTCCGGGGTCGTCGCCACGAAGCTGACCACCTTCGCCCCCTCGGGGACCGGTCGGCCGGCGATCGACCGGCCCCGGGCACCCCATCTCCTCGACTCCCCCCGGAACCGCCGGAGGTCGACCCCCTCGTGCTGCACGACGAAGTCGCCCCGGTACTCGGACGGGTACAGCGAGCGCTGCCACTCGGTCGAGGTCCAGGGGACGACGCCGTTCTCCAGGTCGAGCAGGTCCATCGCGTTGGCGGCGACCCGCCAGTTCACGTAGTCGGGCGGCAGGCGATCGACCAGCTCGTCGGCCAGGTCGAGGCGTCGGGGGTGGTAGTAGTAGTCGAACAGGTTGACGACCGGCGCCCTGGGGGCGAAGGCGGGGACGAACAGGGTGGAGCCCAGGCCGCTCGACCGGCCGAGGACCACGTCGACCGGCCTCGGCCGGCGGGCCTCGATCACCTCCCAGGCGCCGTAGGCGTAGCAGAGGCCGCGTTCGAGGGACCGGGTCCAGGAGACGGAACGCTCCCGGGCCACCCCCCCCACGTCGAACCGGACGACCTCCAGCCCCCGGCCGGTCGACCCCGGCCAGCGGTCCTGGGGTTCGACGCCGTGGCAGAAGAACCAGCAGCGATAGCCCCGCGTGCGGACGAGCCAGTCGGCCACCGCCCCGAGGCGTCCCGGGAACCGGGGCTCGACGCAGAGCAGGCAGAGCGGGTCCTGGGCCATGCTCGAACCCCTCCCCGATCGGGCCCCCGGGCAGGGCCGATCCCCCGGTTACTGCGACGCCCTCCGGGGCACCCCCGCCCCCTTGCTCCCCGGCGGCTTCCCGGGACGGGTCGCGCCGGACTTCGGCTTCGCCGGTCGTTTCGAGGGCTTCGCGAAGAGGGCCGAGACGACGTCGTCGAGCGACTCGACGCCCCGGAAGGTCAGGTCGGCCTTGACTTCCTCGGGCAGGTCGACCAGGTCCTTCTCGTTGTACCGGGGGAGGAGTACCGACGTGATCCCGGCCCTCCGGGCGCCGAGCACCTTCTCCTTCACCCCGCCGACGGGCAGGACCCGGCCGGTGAGGGTCAGCTCGCCGGTCATGGCCAGGTCCCGGTGGATCGGCTCGTCCCGGAAGAGGCTGATGAGGGCGGCGGCGATCGCCACGCCGGCCGAGGGGCCGTCCTTGGGGACGGCGCCGGCGGGGACGTGGATGTGGACGTCCGTCCGGGCGAACCGGGCCTGGTCGATGCCGAGCTGCTTGGTGTGGGTCTTCAGGTAGCTCATCGCCGCCTGGGCGCTCTCCTTCATCGACTCGCCGAGCAGGCCGGTCAGGGTCAGGCCGCCCTTGCCGGGCATCCCGGTGGCCTCGATGAAGAGGATCTCGCCGCCGGTCGGCGTCCAGGCCAGGCCGGTGGCCACCCCGGGCACGCCGGTCCGGGCGGCGACCTCCCGGAAGTGCTTCGGCGGCCCGAGGTAGCTGGGCACGTCGTCGGCGCCGACCGCGGTGCCGGCCTTCTGCCCCTCGGCCCTCCTGCGGGCGACCTTCCGGCAGATGGCGGCCAGCTCGCGCTCCAGGTTCCTCAGGCCGGCCTCCCGGGTGTAGTCGGCGATGACCCGGCGGACGGCGTCGTCGCCGATCGACAGGTGCTTCCCCGTCAGCCCGTGGCCCTCCAGCTGCTTGGGGATGAGGAAGCGCTGGGCGATCAGCACCTTCTCCTCCTCGGCGTAGCCGGGCAGCTCCAGGACCTCCATCCGGTCCAGCAGCGGCTGGGGGATCGACTCCAGCATGTTCGCCGTGGCGATGAACATGATCTTGGAGAGGTCGAAGTCGATGTCCAGGTAGTTGTCGCGGAAGGTGGCGTTCTGCTCCGGGTCGAGGACCTCGAGCAGGGCGGCGGAGGGGTCGCCCCGGAAGTCGGCGCCGAGCTTGTCGACCTCGTCGAGCATGAACACGGGGTTATTCGTCCCGGCCTTGCGGAGGCCCTGGATGATCCGGCCCGGCATGGCGGCGACGTAGGTGCGGCGGTGGCCCCGGATCTCGGCCTCGTCGTGGATGCCCCCCAGGCTGATCCGGACGAACTCCCGCCCCATCGCCCGGGCGATCGACCGGCCGAGGCTGGTCTTGCCGGTGCCGGGGGGGCCGGCGAAGCAGAGGATCGGCCCCTTCATGTCCTTCTTCAGCTTGCGGACGGCGAGGTATTCGAGGATCCGCTCCTTGATCTTCTCCAGGTCGAAGTGGTCCTCGTCGAGCACGACGCGGGCCTGCTTCAGGTCGAGGTGGTCCTTGCTCGCCTTCGCCCAGGGGAGGCTGGCCAGCCAGTCGACGTAGGTGCGGACGATCGAGTACTCGGCCGAGCTGGGGTGCATGCCGGAGAGGCGGTCGATCTCCCGTCGGGCCTCGCCCCGGGCCTCGGGCGGCAGCTTGGCGCGGCGGATCTTCCGCTCCAGCTCCCGGGCCTCGGCGGCCTCCGGCTCCATCTCGCCGAGTTCCTCCTGGATCGCCTTGAGCTGCTGGCGGAGGAAGTGCTCGCGCTGGGCCCGGGTGATCTCCGAGCCGACCTGGTTCTGGATCTTGGTCGACAGCTCCATGACGTTCAGGTGGCGGGTCAGGAACTGGCCGAGCGTCATCAGCCGGGCCTTCACGTCCAGCTCGGCCAGCAGCGCCTGCTTCTCCTCGATCGAGAACGGCAGGCTGGAGCCGAGCAGGTCGGCCAGCCGGGCGGGGTCCCGGGTGTTCATCGCCGCGACCTGCAACTCCTCCGGCACGTTGTCGCTCAGCCGGTTGAACAGGCCGTTGATCAGGTGGACCAGGGCGTCGAGCTCCTCCCCCCGCTCGGCCTGCTCGTCCATCGGCGCGATCCGGCCGACGAGGTACGGGTCGGCGCGTTCCAGCGCCGTCAGGCGGGCGCGGACGAGCCCCTGGCAGACGATCCGGGTCGACCCGTCGGGGAACTTCAGCATCTTCAGGATCGAGCCGACGCAGATCGTCGGGTACAGGTCCTCGGGCCCGGGCTCCTCGGCCTCCGGCGACTTCTGCGTCGCCAGGCCGATCAGGCGGTCGCCGCCGGAGGCGTAGACCTCGTCGATCAGCTTCATCCCGGCCGACCGGTTGACCACCAGCGGGACGACCGTCTGCGGGAAGACGACGTCGGCGCGCAGGGGGAGCACCGGCAGCCGGTCTGGCAGGACCGGCCCCTGCTCCTCCAGGTCCGGCACGGCCAGGGCCCGGCCCTCGGCGGTCGACTCGTCGGCGGCGGCGGGATCCGGCTTCGGCCCGGCGGTCGTCTTCGACTTGCGTTTGCTCATCGTCTCGTCGCAACCCGTCCCCATCGACGCCCGGAGCCTCGGCCCGGGCTCAAAGCGTCCGATTCTCGGCCAATCCCCGGCCGATTGGAAGGGCGTCCTCCGCTCCTGGGTTCCGTGGGACATCCCGTTGGGACGTCGTCGCGTCCAGACCCAGCAGCCAACAACCATGTCCGACACTCCGGACCCCGGCGAGCGTGGCCGCTTCTCCTCCCATCGCAAGACCGCAGCCGTCCTCCGCCTCCTCCGCAGCGAATACCTGGAACTCCTCTCTCGTGAACTCGGCGTCACCGCCGCCACGCGCTCCCAATGGCGGGACGATTTCCTGGCCGGCGGCCAGGCCGCGCTGAAGATCCGACCGACCGACGATCGCGACGAGGAGATCACCCGGCTGCGCTCCAAGGTCGGCGAGTTGACGATGGACAACGAGTTGCTGCTCCAGCGGTGCCGGGCCGCCCCCCCTTTCGTCCCGAGGAGGCGGAGGCCGTAGGCCAGGCCGTCTCCCCCTCTACCGGACGACGCTAGGGGCTGGCCCGCGTCTGCCGCGACTGGGACCTACCCCGCTCGACGCCCTACTTCCAGCGACATCAGCGGTGCATGCCCGTCGAGCACCGGCCGGAACCGAAGAGGCGAGGCCCGCTCGGCCCCTGCTCGGACGCGGAACTCGTCGGCCACATCCGGCGCACCCTCACCGAGTCGCCGTTCCACGGTGAGGGATGCCGCAAGGTCTGGGCCAGGCTCCGTCACCAGGGCATTCGGACCTCCAAAGAGCGCGTCCTGCGACTGATGCGCGAGCACGGACTCCAGGCCCCACAGCGGGTCGGCCATCCCCACGGCCCGAGGGCTCACGATGGCACGATCACCACCGATCGGCCCGATGAGCTTTGGGGCACCGACATGACCACCACGGTGACGACCGGGGGGGGTCAGGTCTGCGTCTTCGTCGCTGTCGACCATTGCACGGCGGAGTGTGTCGGTACCCACGCCTCGAAGTCGGGCACCCGCTTCGAGGCGCTGGAGCCGGTCCGCCAGGGTGCGCGCGGCCCTGCGTGAGTTGCGGCGGCGGTACAACGAGCAATGGCTCGTCGAACGCCACGGCTACCGGACGCCATCGCAGGCCCGATCGGACGCAAGTCGCAGGAGCAATCCTTTGGAGACCAACACGAGGGGCCGTAGAGTGGGTTGATCGGGTCGGCCGTCCTCACGGCGTTTCGATCTGTTCCCGCCGCGTGGGCAGGGGGCCCTCATGGGAGATTCGCAACCTCGAGACCGAGAGGCGATCGGGGCCGGGGGGGCCGAGCCCGAGGCGACGGTGGACCTCGGGACGAGTGGGCCCCCCGACACGCCCGGGGCCTCCCACGTCGGTCGGATCGATCCGGGTCAGGCTACCGGGGGTGTGACCCTCGCGCACGAAACCTCCGCCGGCGCGACCGGGGTCGGGGACGCGACCCCCGCCGACCCAACCGACTCCCCCTCGAGTCGACGCCCCGCGCCACTGATCGCCGGCTACGAGATCGAAGGCGAACTCGGCCGCGGCGCCATGGGCGTCGTCTATCGGGCGCGGCAGGTCCGCTTGAACCGCCCCTGTGCCCTGAAGGTGATCCTGGCCGGCGCCCACGCCGACCCCGCCACCGCGGTCCGCTTCCTGGGCGAGGCGGAGGCCGTCGCCAAGCTCCAGCACTCCAACATCGTCCAGATCCACCACATCGGCGAGGCCGACGGCCTGCCGTTCCTCGAGTTGGAGTACCTTCCTGGCGGCAGCCTGGACCGGCGGCTCGACGGCACCCCCTGGCCGGCGCGACGGGCGACGACGCTGGTCGAGGCGCTGGCCCGCGGCGTCGCCGAGGCGCACCGGCTGGGGGTCGTCCACCGCGACCTGAAGCCCTCGAACATCCTGATCGCCGCCGCCGGCACGCCCAAGGTCGCCGACTTCGGCCTGGCCAAGTGCCTGGGCGTCGTGTCGGGCCTGACGGCCACCGAGTCGATCCTGGGATCGCCCAGCTACATGGCGCCGGAGCAGGCCGAGGGGAAGGCCAAGCAGGCGGGCCCGCTCGCCGATGTCTATGCGCTGGGGGCGATCCTCTATGAGTTGCTGACCGGCCGCCCCCCGTTCCGGGGGAGCACGGTCCTGGAGACGCTCGAGCAGGTCAAGTCGGCCGAGCCGGTGGCGCCCTCTCGGCTGGTGCCGGGGGTGCCGCTCGACGCCGAGACGATGGCGCTGAGGTGCCTGCAGAAGGAACCGGCGAAGCGGTACGGCTCGGCCGCCGCGCTGGCCGAGGACCTGCGTCGGTTCCTGGCGAACGAGCCGATCCTGGCCCGACGCACCGGACCGGTCGAGCGGGCCTGGAGGTGGTGTCGGCGGAACCCGGCGGTGGCCTCGCTCTGGGCGGCGTTGGTCGGCGTGCTGCTGGCCGGGACGGCGATCGCCTCTTTTTACGCGGTCCGGGCGCGCGCAGGCGAGCGTCTGGCGCAGGCCAACGCGGAAGATCTGCGGCGGCAAAACTACATCGGCCGTGTCAACCTCGCCCTCAGCGAGTGCCTCGCCAACAACGTCGCCCGAGCGCTGGAGTTGCTCGACGGCTGCCCCAAGGACCTCCGGGGCTGGGAGTGGGATTACGCCTGGCGCCAGTGTCACCTCGATCTGGGCACATTTCTCCAATCCGGGGAGATACTCAAAGGCGTGGCGTTCAGCCCCGACGGCACGCGGGTCGCCTCCGTGTCGGGGCCGTTCCTGCAACGGGAGACTGCCAAGAAAGGGGACCTGATCGTCCGCGACGTGGAGACTGGCCGAGAGATCTTCGCCCACCGAGACGTCCCCGGCGGCTTCCGAGCCGTGGCCTTCAGCCCCGACGGCCGCTGGATCGCCGGCGGCAACGCCTCGGACCTGGTCGTCTGGGATGCGGAGACGGGCGTGGTGCGGTCTCGCATGACCGACCCCGGCAACCGCGATCTCCTCCTCAGCCTGGCATATAGCCCGGACGGCTTGCGGATCATCGCGGGGTACGGGCCTACCACGCCCCAGGGCGTCGGCCATGTCAGCCTCTGGGATTCGGCCACCGGCAAGTTGCTCATCGGCAGGCTCCCCGGGCAGCGAATGGCGGTCTCCAGCGTGGCGTTCAACCCCGTCGATCGAGAGGAGATTGCCCTGGCCGGCGGCGAACTCGTGGAGCTGTGGGACCTCACGACCACCCCCAGGCAGGTCCGTGCAATCTCCGGTCATGGTGGGGAGGTCAATACGGCGGCGTTCAGCCCCGACGGCCGATACCTAGCCTCGGGCGGCACCGACCGCACCCTCAGGCTCTGGGATCGCGCCACGGGCTCCTTGATCCGGTCCTTTTACGGGCACGAGGGTTCGATCCACGACCTGGCGTTCAGCCCCGAGGGCGAGTGGCTCCTCTCGGCCAGCGCGGACAGGAGCCTCAAGTTGTGGGAGGTCGTCTCCGGCCGCCCGCTTGCCGACTTCCACGGACACGAGAATCGTGCGACTTGCGTAGCCTTCAGCCCCGACGGCCGACTCGCCGTCTCGGGCGGGCAAGATCATGCGGTCAAGCTCTGGCTCGCGGCGCGGAGAGCACCGCTCACCTTTACGGAGCACGACGGTTACGTCTTCGGCCTGGTATTCCACCCCAAAAGCCAATGGATCGTTTCGGGGGCGGGTTATTTTTCAGCCCGAGACCGGCTCAAGCTGTGGGACGCGTCGACGGGCCAGACGCTCGAACCCTCCTTCGAAGGCTGCCCCCAGGTCAGAGCCGTCGCTTTGCATTGTGACGGCCGGCACCTCGCCACGGCCTGCCAGGATGGGACCGTGCGGGTCTGGGAACTCGATACCGGTCGGCCCGTATGGGCGTCCAAGGGACAGGCGGTCGCGGCCACCGATGTGGCGTACAGCCCGGACGGACGGTGGCTCGCCTCGGCCTTTGGCAATCTTTACGGCCCGTCGGAGCCTGGAGAAGTGAGGCTCTGGGAGGTGGGGAGCGGCGGGGAGGTCCGCAAGATCCCGTTGGACACAGGCGGTGTCTTCGGGGTGGCGTTCAGCCCCGACGGCCGTTGGCTCGCCTCGGCCTGCGGCGACGGGATCGTGCGAATCTGGGATACCGCGGCTCCAGCCGGCAAGGCGCGTGAGTTTCGGGGGCACATCGGAGTGGTGCATCGCGTGATGTTCCTCCCGGACGGCCGCCTTGCCTCGGTCGGTGGTCGTTGGCTCGGATCTGAGATCGGTGACGTGAGGATCCGGGACCTTTCCACGGGAGGTGTGCTCGAACTTCGCGGACACACCGACATGGTCCTTGGCCTGGCCTGCAGTCCGGACGGCCGGCGCCTGGTCACGGGGAGCGAGGATAAGACGATCAAGCTGTGGGACACGACGACCGGAGAGGAAGTCTTCACCCTCCGTGGGCATACGGCCGGCGTGATCTGCGTGGCGTTCAGCCCCGACGGCCGGCGCATCGCCTCGGGAAGCTGGGATCAGACGGTTCGGGTCTGGGACACAAGTCCTCCGAAGGCCGATGCGCGATCACGTCGCGGGGCCGAGTCCCGGGTCAAGGTTCCGGAATTCCCGGCCGACCCGTTCGCCCGCTGAGCGACGCCACCCACTCCCCGGTTCACGGCCGGGGTCCTGCGCGGCGACGCGACATCGAGTCTCTCACGGGCTCGGGGACGAGTCAGGGATCGAGGCAGGCGGCAATCGGCACCGGCCAGCCACCTGACGGTGAGGAGTGGTGTCATCGCAACCGAGGGATTACGCTCAGGCCAATATCCAAACAAGCCGGGGCGGTACAGGCGCGGCGGTGGGCACGGGCTCATCGCAGGTGCTCGATCAGGAAATTCCGGGTCCGCTGCCGGAGCCCCGCGCCGATCCCCCCCGAGAACCGGAGGGTCGGCGTCCCCCCCGGCCCGAACCGGCCGACGACCCTCCCGCGGGGCACGCCCCCCGGCTGGTCCCGGAAGAACCCCCGGATTCCCGGGACCTTGGACCGGGGGATCCGGCCCCGGACCTCGACCCGGTCCCCCGGGCCGAGCCGGATCTCGAAGTCCCCCCGGCCGATCCCCCGCCGGCCAACCAGCACCAAAGCCGCCCCGATCGCCAGCGAGGCGGCGACGAAGCCGACCACGATCGGCGAGGGGCCGGCGATCATCTCCCCTGCTTCCACCAGTCGCTCGGGTCGTCGAACGAGGCGCGGAATCCGGCCCGGAGGGCCTGATATCCCTGGTAATTCGAGAAGGCGAACAGGGCGAACAGGACCGCCGGGAAGTACCGCTCGGAGTACGCCGCCAGCGCCGCCACCGCCCCCGCCGTGACCATGCCGACCTGGTGCGTCCGCAGCATCCCCCGGTATCGGTCCCTCCGGGTGAGCAATTCGCCGAGGAACTGCCCGCCGTCCAGGCTCCAGACCGGCAGCAGGTTGATGATCGTCCAGCCGACGTTGATATAAAGCATGTTCGAGTAGAAGCCGATCAGGTAGACGCCGCCCAGCTTGTCCCAGGCGGCCCCGGCGTCCCCCGACCCGAGGCCGAAGAGCGCCAGGTCGTCGGCGATCGTCATCCCCGCCGCCGCGTAGCCGACGGCCGCCGTCAGCAAGGCCAGGACGAACCCGGCCCCGGGGCCCCCCAGGATCACCGCCAGCCTCCCCCCCAGGGGCAATCGGCCCCGCTCGCTGTAGCAGAGCCCCCCCATCCAGTAGAGCACCACGCTGGGCCGCAGCCGCTGCCACTTCGAGGCCATCGCGTGGCCCATCTCGTGCCAGAGGATCGACAGCAGCAGCACCAGGGTCACCACCAGCGTCCACTTCGGGTCCCGCTGGTCGAAGCCGAACCAGAGGGCCAGGATCCAGAAGCCGGGGTGGATCCGGATCGGCACGCCGAGCAGCGGGAACCGCAGGTCGTAGGGGGTGGGATTCGGCTGGGCCAGCATCTCGTGCGCACTCCTCGGATCGATCCGGACCGTCGGTCTCGGCGTCGCCGTCGACGGCCGGGCTCGTGATCCCCTCAGCCTATCGAGGCCCGGGCCCCCCACGCCACCGGCATCGGGATCGGCGCGGTCCTCCTCGACGCCTCGACCAGCCCCTTCACCCGGGACCGGCACACCGCTCCCCCCCGGTCCCCCCCCTCGCAGGCCGCCCCCCGGACGGCCAGCAGGTCGGGGCGGAGCGCCGAGAGCCGGCCGAAGTCCCCGAGAACGAGCCCCCCCGCCAGGGCGACGAACCTCCCCGACCGCCGGATCGGATCGAACCAGCTCGGCGAAAAGCCCGAGTAGTCGGCCGGTCGGGACTTGTCCCAGGTATCCAGCAGCAGGCCGACGCACTCGGGCCGGGCGATCGAGGCGTCCCTCACCGCCGAGGGCGAGGGGGCCCCCGCCCGATCGTGATCGACGTAGGCGACCGACACCCAGCCGGGGCCGGGGCCGAAGGCGAGGCGGACCCGGTCCCAGAGCCCTCCCCAGTCGTGGCCGACCAGGCCGGAGAGGCCGACCTTGCGGAAGGCGATCCCCCCGAACGCCCCGAGGTCCGGCGGAGGCCGGTCGGCCCACTCGCGCAACTCCCCCAGCGCGACGCTGACCGGCACCCTCCCCGACACGGCCGCCTCGACGGCCCGCCAGGCCCCCGGGTCGGCGCAGCCGAGCGGCCCCCGGGACGGTTCCTTCACGTCGACGACCGAGGCGCCGCCGAGCAACGCCTCCACCGCCTCCCCCGCCGACCGGACGCTCACGAGCAGCCCGGGGCCCGGCGTCGGCCCCGGGAAGACGACGCCACCCGGACGGTCGGTCACTCGGCCTCGACCCCCGCCAGGGGCTCCGGCTTCGCCACCGAGATCGAGCCCGGGGCCAGCACCGGCCGGAGGATCGCGTCGAGCCCGAACAGGGCCACGGCCCCGCCGAGGTCGGCAAGCAGGGTCGCCCGGTAGAACGGCACGGCGTCCCCGTAGCAGGCGAAGAGGCCGGGCAGGGTGACCGGCCGGAGCGACATCCCCGAGGCCCAGGTCGCGAAGTTCGTCACCACGAAGAACAGCAACGACCCGGCCAGGGTCATCGCCACCGGCACGGCGAACTTCCGGTCCCGGCTCGTCCAGCGGCCCAGCAGCACCATCGCCAGGTACGAGCCGTAGACCGCCATCCGGCTCGGCTCGAACAGTCCTCGGCCGTACTGGGGATAGTAGTAGAGGTCCAGCAGCAGGTCGGTGACCACCATGATCGCCATCGGCACCGCGACCGCCCACCACCGGGGCAGCCTCGCCCCGGCGTAGAGCGCGATCGCGCCGATCGGCACGAGGTTGTGGATGTGATCGGGGTTCAGCCGGGCGAAGACCCCGAGCAGGACGAGCAGGAAGGCGGTGGTCATGAGGGCCTCGACGTTGGTTCGAATCGTCCTCGGGGGATCGGCCGGCCGACCGAAGGCCCGGGACGGCCACAAGAGTCCTACCTTAGTCTCCCCGGCGCCGCCGTTCAAGCGCAGCCTCGGCCCGACCGCCGCTCAATCCCCCGCGCCGAGCACCTCCAGGGCCGACATCCGGTCCAGCCGGAACGCCTTCTCGAAGCCGTCCAGGTGGCAGAGGGCGACCACGTACGCCGCCCCCCCCTTCTCGATCACCCTCCTCGGCGAGATCTCCCTCGGCCCCGACCCCCGGGTGCCCCCCTCGTACCGGATCCGGAGCCTCCAGCCCCCCTCGATCGCCCGGGCCAGCGGCTCCCAGCCCGAGGGGATCGGCCGCCCCCGGGTCGGGTCGTACACCGGGTACGAGAGGAACGGCCCCGACTCGCCGTCGACCGCCAGCCAGAGGGCCCGGACCCGGACGCAATCGGCCAAGGCCCGGTGGCTCGGCCCGGCGTCCAGGCCGAGCATCCCGGCGATCGCCTCCAGCCGGTGGCTCCTCGCCCCGGGCAGCCGACGACGGGCCATCGCCAGCGTGTCGGTGATCCTCAGGTCCGGGATCGCCAGGCCCGCCCTCGACAGCTCCCGGCCCAGGAACCCGGCGTCGAACCGGGCGTGGTGCGCCAGGATCCGCCTCGGGGGCCGCTCGAGCAGCCAGGCCAGGAACTCGGCCAGGACGACCGGGGCGGGGTCGGCGTCGTCGAGCATCGCGTCGGAGATGCCGTGGATCCGCTCCGCCGCCGGGCTCATCGGCCGACCGGGGTTGACGAGCCGCTCGAATCGGCCAGACTCCCGCCCGTCGACCCCGAACCGCAGCGCGCCGACCTCGACGACCCTGTCCGACTCGGGGAACAGCCCGGTCGTCTCCAGGTCGACCGCCACGATCGGCCCGTCCGGGTCCATCGGCATCATCGACGCGCCCCCCTCCCCCGATCTGAGGCCGCACGGGATCGATCCGGCCGATCAATCATACGCCCGACTCCCCGATCGCGTCGTCCCTCCCCTCCCGGTCGAGCGGGGAGCCCCGTCCGCCCTTCCCCCTCGACCGGTCCCGGCCGACCCGAACCGGAGGACCTCCCGACGTGAGCCGACCGAACCCCTCCCGCCCGGCCCTCGTCCTGCTGTTGGTGATCGCCGGGTGCGGCGGCCTTCCCCGGCCGATCCCCCGACTCCTCGGCCCCCAGTCGCCCCCCCGCCCGTCACCGGTCCCCGCCGACGAGCCCGAGGCCGCCGACACACTCCGACGCGACCTCCTCGACCATCACAACCGGATCCGAGGCGAGCACGACCTCCCCCCGCTCACCCTCGACCCGAAGCTCTCGGCGGCGGCCCGCTCCCAGGCGCTGGACATGATCGAGCTGGGCGAGATCCGCCACGAAGGCGCCGACGGCTCGACCCCCGCCGATCGCGTCCGACGCCAGGGCTACCCTTACACCAACGTCGGGGAGAACGTCGCCGCCGGCCAGGAGACGGCCGACGAGGTCATGGACGGCTGGATGGACAGCCCCGGGCACCGCAAGAACATCCTCGGCGACTTCGAGCAGATGGGCGCCTCCCGGCTCGAAGCCGACGACGGCCGCCCCTACTGGTGCGTCGTCTTCGCCACCCCCCTCCCGCAGCTCGACCCGGCCGGGGCCGCCACCGACCTCGTCACCCTGATCAATGCCCGCCGATCCGAGGATTCCCTCCCCCCGATGGAGGCCGACGACGCCCTGATGGCCGTCGCCCGGGACCACGCCCGGGCGATGGCCGAGGCCGGGTCGCTCGACCCCGCCGGCCCCTCGGTGATCGAGGCCGTCAACGAGGCTGGGATCGGCTATCGCCGCCTCTCCTCCGCCGTCTCTTCGGGCCCCCCCCGTCCCCCCGAGGTGCTGGACACCCTCTCGGACGACCCCGGGCGCCTCCGGGACCTGCTCGGCCCCTTCAGCCGGGTCGGCGTCGGCTACGCCACCGACGACGGCGGCCTCCCCTACTGGAGCGTGGTCTTCCTCGATCCCCCACCCCGATAGCGCGCCCCACCCCGGGGGGATCGCCGATTCGATCGCGGTGATGAAGGACGGCGCGTCGGAGCCGGTCGCGCGACCCACCCCGGGGAAATCGCCCCCGGGGCGGGAAGGGACGGGACGCATGGCACCCCCACGCCCCCGGCACGACCGGCCCGACCCGAATCTCCGGCGCGGGGATCGGCCCCCGGGGGCTGGCCCCCGGGCCGGGCGGCCCGAAGACTTCCCCGGGTGACGTGCCGGCCGGACGCTCGCCGTCGCCGCCACCCGGGAGGAGGGCCGATCCTATGTCGATGCGAACATGTTGGACGCTGTTGCTCGCGCTGGCGGCGGCCCCGGCGACGGGATGTCACCGCCAGGAATTCCTGAGGAACCGATCGGTCGACATGGATCCGCCGCTGGTTTCGGCCGACCCCATCGCCGGCGACCCCGCCCTGGCCGAGCCCCGGTCGGCCACCCTCGCCGACCGCCACCCCCTCTTCCGCAAGCCGGCCGAGTACTACCAGTCCGCCGGCCCGAGCCCCGTCCGCAAGGTCGCCGCCGCCACCGTCATCGGCATCCCCGCCGGCATCCTCGGCGAGATGCGCCAGATCGTCGTCGGTTGCCCCCCGGGCTTCTGATCGGCCCCGAACCAAAACACCCGCCGACGCACGACCATGCCGACGACCGAGTGTGAATTGCAAAGTGCTGCCCCCCGACGTCGCCCGCCGCAAGTCAGGGTATTAACGCGATCTGACCCTCGCCAAACCAATTCACGTCATCCCGCAGGAATAGGGATTTCAGGAAGCCGACAGATTTCTGACCGTATGTGAAATTAATCACTGCATTTCCGCCTCGATCTTTCACGCGAACGGCCATGGTCCGCTTCACATCATCGAGGTTCATCAGTTGTGAAGAGCTGACCAGACCCCCCAATTCGACACGGACGGGTCCAATGACACGCGATACATTCGGCTTACCTTCGATAAACCGGATGCCGTCATAGGTGGATTCGTACACGTTCATCGCTCCAACAATACGATCAATTCATCGCGGTTGCCGCCGAATCCGGGAATGCTTGCGGTAGTGATTCCCTTGACACTCCATCCTTGGCCCGCGTACGAGTTCACCGCCTGCTCTAGCTTCTCGGGATCGAACTTGCCGGAGAACCATTTATCCTTTTGCGTAAGCACTTTGTACTCACGTTGACCGCCCGCACTTGCGGTGCTCGAAGCAGGCTCCTTGGTCCGGAGTAATTGTGTCATGACCGCCAACAGCTCTTTGATTTCTAGAACCGTGCGTTCCATCTCACTCTCCTGCATCTCACCAGCAAACTCATTGCTGTTAGCAGGGGGTGATGATGAAGCTTGGATCTCATGAGGGATATTCAGGGTAACGCCACAGCTTGGGCATTTTGCCCGAAGCCCTGCATGCTCGTCCTTGGCTTTGAAGCTCCGCCCACACTGGCACGTCACAGCAATCGCCATCGAGTGCTCCAGATTAAGCCATCTAGAATAGAAATCAACGGAATAGCAGCATCGATTCCCTGCCCAGCAAGTTCGCGCCGCGAGCCTGGGGTGACCTGATCATCGCCAGACAGTATCCCCACCAAGGTGTGATTGCAAGAGATCACCCTCGTCAGATCTGCTAACCCCGGAAGACCCTCGCCACCAATCGGTCATAGACCGGCCCCGGCAGGGCGCGGACGAGACGCAGCAGGGCGACCATCGGCCAGGGGAAGTCGACCTGGCGGCGGCCTCGGGAGACGCCGTCCAGGATGATCCGGGCGGCCTGGTCGGCGTCGAGGAGCCAGGGGCGGGGGTGGGGGGCGTGCTCGGTCATGGGGGTGTGGACGAAGCCGGGGTGGACGATCGTCACCCGGACGCCCCGGACGCGGAGGTCGGGGCGGAGCGACTCCAGCAGCGTCGAGAGGGCGGCCTTGCTCGCGCCGTAGCCGCCGGAGCCGGGGAGGCCCCGGAACGAGGCGAGGCTGCTGATGCCGACCAGGTGCCCCCGCCCCCGGGCGATCATCCCCGGTAGGACGGCCTCGATCGCCGCCGCCGCCCCCACGACGTTGACCTTCAGGAGCGTCTCGACCGCATCGGCGGAGAAGCCCACCGCCGGGGTCCCCAGGCCCATCCCCGCGTTGGCGATCAGCAGGTCGACCGGCCCGATCCGGGCGTCGAGTCGGGCGACCGCCCGGCGGGTCCCCTCCGGGTCGGCCGCGTCGGCCGGCTCGACCTCGGCAATCCCCCCCGACTCGCGGATCGACCCGGCCACCTCCTCCAGCAGGACGGGGCGTCGGGCCGTCAGGCCGACCCGGGCCCCTCGGGCCGCCAGCTCCCTCGCCATCGCCGCGCCGAGGCCGCTGGACGCGCCGGTCACGATCGCCGATCGGGCCTCGATCCGCCTCACGACCGGCCCCCGATCGGCGGACTCGACGGCACCGACGGGACACCAAGGCCGGGGCGACGCCTCCCCCCAACCCGGCCGACCGGAACGGCCCGGCGGGGGGGATCCGGATCCCCCTCAATCCGACGGGCCGGGTGGGCCGATCGGTGGGACGGGAGGAGACGAATCGACTCGTCGATCGGACCGAGGCGTCCGAAGGTGGGGGTCATGCGTCGGAGAACATCGGCGGCGTCCCGGGCGGTCGCCCTGGCCGCGCTCATCGCCCCAGCCTCGATCGCCGGGCAGGCCCCGGGCCCGGGGTCGGCGGTGCTCGTCCGGCCCCCGGCCGAGGTCTCGCCCCCCTCCTCGACGCCGATGGCGACGCAGCCCACCTCCCCGGCCCCGTCCGTGCCACCCCCGGCCCCGGGGCCGGGGCCGGCGACGACGCCCCCGATCGGGGTGCCCGGCCGGGCCGGAGGGCCCTGGCTGGCGATCGACCCGGCGGCCGGGACGCCCCCGAGACCCGCCTCGACGACGGCCTCCCGGCCGAACCGGGACTGGTCCCCCTTCGACGGCATCGGCCCCGAGATCCCGGGCGGACCCGCCTCCCCCGACTCTGCGACGATCGGGGAAGGCCCCCCGGTCGTGGTCCGGCCGCCGCTGGGGGGATCCCCGACGGCGACCGGGATCGGGCCCCTGGTGCTCTCGCCGAGCATCGCCCCGCCGCTGTCGGGCCGGGACGACGACGGGCCGACGGCCAACCCCCTGCTCCCCCCGGGGCCCGATCGGGACCGCCGAGGCCGGGACGACGAGGGCCGAGACGGCGACGGCGACGGCGACGGCGACGATCGGGTGCCGCGGTCGCGCGGGGATTCGACCCGGACGGCGGCGGACCGGGGCCGCCCGGGGTTGCTCGGCGGCGTCTTCGGCCGCCTCTTCGGCGCGGCCCCGCCCCCCCCACCGACCCCGGCCTCCCGATTCGGCGGGACGGACGGGTCGGTGACGGGGCTCCCCGGGGAGCCGGCCTCCGAGGAGGCGATCCGCCGGGACCTGGAGCGTCGGATCGCCGCCGGTGCGGGGGACCGGCTGTCGTCGCTGGAAGTGCTCATCGTCGGCCCTCGGGTCCACATCCGGGCGCAGGCGACCCGGTTCTGGCAGCGTCGCCCGCTGAAGCGAGACCTGGAAGCCATCCCCATGCCGCCGGGCTTCCGCTCCTCGGTCGAGGTCCGCTAGGGCGATCGGGTTCGCCCCGGGCGACGCGGTCGCCGGGCGGTGCCGACTCCCCCGGGGCCCCCGTCGGCGCTCGGCCCTCCCCGGAGACCCGGCCACCCCCCCGCGCATACCGCCCCGAGGCCGAGCGGGCCCGGTCCGGCGGGTCAGGCCCCGGCCGGGTCCAGTCCGGGGGAGGCCCGGGGCGGCTCCGGGATCTCGTCGAGCAGCTCCCGGAAGTCGTCCCGGCCTCGGAGGGAATCCAGCTCCTCGTCGGTGAAGATGATCGGGTCGCAGAAGTCCATCTCGACGGCCTCCCGGAGCGACCCCATCGCTTTCTCCGGCTCGCCGTCGAGGGCGAAGTTACAGGCCTCGTTGTAGAAGACCATCGCCGCGAGGTCCCGCTCCGGGCCCTCGATCGGCCGCCCCATCCCCCGGAACCTCCGGGCCAGTTCGGCCGCCCGGTAGAGGAAGGGCTTGCTCTGTTCCCGTTTGCCCGGGGCCAGGGCGAGCTCAATCCCCTTCTGCTCGACGGCGTCGACCAGCCCGAGCAGGGCGGCCCGGGAGTCGGGATCCTTCTCGGCCGCGGCGCCGAATCGCCGGATCCGCTCGTCGAGGTCGTCGGCCGCCCGGGCGCAGGCGAGGGTTTCCTCGGCGGTCATCGCCTCGAGGTCCTCGTCCGTGATCGGGCCCGCCGGCTCGGGCATCGGGGGCACCGGATCCGGCTCCCCGGGGGCGGCCGGATCCCCCTCGGGCTCGCCGATCCCGGCCCGGGCCCCGGCCCCCCCCGGGCCGTCGGGCCCGCCCGGCTGCTCGGGCCGCGGGCCGCAGCCGATCCCGGTCGAGATCACCGCCCAGAGCACCGTCGCCGCCAGGGCATCAGGAGCGTGCAACCGGATCATCGGAGACTCCTTGCCGATGGATCGGTCCGGGGTCGGGGAGACCGCCCCCGGAGGCGTAGCGGATTCCAGCACGGGACCACCCCTCATGGTGCCGGGCGCCGGGGGCCGACGCAAACCAAATCGCCCCCCCGGCCGGGGGGCCGAGGGCTGGATTCGGCGGGCCCCCGGGGGCAGGATGGGAGGGCCGGGCCGGGACGGCCGGGCGCCGCCCTCCGATCCGCCGGGGCGGCGATCGCCTCCATCCTCCCCCGACGCCCCGACGAGGAGCGGGTCCCATGCAACTCGGCTTGATCAACTCCGCCTGGGCCCAGGCCGGCCGGGAGACCTCCTTCGGCATCCAGAAGACCAGGGAGATCGGCTTCGACGCGATCGACATCTTCGCCGACCCGCTCGACATCGACGTCCGGGAGCGCAAGCTCATCAAGGACGCCTGCGACAAGCTCGGCCTGCCGATCGTCGGCGTCCCCTGCGTGGCCGTCGGCCTGATCGACTTCAACCCGAGCGTCCAGCGCTTCCACCTGGAGCGCTGCCGCAAGTACCTGGACATGGCCTACGAATTCGAGGCCAGGAACCTGCTGCTGGTGCTGGGCGAGTACATCTGGCAGAAGGAGGTCATCCCCCCCGGGGAGCAGTGGGAGGCGGCCGTGGCGAACGTCCGGGCCCTGGGGGAGTATGCCGAGGACCTCGACCTGGAGATCGCCCTGGAGCTGGAGCCCTTCGCGCTGTCCCTGATCCGGGACGTGGGGAGCATGGCCCGGTTCCTCGACGAGGTGGACCACCCCGCCGTGAAGGCGAACCTGGACATCTCCCACCTGGTGCTCTCGAAGGAGCCCCCGGAGGCGATCCGCACGCTCTCCGGCCGGGTCGCCCACGTGCACATCTCCGACTGCGACGGCGTGGTCCACGGCGACCTGCCCCCCGGCCGGGGGGTGGTCGACTTCCCCTCCTACCTCGCCGCCATCCGGGAGCTGAACATCCAGGACGCGACGATCTCGGTCGAGCTGGAGTACTCCCCCGAGCCCGACCGGATCGTCGAGTGGGTCCGGGAGGCGTACGAGTCGACCAGCCTCCTGATGCGAGAGGCGGGGCTCCGCGCGTGAACCGGGATCGCTGGGCCGGCCGGGCCGGCCGGGGGCTGACGGGGCTGGGGCTGGTCCTGGTACTCTACTGGCCGATCCTCGCCACGGCGCTGCAGGCCGCCCGGGGGGACCGGGCCGTCGCGTCGGGCTTCGCGCTGATCGACGCCTCGGCCTTCTCCCGGGAGGCGTCGATCGTCTCCGGGCCGGCCTTCGAGACGATCCGGCTGGCGGGCCTGGCGGCGTCCGGGGCCCTGGCCGTCGGCCTGCCGATGGCGGTGCTGCTCTGGCGGACGGACCTGCCCGGCCGGGGCGTCCTGCTCGGGCTGATGGCGATGGCCGCCTTCGTGCCGATGCCGCTGTACGCCGCCGGGTGGCTCGGCGGGTTCGGCAACGCCGGCTACCGCCAGGTCTTCGGCGAGGACCCGATGCTGGTCGGCTGGGCCGGGGCCACCTTCGTCCACGCGGCGTCGGGCGTGCCCTGGGTCGTCCTGCTCTCGGGGGTCGGGCTGCGGGGCGTGGCCCCCGAGCTGGAGGAGTCGGCCCTGCTCGACCTGCCCGCCTGGCGGGTCCTGATCGGGGTGACGCTGCGGGGGGCGCTCGGTGCGGTCCTGGGGGCCGCGATGCTGGTGCTCGTGCTGACGAGCGGGGACATGACGATCACCGACTTCCTCCTGGTCCGCTCCTACGCCGAGGAGGCGTACGTCCAGTACGGCCTCGGCCGCCCCCCCGCGGCGGTGGCGCTGGTGGCGGCCCCGCCGACCCTGGCGATCGGCCTGGTCCTGCTGCTCGGCTCCCGGGTCGTGCTGCGGGTCGACCCGGCCCGGGTGGCGTCCCCGGGGGATCGGAGGGCCCCCTGGGGGCTGGGGCGTTGGCGATGGCCGGCCTCGGCGGCGGCCTGGATCTGGGCCGCCCTGCTCCTCGGCCTGCCGGTCTACGCGATGGCCTGGCGGGCCGGCCGGGTGGGCGGGGACGCGGCGTCGGGGGCCCCGCCCGGGTGGTCGATCGGGGGCCTGGGGGAGACGCTGGCCTACGCGGCGGTCGAGGTCCGGGGGCCGCTCGCGACGACCGCCGCCGTCGCCGCGGCGGGGGCGACGCTCGCGGCGGGGCTGGCCTGGGCCCTGGCCTGGCAGGCCCGGGCCCCGGGGGCGTGGCGGTGGTTCGTGCTGGCCTCGGCCGCCCTGATGCTTGCCCTGCCGGGGCCGGTGTCGGGGATGGCCCTGAAGCTGGCGTACCTGCACGTCCCCCCGGTGTCCGACTCGGCCGCGATCGTCGCCCTGGGCTACGCCCTCCGCGCCCTGCCATTCGCCCTGCTGGTGACCTGGCCGGCGGTCCGGGGGGTGCCGGACGCGTTCCTGGAGTCGGCCGAGCTGGACGGCCTGGGGCCGATCGGCCGGGCGTGGCGGGTCGGCCTGCCGATGACCCGGGGCGCGTTCCTCGCGGCCTGGCTCGTCGCGTTCGTCCTGGCGATGGGGGAGCTGCCGATCACCAACCTCGTCACCCCGGCGGGCCTGGACGCCCTGCCGGTCGTCCTCTGGGGCCAGATGCACTTCGGCGTCGACAGCCGGATCACCGGGGTCGGCCTCGTCCTGCTGGGCGTCTATGCCGCGGCCGGCGGGCTGGCCGTGGGGGCGGCCCGGATGGCCTATGCGGCCCCGACCCGCCGTCGGCCGAGGGCCATCCCCCCCCCGGCCGGTCCCGAATCCCTTGGGCCCCCGCCCCGATCGGGTTAAGATCCTCCCTCGCCGACCGAACGGGATTCGGGGCACCGTCGGGATCGACTCGCAGGAGGCCGGGGCATGTCGCGTCGCTTGGGCTTGGGGCCGGTCTTCGAGTTCGAGTGGCTGACCGGCTCCCGCCGCTGGCAGTCCTACGCGATGCGGTCGCTCACCGTCTCGCTGCTGCTCGGCGTGATGGTCCTGATCTCGATGGAGGACGATTCCGCCTTCACCGGCGAGGCGACCATCCAGCAGCAGGCCCAGCTGGGCCGGGCCTACTTCGCCACAACGGCCACGATCCTGCTCGGCTTGGTCGGCCTGGCCGCCCCGGCGGCGACCGCCGGCGCCGTCTGCCTGGACAAGGCCCGGGGCAACCTCACCCTGCTCTTCGCCACGGATCTCTCCGACCGGGAGATCGTCCTGGGCAAGCTCGCGGCCCGGCTCGTCCCGGTGCTGGGGATGATCCTCTGCGCCTCCCCCGTGCTGGCCATCGCCACCCTGTTCGGGGGCGTCGACCCGGTCGGCCTGACCGGCACCCTGCTGGTGATCCTCGCCTGCGCCGCCTTCGGCTGCTCGCTGGCGATGACGCTCTCGATCTGGGGCCGGAAGACGCACGAGGTCCTGATGGCCACCTACGTCTTCGGCATCCTCTATTTGTTGCTCGCCCCGCTCTCGGCCGTCCTCCCCCGGAGCCTGCCGGCGGGGTGGTGGCCGTCCTGGCTGCCCACGTTCTACGAGCTGCTCCGGTTCAACCCCGTCTACCTCGTGCTCTCGATGATCGAGCAACCGTCCCCGGGCATGCCGCCGGTGACCTTCGCCACCCAGTCCGCCTTCTTCGGCCTCGGGCTGGGGGCCTCGGCCCTGCTGATCGCCCTGGCGACCTGGCGGATCCGGGCCGTGGTCATCCGACAGCTCGGCCGGGGGGAGGGCACCGCCCGGCCTCGACGCCGATCGAGGGCCTCCAAGCCCTCCCGGGGGATCGACCCCGACCGGCTCGGCCCCCGGGCCCGGCGGCTCCTGGCGCTCTACCGGGGGGCCCGGCGGATCTGGCCCGCGCCGTCGCTCGACCGCAACCCGGTCCTCTGGCGGGAATGCCAGCGGAAGCGGCTGTCGGCCTTGAACCTATTGGTCTGGGGCACCTACGTCCTGCTCTGCGGCGGCTTCAGCCTCTGGGCGATCGCCCTGATGCTCGACGACGGCCGGAGGCTGTCCAACGGCGGCCGGGAGATCGGCATCGTGGTCAACACCCTCCAGGTGGCCGGCGGGCTGCTGATGCTCAGCGTCTCCTCCGCCACCAGCCTGGCCGAGGAACGCCAGCGCGGCAGCCTCGACGTCCTGCTCGCCACCCCCCTGCCCACCCGGTCGATCGTCTGGGGGAAGTGGTGGGGCAGCTTTAGGGGGGTGGGCCCGCTGTTGATCCTGCCGGTGGCGGTGTCGATCGGCCTGGCCCGGTTCCAGGGCCACTACTGGGCCGTGGCGGTCCTGGCCGCGTCGATCCTCTCCCAGGGCGCCGCGATCACCAGCCTGGGCCTCGCCCTGGCCACCTGGGTCCCCCGGCTGGGGCGCGCCGTCGGGCTGGCCGTCGGCCTGTACGTGGCCGCCTGCATCGGCTGGATCCCCCTGGCCCTGATCCTCTTCGGCGAGGGACCCGGCAGCGAAGGCCAGGGGGTCGCCGCCGCCAGCCCGCTGTTCGGCGTCGGCAGTTACAGCCAGCTGATGTCCTACCAGGGCGGCTGGGACCCCGACCTCTACGGCCAGACCCTCTGGATGCTCTTCTGGACCGTCTTCTACGGCGGCGTCTCGTTCGCCCTGCTGCTGGCCACCTTCGCCACCTTCAACCGCTGCCTCGGCCGGGTCGACGAGCCCACGCTCTACGACGAGGACGACTACCTCCCCGCCGATCTGCCCCCGGCCCCCTCCCCCGCCGGACCCGCCCCCGCCGGGCTGATCGGCCGCGAACCCTGATCCGGGCCGGGCGGGCCGCCGACGCCCCCGATCAGCCCCCCGGCCAGTGCGCCGTCGCCCACTGGCCGAAGTTCTCCTCGACCATCACCCGCATCGACCCCGGCACCGCCAGCCCCCGGTCGGCCAGCGCCCCCCGGAGCCGGTCCCCCAGGTATTCGGCGATCCGCTCCGTCGTCGTGTTCGAGACCGGCAACACCACGCACTCGTCCTTGGGGAAACTCCAGTATCGGTCCCGGTAGCGGCAGACGAGATTCGACCCCTCCTCCGACACCGCGATGTGCGGGTTCCGGGCCGGCAGGAGCATCCGGTGGTCCAGCTCCAGCACCAGCGCCCGGGTCAGGTCCCGCAGGGCGATGAAGTCGAAGACATATTCGTTCTCGTCCAGGGGACCGTCGACCTCCACCGCCACCCGCCAGTTGTGGCCGTGGATCCGCTCGCACTCGTCGCCGTTGAAGGTGATGAAGTGACCGGCGCTGAAGACGAGGTCGTCCTTGGTCACCCGGACGGTGTATCGGTTCGCATCCATAATCGATCGATCGTTCGTTCTTCGATGGCGTGATCGGGCGAAGTTCGGCACGCCTCGGGGCCGAGGTCAGAGCCGGTCCCCCGCGTCCCAGCCCTCCCCGGAGAGGTGCCGGGGGAACTCGATTGTCCCGTCGCAGAGGGCGGCGTACAAGGTCGCCGCGATCAGGTCGGCCGTCGCCCCGGGGTTCCTCGCGTGGCCGTCGGCCCGGAGCCATTCGTCGAACTCCCGGATCGCCTCGACCGACCCCGGGCCGTCCGGCCACCCCGAGGCCAGCACCCCGGCCGCCCTCCGGGCCGACTCCCGCGCAACCGCCTCGCCGCGCTTCCGGGCGATCAGCGTGTCCGGCCGCCCGGCCATCAGCGTCAGATGCGTCAGCACGATGGCCGCCTCCAGCGGCCGACCGGCCCGCAGGGCGTCCCCCAACGTCGGCAGGGCGAGGTCGAACACGTCGGCGTAACCCGTCGCGTACTGTCGGGCGATCGCGTCCCGGTCGGCGGCCAACCCCATCGCCTCCCGCAGCGTGACGGTCGGCTCGTCGGCCACGTCCTGCTCCGGGGCCTCGCCCAGCCCCCCGGGCCGGGCGAGGCGGATCGCCTCGTAGACGGCGACGGTATCGGCGACCGAGAGGCGATCGAGGATCCGCGCCAGTCCCTCCCGGAGCCGACGGCGGACCCGGACCCCTGCCATCGGCGTCAGCAGCAGGATCATGCCGAGGTTCGTATTGTGCCCCACCAGCCCCCTCGTCTCCCGGACGGCCCGGAGCACGACCCCGCCGACCCCGAAGCCCCGCACCAGCTTCGGGTCCAGGTGCCTCGCCAGCACCGAGGCGCTGACGGCGAAGTCCAGGAATCCTGCGTCCGCAAACCCCCGGCACCGATGCACGTTCCCGGGCTTCCTCGCCGTCGCCTCCAGCAGGCAGGCGAGCTGGGCAAGGTCCCGGTGCCCGAGCCCGTCGCTCACGATCGCGCCCCCCCCTTCGCCGACTCCTCCAGGATCGCCGCCGCCACGTCCACCCCCGTCTCCCTCGACAGGGCCCGCCAGCCGGGCACGGCGTTTACCTCCAGCACCACCAGCCTCCCCGAGTCCTCGTCCGGCAGGAGGTCCACGCCCGCCATCCTCGCCCCCACGGCCTCGGCCGCCCGGATCGCCAGCCGCTGGGCCTCGTCATCGAGCGTCACCGCCTCGGCCCGGCCGCCGACGGCCACGTTCGCCCGCCACTCCCCCTCGCGGGCCGTCCTCCGGATGGCGCCGATCACCCGGCCCCCCAGCACGAACGCCCGGAAATCGCGGCCCACATTGCTTACGTGACGCTGGACGTACAGGACCGAGCCGATCCGCTCGATCGCACGTAAGGCCCGGCTTGCGAGTTCGGTGTCACTCACGCGCACCAATCCCCGGCCCTCGGCGCCGAATAACGGCTTGATGACCACGTCCCCCCCCAGGGCGTGGAAGGCCTCCATCGCCTCCCGGGCCGACTCCCCGACCCAGGTCTCCGGCACCGGGAGCCCCTCCCCGGCCAGTTTCGCCAGCGCCAGGTACTTGTCCACCGCCGCCTCGACCGCCCTCGGGGGATTCAGGACGGGCACCCCCATCGCCTCCAGCCGGTGCAGGGCGTCCATCCGGAAGATCACCTGCTCCAGCGACCCCGGCGGCATCATCCGGACGAGCACCCCGTCGACCGCTCCCAGGTCGATCCCCCCCGCCTCAACCCGGGATGCGCCGCCCCCCACCCGCCCGACCACCCTCGGGAACGGGACCGCGTCGAGCCGACATCCCACCAGCCGGGACGCCCGGATCAGATCCTGCACGTGCCAGCCGTTGCCGGAAACCAGGGCCACCAGGTGCGACGCCATCGGCCCCTCAAGCCTCGCCCGAGAGGCCGAACGAACGGGCCAGCACCCCCGGCTCGACCCGGCCGAAGGCGAACGTATTCCCCGTCTCGACGTTCCGGAAGACGACCTCGGCCGGGCTGAACAGGTGCGGGTCGACCGCGTAGAAGTCGTGGTTGTACCGGGCGAAGACGGCCGCGAACGGTTCGCCGTGGTCCCTCGACGACGACGACGGCACCATCGGCCCGACCTCCTCCAGGCTGGCGTCGTCCCCGGTCACGTCCAGCACCACCCTCGCCCCGTAGAGGATCGCGTCGTTGGTCCGGCCGATCGCCGCCAGGTCGTCCCCCGCCACCGGGGGCAGCGGCGCCGACCCGAACGCCGAGACGATCCGCCCGAGATCGAACCCCTGCTCGTGCAGCTTGTGCAGCCCCGTCTCCACCGACCGGGCCACCACCTGCACCCCCCCCGCCAGGCTCGCCGTCGGCGCGACCAGCAGCGTCACCGCCGAGGGGGCCACCCGGCACGATTCGGCCACCATCGCCACCACCTCGGGCCCCGGGATCGCCCTCCCTTCGAGCACCCCCACCACCGCCGAGGCCTCCTCCCGGAAGCCGATGTCATGAAATACCTTCTCCGTCCCCGACGCCGCCCGCATCGGCCCCGACCCCATGGCGAAGAAATCCCCCTTCGCCAGTTGCCACCCCGCATACTGGCTCGCCAGGCAAGACGCCACCGCATGATCCGTGGCCACCTGCACCGAAGGGCAGCCCCTCCCCCCGACCTCCCCCGGCACCAGCCCGATCTCCGCCAGATCCGCCATGCAGATCCGGGCCAGTTCCAGCCCAGCCAGCACCCCCCCCCGGGACTCGACCCCGCAATCGACCACCCGTCCGCCCCCCGCCACCTCGACGACCCGGACCCGACGT
Source organism: Tautonia plasticadhaerens (assembly GCF_007752535.1). Classification (GTDB taxonomy): domain Bacteria; phylum Planctomycetota; class Planctomycetia; order Isosphaerales; family Isosphaeraceae; genus Tautonia; species Tautonia plasticadhaerens. The sequence goes on from NZ_CP036426.1 coordinate 7,211,918, forward strand.
TCCTCGACCCGGGAGATCAGCGTTTCGACCAGTCGGGCGGCTCGATCGTTGAGATTCATCGGGGCTCCGAGGGTATAGATCCGGATGATCGAGGGGAGGGACCGGCGAACGATCCATTCTGGGTGCCACTTACGTGGCTCCGCTCCGCCGGTGCTCCGGACAGACCCGGCACTGGCGGATCCCGTGGCACCTAAACATCACCACCCATGATTCACAAAGCCACCCAACCATCATCAAGAATTTTAATCATACAGAATTAGATCGATTTGCAACCATACACACTAGGTCATTGACGACGAAGAGCTTGACAGAGGAAATGCTATCGCCTAGATTCCCTGCCTTGTTGCAACAATCTACACGGAGGGGTTCATCATGGCAATGCTGGAGCGACTGCCTAGAAAGGGCCTGACCCTCGTTGAGTTGCTGGTAGTGGTTTCGATCATCTCAATTCTGATCGCTCTTGTGATCCCAGCTGTAATCGCTGCCCGAGGCATGGCAAGGAAGGCTACTTGCTCGTCGAACATGCGCCAGATTGGGATTGCATTGGGCGGATACGAATCCAACTACAATATATTCCCCGCCGGCCAAAATGGCAAAGGCTACTCATTCCTAGTGAGCATTCTTCCTTACATTGAAATGAAACAAATTTATTCATCTATAAATTTCGAATTGGGCAGTTATGAGAACGCGCACCAGACTGTACGCGCTGTCAGCATCGGCATTTTTGGGTGCCCCTCGGATTCGGAGCGAGCCCCAAACTACACGAGCTATGCGGGTAGCGAAGGTGACGGCAATGCAAGAAAAATGAACGGAATCTTTCTTCAAGGTTATCCATATCCACTACAAGTAGGCTACGCGACGATCAAAGATGGCTCCAGCAATACCGCAAGCATGTCGGAGTGGGTCGTGGGAGTAATCAATGAGAACCGAAAATTAGCCGACATTCACTCCTACGACGGAAGCCGATCCGACCCTACGCCTTTGGAACAATTCGAGCAGGACTGCATCTCGATCGGTGGAGGAATGAAAGCGACAACAAATGGGCAACAAAAAGGGTGCGCATGGACAGACGGCGTATCCCCAAGCACAACTTACCAGCACGTTTTAGGGCCAAACAAGCCGAGTTGCATCAACTCGATAGGCTCGGATTATCCGATGGCGATTACTGTCGGCAGCTACCACCCTGGGGGCATTAATCTCCTGCTAGCTGACGGCCATGTTTCATTTATTAAAGATTCCATAAATTTGTCCGTTTGGCGAGCCAAAGGGACTCGTGACGGGGGAGAGGTGATGGGTGCGGAGTGATTCGGTGCCATGTCGCGCCGAGCGCCCACGCATGCACTTCTCTCAATTGCATCAGGCACATCCTCGTTTAGGTTAGATCAGGGAGCAACACCATGAAGACGCTCAAGTTCGTCGGCTTGACAGCATTCGTTATTCTTGGGATTACCACCACCTCGGAGGCTCAGCATGCGGTCTATTTGGACGCTCCGACTGGGGGAACCTAAAGCGTTTCCACGCAGACAATACCGTACAAGGTTCGAGTCAGGTGGATTGCTGGCTCTGTGACTCCTGCCACGTCTGCGGATGTGCAATTAAAATATGTCGGCACAGGTCAAATCGGATCCGTGTCGAAAGTTGGTGGTTCCGGCTCAACTCAAATCATCCAAGACCCCAATAATGGCATCTATTACGGCGAGTACACGGAAACAGGTCAGCTACAAGTTAACAATTTTCCAATTGTGGTGAATGGTGTCCCAGTCGAGCTACGGTTTTGGGGCCTATGGACAGCGAGCGACGGGACGGTTCACCGCACAACGAACAGTGCGGCGGTAACTGTGACACTCAATCAGTAGCGATTCTCTGGAGTCCAGAGTCGGAAGTACGCTCGTAAACCCGTTTGATGCGAGCAGGTGGTCGGGGCCTGCCCGACGGACCCCAGCCACCCGCCGCCCCCCGAGTCGGGTTCATCCTCCCCGCATCCTGGCCGTCCCGGTCGCCGGCTCACCCTGCCGCCGGGAACAGGATCTCCCCCCGCCCGCCTTCGAGCCGGTCCCCGTTGTACCGCTCGAACCGTCCTCCTTCCAGGCCCGGCGAGGCCGGGAAGCCTCGCGTCCGAAGCTCCTTCAGGTAGAGGGCCAGGAACGGGAACCGGAAGGCGCCGGCCTGGGCGAAGGTCGGCGAGGGCTCGAAGCCGGGGCCGGGGTCGAACAGGGCGAGCGTGCCGCGCTTCATGCCCGCGCCGGCCAGCAGGCCGACGGGGCCGAAGGCGAAGATCGACCCGGCGATCATCCCCCGGCCGAGTCCGTCCCCCGACGCCCCGCCGACGGCGATCAGGCCCCGTCGCATCGCCAGGCCGGCGTCCCGGCCGACCGCGCCGTCGACCAGGATCATCCCGTCCCGCATCCCCTTGCGGCTGCCGGGCAGGGCCGAGCCCAGGGCGTCCCCGGCCGACCCGAGGATCCGGATCAGGCCCCCCGACATCTCCGCGCCGACCCAGCTCGACGCCGACCCGGTCAGCTCGATCGACCCGCCCGACATCCCGGCCCCCAGGCGAGGCCCGGCGTCCCCCCGGACCGTCAACCGTCCCGAGGCCATCCCCTCCCCGATCCCCCGGACGTGCGACAGGTCCCCCTCCAGGACGAGATGCCCGTCGGACCCGTCCCCCTCGATCCGGAACAGGTCGCCGATCGCGACCGCCTCCCGACCGACCCTCGCCGGCATCACCGACACGTCCGAAGGCGAGCACCCGCACATCCGGTCGGGCCGGAGCACCCCCGACTCGACCGGCAGGCTCGTCGACGAGGTCCATCGGAGGGTGAGGGGCATGAACGCGATCGTCCTCGGTGCGCCTGCTCGTCTCCGGGCACGCCCAGCTCGGCCCCGGGCCGAGCCGGTTCGAGGCCCCCACGATAGCCGCGTCGGCCCCGACGGGCAACGCCCGCCGCCCCCGGGCATGCCGTTGGATGTTGGCGACGATTCGATCGGCGACCGATCGTCCGATCGGACCCTCTCCCCCGTCCGCGGGGGAGAGGGTGGCCGGAGGCCGGGTGAGGGGGCTCGGGCGATCCGCGTGGCCCGGCGAAGGATCGAGGACCCCTCACCCCAACCCTCTCCCCGAGGACGGGGAGAGGGGGCCGGAGGCCGACCCTCTCCCCCGCACGCAGAGGAGCGGGTGGGCGAAGCCCGAGTTTGGGGGACTCCCGACGCCCCGACCCGCCGAACGGCCGGGGCCAGCCAACTTCCGAAGGCTCGCCCCGCCCTCCCGCTCGGGGCGATCGGATTGTGTGACTGAAACCGGCCCGTCCCACGATGATATTGCAGAGGGGGATTCGTGCCGGCCTCCCGAGCTCGCGCTGCGCCGAGGTCCCCGATGCGATCCGCCCCCCCGATCCCCGAGCCGATTCCCCCCGAACCGCCGGGCGATCGTCCCCCGTCCGTCCCCTCGTCCGGGACGGCTCGGACTCGTCACGATCGGGTGGCTGGGTGCCGAGTCGCGGATCCCAGGCGACGGCTCCCGGGACTGGGGGCCGCTGCTCGGCCCCCAGCCACCCCCCGCCGAAGGGCCGAGAGCAGCTTGGCCCTCGCCCCGGACCTGAGGACCCGGCCGTCGATCCCCGAGTGGTCCGCCGTCGGCGACGCCGTCCCCTCGCCGCGCGAAAACGAACCCAACGACGGCCCGGCCGATCGACGGACCGAACCCATTTCGTTCCCCGCCAACCCGCATCAAGCCCTTCACGAATCCCAACTTACGTCAGCCAAACCGGGACCGCTATTCAGCGCACCGACCGGCGCACCGGCCCCGATCCGGCCCACCTCGCCCGCCCCGAATCCACGCAGGGCATTAACGCCCCGGAGGCGCAAAAATGAACCCAACGCCGGTCGGGACGGTTCGACCGAGCGAAGCCATTTCCGACCCCAGGACTCCATCACAACCCGAATCACAAAAGGGACTTTCGCCAAGACGCCCGAGGCGCACCGCAAGCGCACCGACCGCCTCCCGGCCGGGTCGACGCCGCCGGGCGACGGTCGAAGGGCCTGGTCTGACCGTCGTCCCGGGGGGCGAGCGCTCGGGGTCGGGGAGGTCGGGCCGGGGCTCAGGGCAGGACGGCGCCGAGCTGGTCCTCCGGGACCGGCTCGATCAGCTCGACCGAGGCGCCGGCCCGGGAGGCCCGGGTCCAGAAGGCCCGGGAGGGTCGGAGCTGGAAGCGGTCGCGGAGGTCGGCGAGCAGGGCCGATCGGCGGTCCTCGGGGCCGTCGTCGAAGCCGTAAATGGCCGGCCCCCAGGAACTCTGGCCGACGCCGTGCAGGCCGCGATCGGCCAGGAACCGGGCCACCTCCTCGACCTCCGGCCCGGCGAAGATCCCCCCACCCTGGGCCGGGGCGAACCAGCGGCCGACCTGCTCCTGGATCTCGACCAGGGCGGCGCCGAAGGCGGGGAGGTCCCGGTCGGCGGCGGCGGGCAGGAGCCCGAGGAGGACGAGGCGGCAGAGGCGGTCGGTGACGGGCTCGGGCATCGGGGGGAGGTCCCGGAAGGCGGCGCGTTCGGCCTCGCCGTGCAGGCCGGCGGGGGCGTTCGGGATGGCGACGAGCACCGACCAGGACTCGGGGAGGTGGGCGTGGGCGATCAGCGGGGGGACCGACCCGGGGGCCCGGTGGCCGCCGTCGACGACCAGGCCGCCGTGCCGGAAGCCGAGGATGCCGACCCCGGAGCGTCCCCCCCGGCCGGTCAGGGCGGCGAGCCGGTCGACCGGCAGGTCCCCCTTGCCGTTGACCAGGGTGATCGCCCGGGCGATCGCCAGCCCGAGCTGGGTCCCGGTGCCCAGCCCGACGTGCTCCGCCGGCCCCCGTTCCAGGTGGAGGTGGGTCGCCATCGCCCGGGCCCGGTCCATCTTCCGGGCGAGCTGGAAGAGGACCCGGGAGGCGAAGTCCGACGCCCGGGGCCGGAGGTTCATCAGCCCGGTCACCCCCCAGTCGTCGGCCCGCTGGGCCCGGAGGGTGATCCCCGGATCCTCGACCATCAGGCCGACCCCGCCGAACCGCCGGCCCGCCTCCGGCCCCCAGGCGAGCGGCCCGAAGTGCAGTCGGCTGGGGGTCCGGACCCGGACGGCCGCCGGGGCCTCGCCGGGGATCGCCAATCCCCGGGACCGGGCGACCCGCCGGACGTGGGAGCGGAGCAGGGCGAACGCCTCGGCCTCCTCCGGCCCGGCGGTCTTCTCGACGAGCACGGCGAGGCGGTCGTACTGCTCCAGGATCTCGGGGATCGGGAGGAAGTCGAGCCGGGTGGCGAGGATCGCCGCCTCGACCACCGCGTGCTTGGCCCGGTTCAGGCCGAAGAAGTCCCGGAGCCTCCCCGAGGCGACCGCCTCGCAGCGGATCGTCGTCCGGTCCCCCGAGTCGTCCAGCTCGACCACCCGGAACTCCGCGTACCGGCAGGCCGAGGTCAGGATCCGGCCGTGCACCACGTCGGCGGGCCGGGTCGGGGCGTCCTCGATCCGGCCGATCGCCCCCCGGGCGATCGTCAGCACGTCGTCGGTGACGTGCAGGACCCCCTCCCCCAGGGCCTTCAGGTTCCGATACGTGGTCGACGAGGTGTACGGCCGGAGGACGAACCGGGCCAGTTCGGCCGACTCGACCACCGGCCCCATCGGCGCGACGTTCAAAAGCCCGTCCGGGCCGACCGTGGTGACGATGCCTTCGAGGATCACGCCCCGGCCTCCCCCGATCCGCCCTCGGGACGGCCCCGGTGCTGCCGGCGCTCCCGCTTCCGGCGCTCGACGGCGCCGACCTCGGGCTCGGTGAGGTACCCCCAGTCGAGGGCCTGGTCCTGCCGGTAGTGCTTGTCCAGGGTCAGGGCCGTCCGGGCCTTGGCCAGCTCGTAGCCGAGGTAGAAGGCGTGCTCCGGGTCGGCCACCCCCATGCGGTCGAACAGGGCGAAGGGGTCGGCGTCGGCCAGGAAGTGCTGGTGGTTCAAGGCGTAGATCACCCCATCCTCGGCGAAGATCCGCCAGTTCGGGTCCCGGATCCGACGCTGGAGTTCCTCCAGGGTGTCCCGGCCGAAGCGGGGGACCTTCGGATCCCGGAGCGTCACCAGGCCCGGCTCCAGGTGCTTCGGCAGGGTCCGGTTCGTCACCGCATGATAGGACAGCCGGCGGGCCAGGTCGATCTCCCGGACCGACGACCGGGCCCAGTTGATGACCGCCGTCGTCAGCACGCTGCCCACCCCGACCTCCTGGCAGACGCCGATCAGGGCGACGTTCATCCCGGCCGAGTCCACGTCGGTCAGCTCCGTCAGGTTCCCGACCCCCATCATCATCGCCGAATCAGGATACCGGCGCCTCACCTCCAGGTACCGGCCCAGCGAGGCGGCGAAGCCGAAGCCGATCGGCTCCAGGATCGGGTCGATCCGGAACGGGATGCCGTGCTTCGAGAGGGACTCGACCGACGCGTCCAGCCCTTCGAGCGTGCCGACCCGGTCGGGGATGACCACGACCTCGGCCCCCCAGTCCCCGGCCCGATCCCGGTTCGAGCCGTCGACGCTCAGGACGAGGTCCGCCCCCGCCTCGACCGCCCGAGCGACCTCGACCGGGTCGAAGCTGTCGACCGAGACGCGGTGGCCCCGCTCCCGGAGGGCGACGACCGCCTCGGCCACCCCGGGCCAGGGGCCGCCTGGGTCGCAACCGAGGTCGATCCGGTCGGCCCCCTCGGCGGCGAAGCGGTCGGCCTGGGAGAGCAGTTGGTCGAGGGGCAGGGTCGGGGCGTGGTTGATCTCGGCCAGGATCTCGATGTCGAAGGCGCCATAGCCCTCGGCGTCCGGGGAGTCGAGTCCGAAGGACCGGGGGAGGTCGCGGAGGTCGTCCGGCCCGCGTTCGACCGGGACGCCCCCGGCCTTCTCGACCACCGGTGCGAGGTCCCCCTTGCACATCCCGGGCAGGATGACGCGGTCGACTCCCGGGGGGACCTCCAGGTGCCGGGCGATCCAGGGGGTCGGCATCAGGGCGGCGACGGTGATCGGCAGGACCGCGACCTCGGCCTCGACGCCGGCCCGGGGCGCCAGGTCGTCGAGCACCTGGCGGAGGGCGAACTCGGCGAGCCGTCCGGTGATGAACAGGAGGCGAGGTCGGGGGCAAGGGCGGTCGTTCGGCATGGGTCGATTGTCGCACCCGCCCCGGCCGGTCCGTCAACGGGACTCCGGAATCCCCTCCGTCGCAGCGACGTAATCCGCCAGCACCCGGACGTTCTCCGAGAAGGTGGCCGACTCGATGATCGGCGAGCCGTTCTTCGCCCGCTCGACCCAGGCGCCCCGGTCGTCCATCGCGTCGATCACCTCCCGGGCCCGCCGGGCGAGCCCGAGTGTCAGCCTCGGCGGCGACCGGGAGGGTTCGGCATCCGAGGGGGGGCCGGACTGCCGGAGCCGTTCATATTCGGCGGCGATGCGGTCGACCCGGGAGTTCTGGATGAAGCCGTAGTGCGTCGGCATGTCGTCGCTGCTGTAGGTGAGCCTGTAATCCTTCGTGAAGTAGAGCGGCCGGTTCGTCCGGAGCTCGAAGAAGCGGGCGATCCGGCCGTCGGGGAACTGGGAGCGTCGGAGGTAGTCGAGGGCCCGGGGGACCGGCTCCAGGTACTTCTCGTCGCCGGTGACGCGGTAGAGGCGCATCAACGTCTCGATGATCGTCTGCGACTCGTACCCGCTGATCGCCGGGGGCTCGAACTTGCGGGACCACTCGGGGTGCATGGCGACGTTGTACTGCTGGGCCCAGGCGGGTTGGGGGTCGGGCATCTGGGAGAGGATGAGGAAGTCGCCGGCCTTCTTCGCCGAGTCGAGGTAGCGGGGGTCGTCGTAGGTCCGGTACGCCAGGAGCAGGGTGTCGATCATGTCGGACATGAGGTGGTCGTTCAGGACGTACCGGCCGAGCCAGTCGTTCGGCCACTCGCGCTTCCAGGTCTCGGGGTAGGAGGCGGGCGTGACCGGGTAGTCCTCCTCCGAGGGGGGCTCGGGGAACTCCTCCCACCAGACGTACCAGCCGCCGTTGGGGTGCTGGGCGCGGAGGATCGATTCGAGGGCATAGCCGGCAGCCTCGTGGATTCGCTCGTTCTCGAAGCCGAGGGCCTCGTCCAGGCGGACGAGGAACCGGACCGACGCCTGGGTGGTGTCGTCGTCGAGGGTGGTGAAGCGGCGGTCGCGCTTCGAGCCCTTCGCCCCGGGCGGGTTGTCTCGATAGGCGTAGTCGAGCCGCTCAGCAGGGTCGAAGGCGATCGAGTAGGCCCAGCCGCCGGAGCGCATCTGGCCCCGGCAGAGGGCCTCGCCGGCGTCCCGGGCGGCGTCGAGCAGGTCGGGGTCGCCGGTGGCGAGGGCGGCGTCGAGCATCGCCTCGCCGACGGTCGGGGTGCCGGGGGGCTGGACCCAGGCGGTCGACGGGCCGACGACCGCCTCCCCCCGGCGGTCGGTCAGGTCCGAGCTGTACCGCCAGACGTACCCGCCGTGGGCGGACACCTCCCGGTGGAAGAACCCGACCGCGGCACGGAGGGCCCGCTCGGCCTCGGCCCGGGACGGGTCGTCGGCCCCGGGGGCCGGGGAGCCGAGCGCCAAGCAGGTCGCACCGAGCAAGAAGATCGACCAGGGTCGTCGAGGCATGGATCAGCCCTCCGTCATCGGATCGCCCCGCCGTTGACCCGGACGACCTGCCCGGTCAGGAACGAGGCGCCGGGCCCGACCAGGAACCGGACCACCTCGGCCACGTCCTGCGGGGTGCCCCATCGGCCCATCGGGGCCTCGGAGACGGCCCGACGCTGCCAGTCGTCGGACGCCTTCTCGCCCCAGGAGGTCTTGATCCATCCGGGGGCGAGGCAGTTGACCCGGACCTCGGGGGCGAGGCCCAGCGCGAGGCTCTTCGAGAAGCCCATCACCGCCCCCTTCGTGGCGGCGAACAGCTCCCCGGAGTCCCCCTCCATCCCCGTCTCGGCCTGGTCCCAGCCCATCGTCAGGATCACGCCGCGGCCCTGCTGCTTCATCCGCCGGCCGACCCGCCGGCAGAGGCGCATGGCGGCCACCACGTCGACGGCCCAGAGCAGGTCGAGCTTGGCGTCGAAGTCGAGCCGGGAGGCGTCGCCGGTCAGAGTGTCGGCCCCGGCGACCTGCACCCAGGCGTCGAGCCCGCCCCAGGTCGCCCACGCCTCGTCGACCAGCCGGTCCCCCGCGTCCCGGTCGGCCAGGTCGGCCATGAGCACGGCGGCCCGGCCGACGCCGAGATGCCGGCACTCGTCGGCGACGGCCTCGGCCTGCTCCCGGGAGCGCCGGCCGTGGACGATCACGTCGGCCCCCGATCGGGCCAGGGCGATCGCCGAGGCCCGGCCGATCCCGGAGGTCGAGCCGAGCACGATGGCGCGGAGGCCCTGGAGTTCGGCGGGAGGCATCGGGGGGATCCTGGGGGGATGAAGACCTCACGCAGGGTCGCAGAGTCGCGGAGGAGAATCAAGGGGGGGAGCAGGCCCCGCTCCGTCCCCCTCCGCGTCTCCGCGACCCTGCGGGAGATCTCCTCCTCTCCCTCATCCCGGCCTCCCCGCCTCGTAGGAGAGCGCCCAGCCCGGCTTCGTCACGGGCCGGTGGCCTTCGGGGTGGGGGCGGGTGATCGGCCCGTAGAGTTCGGGGCGTCGGGCGTCGAGGTAGCGCCGGCCGGAGGCGCCGGCGAAGGCCTCGGGGGTGAGCAGGGCCACGGCGAGGCCGTCTCCCAGGGCCGAGCACTCGGCCAGGACCTCGCCGTGGGGGTCGAGGATCAGCGACAGCCCCGGCTTGATCGTGTCGAAGTCGACGCCGACGGGGTTGGAGAAGACGTAGTAGACGCCGTTCTCCCAGGCCCGGGTCGGGAGCCATCGCATCAGCCATCCCCGGCCCTTGGGCCCCTGGAACTCCTGGCGGAGGCGGGAGGGGTCGCGCTCCCGGTTCTCCCAGAGGGCGCGGTCGACGGTCCCCCGGCCCGGCATGGTCGACGGCAGGCAGCCGGTGACGTGGGGGGCGACGATCACCTCGGCGCCCAGCAGGGTGGTGGCCCGGGCGTTCTCGGGCAGGTTGTTGTCGTAGCAGGTCAGGATGCCGACCCGGACGCCACCCAGGTCGAACACCGTGTACCCCTCCCCCGGCGAGAGGTGGGGGCTGATGAAGACATGGAGCTTCCGGTGCCGGGCGAGGAACCCGTCCGGCCCGACAGCGACGTAGCAATTATACAGGTCCCCGTCGTCGTCGATCTCCACCAGCCCGGCCATCACGACCACGCCGTGCTCCCGGGCGATCCCGATCAGCGCCTCCGTCGACGGCCCGTCCGGGACCGGCTCGGCCCAGGAGGCGAGCGTCGGCCGGTCGAGGGTCTGGAGCACGGTGTAGCCGGGGATGCTGCACTCGTGGAAGCAGACGACCTCGGCCCCCTGCTCGACGGCCTGTCGGGTCAGCTCCCGGATCCGGGAGAGGTTGGCGAGCTTGTCGCCGTCCCGGTGCTCGAACTGGGCGGAGGCGAAGCGGATGTCCCGCATGGGTGGTCTTCCCTCGAACTAGGCCCTCGACATCGGTGCGACCGGCAGGATACCCCGGAGCAGGGGGCGATGGCAGCGGCCGGGCCGCGGGACGGACACCGAAGCGGCTCGGCACCATCTCCCCACCCCGGCGAGTCGCGTCCTCGGACGCGACTCGACGCCTCAATCCGACGAGGAGTCCGCCGGTGTGTCCTCCACCTCCGGCTCGGTGATCGCCAGGTCCTGGTCGACCGGCACGTCCTCCAGGACCGTCTCGGCACCGGAGGGCCAGCGGACGGCCAGGCGGTCGATCGACTCGGCGTCTCCCAGGCCGATCAGGACGCGGGGGTCGTTGGTCGAGAGCATGCTCGTGCCGGACTTCCGCTGGCGGTGGATGGTCAGCTCGCCGAGTTCGGCGGTGATGATCGCGCCGACGGCGTCCCGGTTGCTCCGGGTGCCGGTCAGGAGGAGTCGGATCCAGTGGCGATCGGCCCGGGGGGTGTCGTTGCGGAGGATCGCGGGCCGCTCGTCCTTGTGGCTGACGACGATGTCGAGGTCGCCGTCGTCGTCGAGGTCGCCGAAGGCGGCGCCCCGGCCGACGTGCCCGGCGTCGAAGTAGGGGCCGGCGTCCCGGGTGGCGAGCTTGAAGCGTCGGCTGGTGGGGTCGCCCCCCAGGGCGACGTTGCTCATAAGCAGCGCGGGCTCCTCGTACTCGTAGTCCGGGTGGTTGGCGTCGACGTGGCCGTTCGTGACGAAGCAATCGGGCCAGCCGTCGGAGTCGAAGTCGGCCAGGGCGGTGCCCCAGCCGACCCAGGGGCGGCTGTCCTGCGAGAGCCCGTAGAACGGGGTCATGTCGGTGAAGAAGCCGTCCCCGGTGTTGCGGTAGAGGGTGTTGTACTCGTTCTGGAAGTTGGTCACGAAGAGGTCGGGCAGTCCGTCGCCGTCGACGTCCTCGGCGTCGACCCCCATGCCGGACTGGGCCATGCCGTCGATGTCGAAGGCGGCGCCCGAGGTCTCGGTGGCGTCGGTGAAGGTGCCGTCCCCCTTGTTCAGGAAGAGGAAGTTGGGGTTCTGGTCGTTGGCGACGTAGAGGTCGGCCAGGCCGTCGGCGTTCAGATCCGCCGCGACGACGCCGAAGCCGTGGCCGTCGGCGCGGCCGACGCCGGCCTCGTCGGTCACGTCGGTGAACGTCAGGTCGCCTTCGTTGCGGAAGAGGACGTGCTTGACGGTCCGGATCTGCCGGGGGGAGCAATAGAGCCGGATGCCCCGGTCCTCGAAGCCGCACCACTTGTCGTCCTCGGGGAGCCTCCAGTCGCCGTGGATGGCGACGTAGAGGTCGAGGTCGCCGTCGAGGTCGTAGTCGATCGCGGCGCCCCCGGACGCCCAGTTGACCAGGGCCCGCTCGGACTCGACGATCTCGCCCGAGGCGTCCGCCTGCCGATCGACGACCGTCCGGCCCATGTTCTCGACGCCGGCCGATTCGCTGATATCCGTGAACGTGCCGTCGCCATCGTTGCGGTAGAGGCGGTTCGGGCCGTAGCAGGCGAGGAAGACGTCGGTGTCGCCGTCGCCGTCGAAGTCGTGGGCGACGATCCCGTGGTTGAAGCCCCGGAAGCCCAGCCCGGAGGCCTCGGTGCCGTCGCGATAGGTGCCGTCGCCGTTGTTGAGGTAGAGGCGATTGCCCCCGAGGTCGGACGAGCCGAGCGGCAAGAGGGTGCAGGAGGCGAAGTAGAGGTCCATCAGGCCGTCGCCGTCGGCATCCATGATCGCCACGCCGGAGGCGTTGGCCGAGGGATAATACCGCTCGTCGGTCATGCCGGAGACGTGGTCGAAGTCGATCCCGGCGGTCCGGGAGATTTCCTCGAACCGGAACGGGCTGGGCTCCTGGGGGACCATCGGGTTGGCCGCCTGGGCCTCGCCGTCGACGTGGGGGAAGGGGTCCTGGTCCAGCTCCCCGCGATCCGGCGCGGCCGAATCGGCCTTCGGGGCGCCGGCTGCGGTGGGGTCGCCCCCCCCGCAGCCCGACCCGAGGCCGAGCAGCGTCAGGGAGACCAGGGTCGCCCCCAGGAGCGGGTCGAGTCGTCCGATCGTCGGCCGAGGCCGGGCCCCGGCCGAGGCCGGGGTCCGGGAGGAGTCCGGATGGTCCATCGCAGGCCCTTCGGGGGGGAGAGGTCGTCGATTCGGGTCGGGATGGGCGGGCCGACCGGGGCCCCGGGGTGCCGACGGCGGATCCCGACGGATCGTCTCGATCGTCCCGATTGTATCACGCCCCCCCCGGGGGGAGTCCAACCGGGCCCGGGGCGGATCTCCGCCAGGCCCTGGCACGGGCCCGGGAATTGCAGCACCATCGTTGCGGATTGGGCAAGTCACGCCCCTGGCGCGGGACCGGGACGCCCGGCCCGGCGTGCACGTACCGCCACCGAAGGAAGGAAACGACGCGATGCAATGGGTTCGATCTCGGGCAGGGACGGCGGGCATCCTGGGCCTCGGCCTCTGCGTGATGCTTGGCGCCGCCCCGGCCACCTCGACGTACCACCAGGTCGTCCAACGGATCGACGAGGCGAAGCAGGCCCTCACCGAGGGCGGCTCGGGGGCCGAGAAGGCCGGGGACTGGGGCACTTTCTTCGATGCCGTGATCGGGGAGCTGGAGGCCCAGGCCACGGCCGAGACGGCGGCCGACCGGCTGGCGCACCTCGAACGGCTCGGCCGGATGCGGGACGCCCTGGCCACAAAGTCCTGGGGCCCCTCCGACCGGACCCGGGCCGCCCTGGCCGACTGGCTGGAGCCGAGGCTCGGCGTCGCCCGGGCGCTCCGGGACCTGGAATCGGCCGTGGCCGAGCTGCCGGGTAGACTCGCGGGGGATGCCGACGAGGCGGAGACGCAGGCCGGAGAAGGGCCGGGAGCCGACGAGCCCCCCGACCGGTTGGACGAGGACTCCGAGCCCGCCGACGAGGAGGTCGAGGCTTCCGACCCGACCGTCGACGATCGGGCCGCCCCGGAGGGTTCCCATGCCGCCCCCGTCGACCGCGATTCGGCCCTGAAGCAGAAGTGGGCGACCTACGTCGACCGGCTCAACCAGGCCGTCCGGGACTACGAGGGGGCCGAGTCGGTCGCCGACCGGCTCAACGCCTCCCGGAAACTTCGGGGGGGCCTGGCGTCGCTCCGGCAGACCCAGGCGTCCTACCCGTGGGCCCCGGCCCAGGCGCTCTCGGCCGAGCTGGACCGGCTGCTCGACCGGCCCAACGTCCAGGTGGTGGCCGACGCCGGGGTCCTCTCGCCGTTCCTGAACCAGTACGTGGTCAACCCCGAGGTCATCTACTTCAAGGGGCAGACCTCCTACGTGCAGCCGGGGCCCAAGACCGGCTTCGGCCTGATGGACAGCGCCGACGGCATCGCCTTCTACAACAGCCAGTGGAGCTACAGCACCACGCCGGTCAATAACTTCCAGCAGCAGGTGGCCCAGGATCCCCAGGGGAGGCAGGCCACCAACATGTACTACTTCGGCGCCACCATCTACAACACCAACCACGTGACCGCCACGGCGGTGCTCACCCCCGACGGGCTGTTCGTCTACCCGCAGAACGCCCCGAACGTGAGCGCGGCCTTCGGCGCCTCGCCCAAGGCGGGGTTCGGCCCGGGCCTGACCCGGGCCGTGGCCGGGCTGATCGGCTACGACCGGCAGCGGATCCTCTCGGAGTTGCAGCAGCAGGCCCTGCCCCAGATCCGGGCCGAGACGGCCCAGGGGACCCAGGAGCTGGCCGCGATCAAGTCGGCCGAGCAGGCGGGGCAGATCAACTCCCAAATCCGGCAGTTCCTGGTGGGCAACCGGACGCTCCGGTTCCAGGACTTCGCCATGACGGAGCTGGCCTTCGCCTCGAACCCGACGGCCGCCTACATCAACGGCGTGCTCCAGTGGGCCGCCGACGGCGGCCCCCAGGTCGGCGCCGACTTCCCCCAGCCCCCCGAGTTCGCACGGCCCGACTCCGGCCTGACGCTGGACGTCCACCTGAACTCGGTCCTGACCAACCTCGCCGCCGGGTACTTCCGGTCGGACCAGGCCAGCGAGGTCGAGAACCTGCTGGTGAAGATCGTCCCCCCCGAGGGGGAGGCGCCCCCGGGCGAGGGCCTGGAGGTCGTCCAGAACGCCTCGTATGAGGATCTGCTCAAGGCGATCGAGGACGTCCGTTCGCAGTCCGACAGCCCCGAGGCGGTCGCCCTCCGGGTCAGCAAGCCGGGGGAGCCTCCCGCGTTCGCGGTCGACTCGGAGGGGAACCTCGTGGTGTTCGTCCGGGATCTGACGATCGAGGTCCCCGCGCCCGAGGACTTCGGCAACCGGGGCCTGTTCGGCTTCGCCTCCAGCCCGAGGGTGCTCCGGTTCATCATCGAGGAGGCCGAGATCACCCTGGCGGCCGACTTCGAGCCCCAGGACGGCGGCCGGACGGTCAAGGTCGTCGGCCAGGTCGAGAGCGTCACCTACGGCGGGGCCGGGACCACGGTGGTGGCCGTCGGCGACACCGAGGACGACACCACGACCCTCAACCTGCTGAACCGCTCGGGCGCCCTCGGGGTGCTGGCCGGGAAGCTCCAGGGGCAGGATGTGGACACCTCCGTGCCGACCGACCAGCTCCAGGGGTTCCTGATCTCCTCGATCTCCGACCTGGATCCGACCGGCTGGATGCGGGTGGTACTCCAGCGCGACCCGACCCAGCCGGTGCCCTCCCCCGCCGGCCTGACCACGGCGACCACCCCGGCCGCGCCGGCCCCCGCCGCCCAGCCGGCCCTGGTGCCCACCGGGTACGCGGCCCAGTGACGTCGACGACCGCGTCGGCCCCGGGGCGAGCTGTCGCCCCGGGGCTCGACGCCCATCGTCCTGATCGGCGGATCACACCCGGTCAGCCCCCGGCCGACCAGGAGATCGCCGAGGCCCCTTTCGGCAGGTCGAAGCAGGCCGTCACGCCGTCGTCCGACCGACACCAGGTCCCCGGCTCCAGCCGGAGCCGATCCCGGACCTCTCGCAGGGGCTCGGGCCCTCCCGAGCCCCGATCGACCGCCGGGGCGCCCTCCCTCGGCCCGTCGACGGCGACGGTGAACGCCGGGCAGGCATACGGCGCCAGGAACGAGACGCGATCGGCCGAGGCGCCGATCGAGGTCAGCTCCCGGGCGGCCCAGTAGCGGGCGATCTCGCTGTTCTTCATCCAGAGGAGGTTGTCATAGCCGGCTTCCAGGCGGGCGACCACCTCCTTGAAGATCGAGAAGCCCAGCTCCTCGCCGTTGTAGTAGATGCCCGGCCAGTGGCAGACGAGGATGGCCGGCTCCTCCCGGGCGATGACCTCGGGCAGGCGGCCGCCCTGGAGATCCTCGGTGATGAACTGGTCGACCGAGCCGGGGGTCAGGCCGTCCCAGCCGCCGAACCAGTCCCCGGTGCAGCCGATGATCGAGACGACGCACCGGGGGTCGTCGCCGTCGAGGCCCGAGGCGTACTCGACCCGGGGGGCGACGCTGCGGTCGTCGGTGTAGAGGTGGCGGAAGTAGTGGGGGATCTCGGCGCCGAAGACGTCACGGACCGATTCCAAAGTCGCCCGGGACAGCTCCGGCAGGGCCCGGGTGCCGAAGCCGCCGGGGGTGGTGACCCCCTCGCAGGGCAGCCCGGCGTTCTTGAGCAGGCGGAGGGCGTAGCCGAGGTAGTCGGCCAGCTCGTCGACGGACCGGCCGGCGCTCCAGCCCCAGTTCTCCATGTAGTCCTCGGTCCGCTCGGCATGGGGGCGGCCGGTCTTGGTGTTGATGACCCAGGTATGGGTGATCATCTCGGGGTGGATGTCCCAGTCGGGCAGCATCAGCGTCCGGACCAGGTCCAGGCTCTCGCGCAGCTCCCGGCGGGACCAGCCGGGCATCTCGCGGTCGACCCAGCCGACGCAGGCCGGGAAGGGGACGATGCTGTACTTGCCCTTCACCCCGTGGTCGTGGCACCACTCGCCGAAGGACCGGACGAAGGAATCGGGGATCTCCCTCGGGAGTTCCCGCCAGGGCTGGGGGTAGTCGTCGGGGAAGACCTCGGCGAACTGCGGGATGCAGAAGTGGGCGAGGTTCACCAGGCAGGTCGAGTCGTCGATGATGAAGCTCAAGGGGACCCGGGCCCTGGGGTTGAGCACCCGGACGCCCTCGGGCCGGTCGGGCCGGTGGCCCGGCTCCTGGGCCCTCAGCAAGGACGGGGAGAGCCCCGAGGCGGCGGCGAGGCCGACGCCGGAGCGGAGGAACTGGCGGCGGGAGGTCATCTTCGTCTTCCCTCGGGGTGGGATGGGGCCATCGCGGGGGAGGCGGGGCGATCGGATCCGCCCCGATCAGGATCCCCCATCCTCGGCCGACCCGACGCGGAGGCTCCGGACGTCGCTCCGCTCGCCGATCCGGCGGAGCGTCCCCTCGAAGACCGAGACCTCGCCGAGGTGCTTGACGCGGGCCTTCCAGCGGGTCGGCACGGCCCGGCCGCCGAAGCCGCTCGGGGGGCCGTAGTAGAGGACGTACCAATGGTACACGCCCGAGGGCCCCTGTCCCTTCACCTTTTCCCCCTCGGGGGCGTCGGGGTCGAGCCAGTAGACGTTCTCCGGCCCGAGGCCGTCGGTGTCGTCGACGTCCAGCTCCCCCCCGTTGTCCCCCTGGCGCTCGGCCCAGTAGATGTGGGAGCCGCCGGGCTCGATCACGTGCAGGTCGATGTCGGCGGCGGTGTCCCAGATGAGCGTGAACTGCGGGTCGCCGACCTTGACCTCGACCCCCCGGATCGTCTCCAGGCCCTCGCCGAACCGGGCGACCCCGAAGTCCCCCCCGCCGACCCCCGGCCGCCCGCCCCCCGGCCCGGGGCGGACGGCGTCGGCGAGGATCCGCTCGGCGGTCAGCTCCATGCCGGGGTCGACGCCCGACAGCAGCGGGTCGGCGCCCAGGGCGGCCGGGTCCAGCTCCAGGGGCTCGACGAGTTCCTCGTCGAAGCCGCCGAGCCGCTCCAGGCCCTCCTCCTCGCCGAAGGCCGAGCCGAGCGAGGTGTCGAAGGCGACCCGCTCCTTCTCCTTCGGCAGCAGGACGACGATCAGGATCAGCAGCAGCACGATCAGGCCGTGGGTGACGACCGAGCCGGTCCAGCCGACGAGCAGGTTCTCCAGCAACGGCCTCCGCTCGGCTTCCTCCTCCGGCGTGTCGAGGATCGTCATCCGACGCTTCAGGCGGACCAGCGGCGAGGCGGCCCGGGGGGGCCGCTTCCGGCGAGTCGGCCCCGCGTCGACCGAGAGGCCGAGCGCCGCCGCGCCGTCCCCCTCCGGGGGGCCCGACGGGAGGGGGGAGGGGGCGGGTTCGGCGTCTCGGGGGTGCTCCGGGTTCATCCGGTGCCTCCGTTCGGGCCGGGACGTCGGGGCGGCGATCGGCCGGGAGACGGGCGATCGGCGACGGCGGTCTATCTTATCACGACTCGGCAACCGCCGGCCCGGCGAGTCGGGGCGATCCCCCTCGGGCCGCGATCGGGGCCTCCCCGGCACGCGCCCGAGTGCCTTTGAAAACCGCCGCGAGTCGATCATCGGGCGGGTTGCGGTTGACCAATCCCGGGAAAACGTGTCTGTATCCCGCCTCAAGGGGGCCGCATCGGGATCGGCGGATGGTCGATCGCCCCCCGACCGAGGACGGCGTCCTCGGGGGCGGCCCCTCGTCCGCAAGGAGGCGGCGAGGGTCCCGAACGGCTCGGCCGACGACCGGGCCGCCGCCGGGCTCGTCGGTCGGAGGCCGCGTCCCGCCCGCTCGGGCCGGTCGTCGCAGGAGGACCCGTCGATGATGGATCGTGGTCAGGACGACCGGTTCGGGGGCCCGGTGGGGCCGTCCCCCGCGCCCGGCCGCGGGGTCGCCCGGGCCTGGGTGAGTCGGCTCCGGGAGCCCGACTTCCGGGCGGTGCTGCTGGTCTGGGCGTTCTGCTGCCTCGGACAGGCGATGCTGATCCGGAGCCACGGCAGCTCGCTCCCCTGGTGCGACGAATGGTGCCTGGTGGCGCCGGCGGCCGGGGTGGAGCCGCTCTCGATCTCGTGGCTGCTGACCCCGGCCAACGAGCACCGGGCCCCGCTGACCCGGCTGGCGATGTACGTCCTCGGGGAGGTCGGCTCCCTGGACATGCAGGTGATGCACTATGTCGGGCTCGGATCGATGGCCGTCGGGGCCCTGGCGCTGGTCGCGACCGCGAGGGACCTGAGGGGGAAGTCGTCCCTGGGTGACGCCTTCTTCCCCCTGGTGATCCTCAACCCCTGGCATTTCGAGACGGTCGTCATCTACGGGTACGCCTATGCCATCGCGACGGGCCTGCTCTGCGTCGCCATCCGAGGGGCCGCGACCCAGCGGCCCCTGGGGTCGACCCGGAGCCTCCTGGCCTACCTGGGGCTGACCCTGGCGGTCTGCCTCTCGGCCGGGCCGGCCGGGAACTTCTGGGCGGTCGGCCTCTGCGGGGTGGTCGTCGCGGGGATGGCCCGCCGGGCCTCGACCGCCTGGAAGGCCACCGGGCTGATCGGCTCGACGGTCGTCGCGGCCACGGCCGGGGCCATGATCCTCGGCATCCCGGAATGCCCCTGGCACGACTCCTTCCGGAGCGAGTCGGTCGCCGAGGCCGCCACGGTGGCGCTGAAGGCCTCGCTCGGCTGGCTCGGGAGGCCGCCGTTGCAGGCCCTCTGGCCCTGGGCCTCGGCGGCGATCCTCGTGCCGATCGCGCTGATCGGCGTCGGGCTCGGCCGGGACCTGGTGCGGATCGCCTCGGGGAAGGCCAAGTTCGACGACCCGGGCCGGTGGGGGCTCGCCGCGTTCCTCGGCTCGACCCTGCTGGTCTCCTGCGCCATCGGCTACGGCCGGGGGCGGGTGCCGTCGTACTGGGATTCCCGATACATGGCCCTGACCCAGCCGATCGGGATCGCCGCCTACCTCCTGATGGTCCGGATGAGGATCGCCCCGGCCGTGCCCCAGGCGATGGCGATCCTGGCGGCCGTCTGCGTCGGCTGGTCCTGGCCCGAGACGATCCAGACCACGAGGGGGTACCACGAGCGTAGGCTCGAGGCCGAGCGGGTCCTGAGGGAGGGGACCATGCCGATCAGCGTCGCCGCGGAGGAATTCACCGAGACCCTCGGGATCCCCCGATCGTACTCGTATCAGATGGTCGGGCGGTTCCTGCTGATGCGGGAGCACGACCTGTCGATCTACCGGGGCCGGGCCCGGTCGTTCCACGGCATCCCGATCCCCCAGCCCCTGGCCTGGGAGGCGGAGTCCCTGGTGCCGGCCGGCGGCCCCCTCCGGGTGGACGAGGACCCCGTCGCCGTGGGAGGGGCCGCCGCGCTGGCCGAGGGGCCGGGGACGGCGAACCTGGAGCTGGAGGTCCCCGACGCCGGCTCGTATCGGCTCTGCATCCGGCTCCGATCCGAGGGGGATGCCCGCAAGATCGCCCTGAGCATGGACGGGGCCCCGCCGGTCGAGCTGCCCATCGAGGCCGGGGCGGGGTTCCTGCCCGTCGTGGTCGAGACGCCCTTCGCGCTGGACCCGGGTCGCCACACCCTGGCGATCGAATGCCCGGCGGCCGGGTTGCGCCTCGACTTCATCGAGCTGGTCCCCCAGCCCGAGCCGATGGAGCCCGGGGCGTTCGCCGCGCGACTCCGCGCACGCCAACTCCGATGACGAGGCGGCCCTGATCGACTCCCCGGGCCGGGGGTGATGCCCTCCCTTTCCCCCCGCCCGGGGCCGATCCGCCCCCCGGGTCGTTGCCAGGGGGCCCGGACTCCGGATACAACGGAACGAGGGGCGTCGGCGGTCGTCGTCGCCTCGGCCCCGGGGCGCCTGGCGGTCGTGACCGGGCCGGCGTGGACTCCGATC
The DNA here is from genome assembly GCF_007752535.1 of Tautonia plasticadhaerens. GTDB lineage: Bacteria > Planctomycetota > Planctomycetia > Isosphaerales > Isosphaeraceae > Tautonia > Tautonia plasticadhaerens. The sequence continues at coordinate 7,232,291 of NZ_CP036426.1, forward strand.
GGGCGGGGAGCCGTGCCGGGGACGGTGACGGGCTCCCCCGCCGCGACGCGGTGCCCGCCCGTCCCCCGGTCCCCGGCCCGATTCGCCCCCCCGAGCTTCGCCCAGAGGCGGTCAGTTGATGGACGCATACGACCTGAAGACGCTCCTCGACGCGGTGAAATCGGGCGCGATCAGTCCCGAGGAGGCCGAGCACAAGATCCGATGGCCGGAGCCGTTCGAGAAGGTCGGGGAGTACGCCACCGTCGACCACCACCGCCGGCTCCGCTGCGGCTTCCCCGAGGTGATCTTCGGCCTGAACAAGACGGCCGAGCACGTCGAGGGGATTCTCCACGCCATGAAGCGCCAGGGGGAGGGCTGCCTCGTCACCCGGGTCGCCCCCGACGCCGCCGACCGCCTGAAGCGGGCCTTCCCCGAGGGGGAGCACAACCCCATCGGCCGGACCTTCCGGATCCGCCGGGAGGGGCCCGAGCCGCCGAAGCTCGGCGTGGTCCGGATCGTCACCGGGGGGACCAGCGACCTGCCCGTCGCCGAGGAGGCGAGGGTCACGGCCGAGGCCTGGGACTGCGACGTGGCGCTGGTGGCCGACGTCGGGGTCGCCGGCATCCACCGCCTGCTCGGCCGGCTCGACGAGTTGCAGGGGGCCGACGTGCTGATCGCCGTCGCCGGCATGGAGGCGGCGCTGCCGAGCGTCCTGGGAGGCCTGACCGACTGCCCGATCATCGGCGTGCCGACGAGCGTCGGCTACGGCGCCCACTTCGGCGGGCTCGCCGCGCTGCTGGGGATGCTCAACAGCTGCTCGTCGAACGTGGTGGTGGTGAACATCGATTCCGGGTTCAACGGCGGTCACGTCGCCGCCCTGATCGCCCGGAGGGCCGCGATGGCCCGGCTGGGACGGACCCCCCAGGAGGGGATCGCCCCGGATGGAGCGTCCAAGGGAGACGGGGCCTCGGCCCGTCCGCAGCGGCACGGCCTCGGGGACCTGTCATGAGCATCGAGCGGTTCGAGACGATCCCCGGCCTGGAGAAGCGCCCGGCCGACTCCCACAAGGGGATGTACGGCCACGTCCTGGTGCTGGCCGGGGGCCGGGGGATGGCCGGGGCGGCGGGCCTGGTGGGGGCCTCGGCGTTGCGGTCCGGGGCGGGGTTGGTGCGGGTCGCCTGCCCGGGCGAGGTGGCCCCCGTGGTCGCCACCTTCGAGCCGAGCTACATGACCTATCCCCTGCCCCAGGATGGCGACGGCCTGATCGACTATCCGGCCTCGGCCCCGACGCTCGACCGGCTGATCGGCCCGGCCGACGTGCTCGCCGTCGGGCCGGGTCTGGGGCAGTCCCGGGGCCTCTCGGCGATGGTCCGGTGGCTGGTCGAGGGGATCTCGACCCCGGCGGTGCTCGACGCCGACGCCCTGAACGCCCTGGCCGCGACCCCCGAGATCCTCCGCTCCTCGAGGCGGCCGATCGTCATCACCCCGCACCCCGGGGAGTTCTCCCGGCTGACCGGCGACCCGGTCGCCGAGATCCAGGCCGACCGGGAGGCGAAGGCGGCCGCCTTCGCCGGGCGGTCGGAGCACCTGACGGTCGTGCTCAAGGGCCGGGGGACGATCGTGACCGACGGCCGCCGGCTGTTCGTGAACAACACCGGCAACCCCGGCATGGCGACGGGGGGGGCGGGGGACGTGCTCACCGGGGTGATCGCCGCGCTGATCGGCCAGGGCCTGCCGGCGTTCGAGGCCGCCGTGCTCGGCGTGCACGCCCACGGCCTGGCCGGGGACATCGCCCGGCAGCACAGCGGGGAGGTCGGCCTGATCGCCGGCGACGTCGTCGACGGCCTGGCCGACGCCTTCGAGGCCCTCGGCTCGCTCGGCTGAGCCCTCCCGGCCCGGGAGGGCCCCTCCCCTCCCCGGGTCGGCATGCTTGACCTGTACCGCCTGGCCCCCGGTCGTATACTTGTCGATGAAGCCGGGAGGGCTGGACGGGGCGCGGCCCGGGCGCCGATGAAGGATGAGTCCCTCGCCGATCCGCGTGCCTTCGCCGTCCGAACCCAGTTTCGAGGAGGTCGGGGTGTCTTCGAGCGATAACCAGAACTCGCCGCCGTGGACCTACCGGATGGACATCACGCCGACCGGGCAGTCCGTCCCCTATGCCGCGGGCAACGACCCGGTGGCGTTGCTGAACCTGATGGTCAACCTCCAGTCGCAGACCATCGAGTTGCAGCGGCAGACGCTCGAGGCCCAGCGGCAGCAGCTCGAGATGATCCGGGAGACGACCCAGGTCGCCCGGGAGCAGCGGGCCCGTCAGGTCGCCGACCTGGAACGCTGGCAGAACAGCCACGGCGACGTGCTCGACACCTGCAAGGAGTCGCTCGGGAAGCTGGAGCAGGTCCACGCCTCGCTGCTCGGCGACCTGACCGAGTACCTCGCCGAGTATCACGAGAACCTCGTCGACGGCGACTTCGCCCTCTCCGACTTCGTCGACCGCTTCGGCCCCCGGCTGGCGCACCTGAACACCATGCTCGCCGTGCTCCGCCCCCTGGCCGCGCACCAGAAGAAGCCGAACACCTGAGCACCCGGCAGGGGGACCGCGCCGGACCCCTCCCGAGGGCGGCTCCCCGTTCGTCCCGGGTGGGCCGCGGACGCCGAGGCCGATCGCCCTCGGACGCCGAGGGGAGGCCGCCGTGCGAGGCCCAGCGACCTGGACCATCTCGACCGCCCTGCTGCTCGTCGCCGGGGCCGGCGGTTGGTGGGCCTGGTCGTCGGTCGCCCGGCCCGGGGCCGACCCGGCCGACGGGGCCCGGGCGGCCTATGAAGGCGGCGACTTCGAGCGGGCCGCCGGGCTCGCCCGGGAGCGACTGCGGGCGGACCGCGGCGATCGGCGGGCGGCCCTGCTGCTCGCCCGATCCTACGCCCGGCTGGGGGACGCCGACTCGGCCCGTCGGGTCTACGGACGGGTCGATCGCGCCGCCATGGAGGCGGAGGATCTGTACCTGCTCGGCGAGATCCTGCGTCGGGAAGGGCGGCCGGACGAGGCCCGGGCGGCCTTCGAACTCGCCCTGGCCGACGACCCCTCGCACGCCGAGGCGACCGCCGCCCTGATGGGGCGGGATTTCGAGCAGGGCCGGTTCGAGCGGGTCCTGGGCGGGGCCGACCGGCTCGACGGTCGGCCCGGCTGGGAGGCCTTCTCCGCCGCGATGCGGGGGAGAGCGGAGCTGGCCCTGCTCGACCCCCGGGGGGCCGCCCGATCCCTCGACCGGGCCCTGAGGCTCGACCCGACCCCGGGTCGCGCGCCGATCCCCCCCGACGAGATCCGCAAGGACCTGGCGAGGGCCCACCTCGGCCTCGGCCGGGGGGACCTCGCCGGGCCCGTGCTGAAGGCGGTCGACCCGCCCGACGCCGAATCGCTGTGGCTGGCCGGCCGGGCCGGGCTGCAACGGGGGGAGATCGATGCGGCCATCTCGTCTCGGACGAGGGCCCGATCGCTCGGGGTGCCGGAAGATCCGATGCGGGTCGAGCCGGCCCCCTATGTCGGCTCCGACCGCTGCGTCGACTGCCATCCCGCCATCGTCCGGGACCAGCAGTCGAGCAGCCACGCCCGGACCTTCCATCCCGACCCCGAGCCGGGCGTGCTCCCCCTCCCCGACGGGCCGGTCCCCGACCCGATCGACCCGGAGATCGTCCACCGGATCCGGGCCGAGGGGGGTGCGATCGTCTTCGAGACCGAGGCCGAGGGCGACCGATCCTGGGCCAGGGTCCTGCACGTGCTGGGCTCCGGCACCCGCGGGATGACGCCGGTCGGGGTCGACGAGCAGGGCCGAGTCGTCGAGCTGAGGCTCTCGCACTACGGCGAGGGGGTGGGCTGGGGCCGGACGACCGGACACCCCGAGGTGCCCGAGACGCCGGGGGCGTGGCTCGGCCTGCCCCTCTCGGCCCGGGAGCAGCGGGCCTGCCTCGATTGCCACACGACGAACTTCCGGGAGGCCGGGGCGAGGGCCGGCCCGACGCTGGCCGACGGCGCGATCGGCTGCGAACGATGCCACGGCCCGGCGGGGAACCACCTGATGGCCGTCGACCGGGGGTTCCCCGACCCGGCGATCGCCCGGCCGAGGCTGGCGACCGCCGGCCAGGTCGTCGGGCTCTGCGGGGACTGCCACCGCCCGCCCTCGGACGCCCCCCTGCCCGAGTCGAGCCACCCCTCCGCCGTCCGGTTCCAGGCGGCCACGTTCGTCCGGAGCCCCTGCTTCGCCCGCGCGCCCGCCTCGGCGAAGTTCGACTGCGTGAGCTGCCACGACCCCCACCGGGACGCCGAGCACGAGCCACGGCATTACGAGGAGGTTTGCCTCTCCTGCCACCCCGGACCGGCCGTCGCCGCGACCGGGCCGCCCTCCGAGGCCACCCGATCCGCCCCCTGCCCGATCAACCCGAGCCGGGGCTGCATCGACTGCCACATGCCCCGGCGGCCGAGCGTGATGGAGCACACCGAGTTCACCGACCACCACATCCGGGCCCAGCCGGATTGAGGCGGGGGCCCGGACGGAGGGGAGGCGGGCGGCGTGTCAGCCGTCGAGGCGATCGAGGCGTCCGGTGCTGTCGCCCAGCTCGTCGACGGGGGTGTCCATGCGGTCGAGCATCGCGAGGAACAGGTTGTTCAGCGGCGTGTCCTCGTCGTATCGGAGGTGCCGGCCGGTCCGGATCCGGCCGCAGCCGCCCCCGGCCAGGACGATCGGCAGCTCGTTGTGGTTGTGGCGGTTGCCGTCGCCGATGCCGCTGCCGTAGACGATCATCGAGTGGTCCAGCAACGAGCCGTCCCCCTCGGGGATCTCCTTCAAGCGGCCGAGGAAGTAGGAGAGCTGCTCGACGTGGTAGCGGTTGATCCGCGCGATCTTCTCCTGCTTCTCGGCGTCCCCCTGGTGGTGGGAGAGGCTGTGGTGCCCCTCGGGCACGTCGATCCAGTTGTAGCTCTTGTTGCTGCCCTCGTTGGCGAAGACCATCGTGGCGATGCGGGTCTGGTCGGTCTGGAAGGCCAGCACGAGCATGTCGAGCATCAGCCGGAGGTGGTCCTGATTGTCCTTGGGGACCCCCTCGGGCTTGACGAGGTCGTCGGGCCGCTCGACCTCCTCGGTGCGCCTCTGCTCGGCCATGACGAGCCGACGCTCGATCTCCCGGACGGCGCCGAGGTACTCGTCGACCTTGCGGCGGTCGTCGACGCCGAGTCGGCCGTGGAGCCGCCGGGCGTCCTCGGAGACGAGGTCGAGGATGCTCCGGTTGTAGCGCCGCCGACGCTCGGTGAGCCGGTCGGGGGAGTCGTCGCCGAAGAGGCGCTCGAACACCAGCCGGGGGTTGATCTCCTTGGGGACCGGCTGCGTGGGGCTCCTCCAGGAGATGTTCGAGGAGTAGGCGCAGCTGTAGCCGGAGTCGCAGTTTCCCGACTGGGCGCTCGGGTCGACCCCCAGCTCCAGGGAAGGCAGCCGGGTGTGATGCCCCATCTTGGCCGCCGCGACCTGGTCGACCGAGACGCCGGCCCGGATGTCGGCGCCGTTGGTCTTGACCGGGTGGACGCCGGTGAGGAAGCAGGCCATGGATCGGGCGTGGTCGCCGCCGCCGTCGCCGTGGGCGCGGGCGGTGTCCTGGGCCAGGCCGCTGAGGACGAGCAATTGCTGCTTGAAGGGGTCGAGCGGCTCCAGGACCCGGGGGAGCGTGAAGTCGTCCCCGAGCTGCTCGGGGGTCCAGCCGGGCATGTGGGCGCCGTTGGGGACGTAGAGGTAGGCCATCCGGGTCGGGGCGACCTTGCCGCCGGGGCGTCGGGCGAGCCCGGCGGCCGGGGCCATGGCCTCCAGCCAGGGCAGCGCCATCGCGGTGCCCAGGCCCTTCAGGACGGCCCTTCGGGACAGGGGGGGGAAGCGCATGGCTCAGTTGCCTCCTTCGACCTTCCGCATGCGGAAGGCGTCGCTCGTGACGATGTCGGCGACCAGCCGGCCGAACCGGGAGTCGTGGCCGTCGAGGTCGGCCAGGATGCGGTCGACGGCGCACCGGTCGTAGTACTCGAGCCCGCGCCCGAGCGCGTAGGTCATCAGGTTCTCGGCCAGGGTCCGGGCGAAGTCGTCGGCCCGGGCCTTCAGGAGGGCCACCAGGTCGCCCGGCCCGGCGAACGAGTCGCCGCCGGGGAGGGTGCCCGACGCGTCGATCGGGGCCTCGCCGTCCGAGTCCCGCCAGCGGCCGACGGCGTCGAAGTTCTCGAGGCCGAAGCCGAGCGGGTCCATCCTCCGGTGGCAGGAGGCGCACGAGGGATTCGTGCTGTGCTGCTCCATCCGCTGCCGGAGGGTGCCGGCCAGCTCGGGGCCCTCCTCCAGCTCGGGGACGTCGGGGGGAGGCGGCGGGATCGGGGAGCCGAGGATCTGGTCGAGGATGTACTTGCCCCGCTTCACGGGGGAGGTCCGCGTCGGGTTGGACGTGATCGTCAGGATACTGGCCTGGGTGAGCACGCCGCCGCGCCGGGCGTCCCCGGGGAGGTCGACCCGGCGGAATTCGGGGCCCTCCACGCCGGGGATGCCGTAATGCGTCGCCAGCCGGTCGTTGAGGAAGGTGTAGTCGGCGTCGAGGAGGTCGAGGACGCTGCGGTCCTCCCGGACGATCGCCCCGAAGAACAGCTCGGTCTCGCGCCTCATGGCACGCCGAAGCTCGTCGTCGAACTCGGGGAAGCGGTCGGGGTCGGGGGCGACCGCGTCGAGGTTCTGGATCTGGAGCCACTGGCCGGCGAACCGCTCGATGAAGCGGGAGGCTCGGGGGTCCTGGAGCATCCGTCGGGCCTGCCGGGCCAGCTCCCCGGGGTCCTGGAGCCGCCCCTCGAAGGCGGCGCGGAACAGCTCCTCGTCGGGCATGCTGCTCCAGAGGAAATAGGAGAGGCGGGAGGCGAGCTCCCAGTCGGTCAGCGGCCGGACGTCCCCGGGGAGGCCCGGGTCGGGGGCGGAGCCGTACTCCACCCGGAACAGGAAGTTCGGCGAGACGAGGATCGCCTGTACGGCCACCCGCATCGCCTCCTCGAACGAGGCGCCGTCGCGTCGGACCATCCGGAAGAGGCCCATCAGCCCCTCGACCTCCTCCGGGGTGCTCGGGCGGCGATAGGCGCGGTTGGCGAGGCGTCGGAGGCTCGCGTGGGCGACCTCCTCGTAGGAACCGCTCAGGGCGGGCCCGGCGATGACCCGGCGATGCGACTCGGGCAGGGCGTGGTAGTACGACTCGACCGGCCCGACGAACTCGACGCGGTCGAGGACGAGGTTGCGGTCGCCCCGGAGGGCCTCGTCGGGGTGGTCCTGGTTGTAGTAGTCGTTCAGGAAGGACAGGGCGACGGCCCGCTTGCCCCGCTTGACCCGGACGCGGGCCTCGAAGGTGCCGGGCTCGGCCTCGGAGCTGGGGACGTCGAGGACGTCGACGGTCTCGCCGTCGAACTTGACGCCGAGCCGGGCGGGGTCGGGGCCGGCCTGTTGGGCGAAGGCGACGACCCGGATCCGGTATTCGCCCTCGGCCTCGAAGTCATGCCGGAAGGAGATCTCGCCGGCGGTGGCGAGGAGGCGCCCCTTCCCGCCGTAAAGCTGGCCGCCGGCGTCGTCGTCGAGGGACTCGACTTCCTTCGAGACGACCGGGTCGGTCGGCCCCTGGACCTCCAGGCGGTTGACGATCAGGTTGCGGTCGGCTGGCCGCTCCCCGGCGTCCTCGTCGTAGTAGTCGTTCAGGAAGGCGACGGCGACCCGCCTCGTCCCGGCCTTCAGGGCGACGGGCACCTCGTAGGTCATCCTCGATCGCCGGGTCGCCTCGACCTCGAACTCCCGGAGCGTGCGGCCGTCGACCCGGATGGCCATCCGGACGGGCTCGTCCCCGGCCTGGTCGCCGTACACCCGGGCCCTGAGGACGTACCGGCCGTCGGTCTCGAAGGCGTGGTCGATGCCGAGTTCGCCCTCGGAGGCGAGGATCTGGTCGTCGTCGCCGTGAGGCCGGCCCCCCTTGTCCCGGATCAGTCGACCGTCGTAGCCGACGGTCTTGCCGGGACCGGGGCCGGCGATGTCGATGGCCCGCCGGGTGATCTCCTCGGCCGCCTCCAGGTACTTCTCCAGGAGCAGCGGGTCGAGCGTGAGCACGTCGCCGATGTTGTCGAAGCCGTAGCCGACGTCGTCGGCCGGGAATTCTTCGGCGGGCTGGAAGTCGACGCCGAGCAGGTCGCGGACCGTATAATCATATTCGGCCCGATTGAGCCTCCTGAGGGTGACGTTGCCGGGCTCGACGAGATTGCAGTCGATCTGGGAGAGCGTCGCGGCGATCCAGCCCGAGAGTTCGTCGACTTCGGCCCCCGAGGGCCTCGGCTCGACCCCCGCCGGGGGCATGTCCCCGTCCTCGATGAAGGATCGGATCAGCTCCCAGCGGTCGCGGTCCGAGGCGATCGAGGCGACCTCGGCGTAAGACTGGAGGTTCAGGTCGGCACTCTGCGTCTCGTCGCCGTGGCAGGAATAGCAGTACGTCTCCAGCAGGGGGCCGATCCGGGACCGGTACTCCTCGGCCGCGGCCGCCGCGTCCCCCTGCTCCGAGGCCCGGGAGGGCCGGGGGAGGAGCAGGAGGCCGAGGATCAGGGGGGCAATCAGTCGGGGGGATCGATACCGGACTCGAATCACGTCGCAGACCTCGGGGCTGGGGGGGCGGGGCCGAGGGGGCTCTGACGGGGGGGATCGCTGGCGGGAGTGGGTCGATCATGGCATTATCGGGGGGATTCAACCTTGATTCAACGCCTTTCCGGGGGATTCCGCCGGGACGGCCGATCATGCCAGGTCGAGCACTCGGCCCGAGGTTTGCGTCAAGGGACGTCGCGGTTTCCGCCTGGGGTCCGCCCATCGCGCGCCGCATCGGCCGGCGCGACGCCCTTGCCCGGACCAACGCCGAGCGATCGAGCGGGGACGTGCCGGGCGATCCGGGAGTGAGGCCGGGCGTCCGGGGTCGAACGACCACGAGAGCGGGACATCGCCGGATCGACGCGTGCCCGGGGCCCCGTCGACGCGGCCAGGACAGGGGGAACGTGATGGGACTCTTCGAGCTCTTGCATGGCGCCCGGAATCGGGCGTCGACGCTGGACGAACGCACCAGGAGCCGGCTGATCGAGGCCTGGGGGCTCGACGAGGGGGACCTCGCCGAGCGGGCCCCGGAGGAGACCGCCGGGGGGACTCCCCTGGACTACGACCGCACCCAGTGGGTCCGCAAGCTCCGACACCTGCTCGACGAGCTGCCCGACTCCGAGCCCCGGTGGGAGGTCCTGGTCCGGGAGGGCCGGGCCAAGCGGTTCGACGAGACCTGGATGCGTGGCCTGATGCTCGACGAGTTCGCCATGATGGTCCGCCGGGCCGTGGCCGATCGCGTCTTCACCGAGCGGGAGCGGAAGAACCTGGACCAGGCACGCTCCCTGATCGGCCTGAACGAGGCGGAGGCGTCGGCGATCTACGCCTCGGTCGTCCGGGAGGCCGAGAGCTTCTTCGGCGAGCACGTCGAGGGGACCTGAACCCTCGACCCGGCCCCGGCCAGGCCCCCCGATCACTCGCCCGCCCCTCCCCGCAGCAGCTCGGGCAGGGGCTGGGGGCGGCCGTCGCGGTCGACGCAGGCGAGGGTGGAGTGGCCCTCGGCCAGCAGCTCGCCGCCCCGGAGCAGCTCATAGCGGTGGACGATCTTGACGTGGGTGACGCGTTGGACCGAGGTCCGGAGCGTCAGCAGGTCGTCGTATCGGGCCGGCCGCTTGTACTTGCACCCGACATCGATGATGACGAGCAGGTAGCCGGAGTCCTCGATCTCCCGGTAGGAGAGCCCTCGGGCCCGGAGCAGCTCGGTCCGGCCCATCTCGAAGTAGACGAGGTAATTGGCGTGGTGGAGCAGCCCCATCCGGTCGGTCTCGGCGTATCGGACCCGGATGGGCAGGTCGTGGTGCTCCGTCATGTCGGGCTCGCTCCCTGGGCCGGTCGTCATCGGGCGGCGGTGTCCGACTCCGCAGGCCGGGTGACGACGCGGAGTGGGTAGGGGTCGTAGGGCCACTCCGACCGGTTCGGGGTGCCCGGCCGGTAGTGCCGGTCGATCCACCGGCGGAAGACCTCCGCAGAGTGGTCGGCCCCTTCCCGGCCCAGCCAGCCCTCATACTGGCGGAGATGCCCGAGCATCACCAGTCCGTCCTCGGTCGGCAGGTACAGGTAATAGGGCGAGAACTGGGACCGGGCCTCCTCCAGCGTGCCCCCGGGGCGGAGGAGGACGGCCATCATGGAGACGAGCCCGGTACGCTCGGCGCCGAACTGGCAGTGGATGAGCAGGGGCCGCTCGGCCGTGTCGAGCACCTCGACCAGGCCCCGGGCCTGTTCCGGGGTGAGCCAGTAGTCCGAGGCGAGCGGCACGTCGATCAGGGTCGCGCCGGCCCCGATGGTGGCGAGGCGCTCCGCGGGGTACCACTCGGCCCCCGGGTTGGGGCCCCGGAGGTTCAGGACGGTCCGGATCCCTCGGTCTCCGATCAGGCGGGAGAGGGCCCCGGCGTCGAGCTGCCTCGATCGATAGATCCGGGTCGGCTCAACGACGCCGACGTTCCCCGTCGCCCATCGCCAGCCGACGAGGGCCGAGGTCAGCAGCAGGGTCGCCGCCAGGGATCGGGCGACTCGTCGTGAGATCCGTCTGCGGGCCATCCTCGGCCTCCTCGGGACTCGGGCGGTGGAGCGCGGCGAAGGCCTCGATCAGGGGGCGGTCGTCCAGTGCGTCTTCGGGCTCGGTCCAGGGGAACCGCTCCAGCTCCCGCCAGGCCCGAGCGGCCGACCACCCCTCGTGCCGGATCCGGTAGGCCGCGTGCACCAGGTTCGTCCGGTGGTGGCCGCCGACGCAGTGGAAGAAGACCGGCTGCCGGTCGGGATTGGCCAGCAGGTCGGCCGCCTCGGCGAGCTGGTCGAGCGTGGCCGTCGATCCCCTCATCGGCACGATCACCCAGTCGACCCCGGTCCGCCGGATCACGCGCTCCTGGTCGACGTACTTGGGGTCGTGGGCGTTGATCGCCGTGAGCGTGACGACCGTCCGGATCCCCTCGCGCTCGATCATCCTGCGGAGCGGCCCGGGACGCTGCCAGGCCCCCCGGACGATCACGCCGGGGGCGATCACCCTGACCCGCTTCTCGAACAGGTCGTGCCGGAATGCGGTCAGCGGGACGACGACGGCGAGGGCCGCGAGGATCGCGACGCGTCGCCGGGCTCTCCTGCTCATCGGGCGGTCCTCCTGCGCCATCGGGCCAATCCGGGCCGACGGGCCCGGATTGTAGCGGGGCAGGAGGAGGGGGCAAGCTCGATCACGGGGCCGGAGGGGGACCGGATCTGGCGAGACACCCCGGGACGCGGTTCGCATCGGACGGGAGGATGACCCCTCCGTCGATCGTCCCCGCGACCTCGAAGCGCGTCGCGGGAACCCCCTGGACGGCGGCTCAAGGCCCGCCGACGACCGTGAATTCGGCCTCCGATCCCTCGGCCCGGGTGACCTCGACGCGGAGCCCGTCGCCCGACCGGGCCTCGGCGTCGACCCGGATCGTCAGGGCATGCCGGCCGACCCCGAGTTCGGCCGTGAAGGATCCGGCCGGGTCGATCGGCTCGCCGTCGAGCCAGAGGGACAGGCCCTCGGGGGAGTCGACCGAGAAGGAGAGGGCGCCTGCCTCGGTCACGTCGACCTCGCCCCGGGCCGCGAAGACGGTCGTCCCGAGCGATCGGGCGACCTCGTCCAGCGGCAGGGTGCCGCCGGTCTTGCCGTAGGCGGCCCGCCAGGAGACCGGCTCGGCCGAGGCGATCGAGGCCGGCAGGTCGCCGCCCCCGGCGTCGTCGGGGTCGACGGAGTCGGAGGCGCTCGGGAGCGGGAGGACCCGCCAGCGCTGGACCGTCGGCGTGGACCGGATCGCGTACGGGCCGGGCTTGCCGAGCCGCGAGAGGAAGGCGACGAGGTCGACGAACTCGTCCCGGGTCAGGAAGTTCGGCAGCCCCTTGGGCATCAGCGAGCCGCCGGACTTCTCGTCCTCGACGTCGGCGGTCGGGACCACCCGATCGGTCCCGGTGGCCTCCCTGAGCACGATTCGCTCGTTGCTCGATTCCTTGACGATCCCCTGGAAAATCTGGCCGTCGATCGTCAGCACGGTGCGGACCTGATATTCCTCCTTGACCGCCTCCTCGGGGTAGAGGAGCGACCGGATCAGGTAGTCCGGCGGGGAGCTGGCGCCGATGGGGCTGAGGTCCGGGCCGATGTCGCCGCCGGCGCCGCTGAGGGCGTGGCACTTCACGCAGTTGACGTCCTCCCGGCGGAAGACGACCTCACCGGCCTCGGGGTCGCCGTGCTCGACGACGTCGGCGATGAGCTGCTGCATCTCGGCCTCGGAGAGCGGGGCGGGTTCGGCATTGATGCCGGCGGCATTGCTGAGCGCGGCGACGAGGCTCGGGTCGGTCCGGCCGACGGAATACATGTAACGCAGGGCCAGCTTCGCGGCGTCGGCCGAGAGCCCTTCCTCGGTGATCTCCGTCGCCAGCCGGTCGGGGCCGACCTGGCGGTCGAGGAACGCGCCCATCAGCGGGGCGATCGCGTCGATGTCCCCGACTCCCTCGCCGAGCGCGGCGACGGCCTTCTCGGCCGCGGCGTCGACGTCCAGGCTCGCCAGGGCGGCGATGGCGAGCAATCGGACGTCGGCCGGCTGCCCGGGGCCGGAAAGCGCCTCGATCGCCCGTCGGCTGGACGGGCCGCCGAGGTCGGCCAGCGCATCGAGCGAGGCGTCCCGGAGCGGTCGGGGCTCCCCGGCGTCGGCGGCGAGGGCGGCGAGGGCGGCGCTGGCCCCCTCCACCTTCCAGGCGCCGGCCAGGCGGATCGCCGCCAGGCGGGCCTCCCGATCCTCGGGGGCGGACTCGCCCCGGATCAGCCCGGCGATCTTCGATCGGTCTCCCTCGGGGGCGACGCTCCGGGTCCGGGCGGCCTCGGAGAGGGCATCCAGGGCGAGGGTGCGGCTCTCCTGCGAGACCCCCTCGGGCCGGGTGGCGAATTCGAGCAGGAATCCCAGGTCGGCCGGGGAGCCCTGGCGGCCGATCAGGGTGATGAGCGTCCCCTGGCGGTCGGCGGGGACCCGGCCGCTGCGGAGCATCTTGACCATGGCGCTCTCCTGGGCGGCGGCGGCCGTCGAGAGCAGGGCCAGCGCGGCCGCGATCGGGGCGAGCCGGGCCGCGGCCGACCGCGATCGGGTCGGGGGAGCCATCGGGATCATCGGTACTCCTCGGTCGGGATTCTCGGCGGATCGGACATCGGGCGGCGGGTGGGATCGGATCGGGAAGGGCGGGCGTGCGGGCGAACGCGATCGCGAGGGGGGCCGCCGGGCGCCCCCCCGGCCCGGTCCGGGCCGGGGGGCCGCGCGGCGGTCCGGGGTCACTCGGCGTCGATCGCGAGGATGCGGTCGCCGAGGGTCGCGTTCGTCTCGTTCAGGGTGTATTCCAGGTAATAGTCCTGGGGATGGAGCAGCGACTCGAGCGCCACCTCCTGGGCCCGGATCGCGTCCTCGCCCTCGAAGAAGCTGAGGGCCCGGACGGCCTCGAGCCGGACCCGGGGGTGCTCGTCGTTCACCTGGATCTGCAGCATGCCGATCGGGTCTTCGACCCGGTCCCGCCAGTATCCCAGGACCCGGGTGGCCGCGGCCCGGGCCTTCGGCTCGGGGCATCGGAGGACGGTCTCCAGGAACTCCGGGTCGACCACGTCGAACTGCTGGTGGACCCAGAGGGCCTCGAGCATCTGCCGCCAGTACTCCGGGTCGTCCCGGTTGAGGTCGGCGACCCAGGCGTCGAGGGCCGACATGACCTCGTCCACGTCCCGGGTCCGCAGCTCGATCCGGGTGCGGTAGCGGGTGCGGTCCTCGTAGGACTTCAGCAGGTCGAGCAGGGCCGGGACCGGCTCCCCGGCGATCTTGGCGGGCTCGACGAGCGGCTTGCCGGTGTAGCGGATCCGCCAGATCCGGCCGTGATTGACGTCGCGGTTCGGGTCGCGGATCGAGTGCTGCATGTGGCCGATCAGCGGGTTGAACCAGTCGACCAGGTACAGGGCGCCGTCCGGGCCGAATTCGAGGTCGACGGGCCGGAAGTTGGTGTCGGTGGAGCGCAGGAGCGGCTCGACCGGGTCGGCGGCGAAGCCGGAGCCCTCCTCCCGCATCCTGTACTGGAGGACGCCGTGGAAGCCGATGACGTTGTTGAGCAGGTAGTTGCCCTGGGCGTCGTCGGGGAAGTTGCCGCTGGCGACCAGCTCGCAGCCGGAGGTGGGCCGCCACTGCATGGCGAGGAACTGTTCCATCGGCCGGTGCTTCCGCCCGTAGTCGACGGAGCCGGAGAAGGCGGTGCCGTAGTAATTGGCGCCCCCGGAGGCGTCGGCCACGAAGTTCTGGCCCCAGCGGTCGAAGTAGTGGCCCCAGGGGTTGGCGAAGGGGTAGGAGATGAAGATGTCCACCTTCTCGGTGAGCGGCTCGTAGCGGAAGACGGCGGCGTCCTTCACGCGCTCGGGGCCGTACGGCGTCTCGATCTGGGTGTGGTGGAAGGTCCCCTCCTGGAAGTAGAGGGCGCCGCCGGGGCCCCAGGTGAAGGCACTGAGGGAGTGGTGGGAGTCGGCGGTGTCGAAGCCGTGCAGCTTGTAGGAGTACTCGTCGGCGACGTCATCGCCGTCGGTGTCCTTGATGAACGCCAGGTTCGGCTGCTGGGCGACGTAGGCGCCGCCGTCGCCGAGCTCGATGCCGGTCGGGACCTGGAGGCCGCGGGCGAAGGTGGTCTGCTGATCGGCCTTGCCGTCGCCGTCGGTGTCCTCGAGGATGAGGATCTTGTCGTCGACGGGGGTGCCGGGCAGGTACATCGGGTACGACGCCATCGTGGTGACGAAGAGGCGGCCCTCGGGGTCGAAGGCCATCTGGCAGGGGTTCTTCAGGTCCGGGAACTCCTGCTCGGAGGCGAATAGGTTGATCTCGTACCCCTCGGGCAGGACGAACGACCTTAGCGTCTCCGCGGGGGAGGTGATGGAGATCGGCCCCTCGACGTTGCTCTCGATCCTGGCGAACTCGCCGGTGCCGGAGTCGTCGACCTCTTCGGGGACCTCGTTCCCGCGGGCGACCTCCCAGATCCGCCGGTCCCGGACCTCGATCATCTTGCGGAGCTTGGCGAACTCGGCGGGGAAGTTGACCACGCCGAACGGCTCCTTGCGGCCGCCGTAGATGTAGAAGCCGTTGATGGCGCGGTAGTCATAGAAGAATTGCTTGTTCTTGTCCTGGACCGCCTCGTGCAGGGCGTCCATGTCGGCCGCGATCGAGCCCGGCCCGGGGCGGGGGCCGAAGAGCGACTCGTCGAGGATCGGGGCGAGCTTGCGATTGCCCTCGTCGGTGAGGTGGACGCCGTTGAAGGTCCAGGGCTCGTCGTCGGCCTCATACCCCTCCTTGGTGGGGTGGAACAGGTCGACGAACTGGACCCCCTTGGAGCGGGCGACCTCGGCCATCGCCTCGGCGTAGAGGGCGAGGTTCTCGTTGTTCTCCGAGCCGTCGGGGAGCGTCCGCTTGCCGAGGTCCTCGTGGGCGATCGGCGAGAGGAGGACGAGCGTCGGCGGGGCCTCGCCGTCGTAGGGGGTGGTGGTCGTCTCGTCGATGAAGGCCTCCAGGTCCGACCGGAACCCGTCAAGCCCCTCGGGCCCGCCGAAGGACTCGTTGAAGCCGAAGGCGGCGATCACGACGTCAGGCTTCTCGTCCGCCAGGGTGTGGCCGTGGTCGTCGAAATCCTTGGAGCGGGGCCGCAGGGTCAGCTCGTCGGCCGACCAGCCGAGGTTGCGGACGACCAGTTCCAGCTCGGGGAACCGGCTGTGGAGCAGGGTCTCCCAGTGGCCGAAGTACTGCATCCGCTCGGCGAGGGTATTGCCGATGAGGATGATCCGGTCGCCCTTGTCCAGGGCCAGCCGGCCCGGCGCCTGGGCCTCGGCCCGGCAGGCCGGCAGGCCCGGCGACGCCAGCGTCGCCAGGGCCAATGCCGACCAGATCACGACGGTCGCTCTCATGATGATCTTCCCTCGCGGGGGGTGGTGCGGACGGGGGGAGAGCCCGGTCGAGATTCGCCACGCCGGGCGGATGGCCGGTGGACGGCCCTCGCGATCGCCCATTATACTCCGCCCGGACCGCGACTCCACGAGGTCGTGCGGGGCGATCGGACCGGGGCTCCGGCCCGGAGACTGTGATGATTCGATCTCATCGTGATTGCGCGAGGGTGTGCTCTTTCGCCGCCTGCTGCGCCGTCGTGCTGGCCATGACGGCCCTCCGGCCGGCCTTCTCCCAGGAGCCCAAGGCGCCTGCCCGGCGGCCGAACGTCCTCCTGATCATGACCGACGACCAGGGCTACGGCGACCTCGGCTGTCACGGCAACCCCGTCCTCCGCACGCCGAACCTCGACGCCCTGCACGCCGGGAGCGTCCGGCTCACCGACTTCCACGTCGACCCGACCTGCGCGCCGACCCGGGCCGCCCTGATGACCGGCCGGTACTCCGGCCGGGTCGGCGTCTGGCACACGATCATGGGCCGCTCGATCCTCCCGGAGGGCGAGACGACCATGGCCGACGCCTTCTCGCGGTCGGGCTACGCCACCGGCATCTTCGGCAAGTGGCACCTCGGGGACAACGCCCCCTCCCGCCCCCAGGACCGGGGCTTCGCCCGCGCCTTCGTCCACGGCGGCGGGGGCGTCGGCCAGACCCCCGATTACTGGGGCAACGACTCCTTCGACGACACCTACTTCGACGACGGCCGGGCCCGGCCGACCGCCGGCTATTGCACCGACACCTGGTTCGACGCCGCCCTCGACTTCATCGGCGACCAGGCCGCCGCCGACCGCCCCTTCTTCTGCTACCTGGCCACCAACGCCCCCCACGGCCCCTACCGGGTGCCCGAACGCTACGAGGAGATGTACGCCAACGACCCCGACGTGCCCAACGCCGCCTTCTACGGGATGATCACGAACATCGATGAGAATGTCGGCCGATTGCTCGCATTCCTCGACGAACGGGGCCTGGCCGAGGACACCCTGCTCCTGTTCCTGACCGACAACGGCACCGCCGCCGGGGTGCGAGGGGAGGTCGGTTACGACGCCGGGATGCGGGGCCGGAAGGGGAGCCCGTACGACGGCGGCCACCGCGTCCCCTGCTTCGTCCGGTGGCCGGGTGGAGACATCGGTGGAGGAAGGGATGTTGATCAGCTTGCCGCCCATCTGGACCTCCTGCCGACGCTGATCGACCTCTGCGGGCTCGATCGGCCCGAGGGCCAGGCCCTCGACGGGACGAGCCTCGCCCCCCTGCTCCGCCCGGGGACGCCGGACTGGCCCGAGCGGGCGATCGTCGTCGAATCCCAGCGCATCGAGCACCCGGAGAAGTACCGGCAGTGCGCAGTGATGACCGGGCGCTGGCGGCTGGTCGACGGTCGGGAGCTGTACGACATCGGACAGGACCCCGGCCAGGCCCGGGACGTCTCCGGCGATCATCCCGAGGTCGTCGCCGACCTGCGGGCCGTCTACGATCGCTGGTGGGCCGACGTCTCCTCCTCCCACGGCGAGTACGCCCGGATCGTCCTCGGCTCCGATCGGGAGAACCCGAGCCGGCTGACCTGCCACGACTGGCACGAGTCGGATCCGCCCTGGGACCAGCCCATGATCCGGGAGGGGCGCGTGGCCAACGGCTTCTGGGCCGTCGAGGTCGATCGGGCCGGCACCTACGAGGTCGAGCTGCGGCGATGGCCGGTCGAGGAGCCCCGGCCGATCAACGACGGCCCCGGCCCGAAGGCCGAGACGGCCCGCCTCGTGATCGGCGAGGTGGACCGGTCGCAGCCGGTCGGGCCCGAGGACCTGTCGGCGACGTTCCGGATCCCGCTGGAGGCCGGGCCGACCCGGTTGCAGACCTGGCTCGAAGGTCCGGAAGGCTCCCGGGGGGCCTACTTCGTCTCCGTCCGACGCCTGGAAGACTGAGGTGACGCCGCCATGACCCGGATCGCGAACTCGAAGGCGACCCTGGCCGCCCTGCTGCTCGCCCTGCTCGGCCCCTCGAATCAGGCCGAGGGGCAGGACCAGGCGCCGCCGAACATCGTCGTCTTCCTCGCCGACGACCTCGGCTGGGGAGACCTGGCCTGCTACGGCAACCCGGTGATGAAGACCCCGAACCTCGACCGGTTCGCGTCGCAGGGGGTCCGGTTCACCCAGTGCTACGCCGCCTGCGGGGTCTGCTCGCCGTCCCGGTCGGCGATCCTCACCGGCCGGACGCCCTATCGCAACGGCGTCTTCCGGTGGATCTCCGAGGGGCACGAGGTCCACCTCCGGACCAGCGAGGTCACCTCGGCCGAGCTGCTCAAGGGGCGAGGCTACCAGACCTGCCACGTCGGCAAGTGGCACCTCAACGGCCTGTTCAACTCGCCCGAGCAACCCCAGCCCGACGCCCACGGCTTCGACCACTGGCTCGCCACCCAGAACAACGCCGACCCAAGCCACAAGGACCCGACCAACTTCGTCCGCAACGGCGACCCCGTCGGCCCGATGGAGGGCTTCTCGGCCCCCCTCGTCGTGGGCGAGGCGATCGACTGGCTCCGGGACGCCCGGGACGGGGACGCCCCCTTCTATCTCCAAGTCTGGACCCACGAGCCCCACCTGCCGATCGAGTCCGACCCCCGCTTCATGGCGCCCTATGAGGAGTACACCGACCAGCCCGGCGTCCTCCAGCACCACGGCAACGTCTCGCAGCTCGACCACGCCTTCGGCCTGCTCATGGAGGAGCTGGACCGCCAGGGGCTCTCCGACTCGACCCTCGTCCTCTTCACCTCCGACAACGGCCCCGAGGGGACCGGCGAGGGAGACCCGGACGACCCCGGCTCCCAGCGCGACCGGACCCGGGGGTCGACCGGCGGCCTCCGGGGCCGCAAGCGGGACGACTTCGAGGGGGGAATCCGCGTCCCCGGGATCGCCCGATGGCCGGGCCGGATCGAGCCGGGCACGGTCAGCGACGTGCCCGTGATCGGATCCGACATCTTCGCCACCGTCTGCGAGGTGGCCGATGTCCCCCTGCCCGACGATCGGACCATCGACGGCGCCAGCATGGTCCCCGCCTTCTCCGGCGAGCCGATCGAGCGGAGCGTGCCGATGTACTGGCGCACCCACATCTCCAGCCCCGACAGCCGGGTCGCCATGAGGGAAGGAGACTGGAAGGTCGTCGGCAACGTCGACCTGACCGAGTTCCTCCTGTTCAACCTCGCCGACGACCCCGAGGAGACCACCGACCTCTCCGACCGCCACCCCGACCGCTCCCGGGAGATGGCCGAGCGGCTCGTCCGCCTGAACGCCTCGGTCCTCGGCGACGGGCCGGACTGGTGGAAGAAGGAAGCGAGCCGCTGACCATCACCGGTCGGCGGTCGCGAGTCGCCACGAGTCGAGGAGACCGATGATGACCCCCTCGCAGCGCCTCCTCGCGGTCACCGTGTCGTTCGCGATCGGCCTGCCCTGCCCCGCCCGGGGAGAGGCCCCGTACCCCGGCGCCGACTGGCCCCGGGCCGACCCGGCCGAGTTGGGGATGGACGAGGCCCTCCTCGCCCGGGTCCGGGACTACGCCCTCACCGGCGAGGGCTCGGGGATGGTCGTCCGCTCCGGACGGGTCGTGACGGCCTGGGGAGACCAGGACCGACGCTACGACCTGAAGTCGACCACCAAATCCTTCGGGGCCGCGGCGCTCGGCCTGGCGATCACCGAGGGCGTCCGGTCGCTCGACGACCTCGCCGTCGACCTCGTCCCGGAGTTCGGCGTCTCCCCGCAGGCCAACCGAGGATCGGGCTGGCTCGGCGAGATCACCCTGCGCCACCTCGCCTCGCAGACCGCCGGTTTCGCCAAGCCCGGCGGCTTCGAGCCGCTCCTGTTCCGCCCCGGCACCGCCTGGCACTACAGCGACGGCGGCCCGAACTGGCTGGCCGACGCCCTGACCCTGTCCTACCGCCGAGACCTCGGCGAGCTGATGTTCGAGCGGCTGTTCTCGCCGATCGGCATCGGCCCCGATGACCTGACCTGGCGGGCCAATTCCTATCGGCCGAAACAGCTCGAAGGCATCCCCCGCCGGGAGTTCGGCTCGGGAATCAGCGCCGACATCGACGCGATGGCCCGGTTCGGTTACCTCCACCTCCGACAGGGCCGCTGGAAGGATCGGCAGATCCTCCCCAGCGAATTCGTGGATGCGGTCCGGACCCCGGTCGAGGGCGTGGTCGGCCTGCCCGAGTTCGGCGACGGCGAACACGGCAACGCCTCCGACCACTACGGCCTGCTCTGGTGGAACAACGCCGACGGGATGATCCCGGAAGTGCCCCGCGATGCCTATTGGTCGTGGGGCCTGTACGACAGCCTGATCGTGGTCATCCCGAGCCTGGATGTCGTGGCCGCCCGGGCGGGGAAGTCCTGGGAGCGCGAGGACGGCGCCGCGCATTACGACGTGCTCCGGCCGTTCCTCCGGCCGCTGGCCGCCTCCGTGCAGACGGCCCCTCCCCGAGCGGATGCCCCGTATCCGCCGAGTGAACGGATCGTCGGGGTCGACTGGGCCCCGGCCCGGGAGATCGTCCGCCTCGCCCCCGGTTCCGACAACTGGCCGACCACCTGGGCCGACGATGACGCGCTTTACACCGCCTACGGAGACGGGCGGGGCTTCCGCCCGTTCGTCCCCGAGAAGCTCAGCCTCGGCCTCGCCCGGGTCGAGGGGCCTCCCGACGCCCCGGTCGGCGACAACCTCCGCTCCCCCTCGCTCGAACGCACCGGGGACGGCCCCCGGGGGGCGAAGGCGAGCGGGATCCTGATGGTCGACGGCGTCCTCTACCTGCTGGCCCGGAACCTCGACGACGCGCAGGTCGCCCGGTCGACCGACCGTGGCGCCTCGTGGACCTGGGCCGACTGGCGGTTCACCGACGGCTTCGGCTGCCCCACCTTCCTCAACTTCGGCCGGGATTACGCCGGGGCCCGGGACGAGTTCATCTACGTCTACTCCCCGGACGCCGAGACTGCCTACGAGCCGGCCGACCGCCTCGTGCTCGCCCGGGTCCCCCGAGATGCCGTCTTCGAGCGGGATGCCTACGAATTCTTCTCCTGGCTCGACGGCGAGGGCAGCCCGACCTGGAGTCGAGCCCCGGCCGACCGAGCCGCCGCCTTCGAGAACCCGGGGAGGGTCTACCGCTCCACCGTCTCCTTCAATCCAGCCATCGGCCGATACCTGCTCTGCCAGACCCTCCCCGACGAGGACACCGACGCGATCCGATTCTCCGGGGGCTTCGGCATCTACGAGGCCCCCGAGCCCTGGGGCCCCTGGCGCACGGTCTTCTACACCGAGCGGTGGGACGTCGGCCCCGGAGAGACCCAGGTCCTGCCGACGAAGTGGATGGGAGACGACGGCCAAACCGCCCACCTCGTCTTCTCGGGGGACGACGCCTTCTCCGTCCGCCGGGCCCGGTTCATCCTCCGAGACTGAGACGGTCCCCGAGCCCAGGCACCCGACCGAACCCATGCCCGTCATCCCCCTCGACGACCTGGACGACCCCCGCCTGGCGATCTATCGCAACCTGAAGGCGACCAACGAGACGAGGGGGCTGCCCCTCTTCGTGGTCGAGGGGGAGAAGCTCGTCCTCAGCCTCCGGGACAGCCGCTACCCGATCGAGTCGGTCCTGCTCTCCGACCACCACGCCGATCGGATCGCCCCGAGCCTCCCCGGCGACGTGACCGCATTCGTGGTCGAACACGCCCGGATCAGCACCCTCGTCGGTTACAACTTCCACCAGGGGGCGCTGGCGGCCGGGAGACGGCTCCCGCCGATCGACCCGGGATCACTGGTCGAGACCCGGCCCGGGATGGTGACGCTGGTCGCCTGCCCGGTCGTCCAGAACCCGGAGAACCTGGGGACGATCGTCCGCACGGCCGACGTCTTCGGGGTCGACGCCGTGCTCGTCGGCCCGACCTGCCCCGACCCGCTCTCCCGTCGAGTGCTCCGGGTGTCGATGGGCACGGTGCTCGGCCTGCCCGTGATCCCCTGCGACGACCTGGCGGCCCGGCTCGACCGCCTGCGATCCGACCTCGGCCTCCGGCTGGTGGCGACCGTCACCGACCCGCACGCCACGCCGATCGACCGCTTCGAGCGGCCGGAGCGCCTGGCGATCGTCATGGGGTCTGAGGCCCACGGGCTCGCCCCCTCCTGGGTCGATCGCTGCGACCACCGGGTGACGATCCCGATGCGGCCGGGGGCCGAGTCGCTCAACGTCGCCGTCGCGGCCGGGATCTTCCTCCACCGCCTGGCCGTCCCCCGGCGGTAGGGCCGATCATCCCCCGACCTCGGCGCCGAGGCCGAGGCACCGGTCCAGGTAACCCCGGAGCCTCCCCGCATCCGGGGGGCGGCACCGAAAGCCGAGGTGGCCGTCGGGTCGGACCAGCAGCAGGCCCGGCCCCGGGCAGCCGAGGAGTCGGTGGATCCGGCCGTCGGGATCCTCGATCGAGGAAGATGGCGTGGGGACCGCATCGTCCGGCATCCCGCCGGGGCCGACGACCGGGACGACCCGGACGATCTCCCCGAAGCGACCGGCCGCGAGGTCGAGCACGGCCCGGATCGACTCGCCGGCGGCGGCCGACGGCGGCTCGATCCCCGGCAGGAGGAACAGGGTGAACCAGGGTCCCCGGGCGTGGTCGAGCAGCCCCCCGGAGGCCCCCGAAGGGAGGTCGGGCAGCCGGTCGCCGGGCCGGGGGCCGTCCCCTCGGTCGAGGGGATGGGGGGGCCACTCCTCGATCGAGAGCGGGCCGCCTCGGTACGTCACCTCCAGGTCGGCCACGGAGCGGATCAGCCTCCGGTGCAGCGGGGGGATGCGGACCAGAGTCGCGACGGCCGAGTCCCGGGCCCATCGGGCCAGGGGGTTGCGGAGGGTGACCACCCGGGTCGCCCGGTCGGTCGCGGCGAGGACGGCCTCGGCCACCGGGCGTCGTTCGGCGTCGTACGAGTCGAGCAGGGTGTCGGGCGCCTCCCCCCGGGCCACCAGGGCGAGCTTCCAGGAGAGGTTGAACGCATCCTGGACCCCGGTGTTCAGGCCCTGGCCGCCGACCGGGCTGTGGATGTGCGCCGCGTCCCCGGCCACCAGGCAGCGGCCGATTCGGAGCCGGCCGACCGCCCGGCGGTGGATGCGGAAGGCGGAGGTCCAGGTCGCCGGGCCCATCGAGGTCGCCGGGACGGGAGAATACCTGCGGAGCAGGTCGTCGAACCGGCCGACGATCGCCGCCGGCTCGTCCGAATCGAGCCGAGCGGTGGTGTCAATCAGCCGCCAGGCCCGCTCCCGGGGCATCGGCAAGGCCGGGACGACCCCCTCGGGGGTGAGCATCAGGTGGCCGTGGTCCCGGGGCAGGTCCCAGTCGATCTCGACGTCGGCCAGCAGGAATCGTTCGGGATTCGAGGTCCCCTCGAACCGCAGCCCGAGCGCCTCCCGCACCGTGCTCCGGGCGCCGTCGCAGCCGACGAGCCACCCGGCCCGAGCCTTCTCGATGCGGCCGTCATCGGCGGTCAACCCGGCGTCCACCCCCCCGCCATCCTGGCCCAGCCCCGAGAGCCTCGTCCCCCATTCCACCCGCCCCCCCAGCGCCTCGAGCCGGTCGATCAGGGCCCGCTCGGTGGCCCCCTGCGGGATCGAGAGGATGAACGGGTACCTCGTCTCCCCCTCCAGGGGACTCGCGTCGAGCCGGAACCGGGGCCGTCGGCCCCGCCAGGCCACCAGGCCCCGGATTTCCAGGCCGCCGGCCACCAGGGTGTCGGCGACCCCGAGGGCCTCGAAGATCTCCATCGTCCGGGCCTGGAGGCCGAGGGCCCGGGACTCCCCCTCCGGCGTCGGCCCGGCTCCCGAGTCGACGACCCGACACGAGACGCCCAGCCGGCGGAGCGAACACGCCAGCGCCAGGCCGACCGGCCCGGCGCCGACGATCAGCACCGGCACGACCTCCACACCGCCCGACGCCTCATCCCGGTTCGGCATGTCCCACCTCGATCGGACCGAAGATCGGAGCACCGGAGGGATCACTCGAAGAACCGGGAGACCGACTCGTCGAACCCGGGCAAGTAGGGATCTCCCCCGAGTCGCTGGCGGACGTTGTGCATCACCGGCTCCTCCCCGGGGCGGTGGACCCGGATCGTGCGGAAGTCGGGGTCGACCTCCCAGACGACCACGCCGGCCTCGAGGTACAGCGCGATCTTCTCGACGAGGTCCTCGTGGGTGTCCGAAGGAGAGAGGATCTCGACCGCCAGCGCCGGGGGGCCGTCGTAGTAGGGTCGGCCCGGATCGGTGGCCGCGATCAGCTCGGGGGGAGCATAGGCGACATCGATCCCGACGAAGGTTTCCGGCTCCTGGCGGATCCGGAAGCCCGCCTCCCCGCTGTGGACCCGTCCCCTCGGCTCGGGCTGGCGGTCGAGCCAGCCCTTGAGAAGGTAGGCGATATTCGCCTCGACCCCGCTGTGGGACCGGTTCCGTCGCGTCATGGGGGTTTCCCTCAGCTCTCCCCGGATCAGCTCGCGACGGACGCCGTCGTCGGGCATCGCGATCAGGTCGTCGGCGGTGGGGGTCCGCGACTTCGTCGAGGCGGGGGCGGTCGTGGTGCTCATGGCGTCGCCTGGTTCTCGTCGGGGGCCGTCGCTGAGGGCGAGGAGACGGATCGGGTGTCCTCTGGGGCGGGTTCCGGGGGGCCTTGAAGGCGTCCCCCTCGGGGGTGAGGCTGGTCGGGCCCTCCCGACACGATCGCTCCCGATTCCGCCCATTCGACGACGGGGGACGGCGTCGGCGAGGGCGCGAGCCGGGGGTAGGCGACCAGGACCACGCTCGACAGCCAGGAGGCGATCCAGGCCCAGCCGAGCAGCCGGCCCGCCCGGTCCCTCCAGGAAGGCGAAGGCCGCCACCTCCGGCAGAGGGCGAGCAACCCCCATCCGATCGCCACCGCCAGCCCCTCGGCGCCGATGCCGAAGAAGGCCCGACTCTCGACGTACCACCACGGTGTCTCGCCCGAGAGCAGGCCGAGGGCGACCGCCATGGCCGACTGGACCAGGAGCACGGCCGAGACGATCAGGGCGGCGAGCACCCCCGGCCGGTGGAGCGACTCGGCCCGGGTCGGGCGGGGGGGGTGGACCAGCGAGCAGAGCAGGGCTAGTGTCGGCGGCACCAGCAGGACGATCGACACCCAACGAAAGGAGAATGCGGGGCGGAGCACCCGGGCATGGGGACCCGCCCGGGGCAGGAACCCGACGTATTCGCTGAACCTGGGGGGCGTGTCGGCCCAGGCCCGGAACCAGGCGACCGAGACGGCCGCCGCGCCGCTCGCCAGCATCAGTTCCAGCGCGACCGGCCCCCGACGGGGCCGGTCGCCGTCCGGGTCCCCCGGCATGGCTCACCCCCTCAGGCCGAGGGAGACGTACTTCGTCTCCAGGTAGGCCTCAAGGCCCTCGATGCCCAGCTCCCGGCCCAGGCCCGACTGCTTCATCCCGCCGAAGGGGCACTGCGGGGTCGCCGGCACCGGGTCGTTGATGCCGATGATCCCGGCCTCCAGCCCCTCGGCCATCCTCGTGGCGACGGTCAGGTCGTTGGTGAAGACATACGCGGCCAGCCCGTACGGGGTGTCGTTGGCGGCCTTGATCACCTCGTCGACCTGGGAGAAGCTCAACAGCGGCATGACCGGGGAGAACGGCTCCTCGGTCATCAGCCGCATCGACCCGTCCACGTCCCGCAGCACGGTCGGCTCGAAGAAGTACCCCTTCTCGAACCGGCTCGGCCGCCCGCCGCCGGTGAGGATCGAGGCCCCCCGGGTCCTGGCGTCCTCGATCAGCTCCATGGTCTTGTCCAGCCCCTGCTGGGCGAACATCGGCCCGACGGCCACCCCCTCCTCCCAGCCGGGGCCGAGCTTCAGGCGTTTCGTCTCCTCGACCGCCGCCTCGGTGAACTGCTCCGAGAGCGACTCGTGGACGAAGAACCGAGACGGCGAGACGCAGACCTGCCCGTTGTTGCGGAACTTGCCGATGACGGCGGCCTTGGCCACCTGCTCCACGTCGGCGTCCTCGAAGACGATGAGGGGGGCGTGGCCGCCCAGCTCCAGGCTCAGGCGCTTCACGCCGTCGGCCGACTTGCGGATCAGCTCCTTCCCGACCCGGGTCGATCCGGTGAAGCTGACCTTGCCCACCTCGGGGCGGGCGAAGAAGGCGTCGGCGATCCCCCGGGCGTCCCCCATCACCAGGTTCGCCACGCCGGGGGGGCAGCCGGCCTCCTCCAGGCACTCGAACATGGCGATCAGCACCAGGGGGGTCTGGTCGGCCGGCCGGCTGACCACCGTGCAGCCGACCGCCAGCGCCGGGGCGATCTTCCGGCTCGGCAGGGCCGCGGGGAAGTTCCAGGGCGTGATCGTGCCCACCACGCCGACCGGGTGCGAGATGGCGAAGTGTCGCTTGCCCGCCACCGCCGGGGGGATGACACGGCCGTAGGAGCGCTTGGCCTCCTCGGCGAACCACTCGAAGGTGGCGGCGGTGTGCAGGACCTCGCCCCGGGCCTCGGGGACGGGCTTGCCCTGCTCCAGGGTGAGGGCCCGGCCGATCGCGTCGGCCCGCTCCCGGAGCAGGTCGGCGGTCCGCTTGAGGACCTCGGCCCGCTCGTAGGCCGTCTTCGCTCGCCAGGCGGGCAGGGCCTTCGCGGCGGCGTCGATGGCACGCTCGGCGTCGGCCCGGCCGCCGAAGGCGACCTCGGTGATGGTCGATTCGTCGGCCGGGTTGGTCACGGCCAGCCGGCCGCCGTCGGCGGCGTCGCACCACGTGCCGTCGATGTACATCTGGGTGCGGGTCGGGACGGTCAATTCGGGGGCGGCGGCCGTCGTCATCGTGTCACCTCGGTGGGGCGTCGGCGGGAGCCGTCGGTGGCGTTCCGGCGGGGTCGAGGGCGGGTCCTCCGGCCTGCCCGGCCCGGGGCAGAGCGGGAGGAGATCCGGGCGGTCGCGACCCGCTCCCACCTTACCCGGGCCGATCGGCCCGTTGCAATCGACCCGGGCTCCCGGTCCCCGGAGGGGCCCCGTCCCGTCCCGCATCCTCGCGTGCGTATGGGCGGGCGCGAAACTGGCCTTGACGGGGACGGGACGCCGCGCCTCGAAATCCCCACAATCTGGCCGATCGCTTCAAGCCCGACGCCCCGACCTCCGATATTCCCGTTGTGCTGGGAGGAGAATCTGGCATCATGCTCCGCCGGCCTCGGGACGGGTCCGGAGCCAGACGGGTGGGATCGACATGGAAACGTTTCGCAAGCTGATCGGGCGGCCGTACCGGCCGCCCCGCCTCGACCGCAGGGCGCTGGCCGCGCTGCTGGTCGTGGCACTGGCCCCGGCGATCGCGGAGGCCGGCCCGCTTCGGGTCCGGGCCCGGGCCATCGCCGAGCGGGTCGCCGCCCAGCGGGCCCTGCTCGGGGCCGACGCCGGGACGACCCTGGCCCGGCAGGCCGCCGCCCAGGACGGGGCCGTCCGGCTCCGCCAGGCCTCGATCCTCGACTCCGAGGCGTTCCGACGCCAGGAGGCCTTCTATGCCCAGGCCCTCCAGGCCGGGATGACCCGGGTGCCGAGGCCCCAGTTCCTCGACCTCCTGCTCGTGCCGGACGCCTCGGGGCTGCTCCCCGAGTCGGCGACGATCGACTACCTGCGGTTCCGGCGCGGGCTCAACCAGGCCCGGTTCGACCGGGTCCACCCGTTCATCGGGCCGATCCTGGAGCGCGACCGGATCGTCCGCACCCAGGTGCCGATCCCGCTGCCCCCCGTCGTGCCGGAAATCCCGACCATCCCGCCGGTGACCCCGCAGATCCCCGAGGGGCCGATCCTGGGGGGCGGCAAGCCGAGTCCCCAGGTCCCCGTCCCCGAGCCGAGCACCCTGGCCGTCTGGGTCGCCCTGGGCCTGGGGGGCGCCTTCGCCTTGCAACGCCGACGGGCCTCCGCCTGATCGATCCGGCCGCCGGGACGAAGCCGTCCCGGGCCGCGGGCCATCCCGAGCCGACCGGCCCCTTTCCAAGGGCCGGCCCATCCCCTACCCTCGACCATCGGACCCGGGCCGGGCGCCTCGCCCTCCCCGGGCGGTGTCGAGGGGCTTCGGCGTTGTTGCGGGGATGGACCAGCGATGGGCAGTCGACTCGGGCGGATCGGGGGCGTCGCCGGCCTCGGGGTGGTGCTCTCGGCCTCGATCGGCGTGGCCTGGGCGACCCAGGAGGAGGCACCGCCGCCGGGTGGCGTGTCCCGGCTGGTGCCGATCCCCGACACCTGGAAGGAGCCCCCCCGGGTCCGGCCGGCCGAGGGGTCCGGCTCCGGGCGGGACGGCTTCGCCTGGTACCGCTCCGCCGTGGTCGTGCCGGGGGACTGGGAGGGCCGGGCCCTCGAACTGTTCGTCGAGCCCGTCGACGACGCCCGGGCGGCGTTCGTCAACGGGGTCCAGGTCGGCTCGGCGGGGACGTTCCCACCCCAGTACCGCAGCGGCCTGGGGGAGCCCGGCCGGCACCCCGTCCCCGAGGGCCTGATCCGCCCCGGCGAGCCGAACGTGGTCGCCGTCCGCGTCTACTACAACGACGGCCGGAGCAACTTCGCCGTCGCCGCCCCCGCACTGTATGACCCGGAGGGGGGCGAGGCGATCAAGCTGGAGGGCCCCTGGGAGTACCTCCCCGGCGACGACCCAGGCTGGGCCGAGGGCCCCGTCTCCCCCCCCGAGGCGACCTTCGGCCGGGTCGATCGCTTCGACGACCTCGACGCCTACCTCCGCCTCCGACGGGGGGACACCGCGCCCCTGTCCCCCGAGGCCGCCCTCGACGCCTTCGCCGTGGCCGACGGCCTGGCGGTCGACCTCGCCCTGGCCGACCCGGCCATCTCCCAGCCGCTCCAGGTCTCGTTCGACGAGCGCGGGCGGATGTGGGTCGTCGAGTACCGCCAGTACCCCGAGCCCGCCGGCCTGACGATGGTCAGCCGGGACAAGTTCCTCCGGACCGTCTACGACCGGACCCCCGAGCCCCCGCCGCACGGCACGCCGGGCATCGACCGCGTCTCGATCCACGAGGACCGGGACGGCGACGGCTCCTTCGAATTCCACACGACTTTCCTCGACGACCTGAACCTCGCCACCTCGATCGCCCGGGGACGGGGGGGCGTCTGGATCCTCAATCCGCCCTACCTCCTCTTCTATCCCGACCGGGACGGCGACGACGTGCCCGACGGCGAGCCCGAGGTCCACCTCGAAGGCTTCGGCCTGGAGGACAGCCACTCCCTGGCCAACAGCCTGACCTGGGGGCCCGACGGCTGGCTCTACGCCGCCCAGGGGAGCACCGTCACCGGCCGGATCCGCCGACCCGGAGAGCCCGACGAGGCGATCGTGCACTCGATGGGCCAGCTCATCTGGCGCTACCACCCCGAATCCCGACGCTACGAGATCTTCGCCGAGGGGGGCGGAAACACCTTCGGCGTCGAGGTCGACGCCCTCGGCCGGGTCTACTCGGGCCACAACGGCGGGGACACCCGGGGCTTTCACTACGTCCAGGGCGGCTACTACCAGAAGGGGTTCACCAAGCACGGCGCCCTCTCCAACCCCTACGCCTTCGGCTACTTCCCGCCGATGGGGCACCATACCGTCCCCCGCTTCTCCCACACCTTCGTGATGGAGGAGGGGGGGGCCTTCCCCGAGCAATTCCGGGGCAAGCTGTTCGGCGTCGAGCCGCTCCAGGGTCAGGTGGTCCTCAGCGAGGTCATGCCCGAGGGCTCCACCTTCGAGACCGCCGACCTCGACCGCCCGCTCGCCACCGAGGACCCCTGGTTCCGCCCCGTCGCCATCGCGCTCGGTCCCGATGGCGCGCTCTACGTCGCCGACTTCTACGAACAGCGGATCGACCACAGCAGCCACTACGCCGGTCGGGTCGACAAGGCCAACGGCCGGATCTACCGCCTCCGGGCCGCCGACGCCGAGCCCGGCCGGTATCCCGGAGGGGTCGGGCCGCAACCGCCCTTCGACCTCTCGGCGATGACCGGCAGTGAGTTGATCGCCCTGCTCGACCACCCCAATCGTTGGACCCGCCACACGAGCCTCCGCGTCCTCGGCGACCGCAAGGACGCCTCGCTCATCCCCGGGCTCCGGGACTCACTCCTGACCCTGGAGGCCAGCGACCACGCCCTGGATCGCCTCTGGGCCCTGAACCTCTGCGGCGGGCTCGACGAGCAGACCGCCCTGGCGCTGCTCGACCACCCCGACCCGCACGTCCGGCTCTGGGCCGTCCGCCTCACGTGCGACGACTCCGAGGCCGGCGACGCCCTCGCCGACGCCCTGGCCGACCTCGCCGCCCGGGAGCCCTACGTGGCCGTCCGGAGCCAGCTCGCCTGCTCCGCCCGACGGCTGCCGGCCGACCAGGCGTTGCCGATCGTCCGAGGCCTGCTCTCCCGGGACGAGGACGCGGCCGACCCCCACCTCCCCCTGCTCCTCTGGTGGGCGATCGAGGACAAGGTCGGCGAGGATCCCGATCGGGTGCTCGGCCTGTTCGACGAGGCCGGGCCCTGGGACGAGCCGATCGTCTCGCAGGCGATCCTCGGCCGCCTCATGCAGCGCTTCGCGCGGGCCGGGACCCGGGCCGACCTGCTCTCCTGCGCGACCCTGCTGGAGCGGGCCCCGTCGCCGGAGGACGCGGAGACGCTGATGTCGGGCTTCGAGGCCGCCTTCGAGGGCCGGCCCCTCTCCGCCCTGCCCGACCGGCTGGTGCAGGCCATCGCCGGCTCCGGGGGCGGCTCGCTCCCGCTCCGGGTCCGCCAGGGCGGCGACGAGGCGGTGGCCGAGGCGCTGGCGATCATCGCCGACCCCTCGGCCGACGCCGACGACCGCCTGGAGCTGATCCGCACGATCGGCGAGATCCGGGACGAGCGGGGCGTCCCCGCGCTGATCTCGGTCGCCTCGTCCGACGGCCCCGAGTCGATCCGGGCCGCCGCCCTGGCCGCCCTCCGCCCCTTCGACGACCCGAGGATCGCCCGGGTCGCCCTCGACCTGCACGACGAACTCCCTCCCGAGGCCAGGGAGGCCGCGCAGGACCTGCTCGTCGGCCGACGGCCCTACGCCTCCGCCCTGCTCGACGCGATCGCCTCCGGCGGCGTCGACCGCTCGATCGTCCCCCAGTCGACCGCCCGCAAGCTCCTCCTGCTCGGCGACGACGCGCTCTCGGCGTCGGCCCGGGAGATCTGGGGGGACCTCGGCGGCGAGTCGACCGAGCGGCTCCGCCAGGCGGTGCAGACCCTGGAGGGGATGATCGCCGCCGGCTCCGGCAATCCCTACACCGGCAAGGAACTCTATCTGCAGACCTGCGGCAAGTGCCACGCCCTATTCGACGAGGGCGGGGACGTCGGCCCGAGCCTCACGAGCTATCAGCGAGACGACCTCCGGGCGATGCTCACCGCCGTCGTCGACCCCGGCGCCGAGGTCCGGGAGGGTTACGAGACCTACCTCGCCCTCATGCTCGACGGCCGGGTCGTCACCGGGTTCCTCGTCGACCAGGATGACCGGGTGGTCGTCCTCCGGGGGGCCGACGGCCGCAACGAGGTGCTCCCCCGGCCCGAGATCGAGGAACTGGCCGGCGTCCCCCAGTCGGTCATGCCCTCCGGCCTGCTCGACCCGATGTCCGACCAGCAGGTGCGCGACCTGTTCGCCTATCTGCGGAGCACCCAGCCCCTGAGCAATTGACCCGCCCGACGCGCCCGCCCGACGAGGATTTCGCCTTGAATCGAGCCCCGATCCTCGCCCCGCTCGCGCTGCTGATCGCGAGCCCACTCCCCGGCCAGGCCGACGACGCCCCCCTCCCCCGCTTCGAGGCCCTGGAGCCGGCCGAGGCCCTCAACTCGTTCCGGGTCCAGGGCGGCTTCCGCATGGAGCTGCTCGCCGCCGAGCCGATGGTCCTCGACCCCGTCGCCGGCGCCTTCGACGCCGACGGCCGCCTCTACGTCGCCGAGATGGCCGACTACCCCCACGTCGATCGGGCCAACGACCGGCCGTTCGAGGAGAACGCCGGCGACCCTCCCATCGGCCGCGTCCGCCTGCTCATCGACCGGGACGGCGACGGCGTCTTCGACGAGTCCCACCTGTTCGCCGAGGGACTCTCCTGGCCGACCGGCGTCGCACCGTGGCGGGGGGGCGTCTTCGTCGCCGCCACGCCCGACGTCTGGTACCTCGAGGACACCGACGGCGACCACGAGGCCGACGTCCGGGAACGCATCTACACCGGATTCCGCAAGTACAACATCCAGGCGGTGATGAACAACCTGGCCTGGGGCCTCGACCACCGGATCTACGGGGCCGGCTCCAGCAACGGCGGCCAGATCCGCCGCGTCGACCTCGACGACGCCGAGCCCGTCCCCCTGCTCCGCTCCGACTTCCGCTTCGACCCCCGCACCCTCGACTTCGAGCCCATCAGCGGAGGCGCCCGCTTCGGCAACACCTTCGACGACCGGGGCGACCGCTTCCTCTGCAACATCCGCAACCCCGCCCAGCACGTCGTCCTCCCCGACCGGGACCTCTCCACCAACCCCTGGCTCCCCATCCCGACCGCCCTGCACGACGTGGCCGCCGCCGGCGACACGATCGTCATGCACCGCATCAGCCCGCCCGAGCCCTGGCGGGAGCTCCGGGCCCGGCGCTGGGTCGACATCGGCAAGCCCCTGCCCCAGAGCGAGCTGGTCGGCGCCGGCTACCTCACCTCCTCCAGCGGCATCACCTCCTCCCGTGGGGACGCCTACCCGGAGCCCTTCCGGGGCAACCTCTTCCTCGGCGAGGTCGCCAACAACCTGATCCACCGCATGAGCGTCCGCCCCGACGGCGTGACGTTCAGCGCCGAGCGTGCCGACGAGGGGGGCATCGAGTTCGTCGCCTCGACCGACACCTGGTTCCGCCCCGTCAACTTCGTCAACGCCCCCGACGGCACCCTGCTCGTGCTCGACATGTACCGCGAAACGATCGAGCACCCCTGGTCCATCCCCGACGACATCCGGGACCGCCTCGACCTCCGCTCCGGGGACGACCGGGGCCGCATCTACCGCCTCTCCCCCCCGGGATTCGAGCCCGGGCCCGCCCCCAGGCTGGGCGAGTCGACCTCCGCCGAACTCGTCGCCCTGCTCGATCACCCCAACGCCTGGCACCGCGACACGGCCCATCGCCTGATCTTCGAGCGGCAGGATCCCGACGCCGTCGCCCCCCTGCGTCGCCTGCTCCTGGAGGGGGAATCGACGCTCGGGAGGATGCACGCCGCCCATGCGCTGGAGGGCCTCGGGGCCCTCGACGCCCCCCTGCTGCTCAACGCACTGGCGGTCGACCATCCCGGATCGGCCCCGGTCCTCGAACACCTCGTCCGGCTCTCGGCCCCCCGGCTGGGTGGCCATCCCGACCTGAACGATGCCGTGCTCGGGCTGGCCGACCACCCCGAGATCCGGGTCCGGTTCCAGGTCGCGCTCGCCCTGGCCCGCGTCGACGAGCCGTCCGCCCCGGAGGCACTCACCCGGATCGCCCTCCGGGATCGGGACGACCCCTGGATTCGATCGGCCGTGCTCGGCGCCGCCGGCCGGGCCCCGATCGGCGTCTTCCTCCGATTGCTGGGCGAATCCGGGCCGGGCGAATGGTCCTCGATCCTCGACCTCCTGGGGCCGCTCGCCTTCGCCATCGGCGCGGGCGGGAGCGACGAGGAGGCCGCCGACGCCCTCGACGGCCTGGCCCAG
Source organism: Tautonia plasticadhaerens (assembly GCF_007752535.1). Lineage (GTDB taxonomy): Bacteria > Planctomycetota > Planctomycetia > Isosphaerales > Isosphaeraceae > Tautonia > Tautonia plasticadhaerens. Next base: position 7,266,088 of record NZ_CP036426.1, read on the forward strand.
GGCCCGGCCGACTCGGTCGATTCCCCCGAGGCCGGCGTCGCCATGCGCCTCGGCGACGGCCTGATTCGCCGGGGGACCGGCCTGTTCGGGGTCGCGGTGTCGGCGGATGCGGCGCGATTCCTCGACCGCATCCTCGCCGACGCCCGGCTCGCGGTCGATCGCGACGACGCGCCCGCCGCCCTCCGGGCCCGGGCCGCCTCCCTGTTCGCGCACCGGCCCTATCCCGAGGCCGAGGAGGCGCTCGTTCCCCTGCTCAACCCCGGCCAGCCCTCCGAGGTCCGTCTCCCCGCCGTGGAGACGCTCGCCCGGTTCGGCGACGAGCCCGGGGTGGCCGGACTGCTGCTGTCGGGATGGGCCTCGCAGACCCCCGCGGTGCGGGATGCGATCCTCTCGGCCCTGGTCGCCCGCCCCTCCTGGGCCGGGGCCCTGCTCGACGCGATCGAGGCCGGCGACCTCTCCCCCGGCCAGGTCCCGACGGCCAGGCGATCGGCCCTCCTGCGGAGCCGGGACGACTCCGTCCGGGACCGGGCCGCCCTCGTGTTCGAGCAGCGGAGCGGCGGGCCGCCCCCCGACCTGATGGCCCGGTACCTCGACGCCCTCAAGTCTCCCGGCGATCCGGACCGGGGCCGGGTCGTGTTCGACCGGGCCTGTGCCACCTGCCACACGATCGGCGATCGGGGCCACGCCGTCGGCCCGAATCTCGCCTCGGTTTCCCGTCGGACGCCCGACGAGTTGCTCACCCACATCCTCGACCCCAACCGGGAGGTCTCCCCCGACGCGATCGAGTACGTCGTCGCCCTCGAGGACGGCCGGGTCTCCTCCGGCGTGATCGAGTCGGAGTCGTCGGCCTCGCTCACCCTCCTCCGGGCCGAGGGGGAGCGGGAGACGATCCTGCGTCGGGACGTGGAGGAACTCGGCTCGACCGGCCGGTCGCTCATGCCCGAGGGGCTCGAACAGGACATCACGCCCGCCGAGATGGCCGACCTGATCGCCTTCCTGCTCCGCCTCCAGACGCTCTGACCCCCGTGGCACCTCCCATGCCGGATGGAGGACCCCCGCACCCGGCATCCCCGGGTCGACCTCGCCGAGGTCGACCCGGCTCCCCTCGTCGCGCTGACCGGGAGGATCGCCGGCCTTCGCTTGGTCCTGCTCAACGTCGGCGGATTCCTCGGCCCGACGGCGGGCCCGGTCCTCGGGGCGGGCAAGGCTTCGGTCGAGATCGCCACCCTTGAGGGCGTGGGGGGCTCGACCGGCTCATCGGGACCGTCGGCGCCGATCGGATCCTCTTCGGCACCCACGCGCCGCTGTTCGTCCCCGAGTCCGCCGCGCGGAAGCTCCGAGAGTCTTCCCTCTCGGCGGACGCCAGGGAGGCCGTCATCCGGGACAGCGCCTTCCGCCTGCTCGGGGCCGATCGGCCGTGATCACGACGTCGATCGCCCCGCAGTTAATGACGGGCGGTGCCGACCCGACCGGGATGGGGATCAGTCCGCCTCCCGGACGATCTCGAAGGGCAGCTCGCCGACCGCCCCGGCGCCCGAATTCAGGTCCTCCTGGGAGACCCGGAAGCGGTAACGACCCGGGGGGAGGGACGCGGGCAGCGTGAGGCCGTAGCCGACGAAGAAGTCGAGGCGGGCCCGGGCGCAGCAATCCTCCAGGGGGCGGACCTCCCGCCAGAGGGCCTGGCCGCCCGCCTCCGGGACGATCTCCAGGGCCGTCCAGAGCCGGGCCGCCTGCGCGTCCCCCTCGGCCTCGTATCGGACCCCCTCCAGTTCGCAATAGACGATCAGGTCCTGGCCCGCCCGGCAGGCCCCGGCGACGATCGGATCGACGCGGCCGAACCCGAAGACTTCCCGGCAGAAGGCCACCCTGGCGACCCGCAGCGTCGGCTGCGGGTCGAGGCCCGGGGGCCCGGCGTCGGGAGCATCGGGGGTCGGCGTCGGGATCGGCTGCGCCTCGATCGAGCCCCCGGCCGGGGCTTCGGCCAGGTCCGGTTCCGGATCGGCGAGCATCACCATCACGGTCTGCCAGAGGGTGGCATCGTCGACCTCCCCCTCGGCCTCGGCGACCCAGTCGAGCACCCGTTTCCGGGCCGCCCAGACCTCGGCCGACCCGTCGCCCTGGGCCTCGGCCTCCTCGGCAAGGTCGAGCAGGTCCTCCAGGCCGGCCCTCCAGTCGTCGTCCGGCGGGATCGCCCGCGCGTCGTCGTCAGGGCTCGACGAGGGCGACTCCCCCGACGCCGACGCGGCGGTATCCGCCGGGTCGGCGTCGGTCTCGGTCTGGATCGGCTCCAGGGGGGGCAGCTCGATCGGCTCGGAGGCGGTTGGCCCCGTCCCGGGCTCGAACGGCTCCGACTCGATCGCTTCGGGCGGGATCGGCGGGATGTCGACCGGGGACGCCTCGGGGCCTTGCATCGGCCCCCCGTGCTCCGGCGTCTCCGGGGCGAACGGGACCGGGGAGTCGGCCGGGGTCACCCCGCCCTCGACCGGGGCGATCGGTCCCGCCGCCGGATGGCCGACGCCGGGCTCGAAGACGACGCTCCGGACGGCATTCGCCCGGACGAGCGCGGCGTCGAGCATGGGGGTGGGGGCCGGGGGCGCCAGCGCCTCCTCGGGAGAGACCGGCTCCAGCACGGGGAGCGGGGGCAGATCCCGGCGATCGGCCAGGCGATCGGCATCGGTTCGGTCGTCCGGCCGGGACGCGTCGTCCGGCCCGGCGTCGTCCGGCCCGCGATCGCCGCGCAGATAGGTCGCATTGGCCCGGACCGGCACCGGGTAGAGCGACGGGTCGAGCCGGCGACGGACCGGGATCCAGTCGCAGCCGGCCGCCAGGGCCAGCAGCATCGCCAGGGCCTTGGCTCTCCAGATCGGGGCCACCATGCGCATCGTGGCGTCCTTGCCGGGACTCGGGACGTCCAGGGGACGAGGGGTCGGGCCCCTCAGGACCGAGGGGCCGCGATCCTCCGCGTCGGAGATCGGATCGGGGCGTCAGCTTACCGATCCCCCCCGCCCCGGCAAGGCCGAATTCCCGCTGCCGGGCCCCGGCAGCCCTCCCGGGACGTCCCTCGACAGGCTCGCGACCCGGAGCCGGCTCCGACTCCTCCGAAGCCGATCGGCCCGATCCAGCCGCCTCGCGTGCTCCAGGGAGATCGGCCGGAACCGGATCGGCCTGCCCGGCCTCGCCTGGGCCAGCCGGCGGAGGTCGACCGAGACGACGTGGGCCACATACGGGTATCCCCCCATCGTGCCGCAGGCCACGCCGAGGACGATCGGCCTGCCGCCTGACACCTGCACCGCCCCGGGGGAGACGGGGACCGACAACCGATCGGCAAGGGCCGACACGCCCACCTCCGGACCGTCCAGTCGGAGCCCCATCCGGTCGCTCTCCGGCAGGACCTCGAAAGCGTGACGGTGCCATCGGCGGTCGTCCAGCAGCCCGGCATCGGGCCCGTCGACGACCCGGATCGGCGCCTCGTCGTCGACCGGGTCGATCACGTCCGGCCCGGGCCACCGCACCGGAGACCATCCCGGGACGGCGGGCAAGACGTCCCCCGGGCGGATCGGACGCTCCTCGGATCGGCTCCCGAGCACGACCGGCGACCGCCAACCTCCCCGGACCGCCAGGTAGGTCCGGACCCCCGAGGCCGCCCCGCCGAGTTCCAGCACGTCCCCGGCCCGCATCCCGAAGGCGATCGGGGGCGAGAACCGGCGGGGGGAACCATCGGTCCCCCTCCGGGTCGCCGGCATCGGCGCCCCGGCCAGGGCCACCGCCAGGGGGACCTCGGCCCGGAAGGAACCGCCGAAGAGGGTCAGTTCGAGGCTCGCCGCCTCGGGACCGTTGCCGACCATCGCGTTCGCCAGCGCGTGGCTCGGCAGGTCGAAGGCCCCTCCCTCGGGCACCCCTCGGTGTCGGTGCCCGGGGCGTCCGAGGTCCTGGACCCTCCCCCCCACGCCGGCCCGGAGGACGGTCAACGCCCCGATGGCCTCCCCGTCATCGACGGCGACATCGACCGCCGACCTCACTCCTCGAAGCTCCGCACCACCACCCCCGCCCCGGACAGGGCCGAGCGGATCCGGTCGGCCAGGGCCACCGCCCTGGGGTCATCCCCGTGCAGGCAGATCGTCTCGACCCGGCCCCGATCGACCAGGGCCAGGACCTGTGCCACCACCTCCGCCGGATCCTCGATCACCGCCCCGGGCTCCGATCGGGGCACGAGCGAGCCGTCGTCCCGGGTCCGACGGTCCGCGAACCCTTCGGGCACGAACCGGAGCCCCGAGGCGCGGGCTTTCTCCTCCAGCACGCCGCCGGGCAGCCCGAGGATCGGCAGGTTTCGGCCGATCAGCGCCGCGATCACCCCGTCGGCGATGGTCGGATCCCGCTGGGCCTGGTTGTAGAGCGCCCCGTGCGGCTTGACGAACCGGACCACCGCCCCGGCCTCCGCCGCCCAGGCCTCGAAGCGGTCGAGCTGCTCCCGGACGACCTCCCGCACCTCCTCCCGGGTCGCCGCCCGCTCCCGACGCCCGAATCCCTCCCGATCCGGGAATCCCGGGTGGGCCCCGATCGCCACCCCCCTGCCCCGGGCCGCCTCGATGGTCCGGAGGCTGACCTCGCGCCCTCCCGCGTGGGCCCCGCAGCAGATCACCGCCGAGCTGACCCGATCGAGCAGCGCCTCGTCGTCGGGGAAGCCTTCGCCCAGGTCGGCGTTCAGGTCGATCGCGAGGGCTCGGTGCGAGGAAGGGACGATCACGATGGCGGCTCCGATCTCTCGAATGCCGATGGGTAGACCACGGATAACCCGGGGGCGGGATCGGGGCCGATCCCTCGCCCCTCAATCATCCCCCTCGACTTCCAGGACTCCTTCGGCCTTCAACTCCTCGGCGCGTCGGAGCAGTCGCGACCGGAGGGCCTCCAGGTTCTCGGGAAGGGCTCCGGCGGGGATCGGCTCCAGGATCCTCGACGCGGCGAGGGGACGTTCCTGGCGATCGATCAGGAACTGGGCCAGCCGGAGCCGGACGCGATGGGCCCGGGAGGGATGACGGGCGATGAACTCGCGCATCGGGCCGACGGCCTCGGCCTCGAGCCCCTGCTCCAGCAGGACCCGGATCAGCCGGAGGTGCTCCGCCTCCTCCAGCCGGTAGCCCGGCAGGAGGTCGACCGCCTTCAGGTGGGCCTGCAGGGCGGCCGTCGCCATCTGCTGGTCGAGCATGTGAGCCACCCGGCGCCGGGCGTCGGCGATCCGCGCCTCCGACGGGAGCCCCGACCCGCCCCCTCCTCGCCCGACCGGGACCGGCGTCGAGCCCTCGGGCTCGGTCCCGGCCCGCTCGATCCGTCCCGTCGGGGCCGGATCTCGTCGCTTCCCCGCCTTCGGGGTCCAGTCTCGTCGAGTCGAACCGGTCCCCGACTTCCGGGCCAGCCGCCGCTTGCGACGGAGCGAGAACAGGTCCCAGTCCTCGCAGTCGACGAGGTTCGACCGCACCAGGACCGTCCCCAGCAGCAGGCCCCAGATCGCCCCCGTCGCATGACCGAGGGCCGAGGAGAGCGTCAGCCCGGTGAAGAAGAGCGAGGCGAACTCCCAGCCGATGTAGAAGATCGCGAAGAGGTAGATGGCCACCTCCTTCACGCCCGTGAGGATCCGGAAGCCGACGAAGAGCAGGTAGAAGACCGACAGCTCGTTCCTCGGCGCCCAGATCAGGACCATCCCCATCAGCCCGTAGATCACCCCCGAGGCCCCCAGGGCGTAATCCGGGTCGGCCCCCAGCAGGGTCGCCTGGATCGCGGCCCCGGCGAGCACCTCCAGGCCGAGGTAGATCCCCAGGAAGGCGAGCAGCCCCACCTTCCCCTCGACGATCAGCCCGAAGGACCAGAGGAAGATCATGTTCCCGGCCAGGTGGAAGACGTCGGCGTGCAGGAAGCCGTGCGAGATCCACTGGAGCGGCCGGACCCCCTGGCCGACGGCGAGCTGGTAGCGCTCCCAGTCCTCCTGCCCGAAGTACTCCAGCGAGGCGAAGAAGGCGGCCACGTTCAGCACGATCAGGCCGATCGTGCCGATCGGTCGGTGGTAGATCGGGGCGTCGGTCCCGAGCGGGAAGATCATCTGACAGCGGCCTCCGGCTCCGAGCCGCCCCGGGCCCGCCCGGGTCGCGACCCAGGCATCGTATCATGTCGAGGCGATCACGTCCCGACGGCGCCCACCGCCTCGTCGTCGAGCAGGAGGCCCCGCAAGGCCTCGAACCGGCCGGGGCCGATCGGCTCGAAGCGGACCCGGTCCCCGACCCCCATCGCGAAATAGCCCCGGGCCGGATCCGCCAGGACCACCGGCGTCCTCCCGATCAGGTGCCAGCCCCCCGGCGATTCCCCCGGGTAGATCCCCGTCTGTTGCCCCGCAATCGCCACCGACCCGGCCGGGACCCTGGCCCGAGGGTGGGCCCTCCTCGGCAGGCCGGAGAGCGGCCCGGGGAGTTCCCCCAGGTAGGGGAAGCCCGGCAGGAAGCCGATCGCCCGGACCGTGTACCCGGTCCCGGCATGAGTCCGGATGACCTCCTCCACCGTCAGGCCGACTCGATCGGCCACCTCGGCCAGATCCTCGCCGTCGTAGAGCACCGGCACCCGGACCGACCGGCCGACGGCCGATCGCCCGCCCGGGACCGGCTCGGCCATGAGATTCGCCTCGATCGCGTCCAGGTCGTCCGCGTCCCGGGCCGCGAAGACCGCCGCCGAGCGATATGCGGCGACCACGTCCGCCACGCCCGGCCACCGGCGTTCCCGCACCGCCTCGGCCCAGGCCGCGGCGTCCCGGGTCGTCTCGAACCGGGCCAGCCACGCCCGGTCCCCCATCGGAGACAATTCCGGTCCCCCTCCCATCCGCGATCACTCGCCCGAGGGCTCGCCGCCCCTCGGCGGGGGGGAGGCGAAGTAGTTCGGGTCGGCCAGGCCGAAGGCGTCGGCCACCCGGTTGAAGAACGCGAACAACGCCGCGATGTAGACGCACTCGGCGAGCTGCTCGTCGGCCCAGCCGACCTGCCGGAGCGACTCCACCTGCTCGTCGGTGACCCGGTAGGCATGCCTGGTGATCGTCTCGACGAACCGAAGGAGGGCACGCTCGGCCTCGGGGAACGGGGCGCCGTCGAGGTCGGCCCGGGAGAGGTGGTCGTGGACGGAGGGGTCGGGTTCCTGCAACTGCAGGAAGAAGGCATGCGACCCCGTTCAGTAGGGGCACTGGTTCAGGGCCGAGACGTAGGTGGCGATCATCTCCTTCTGCCGCCTCGTCAGGTGTCCCTCGGAGAACTGCAGACGCTCGGAGAATCCCACCACGTCCCGGAAGAAGTCGGGCCTCAGGCTGAAACACTTCAGGATGCCCGGGATCTTGGGCCGTCCCGGGTTGGCCGCCTTCCAGGCCGAGTAGGCGTCGGCGATCTCCCCGCCGGCCTCGTCCTCGGGGATCCACCGGATCCGAGCCATCATGCACCTCGGGCCTGTAGAATGCAGGGGAGAACACGGCATCCGGGACGAGTCTACCCGAGGAGACCCGTCGGAGGAATGAGATGTTCCGGCCCCTCGCCCTCCTCGTGCTCGTCCTCGGCCCGACCCCGACCGCCGTCGAGGATCCCGGCACCATCGCCGCCGACCGCGTCGTCCTCCGGGACGGGACGACCCTGCTCGGCCAGGTCTCGCCCACGCGATCGACCCGGGTCGAGGTGGTCGTCCGCCGCTCCTGGGTCGAGCAGCTCGAGCCCGGTCGACTCGTCGAATGGGAGGCCCTCGACCGCCGGGCCCGGCACCGTGCCCGGGCCAATCGGCTCGACCGCCTCCGCCGCTGGAGGGAGGATCGCCGCTCGATGGCCGAGATCGGCCCCGACCCGATCGCCGAGTGGCTCGACGGGGAGCTCGATCGGCTCTCCGGGATGGCCGATGCGGCCTCATCCCCGCTCATGGTCGTCTCGGTCGACCGCCGCGACGTGACCCGGGTCGAATCCCAGGCCGAGGACCGCCGCCGGATGCTCCGCCAGGGCTGGAGGGCCGGGTTCGATGACGTGGAGACGATGCCGCTCGACCGCCTCCGGGCCGGGCTCCAGGCCCGGGGGTTCGCCATCGGCGACATCGACCCGGCGCCGATCGACGACCTGCTCCCGACACCCATCGAGTCCGACCGCCGATGGCTCGCCCGGCGGGCCAGCACCGAGGTCCTCACCGACCACGACCTCCGGCTTGTCCGCTTCGGCGACCTCGTCATGCCCGACGCCGGCCCCGGGGGAGCGCAACTCGACCGGGCCCGATTGGCGGGGGTCGTGGGCGACCTCGTCGGCGACCTGCTCGGCGCCCCGCCTTCGCAGGACCCGATGCGGCCCCTACTGGGTCGGATCGAGGCCTCGGGCCGGGTCGGGGCGGTACTGACCAGCCTGGAGGTCTCCCAGGACCTCGACCGGGTGGCCGTCGAGTCGGTCCTGCTCGTCCGGACGGGCCCGGCCCGATGGGAGCGGGCCGCCTGGAGACGGGCCGAGGCCAGCACCGCCGATCTCCCCGCCGACGCCGGCCGGGAACTGGCCCGGGATCCCCAGATCCAGTCCGCCTTCGACCTGCTCCAGGGCCTCGGCATCGGCGGGGCCGATCCTCAGGCGAAACGGCTCGGCCTGGCCGTCGGCGCCGCCACGCAGCAGGCGATGGCCCGGGCCGGAGCGGCCCTCGACGCCGACCTCCGGTCGGCCGCACTTCGGCTCGACCGGCCGGACGCCTCCCAGCCCCCGGGCGAGAGACCGCGTTGAGCGAACCGGCCTCAGGCGTTATGCTTGCGAGCATCTCGGAGTCCCGGGGCGATCGGCGTCCCGGGCGCTCGACCTCCGGCCCGACGGGCAAGGACCGCCCCGCTTGAGGCGACGTCCTCGACGGGCAGACTCGATCGTTCGATCCGGACGCACGGACCGGCAGACACCACGAGGGACCCGGCGATGGGGCTGTTCTCGGGCAAGAAGGGGCTGATCCTGGGAGTCGCCAACGACTACAGCATCGCCTGGGCGATCACGCAGAAGCTCGTCGACGAGGGGGCGGAACTGGGCTTCACCCACCTCCCCGGCGAGAAGATGGAACGCCGGGTCCGCCGGGTCGTCGACCCGATCGGCCCGAAGCTGCTCGTGCCCTGCGACGTGCAGAAGGACGAGGACATCGCCGCCGCCTTCTCCGCCGCGAAGGAGACCTTCGGCACGCTCGACTTCGTCCTGCACTCGATCGCCTTCGCCCCGCTGGAGGACCTCAAGCGCCCCTTCGTCAAGGCCAGCCGGGAGGGCTTCAAGCTGGCGATGGACATCAGCGTCTACTCGCTCGTCGCCGTCTCCCGATACGCCTCCGAGCTGATGCCCGAGGGCGGCTCGATCGTCACCCTCACCTACTACGGCGGCGAGAAGGTGGTGCCGGGCTACAACATGATGGGCGTCTGCAAGGCCGCGCTCGACGCCTCGGTCAAGTACCTCGCCTACGACCTCGGGCCGAAGAACATCCGGGTCAACGGCGTCTCCGCCGGGCCGGTGAAGACGCTGGCCGCCTCGGCCGTGGGGGACTCCGACAAGCTCGCCGGCCTCTACGAGGCCATCTCCCCCATGAAGCGGAACATCACCCGGGAGGAGGTCGGCTCCACCGGCATGTTCCTCCTCTCCGACCACGCCTCCGGCATCACCGGGGAGATCCTGCACGTCGACTGCGGCTACAATGTCATGGGTTCTCCCGGACAGGCGCTGGAGGCGGCGCTCCAGGCCAAGGGTTGAGCCCGACCGGCCGCCCGGACCGGCCGGGACACCTTCCACGCGGGGCTCGAGGGCCGATGCGAGGACCGACCGAGGCGACCCGGGTGGGCATCGGCCTGGTCCGCCGGGACGGCCGCTACCTGATCCGACGCCGCCCCCCGATCCCCGGCTCGCCGATGCCCGGACTCTGGGAGTTCCCCGGCGGCAAGTGCGAGCCCGGTGAGCCCCCGGAGCTCGCCGCCCGCCGGGAATGCCTGGAGGAGACCGGCCTGGTCGTCGAAATCAGCCGCAAGCGACGGCTGATCACGCACCGATATCCCCACGGGCTGGTCGAGCTGCACTACTTCGACGCGCGGCCGGCCGACCCGAGTTCCGAGCCCGCCCCCGACTCGGGGTTCCTCTGGGTCCCGGCCGGGACGCTGCCCGGCCTGACCTTCCCCGAGGCCAATGCCCCCATCCTGGCCGAGCTGGCCGGGTCGGTCCCGTCGCCGTGATGCGAGGTCCGCTTCCCCGGCTCCGACCCTCCCGATCGGGGGCACACCGTTGACCTCGTCGATGGCCGCGCTGCTGGTGACGCTCGGCCCCCTGGCCTGCTATTTCGCCGCCCAGGGGCTCTGGCTCTGCTCCCCCCGGCCGAGGCTGGTCTCCGGCACCGTCGACTATCTGCTGATGGCCTTCGGCCTCGGCGCCCTGCTCGCCTACGGCCCGGTGGGCGGATTCCTGCTCCAGGCCGTCTTCCGGTCGCCCGGACTCGCCGCCCACCTCGCCTGGCTGTCGTTGCTCACGACCGCCGCCCTGGCGCTCGCCGGGCCGAGCCACCGCCGGCTGCTGGTCTACAACATCGACCCCGCCCGGGCCCACGCCGCCCTCCGGGAGGCGCTGGCGCAGCTCCCCGGCGAGTTCTCCCCGACGCTCAACGGCTTCGAGGACCGGGTCGCGGGGCGGGGCCTGGCCCTGAAGACCTCGGGGCGCTCGAGGACCGCCGAGGTGTCGGCCTTCGGTCGGCGGGCCGACGAGCTGATCCTCGCGCTCGGCCCCGCCCTGAAGGCCCGGCTGGCGACCGAGCGGCGACGCCCGGCCTGGCCGATCGCCTTCGCCTGGTTCGCCCTCGCCCTGGCGACCCTCGGCGGTCCCATCGCCTGGCGATCCGCGCGACCGCGTCCGGACGCCCCGCCCAGGCCGGCCGCCTCGGGCCAACCGGACCGTCCCTCCCCCGGGCCGGGGTGACGAAAAATCGGAGGCCGACGGCCGATCGGGTCCCCCCTCGGTCGTCGGCCTCCGGACGTCCGCCGGGCGAGCCGCCGGGCTCAGATCGCCTCGGGGTTCCGGGGAGGGATGGGCATCTCCCGGTCCATCACGTTGTCGACCAGGCCGTACTCCTTGGCCTCGTCGGCCGACATGAAGCGGTCGCGGTCGGTGTCCTGCTCCAGCTTCTCCAGCGTCTGGCCGGTGTGCCTCTGGTAGATCTCGTTGAGCTGCCGCTTCATGCGGAAGAACTCCTGGGCGTGGATCTCGATGTCGGTGGCCGTGCCTTCCATCCCGGCCAGCGGCTGGTGGATCATGATCCGGCCGTGCGGCAGGGCGTTCCGCTTGCCCGCGGCGCCCGAGGCCAGCAGCAGGGATCCCATGCTGGCGGCCTGCCCCATGCAGTAGGTCGCCACGTCGCAGGGGACGTACTGCATGGTGTCGTAGATCGCCATGCCCGCGGTCACGCTGCCGCCGGGGCTGTTGATGTAGAGGTGGATGTCGGCCTTGTCGTCCTGGTGCGCGAGCACCAGCATCTGCGCCACGACGAGGTTCGCCACGGTGTCGTCGATGGCGGTGCCGAGGATGATGATCCGGTCCTGCAGCAGGCGGGAGTAGATGTCCATCGCCCGCTCTTCGCGGCCGGAACGCTCGATCACGATCGGGATCAGGGGCATCGTCTGAGGCTCCTTGGGCGAATGAGTCGGCGGTCGGCGGGGGGCAGTCGGCGGCGAAGGGAGGATGCGGAGGGCGGCGGGGTGCGGCCGGGGAGGCGGATCGGTGCCCAGTCCTGCCGACCGCCGACCGCCTCCCGACGACTCCCGATCACTTCGACGGCTCGCCCTTCTTCGACTCGTCCGTCGGGATGTGGCCGACGACGTGGTCGACGATCCCGTAATCCCGGGCCTCCAGGGCCTTGAGGTAGCGGTCCCGCTCGGTGTCCCGGGCGACCTGCTCGAAGGGCTGGCCGGTGTGCTTGGCGAGGATCTCGTTGATCTCCCGCTTGGTGTCGATGATCTCCCGGGCCTGGATCTCGATGTCGGAGATCTGGCCGCCGACCTGCCCGTAGGGCTGGTGGATCATCACCTTGGAGTGCGGCAGGGCGTAGCGCTTCCCCTTGGTCCCGCCGGCCAGCAGCACCGCGGCGCCCGAGGCGGCCATGCCGATGCAATAGGTGGCCACCGAGCAGTCGATGAACTGCATCGTGTCGTAGATGGCCATCGTGGCCGTCACGCTGCCGCCGGGGCTGTTGATGTAGAAGCTGATGCCCTGCGAGCGGTTCTCGTACTGCAGGTAGAGGAACTTCATCACCGTGATGTTGGCGATGCCGTCGTTGATCGGCCCCTCGAGGAAGACGATCCGGTTCTCCAGCAGCAGGTCGCTCAGCGTCATCTGGCGCTGGCTGTTGTAGTTGCGGTTGCGTTGCAGGACCGGCGAGAGGGGGTCGGCGTCGAAGGGCGCGCGGTCGAAGGTCATGGGACGTGGTCCTCGGGGCGGATCGGGCGGATCGGGCGGATCGCGGGCCGGTCCGGCCGGGGCCGAAAGGGGGCCGGCCACCGGGCCCCGGGTCGGCCCGACGACGGGTCAAGGCGGGCCGGTCGACCCGACGGGTCGCCCGGCCCGGACGTGCGGATGCTCGGGGCGATGCGGCCGTCACCGTCCGGCCGCCGCCGAATCACTCCTCCTCGGACGACCCCCCCGAGGCGGGCTCGGTCTCCTCGGCCACTGCCCCCGAGGCCGTCTCGTCGAGCGTGTCGGCCGCCGGCTCGTCCTCCGGCGTCGAGACTTCTTCCAGCTCGACGGTGATGTACTCCAGGATCCGGTCGATCGCCTTGCGCTCGAGGATCTGGGTGGCCAGGTTGTCCATCTGGCCCTCCTTCTCCAGGCGGGCCCGGACGCGTCGGGGCGTCTCGTCGCCCCGATAGGCGATCATCTCGATCTCGTCGGACAGGTCCTCGTCCTCGACCTTGATGTCCTCGCCCTCGGCGATCTTGGCCAGCAGGAAGAACTCCTTGAGGTTCCGCTGGGTGACCTCGTGGGCGTTGGCCCGGACCTCGGCCTCCCGGGCCCGCAGCTCGGAGTCCGAATAGCCGGCCTCCCGCATCTCGTTGACGAGGCGGCGGAGGGTCGAGATCTCCTGTCGCTTGACCAGGTCGGCCGGCAGGTCGAACGGCACCCGCTCGATCAACTGGTCGACGATCTGGCGGCGGACCGCCTGGCGGGCCTGGAATTCGACCCGGCGCTCCAGGACCGATCGCAACGCCTGCTTCAGATCTTGCTCGTCGTCGAAGCCGATCCCTTCGAAGAACGCGGGGTCGGCCTCGGGCAGGCGGACGGCCTTCAGGTCGTGGACCTGGATCGAGACGTCGACCTCCTTGCCCCGGAGGTTGGGGTCCGGGGACGAGGTGCCGATCTGCGCCTTGGCCGTCCTCGACTCCCCCGGCTTGGCCCCGGTCAGCGACTCGGCCAGCGCGGGGATCACCCCGTCCTGGAAGCGGAGCTGGGGCTGGAGGCGGAACTGCACCTCCTTGACCTCGTTGAGCGTCTTGCCGTCGTGCGAGAAGGAGAGATCCGCCACGACGTAGTCGCCCGGCTCGGCCCCGCCCTCGAGCTTCGGCACGATCTGGGCGTACCGCTCGAGGAAGGCCCGATACTGGCCCTCCACGTCGGCGTCGGCGATCTTCCGGACCGGCCGCTTGACGACGAGGTTCTTGTACTCGGGCGTCTCGAAGTCGGGCTGGACCTCGACGTCGAGCTCGATCTCCATCGGCCCGTCTTCGGGCAGCTCCATCGCCTCGAAGTCGAATTCCGGCTGGGTGATCGGGTTGAGCTTGTGCTCCTCGTCGAGCTGCTCCATGCAGGCCATCAGCAGGGCCGACTTGACCTGGCCGGCGACCTCCTTGCGGAAGCGGCGCTGGACCAGCTCCCTGGGGGCCTTCCCGGGCCGGAAGCCGGGCACCAGGGCTTCCTTGCGGAAGGTGCCGATCGACTCCTCGAACTGCTCGTCGATGTCCGATCGCGGCACGACGATCTTGACGTGCTTCTTGCACGGGCCGGCGTCGGTGATCTGCACGTCCAGGTTCAGACGCTTCTTGGCGTCCCCCTCCTGGATGGCCTCCCCCTCGGCCGTGGCGGCCTCGGTCTGGGGCTCGTCGCGCTCGTTCTCCCCGGTGCTCATCGAGGGCGGTCCTTCCGCAGAGACATCAATCGGGCCGGGGGGCAGCTCGGGATACCCCGTCCAACCCGATATGCTCGAGCGTCGGCCGCCAGCCCGGGGGTCGGTGAATCGTCCACCAATAAAATAAAGAGCGGGAGATGGGATTTGAACCCACGACAACCACGTTGGCAACGTGGTGCTCTACCCCTGAGCTACTCCCGCCCGTCGCGATCAGTCGGTGGGGCCGGCCTGATCAGCGTCGAATTGTGTGCCCCGCGTGAGCGAGACGATCCCAATATATCCCCGCCCCGGCCGCCAAGGCAAGGCCCCACCGCCGAAACTTTCCGCCCCCCCGATCGCCCCGTCGGGCCCCGCCCGGCCCCCCCGGGATTGCCCCCAGGGGGATTCCGGTGGTATCGTAGAATGGTCAACTCATTTCCGACTCGGCCCCCAGCAATCGCGCTCGTCCCGGGCCCAGGACGGTCGGGTCCTGTCGCCCCCGATGGTGCTGAGGTTCGTCCCATGGATTACCAGCTTGTCGTCCAGCACGGTCGCAGCGCCGCCAAGACCATCCGACTGGCCGACGGGGTCACCACCGTCGGCCGCCAGGACGGCTGCGAGTTGACGGTCCGCTCCTCCCAGGTCAGCCGCAAGCACTGCCAGCTCTTCGAGAAGAAGGGGCTGCTGCTGGTCAAGGACCTGGGCAGCGCCAACGGCACCTTCGTCAACGGCAAGCGGATCGAGGAGCAACGCGTCCTGGAGGCCGGGGACGAGTTGCTCGTCGGGCCGATCAAGTTCCGGGTCGAGAAGGCGACGGCGGCCGCCGCCCCGGCCGCCGCTGCCGGGGTCTCCTCCGGCTCCGACCCCGGCGCCAAGGCCGGACCCGGCGACACGGCCATCCCCGAGTCGGTCGATCCCCCGATCCCGCTCGATGAGGACGACGTGCTCTCCTTCGTCACCGGCGACGACGACACGGCCCCTCCCCCCGCCAAGGTCGCCCCCGCCGCCAAGCCCGCCAAGGCCCCCGCCGCCAAGCCCGCCAAGGCCCCGGAGCCCGAACCCGCCCAGGCATCGAGTCCCCCGGCCAAGGCGGCCGCCCCCCCGGCCAAGCCCAAGGCCAAGCCCTCCCCCGAGCCCGAACCCGCACCGGAGAGCGGCGAGGCCGACGAGGCCATCGCCGAATTCCTCATGGGGATCGAGGTCGATGACGACGACCGACGTTGATCTCATGCAACCTCCCTCCCGCCAGACATCCCTCTCGCCTTCCTTTACCTTCATCGATTGCTATACTAGGATTCTTCCACACGCCGGGCGTCCGCTCGGCCGCGAGGGGGCGGTCATTATCTCTCCCATCGCTCCCGGGGGGGAGGAGGAATCTGCACCGATGGCGCGCTGCAAGAGTTCCCCGGAGGTCGTCCGCACCAAGTGCGAGCTGGCCCACCGGCTCAAGGAAATCCGGACCGAACAGTACGGCGAGCGGGGCGGGCCGGAACTGGCCCGGCGGCTGAACCTGCCGATCCGGACCTGGTACAACTACGAGACGGGGGTGACCGTACCCTCCGAGGTGCTCCTGCGGTTCATCGAACTGACCGAGGTCGAGCCCCTCTGGCTGCTGCACGGCCAGGGCTCGAAGTTCCGACGGGTCAGGCCGATGCCCGGGGCAGACGCCCCCCCGGCCCCCCCCGGGTCGGTCCCCGACCTGCTGCGCCGGGCCCTGTCGATGCTGGAGCAGGGGGACGGGCTCGACGACCCCGGCGGGGTGATCTTCCCCCCCGCGTCCGGCCCGGATCCGGACGCCGATCAGGTCGTCGTCCGGGTCGAGGATCCCGACGCCGAGGCGGGGAGGCCGGGCGACCTCGACTTCGTCACCATGCCCCTGAAGCGGGAGTGGCTCGCCGGCATCCGGCACTTCCGGTGCATCCGGGTCCGGGGAGACGCCATGGTCCCCATCCTGGCCGACGGCGCCGTGGTCGGCGTCTCCGAGCAGTCGGAGGAGCCCGAGGCGCTCAACGGGGCCCTCGTGGCCGCCCGGGTCGGCGGCCGGACGGTCGTCCGATGGTTCCAGCTCGCCGGTCAGGTGGCCCTGCTCCGGGCCGAGGACCCGAGCTTCGAGCCGGACGTCGTGCCGGTCGCCCCCGAGGATCCGGCCGACGCCGTCGAGTTCCGCCGGATCCTCTGGTCGAGCACCCCGCACGCCTCCGCCCACTCCCCGGCGCAGCTCTCTTGACACTCGGGCCGGGCGGGCCGACCATTCTGTCATCCCGACCCGACCGGGGCCGGCCGGTGGCGGTTCGGCCCCCGGGTCGATCCGCACGCGCCAATCGCCCCGCCCCGCCCCGGCATCGAGGTCCCCAATGAGACGGCTCCCGGCCCTCGCGGCGCTCTGCGCCCTGTCCATCGCCCCGCTCGGCTGCGGCTTCGCCAGCTACGAGGCCCGGTTGCAGGCCACCGAGCGCCGGATCAAGGACGAGATGACGATCAACGCGACCCTCGCCGGGCCGATGCAGGGCGCCTTCGCCGAGAACGACATCTACTTCCGGGCCCCCCAGGGCCTGGAGCAGGTCGGGCAGTTCCAGCTGATCCCCCTGAATCCCGGCTTCTTCGAGGCCGAGAACAGCTTCATCACCCCCGGCGCCGGCGACCAGCTCTCGACCGGCCCGTACCAGGTCCACGCCCTCGCCCGGCGAGACTCCCAGGAGCCCGAGCAGGGCCAGGAGCAGCCCGAGCAGCCGCCGGTCCCCCGGGGCGACTTCCGCGCCGACGTTCTCGACGTCCTGAAAGTGGTCTACGGCGATGAGGTCACCTCCGCCCCCCTGGAGCAGGTCTCCAAGACCATCTGGCCCCGCAGCGAGCCCGCCCGCTCCCTCTCCTTCGAGCGTGCCACCCTCACCGACCGCAACCAGCAGCTCATCCACATCTACTTCTACACCGAGGAATCGGGCGACGCCACCTACAACGCCGCGCTGATCTGGGAGTTCCCCGGCGGCGAGCCCCCCACCAGCGGCGCCAACCCGGTCGACCTGACGCTGGGCACCTTCGCCGTCGGCCAGCGTGCCATCGCCCGCTTCAGCGGCCGGCCCGACAGCCCAGGCGGCGGCGGGACGGGAGACGCGGGCGCCTCGGCCATCGCCTTCTGACCGGGGCCTCGTGGAGTTCGGCCGGGCCCTCAGGTCCGGCGAGGCCCGGCCGGGCCTCGCCGATCGGGACGACTCGGCCCCCCGCCCTCCCCGGCGATCTCCGCCCGGACGACGGCGACCTGGGGAGGGGCCTCGATCCCGAGCCGGACCCGGCCGCCCTCGATGGCGACCACGGTGATCCGGATGCCGTCGCCCAGCACGATGCGCTGCTCCAGCTTGCGGCTCAACACCAGCATCGATCCCCTCCCCCGGCCCGGCCCGATCGCACCGGGGCCCGGATCGGGGTGTTCGATCGCGCAGGCCCGCGTTGCCTCTCCTGGATGCTCCGGGAAGGCAGTCGAGAACCGTCCGGACCGGGCGACACTCGGCCGTCCGGTCGCCCGCCCGATCAGCCCGGGGCCGGGTGCCTCCTCAGCCGATACGGGATCATCCAGTTGTAGAGCGGGTGGTTCATCCGGGCGGTATCCAGCAGTTCGCTGAAGCCGACCCGATTGGAACGGAACCCCGGCCCCCGGAACTCGGCCAGCCAGCGCTGGTAGCATGGCCCGGAGTCGACGTGGTGGTCGTTCCAGCGCTGCAGGCGCCTCCCGTCCCCGTCGGTGAACGTCATCGCCCCGTGGTAGGGCACGAAGAACTCATTCTTCCAGGGCTGTGCGACCGCCTCGGCCGGCCCCTCCCGGATCTCCTCCGGCTTGCCGTCCCGGCACGAGATCCAGAGCGACCGCCTCCCGCCGGACCTCGGCTCGGCGACGTAGTAGATCTCGGTGCGGTCCCCCTCGTGGACCCTCCCCCACTCCCAGCGCCGCATCGCCAGGGACAATTCCTCGGACCCGGCGTTGTGGTCGTGGTAGCCCCGGCCCTTGAAGGCGACCGAGTCGCCCCCGGGGCCGTCGATGGCCAGGGTCCCCTCGACCCGGCAATCGGCCGCCGCCAGGATCCAGCGGTGGGGCGAGCCCTCCGCCCCAAGGTCCACCTCGAACGGCTCGGTCCCCCCGGCGGGCCGGAACCGCAGGTCGGCGGTGATCCGACGCTTCGGGTCCCAGTCCGCCACCCCGACCACGATCCGGTACCCCTCCTCGTCCCGCTCGACCCGGCTGCCGGCGACGGAGACGCGGAACGGCGACGGGTCGTGATCGAAGGCGTCTCGGCGGTGGGCGTCCAGGGCGTAGGCCTGGGCCCGGTCTCCCGGGTTGCCCCGGCCCCGGCGTCGGATCGTCCCCCCCTCGGGCCGATACCAGCCGAGGCTGATCCCGCAGTGGTCCAGCGGGTGGGGCGCCGGGTGCCGGTCCGGCCGCTTCAGATGCCGCTTCGCCGCCATCCCGTAGGCCGGGTCGAAGGGGAGGCCGGCGAAGAAGATGACGACCAGCGCGTCCCGCCCGTCGTCGCTGATCGCGTCGAAGTACCACCACTCCTGCGAGCCGGGGGCTTGCAGGTCGAAGAAGCGGTCGGGGTCGAGGGCGGATGTCGTCGGAGTCGGGGCCGGGGCCGGGGAGGGTGTGGGAGAGGCGGTCACGGTGGGGTCTCTCAGGTCCAGGAGCGTCGCAGCCCTTCGCCGATCGTCTCGAGCTGGCACCCTGCCAGCAGCCGGAGCTTGCGAGCGGTCGAGACCCGGGCCCGGGATCGGAAGACGTCGTAGTCGAGGCGCTCGATCTCGTCGAGGATCCCGCCGTAGAGCCGGCCCATCACCCGGACGGTCAGCCGGCTGGTCGCGCCGATCAGCAGCGGGACGCCCCGCCCCGACTCGGCATAGGCCCGCCTCGCCCGGTCGATCTGGAACCGCATCAGGTCGCGGAACCGGTCGTCGACCCGCCCCTCGGCCAGCTGCCCCTCGGCGACCCCGAATCGGGCCAGCTCGTCCTGGGGCAGATAGACGCGGCCCCGGTCCAGGTCCTCTCGAACATCCCGGAGGATGTTGGTCAGCTGCATCGCCCGGCCGAGCGCCAGCGCCCGGGGGAAGCACGACGGGTCACGATACCCGAACACGCGGGTCATCATCAACCCGACGACGCCCGCGACCCGGTAGCAGTACAGGTCCAGCGCCTGGAAGTCCGGGTAGCGGTCGATCGTCAGGTCCATCGCCATCCCGTCGAGCAGGGCGTCGAACAGCTCCCGGGGGATCTCCCGTTCCTTCACCGTCCTCCGGAACGCCAGGACCCCCGGCGACGCCGGGCCGTCGCCGTAGGCCCGGTCGAGCGTGGCTCGGGCCTGGTCCAGTCTCCTCGACGCCTCCTCGACCCCCTCCGCCTCGTCCACCGCATTATCCGCCCAGCGGCAGAAGCCATAGATCGCGTAGGCATGCCGCCGGGTCTCCCTCGGCAGGCAATGGGAGGCGAAGTAGAACGTCCTGGCATGATGCCGGGTGATCCGCCGGCAGACCCGCTCCCCGAGGGCCAGGTCGGCATCCGCCGCCGAGACGGCCACCGCTCAGGCCCCCTCCGTTCGGGCCACGGGAGGCAGCCAGCGGTCGAGCACCTTCGCGCTGCTGACCACCCCCGGCAGCCCGGCCCCGGGGTGCGTCCCGGCGCCGACGAAGAACAGGCCCTCCACGTCCTCGCTCTTGTTGTGCGGCCGGAACCAGGCCGACTGTGTCAGCACCGGCTCGAACTGGAAGGCGGAGCCCATGTACGCATCGAGCTGCGTCTCGAAGTCCTTGGGCGTGAAAATCCGCTTCGTCACCAGGTGCTTGCGCAAGTCCGGGACGAGATGATCCTTCTCCAGGGAGGCGAGGATCCGGTCGGCGTACTGCTCCTTGATCGCGTCCCAGTCCTGGCCGCCGCCGAGGTGGGGCACCGGGCTCAGCACGTAGAACCCCTCGCACCCCGGGGGGGCGAGGCACGGGTCGGTCCTCGTCGGCGTGTGCAGGTAGAGGGAGAAGTCGTCGGCCACCACCTTCCGGTCGAAGATGTCCCGGAGCAGCCCCTCGTAGCGGGGGCCGAGGATGATCGCGTGGTGCGGCAGGTGCTCATACGTCCGGTCCGTGCCGAAGTAGACCACGAACAGGCTCATGGCGTATCGCATCCGCTCCAGCCGTCGGTCGGTCCACTTGCGGCGGTGCTCGGGGCGGATCAGCTTGCGATACGTGTTCGCCACGTCCCCGTTGGAGACGACCACGTCGGCCTCCAGCCTCCTCCCGTCGGCCAGCCGGACGGCCCGGACGCCCCCCCGCTCGACCTCGATCTCCTCCGCCCGCGCGCCCAGCTCGATGGTACCGCCGATGTCCCGGAACATCCGGACCAGGCCGTCGACCAGGGCCCCGGTCCCCCCCATGGCGAAGTGGACGCCCCAGGTCTTCTCCAGATAGTGGATCATCGCGTAGATCGACGAAGACCTCAGCGGGTTCCCGCCAATCAGCAGCGGCTCGAACGACAGCGCGACCCGCAGGCGGGGGTCCGTGATGAACTGCGAGACCCGGCGGAAGACCGGCACCTCGGCCCTCAGCCGCATCAGGTCGGGCGCGACCTTGGCCATCTCCCAGACGCTGTGGAAGGAGTGGTGGGCCAGGTCGGTGAAGGCGCGGTCAAAGACCTTCCGGGTGTACTCGACGAATCGGCGGTAGCCGTCCACGTCGTCGGGGTTGAACTTGCGGATCTCGGCCTCGAAGCGGTCGGGGTCGCCGACGTAGTCGAAGACCGAGCCGTCGTCGAAGTAGATCCGGTAGTACGGGTCGCACGGCACGATCGACACGTAGTCCCCGAGCCGCTTGCCCGCCACCTCGGCCAGTTCGTCGAAGAGGAACGGCACGGTGATGATCGTCGGCCCGGCGTCGAAGACGAACCCCTCGTCCTCGTACACGTAGGCCCGGCCGCCGGGCTTGTCGCGCATCTCCAGGATCGTGGTCGCGTATCCCTTGGCCTGCAGCCGGATCGCCGCCGCCAGGCCGCCGAAGCCGCTGCCGATGACCACCGCCCTCGGGCCGGGCCGGGCCGGGCCGTCGCCTCCCCGAGCGGGCGAGTCGACGTTCGAATCAACCACCGTCTCGATGCTCATGCCTGCGACTCTCGACCTTCGAGCGAGGGACCTTGACCGCCGGCGGTCGGACGACGACCACCCCCCCGGGAACCGGCCCGATCGCCCCGATCAGTCCCGCCCCACCCCCGCCGCCGAGGTCGGGACCCCTCCCGGCAGCAGGTCGATCAGCGCCAGCAGCGATCGCCGCTGCATCGGATCCAGCGGCGACTCGACCAGGGCCGAGTGCGCCTCCTCCTGCAACGACCGCAGCCGATCCTCGCTCGCCTCGATCGCCCCGCTCTCGTGGATCAGGGCGTGCAGGCGTCGGCGACGCCCGATCCCCGGCCCCTCGTCGAGCAGCCGGGCCAGTTCCCGACGCCCCGAGGCCGTCAACAGCCGATGGGCGTCCCAGAGCACGATCGTCCGCTTCCCGCCGTCCAGGTCCGGGTGGTCCCCCTCGTCAGGCCCGACGGCCAGGGCGTCCAGGTCGTTGCGGATCTGATAGCCCAGGCCGAGCAGGTCGCCGAAGCGGTCCAACGCCCGGCAGACGGCCCTCGGCGCCTCGGCCAGCATCGCGCCGAGCACCAGCGGCCCGGAGATGCTGTAGCGGGCCGTCTTCCTCAGGTACGCCTCGATGATCTGGGCCTCGGTGATCCGCTCCAGCGGGCAGTCGTCGTAGAGCACGTCGAGCGCCTCGCCCAGGCCCGTCTCCAGCAGCATGTCGGAGAGCAGGCGGTGGACCCCGGGCGCCACCTTCGGGTCGATCCCCGCCCGGCTCACCATCCTCATCCCGAGGGCGAACAGCAGGTCCCCGCCGATCAGGCCCAGGTCGGAGCCGAGCTTGCGGGCCCGGTCCGACTCCGGCCGGTCGTGCCCCCGTCGCAACGCCTCGTGCAGCGTGTCCCGGTCGCGGCGGAGCAGGCTGCCGTCGATCAGGTCGTCGTGCACGAGCATGAAGGCGTGGAAGATTTCCAGGCTGCTGGCCGCCAGCCAGGCCGGCCGGGGAGGCACCTCGTCCTCCCCGGAGACGATCCGGTAGCTCGCCAGGCAGATCCGCGGTCGGATCCGCTTGCCTCCCCGCAGGACGGCCCCGCAGACCTGTTCATACAGCGGTTCCAGGTGCGCGTTCCCCAGGTGCCGACGCCGGGACTCGGCCAGGAACGCATTCAGATACAGGTCGATCCGATCGCGATCGCGCCCGGGCGCGAGCCGATCGAGGACGGGGGCGGGGCGGGCGACCTCGATCACGGGAACTCCTCGACTCGAAGGCTGGGGCCGGGCCCGACGCCGACCGTCGGAGCCGGGCCCCCCCGGCAGGATCGACACGTGCAAGCCCTCCCGGGCATCGGGGACATCCCCCGGCCCGGGTCGCGATCATTGTAGACCTCCGTGGAGGCCCCCATCGGGCAATTCCCCGCTTCCCCCACTCGCCCTCTCCGCCGGCGGGGTCGAGCCCCCCGACGACCTCACCCTCGACGGCCTCGACCCCACCCCCGCCCGCTCCGGCCGGGGGCCCCCCCCCACAACTCCCTCGCCCCGACGCCCAGGCCCCCTGGTCGCGCTTTGACTTCCCCGCCGACCCTGGCGAGCCCCGGGATCTCGCCACCGACCGACCCGACCACGTCGAGACGCTCTCCGGAGCGTCCGATCGCTGGGCCGTTCCGGGCAACCGTCCCCGGGCGCCCAGACCGATTCTCCCAATTTTGAGTGAATTAAACGGCCCGCCCCCTCGATCGTATAGGAGACGGCCCGGCTCCTCTTCAACAGCCCAGGCCCCCGGCCATCACCCTGGCGACCTTCACCAGTGACGCATCATCCACACTCACGCAATCAGTCACGAAAACGATCCCACCAGGCATGGCACTATAGATCACGCAAGACAACACCCATAAGAACACGCAACCAAACATGCGCCACCTTTTCGACTCGACTCCAGACCGTGGAGATCGAGCCTCTTCACACCGATTTCATGCACGCATCAGGCAGCGTCCCTCCGCCCGGGTTGATCTGGGTCCGGAGTTCGCCCGAACTCGAAGTCCCAAGGGGAGTGTCATTTCCCCGAGCGAACCCATTTGCCGAACGCAACTCACCCAGGGCAAAGCCGTTGCGGATTTCCTCCCCAGCGCACCGATCCCCTCGCATCCCCTCCGACCCGCATCCGTCCAGCCGGATCGAGACCAATCCCAGGGGCCCAGGCATCGGGGGGAGGACCAGGGCCCTCGCTCGGTCCCCCTCTCGCACACCGGGAGCGCAAATCCGACGGAGCGAACCCATTTGACAAACCACATACCGCTCCTCCTTAACAAGTTATGACGAATTCCACTCTCACCCCATTGGCGCACCGAACCAATCCCGGCCCCGTCCGGACCCCTTCTCGGTCTCCGACCCCCGGCCGCTCCGAGAGTCGGTCGGCCTTGTCGGGATGGCTGCCCCGACCGTATTGTTAAGGTGCCGAAGTAGCCCCACCTCCCCCCCCGGCCGCATCAATCCCCGACCCCCCGAACCGGTTTCCGCCGGAAGACACCTCGAACATGACCCGACGCGACGACATCCGCAACGTGGCCATCATCGCCCACGTCGACCACGGCAAGACGACGCTGGTCGATGCCATGCTCCGCCAGTCGGGCTCGTTCCGAGAGAACCAGCTCATGGGCGACTGCATCCTCGACTCCAACGACCTGGAGCGCGAGCGGGGCATCACGATCCTGGCCAAGAACATCGCCATCGGCTATGGCGGCACCAAGATCAACATCATCGACACCCCCGGCCACGCCGACTTCGGCGGCGAGGTCGAGCGCACCCTCCAGATGGCCGACGGCTGCCTGCTGCTGGTCGACTCCTTCGAAGGGCCGATGCCGCAGACCAAGTTCGTCCTCCGCAAGGCGTTCGCCAACAAGCTCCGGCCGATCGTCGTGGTCAACAAGATCGACCGGCCCGACGCCCGGCCGCTCGAGGTCCTGGACGAGGTCTTCGAGACCTTCATCGAGCTGGGGGCCAACGACCAGCAACTCGACTTCCCCTACCTCTACGCCTCCGGCCGCGCCGGCTACGCCTCGCACGACCCCGGGGCCCGATCCGGCGACATCCGCCCCCTGCTCGACCTGATCGTCGAGAAGATCCCCGGCCCCGAGGTCGACGCCGACGGCCCCTTCAAGCTGCTCTGCACGACCCTGGACTTCTCCGAGTTCGTCGGCCGGATCGCCATCGGCCGGATCGTCTCCGGCTCCGTCCGCAAGGCGCAGCCGGCCAGCCTGATCAAGGCGGGGAGCCGGGCCATCCCCGGGACGATCAACCAGGTCCTCGTCTTCGACAAGCTCGGCCGGGTCGAGGTCGAGCTGGCCTCGGCCGGCGAGGTCGTCGCGCTGGTCGGCCTGGCCGACGTCGACATCGGCGACACCGTCTCCGCCGCCGAGGATCCGACCCCCCTGCCCCGGATCGAGGTCGACGAGCCGACCCTGGGGATGCTCTTCACGATCAACGACTCGCCGCTGACCGGGGAGGGGGAATACCTCACCTCCCGCCACCTGAAGGACCGGCTCGACAAGGAGCTGCGCTCCAACGTCGCCCTCCGCGTGGAGCCGACCGAGGACCGAGACTCCTTCATGGTCTCCGGCCGGGGCCTGCTCCACCTCTCCGTCCTGATCGAGACGATGAGGCGCGAGGGCTACGAGCTGTCGGTCGGCAAGCCTGAGGTCGTCGTCAAGCAGATCGACGGCGTCAAGCACGAGCCGTACGAGTACCTCGTGATCGACGTGCCCCAGGAGCACCGGGGGCCGGCGATGGAGCTGGTCGGCAACCGCCGGGGCGAGCTGCTGAACATGGACCTCAAGGGCACCTACGCCCACATGGAGTTCGTGATCCCCGCCCGAGGGCTGCTCGGCCTCCGCACCCGGTTGCTGAGCGCCACCCAGGGGGAGGCGATCATGCACCACAACTTCCACGAGTTCCGCCCCCACCGTGGCGAAATCCCCCGCCGCCCCAACGGCGTGATGATCAGCAATTGCCGGGGGCAGGCCATCGCCTTCGCCCTCGACGGCCTCCAGCAGCGCGGGGTGATGTTCGTCGCCCCCGGCGACGAGGTCTACGAGGGGATGATCGTGGCCGAGCACGCCCGGGACAACGACCTGGTCGTCAACCCGAGCAAGGAGAAGAAGCTCACGAACATGCGGGCCTCCGGCTCCGACAAGAACATCCTGCTCAAGCCCCCCCGCGAGCTGACCCTCGAAATCGCCCTCGAATACATCGAGGACGACGAGCTCGTCGAGGTCACCCCCTCCAAGATCCGCCTCCGCAAGAAGGAGCTCCGGGAGGAGGACCGCAGGCGCGCCGACCGCTCTTCCAAGGACCGCAAGAAGGCCGTCGGCGCCTGATCGGCCGCCCGGATCGGGGGAGGCCGATGTCCGCTCGTCCCCTGGTACTCGATCTCCTGCCCGGCAGCTTCGCCGTCTCCCGGCTCGACCCGGGCGCGGCAGTGCCGGGCTGGGCCGACCGGCCCGGCTCCCCGCTCTCCTCCCGGACCCGGACGGCCGATGAGCTTTCGGTGGTCTGCCCGGCCGACCTCGTGCCCGAGGGGGTCCGGGCGGAGCGCGGCTGGAGGGCCTTCCGGGTCGAGGGCCCCCTGCCCTTCGCGCTGACCGGCGTGCTCGCCTCGATCGCCGGGCCCCTGGCCGACGCCGGGGTCAACCTGTTCGTCGTCTCGACCTTCGACACCGACTACGTGCTCGTCCCCGGCCGGCTGCTCGACCGGGCCGCCGCCGCCCTCGAAGCCGAGGGCCATGCCGTCCGGCGTCCGGCGGGATCGTGACGTCAAGGTGCCCGGGACTTCGAAAACAAGCCGGGGAGGATCAGGCGGGCGGGTGCTTCTTCCGCAGGTAGCCGCTGGGGTTGAAGGTCATGAAAAACTTCTCCCGGTCTCGGTCGATCTCGAACGCGTCGTTGCCGGCGAGGAACTCCCGGAGCGCCTCCATCGGCCCGGGGCCGAAGCCGGGGAGGACGGGGTGGCCGTTGATGTTCGTGTCCTCGACGACGAGGTACTGGCCGGGGGTGACGATCGGGGCGTAGGCGTACAGCTCCGCGAGGACGTGGTCCCGGCTGTGGTCGGAGTCGAGCACGGCCATGACCGACCTGCCCTCGGCCCGGCGCCGGACCTCGTCGAGGATGGCGCCGTCGACCGAGGAGCCGGCGAGGTAGGTGATCCGGGGGTGGTCGCGTCGGGTGGTGTACCGGGTGTCGACGTCGATGGTCAGGATCTCGCCGTGACCGATCAGGTCGCAGAGCGTGGCGAGGTAGAACGCCGAGCCGCCGAACCGGGTGCCGCACTCGACGATCAGGTCCGGCCGGGTGTCCCAGAGGATCTCCTGGTAGATCCAGGCGTCCGTCGGGCATTTCAGGACCCGGGCCCCGAGCCAGTGCGTATTGTCCCAGGTCCTCGCGGCGGAGTCGTAGAAGAGCATGTGGAACGCGCCCACCGCCTGGTCGACGGTCAGGCGGATCGGCCCGGGCGGGGTGGGGGCAGGCGCCTCGGCGCCCTCGGGGGCGGTCGCGGGAGCAGGGGCGGTCCCGAAGTAATCCTCCTCGATCAGGGCATAGCGGTGGGCATCGTTCCAGCGGCCGTCCCGCCAGAACACCTTCCGGGAGACCCCCTCGGCGCGGTACCCGGCCTTCTCGTAGATCCGTCGCATCGACGGGTTGAAGGTGTGGCCCTCGACCCGGTGCAGTCCGAGCTGCTCGAAGGCGAAGCGGGTCCGGACCCGGACCGCGTCGGTCCCGAAGCCCTGGCCCCAGGCGTCTCGGGCGCCGAGGAACAGCCCGCCGGAGGCGCACCGCATCCGCCAGTTGACGTGCAGGCCGATCATGCCGAGGTGCCGGCCCGACTCGTCGTGGATCCCCCAGAGCAGGTCGCGATCCCTCGCCGATTCCGAGCGTTCGAAGAACGCCTCCTCCTCGCTCCGGGAGACGCCGAAGTGGTGCTTGAGGGTCGCCGTCACCGCCGGGTCGTTGAGCCAGCGGTAGGCGTTCTCCAGGTGCAGCGACCGGTCCAGCGGCACGAGGCGGACCCGGTCGCCCTTCAAGCCGACGACATCCATGATCAAGAACCCGTCCGCCGCGTGATGAAGGCGAGGCCGTCCCGGCAGAGCCCCATCGGGTCCGGGAAGAGGTCGCGCCAGACCCTCGTCGCCGCCGCCAGTGCCGGCAAGGCCCGACCGAAGGCCTCGATCGTGTACCAGCCGTCGAATCCGGCCGCCTTGAGCCCCCCGAAGTACCCGTCCCAGTCCACCTGCCCGGTGCCGGGCGTCCCTCGGTCGTTCTCCGAGACGTGGGCGTGGACGATCCGGTCGCCGCACGAGGCGATGGCCGACTCCTGCCCCTTCTCCTCGATGTGGGCGTGGAAGCTGTCGTACATCATCCGGCACGACGGGTGCCCGACGGCATCCACGAACCTGGCGGTCTGCTCGGCGGTGGTCAGGAAGTAGTTCTCGAACCGATTGAGGTACTCGCAGGCGAGCATCACCCCGTGGCCCTCCGCCTTCTCGGCGGCCTTCCGGAGCGAATCGACCCCGAACTTGAACTCCTCCCCGGTCGGCGCCTCCCCGGAGAAGTGCCCTAGTGCCGAGTGGATCGGCCCGCAGAGCACCTCCGCCCCGGCGGCGGCGCAGCAGGCGAGCACGCCGTCCAGGTGGGCGACCGCCGCGCTTCGGACCGATGCGTCGGGCGAGATCGGATTGACCTCGGGCCCCATGACCGTCACCGCCGTGGCGCCCAGGCCCAGTCCCTCCAGCCGCTTGCCGAGCCGCTGGTAGGGGGCCGTGTCGGAGCCATCGAAGATCGGGATCTCGACGCCGTCGAAACCCAGGGCCTTGAGCTGTTCCAGCAGCGCATCATGCTCGGGGGTGACTGCGTCGGCCCAGAGCAGCAGATTCATCCCGATCTTCATGGCGGTCGTTCCCCTTCGTTGGTTCGGTTCGACGACGGTCCGGGTCGCATCTCAGACGGGGACGACGTCTTCCCACTTCCTCTGCTCGGCCGAGTCGAGGACGGCGTCGCAGACGGCCTGAGTCGCCAGGGCGTCCCGGAAGGTGGGCGGGCAGGGCTTCCCCTGGGCGGCGCAGTCCAGGAAGTCGGCGAACTGGTGGATGAAGGTGTGCTCATAGCCGATCTGCAAGCCGGGAACCCACCAGTGCTTCATGTAGGGCATGTCGCCGTCGGTGACGTGGACCGACCGCCAGCCCCGGACGATCGAGTCGTCCCGGTGGTCGAAGTACTCCAGGCGGTGCAGGTCGTGCAGGTCCCAGCGGATCGAGGCGTGCTCGCCGTTGATCTCCAGGGTGTAGAGGGCCTTGTGCCCCCGGGCGTACCGGGTCGACTCGAACAGGCCGAGCGAGCCGTTCTCGAAGTGGCAGAGGAAGGCGCAGGCGTCGTCGATGCCCACCTTCTCGACCTTGCCGGTGAGCGTATGCGTGCGTTCCTTGATGAACGTCTCGGTCATGGCGCAGACGTCGCCGATCTTGCCGTTGAGCCACAAGGCCGTGTCGATGCAGTGGGCCAGCAGGTCGCCGGTCACGCCCGAGCCGGCCGCGGCGGCGTCGAGCCGCCAGAGGGCGGCGCCGCCCTGGGGGAGGTCCGCGGAGATCGTCCAGTCCTGGAGGAAGTTGGCCCGGTAGTGGAAGATCTTGCCGAGTCGTCCCTCGTCGATCAACTGCTTGGCCAGCGAGACGGCCGGGACGCGGCGGTAGTTGTACCAGACCGTGTTCGGGACGCCGGCCTTCTCGATGGCGTCGACCATCTGCTGGCCCTGCTTCAAGTCCATCGACAGCGGCTTCTCGCAGAGCACCATCTTGCCCGCCTCGGCGGCGGCGATGGCGATCTCGGCGTGGGTATTGTTCGGCGTGCAGATGTCGACGGCGTCGATGTCGTCCCGGTCGATCAGCTTCCGCCAGTCGGTCTCGATCGACTCGTAGCCCCAGCGCTCGGCGAACGCCTTCGCGTTCGCCTCGTCCCGGCCGCAGACGGCCTTGAGCACGGGCCGCAGCGGCGGGTCGAAGAACTGCGGCACCTGCTTGTAGGCATTCGAATGGGTCCGGCCCATGAAGCCGTAGCCGATGATGCCGATGCGGAGGTCGTTCGTAGCGGCCATTTCATACCTCGGGGCCGAGAGGAGGCGATCGTCTCGGGCGCGACGTGGTTCGGTCTCGGTGGATCGGGACGTGTCGAGGCGACCCCGCCGATCGGGGTCGAGTCAAGGATCGGTGCGGATCTGCGGGACGGGGGATTCCAGGAATTCCCATCCTCCGGCCGGATTGTGGCGATAGCAGCGGCCGTTCACGGTGTCGATCACGTAGAGGGTGTCGCCGGTGGCCGCGACGCCGAACCGCCCCACCTCACGCAGGGCGTCGGAGATCTGGCCTCGGCCCGGCCGCGCCGAGAGGCCGACGCCGAGCGCGATGGCCGAGGCGAGCAGGGCCGCCGAGACCAGGAACGGACGTCGATTCATCTCGGGCTCCTCCGTTCGATCGCGCGGATGGGTCGTCAATTCCAGCCGTGATGGTCGCGGACGGCGACCATCTTGGCGAGGATGTCGTTCCAGGTCTGGGGTTGCATCATCACCGAGTTCGGGAACATGCAGCCGTCCCAGCAGATATGCTCGAACTTCCTCGTCAGTTCGCCCTGCCCGTCGCGGAGCCAGAAGGCCGCGTGATGGGGGATGTCGAGCTTGCCGTTGGGGTCGTTCGGCAGGCAATGGCGGCCGGTGTGGTCGTGGGAGCCGGAGCCGAAGACAGTCGCGTCGTTCTGGGCGACGTGGAAGTCGATCGTCCAGGGGCGCAGCGCGTCGGTCAGGGTCTTCAGGGCGGCGTCGAGCGTCGCCGTGTCGTCCCAGGAGAAGTCCATCGGCAGGATGCGGTCTCCCGGCGCGTTCTCGCCCAGGGTGTAGAGCAGCGTGTGGGCCATGTCGGCCTGGAACCCGACGGTGTCCGGCTCCCCCACCCGCTCCAGCAGGTCCACCATCGTCTTCCAGGAGTGCATGCCTCCCCAGCAGATCTCCCCCTCGGCGGCGAGGCGTTCGCCGTGGTCCCGGGCGATGGCGGCGGCCTGCTTGAACGTCTCGGCGATGTGCTTCTGGCTGGTCTCAGGGTCGGCGGCCCAGTCGGCCGGCGAGCAGGCCGAGTCGATCCGGACGACGCCGTAGGGCCGGACGCCCAGCTCCCGCAATCGCTCGGCGATCCGGCAGCCCTTGCGCACTTGCGTGAGGAATTTCTCACGCCCCTCGCCGGGGTCGTTGGCCGGGCCGCCCCCGGTCGGCGGCCAGACGGGGGCGACCACCGACCCGATCACCAGCCCCCGGGACCGGACGTTGTCGGCCAGCGCCTTCAGGTCGTCGTCGCCGGCGTCGATGTCGACGTGGGGGGCGAACAGGAACAGGTCGACGCCGTCGAACTTGATGCCGTCGACCTCGGCCGCGGCGGTCAGGTCGAGCATCGTCTCCAGCTCGATCGGCGGGTCGTTCCCCTCCCCCCCCTTGCCGACGACGCCGGGCCAGGCGGCGTTGTGGAGCTTCGGGGACGCATTCGGGTGGCCGTCGCTCATCGGTTCTTCCCCCTGGGGGTGGGCAAGGCCCACCGGAGCCTCGTCGTCGAATCGTCGAACCCCCCGGTCGCCCGGCGAGAGTCCGGGCGGCCGGAGGGGCGTGTCGGTGCCGCTCGGGGGCGACCGTCACGATGCCTTGTGTGCCCCCACCTTCGGCAGGTCCTTGTGGACGTTCGGGCCGAAGTAGCGGAGGCTCACGAACGGCTCGCTGCCGGTGTTGGTGAAGGTGACGCCGCCGGAGGCCGCCTTGGCGGTGATGAACACCTCGTCCTTGGTCACTTCGCCATAACGGATGTAGACGGGCGAATCGACGTCCAGCGTCCCGATCGTGCCGCTACCCTGGGTGACGATCAGGCCCGAGGCGCCGGGGTCGGTGATCTTGGTCGAGTAGCCGGGCAAGACGGTCAGCTCGCAGGCGCTGAAGACCTGCTCGCCGCCGATCGTGCCGTACACCACCCACTTGTCGACGTAGCCGCGGCCCTCGCCGCCGGAGCGGACGACCGGCTCGAGGTAGTGGTTGTCCTTGAAATGTTCGTCGACGTTCTGCTCCCAGTCGAGCTGGTCGACGAGGTAGTCGAGGTCCTGGTGGTACTCGGGCGGCACGTCCTTGACGAGCAGCTCCCAGGGGACCCGGCGCCCCTCGACCATCGACTGGTACATGCCGAAGACGTCGGATCCCCACTGGGGCTCATACGTGCAGAGCGAGCCGGGGGCGTGGAGCACGCAGGACGGCATCAGCCAGCCGGTCCCGGGCTTCAGGCGGTAGGCCTTGGAATAGTCGAGGATGCCGTTGTCCCCCTCGTTCCAGCGCTCCAGGCAGCGCCGGATGTCGGCCTTCATCGTGCCCGGCTCCAGCCCCATGAAGGTGTAGGGGAAGTTGTTGGTGCCGGTCCAGTTGTGCTGGGGGGGGAAGTAGTAGCTCTCGGGCTTGCCCTCCAGGCCGAGCTTCTTGGCCTGTTCGGCGTTCTGGTGCATGTGATGCGGGATCGGCCCGAGGTTGTCGAAGAACTTGGAGTAGACGGGCCACTTCTTGTACGTGTCCCACAGGTCCTTGCCGATCGTCTCGGCGCCGTGGGAGGCGATGGCGTCCCGCAGGGTGAAGCGGTCGCCGCCGTCGGTGACGACGTAGGAGAGGCCCTCGTCCGGCGGGGCGCCTTCGTTGGCGGCGGGGGTGGTCGAGGAGAACCAGCGCTCGTCGATTCCGCCCCGGTGGGTACCCAGGGCGTAGAGGTCCTGGCGGGCGAGCTTCAATCGGCCGCCGGGCATTAGGAACGATCGGGGGACCCAGGTGGGGGCGAGGCGGAGGATCCCCTCGCCGTCGTCGAGCGCCTTTCGGGCCCGGGACTCGATGTTCTGGTCGCTCATGGGGAAGGCAGTCTCCAGCACGGGCCGTGGCGCGCGGGGAATCGCCCCGTCGCGGGCCCTCGGACGGACGGTCGGTGGCGCCTCGCGAGATCGATGGCCGATCGGGCCCTTGGTTGTAAACCCCGGGATCGGCCGATGCAAGGACCTTCAGCCGCCCGGCGCGGCCCCCGCCGTCCCCCCCGGGACGACCGTCGCCGCTTGCCAGAGCGGGGCCAGCCGCTCGGCGTCCTCGGCGTCGACCCGGTAGAGGAAGATCGAGTGGCCGACCTGGTCGATCGGCTCCAGCCGCTCGAAGTAGCCGAACGCCCCCGGCTCGGCCGACAGGGGCGGCCATCGGTCCGGCGCATAGACCCGCCATTTCAGCCCTCGCAGCATCGAGGCGCTGACGGCATATAACCCCGGCGGGGGCGGGCCGCTCGCCTGGCCGGGACGCTCGGGGAGCGTGCCGGGCAGGACCGGGGGCAGGAACCAGTCCAGCACCCGGGGCCCGCCTGCAGCCTGGGACTCGATGTTGAACACCTCGGGGTTGATCTGCCCGAAGTAGGCGATGCCGACCCGCTCGCCCGGTGCGTACTCGTCGAGCCAGCGTTCCAGGTTGACCAGATCCTGGCCCCAGTCCAGGTTGCTGTCGATCAGGTGCTTCGAGCCCCTCGACGCCCCGCCGGACGCCCAGTTGAAGTAGGCGATGTAATGCGGGTGGATCATCAGGCTGGCCGAGACCGTCGCCGACAGGGCCGCCACGATGACCGCCGTCGCCCCGGCCCTGGCCGCCCCCCGGAGGCCGGATGCCCAGGGGGCGAGCCTCCCCACCGCGATGAAGACGTACGGGAAGATCCCCAGGACGTAGCGCAGGCCGATGGCGATGTTGGTCCCGAAGCTCATCACCAGGACCACCACGGCCGGCACGACCCAGAGCGCCGCCTCGTCGACCGGGGACGACCGCGCCCGACGGGCCATCGGGATCGACGCGACCGCCAGCAGCACCAGCGCCCAGGTCCCCTCCGGGACCTTGTAGACGAGCGTCATGATGTAGTAATACCACCAGCTCCTGTTCCGGAGTTCCCCGTCGAGGTAGACGGGGTAGCCGGAGATCTCGTACCGGGAGATGCCCTGGCCCCTCGGGTCGTCGACCAGCATCATGGCCCGGACGGGGACCCCCTCGGCCTCCAGCTTCTGGTCGTCGAAGCCGATCACATAGGGCTCGGGCAGCGGCACGGGGATGTCGGCGAACACGGTGTCCCGGAAGCGATTGACGCGGAACTGGAGCACCCCGGCCTTCAGGTCGAGCGTCCGGAAGTCCGGATCCTCCTGATAGGCGGGGACGGGGGGCATCCGGTCCGCCGTGAGCGTGTCGCACGTGAAGTCGAACGAACCCAGCGGCCTGCCGATCCCCTCGAAGCGGTAGCCGAGGTTGATGACGAGGACGCAGAGCGCCACCATCGCCGCGCCCTGCACCGCAGCCCGGCCGATCCGCCGCAGCCTCCCGGCAGCCCCGCCTTCCGTCATCTCCTGGACCAACCAGAGCAGCGGCCAGAGGCCGAACAGCAGGAGCAGGCTGAACTTCGTCACCTGTGCGATGCCGAGCATCAGCCCGGCGAGCAGGACGCGTCGCCAGGTCGGGCGCTTGAGGTAGTGCCAGAACGCATAGGTCGCGGCCAGGCCGATGGCGGTCGCGGCGGCGTCGGTCGTCACCAATCGGGAATGGGCGAGGATGTTCGGGCAGAAGGTCCAGAGGACCAGGCTGATCAGCCCCCCCCAGGAGCCCCAGAGCCTCCTCGACCAGTCGAAGACGACGAGACCTCCCAGCACGGCGAAGGCCGGGATGACCAGCCGGGCCATCGACATCAGCTCCATCAGCCGGGGGGCGTTCAGGAGCATGAAGCCGTGGGCGAAGGCGGCCTTGTTGGCGTCGGCCCAGCCCCATCGGGGATCCCGGTAGAGGGACTCGGTGTCCGGGTCGGCGGCCAGCACCGGCAGGGCCGCCAGCAGCTTGACCAGCGGCGGGTTGTGGGGGTAGAGCCTGTAGTCCCCCCGCTCCCAGTAGCTCACTCCGGCCGGCAGGTGGACCACCTCGTCGACCGTCGCATTCTCCGACAGCAGGCTGAGGACGGCCAGCGACCACTGCGTCGCCAACAGGAGCGCCACGATCAGGATGAGCCGGGGTCTCGTGAGGAACGGCCGCGACGACCCGCCTTCCTCCACCCCCTCCGGCTCGGGGTTCGGGCCGGAGGCGGGGGCGGGACGTACCTCCGGGCGTGGCCGGGGGGCGGTCTTCGCTCTGCGACGGGCCATCGGGCGCTCCGGGGCGGGACGGGCGGGGTCGGGGTCGTCAGCCGCCCCGGACGAGGTCGGCCATCTGTGCGAACCGGCCCTTCAGGTCGCCGTAGAGCCCCCGGTAGATTGGGTAGGCCGCGTCGTAGAGCGCCTTCGCCTTCGGGTCGACGGGCACCGTCTCGGCCAGGGTGATCGTCGCGTCGCAGGCCTCGGCCACGGAGGAATAGGCCCCGGTACCGACCAGGGCCAGCAAGGCGACGCCAAATGCCGGGCCCTCGCTCGCGTTGATCGTGCAGGCGTCCTGGCCGTAGATGTCGGCCTGGAGTTGCCGCCAGAGCGGGTTGCGGGCGCCGCCGCCGGAGAGGCGGATCTGGTTGACGGGGGCGCCCATCTCCCGGATCAGCTCCAGGCAGTCGCGCATGGCATAGGTCGCCCCCTCCATCACGGCCCGGATCAGGTGGGCCCGGCCGTGCCGGACGGTCAGGCCGATCCAGCCCCCCCGTGCCTTCGGGTCGAAGTGCGGGGTGCGCTCGCCGGTCAGGTACGGCAGGAAGAACAGCCCCTCGGCGCCCGGGCCCACGGTGGCCGCCTCGTCGGTCAGCAGGAAATACGGGTCGACCCCCTGCTCCTTCGCCGCGGCGACCTCCGCCCTGCCCAGCTCGTTGCGGAACCACTGCATGCTGCCCCCGGCGGCCAGGACCACGCCGAAGGCGCAGAACTCGCCGGGCACCGCGTGGCAGAAGCGCTGGAGGCGGCCCTCGGGGTCGAAGCCGACCTGGTCGAGGTGTGCGAAGACCACGCCCGAGGTCCCCATCGTCGCCGAGACCGCCCCCGCCCGGACGATCCCGTTGCCCACGGCCCCCGCCGGCTGGTCGCCGCCGCCGCCGACGATCGGCGTCCCCGCCGCCAACCCGGTCGCCTTCGAGCCCAGTTCGCTGACCTTGCTCGAGACCTCGAAGCTCTCGAAGCAGTCCGGCAAGAGCGACCGGTCCAGGTCGAGCTTGCCGAGCAACTCGTCGCTCCAGCGACGGTAGGTCACGTCGAGCAGAAGGGTGCCCGAGGCGTCGCTCACCTCCGTGGCGAAGGTCCCCGAGAGGCGATAGCGGATGTAGTCCTTCGGCAGGAGGACCATCCGGACCCGATCCCAGTGCTCCGGCTCGTGTCGACGGACCCAGAGCAGCTTCGGCGCCGTGTAGCCGGTCAACGCCCGGTTGGCGACCAGCTTGACCAGGGCCTCCCGCCCCCCGGCCCTCGACTCGATCTCGTCGCACTCCTCCCCCGTCCGCTGGTCGTTCCAGAGCAGGGCCGGGCGGACGACCGCGCCGGATTCATCCAGGAAGACTGATCCGTGCATCTGGCCGCTCAGGCCGACGCCGGAGACGTCCCCCGGCTTCAGGCCCGCCTTCGCCATGACCTCCCGGACGGTCGAGGCGGTGGCGTCCCACCAGAGTTGCGGGTCCTGCTCCGACCACCCCGGCCTCGGGTAGCTGCACGGGTATTCGGCCGAGGCCCCGGCGAGGATCTCGCCGGTCTCCCGGATGGCGATGGTCCTGGTGCCCGAGGTGCCGACGTCGATCCCCAGCGTCACGCTCACGTCCGGATCTCCCAGCGCTCCCCGCACCGCAGCACCACCGGCTCGATCCCGGCGCTCAGCCCCCTCGACGCCTCGACGAAGCTGCTGACCGGCACGGTGTTGAAGGTGAACATGTCATAGTGATGCGGCACCAGGAACCTCGGCCGGCACGCGTTCGCCAGCCCGACCGCCTCCTCGGCCGACATGTTCCCCGCCACCCTGCGGCGGGGGTCCCAGCCGTTGATCGGCAGGAAGAAGGCGTCGAACGGCCCGGGGCCGAGGTTCTCGACCAGCCCATCGTAAACCACCGAGTCCCCGCTGTGGTAGAAGCGCACGCCGTCCACCTCGACCACGAACCCGAGGTAGAGGCAGAGCCCCGACGTGTCCTTGTCCAGCGCCTCGTGAGCAGACGGCAGGGCGCGGACCCGGAACCCAGCCCGCTCGTGCTCCCAGCCGTCATCGAGTCCCACCAGCCTCCTGCTCGGCAGGCCGAGCTTCTCCGAGTGGTGGATGAGGGCCTCCGGCACGCAAAGCTCTGCGTTCGGATTGGCCCCGAGCAGGGGGGAAAGCGTCTCGCCGTCGAGGTGGTCGGTGTGCTTGTGGCTCGCCAGCACCAGGTCCACGCCCGAGAGCTCGTTGCCCCGGATCGGGCAGGCGGTCATCCGGACGTGGGGCTTGTCGGTGTTCGCGTACTTGGCGGTCAGCGACTCGGACAGGTACGGGTCGATCACCAGCGTGCCGGACCGGGACTTGTAAACGAACCCGCTCTGCCCGAGCCACCAGACGGCGATCGTCCCGGCCTCGGGGGTCGTCTCTCGGATCTCGGCCGCCAGCTCGGCACCCTTCTTCGATGGCTGGATCAATTCGGTCATCGGTCACCTTCCGGTCGCATCGAATCCCCCCGGGGCCGCCGGCCGAACCAGAGCGCGACCAGCGCCCCGAGCCCTCCGGAGATCCGCGTGAAGCCGCAATGCCCCACCCGCTCGAACGCCAGGTAGCTCGGCTCGCTCCAGGTCGCAAACTCGTCTCCCTTGCTCGTCGTCCCCAGGACCGCCGGGCCGATCCCCACGACGGAGACGAACCGGTGGGGCGTCTCGATCCACCAGGTCGGCGCCCGGAACGTGACGCCCGCCGGCTTCGGGGGGTCGGGCCATCTCGGCGGGGCCTGCTGGGGCGTGTAGATCGGCGGAAAGGACGTGCTGGAGGGGTAGGTCCTGTCGTACGCGTCGGCGATCAGCCCCGAGGTGACGAGGTGTGGCTTCAGGTCCTCCTGGGTCCACGGCCCGAGCGCGACCACGAAGTACCCCCAGCCGAAGACCGACGCCCCGAGCCAGACGGCCCGGTCCCGGGCCACGCACGCCCCGACCGTCGCCGAGAGCAGGGCCGCCAGCGTCGCCGAGACCGCCGCCGAGGCCCGCTGCCCCGGGTTCCCCAGCATCGCAGCCAGCACCAGCGCGACGACCGCGACCACGGCGATCAGCCCCGCGATCGAAAATCTGGGGAATACGTAGGTCAGGATCCGGGGCATCGTCAGTCCCCCCCACCGATCGACCGGCGGACCAGGCGGACCCCCTCGACCAAGTTCCTCGCCTTGGCCGTCGCCACGTGCCTCGCCGTCTGGGAGAAGCCGCAGTCGGGCGTCACCGACACCCGGGAGGCGTCGACGTGCGTCAGGACCGCCCTCAGCCGATCGGCCACCAGCTCGGCCGGCTCGACCCAGGTATTCTTCACGTCGACCAGCCCGACGGCCACGTCCATCGACTCCGGCAGCTCGGCCAGCAGTTCGACCTCGGCCAGCTCCCGGCTGGCGAACTCCATCGCCAGCTGGCTGACCTTCGCCCGGCCGATGTGCGGGAACAGCGGGCGGTAGGACCGCCAGCCGACCGCCCGGGCCCGGTAGTTGCCGAAGCACATGTGCATGCTGATGTAGGCGTCGACTCCCTCGACCGTCCGGGCCACGAGGTCGAGGAACTCCTCGGGGGCGTCGGGGTGGCAGGCGAAGCTCGGCTCGTCGAGCTGGAGGAAGTCGACCCCCTCGGCCGCCAGCGCCTTCAGCTCGGCGTTGACGATCGGCACGAGGGCCTCGGTCACCCCCATGCGGTCCGGATAGACCTCCCCGCCGGCGATGCACCCGGCCAGCGTGAACGGGCCTGGCACGGGCATCTTGGTCGGGGCGTCGGTGAGCAGCCGGAACCGCCGAAACTCGGCGACGGTCCCCAGGCCCCGGGGGGCGGCAAGCGGGGAGACGCAGCGGTACTTGCTCCGCTGGTCGTGGGCCGGGGCTCCCCAGAGGCGATTGCGGGGGATCGGCTCGATCCCCTCGATGAAGTCGTAGAAGCCCAGGTTGAAGTCGACCCGCTGCATCTCGCCGTCGGTGATCCGGTCGAGCCCCGCGCCGAGCTGGTCGGCCACCACCACCCGGACGGCGTCGCGCAGCGCCTCCTCCCGGTCGGCGGGGCCGTAGCGGTCGGGACGGTCGGCCACGTCGGCGATGAACGCCTCGTACCAGCCGGGGAACGACCAGCTCCCGATCACGGTGGCGGGGATCAGCGGTTCGGAGGACATGGGAGAGGTCCCGATTCGATTCGCGTCGGAGGAATTCCCCGGTTCATTCCCCGGCCGGGGCACCCAGCAGCCGGTCGATCGACTCGACCGCGATGGGGTGGTACTTCGGCCGGGCCATCGCGTAGATGACCCGGGCGCGGTCGATCTCCCCGGCGTCGACCATCGCCGAGTAGAGCGGCATGAGGAACTTCCGCCGGCCGATCGTGGTCAGGAAGCGATCGAGCCGGGAATCGGCCTCGCCGTATCCGGTCCGGATCGCCAGTTCCAGCCATTTGCAGGCGATCTCGGCGTTCTGCTTCCGGGTGATCATTAGGCCCCGGTCCAGCTCCGAGACCCGATCGACCGGCAGGTCCTCGGGCAACTGCCCGAGGAACCGCAGCCATTCCTGCGTCGTCCAGTCTTCGGTGCGCAAGTCCTCCGCCTCGACCTCGCCGTCCAGCCAGGCCCGGACCTGCTCCTCGACCCTCGCCAGCCGGTCGGAAGTCGGCTCCTCGATCGGCGGCAGGCCCGGCTCGTCGAGCCAGGCGCGGAGGTCGATCCGTTCGGCCGCCTCGGGATCGGCCTCGAAGAGGTGCTCGACGAGGTAGCGCTCGAACTGCTCGGTCGTGATGCTCCGGAAGGCGAAGTGGTCGAAGTAGCCCCGGAGGAAGTCGTCGAACCGCTCCCGGCCGAAGGCGAATTCCAGCGACCGGAGGAACAGGGCCCCCTTGTCGTAGGGGACGGAGGTGACGTTGTCGTCCGGGTCCCGGCCCCAGAGGTCGATGGCGAGGATCTGGTCTCGCTCGTCCAGCCCCTCCAGCTCGGCCCGGAGCCCGGCCAGGGCGAGCACCTGCTCCATCTCGGCGCGATCGGCCCCGAAGACGTCCTCGATGATCCGGCGTTCGAGGTAGGAGGTGAACCCCTCGTTCAGCCAGAAGTCGTCCCAGGTGGCATTCGTGACGAGGTTCCCCGACCACGAGTGCGCCAGCTCGTGCGCCACCAGCGAGACGAGCGACCGGTCGCCGGCCAGGATCGTCGGCGTGGCGAAGGTGAGCATCGGGTTCTCCATGCCGCCGAACGGGAAGCTCGGCGGCAGGACGAGCAGGTCGTAGCGATCCCAGCGGTAGGGGCCGAAGCGCCCCTCGGTCGTCTCGATCATCTCCGGCGTGTCGGCGAACTCCTCGGCGGCGGCCTCGACCAGCGCCGGCTCGGCATAGACCCCCGACCGTCCCCCCAGCGGCCGGAACTCCAGGTCGCCGACCGCCAGGGCGATCAGGTACGGCGGGTTCGGGTTCCGCATCTCGAACAGGTAACCGCCCCCCCGGCGGCGGCGGCCCGGCGGCGCCGTGCCGAAATTCCCTAGCCCGCTCATCACCGGCCTCAGGGCCGGGTCGCCCACCCGGATCTCGGCGAAGTAGCGGACCCGGACGCCCGGGGAATCCTGGAGCGGGATCCAGGACCGGGTGTGGATCGCCTGCCCCTGCGAGAAGAGGAACGGGTGCGTGCCCCCGGCCGTCTGCTCGGGTTCCAGCCATTGCAAGGCCGAGGCGTCCCGGCCCGTCCGGTACTCGACGGCCACCTCCACGTGGTCCCCCACCTCGACCACCAGCGGGGCGCCGTGGATCGGCGAGCCGTCGGCCCTCGACCCGCTCGGGAACAGCCGACGCTCCCCCTCGGGAACCTCGGGGACGCCGACGGTGAAGGGCAGCTCGATCCGGGAGCCGTCCTCCCCCCTCGCCACCACCGCCTCGACCTCCAGCCCCTTCGTGTCGAGCCAGAGGGCCGCGCCCTCGGGGCAGTCGGGCGTCCGTTCCAGGGCGAGGACCGCATCCCCGGAGAGTCTCCTGGCCTCGAAGTCGACCGCCAGGTCGAGGATGACGTAATTGACCCGGATCTGGTGCGGGTTGCCCCAGGAATGCACGTCGACCGAGCCGGGGGGCAACCCCTGCCTCGACGGCGGCGGGGGCGGCCCTTCCTGCGCGGAGGCCGACGTCGCGAGGATCGCCACCAGGCCGAGCACCCCGAGTTGCCCCGCCCGACTGGATTGCCCGATCCGCATCCCCATCCCCCCAATCCCGTTGCGGCGATCGTCCCCGTCCCGACGGCCCGGCCCCCTCGAGGCCGGCCCGATCGACTCTACCCCGATCGCCCTCCCGGCTCCAGGCGTCGCCCCGCCCCCGGATCCCGGACCGGCACCCCGGGGCCCCGGATCTGCAAGGGAATTCCCCGACCGCGACCCCGGCCCGGGGGCCCGAGGGGGGTCGATCGCCCTCCCCGATTTTTTTCCAACGTCCCTTGCATCCATCGCGTATCTCTCAGTATGTTCGACCCGATCTCCTGTTAAACAAA
Organism: Tautonia plasticadhaerens; assembly: GCF_007752535.1. Classification (GTDB taxonomy): domain Bacteria; phylum Planctomycetota; class Planctomycetia; order Isosphaerales; family Isosphaeraceae; genus Tautonia; species Tautonia plasticadhaerens. The sequence continues at coordinate 7,306,990 of NZ_CP036426.1, forward strand.
TCGCCGAACTTCCGACGAATGGATCGGACCGGACCGGACTGACTCTCTGGCATCGCCCATCCTCCCCCATTCTCCTGCCTCGCCCGCTTCAGCCAGCACCGCGAACGAGCACCCGGAGCCCCCGCCGACCTCACCCCCGAATCCGCCGGCAGTGCACTGAGGCCGCCGCCTCGGGCGTGAACGAGGTCGACCCACCCCTTCCCAAGGAGACGTCCGCATGGCCCTCCCGATCGGATCGATCGGCCGCCGAGGCTTCCTGACCGTCGGCGCCTGCGGCTTCGGCCTGACGCTCGGCGAGCTATTCCGCCTCCGGGCCCGGGCCGAGCAGAAGGCCTACGGCCCCGTCGACGCCCGGGCCGACTCGGTCATCCACATCTTCCTGCCGGGCGGCCTGGCCCACCAGGAGTCGTTCGACCCGAAGCCTTACGCGCCGATCGAGTACCGCGGCGAGCTGGGGACCGTCCAGACCAAGATCGCCGGCGAGCCGTTCAGCGAGACGCTGGCCCGGACCAGCCAGGTGGCCGACAAGCTCACCGTCATCCGCTCGATGACCCACGGCGAGGCCGCCCACGAGCGCGGCACGCACAACATGTTCACCGGGTACCGGCCGAGCCCGGCCCTGCTGTACCCGAGCATGGGCAGCGTGATCGCCCACGAGTACGGCCCCCGCAACAACTTGCCGCCGTACGTCTGCGTGCCGGACATGCCGAATGAGTACGCCGGCACCGGCTACCTCAGCTCGGCCTTCTCCCCGTTCTCGCTGGGCAGCGACCCGGCGAACTCGGGCTTCCGCGTGCAGGACCTCGACCTGCCCGGCGGCGTGGACGACTCCCGATTCGCCACCCGGCGCTCGGCGCTGGACGCCGTCAACGATTACTTCCGCAAGCGTGAGAAGGCCGACGAGCTGACGGCGATGGATACCTTCTACGACCGGGCCTACAGCCTGATCAGCTCCCCCGACGCCCGGGCCGCCTTCGACATCAACGCCGAGCCCGAGGCGATCCGCAACGAGTACGGCATGACCCAGGCCGGCCAGCGCATGCTCATGGCCCGCCGCCTGGTCGCCGCCGGCGTCCGGATGGTCACCCTGACCTACGGCGGCTGGGACATGCACACCGGGATCGCCGGCGGGATGCGCGGCCAGATGCCCGCCTTCGACCAGGCCTTCGCCGCGTTGATCACCGACCTCGACCGCACCGGCCTGCTCGACCGCACCCTGGTCATGGTCTCCAGCGAGTTCGGCCGGACCCCGAAGGTCAACACCACCGCCGGCCGGGACCACTGGCCGAAGGTCTTCAGCGTCGCCCTGGCCGGCGGCGGCGTGAAGGGCGGCTACGTCCACGGCGCCAGCAACGCCACCGCCAGCGACCCCGACCGCGACCCGGCCGGGCCCGAGGACCTGGCCACCACGGTGTACAAGCAGCTCGGCATCGTCGCCGACAAGGAGCTGATGGCCCCCGGCGACCGACCCATCGAGATCGTCGACGGCGGCCGGGTCCTCACCGAGTTGCTGGCCTGAGCCCGATCGGGCGAGAATCGAGGCGGGGCCGGGCCGTAGGTGGGTCGGCCCCGCCCATCACTCGCCGGAGGCGACGACAATGCCCCAGGTGCTCCTGTCTCGCGGGCAACTCAGACGGATCATCCGGCGCCGGAAGGAATCGGGGGCGTCTCGCTGGGACGAGGTCTGGGACGGAGTCTACGTCGTGTCGCCCGACCCGGATATCGAGCACCAGGGATTGGCCGGGCACTTGCTGCTCGCATTGCACCTCTCGATCGGCAACGAGGCCGGCCTCCGCATCTTCCCGAACGTCAATATCTCTGACCGAGAGGATCGCTGGCGGAAGAACTTCCGGTGCCCGGACGTCTCGGTCTTCCTGCCGGGAAACACTGCCGAGGACCGTGGCTCCCACTGGCTCGGCGGCCCCGACTTCGCCGTCGAGATCATCAGCCGAGGAGACCGGGCCCGCCGCAAGCTGCCGTTCTATGCCAAGGTCAACGTCCGAGAGGTGCTCATCATCGACCGCTTCCCCTGGAAGCTCGAACTCCATCGCCGCCTCGACGACCAGTTCCTCATGGTCGGGACCTCATCCCTTGCCGACCCCGGACCATTCCCCAGCGACGTCCTCCCGCTGAGCTTCCGCCTCATCCCGGGAGAGCCGAGGCCGATGATCGAGGTCACCCGGCGAGACGGCGCCCGTTGGACCATCTGACGCAGCGGCAACGACTCCCGAGACCGACCCTCGCTTGACCGACCGCCCTCGGACCTACCCCCACCGCCGACGCCTTCCCCCCGCGAGGATCGCCATGCGCTCCCTCCGCTTCCCTCCCCCCGCCGCCCTTGCGGTGCTGCTGGCGGCCTCGGCCGCTTCGGCTTCCTCCCCGGATCTGAGCAGCGTCCTGCCCCCCGGCGGCCAGCGGGGGACCGAGCTGGAGCTGGCCCTCTCCGGCGCCCGGCTCGGCGACGCCCAGCAGATCCTCTGGTACCAGCCGGGCATCGAGACGCTGGGCATCGAGAAGGTCGACGACAACAACGTGAAGGCGAAGATCCGGATCGCACCCGACGCCCGGCTCGGCCTCTACGACCTGAGGGTCCGCACCGCGACCGGCCTCAGCCACCTGCGGACCTTCTCCGTCGGCGCCTATCCCGAGGTCGCCGAGGCCGAGCCGAACAACGACTTCCAGGCCCCGCAGGAGATCCCCCTCGGCGTCACCGTCGTCGGCGTGGCCGAGAACGAGGACGACGACTACTTCATCATCCAGGCCACCAAGGGGCAGCGGATCACCGCCGAGGTCGAGGGCATCCGCCTGGGCAAGACCCTGTTCGACCCCTACGTCGCCATCCTCAACACCGACCGCTTCGAGCTGGCCCGCAGCGACGACGCCAGCCTCGTCCGCCAGGACGGCATCGTCCAGCTCGTCGCCCCCGAGGACGGCCGCTACGTCGTGCAGGTCCGCGAGAGCTCCTACCAGGGCAACGGGAACTGCCACTACCGCCTCCACGTCGGCCACTTCCCCCGGCCCCGGGCGGTCGTCCCCGCGGGCGGGCCGCTCGGCGAGACGATCGAGGTCCTGTGGCTCGGCGACGTGGAGGGGGATCGCACCGAGGCCGTCACCCTGCCCGCCGAGCCCGACCCGACCTTCGGCCTGGTCGCCGAGGACGACCGGGGCGTCTCGCCCGCCCCCTATCCCTTCCGCCTCAGCCCCTTCGGCAACGTGATCGAGGCCGAGCCGAACGAGTCGCACGACCAGGCCGTCCCCTTCGCGCCGCCGATGGCGCTCAATGGCGTGATCGAGCGGGACGGCGACGTGGACCACTTCGCCTTCGAGGCCAAGGCCGGCCAGGTCCTCGACGTCCGCGTCTTCGCCCGGTCCCTCGGCTCGCCGCTCGACGCCGTGCTCTGGGTCGCCAAGCAGGGCGGCGACACCATTGGCGCCAGCGACGACCAGGGCGGCCCCGACAGCTACTACCGCTTCAGCGCCCCCGAGGACGGCCGCTACGTCGTCGGCATCCGCGACCACCTCACCAAGGGCAGCCCGACGCACGCCTACCGGATCGAGGTCACCCCGGTCGCCCCGAAGCTGACGATCAGCCCGCAGAACGAGAACCCGCAGATCGGCGTCATCAACGCCCCGGTCCCCCGGGGAAACCGCGTCGCCCTGCTGCTGAACGCCGGCCGGGCCGACTTCGGCGGCGACCTCACCTTCGCCGCCTCCGACCTCCCCCCGGGCGTCACCTTCGAGGCCGACACGATGACGGCCAACATCGCCCAGATGCCCGTGCTCCTCTCCGCCGCCGCCGACGCCCCCGCCTCCGGCTCGCTGGCGAACCTGGCCGGCACGCCGACCGACCCGAACCTCGCCTCGGTCCCCTCCGAGCTGTCCCACACCGTCGAGCTGGTCCAGGGGGCCAACAACGTCCCCTTCTGGACCCGCACCGTGGGCCGACTGGCCGTGGGGGTCACCGAGGAGGCCCCCTACTCCATCGAGGTCGTCGAGCCCAAGGTGCCGATCGTCCGCAACGGCTCGATGCAGCTGAAGGTGGTGGCGACGAGGGCCGAGGGGTTCACCGCGCCGATCTCGGTCTACCTCCCCTGGAACCCCCCCGGCATCGGCTCGGCCGGCGGCGTGGCGATTCCCGAGGGGCAGACCGAGGCGCTCATCCCCATCAACGCCAACGACAACGCCCCGCTCCAGACCTGGAAGGTCGTCGTCAACGGCGCCTCCGGCGGCCCGACCGGCCCGGTCGTCGTCAGCTCGCAGCTCGCCCCGCTGACCGTGGCCGAGAAGTTCCTCACCCTGGAATTCCAGCGCGCCTCCGGCGAGCAAGGGGCCCAGGTCCCCCTGCTGGTGAAGGTGAACAAACTGGCCGACTTCGAGGGCGAGGCCACCGTCACCCTCGTCGGCCTGCCCAACGCCGCGACCACCGAGGTGAAGACGATCACCAGGGACACCCCCGAGCTGGTCTTCCCCATCTCGATCGCCGCCGAGACGCCCGAAGGCACCCACAAGAACCTCTTCTGCCAGGTCGTCGTCACCCAGCACGGCGAGCCGATCCTGCACAACCTGGGCTCGACCGAACTCCGGGTCGACAAGCCCCTCCCCAAGGAGGAGCCCAAGGCCGAGGCCGCCGCCACTGCCCCCGAGCCCCCCAAGGAGGCGCCGGCGAAGCCCCTGAGCCCACTCGAAAAGCTCCGGCTCGAGCAGCAGGAACGCAACAAGGCCAAGCCGGACGCGGCAGCAGGCGGCGACGAATAACGATCTCGCCCGAAGGCCCGACTCGATCCCTCGAGCCTTCCTGCGGGTGAGAGGTGGTTGGAGGCCGGGTGAGGGGGCGACTGCTCGACTCGCCCCGCCCCTCGAACGAACGCCCGACGCAGCCGACCCGCATCCTCACGGACCGAACCCGACCGACCGAAGCAGCCGACGGTAGGAGACGCCACCCATGCCCCCCGCCCTCCGGAACCGCGTCATCGCCGCCTCCCTCGCCCTGCTCGCCCTCGGCGGGTCGGCGGGGGCCGAGGGACCGGCGCTGACCGAACTCCATGTCTTCCCCCCCGAGATCAACCTCGCCACCGACCGCGACCGCCAGTCCATCGTCGTCCAGGCCTCCTTCGCCAACGACACCACCCGGGACGTGACCGCCGAGGCCGCCTTCACCCTGGCCGACCCCTCGCTCGTCCTCGTCGACGGCGCCACCTACCTCCCTGCCGCCGACGGAACCACCGAGCTGACCGTCGCCTTCGAGGGCCGGGAGGTGAAGGTCCCCGTCACCGTGGCGAAGGCCGCCGACCACCCCGCCCTGAGCTACCGGCTCGACGTGATGCCCGTCTTCATGAAGGCCGGCTGCAACACCGGCAGCTGCCACGGCGCCGCCCGGGGCAAGGACGGCTTCCGCCTCTCCCTCTTCGGCTTCGACCCCCAGGGCGACTACGACCGCCTGCTCCGCGAATTCCCCGGGCGCCGGGTCAACCTCGCCGTGCCCGACGCCTCCACCGTCCTGGAGAAGGGGGCCGGGCTGGTCCCCCACTCCGGCGGCCAGCGGTTCGCCACCGACGGCGACCACTACGCCGCCGTCCGCGAGTGGATCGCCGCCGGCGCCGCCAACGACGACGTGGCCACCCTGCCGACGATCACCGGCGTCGAGCTGTACCCGAAGAAGGCCGTGCTCGACGGCAAGGGCTCGACCCAGCAGATGACCGTCCGCGCCACCTACTCCGACGGCACGGACCGGGACGTCACCCCGCTCGCCGTCTTCCTGACGAACAACGAGAACTCGGCCGCCGTCGACGCGGCCGGGGTCGTGACCGCTGGGGAGCGCGGCGAGGCGTTCGTCATGGCCCGGTTCGAGACCTTCACCGTCGGCTCGCAGTTCCTCGTGCTGCCCAAGGGCTTGGAGTTCTCCTACCCCGAGGAGCCCGAGGCCAACTACATCGACGGCCTCGTCGCCGCCAAGCTCCGGAAGGTCCGGATCGCCCCCTCGGGCCTCTGCTCCGACGAGGTCTTCCTCCGGCGGGCCTCCATCGACCTCGTCGGCCTGATCCCCACCCCCGAGGAATACGCCGCCTTCCTCGCCGACCCGGATCCGGACAAGCGATCCAGGGTCATCGACGAGCTGCTCACCCGCAAGGAGTTCTCCGAACTCTGGGTCCAGAAGTGGGCCGAGATGCTCCAGGTGCGGACGGTCCCCAACCGGATCGAATACAAGGGGATGTACCTCTATTACAACTGGCTCGTCGAGCAGCTCTCCAACGACGTGCCCATGGACGAGATGACCCGCAACCTCCTCTCGGCCAGCGGCGGCACGTTCTCCAACGCCGCCACCAACTTCTACCAGGGGACCGACGACAAACTCCTGCTCGCCGAGAACGTCGCCCAGGTCTTCATGGGCATGCGGATCCAGTGCGCCCAATGCCACAACCACCCGTTCGACCGCTGGACGCAGGATGATTACTACGGCTTCGTCGCATTCTTCGCCCAGATCGGCAAGAAGCAGGGGGATGACTACCGCGAGACGATCATCTTCAACTCCGGGGGCGGCGAGACGAACCACCCCGTCGGCGGCCGGGTCATGCCGCCGAAGTTCCTCGGCGCCGAGGTGCCCGACGTCGCCGGCAAGGACCGCCGCGAGGTCCTGGCGGAGTGGCTCGCCTCGCCCCGCAACCCCTACTTCGCGACCAGCTTCGTCAACCGGGTCTGGGCCCACTTCTTCGGCATCGGCATCGTCGAGCAGGTGGACGACTTCCGGGTCTCCAACCCCGCCTCGAACCCCGAGTTGCTCGACGAGCTGGCCCGGCGATTCACCGAATCGGGCTACGACCTTAAGTCCCTGGTCCGGGACATCTGCAACAGCCGGGCCTACCAGCGCGACACCGTGGCCAACGAGTCCAACGCCCACGACTCGGTCAACTTCGCCCGCGCCAACCTCCGGCGGATCAAGGCCGAGAACCTGCTGGACATCATCAGCCAGGTCACCGACACCCAGGACAAGTTCGGCGGCCTCCCGCTGGGCGCCCGCGCCGTGCAGATCGCCGACGGCAACTCGTCGAGCTACTTCCTCACCACCTTCGGCCGCGCCACCCGGGCCACGGTCTGCTCCTGCGAGGTGAAGATGGAGCCCACCCTCTCGCAGTCGCTCCACCTGCTCAACGGCGCCACCACCAACGCCAAGATCCGCCAGAGCCCCGTCTACACGGCCCTGGTCGAGGGCGAGACGCCGCCCGAGGGGCTGATCTCCGACCTCTACGTCCGCTGCCTCACCCGGCAGCCGACCGAGCAGGAGCTCGCCCAGCTCCTCCCCCTCTTCGGCGAGGGCTCCGACCGCGCACAGGCCCTCGAGGACGTCTTCTGGGCCCTGCTCAACAGCCGCGAGTTCATTTTCAACCATTGATCCAACAGGGACGGATCCAATCCCTCTCCCCGCCTGCGGGGAGAGGGTTGGGCGTCAACCCCATCCAACGCGACGAACGCACCCGCCCCCCGATCCTCCCGAGCCGATCCCCGAGGTCCCCTGCGATGCGAGCCCTCCCCCCCACCGCGACCGCGGCCCTCGCCCTGCTGCTGCCGCTCGGCCTGCCGGCCGCCCCGGCGAGGGCGGCCGAGGACGCGAAGCTCAACTTCACCGACAACGCCTCGAAGATCTTCCAGGCCCGCTGCAACACCTGCCACAATGCCGACAAGGCCTCCGGCGGCCTGAACTTGACGACCTTTGCCAGCATGATGGAGGGCGGCGGCTCCGGATCGGCCATCGAGCCCGGCGACCCCGACAACTCCTGGCTCTTCCTCCTGGTCTCGCACCAGGAGACGCCGCACATGCCGCCCAACGCCCCGCGGATCCCCGACGAGGAGTTGGAGACGCTCCGCTCCTGGATCGAGGCCGGCGCCCCCGAGTCGGCCGGCAGCGTCGTCAACGTCCAGAAGAAGCCGAAGATGGAGTTCACCCTGGATCCCTCGGCCATCGGCAAGCCCTCCGGCGAGCCCGCCATGCCCCAGGGCCTCCCCACCGAGCCCGTCCTGGTGAACGACCGCCCCGGCGCCATCCTCGCCCTCGCCGCCAGCCCCTGGGCCCCCCTCGTCGCCGTAGGCCAGCACAAGCAGGTGCTTTTGTATGACACCCAGCACCAGTACCTCCGCGCCGTCCTCCCCTTCCCCGAGGGGGACGTCCACGTGGTCAAGTTCACCCGGGACGGCGACCTCCTGATAGCCGGGGGGGGCCGGGGGGGCCAGTCGGGCCGGGTCATCGTCTGGGACGTGAAGACCGGCGCGCGGATCATCGAGGCCGGCCAGGAATACGACCTCGTCCTCGGCGCCGACCTCAGCCCCGACCGCTCCCTCGTCGCCCTCGGCGGCCCGAGCAAGGTCCTCCGCGTCTACAGCACCGCCGACGACTCCCTCGTCTACGAGCAGAAGAAGCACACCGACTGGGTCACCTCCGTCTCCTTCAGCCCCGACGGCGTCCTGCTCGCCTCCGGGGACCGCAACGGCGGAACCCTGGTCTGGGAGGCCCGCACCGGCCGCGAATTCTACACCCTCGCCGGCCACGGTGCCCGGGTCACCGACCTCGACTGGCGGCTCGACTCCAACGTCCTCGCCTCGGCATCGGAAGACGCCTCGGTGAAGACCTGGGACATGTTCACCGGCAACCAGATCAAGACCTGGTCCGCCCACGGCGGCGGCACGACCTCCGCCCGGTTCGCCAAGGACGGCCGCCTCGTCACCAGCGGCCGGGACCGCGTCGCCAGGCTCTGGGACCAGGACGGCAAGGAGCTGAAGGCGTATGGCGGCTTCGAAGACCTCGCCCTCCAGGCCGCCCTCGGCCACGACGACGCCACCGTCGTCGCCGGCTCCTTCGACGGCGTCGTCCGCCTCTTCAAGGCCGACGACGCCACCCCGCTCGGCGACCTCCGCGCCAACCCCCTGACCGTCGCCTCCCGACTGGAACAGCTCCGCCCCGAGGCCGAGGCGGCGCAGGCCCGGGCCGACGCCGCGACGGCCGAGCTGGAGCCGCTCAGCCAGGCCGCCGCCTCGGCCGCCGAGGCCCTCGCCGCCGCCGACACGCAGTTCAAGGTCGCCGAGGCCGCCGCCGCCCAGGCCGCCGCCGCGACCACCCAGGCCGAGGCCGCCGCCACCGAGTCGACCACCGCCCACCAGGCTGCGCTCGACGCCTTCCGCCAGGCCGCCGAGGCCGACGCGAAGGCCCTCGAATCCCTCGCCTCCGCCTCCCGGGCCGCCGCCGACGCCGCCTCGTCCACCCGATCCCTCGCCGAGCAGGCCGCCGCCGCACCGGGCGACCCCGCCGCCCGGCAGTCCGCCGAACAGGCGATGGCCGACCGATCGACCGCCACCCAGGCGGTCGTCCCTGCCCTGGCCGCCGTGATCGCCTCGGCCGACGCCATCAAGGCCGCCCGGTCCCCGCTGGCCGAGGCCTCCGCAAAGAGGCAGGCCGCCGACGCCGCCCTCGCCGCCGCGAAGGCCGCCTCCCAGGCCGCCGCCGACGCCGTCGCCCCGCTCCAGGTCGCCCTCGACCAGGCGACCGCCGCGAAGGCCGCCGCCGACGCCGCCCTCGCGGCAAAGGCCCCCGCCGCCGACGCCCTCGTCGCGCAGGCCGAATCCTACCGCATCCGGCTCGACGCCCTCCTCGCCGAACTCGACGCCCGGCAGCCCGAGCCCGCCGCCGCGGCGTCGATCAACGAGGAATGATCCCTGACCGCGTCACTCGGATCTCGACGGGCCGGTGAACTTCCCCCGGCCCGCCCCCTTGCGCGTGGTCGGATGGATTGCTCCTGTCGGACCTCGCTCGGGACGTCGGCCTGGCGACGAGCCGATTCCCGTCCGGCGACACGGTTCCGGTCATTCAACCGAGTCCTGCGAATGGGGCCGGGCCCGGCACACGCTTGCACCGCACCCTGCGACAAGTGTAAGGTGGCTCCCATCGGACAGGTGTCCTGGTCGACCTGGGGGAGCCGTTCATGAAGAATGTATCGAGGGTGATCGCGCTCGCATGCCTGCTCCCCTGGCCGATCTCCACCGCGCAGTCTCCGGTCGAGGGGGACCACGCAGGCCACGCGGCGGACCCTGCCGAGCTGGTGAAGAGGATCCGCGAGTCGGAGGCCTGGATCGACCGCGTCAGCTCCTTCCACCTGGAGGCGATCTCCACCTTCCGGTTGACGCCCGAAGGGGTCGAGCAGCGGCGTCGGGAGTTTGAGGAACAGAACCCCGGGGTCGAGCCCGACCCGGAACGCTTCCCCGACCTGCGGCCGGTCACGACCACGTCGGTCGAACTCGCCTTCGAAGGGGATCGGCTCCGCTACCTCGCCGCACCGGAGGACCAGTATGAAGAACTCCGGCTCTGGGATGGCCGCCGCTTCGTCGGCCGGACCCGGAGCCTCCAGCCAGGCGTCGACCGCACCGATTACCTGCTGGCTTCGAAGCCGGAGGATCGATTCCAGCCCGTCTTCTGGCTCTACCTGTACGCCTTCCGAGCCGGCCCGAGGGCGGAACGCTGGTATCCGGATGGGAGCTACCAGAGCCAACTCGGATACTACGGGGATCCGAAGGACTTCGTCGATGCCGGGAGCGTCGAGTTCCGCGGCATCCCGTGCCGCCGCCTGACTTATTTCCCCTCCTGGACCCAGCTCTTCGTCGGCGTCGAGGACGGGTGTCTTCGGGGGACGAGGACCGGTGCCCAGAGTCTCCCGGACATGGAGCAACGAGTCCTCCGGGCGGTCAACGAACTCGGGCACTCCTTCGAATCGCTGGAGGATGCCGCCGCCTGGCGAGAGTCCCTCGGCCCGGAGCAACGGCAGCAGTTGGAGAGAGACCTGGGCCGGACGATGCACAGTTGGGTCGAACCGAACTTTGAACAGGCCCTCTGGGATTATCAAGAAGTCGCCCCCGGCTGCTGGCTGCCCATGACCCAGGAGTCGGTCACCTTCGACGTGGACGAGGAGGGCCGGACCTTCGAGGCGCTGAGGAACCGGGTGGAGGTCGTCGCCGTCTCGGTCAACGCCGATCTCCCGGACGACCTCTTCACCGCCGAACTGGAGGAAGGGGCGAGGGTCCGGGACGAAACGCACGACCCGCCCCTCACCTACGAGGTAAAGGCCGATCGGACGCCCGAGGAGTGGGCCGGTATCATCGCCGAGGCCGACCGTCGGGCCGATCGCGACCGCAGCCGCGAGCGGGCGCTCGACGCCCTGGTCGGCGAGCCCGCCCCCGAGTTCCCCGACGGGGCGACCTGGCTCAACTCCGACCCCCTGACCTGGGACGACCTGAAGGGCCGCTTCGTCGTCCTCGACTTCTGGGCCGAGTGGTGCGGCCCCTGCCGCAGCGACCTGGCCATGCTCCGGGGGGCCGGTGAGAAGGTCGAAGGATCACGCCTCGCCTACGTCGGCATCCACACCGCCGGCAGCGACCTCGACGCCGTCCGCGCCGTCGCCGAGCAATTCGGGCTCGACTATCCCATCTGCGTCGACGTCCCGCCCGAGGATGGCCCCGCTTCCTGGGGCTCGCTGTTCTCGGCCTTCGCCGTCGACCGCATCCCCCACGCGGCCCTCGTGGGCCCGGACGGCCGGGTCGTCGCCAGCGGCGATCTGACTGAGATGGTCCTCCGGGCGTCGGAACTCCGCAAGGAGGAGTGATCGAATGGGCCTCATTGCCCCCCGGGCTCGGCCACGATCAGCCCCAGGCGGCGATGGGCCATCGAGCCGTCCTCGGCCAGGGACGAGGTCGCATAGACGCCCCGGAATAACCCGAGCAGGTCGAGCACCCGGGACAAATCTTCGCCGTCCGACTCGTCTTCGAGCAACTCGACGAGTTCCGCTCGGCGGGAATCGGCCAGGAGTCGGACGGCGTCGAGGTCGAGGTAGGCGAACGTCGAGGCGTCGGGGAACAGGCGGTCCCGGGCGACCAGGGCGGCGGGCCGGGTCCGGGACTCACCCGCGCCGCGATCCGATAGCACCGAGGCCACGGCGTCGGCATCCGTCCCGACGACGATCAGCCCTCGGGCCACCGCGAACGCGAACCGGACCCGGCCCGCCCCCTCGCCGGCCTCGGAGATGAGGGCCGTCACCCGGGCGCCGTCCCTCCCCTCGACCGAGAGGCGGAAGCGCCTCCCGCCGTCGTCGTCGAGCGAGAGGAACGCCAGGGCGGTCCGCAGGGCGTTGTCCAGCGCCTCGGCGGCGGCCGGGTCGCCGACCGAGGCGACGAGCACCGCGGGGCTCTCCCCGATCGGCCGGGAATCGGCGGGCGTGTCGACCCAGCCGACCACGCCGGGGCCGATCGCCGGCAGGATCTCGCTCCTGGGGTCCTTGCCGAGCAACAGCCCCCGGGCGACCCCGGTGAGCGCCTCCACCCCCCCCCGGTCCTCCTCCGGCACCGACGCCACGATCAGGTCGTGCAGCGCGGGCAGGTCGACGTGCCCGGCCGCCGCCAGCAAGGCCGAGGGCGGGATCAGCCCGAGGATCGGCCCGGCGTCTCCCGATCGGGAGGCCCAGGAGCGGACCGGATCCGGCAACCGATCCGGATCCAGCGCCTCGATCACGTGCAGCACCGGGCCGTCCCGCCACTCCAGGGCGGCCCCCAGGGCGTCGATCGCCCCGAGGTACTCGGCAACGGGGGCCGGCAGGTCGTCCAGCTTCGGGGAATTCGGGTCCGAGGCGGCCAACCGGGCGATCAACCGGGGGGCGACGAACGCCCGGGCCATCGCCCCTCCGGGCATCGCCGACCGGACCCGGGCCAGGGCGGGGTCGTCGAGCAATTCCTCCCGCGTTTCGAGCCCGACCCGGTCGATCACCTCGGTCATCAGCCGCCGGGCATTCGTCCAGACGAAGGTCCCGTCGTCGAGCATCGCGTAGGCCTCGTCCGGCCGGCCGTCGCCGAAATCCCGGATCGAGTACGAGACGCCCCCGTGCTCCCGCTCCTCGACCGCGAGCAAGGCCCCCGACGCCCGCTCCGCCGCATTCGCCGCCCCGATGAAGCGGGACAGCAGATCCCGATCCGCCACCACCGTCTGCAAGAGTCCCCGGGCCTGCTCGGGGGCCTCGCCCTCCGGCAGATGGAGCGACAGCACGGCCGCCCGGCCGAGCAGTCGGTCGGCGATCTCGACGAGCGGGGCCCCCAGGGCCACCTCGACGTCCCGCTTCGCGCGCCTCAGCGTCGCCCCCTCGTCCGAGGCGAGCCAGTCCCGGACGAGGCGTGATGCCGCCAGTCCTTCCCCCAGCCCCGAGTCGACCAGGGCCTCCAGCCGAGGCCCCAGCCCCTCCAGTTCCAGCACGAGCGAGGCGTCCGGCGGGACCCGGCCCATCAACTCGTCGGCCGACTCGGACGACGAGACGGCCGGGCTCGTCAGGAACAGGGCGAGGAGCATCCCGGAGACGGCCCGGGTTCGGATCGAGGGACGACGGCAGGTCATCGGGCGGGGTCTCCGGCCTCGGGAGGGTCTTGGGGGGGCGGCGGTCCGGGACGCAGGGCCGGTCAGACGCCGCGATCGGCGGCGGGGGGGTCATCGGCGGGGGGGAGGTTCGGCAGGAGGAAGCTGAAGGCGCTCCGGGTCGGCTTCGAGAGCGGCCGGACGCCCGCCTCCAGGCCGCTGCCGATCAGGGTGACGACCCGCTCGGCGGTCCCGCCGTCGACGATCGAGGCCGTCGGCTCGATCGCCCCGACGACCTGCTCGGCCTCGATCGGGCCCCGGCCGAACACGTCCCGGCCGAGGCGGGCGGCCGGTCCGGACGTCTTCCGGGCGATCGCCACGGTGGCCTCGGCCGCCTCGGCCACGGCCTCGGTCAAGGGGCGGGGCGGGGCTTCGGCCACCTCCCGGGGAGTCCACGGGGGCTCGGGGGCCGCCCCGGGCCCCGGCCGCATTGCCCGGAGCCCGACGACCACCAACGCCACCGCCGCGGCGGCGGCCGCCCATCGGGCGATCGCCGGGCCCCGGCGAATCGGCACGACCCGAGGGGCCGGCCCGGCCCGGAACTCGTCGAGGATGCGGCCCGACAGGGATGCCGACGGCATCGGCGACGGACCGAGGCCGCCGATCGCCTGGGCCAGCGTCGCGTACCCGACCGCCCGGCCCCGACAGGACGGGCACCGGGCGAGGTGGGCCTCCAGCTCGTCGGGGAGCGGCCCGAGGGCGTCCGCCGGGCCGCGACCGGCCCGGAGCGCGTCGAGCCGAAGCGTCCAGGCCTCATCGACCTCACGGCACGACATCATCTTGCCCTCCGCCGCCCGGAGACGGGCCCGTCTCCGGGCCCTCCCCGGGATCCGAGACGTCCCCGGCCGATCGCTTCAACGCGGCGGCCAGGTCGGACGGCTCGCCGTCCTTGGGGACTTGGACGTGCATCTCCAGGTAGAACAGCCCCAGGCTCATGCCCACGCCGATCGACACGTCCGGCGGGGCGGGCTCCTTGGCCTTGACTTGCTCCACGGCGATCGAGAGCACCCGCAAGGCCTGGTCGACCGCCCCCCGGACCGCCTGGTCGGTCACCCCGGCCGTCTGGCCCCGGACGGCCTCGACGGCCTGGTCCGCCAGTTCCTTGCTCTTCTGCCGCCAGTTGGTGAAATCGAAGCTCATTGGTTGGTCCCATCGTCCCCGGGGGCCGTGTCCCTTGAATTCGGTCCGCCTCAGCAATGGACGCCTCGGCGGGTCAGGTCCTCCGCCAGGGCGGCCCGGGCGCGGTGCAGCCAGGTCTTGACGGTGCCGATCGGCCGATCGACGACCCGGGCGATCTCCTCGTAAGGCAGCCCCTGTTCATGGTACAGGGCGAAGACCAGCCGGTACTCGGGCCGGAGCCGGTCCAGGGCCCGGGCCAGCTCCCCGGCCAGGTCGTCCGGATCGCTCAGCCCGGGGCGGTGGTCGGCCCGGTCTTCCGGCGGCTCAATCGAGGACGGCCGCCGGGCCCGCCGGCCCATCGCCGTCCGGCAGCGGTTGGCGGCGATCCCCAGGAGCCACGGGCGGAGCGGGCGACCCGGGTCGAAGCCGCCGACCGACCGCAACGCCCGGACGAAGGTCTCCTGCACCACGTCCTCGGCGTCCTGGCGGTGGCCCAGCATCCGCAGGCAGAGGCCGAAGACGACGCCCTGGAACCGCTCGATCAGCGCGGCGGGGGCGACCGGGTCTCCCCCGCACAACGCGTCGACCAGCGCTCGATCGTCATCCATCGGCACTCGGCCCTCGATCCGGCGATCTGCGTCCGTCGGGCCGGTCATGGTGCTCTACCCGAGGCCGAGGGGATCCCGTTTCAGGAATTTCGACTCCCCTCCCCGATTATTCCGGCCGATCCCCGGCGGGTTCACCGACCCTGTCCTCCCCCTCCTCCTCGGCCGCCATCGGCCCCCCCTCCCGGGGCATCCGGAGCACGAAGTTGGCGATGACCAGGATCAGGGCCAGCAGCACGAGGTAGCCCTTGCGGACCATCCCCCCGGTCCCCGGCACCGGGCCCCGGAGCGCGAACCAATCGGTGACCCTCCCCCCCGAGAACAGCAGCCAGGCCAGGATGAGGCCGATCGCCACCAGCGGCCAGTACCGCCGGGGCGGCTCGGGCGTCGCCTCGGGCCCGGCGTCGGGTTCAAACTCCCCGCGCATCGGGCCCCCAGAGCTGCTTGTGCAACTGGACCTGGAGGCGGATCGGCAGGCCCGATTCCAGGATCCAATCGGCCAGCTCCGCCGCCGAGACCCTCCCGAACGCCGGGGCGAGCAGCACGGGACAGCGCTCCAGCAGCCGATGCTCCCGGAGCTTCTCCATCGCCCAGTCGAAGTCCTCCCGGTCGCAGACGACGACCTTGACCTCGTCGGTCGGCTTCAGCCGCGCCAGGTTCTCCCAGCGATTGGCCGACGCCTCCCCCGACCCGGGCGTCTTCAGGTCGAGGATGACCCGGACCCTCGGGTCGACCGGCCCGATGTCGCAGGCGCCGCTCGTCTCCAGCAGGACCTCGTGCCCCGAGTCGGCCAGCCGGGCCATCAGGGGGAAGGCCTCGTCCTGCAGGAGCGGCTCCCCCCCGGTCACCTCGATCAGGTCCCCCGGCCGGGCCAGGCCCAGGGTCCGCTCCACCAGCACATCGAGCCCGACCGCCTCCCCCCGGTGGAAGGCGTGGGGGGTGTCGCAGTAGGAGCACCTCAGGTGGCACGCCGTCAGGCGGACGAAGACGCAGGGCAAGCCGGCCTGGATCCCCTCCCCCTGGAGGCTCCGATACAGCTCGTGGACGACGACCGTCCCGGCCTGCTTGCCCTGCAAGGGCTTCAGGCGGTGGTCCCTGGGGGGGGAAACGACGGTCGGGGGTGTCGGGAGGCTCAACGGTCGCTCCGGTTCGGTCGGCAAGGGAAGGCGGACCAGTCGCCGACCCGCCTCCCATTGTACTGGACTTTCCACCACCCCAAGAAGGCTTCGGAGCCAGTCCGGTCTCCCCCGTCGAGGAGGCGACGCGCCGCAGACGCGTCACGACCATCATCACCAGGCCGATCGCCCCGGGCGGGCCAGCCCTCGTCCGCGAGCCCCGGGTCGGCGGTCGAGGGCGTGAAGACGGGGCAAGTCCGGGTTCCGGGATGGCCTCATCCTTGAGCCGGGCCGCCATGCAGGGGAAATTCGGGGGCGTGTTGCGGGGACCGGGGGCCGGATCTTGATCTCCCCATCGGGGGGAGTCCGACCGCAAGCCGGGCGGGTCGGACGGAGGGTTTGCGCCGATTCGGCACGCCACGCTAGAGTTGCTCATGCGGCCCGGCTATCCTCGGGGCGTCTCCGGGGGTCGTGACGCAGGCCTCGACTTCTCGACTGCTTGTAGCCCATGTCGGACGACGGCGGTTCGATCACCGGAGCCCTCCGGGCCTGGAAGGACGGCGACCGAGGCTCGGTCCAGCGGCTGTGGGACGCGTACTTCCACCGGCTGGTGGGCCTGGCGAGGGGCCGGCTCGACCGGGCCACGCGATCCGCCTCCGACGAGGAAGACGTCGCCCTGAGCGCCTTCGCCAGCTTCTGCCGGCGCGCCGAGCGGGGCGAGTTCCCGCGCCTCGACGACCGGGAAGATCTCTGGCGGCTCCTCTTCGTCATCACGACCCGCAAGGCCATCAACCGGGCCCAGCACGACCTCCGCGCCCGACGCGGCGGGGGGCGCGTGGCCCCGGCGACCGACCTCGACGGCCTCGACCTGCGCGACGCCCTCCAACGCGGGCCGACCCCCGAGGCCGCGGCCCAGATGGATGAAGACATCCGCCGCCTCCTCGACGCCCTGGGGGGCGAGCCGCTTCGCTCGGTGGCCGTCTGGAAGCTCCAGGGATATACGAACGCCGAGATCGCCGGGCGACTCGGCTGCGTCGAGACCACCGTCGAGCGCAAGCTCAGGACCATCCGCGCACTCTGGCAGGACCAGGATCATGACGGATGAGGTCGATCCGAGCGCGCCGGACCCCAGGCATGTCGCCGAGGTCGAGCGGATCTGCGACCGATACGAAGCCGCCCTGCGGGCCGGCGGGCGCCCTCGGATCGAGGACGAGCTGCTCGCCCTGGACGCGTCCGGGCGCGACCTGCTCCTGAAGGAACTGATCGCCCTGGACCTGGCCTACCGACGCCGGGCCGGCGAGCCGCCCGATCCGGCCGGATACCTCGCCCGCTTCCCCGACGACGCCGGGGCCGTCCGCGCGGCCTTCGGCGCCCTGGAGCCGAAGACGCAGGCAGGCGAGGCCACCGCGTGCCATGGCGACGAGACCCTCCCGGCGACCGCCCCGGGCGACCGTGATCGCGACGACCCGGCGGACGGCAAACGGGTCCGATACTTCGGCGACTACGAGCTGCGGGGCATCCTCGGTCGCGGCGGGATGGGCGTCGTCTATCGGGCGATGCAGATGAGCCTCCACCGCCCCGTGGCGCTGAAGATGATCCGCGGGGAGGTGACGGCCTCCGACGAGCAGCGGCGGCGCTTCCGCAACGAGGCCGAGATCGCCGCGGGCTTCGACCACCCGAACATCGTCCCCGTCTACGAGGTCGGCGAGCACAACGGCCAGCCGTACCTGACGATGCGACTGGTCGAGGGCGAGGGGCTCGATCGCCGGCTCCCGGCCTACGCGGACGACCCGCCCGCCGCCGCCCGCCTGGTGCAGCTCGCGGCCGAGGCCGTGCATCACGCCCACCGGCGCGGCGTGCTCCACCGCGACCTGAAGCCGGCGAACATCCTGATCGACGCCGAGGGCTCCCCGCACGTCACCGACTTCGGGCTGGCCCGCCTGGTCGAGGGGGCCGGCGACCTGACGCACAGCGGCGCCGTGATCGGCACGCCCGCCTACATGGCGCCGGAGCAGGCCAGCGGTCGGCGCGGGGCCACCACGGTCGCCACCGACGTCCACGGCCTCGGGACGATCCTGTACGGCCTGCTGGCAGGCCGGGCACCCTTCGCGGCCGAGTCGGTCACCGCCATGCTGGAACGGGCCCGCGAGGCCGTCCCCGAGCCCCCCTCCCGCTTCAACGGGCGGGTCCCGCGCGACCTGGAGGTCATCTGCCTGAAGTGCCTGGAGAAGGACCCGGCGCGGCGCTACGCGTCGGCGCAGGACCTGGCCGACGACCTCGGGCGGTTCCTGGACCGGGAGCCGATCCTCGCGCGGCCGGTCGGCCGCCTGACGAGGCTGGCGATGTGGGCCCGGCGTCGGCCGGCGATCGCAGCCCTGGCGGCGGCGTTGGCCATCGCGGTGACGGCCGGCGTGGCCGGCATGGCCTGGCAGTGGCGAATCGCGGTCGTCGAGCGCGACACGTCCGAGGCGATCCGCCGGTTCCTCGTCGAGGACCTGCTGGCCGAAGCCTCCCCCGAGCGGAACGAGCGGAGCCGGAACGTCACGCTCCTGGAGGTGATCGACCGCGCCGCCGGGCGGGTCGACGGCGCCTTCCCCGACCAGCCCGAGGTCGAGGCGGAGATCCGCCTGATGCTCGGCCAGGTCTACGTGAACCTGGGCGAGGCCGGAGAGGCCGGGCCGCATCTCGAACGGGCCCGCCAGCTCTATGAACAGATCGGCGGCGAGGATTCGATCGAGGCCCTGTCGACCAGCAACGACCAGGCGGTCGCCCTGCTCAAGCAGGGCCGACTCGGCGAGGCCGAGGCCCTCTTCCGCCGCGTCCTGGACGGCTACCGCCGGACCCTCGGCGACGACGCCCGGAAGACGCTCGTGACCATGTCCAACCTCGGAGACCTGCTGAGGCACACCCACCGACTCGAAGAGGCCGAGTCGCTCATTCGCGACGCCTCCTCCGGGCTGAATCGACAGTTCGGCCCGACGGACCCGGCGTCGCTGGGGACCGCGGGCAACCTGGCGATCGTCACCCACATGCGGGGCCGCCCGGACGACGCCGAGCGGCTCTACCGGCAAGCCGTCGACGCCTACCGGCGCGCCGGCAAGCGGCGGCATCCCGATTACCTGTCGCAACTCAACAACCTGGCCGGCCTGCTCCAGGAACGGGACAACTTCCAGGAAGCCGAGGAGGCCTTCCGAGAGTGCCTGGACACGCGCCGGGAGGTCCTGGGCCCGGCGCATATCGACCGGCTCATGACGATGAACAACTACTCGAACCTGCTCGTCTCGACCGGGAAAAAAGATCAGGCCGAATCCCTGCTGAACGAGGTGCTGACGCTGCTCGACGGCATGCCCGACCACGGCGTCCGGAGCGAGGTCGCCATCCTGGCCAGGGCGAACCTGGCCGAGCTCCTCGTCGCACGAGGCGTGCCGGACGAGCCAGGACGGCTCTACCGGGAGGCCCTCGACAGCGCGCGCGTGGTCTATCCCCCCGAACACCCGCTCATCCGGGAGATCCAGGCCCGTCTCGACCCGCTCCAAGCCCCGCGGCCCGCAGTCGTCCCCCCTCCCTGACCGCGACCCGGGAGGCGTTCACGGCCCGATCCGGGGACGCCACCGCGTGCGCCCAATGAGTCGATCCGTCGACCCACCTCCCTGCGCATCTCGCGCCGTGAGGGCCCGGACCCCCACGTCCCCGCGCAGTCTTTTCCCCGCGATTCCTCCCCGGCGGGCCGTTCCGCCGGGCACTTCGGTCGGGCACCTTTTGAGTTGGAGTACCCCGGATGCGAACGAGCTACCTCTGGCAGTCTTTGGTCCTGGCCTCCCTCGCCTTGTCGGGCCTGGCGCCGGCCGCCCGGGCCGACGCCATCGTCCTGCCCCCGCATTCGGTCGTCGAGGGCCGGACGATCGCCGAATACACCACGGATTGGTGGAATTGGGCCTTCAGCTTCTCCCTCCCCGACGACCCCTTCACCGACCCGACCGGCGCCGCCGCGAACATGAACCAATCCGGGCCGGTCTTCTTCCTCGCGGGCACGACCGGCAGCACGGCGAACCGGACCTTCACCGTGCCGGCCGACACGTACCTCCTGGTACCCCTGCTCAATTTCGAGCTCTCGCAGCTGGAGCTGGGCGACTTCAGCCTGACCGAGGCCCAGATCCGGTCCGAGGTCAACGGGGTGATCGATCTCGTCGACGAGCTACACGCCAGCATCGACGGAGTGGCGGTGCCGAACCTCTTCGATCACCGGGAAGAGTCCCCGGCCTTCGAGTATTTCGCGGCCCCCGACAACCTGTTCGACCTGCCGACGGGCCCCTCGGGGATCGCGGTCGCCGACGGCTACTGGCTGATGTTGGCACCGATCGCAGCCGGCGAGACGCACGTGATCAACTACGGGGGCGGCGTCTCGGCGTTCGACTTCCGCGTGGACGTGACGGCGACGCTCACCGCAATCCCGGAGCCATCGAGTCTGGTCCTGTGCGGCGCGGCCCTCTGCGGGATCGTCGTGTTCATGTCGAGGCGTGGACCCCGGAGCCGGACGCGCCCGGCCGACTCCCGAGAGGGTCCCTGACACGACGGGGCCCGGCACGGAGCGTCACGGCATCGACAGGTCGGACCGAGCCCCGGCCAGCGGCGGGCATCGCGGCATTCCCCACTCCTCGTCTCCGCGTGCGAGCCGATTCCCGTCATAGCCCCTTGGTCCGACCTCCGTCCCCCCCTTATGATCCAGATCCTCGTCTCCGCCCCAGTCGACGCCCCTCCCGGAGCCCTCGACATGCCCAGCCGCCTGACCCGGGCCCTGCTGACTCTCCTCGCCCTCGGCGCCGTCGCCGCCGCCCAGGACCCCGAGGGGCCGCTCCCCGAGGGGCACTCCAACCACGGCGAGGCCTTCAACGAGGGCCCCCGGCGGGCCGGCTACCTCATGGAGGGCCAGGGCACCGTCAACTTCCCGATCACCACCGACTCTCCCGAGGTCCGGGCCTTCGTGAATCAGGGCGTGGCCCAGCTCCACGTCTTCTTCTACTTCGAGGCCGAGCGTTCCTTCCGCCAGGCCGCCACCATCGAGCCCGAGAACCCCATGCTCTACTGGGGCATGGCCATGGCCAACGTCAACAACGCCGACCGCGCGAAGGGCCTGCTCGAAGTCGCCCGGGAGAAAGCCGAGTCCGCCGACCTCTCCCCCCGGGAACAGCTCTACCTCGACGCCCTCTCCGCCTTCTACAAGGAGGGGGACGGCGTCGACGACAAGGACCGCCGCCAGGGCTGGCTCGAGGGCCTGGAGGAGATCGTCCAGCAGTTCCCCGACGACCTCGACGCCCGGGCCTGGCTCGGCATGGTCGCCTGGCAGAACGGCCGTCAGGACGGCATCGGCAGCCGGGAGGCCGTCAGCCTGCTGCTCGACTCAGTCCTGGAGCAGAACCCCCTGCACCCCGGCGCCCACCACTACACGATCCACCTCTGGGACAAGCAGGACGACGCCCAGGCCCTGGAATCGGCCGCCCGCTTCGCCAGGTCCTCCCCCGGCATCGCCCACGCCTGGCACATGCCCGGCCACACCTATACGAACCTCAAGCGATACGCCGACGCCTCCTACCAGCAGGAAGGCTCCGCCCGGGTCGACCATGAATACATGATCCGGGACCGGGTCATGCCGTTCATGATCCACAACTACGCCCACAACAACCAGTGGCTCTCCGAGAGCCTCACCAAGACCGGCCGGGCCGCCGACGCCATCGCCGTCGCCCGGAACCTCGTCGAGCAGCCCCGGGACCCGGAGAAGAACAACGCCAAGACCTCCGGCCACCCCCAGCGCGAGGGCCGACGCCGCTGGACCGAGGCCCTCATCGCCTTCGAACTCTGGGACGACCTGCTCGAAGCCGACGCATCGACCGCCCTCGACTGGTCCGACGAGCCCGCCGAGCAGGTCACGCGCGCCCACGCCCTCGGCCTCGCCCACGCGGCGAAGGGGGACCTCGACGCCCTCGACCGACAAATCGCCGCCCTGAAGTCCCTCCTCCCCAAACCCGACGAGAAGGAGGAGACGGACGACGAAGAATCGGACGAAGAGGAATCGGACAACAACTCCAAGGGTGAGGATTCCAAGGACAAACCGAGGCGTGCCCGCAAGCCCCCCGGCCTCGACGACGCCCTCGCCGAGCTGGAAGGCCATCGCCTGCTCCTCGACGGCGATGCCGACGCCGCCTTCGACCGATTCGAGGAGGCCGGATCGATGCGACGGGAGGCCCTCGCCCGGCTGCTCCTCGAATCCGGACGCGCCGAGGAGGCCGTCGCCCAGGCGGCCGAGGCCGTCGAGAAGGCCCCGAAGGAGGTCGCCCCCCTCGCCGCCCGGGTCGAGATCCTCCACGCCGCCGGCAAGGTCGACGAGGCCCGGGCCGCCTACCTCGACCTCCGGGAGATCGCCCGGGAGTCCGACCCCGACCTCCCCGTCTTCGCCCGGATCGACGCCATCCTCGCCGACTGGCAGTCCGACGACGGCTGGCAAGCCCCCGCCCAGGAGCCCCGCACCGACCTGGCCGCGCAGAGCCGGGTCGACCTCAACACCGTCGGCCCCCTCTGCTGGTCCCCCTTCCCCGCCGAGCCGTTCGAGGGGGTCGACACCGAGGGCAAGACGCACCGCCTGGAGGACTCCCGGGGCCGTCCCCTCGTCCTGATCTTCTTCCTCGGCGGCGACTGCGCCCACTGCATGGAGCAGCTCATCGCCTTCTCCGAGGGGATCGACCAGATCCGGGCCACCGGCGCCCGGGTGCTCGCCATCAGCACCGACGACCCGGAGCGGACCCGGGCCCTCAAGGACAACGGCGAGGTCCCCTTCGCCATGCCCCTGATCGCCGACCCCGACCTCGTCCACTTCAAACGCTACCGGGCCATGGATGACTTCGAGGCCATGCCCCTGCACGGCACCTTCCTCATCGACGCCGACGGCCTCGTCCGCTACCAGGACATCTCCTGGCAGCCCTTCACCGACGTCGACTTCGTCGCCGCCGAGCTCTCCCGGATCAACCGCCTCACCGGCCACGCCCCCTCCCCCGTCGCCGCCAGCCGGTAGGGGGAGCCCCGCCCGGCCCATCGGGGTTCCCTCTTCCCTTGCGACGCCGCCCGCCTCCCGCGATGATCGGGGGCCCCCCGGATCGGCCGGACCCGGGCGATCGGACACCGATCCACCCCGGCACCCCGGGCCCGGCGACGCCGCCGGACGCCGGGCCGTGTTGAGGAAGGAGCGATCATGCCCAGGCCCACCCCGCCGAGCGTCGGAGAGGACCAGGCGGCGGGCCCGCCGGAGGGCAAACCCGTCCCCATCGCCTTCAACCTCTCGGTGTTCGCCACCTTCTTCTGGATCGTCTTCGGCCTCTCGATCATCTACGGCTACCGGGTCTGGTGGGACGCGCCGATCGACCCCAGCTTCGTCCCGTTCATGTGCGTCGGCTTCGGGGTCGTCGTCGCATTCGCCATCGTCCTCACCCTCAGCTACGCGACCGGGGAGATCGTCTTCGAGGCGCCCGGCTTCAAGTTCCAGGGGGCGTCCGGCCCGATCGTGCTCTGGGTCGTCTGCTTCCTCGCGATCCTCTTCGGCTTCTACCTGATGGGGATCTCCGAGGTCGTCTCGTCCGACTCCCACGAGCGGCTGCCGATCACCGAGGTCCACCGGCGCGACACGCCCCCCCGGCCGGCCGATTGAGCCCGGACCCGACCCCGGCGAACGTCCGGGGCCTCGATGCCTTGATGCGGGACGGCCGCCCCCGCCCGCCCCTCCCCGGGCGCCGCCGAGCCCGATCGGCCCGCCCTCCGCCCCTAGGCCAGGTGCCCGGCCGCGACGCCGGCCCCCGTCCGACCGACCCGAGGCCGGTCGCGAGACCGCCCCCGGGACGGACTCGCCGGCCATCCCATCGACAGTTGCCACTCCGACCATGGGGTCCTAGGCTCATGCCGTCCCCGCATTCGGGAGTTCCCCGAGTGCCCCGGGGTCCGGCCCGGCCCGAGATCGGAGTCATCAGCCATGAGCCTGAGCCCTCGCAGGTCCCGCCGTAACCGGCCCTTCCCCCCGCTCGCCGAGCCCCTGGAAGGGCGGCAACTGCTCTCCGGGGCCCATCCGGCCTCCCGGATCGCCGAGGCGGCCGCCGTCGTCGACCGGACCTTCCTCACGCTGGTCGGCCGGCCCCCCACCCATGCCGAGACGAGGGGCCTGCTCCACGTCCAGGCCAAGGCCGGGAACTACGGCGTGACCGCGGCCATCGTCGGCTCCCGGCCCTTCTACGAGCGGACCGCCGGGGGAGACCCCGGCCGCTACGTCCCCCTCGCCGCCGCGACGCTCGACGTCTACCCGAGTCCGGCCACCGTCGACCGCCTGACCGCGCTCGTCGATCGCCGGGAGGGCGGCCCGGGGGCGCTCCGCGCGGTCGTCGACCGGCTGACCCCGCCGGGCTCCTTCACCCCTCCCCCCTCGGGGCCGCTGGACCCGATCTACCGGACCCTGCTCCAGGACGTGCTCGTCGACGCCGACTACTGGGAGGACACCCCCCGGATCCTCGGCGCCGGGCTCGGCTTCACCCACATCATCGGCGTCCCCGGCCTGAACGGCCCCCAGCCCGAGGCGAGCACCCGGGCGGCGGGGGGGGCCTGGGAGACGCTAAGCTCCCCCTCGGCCTCCAACGCCGCGCTGCGGGCCTACACCGCGGCGATCAGCCCCAACGGCGTCGCCACCGGCTACGGCTATCCCGTCCGGTTCAAGGACGGCTTCCCCGTCGAGTTCAGCTGGCCGGTGCGGCCCAGCACCCTCTCGGCCGACGACTTCCGGGTCGTCCTGAACACCGGCCAGGTCGTCACGCCCGACGTCGCCTCGATCCTGCCGAACGTCGAGGATAATGAGCGGACCACCGTCGTCATGTTCGGCGACTTCGGCAACCGGATCACCCCCGGCGCCCCCGGCTCGATCTACCCCGTCCGGTTCGACGTGGTCCCCTCCTCCAGCCCGCTCCAGCTCGTCGGCCCCGGGGGGGAGTTCCGGTCGGCCGTCGGCCTGGGCTTCGGCGACGGCACCACCCCCATGAGCGCCTACGTCCCCGACGGCGGCCCGAAGCTCGTGACCGCCAAGCTCAGCGTGCTCTCGACCGCCGGCGAGTCCGCCCCCGCCCCCTTCGCCGGGCAGCTCCCCAACGACGGCGTGGCCCTGTACGGGGCCGAGGCCCAGTACCGCCTCCGGGTCGTCACCTCCGGCGGCTTCTCCCCCGACGGCGTCCGGTCGGTCTACCCCACCGAGTTCTCCCGATACTTCCAGCTCCAGGCCACCGACGCCGACGGCCGGACTCACCTGCTCACCGAGACGGGCGTCGATTACGAGCTGCCCGCCGGGACCGTCCGCATCCTCGGCCTGGCCGACCTCGGCGTCGCCCTGGAGTCGTACGACGATTCCTACGTCGAGGACCACGACAACCAGATCGACGTCATCCTCTCCGGCGACCTCGCCGCCGTCTCCTCGATCACCGCCGTCGTGATCCCCGCCTCCGGCGGCTATTCCCCCTTCTTCAACCCCGGGGGCCCCGGCAACGCCCCCACCCCCGGCGTCCCCTACTCCCAGCCCGGCCCGGCGCTCGTCCAGCCCGTCACCCTCGCGCTGGACGACCCGATGACCGTCACCCTCGTCGACCCCGCCCCCGTCGGCCGGATCCCCCGGGCCGCCCGCTGACCGGAGCCCGACCGCCCGGATCGGCGAGGGGACGTGGCGTCCCCCGCCGATCCGCGTCAAATCCCCCCGCACCCCTCGACCATGCCCCACCCCGTCGATCCGGGGTCGTGCCGTCACGTCGCAAGGCGGGGATCGACGCCGAGCCGCCCCGGATCGAGCGAGACCGCGTCGCCTCGATCACCGACCTTGGGAGTGGCCAGGAATGGTCCCGGTCCGACGCAATTCCGTATGACTGTCGAGCGAGCATTCCTCGATACTATAGGAGTCGGCCACCCGACTCCTCCCGGGGTCGACCCGCCCCCACCCCCCCCTCTTTGGCATCCCGATCGAGTCATGCCACCAGACGTCCCGGCGCGGTCGCACGATGCCCTCGTCGAGAAAAACGAAGCCAAACGCCGAAATGGCAGCTGAATCCGTCCTCGTTGCGCGGCACCGGACGGAATAACGAAGCCAAACGCCGAAATGGCAGCCGGGCCCATCCGACCCGGACACCCCCCATCGAACCCTCTCGACGGAGCGAACCCATTTCCCACCGGACCAATCATCGCAAGTCATGAAAATGGAATATGTTGCAGAGAACCCACCGCGGCGCACGGCGGCGCACCGAGCCCTCCCCGAGCCGGCCCCGGCCCTCCGCGAATGGCGAGGCCGGCTCCTCCCGACCGCGTCCCGCTCCCCGGGGTGGTCATCGCGGCCCGACGCCGATCCGGACCCCGGATTTCGACGGAGCGAAGCCATTTTCCCCGAGGAAAATCGACACAAGTCATTTCGGAACAAGAGTTAGCGAGATCAAGCCGTCGGCGCACCGGGGCGCACCGCGTCGATCCGTGACCCTGTCTCCTCTTCTGTTAGAATAGGGAAGTGATCCGGTCGGGTCGGGAGTCGCGACCGGCCGGAGGAACCGAGTCGAGTCGAGTGGAGCAGGCGAGCACCGATGGCTGAAGCCTTCCCCCCTCCCGCCCCGAGCCCGATGGTCGGCGTCGTCATGGGCAGCCAGTCCGACTGGGAGACCATGAGGCACGCCTCGGATCTGCTGACCGAGCTGGGGGTCCCCCACGAGGTCCGGGTCGTGTCGGCGCACCGGACCCCCGACCGGCTGGTCTCCTACGGCAGGGAGGCCGAGGGCCGGGGGCTCCAGGTCATCATCGCCGGGGCCGGTGGGGCGGCCCACCTGCCGGGGATGCTGGCGGCCGTCTCGGAGCTGCCGGTCCTGGGCGTCCCGGTCGAGAGCAAGGCCCTGAGGGGGGTCGACTCCCTGCTCTCGATCGTCCAGATGCCCCGGGGGGTGCCGGTCGGCACCCTGGCGATCGGCGCCCCGGGGGCCGCCAACGCGGCCCTGCTGGCGGCGGCGATCCTGGCCCGGCAGGACCCGGAGATCCGCGACGCCCTGGCCGCCTTCCGGGCCCGGCAGACCGGGTCGGTCCCGGAGCGGCCAATATGAGTGCCCTCGGCTCCGAGATCCTGCTCCCCCCGGCCACGATCGGGGTGGTCGGCGGCGGCCAGCTCGGCCGGATGTTCGTCCAGGCGGCGCAGCGGATGGGATACCGCACCGCCGTGCTGACCGACGAGCCCGACGGCCCCGCCGCCCAGGTCTCCCACGAGGTCGTCCTCGGCCGGGACGACGACCTGAGGACCCTGCAACGCTTCGCCTCGAAGGTGGAGGCGGCGACCGTCGAGTTCGAGAACGTCTCCGCCCCGGCCCTCCGCTGGCTCGGCTCCCGGATGCCCACCCGGCCCGACTGGAAGGCCGTCCGGGTCAGCCAGGACCGCCTGCGGGAGAAGGCCTTCCTCCGCCGGTTCGGCCTGCCGACCGCCCCCTGGCACCCCGTCCGGTCCGAGGCCGAGCTGGCCGAGGCCGCCCCGGCCGTCGGCACGCCGTTGATCCTCAAGACCGCCTCCTCCGGCTACGACGGCAAGGGCCAGATCCGGGTCGACAACCCGGCCGACGCCCCGGGGGCCTGGGAAGCCCTGGGCCGGGTCCCCTGCGTGGCCGAGGGGGTGGTCCGCTTCTCCTGCGAGGTCTCGGTGCTGGTCGCCCGGGGCCCCGACGGCGAGACGGAGAGCTATCCCGTCGGCCTGAATCGGCACGAGCGGCACATCCTGGACTCGACGGTGATGCCCGCCCCCGTCGGGCCGATCGTCTCCCGGGAGGCCCGGGATCTGGCCCGGACGGTGGCCGAGGCCCTCGGCTACGTCGGCGTGCTCTGCGTCGAGTTCTTCCTGACGGCCGAGGGGACGCTGACGGTCAACGAACTGGCCCCCCGGCCGCACAACTCCGGCCACCTGACCATCGAGGCCGCCCAGTGCAGCCAGTTCGAGCAGCAGGTCCGGGCCCTCTGCGGCCTGCCGATCGGGCCGACCACCCTGAGGACCCCCGCCGCCGCCATGGTCAACCTGCTGGGCGACCTCTGGGAGGCCGGCCCGCCCGACTGGTCCCAGGCCCTCCGGGCCGATCGCGGCGCCGCGCTGCACCTCTACGGCAAGGGGGCGGCCCCGGTCGGCCGGAAGATGGGCCACCTCACCGTGCTCGACCCCGACCCCGACGCCGCCCTCCGCCGGGCCCTCGCCTCCCGACACGCGGCGGCCGGAGGATCGCGAGACGCGTGAGGATCGGCCGATCCCCCAGCCCCGGCAGAACCCCTCAATCCCGGTCCCCGACCCTGGCCCCCAGGCGAGCCGCCAGCACCCGGTCTCGCCCCCCGGAATCCCGAAGCACCCTGATGTCCTCATACTCCGAGCCGAACGTATGGGCCACGCGGACCGCCGACTCCCCTTGATCGTGCTCGTGCTCCAGGAACACCCGACCGCCGGGCGAGAGCAGGAGGCGGGCCTCATCGAGGATCCGGCGGTGGAAGTCCAGGCCGTCGGCGCCCCCGTCGAGCGCCAGGAGGGGCTCGTGCCCGGCCACGGCCGGGCCCATGGCCTCGATCCCCCCGGACGGGATGTAAGGCGGGTTGGAGACGATCAGGTCGAACCGCCGACCGGCCGCGATCCGGGCCGCCGGCTCGGCCAGGTCGCCCTGCCCGAGCCGGATCCGGCCGGTCATCCCGTGCCGTCGGACGTTCCGGTCGGCCACCGCGAGGGCCTCGCCGCTCAGGTCGGTGGCGACGACGTCCGCCCCCGGCAGCCGGTCGGCCAGGGTGATCGCCACGCAGCCGCTGCCGCAGCAGAGCTCCAGCACCAGGGGACGGTCGGGGAGCGGCCGGGCTCGGACGTCGTCGAGGACGATCCGGACCAGTTCCTCGGTGTCCCTCCGGGGGATGAGCGTGCCCCGGGACACCTCGAAGATCCTGCCGCAGAAGGGGGAGAACCCAAGGACGTAGGCGATCGGCTCGCCCTGCTCGACCCTCCGGATCAGGCCGTCGATCCGCCCCTGCTCCCGAGCGGTCGGCGGCCGGTCCAGCCCGCCGAGTTCATTCCCCGGCTCGACCCCGAGCACGACGGCCGCCAGCAGGTCGACGCTCGGCCTTGGGTCCTTGACCCCGTCGAGCCGGTCGAGGCGGTCGGCCACAGCCTCCAGCGCCGATCGGAGGGTGGTCCGGGTTCCCAGGTCGCTGCTCATGGTCGTCGTTCCCGGAGGGGGCTTCGGATGCGATCCGCCCCCCTCCGGAGCAAGATCGGGGCCGTCGCCTCCCCGGCCGTCCCGGCGGCCCCGCCCTCGCAGGGAGCCTGACCATGCGACGCCCCCAGGTCTCGCCCGGCACCCCGGCCCGATCGGCGACCCCGCTGCGCCCCTCCGGCAAGGTCTCCATCGAGGGCCGGACCTTCGACGCCCGGGCCGCCGGCTCCTGGATCGACGCCGACCAGCCCGTCTCGGTCCACCGGGTCGACGGCTTCGGCCTGGTCGTCGGCCCGCCGGGGACCTCCCCCCTTCCCCGTGACGACGGCCCATCGGGCCTGGATGGGAGTGACCCCGATTCGTACCGCCCGCCCTCCCGGCTGGAACGCCACCTCTCGGGCCTGATCGCCTTCGGCGCCCTGGGGACCGGGGGGGCCGGGCTCCTCCTGCTCGCCCTGGCGTTCCGGGTCGGGCCCCGGGACTTGCTCTACCTCCTCGCCCCGGTCCTGGTCGGCGGGGCGGCCTCCGGAGCGGCGCTCTACGGCCTGGCCTGCCTGGCGATCGGGCTCCTCGGGCGGGCCTCCCGGCTGTTGGGCCGCCCCGGCCCGGTCGGGCTGCTGGCCCGGGTCCTCGCCTCGCCGCTGGAGGTGCTGCTGGTCCTCACGATGCTGGCGATCGCCGCCGCCGGCTTGCTGCTGGTGGCCGGATCCGGGGCCGATCCCCCCTGATGCCCTTCACCCCCCCGAGTCACGATGGATCGAGGACGACCGACCCGATCCGAACCGATCCGATCCGATCCGACTGGAGGCCGTGACGGCCGATGCGACTCGCCGAACCGTACTGGCTGCTGCTCCTGGTGCTGCTGCCGATCCCCTGGCTGGCCGACCGGGCACGCCCGAGGATCCGCTGGCCCTCGCTGGGGCTGTTCCCGCCGAGGGGGTGGAAGGCGGGCGGTTCGGGATGGGCGAGTCACGCATCGACCGCGATCCGGACGGCGGCGATCGGCTGCGTCGTCCTGGCGATGGCCCGCCCGCAGACGGTCGCCGGGAAGACGCGGATCCGGAGCCAGGGCGTGGCCATCGTCGTCGCCGTCGACCAGAGCTTCACCATGACCGCCGAGGACATCCCCGGCGAGGGCGGCGCGTCGATCTCCCGCCTGGAGGCCGCCCGCCGCACGGTCGACCGCTTCATCCTCGGCCGGCCCGACGACCTGATCGGCCTGGTCACCTTCGCCACCTACCCCGACCTCGCCTGCCCGCCGACCCTGGACCACGAGGCCCTCCGGGCCCTGGTCGCCGGCGTCGAGCCGGCCCGGCCGGGGGAGAACGCCACGAACATCGGCGACGCGATCGCCTGGTCGCTGCAGGCCGCCCTCGGCGCCGAGGCCGACCGGCGGGCGATCATCCTCCTCACCGACGGCCAGAACCAGCCGGATGCTTCCGCCACCCCCGACTGGCTCGAACCCGACGAGGCCGCCAGGCTCGTCCGACGCCTCGGCGCCCGGCTCTACGCGATCGGCCTCGGCGCCCCGGGGGGGACCGTCCGGATCGGGGTCCCCGGCACCGACATCTCCTACCCCGAGACCCTCCGGGAGGGCTACGACCCCGAGGCCCTGGTCCGATGGGCCGACCTCGGCGGCGGCAAAGCCTTCGGGGCCGAGGACTCCGAGGCCCTCGACCGGGTCTTCGACCGGATCAACGCCCTGGAGACGTCCCCGATCACCGGCGAGATCCTGACCCGGTATCAGGAGGAGTTCCCGCCGCTGGTCGTCGCCGCCCTCGCCCTGCTCTCGATCGACCGCCTGACGGCCGCCCTCCGGCCGAAGCTGCCCTGAGCCGTCGCGATTGGCCGCCGACCCCTGTCCTCGATTCCGTCCCCCGGAGCCCCTCCCTTGGACTTCGCCCAGCCCCGATGGCTCTGGTTGCTCGCCCTCGCCCCGGTGCTCTCGGGCCTGGTGGCGGTCGCCGCGCGTCGCCGACGGCAGGGGTGGCGGGCGGTCGCACTGCCGGGACGGCCCCCGGCCGACGGGGGGATCGCCTGGGTGCTGGCGGTGTGCCTGCTCGTGGTCGCCCTGGCGCAGCCGAGATGGGGACGGGGGCGGGGGACGCCGCTCCCCCCGGGGAGGGACGTGGTCCTGCTGGTCGACCTGAGCTGGAGCATGGCCGCCGAGGACGTGATCCCCGACCGCCTCGGCCGGGCGGTCGAGGCGGCGGAGGACCTGGTCCGGGCCGTCGGCAGCGACCCCGGGGACCGGGTCGCCCTGGTCGCCTTCGCCGGCCGGGGGGTAGTCCGGTGCCCGCTCACGACCAACCTCGGCGCCGTCGTCGAGGCCCTCCGGGCGCTCGAAGTGGGCGGCATCGAGCCGGGGGGCTCCGACCTCGGCGCCGGGCTCGATGCCGCGATGGACGCCCTGGACGACGAGCCCCGGGAGGGGGGCCGGATCGTCGTCACCTTCTCCGACGGCGAGGACCACGCCCCCGGCTGGCCGACCCGGGTCGACCGGCTCCGCTCCCTCGGCGTGGTCGTCCACTCGGTCGCCATCGGCGACGCCGAGCAGGGCCACCCGATCCCCGTCGACGACCCGAAGGCGTCCGGAGGGGCCTCCTACCTGACCGAGGGGGGCGAGGCCGTCACGTCCACCCGGATCGACACCGAGCTGCGCGGGCTCGCCCTGGCGACCGGCGGTGCGTTCGTGCCGATCGGCATCGCCGAGGCCGACCTGGCCGACCTCTACGAGCGTCGGATCGAGCCGGCCGAACGCCGGGAGCGGCACGGTAGGGAGGCGCCCGAGCGGGCCGAACGGTTCGGGCTGGCCCTGCTGGCGGGCCTGGCGGTGGGGCTGATCGGCTCATGGCCCCGGAGGAGGAGGCCGACCAGGGCCCGGCCCTGGTGGACGACCTGGATGATGATCGGGGTCGCCTCGGCCGCGGTCGGCGCGGCGGAGGCGCCGGACGAGGGATCGATCGCGGGGCTCGTCACTTCGGGGAGGGTCGCGTTCAATCGAGGGGAGCTCGTCGAGGCGCTCGCCCGATTCGACCGGGCCGCCGCCCTCGCACCCGGGGACCCGATCGCGGGGTACAACGCCGCCGCGGCGCTCTACCAGCTCGGCCGATTCGACGAGGCCCGCTCCCGATACCTCGCCTCCCGGGCCCGGGCGGACGACCGGCTCCGGACCAAGATCGACTACGCCCTGGGCAATACCGCCGTCGCCCTGAGGGACATCCCCTCGGCCCTCCGGCACTATGACGACTGCCTCGGTTCGACCGCCCGAGGCGACGCGTTCGACCTGATCCGCGCCTTCGCCCGGGAGAACCGCGCCTTTGCCGAGCGCCTCGCCAACCCGGGGGCCTCGACCTCCGACGGCGACGGCGACGGCGACGGCGACGGCGACGGCGAGGAGGCCGACGTGCCTTCCGGTGGGGACGGGGACGACTCCCGGGGCGAAGGGGACGAGGGCGACGCCCCCGGTGAGGGCCCGGACGGCGGCCCGGGGCCCGGCCCCGATCCCGCCGGGGGCCCGGACGGGACGGGCGGTGATCCGGGCCCCGGGGGCCCGTCCGGGACGGCGGCCGCGCCGGGGTCGGGCACCGCCTCGGGGGGGGCGACCCGGGGGGATTCGCCGGCCGACCGCCTCGCCCGGGCCGTCAAGTCGATCCGGGACGCCCGTGACCGCCGCCTGCCGGACGTGCCGCACGCCCCCCCCCCGGGCTCGTCGGGGCGCCCGAGATGGTAATCCGAATCCTCCCGTCGCCTCCGCCATCCCCGAGGCCGGGCCGACCGGGACACCCCGACTCCTGGCCCGGCAATCCCCCGTGCGGGCTGGAGCCGGGGCCGGGGCCGGCCCGCCCCGCTCCCCGTCGGGCCGAGGGACCGGCGCCCTCGGGTCGTCCCAAGCCCGGCGGGCGCGTCCTGCCGGCGTTCGTCGGGATGGCGGTCGTCCTGGCGGTCGCGCCGGGCCCGTCGACGGCGGCCGGGCAGGCCGAGGGGCTGCCGGTGCGAGTCGAGGCGTCGACCCGGGGGCCGCACTACGTCGGCCAGGCGATCCCGTTCCGGGTCCTCGTCACGGCCGGGGCGACCGAGCCGACCGTCGAGGCGCCGACCGCTCCCGAGCTGGACGTGATCCCGGCGACGGTCGAGGTGAGGCCGGTGTCAGCCAGCTCGATCGGGACGATCGTCCAGGAGACGAACCTGTATCGGTTCACCTACTTCCTCGTCCCCCGTCGGGCCGGGCCGATGCTCGTGCCCGCCTTCCGGGCGAGGGCCGACGGCCGATCGGGCGCCAGCGGCCCGACCCGGCTGGAGCCGAAGCTGCCGCCGTCCGAAGGGCGGCCCTCGTGGTTCCTGGGGGGGATCGGGCCGCTCGAGGTGGGGGTGGTCGCCCGGCCGGGGGCGACCCGGCTGGGGGAATCGGCGGTGGTGGAAGTCACACTCGACGGCCCCGGCGCGCTCGGGTCGACGAATCGCCCGACGCTCCGGCTGGGTGACGGGTCCGAGGACGGGGCGGCGGTCGAGCCCATGCCGCCGAGGTCGAGCGACTCGCCGCCGTCCCGCACCTTCCCGTTCCGGGTCCGGCCGGGGTCGGCCGGGACGACCACGATCGAGCCAGTGCTCGTCTCCTGGTTCGACCCGGGGTCGAGGTCATACCGGACGGTCGGCTCCGGCGGCGTCTCGCTCCGGGTGGAGGACCCTCCCGGGTTCGACCCCTCGGCCATTGAGGTGGCGAGCGTCGGGGAGGAGCCGAGGGCGAGGGGCCCCGGCGATCGCCTCGGGGCCGCGCTGGCCGCGATCGGGGCGGCCGGCTCGGCGGGCGTGCTTTCGGTCCTGGCCTGGGGGTGGGGACGGCGACGGCGGCGGTCGCCGGGCCGCTTCGCGAGGCGGCAGGCCGCCCGGATCGAGGCCGCCGACGCACCGACGAGGGCAGGGCTGGTGTCCGAGGCGCTGGCGGGCTACCTCAGCCGGGCGATCGGCCATCCGGGAGGTGAGCTGACCCCTCCCGAGGCCCGGGGGGCGATCGGGCTGGCCACGGGCGATCCCGGGCTGGCCGATCGGGCGGCCCGACTCGTCGAGGCCTGCGACACGGCCCGCTATTCCGGCCGGGCGGGGGGGGGGACGGCCTGGGGGATGCGGCGGGGCTGTTCCGGGATCTGGCCCGGGTGAGATCGACCGGAATCGGCCGATCGACGGCGGCCGGCGGTGACCCGCCGGCCTCGGCATCGAGCAATCGGGTGGGGGCCGCATGAGGGGGCCCCCACGTCTCGCGTCGGCCGACGGCCCGACCGTGACGGTCCGGGCATCGGCCGGAATCATCGGGCGGCGGTCGCCGCCGGGGCGGGTCGGTGTTCGGTCCGACCCGCTCGATTCGCATCACTCAGGTGGGATCAGAGGTAGCTGAACAATTCCTTGAAGGCGCCCCGCTTCTGCTCGGCCTTGACCGAGGCATTGTGGGCCTCGTAGTCGCCGAGGTCCAGCGGAGGGATGGTCCGGTTCATCAGCATCTCGATGTTGGTCAGCGGATCGCCCTGATCGGGGGTGACGAACAGGTAGGCGACGCCGTTGCGTCCCATCCGGCCGGTCCGGCCGATCCGGTGGACGTAGTTCTCCGGGTCCTCCGGGATGTCGTAGTTGACGACGTGGCTGATGCCGTCGACGTCGATGCCCCGGCCGACCACGTCGGTGGCCACCAGGACGGGGATCTCCCCCGTGCGGAAGGCCTTCATCACCTTGTCGCGGGAGGTCTGGGGCAGGTCGCCGTGGATCACGGCCACGCCCTTGACGACGCGACGGATGCGGTCGGCCAGCTTGTCGGCCCCGCGCTTGGTGCGGGTGAAGACGAGGCACTGCTCGGGTTGCTCACGCTGGAGCAGGTGGACCAGCAGCTCGGTCTTCTTGTCCTGGTCGACGGTGACGTAGAACTGGTTGACGGTCTCGGCCGACGGCTCGTCCTTGGAGAGGAGCATCTCGACGGGCTCGAACATGTACTTGTCGGCCAGGCGGCGGATCTCCGGCTCGATGGTGGCCGAGAGCAGCAGCGTCTGGTGCGGGTCGGGGACCCGTCGGAGGATCTTCTCGATGTCGGGGCGGAACCCGATGTCGAGCATGCGGTCGGCCTCGTCCAGGACGACGTGCACGACGTCGCCGAGGTACAGGGTGCCGCGACGGATGTGGTCGATGACCCGACCGGGGGTGCCGACGACGATGTCGACGCCGCGCTGCAGCGCCCGCAACTGCTTCTCGATCGGCTGGCCGCCGTAGACGGCGCAGATGGCCACGTCGCGATTGGCCGCGAGGTTGTCCATCTCGGCGACGATCTGCTGGGCCAGTTCCCGGGTCGGCGCGAGGATCAGGGCCTGGGGGCCCTTGCCGCGCTCTTCCAGCATCTCGATCAGCGGGATGCCGAAGGCGGCCGTCTTGCCGGTGCCGGTCTTGGCCTGGCCGATGATGTCGCTGCCGTCCAGCGCCTCGGGGATGACGGCGGCCTGGATCGGAGAAGGGGTGATGTAGCGGATGCGTCGCAAGGCTTCGAGCATCTCGGGGCTGAGCCCCAGGTCGGAGAAGTCGATTTCCGGCTCCTCAACGGCTCGCTGGATCAAAAAGACCTCCTCGTGGGGGATGGTCGGGGTTCAGAGGTGGGATCGGGGCGAACAATGCCCCGAGGTTGGAAGGGATTGCGTCGATCCTTTCACGCTAACTTGCCAGACGCCGCCGGTCAAGGCGGAACGGACGGCCGGGGCGTTCGGGCCGGGCCCTTGCGGGGTCATGCACCTACCGATACGCTTTTCCTAGGATACGGTCGATCGCCGAGGGCGGTTCGATCCGGCCGCGGACGCGGGCCGGTTCGGGCGGCCCGAGGCCCTGATCCGCCCCCGTCTTGTCTCCCGGGAGCCTCGCGCCATGGCCGACCAACCGAACTCCGGCGGCGACATCCAGCAGAAGTATCGTCAGTTTCTCGACCTGCTGCCGCTGACCATCAGCCTCGCCGGCCTGCCCCCGAGCGAGGGACGATTGTTCACCGAGGACCAGATCGAGGCGCGCGCCATGACGGTCCGCCACGCATATCGGGTCGCAAAATCGACGGTCAGGGAACTGCTGGGCGGGTCGTAAGAGGCGTGAGCAGGGTTCCGGCTCGGGCAGGTCAGGGGGCCCGATTCGGGCCCTTCGGCGCTGGCCCGATGCGGGTGTCGAGCCGATATGAAGGTCGTGGCGGCCGGGGGCCGCGATGCCAGCCCGGCGTCGCGGCCGGGAGCCGGCCGCCGCGTCGACCCGAGACCGACTCCCCACTCGCGAAAGGCCATCCCTTGAAGACGACGCACCCCGCGGGGCACCACCGACCCCGGAAACGGCTCCGCGCCGTGCTGGTCGGGCTGGGCCTCGACGACGCCGACGCGACCCAACGGATCATCAACGGCGATCAATGCCTGATCCTCGGCGGGTCGGAGCAGACGCACGCCGAGATGCTGGAAACGGTGCTCAGGCTCGAATCGGAGCTGGAGCGTCGCGGCCAGAGCCTCGGCGAGGTGTCGCCGGCCGACCTGGCCGACATCGCCTGGCGGATCGACTCCCCCGAGTTGCACCGGGTCGCGCTTCGGATGCATCACGAGCTGCGCCGACGGGGGCTGAGCTTCCACGAGTCGTCCCCCGAGCTGCTGACCGAGATCAGCCTCGGCGAGGACTCCTGAACAGCCCTCCCGCCGCGACGACGCGGCGACGTCCCGATCCGATCGATCGTTCGATCCGACCGGGGCCGGGGCCCCGACGGCCCGGAGCTTCGGAGAGGCCAATCGACCTCCCCTCTCCCCCGCTCCGCGCCCTCGAGGCCCCGGTCCCGCCCGATCGGCCCCGAGGGCCGGGCCGGACCGATCAAAGCACGTCCGAGCCGCCCAGGCGGAACAGGCGCCGGGCGTTCTCCGTCGAGATCCTCGCCAGCTCGGCGGCCTCCATGCCTCGAAGCTCGGCGATCCGGGAACAGGTGACGGCCACCCGGGCCGGCTCGTTGGTCTTGCCCCGGAAGGGGTGGGGGCTGAGGTACGGGCTATCGGTCTCCACGAGCAGCCGGTCCGCCGGCATCCGGGTGGCGACCTCCCGGAGCGGGTCGAGCGACGGGTTGCGGAAGGTCACCATCCCGGCGAACGACAGGTGCAGGCCCAGCGCGAGGAACGCCTGGGCGTCGTCCCACGTGCCGGTGAACGAATGGAGGATGCCGGGGACGGGCCTCCCCAGTCGTTCCAGCTGCGCCACGACGTCCGACTCGCACTCCCGGCAATGGATGACCACGGGGAGGTCATGCTCGGCGGCCAGGGCGAGGTGGCGGTCGAAGGAGTCCTGTTGCTGGGGGAACGGGGTGTCGTCCCAGTAGCGGTCGAGGCCCGTCTCGCCGACGGCCACGACCTTCGGCGCCCGGACCCGATCGACCACGCGTCCCCAGTCCTCGGGCCCGGCCTCGGCGACGTGGTTCGGCTGGATGCCGACGGCGGCGAAGACGCCGGGGCGGGCCGAGGCGATCCCGATCACCGCGTCGGCCGAGTCGGCCGTCGTGGCGATCGCCACCACCTGCTCGACGCCGGCCGCCCGGGCGCGATCGAGCGCGGCGTCGAGCTGATCGAGGAGCCGGGGGTCGTCGAGGTGGGCGTGGGTATCGACCAGCGGGGAGAGGCGGGGGGTGGGGGGGCGAGGCTCGGCCACGGCGTCAGTCCCCCCGGACCGGCTGGTCGTCCCCGCCGGGGGCCGGGTCGCCGTCGAAGTAGCCGACGACCTCGAAGCGGTAGCCGGTCACCCGGAACCCTCGACGACCGAGACGGCCGACCAGTTCCGGGTCGAGCGCATCGATCAACCCGGGGGCGTAGGGGGTCGGCAGGTCCTGCACCGCCCCGGACCGGAGGCAACGGAGGTGGTAATGGCCCTCGGTCCGGGCGTCATATCGGGCCGAGCCCTCGACGGAGGGGAGCTTGATCACCAACCCGCCGTCGACGAGCGCCTCCAGCGCGTTGTAGACGGTCGCCAGGCTGAGGCTGGGGATCGACCGCCGGACGGCCTCGAAGACCTGCTCGGCGGTCGGGTGCTGGTCGGATCGTCGCAGGAAGGCGAAGATTTCCTCGCGCTGACGGGTCGGTCGCCGGCCGGAGGCCTCCAGGGCCGCCCGCAACTCCTCGGTCTCGTCGGGAACCTCGGGCATCGAATTGCCGGTCATGCGGGGGCCGGGCCGATCGGGGGGACCATCCCCGCGCGGCCGATGGATTCGTCTGCTCGTTGACCGCCATTGTCCGGGGGCGACGGCCCCGGAGTCAACCGCCGCCGGGACGGACGAGGGCGTCCGTCCCGGCGGCCGGCCGGTCGGTCGTGGGTCAGGCATCCTCGCCGAAGAGGTCTTCGAGGGCGTCGCCGACCGGGTCGGCGGGGCGGTCGCCCTCCCCCCCGGCCCACCGCCTGCCGACCCCCTCGACGGACGCACCGGAGTCGTCGGGGAAATTGCCTGTGGCCACCAGCCGGAAGAACAGCGGCGAGAGCACCGGGACCGCCCCCTCGCCGAGCGGGTTGAAGGTGACGGCGACCTCGGGCTCGAGCACCCCGTCGCGGATCGTCCAGGTGCCGGTGACCGGGTCATACACGGTCAGGTCGGGACGGGTGTCGCCGTCGTAATCGGAGATGGCGGCGACCTGGCCGTCGTCCGCGTAGCTCACCGGGAAGGCGCCGCTGAAGTTCGGGGCCTCGCCGGCCGAAGGGAAGATGAACCAGCGGAGATTGCCGCCCAGGTCGGTGATGGAGCGGAAGGTGGCGATGTCGTCCCGCCCGTCGTCATTGTAGTCGGCCACGACCGGCTGGTCGGCATTCCCGCCGGCGCCGAAGTCGACCGGGAAGCCGCCGATCTTCTGCGAGAATCGGCTGTCATTGGGCCCCGACGGCAGGACGAACCACTGCGACTGCCCCTCCTTGCCGGGCAGGTCGCTGATCGGCCGGAAGGTGGCGATGTCGGCCCGGTCGTCCCCGTCGAAGTCGAAGGGGACCGGCAGGTCGACGCCGCCGGGGGCGCCGAAGAGGACGTCGAAGGCGCCGACCTTGGTCTCGAAGCCGTTGGGGTTGGGCATCGACGGCAGGATGAACCACTGGGCGTTGCCGGGATTGATGTCGCTGTTGGCCCGGAAGGTGGCGATGTCGGTGGTGCCGTCGCCGTCGTAGTCGGCCGGGGCCGGGCGATCGAGCACCCCCGGGGCGCCGAAGTCGGCGCGCCGGATCAGGCCCTCCGAGCCCGAGAGCCTGATGAACCAGGACGAGAAGAGCGGGGTTCCCCCGGCCTCGGCCCCGGCGGTCGGGTCGACCACGGCGACATCGGTCTTGAGGTCACCATCGAAGTCGCCGGCGACGGGGATGACGTCCGAATCGACGCCGGGGATCACGAGCGTCTCGGTGGGGTTCCCCTGCCGGGCGTACCTGATGGCGAAGACGCCGCCCTGGGCGGGATCGAATCGGTACAGCGCCAGGTCCGCGATCCCGTCGCCGTCGTAAT
Source organism: Tautonia plasticadhaerens (assembly GCF_007752535.1). Classification (GTDB taxonomy): domain Bacteria; phylum Planctomycetota; class Planctomycetia; order Isosphaerales; family Isosphaeraceae; genus Tautonia; species Tautonia plasticadhaerens. Next base: position 7,347,009 of record NZ_CP036426.1, read on the forward strand.
CCCCGATCAACCGATCGGGCGTGCCGTCGCCGGGGCCGCCGGGGTCTCCCGGGCCGCCGGGATCTCCCGGGCCGCCGGGGTCTCCCGGGCCGCCGGGGTCTCCCGGGCCGCCGGGGTCTCCCGGGCCGCCGGGGTCTCCCGGGCCGCCGGGGTCTCCCGGGCCGCCGGGGTCTCCCGGGCCGCCGGGGTCTCCCGGGCCGCCGGGATCTCCCGGGTCGGTACCCGGTGAGAAATCGAGGGTCGCGAAGTAAGTCCCTGACTCGTCCCCCGTGTCGGGCGGCGAGACCCCGGCGAGGTCGAAGGGCCCCTCATACAACCCGACGACCGAGACGAGGTCGCCGGTCCCCCCGACGAGTTGGGCGACGCCGTCGTTCCCCTCTCCGCCGATCTGGAGGTGTTGGAGGTAATTGCCGTCGGCGTCGAGCCTCACGACGTACCCATCGCTCAGGCCCCGAGAGGTGACGTTGGCGGTGCCCGCGCCGGGGTCCAGGTCGAGCGTCCCGTCGAAGGTGCCGCCGAAGGTGATCACCCCGGACGCGTCGAGGGCGAGGCCGATGGGGATGTTCGGGGTCGAGTTGCCGATCAGCCGGGCCCAGGAGGGGGCCAGGCCGGCGTCCCATCGGGCGACGACGAGGTCGAAATTGCCGGCCCCCGGGAGCGGCTCCGACTGCCCCCCGAGGTCGACCCCGTCGATGAAGGGCCCGATCGTCACGACCGACTCGACGGTCTCGCCCGAGGTCAGCAGGGCGACGCTGTTCCACTGGTCGAAGCCGCCCCCCCCGGTGGTGTCGACGGCCCGGAATGCCCCCTGGGAGGAGAGGCGGAGCAGGAAGCCGTCGAAGCTGGGGAGCGAGCCGGGGCCCTCGTTGATCGCGCTGGAGCGGAGCTGCTGGCCGGCGTCGGGGTCGAAGTCGGCCTGGCCCCGGAAGGAGCCGACCATGTAGAGGTCCCCGTCCGCCCCCGGTGCCACGGCCAGGCCCAGGGGGATCGCCACATCGCTGCCGGACGTGGATCGGATCGTCTTGGCGAAGTCGAGGCCGCGGTCGGCGTCGAGCTTCACGAGATACAGGTCGTTGGAACCCTCGACCGGGAGGCTCGCCGGCCCCGGGTCGAGGTCCGTGGTCCCCTCGATGAGCCGACCGATGACGTACGCCGCCCCCTGGGGATCGACGGCGACGAAGGTGGGCCCGGTGTCGGCGATGTCGGCCGTCGAGCCGGCCAGGCGGACGGCCGAGCCGAAGCCGCCCCCGGCGTCGAGGGTGAGCACGAAGGCCCCCGTGCCCGAGGGCGTCCGGTCCTCGGTCGGGGACAGATCCAGGTCGACGGCCGGGGTCGACGAGCCGACGGCCACCAGCTCGCCCGACGGGCCGGCGGCCAGGCCGGTGAGCGAGAACTGGGCGTTGTCGTTGACGGGGGCCGGCACCGTGATCGTCCGGACCCAGAGCAACGCGCCGGAGGCGGAATACTTGGCGAAGAAGGCGTCCCCCACGGGGTCGCCGCCGGTGTCGCCGTCCCGGATCACCTGGCCGACCCCGGGGTCGAAATCGACCTGGCCCCGGAACCGTCCGCCGAGGAAGAGGTTGCCGTCGGCATCCGTCGCGACCTGGGCCCCGCTGACCTGGGGAGGGCCGTCGAGCGTCCCCAGCAGCGGGACGCCGATCTCGCCGGCGAGCAGCGTGCGCGCCTCGAGCCATTCCACCCGGGCCGATCGCCTCGCCCGCCTGCGGTTCGCTGAATCCATCGGTGTTCCTCTCGGTAATCCGAACTGGGTCGCACGACCATCGGGGGTCCTGGGCGGGTCGGTCAGGTCGCCCGCCAGGGCCGCCCGGGGGGGCGGGGGAGTTCGCCGAACGGCATGAATCGGGGTGGCCGGGACCGGTCGACGCGGGGTGGGTGATGAGGGCTCTCGCCGGGCCGATCCAGGAGGATAAGCGTATCGTATCATTTGATACCGGGCAAGTTTGGGGGACGAGGGCGGCGTTGCAAACACGAAACATCGCCCGGCGACGGCCCGGGGAGCCCGGCGGCCCGGCGGCGGGGGCGGGCCGGTCGCTGGTGAGGCTTGACAGGGGATCGAGCCGAGGGTTACAGTGTCTGCAATGGGCCGGGGTGCAGCCGATGCGCCCTGGTTCGGGGTCGGGGGACGCATCCGGTCTCGGGTTGCTTCGGCCGCGGGGCACTGCGGCGACGGTTGTCGAGGCCGTTCGCCCGGCCCGGGTTTCGAAGCGACCGAGGTCCAGCGACGCTGCGATTGCGGCGTCCGGTCGCACCACGGTGGTCGGGCCCGATTGAGCCCCGCCCATCGTCGAGCACCGGAGGGCCGGGCCGCCGCCGCATCGGCCGGCCTGGCGACTCGCGTCGGAGGAGTCGGATGAGCGTCGATCTGGTCCGGATCGTGGACAGCATCCACCGCGAGAAGAACATCCCCAAGGAAGTCCTCTTCGAGGGGTTGCAGTCCGCGCTGGCCACTGCCGCCCGCAAGCATTACCCCGACGCGGCGGACATCACCGTCACGATCGACCCGGACACCGGCCGGATCGCCACCGTCAAGGACGGCGAGCCGGTCGAGCCGCCGGACTTCGGCCGGATCGCCGCCCAAACGGCCAAGCAGGTGATCATCCAGAAGATCCGGGAGGCCGAGCGCGACACCCTCTTCGACGAGTTCGACGTGCTCCGGGGCGAGATGGTCACCGGCACGATCCAGCGGTTCGAGGGGGGGGCCGTCACCGTCAACCTGGGCAAGACCGACGGCCTGCTGCCCCGCTCCGAGTCGATCCCCGGCGAGAGCCACCACCCCGGCGAGCGGGTCCGGGCCATCGTGCTGGACGTCCGCAAGGTCGGCCAGCGCGTGAAGATCATCCTCAGCCGGACGCACCCGGACTTCGTCCGACGCCTCTTCGAGCTGGAGATCCCCGAGATCGCCGACCAGACGATCCAGATCCGGGCCCTGGCCCGGGAGGCCGGCTACCGCTCCAAGGTGGCCGTCAGCTCGCTGGACCAGAAGGTCGACGCGGTCGGTGCCTGCGTCGGCGTGCGGGGGACCCGGATCAAGAACATCGTCGACGAGCTGGGGGGGGAGCGGATCGACATCGTCCGCTGGAACGACGCCCTGCAAGTGCTCATCCCCAACGCCTTGCAGCCGGCCGAGATCGAGGAGGTCTTGCTCTGCAACCTCCTGGGCCGGGCGATCGTCCTGGTCCGCGACGACCAGCTGTCGCTGGCCATCGGCCGGCGGGGCCAGAACGTCCGGCTGGCGTCGAAGCTCGTCGGCTGGGACATCGAGATCATGACCAGCGAGGAGCTGGACGAGCTGATCGACAAGGCCGTCGGCCAGTTCTCCGCCCTGGAGGGTTGCGACGCGGACCTGTCCAACCGGCTGGTCGAGCAGGGGATCCTCAGCTACGACGACCTGTCGATCATGGAGATCGACGACCTGGTGAACACGATCGAGGGATTGGACGAAGAACTGGCACGAGGGTTGGTTTCCCAGTCCGAGCAGCTGGCCGAGCAGGCCGAGCAGGACGACCTGCCCCGCCGCAAGGGTGCCCGGGCGACCCCGGCCGCCCCCGTCCCGGAGGCCGAGGGCGCCGCCGAGGCCGGCTCGTTCTCGATCGAGGATCTGGCCGGCGAGCCCCCGATCGGGGAGGCCGCGGACTCGGGGATCGAGCCCCCCGACGGCCTGGCCGCTTCGGATGAGCCGGTCGACGCGGACGCGGACCCCGACCCGGCCACCGACCCCGACGCCCTGGACGACGACGGCTCCCGCGAGGACGCCGGTCACGACGAGGAGCCGGCCGAGCAGGAGGCCGCCTACGGATCGCACGACATCGACCTGGCCGACGAGGCCGGGCACGTCGAGCACCGGGGGCACGAGGTCACCCACCCGCCGATCGACGAGGAGAACCCCGAGGAGGACGAGGACCGGACGCCCGACATCGGCGTCGGTACCGTCCTTGCATCATCCCGAGCCGAGGAGGGCCCCGACGCCGGCGACGAATCGTCGGAGGAGGACCGCCCGGCCCCCCCGATCCCCGACCCCGATGCCCCGGCGGCCGACGAGGCCGAGACCCCGGGGCCGGACTCTCCGGAGCGCCCCGCGATGGACCCGAATCAGCCATGATCCCCGCGACGGTCCCACCCCGACCGCCGCGGGCCGGCCGAGTCGCCCCCACCGCCATCACCGCCCCCTCCTGAGCGTCGCCCCGGGCCCCGCCCGGCCGCGACGCGGCCCGGAGGCCCGGGAAATTGGCCTGGCACGACCGGTCGGCCGAGACCACAATACCGACCGGGCCGCCCCCAAGGGCCGGGGGCTGCCGAGCCATGAGGAGGAGCCGTTGTCCGCGAACAAGATGCGTGTCCACGAGTTGGCGAAGGAACTCGGTCTGGAGAAGGCCAAAGACTTGATCGAGCGGATCCAAGAATGGGGCCTGGACGTCAAGCCGAGCCCGGCGGCCGGGGTCGATGAGGAAACGGCCGACGAGATCCGTCGGCGGATGATCGCCTCCCCCGCGGCGCCCTCGACCGGCGCCGACCAGGCCACCCCCACCCCCACACCCCCCCGATTGCCCGCATCGGCCGCATCGGCCGCGGAGTCGACCCCCGAGACCCCGACCGCGGAGGCCCCCGCCATCAGCTCGACCGCCGCCTCCCCCCGGACCCAGGGCTCCCCCGCCCCGACTTCGCCGTCCAGCCAGGCGCAGGCGGACGCGCCCCAGGCGCCGCCGACGCCCCCGCCTTCGCAGAAGGCCCCCGCCCGCCCGGCCGAGCCGGCCCCCCGAGCCGGGGCCTCGCTGGCCCAGCCGCCGGCCGGTTCCGCCCCCCGCCCCTCGCAGCCCCCGCCGATGTCACAGACGCCCCCGGCCCCGTCGTCTCGACAGGCCGGCCCCCTCGCCGGGCACACCCGAGGGGGCGGCACCGGCCATCGGCCCTCCGGCCCGGCCCAGGCCGGCCCCCAGGGCGGGGCCGAGCCCCGGCCCCGGCCCGGCTCCGGCCAGGGCCCCCAGTCGGGCCGGCCCCTGGATCGCAGCGACTACATCGGCCCGGCCGGCACCCGCCATGCCGCGCCGGGTCGCCCCGGCCAATCCCCGTCCCCCCGCAGGCCCGGCGATTCGGGCGACTCCGGCCGCCGCGAGGGGCCCAGGCCGGGCGGCCGCCCCCTGCCCCCGGTCGCCAGCGGCGGCGGCGGACGCCCCCTGCCCCCGGTCGCCCCGCCCTCGGGACCGCCGAAGCGGGGCGACGGTCCCCGGCCCGGCGGCGGCCCGGCCTCCGGTGGCAACGCCCAGCCGAAGCAGCGCTTCACCCGGGAGGAGATGCTGGAGCTGATGCGTCGCGGGCAGCTGCCCACGACGCCCCCCCCCGCCGGCCGTGAAGGAGCCCGGGGCCCGCTGCCCACCGGCCCGCTGCCCACCGGCCCGCTGCCCACCGGCCCGACCGCCCGGGGCCCGATCCCCGGGGCCCCGGCCCGGAAGTCCGGCTCCGACTTCGAGGAGGAGGATCGCAAGGGCAAGGGCGGCCCCGGCGGCGGACGCTTCGGCGGCGGCGGCGGCCCCGGTGCCGGCACCGGCGGCGGCGCCACCGACCGCGCCGCCCGCCGCAAGGCCCGCCAGGAACGCGCCAAGGACCGCGTCGTCTCGCCGGTCCCCGCGGCCGCGCTGCTCGACTCCGACGACGACGGCGGCCGTCGCCGCGGCCCCAAGCGGCACAAGAGCCGGGGCCCGGCCATCGCCCCGAGGAAGACCGCGGCGGAGATCGAGCCGCCGATCACCCTCCGGTCGCTCTCCGAGGCCATCGGCATCAAGGCCAACCAGTTGATGCGGCGGATGATGGACCTCTCCGGCCAGCTGGTGACCATCAACACCTCCCTCGAGGAGGACGCGGCCATCGAGCTGGCGATGGAGTTCGGGGTCGAGCTGTCGATCGCCCGCGAGGACACCGCCGAGGACGAGTTCGACCGGCTCCTCGAAGGCGCCCGGGCCGCCGAGACGGCGCCCGAGCACCTGCAGGCCCGCCCCCCGATCGTCACCATCCTCGGCCACGTCGACCACGGCAAGACCTCGCTGCTGGACTACATCCGCAAGGCCAACGTCGTGGCCAGCGAGACCGGCGGCATCACCCAGCACATCGGCGCCTACCAGGTCGAGCAGGACGGCAAGCCGGTGACCTTCGTGGACACCCCCGGCCACGAGGCCTTCACGGCCATGCGGGCCCGGGGGGCCAACGTCACCGACATCGCCGTGGTGGTGGTCGCGGCCGACGACGGCGTGATGCCCCAGACCAGGGAGGCGATCTCCCACGCCAAGGCCGCCGGGGTGCAGATCGTCGTCGCCCTGAACAAGATCGACCTGCCCGGGGTCGAGGCCAACGTCAACCGGATCCTGGGCGAGCTCAGCGCCGAGGGGCTGATCCCCGAGGAGTACGGCGGCGACGTGCCGGTGGTCCGCACCTCGGCCGTCTCCGGCCTGGGGGTCGACGACCTGATCGCGACGCTCGCGGCGATCGCCGAGGTCTACGAGTACAAGGCCAACCCCGACCGCCCTGCGACCGGGACCTGCCTGGAGGCCGAGATCAGCGAGGGCCGCGGCGTGATCGCCACGGTGCTCGTGCAGGACGGCACCCTCCGGGTGGGCGACGCCCTGGTTTGCGGCGAGGGGTTCGGCCGCGTCCGGGCCCTGTTCGACGACAAGGGCCGCCCGATCCAGGAGGCCGGGCCGAGCACCCCGGTCGAGATCTCCGGCCTCGACGCCGTGCCGACCGCCGGCGAGAAATTCGCCGTGCTCGAGGAGATCGGCGACGCCCGGGAGGTCGCCGAGACCCGCCGGACCCGCTCCCGGGGGGTCAACCTCGGCGAGGTCAAGGCCGTCACGCTGGAGAACCTCTACAGCAAGATGGCCGAGCAGAAGATCAAGAGCCTGAACGTCATCCTCAAGGCGGACGTGCAGGGCTCGCTCGAGGCCCTCTTCAAGGAGATCGAGAAGCTCGAGAACGACGAGGTGCCCGTCCGGATCCTCCACAAGGGGGTCGGCGGCATTACGGAGAGCGACGTGATGCTGGCCGACGCCAGCGAGGCGATCGTCATCGGCTTCCGGGTCGCCCCGGAGGACCGGGCCGTGAGCCTGGCCGAGGAGAAGTCGATCGACATCCGCCGATACGACATCATCTACCAGGTCTCCGACGAGATCAAGCAGGCCATCGAGGGCCGCCTGGAGCCGGAGATCAAGGAGGTGCACCTCGGCCGCGCCGCCGTCCGCCAGGTCTTCAAGATCTCCCGGGGCGGGGCCGGCACCGTGGCCGGTTGCTTCGTCACCCAGGGGACCATCGAGCGCAACGCCCAGGCCCGGATCATCCGCGAGGGCCGGGAGATCTACAAGGGTGCCATCGAGGCGCTCCGGCGCTTCAAGGACGACGTCAAGGAGGTCCGCGAGAACTTCGAGTGCGGCATCAAGATCGCCAAGTACGACGACATCAAGGTCGACGACGTGATCGAGGCCTACCGCATCGAGGTCATCCGCCGGACCCTCTGAGCCCGCCCGATCGATCGGCCGCCGGCCTCGCCCTGCCCGGAATGAATCCGGGCAGGGCGGGGCCGTGGCGGTCCGGCCCCCACCCTTCCCCGTGATCCGCACCGCCCGAGGCCCCCCATGTCCTCGCACCGCATCGAGCGCCTGAATGAGGCCGTCCGAGAGGTCGTCGCCTCGGCCGTGCTCTTCGAGGTCGCCGACCCGAGGATCAAGGGGGTCACGGTACTGAACGCCGAGGTCGCCGCCGACCTGAAGCACGCCACCGTCTTCGTCTCGGTCATGGGGGACGAGGGCAAGCAGAGGCTGGCACTCCGGGGGCTGAAGTCGGCCTGCGGCTTCCTCCAATCCCGGCTGGCCGCCCGGCTGAAGACCCGGTACACGCCGATCCTCCGCTTCGAGCTGGACCAGGGGGTCAAGAAGTCGGTCGCCCTCTCCCGGCTCATCGACGAGACCCTCGCCGCCGATCGCCTCGCCCGGGGCGAGGTCGACGACCAACCGGGCGACGACCAACCCGCCGAGGAGTCGGCCGAGGCCCTCGACGAGGTCGAGGAAGACGACGACGACTCGTCGACCGGCCACGACCCCTCCCGGGCGGACTGACCCGGGCCGATCGATCGGCCGACCGTTCCGATCCGCCCGAGCCCGAGACACCGGACCCGATCCGCACCCGAATCGAAACCCAGCGACACACATGGCCGCACCCAGCAAGTCCCAGATCCTCGACAAGATCCATCCGCTGCTGGCCAAGCGCTACAAGCTCGGCCCGCGGGAGGCGAAGCTGTCGGTGCTGGAGGCGGTCCTCTACGGCATCTGCCACGAGGGCACCACCCGGGAGCAGGCCAACCAGGCGATCAACCGCTTCAAGGACGCCTTCTTCGATTGGAACGAGTTGCGGGTCAGCTCCGTCGAGGAGATCCAGGACGCCCTGGCCGGCCTCCCCGACCCCGGGGTCAAGGCGCAGCGGCTGAGGAGGTTCCTCCGGCAGCTCTTCTTCCGGACCTACAAGTTCGAGCTCGACCACCTCGGCAAGAAGCCGCTGAAGGAGTCGATCAAGGCCCTCCAGGAGTTCGAGGCGATGAACTCCGATTTCGTGCTGGCCACCGTCGTGCAACAGGCGCTCGGCGGCCACGCGATGCCGGTCGACGAGCCGATCCGACGCTGCCTGGTCCGGCTCGGGTTCGCCGACGAGGCGACCCCGCCCGAGGCGATCCGGTCGGCCCTGGAGCGGGCCGTCCCCAAGGCGAAGGGCCTGGAATTCGTCGACCTGCTCGAGGAACTGGCGCACGACACCTGCGTCGCCGGCGAGCCGGACTGCCCCGAGTGCGTGCTCCTGAAGCAGTGCCCGACCGGCCAGGCTCGAGGCGCCTCGAAGGCCAAGCCCTCCGCCGCCGCCGGTGCCCCCGCCGAGGCCGACGCCGATCCGGCCCCCACCTCCCGACGCCGCTCTGGCCCCCAGGGCCAGGGCGAGGCCAAGCCCTCCCGGGGCCGGCCCCCTCGCCCCAAGTAATCCCCCCTCTCGCCCGCCGCTCCCGGCGAATCCCCCCGTTCGGCCGGATCGGTCGGCCCGGGGCCGGCCCGCGCGCGGCAAGACAACGGCGTTCGTCCTGTTTAACGAACGAAAAATTTCGACAATCTCCTGGACGGACCGGCGGCTTGGACTACAACACCGCCGATCGGTCGTGTGGGACGCATCCGAGTATAAGCTTGCGGACGCGACCGTTCGGAATCAGATAATTTCACGGCACGGAGAACAACATATGCGCACGCTCGCCGCCCTTTCGCTCGCCCTGGTCCTCGGCACCCCCGCCTTCGCCCAGGAGAAGACGATCGTCGAGACCGCCGCCGGCAACGACGCCTTCAGCACGCTGGTCGCCGCCGTCAAGGCCGCCGACCTGGTCGAGGTCCTCTCCAGCGAGGGGCCGTTCACCGTCTTCGCCCCGACGGACGAGGCCTTCGCCAAGCTGCCCGAGGGCACGCTGGAGAGCCTGCTGAAGCCGGAAAACAAGGAGAAGCTGGCGACGATCCTGAAGTACCACGTCGTGCCGGGCAAGGTCATGGCCGCCGACGTCGCCGAGCTCGACGGCGAGGAGGTCGCCACCGCCGCCGGCCCGAAGGCCACCATCACCGTCGCCGGCAGCACCGTCATGGTCGACAAGGCCAAGGTCGTCAAGACCGACATCGAGTGCTCCAACGGCGTGATCCACGTCATCGACTCGGTGATCCTGCCCCCGGCCGAGTGACCCGATCCGGCCCGACCGCCCCGCACCGTCCGTGACCCGACGGCCCGCCGACCATCCAAGGTCGGCGGGCCGTCCGCGTTGGCGGCGGGACAAGACCTTGACGGGGCCGATGCCGGTCCCGGATACTCCAATCGACCGCCGCCCATCGGCGGGCGACACCCGCCCCTCGCAGGCATCGCATCCCCCACGCAGCCGATCGCGCGAGTCGAGAGGGACCGGCACGGGCCCGGGGCGGGGCGACTCCCCCGCGGCCCATCCCCCCGATGGACGCCCCGACCCCTGGCCTCGCACCCGAAAACGCGACGCGAACACACCGAACTTAACGCATTCATGCTCTGGCATCTTCAGATCGATCCCGCCCCCGGCCTGGCGGACTCCGAGGGTCGTCGGGCGACGGCCGAGGCCGCGGATCTCGGCCTCGGCGGGCCCTGGACCATCCGTTCGGCCCGAGGCTTCCTGGTCGAGGGAGACCTCGACGAGCCCGGCCTCCGGAGGGCCGCCGAGGCGGTGCTGGCCGACCCCATCGTCGAGACCTTCGCGATCCGCCCGTGCGGCCCCGGGGCGGTGGGGGGAGGGGACGACACCCGGGCCGTCCACGTGCTCCCCCGCCCCGGCGTGACCGACCCGGTCGCCGAGAGCGCCCGGGCCGTGCTCCGGGATCTCGGCCTGAAGGCGGACGAGGTCCGCTCGGTCCGCTCGTACCTCGTCGACGGGCCGGCCGACGAGCTGCCCCGGCTCATCCGACGGGTCCTGGCCAACGACGCGGTCGAGCAGGCCGTCGTCGGGCCGCTCGCCCTGGACCACCTCGGCCAGGGGAGGCCCTACGACTTCCGTCGCATCGACGTCCCGCTGCGATCGATGGACGACGACGCCCTGATGCGGGCCAGCCGGGAGGGCCAACTCTCCCTCTCGATCGACGAGATGCGGACGATCCGGGCCCACTTCCGGGACCTCGGCCGGGATCCGACCGACTGCGAGCTGGAGACGATCGCCCAGACCTGGAGCGAGCACTGCTCGCACAAGACCCTCCGGGGCCGGGTCGAGTTCGACGGCGAGGTGATCGACAACCTACTCAAGCAGACGATCTTCAAGGCGACCAAGGACCTGGAGGCCGACGGCCTGGACTGGCTCGTCTCCGTCTTCGAGGACAACGCCGGGGTCATCCGGTTCGACGACGAGCACGACGTCTGCTTCAAGGTCGAGACGCACAACCACCCCTCGGCCATCGACCCCTACGGCGGGGCCAACACCGGCATCGGCGGCGTGATCCGGGACCCGATGGGGACCGGCCTCGGCGCCAAGCCGATCTGCAACACCGACGTCTTCTGCGTCGCCCCGCCCGACTTCCCGGCCGACGCGCTGCCCGCCGGCGTGCTGCACCCCCGTCGCGTGCTCAAGGGGGTGGTAGCCGGGGTGCGCGACTACGGCAATCGCATGGGCATCCCGACGGTCAACGGCGCCGTCGTGGCCGATGAGCGGTACCTCGCCAACCCGCTGGTCTTCTGCGGCACGGTGGGCGTCCTGCCCCGGGGCAAGGCGTTCAAGTCGGTCGAGCCGGGGGACCGGATCGTCGCCGTCGGGGGCCGGACGGGCCGAGACGGCATCCACGGCGCCACCTTCAGCTCGGCCGAGCTGACGGGGGAGAGCGAGGAAATCTCCGGCGGCGCCGTGCAGATCGGCAACGCAATCACCGAGAAGATGGTGCTCGACGCCCTGCTGCAAGCCCGGGATCTGGGCCTCTACCGGGCCATCACCGACTGCGGCGCGGGCGGCTTCAGCTCCGCCGTCGGCGAGATGGGGGCCGAGCTCGGGGCCGAGGTCGACCTGGATCGGGCGCCGCTGAAGTACGAGGGGCTCTCGTATACCGAGATCTGGATCTCCGAGGCGCAGGAACGCATGGTCCTGGCGGTGCCGCCGGAGCACCTCGACGCGCTGGTCTCGCTCTGCGCCTCCGAGGGGGTCGAGGCCAGCGACCTCGGCCGGTTCGTCGACTCGGGCCGGCTGACGCTCCGGTACCACGGCGCGGTGGTCGGCGACCTGTCGATGCACTTCCTCCACGAGGGGCGGCCGAAGGTGACGAGGGAGGCGACGTTCACGGCGCCGCCCGAGGTCCCGACGACGCTCCCCGACCGGGACGACCACACCGCCGACCTGCTCGCCCTGCTCCGGGACTGGGACATCTGCTCCAAGGAGTGGATCGTCCGCCAGTACGACCACGAGGTCCAGGGCAGGACCGTCGTCAAGCCGCTGGTCGGCGACCGGGAGGAAGGCCCCGGGAATGCCTCGGTCGTGCTGCCGGTGCGGGGGTCGACCCGGGGGCTGGCCGTCGGCTGCGGCCTGAATCCCCGGTACGGCGACCTCGACCCCTATGCGATGGCCGGCAACGTCATCGACGAGGCGATCCGGAACGTCGTCGCCGTCGGCGCCGACCCGGACCGGGTCGCCCTGCTCGACAACTTCTGCTGGGGCAATCCGGAGCGGCCGGAGACGCTCGGCTCGCTGGTCCTGGCGGCCCAGGGGTGCCACGACCTGGCGATCTCCTACCGGACGCCGTTCATCTCGGGCAAGGACAGCCTGTACAACGAATACTCGCATGAGGGAAAGAGCCTGGCCATCCCGCCGACGCTGCTCATCTCGGCGATCGGCCAGGTGCCCGACGTAAGACACTGCGTGACGATGGACCTGAAGGAGCCGGGCAACGCGCTGCTCGTCGTCGGCCGGACGAGGGACGAGCTGGGCGGGTCGAGCTACCTGAAGGTGCTCGGCCTGCCGGGCGGCCGGGTGCCGAAGGTGGATCCGGAGGCGGGCCGGGCGACCTTCCGGGCCGTGCACCGGGCGATCTCAGGGGGTCTGGTCCGCTCCTGCCACGACCCGAGCGAGGGTGGCCTGGCCGTCGCCCTCGCCGAGATGTGCCTGGCGGGGGGGCTGGGGGCCGAGGCCTCCTTGCGGGACGTCCCCTGCCCCGACGCCGCCGCATCCGATCCCGTCCTGCTGTTCTCCGAGTCTCCGTCCCGATTCCTGCTGGAAGTCCGTCCGGAGCACGTCGCCGGGGTGCTCGACCTGTTCGAGGGGCTGCCGATCGGCCGGCTCGGCGCGGTGTCCGAAGGCGGCCGACTGTCCGTGAGGGGGCTGGACGGCCGCCCCCTGATCGATGCGCCCGTGGCCGGGTTGCGGGCGACCTGGATCCGTCCGATCGATGATCATGGTGTTGATCCTGTCACTCCTCATCACTTGAACCGGTGACCCCGCCCGGAAGGACCGCCGATGCAGCGATTCGTCACCTTCGTAGACGGCTCGAACCTCGACGGCGTGCTCAAGCACCTGAACCTGCGCGTCGACGACTACGGCTCATTCTACCGCTACATCTTCGAGACGAGCGTCAACCACTGGGGCCGCACCTTCGCCGAAGGGGCTCCCTGGGAATCGGCCCAGCATGCGAGAATCTACTGGTATGTCGTCGGTAAGATGGATGAGTGGGACCTGAACGACCCGAAGGCCGAGAACCGCCTGCGGAACCGGTTCGAGCTGAACCCCCGACTGCGGGACAGCTACATCGAGGACGTCATCCGCAAGATGCCCGACGTCCCCGCCGAGCACCGCCTGGACGAGGCCTGGGGCCTCTGCTTCGCGGAGACGAGGGAGTGGTACGAGGGGAAGCGCCGGGCCCTGGAGCGGAAGAAGCGGTTCTACCACGGAGTCCAGTCGGCCACCGACTTCGTCGAGATCCGCCAGGAGGGGCACTGGAAGGTCGACCTGCTGCACCACAACCTGACCGAGAAGGGCCTGGACACGAGCATGGCCGTCGACATGGTGGCCCTGCAGGACACCTACGACATCGCCCTGCTGATCTCCGGGGACGCCGACGGCATCCCCGGGATCAACTACGTGAAGAACAAGTGCAAGCACGTCGGCGTGGTGGAGTTCCGGCGCGGGTCGCGGGACGAGTCGCTCAAGGGGGCCAGCTCCCGCCTGAAGATCGCCGCGGACTTCGTCGTGCAGATCTTCGAGGCCGACCTGCTCCGCCGGGATCTCTCCTACCGGGCCAACCCCGACTACGACAGCTCGGGGGATTACTAGAGAGCGGCCCCGAGCCGCTACCGCTATCGGGGGCCCGACTCGAACGATGGTGACGACGACCACGGTCGTGACCAGGACGGCGAGTGACGCCCCCCCTCGCGGTAGTCGCCGGTTCGGGGTCCGCTCCGGCACCGCACCGCGTCGACCGGCCGATCCACACCTCACGATGGGTCGGTAGACGAGCGACCTCCTCAACCCGACACACGACACCGAACACCCCCCGATCATCCCATGCCCTCGCCCCGAGCCATCGTCCTCCGAGCCCCCGGGACCAACTGCGACGAGGAGACCGTCGCGGCCTGGCGAATGGCCGGGGCCGAGGTCGACACCGTCCACGTCGACCGCGTCCTGGAGCGGCCGGAGGCGCTCGACGCGTTCCAGATCCTCACCATCCCCGGCGGCTTCAGTTACGGGGACGACCTCGGCGCCGGCCGGATCCTGGCCTCCCGGATCGGCGCCCTGGACGACGCCCTGCGCCGGTTCCACGACCGGGGGGGGCTGATCCTCGGCATCTGCAACGGCTTCCAGGTGCTGGTGAAGGCCGGGCTCCTGCCCGGCGGGCACCGGGCGACGATCACGCACAACGACTCCGGCCGATTCGAGTGCCGATGGGTCCGGCTGGCCGTCACCTCCCAAGGCCGCTCCCCGTTCTTGCCCGAGGGCGGGCCGATCGAGCTGCCGGTCGCCCACGGCGAGGGGAAGTTCGTCGCCGAGAGCGAGGCGGCGCTCGGGGCGCTCGACGACGCCGGCCAGCTCGCCCTCCGCTACGTCGACGGGGCGGGGCTCCCGACCGAGGCGTTCCCGGGCAACCCGAACGGCGCCCCCCGGGGGGTCGCCGGGGTCGTCGACCCGACCGGCCGGATCTTCGGCCTGATGCCGCACCCGGAGCGTTTCGTCGAGTTCATCCAGCACCCCCGATGGACCCGCCTCCCCGACCGACCCGAGGGGGACGGGCTCCGGATCTTCCGGGGTGCCGTCGCCGCGACCCGATGAGCGCGGGGGCGACGGCGATCGGGTCGTCGTCCGACTTGATGGGCGCCGGGGCGATCGCTCGCCCTCATCTGCCTCCCCAGAGCGACTCCAGCAGGGTGGACAGCCCGGGGTCGTGGCGTTGCAGCTCGGATCGGACGTAGGGGTAGAAGTCGTTGGTGCCGAAGAACGCCTCGGTGGCCTCGGCGAAGTACTCCATCGGGTCGTTCAGGGCATAGGCCCGGTCGTCCCTCCCGTCGATCCGGAGCACCCGTTCATACGACTTCGATTCGGTCGCCTGCTCGAACGCGTCCCGGACCTCGGGATTGCCGAACCCGCCGTCGAGGAACTGGTGGTGGTAGGCATGGGCCAGCTCGTGGAGGACCATCCAGGGCTGGTCCCGGGTCCACGAGAGGAAGTTCCGGGCGTTGGCGACCTCGACGCACCCGGCCTTCTCCGGGTTCATGCCGTGCTCCAGGAGCCATCGGGGGCTCGGGTGGTAGGCCATGCACGGGTGGTTCGGCTCGGCCTCCTCGACCCAGATCCGGACTCGTCGCAGCGTCTCGACCGCAGGACGCGGGAGGCGGGCGTCGATCTGGTCGAGCTGATGGCGGAGCCGATCCAGCGTCCGACCCGCCAGGGCGGGATGGTCGTCGAGGAATCCGGAGTGGACGAGGACGGTCCAGCCCCCGATCTCCCGGGTTTCGTAGCGGTCGGTCGGCGTGAAGTCGGTCGATCCCGGTCCCGCGGCTCCCCCTGCCCCGGCCAGCTCATCGATCTCCTCCAGCGTGAACCGGACGGAGACGATGTAGGGCGCCTCCCCCTCCGCCCAATGCCCGTAGGTGGTGACGACGAGAGTCCCATCGGGCAAGGCCTCGACGCCGGGATAGGCGCAATCGGCCCCCTTGGTGTTGTCCATCAGCCGGACACGGTACTGGCCCTCCCGGCCCTCGACGAGGTCGTCGTAGGTGCCGACCCAGCCAACCCAGTCGCCTCTCGTCGGGCTCTCGTGGGTCGTGTCCCGGAAGGAGAGGAACAGCCGGCCGTCGGGGGCGTACGTGCCGACGTGGCGGTCGCCGGTCAGGGCCCCGGGGAGCTGCCGGGGCTCCGACCAGGTCCTCCCCTCGTCGTCGGACGTGATCAGGAACGAGTTGAACGTCCGGCTGTTCTCGCGCAGGAGGACGGCGATCTGTTTGCCGTCGGGTGACCGGATCAGCCCGGGCTCGCAGAGGTGGGCCGTCGGGTGCTCGGCGATGACCTCGGGCTCTCCCCAGCTCAGGCCCCCGTCGGTCGATAGGGTCTTGTAGACCCGGAAGGTCGTCGCCGTGCCCTCGTCCTTGAAGAAACGGCCGTCGTCGTGGAAGAGGGCCATGTACGAGCCGTCCTCCAAGCGTTCGACGCTGGACATCGCCACGATGCCGCCGAAGTCGCCGATCGGCTCCAGGGGGGTCCAGGAGCGGCCGTCGTCCTCGGAGGAGGCCATGCGGATCGGGTAGAGGCCGGAGAAGAGGATCAATCGTTTCTTGCCTCGCGGGTCGACCACGCGGTGGATGGTGGGCGTCTCTTTCGAGGTGGCCCAGTTCTCCGGGGTGGGCAGGCGGTCGGACCAGCTCCGGCCGCCGTCCTCGCTCCGCTTCATGACGATCGGCCCCCGGCCGTGGCCCTCCGGATAGACCGCGATCATCGTCCGGCCGTCTTCGAGCAGCACCGTGGTCGGATGGCCGAGGTACTGCCCCTGCTCTCGGTCGACCACGACCTGACGGCGTTCCTGGTCGGCCAGATCGATCAGGGGGATTGAATAGCCCCGGGGGGGCTCCTGGGGATCTTCGGCCCGGGACAGGGCCGGGACGAAGATCGTAAGGGCCAGGGCGGCGAGGATCGGGCAACGGGGGTGGATCCGAGGGGGCATCGTCGTCCTCCGGGGTGCGTGTCGGGATCGGGGCAATGGTATCCCGACGGCCGGGCCCGTGCGACCCGGGCCACCCCGCTAGGACTTCTCCCGGGCGATCGGGGCGACCCGGGCGCCCACGGCCCTGATGTAGTCTCCCGGGGCGAGGACGACCTGGAGGCCCCGGACGCCGGCCGAGATCGAGATCACCTCGAACAGCTCCGCCGTCTCGTCCAGGTAGACGGGATATGGCTTCTTGCAGGCCAGCGCGGTCACGCCTCCCCGGACGTAGCCGGTGAGTGCCTCGACCTCCCTGAGCGGCACGGTGTCGATCTTCTTATCGCCGGCCGACCGGGCGAGGGCCTTCGGGTCGAGCTCGCAATTGCCGGGGACGACGGCCAGGCAGACGCCGGACGTCGTCCCCCGGGCCACCAGGGTCTTGAAGACCTGCTCGGCGGGCAACCCGACCTTCCGGGCCACCGACTCGGCGGTCAGGTCGTCCGGGTCGACCTCGTAGGGTCGCAGCTCGAAGGGCACGCCCAGGCGTTCCAGGAGGCGGACGGCGTTGGTCTTCGGGGCGGACACGGCGTGATCCCTCATCAACACCTCACCCCGGGACCGGCCGCCGGTCGCCCGACGGGCCGGATCGATCCGGCCCGTCGGGTGCTCCGCCGCGGTGGGGGCATCATCACAATCTCACCCGCCCATCCGGTCGCTGGACCCGAACCCCCGATCGCCCCGGTCGGTCGGGTCCAGCTCCTCGACCTCGACCGGCTCGGCCAGCGTCACCGACTGGACCAGCAACTGGGCGATCGCCTTGCCATAGGGGACCCGGACCGTGGCGAGGTCGACGGCCCGCGCGGCCTCCGCGCGGCCTCCCGAGGCGATCGCCTCGAAGACCGGGCCGTGGTTGAGGTTGGTGACGACGACGAGCAGCTCCCCGGTATACGACTCGTCGATGACACCCCCCATCGTCTTGAGGCCGGAGGCGGCCCTCCCGCTCTTGTCCCAGACGAGGGAAACGATTCCCTCCGGGTGGCCGGGGAGGCTCCCCGGCTGGAGGGCGATCCCGGTGCGGACCTTGAGGATCTCGCCCGGTCGGACGGCCAGATCCTCGATGGCGAACAGATCCAGCCCGGCGTCCCGGGGGTTGTGCCGGGTCGGCAGGATGGCGCGATCGTGCAGGCGACGGACGCGGAGTCGCATGGGAGATCCCTCGTCTCGAGGCCGCCCGCGAGGGCCGGCCGGCTTGACCGGCGCGGAGGCCGGCCTACAACGACATTCATCATCGACTCGACGCGATCAGGGAATGCAACCGGCGCCAGGCGGGGGGGGATCGACGATGGCCGAGCCGCAGACGGTCTTGATCACGGGGGGGACGGGGGGCATCGGCTCCGCCCTGGCGAGGATCCTGGTCGAGCGGGGGGATCGGGTCGTGCTGTTCGCCCGCCACGAGGGACCGCTCCGCGCCCTCGCCTCGGAGTTGGGGGGCGACGACCGGGCGATCGCGGTCTCGGGAGACGCGGGGCACCTCGCCGACCTGGAGCGGGCCTCCTCGGCGGCGGTCGAGCGGTTCGGCCGGCTCGACGGCTTGGCCCACTGCATCGGCTCGGTGGTGATCAAGCCGCTGCACCTGCTCAGCCCCGAGGAGTTCGACGAGGCGATCCGCATCAACCTCCGATCGGCCTTCAACGCCGTCAAGGCGGTGCTCGGGCCGATGAGGGCGCAGAACTCCGGCTCGGTCGTCCTCTTCAGCACGGTGGCCGTGCGGCAGGGGATCAACAACCACGAGGGGATCGCCGCCGCCAAGGCGGGGATCGAGGGCCTGGTCCGCTCGGCGGCCGTCTCCTACGCCCGGTCGAGCATCCGCTTCAACGCCGTCGCACCCGGCATGACCGAGACCGGGATGACCGAACCGTTGCTCAAGAACGACGCCTCGAGGAAGTTCAGCGCCTCCATCCACCCTCTCGGCCGGATCGGCCAGCCCTCCGAGCCCGCCGCGGTGGCCGCGTTCCTGCTCGGCCCGGGGGCCGGCTGGATCACCGGCCAGGTCTGGGGGGTGGACGGCGGCCTCGGCGCCGGGATTGCTCCCCCCCGAACCGCCACCGGGGACTGAGCCGGTCCTCCGTGGCAGGACGTCCGCAGCGGCGTACAGAATAGAGCTGTCATCAGGTCGGACGAGGCCGAGGCCCCGGTGCCCTCGGGCCGGGGCGGTCGACGCCCGGATCGATCGGCCGTCCGCCATCCCCAGATCCCGAGTCCCACCGATGGACGCCCGCATCCTGCTGATGGCCCTCGACGCCCTCTTCCTGCTCGGGATGACGGCCTGGCTCGGCGCGATCCTGTTTGTCTCGTTCGGGGTGGCGCCGATCATCTTCACGATCCTGGACCCCTCCCAGGCGGCTCGGTTCGTCCGGGCCCTGTTCCCGAGGTATTACGCCTGGGGGGCGACCTCCGCCACGATCGCCCTGGCGTCGTTCACCGGCGGGGTGCTGGTCCTGCCGGAATACCGGGGCACCTGGGCCCTGGCCCAGATCATGGTCCTGCTGGGAGGGATCCTGATCAACCTCCATTGCGGCAACGTGCTGACGCCCCGGATCAACGCCGCCCGGGACGCCGGTCCCGAGCAGGCCGATCGATTCGCCCGGCTCCACCGGAGGAGCGTCCGGCTCAACGGGCTGATGATGCTGGCCGGGGTCGCCCTGGTCGTCGCCCACGCCTCCCGCCCCGAGCCGACCGGCCCGGGAGTGACCGAGCCGACCCCCTCCGAGCGGGCCCTCAGGGGCGTCGAACGGTGGGAGGGTCGACACGGCGGCCCCCCGCGAGCCCCCGGCCCGTCGAACCCGATCGATCGGCCGAGGTGAAGCGTTCGGAGGGGAGGGCCGAGCCCGGCTCGGCCTGGTTTACCCCCGCTTCCTCGTCGTAGACTCGAAGGAGCCCGGGTCCCGGAGGGTCGGCCGCCGAGGACGGCCCCGGGGCCCGGAGACGCTCCCGACGTCCCGGGGACGATCCCGTGATGAAGGCCCGATCGAACAGTCATCCCGTCGCCGCCCGCCGCAGCCGATCCGATCGCTTCGTCGAGGCGCTCGACCCGTTCGACCGCGTCGTGCTCGCCTCCCACATCAACCCCGACCCCGACGCCCTCGCCTCGATGCTCGGCCTGCGGGCCGTGATCGAGCATCGCAGGCCCGAGGTCGACGTGACGCTGACGCTCGACGGCATGCTCGCCCGCGCCGAGAACCGGGCGATGGTCGAGCTGCTGGAGATCCCGCTGGTGCCCGTCGAGGACGCCCCCAGCGGCCCCGGCGTCGCCCTGGTCATGGTCGACTCCCAGCCCCACACCGGCAGGCGGGGGAGCGAGGAGGTCACGCCGGTCGCCGTGCTCGACCACCACCAGACCGGCGGCGAGCTGGACGGCGTCTCGTTCCTCGACATCCGACCCGACATGGGGGCGACCTCGACGATGGTGGCGGGCTACCTGCTGGAGCAGCAGGTCCCGCTCACCGAGCGGCTGGCCACCGCGCTGTTCTACGGCATCGAGTCGGAGAGCATCGGCTACCCCCGAGAGTCGGGCCCCGCCGACGACGGTGCCCTGGTCTGGCTCTTCCCCCGGGCCGACAAGGACCTGATGGCCCGGATCCGCAACCCCCGCCTCCCCGAGAGCTACTTCGAGACCGCCCAGCACGCCCTGGCGAACGCCTTCCTCTACGACGACCTGCTCGTCTGCTGGTGCGGCGAGGTCCCCCAGCCCGACATCATCGCCGAACTGGCCGACTTCTTCATCCGGTTCGACCGGGCCCATTGGGTCGTCGCCATCGGCCGATTCCGGGACCAGGTCCGGCTTTCCGCCCGCACCGACTCGCTCGGCGCCCGGAGCGGCGAGGTGCTCCGCGCCGTGGTCGACGGCCTCGGAACCGCCGGGGGCCACGACAAGCGTGCCGGGGGCTCCATCCCCTTGACCGACCCCCGCCCCGAGGCCATCGAGGAGCTCCTCCGCCTGCTCCGCCTCCGTCTCTTCGAGCAGCTCGGCGTCTCGGGGGTCCCGGGCCGACGCTTCCTCCCGGCCAGCCCGACCATCCGGGTCCCCTGAGGATTTCGGTCGTGGCCCTCCCTCCCACGCCCGATCCGGTCCTCGCCTCAGTCCCCGCCGAGGCGGGCAGACGTTTCCAGTCAACCAGGATGCAACCTCGAGACCACGGTTGCACGATCCCCCTCCTTCTCCTGCAACCGATTTCACGTGATCTCAGGCGACTCCTCCTGTACTCCTTGCGCCGCGAAAGTCCTGGCCACGTGTCGAGCCACTACCTTCTGGAATGCCGCTGCCGTTCCTCCCGTCGGATGCGAGACGCCCGCACTCTGCCCTTGCCCTGAATTGCCCACGCGGCACAATCGCGCCACGGCATCAGCGGCGGATCGAATTCACCGACGTGAACCGCCACCGTCGGATACGAAACCACTGATGCCGGCGCAAAGAATCGGGTCAAGACTACGCGAAAATGGTGGAAAACCGGTCACATCAGCCCGCAGATCTCAACAAATAGTTAATTTGTGTCGTAATGAAACAAGTCCGTCGAGCGGAGTTTGTCGGCTGAGCCAGGAATCGAGGCAGGTTGACCCATCTTCAGATCGTCGCCCGAGCTCATGACGCAGAGCAGGCGGCTTGGAACTCCGAATCGTTCTTCAAGCTGGATTCGAGTCGACCAGCGATGCCGCTAGCCCAGGCGGCCTGGACGAGCATCGAGATGTAATCGAGGAGGGCCTCATCTGGCTTAAGGGTCTTGAGCGCCTCAGCCATACGCTCGATGTCCGTCTCCTCTGCCCCGATGGCCCGGCCGTGCTCCTGAATGATGTTCAACTCACCCTGCCCTAGCAACTCGGTATCCGCGTAGAGGGATCGCAGATCTTTCGAACCTTTAGTCCTGACGAATTTCATCCCAAACTCGGCCAATGTCTCTGCTGCGGCCTCGCCGATTCGCGGATCCGAGGAAATCGACGCGACTAGTCTCTCTGCATCGATTGTCTGGCCGAAGGCAGGAACTATTGCCCCCAAGAACAACCGCATAAAAGCACGGTCCGACTTTGCACGCTCCGCCGCAGCGTTGAGTTCGGGTAGCTTGATCGTGCTCTGGAGCGAACGCAGCTTGTCTGCCGCTTTAGCGGCTGCGGCCTCGTACGGCGGTGGTGGGGCGTTGTCACGGACGGCGGCTTGGATGTCTTCCTTCCGCATCCGCATCAGGTTCGGGTTATTCGCCAGAGTAAGGTCGAACAGGTGTCGGGGAACCCACACATTGTTCGCATCTTCGTCCAGATCCTTGATGAGCCTAGTGACCTTCCGATCGGCTTCGGCCTTTCCGATCTCCTCAGGCCAGTCGGGAGTGTCGACTCGCGAAAAGAGGTTGCCGACAAGCCATCCTAGCTTGTTTCGGAAAGGCGAGCGAAGCCGTCCAACGCGGGCTGCCTTAATAATTCGGTAGTGCTCCTTGGAGCGGAGGGCGATGCTGACACGCAGAAGCGCGACCGACTCGACCGCGAGCTTCAGGTCACCATCCGGCTCAAGGTAGAACAGGCCTAAGGCCTGTTCGTTCTGGTTGATGATCCGGGTGACGAGTTCCTTGATCTCCCGACGACCATCGTCGTAATACACGCCAGGTATATTGGTGGCGCATGCATCTCCTAGGAATGTCGGCATCATCGACTCGAGTGAGCGGATCACGGCGAGGTTAATAT
Organism: Tautonia plasticadhaerens; assembly: GCF_007752535.1. Classification (GTDB taxonomy): domain Bacteria; phylum Planctomycetota; class Planctomycetia; order Isosphaerales; family Isosphaeraceae; genus Tautonia; species Tautonia plasticadhaerens. The sequence goes on from NZ_CP036426.1 coordinate 7,369,427, forward strand.
ACTTCGCCTTGCACTCGCCCCCTCGGACAACGAGGTCGCATGTTTGGGAGATGACGATAAATCCTAAATACTTGTCATCGCAAAAGTATTTGTGAATTGTGCCTAGCACCTTCAGCAGGCGCTCAGATCGCTGGATGATGTCGCCCTGGTAGAGGTCGCCGGTCGGCTTCTTCCTCTTCTCATACGTCCAATGGCTCGGCACGGTCTATTCGCGCTCTCAGAATGCGGTGTCCTTGTCGAATGTCTTCGGCTCGCGTGGGGCGTAGCGAAGATCGAGCGAGCCAGACTTAGCAGTGGTCACCACGGTCCGCACCTGCCCACTGGGAGGTGCGGTGGTGGCATGCATGTTGACCGAGAACCCGACCGCCTTCTCGTACTTGACGCCGGCCAAGGACTCGCAAGTCGTGAAGGCTTCACCTTTTTTTATCTTCATTGTTGATACTCCCGTCGGGAATTCCGAGGCACTTGTATAGGATGTCGTCGACCTGTTTACTTAAGGTTCCGGTGGTGATCGAGAACCACTCGATCAGATCCTTCGTTTCGTTCGATTCTCGGTGGAAATTGAGCAGAATGGAATAGTTCTGGTCCGCCTCCTGACTGACGACGATCCTGATCTCGCCCTTCTTCCACCGGACAGCCCGACTGACCGAGCGCGTAAGCACGAGCAATTCTAGGTCGGAGAACGCCTGATCGATCTCGTGCCCGACCGCTTCGGCCAGCGCCTCAAGCGGTTTCTCAGACTTGTACCTGAAATTGATGCCCGCGGCAGTTACCGGCGTCTCGGGGAGCGACTGGAGCGCCTTTTTGGCTATGCCCATCGCCTTCTTGATACCGGCGTTGGTGGAATACTCTGGGCTGATAATGAGCCGATCGCTTCCGGCGATGACGTTGATGTCCTCGTGCCGAACCTTGAAAGGGGCTAGAACATCGAGAGGAACGAAGACCTCCAACTGAGTGCCTGCGGGAAGCCCGAAGAGACGCTTCGATATCCCCGATGGTGTGAGGATGGCGCGGTTCCACGCCCCAAGAACGACCACGCTCCAATCGACCGGCGCGATGAGCATCGAACGCCACTTCCTCAATGAAGGCGGAAGAACCTCTCCGCAGATATTCTGTGAGGGCGGGGCACGGTTGACATCACCCACCCGACGGGGCCAAGCTATCTCGAATTCTGCCGAATGTCAAGCAATTGCAACGCTTTGCGGCGACAGACCATAACGCATCTCCCGGCTATGCCGAATCTCCATTCGAAGACGCATCGTTCGCTCCGCCGTTACTCCGCATCATATCGTAGGGGGCATGCCAACCGGGATCCAGTCGAGCACTGGGCATTGATCCAGCCTCGTGATCCACTCTGCCCTTGCCCTGATCCGGCCTTCGCGGCACAATCGCGCCACGTCATCAGCGGCGGGTAGCGGATCACCTGGGTGATCCATCTCCCGCCGGCTCCCGCCGGGTAGGTGTCGGGCACAAGGAAAGGCATCAAGAATTCGCGGAATGGGTGGAAGAACCGGCGTGTTACTCCGCAAACTTCGAATTATCAATTTCCGGTGACTCTTGTAACTCGCTTGCCCGCAAGGACTTGAAGATGGTCGGCATTGGGATTGTCGGGATTGGCTTCATGGGCATGATCCACTACCTGGCCGCCCGGAAGGTCCCGGGGGCGAAGGTGGCGGCGATCTGCAGCCGGGATCCGAGGAAGTTGGCCGGGGACTGGACCGGGATCCAGGGGAACTTCGGGCCCAAGGGGGAGCAGATGGACCTGACCGGCGTCGCCGGTCACGCCTCCTTCGACGCCCTGCTGGCGGACGACTCGGTCCAGCTCGTCGACCTCTGCGTGCCCAACGAGCAGCACGCGAGCCAGGCCATCAAGGCCCTGGAGGCCGGCAAGCACGTGCTGGTCGAGAAGCCGATCGCCCTCTCCACCGACGACGCCGACCGCATGGTGGCCGCTGCGAGGCGGGCGGGACGGCTACTGATGGTCGCCCACGTCCTGCCCTATTTCCCGGAGTTCGCCTTCGCCCGCCGGGCGATCGCCTCGGGCGAATACGGCACGCTCAAGGCGGCGCACTTCAAGCGGGTGATCTCGAAGCCCGACTGGTCCGGCGGCGTGGCCGACCTGCAATCCAACGGCGGCCCGGCGATCGACCTGCACATCCACGACACGCACTTCGTCGGCCTGGTCTGCGGGGTGCCGAAGGCCGTGCAGAGCCGGGGGGTGGTCGAGGACGGGGTGGTGCTCCACCTCGACACCCAGTACCTCTTCGACGGCCCCGAGCCCAGCGTCTCCGCCCTCTCCGGGGCGTTGAGCCAGGCGGGCCGGCCGTTCACCCACGGCTACGAGATCTACCTGGAGCGGGCCACCCTCGCCTTCGAGGCGGCCACCCTCGGCGAGAAATTCCACCTGGCGATGCCCGTCTCGGTCATCCTGCCCGACGGCTCGGTCGAGCACCCCGAGCTGGGCGGCGGCGACCCGATCGACGCCTTCGCCCGGGAGATCGGCGCGGCCGTCTCGGCGGTCGAGTCGGGCACGGAGGCGCCGGAACTCTCGGGGGAGCTGGCCAGGCAGGCCCTGGTCCTCTGCCACGCCGAGGTCGAGAGCGTGAAGTCGGGCACGTCGGTCTCGCTTTCCTGATCGGTTCGTTCCCAGATCGGTTGGTCGAAGGGCGGAGCTTCTCCCGATGAGGACCACACTCCTCGAGTGAAGAACCGGGAATCGCGGCGGCCGGACCGCCGATGATTCGCAGTGAAGGGCGACAGGACGTCGCCCGAGGCCGCAGCAGGAGGCACTGGCGATGCCGCTGACCCTCTCCGAATCGGACCTGATCCACCCGACCGCCGTCATCAGCGCCGAGGCCGAGCTGGCCCCCGACGTCCAGGTCGGGCCCTTCGCCATCGTCGAGGGGCCGGTCCGGGTCGGATCGGGCTGCGTGATCGAGGGGCACGCCTGCCTGTCCGGCCCGCTGGAGCTGGGGCGGGACAACTTCGTCGGCCACGGCGCCGTGCTCGGCAAGCCTCCCCAGCACCGCCTCGACCCCGGCGACGGCACCACCCTCGTCATCGGCGACGGCAACGTTATCCGCGAGTACGTGACGATCCACCGGGGCACCTCGGAGCGGGGTGAGACCCGGATCGGCCACCGCAACTACCTAATGATCAGCAGCCACGTCGGCCACGACGCGGTGATCGGCGACGGCTGCACGATCGTCAACGGCGCCGTGATCGGCGGCCACGCCGAGCTGCAGGACGGCTGCATCCTCTCGGCCCACGCGGCGGTGCAGCAGCGGGTCCGGATCGGCCGCCTGGCGATGATCGGCGGGCTCGGCTCGACGACCCGGGACGTGCCGCCGTTCGTCCTGCTGCAGGGCTACAACGCCGTCTCGGGGCTGAACCTCGTCGGCCTCCGACGCGCGGGGTTCTCGGTGGAGGCGATCAACGCCCTCCGGGACGCCTACCGGATCCTCTACAAGGAAGGCCGGACCCGGTCGACCGCCCTGGAGCGGATCGAGGCCGACCTCGGCCAGGTCGCCGAGGTGGCCGAATTCGCCTCGTTCATCCGGGAGAGCGTCCTCGGCATCAACCCCGCGCGGGACACCGATCGGCAGAACCGCACCTACTGACCCAGCCCCGGGGAGGGGGACGCCCGACCGGAGGTCCCGAGGGGGACTCGGACGGCCCAGGGTGTCCCGTCGACGACTCCTGCGGGCCTCCCGGCCTCGACCCGGGACGGGCGGTCGGGTGCGCGGTCACGCCGAATCCTCTTCGGCCGGATCGGCCCGGGGTGCCTGGTCGTCGAGATCGGGGGCGTCCGGGCCGGGCTCGGGGGGCGTCGGCGGCGAGGGCCGGGGGGGATCGGGGATCGGCCCCCGCTCGATCGAGGTCCGGATCTGCCGGTACTCGTCCGTGTCGATCTCGCCGGCCTCGTACGCCTCCCGGAACGACTCGGCCAGCTCCTCCCTCGGGTCGCCGGATCGGTCGTGGAGCCGCCGTCGATAGACGAGGATGATCTGCACGCCCACCGCCAGTACGGCCAACAACCCGGCCATCGCCAGCATCGTGGAGATCAGGTTCCGGGTCTCGGCTCCCAGCTCGGGCATCTCGTCACGGCCTCCGCGTCCCAGCTTCCCCGCCCGTCGCGACCGGCATCCCGGGACGACTCCCCCCCTTCCCCGGCGGGTCGGGGGTGGCTGGCCGGCGGCCCGGCGCCCGATATAATGGGACGATAGACGATAACGGGGATCCGGGGTCGGGGCGAGGCCCCTCCCCCGATCGCCCTCCCTTCCACCCATCCCGAGAGGTCGACCGCCATGACCGCCCTCCGCACCGGCATCGTCGTCGCCCTCGGGCTGCTGGCATTCTCGCCCTCGGCCCGGGCCCAGGTCCCGAACCTCCCGCCGGGGTTCGGCAACAATTCGTTCGACCCCTTCAGCGCCTACTACGGCTACTACATCCCGAGGAACCAGTCGATCGCCGCCCAGCGGGCCGGCGGCGCCACCGAGTCGATCAACCTCAACGCCCAGGCCCGGCAGGCCGAGGCCCAGGCCGCCACCCGGGCGGGGGCGCTCTACAATCTCGATAATCCCTACGAATTCGTCCCCCTGGAAAATCGCAACTTCGTCCGGCCGCCGACGGTCCTCCTCCCCGGCCAGCGTGCCGGCCCCGGGCCCTCTTCCTTCTACGGCCGGCCGCACGGCGCCTACAGCAACGCCCGGGTTGGCGGAGCCGCCAACGGCGGACGGCTCCCGCAATCCCGAGGAATCGGCGGCATGGGAGGTACGGGAGGCATGCGGGGCATGGGAGGTATGGGGAATTTCGGGAACATGGGGAGACCAAACGTGGGTGGCTTCGGCGGCTTCGGCGGCGGCTTCCGGTGAGTCGGAGGACGATGGGCGAAATCGTAGGGGCCGATCCAGGCTCGCCGCGGGCCGGCCGAGCCGCCCCCTCCGCCCCGGGGCCGATGACCGGGGGGCCGACGAGCGGGCGATCGGGGCGAGGTGGGGTCGGGGCGAGGCGGGATGATGGCGGCCGAACAGCTCCGACTCAATGCCGATGAACGGGCCGACCTGGTCGCCTACCTCGACGGCGAGCTGACCGGGGACCGGAGCCGGGCGATCGCCGAGAAGCTGACCCGGAGCGTCTCCGGGCGCCGGGAGGTCGAGGCCCTGGAGTCGACCTGGGGGCTGCTCGACCTGCTGCCCCGGCCCCGGGCCGGGGAGGAGTTCGCCGAGCGGACCCTCTCCCAGGTGATCGACGCCCCGACGAGCGAGGCCCGGCTCGTCGGCGCCGCCCGGGAGACGATCCGCAGGGTCCTCGCCCTGGCCGCGATCGCCGCCGTCGTCTCCCTGGGGGCGGCGGCCGGCTATGCCGCCGCCCGATGGCTCTGGCCCGACCCGACCGCCCGGCTGGCCCGGGATCTGACGATCGCCGAGCGGCTGGACGACTACCAGGCGGTCGGCGGCCTCGACTTCCTCCGCCGGCTTGACCAATCGCCCTTGTTCAAGGAGACGCCGGACTGACCGGCGCACGCCCCTCGATGCTCACCGGGTTCCGGTACCTCGGCCCCCTCCTCGTGACGGCCGCCTCGCTCCCCGTCGTGCTGGCCACCGTACCCCAGGGGCTCGACCGCCTGGCGTCGATGCCGACGGGGGTCCGCCTCGAGTTAACACGCCGGCTCGATCGCTTCGACCTGCTGCCCGACGACCGGCAGCGGCAGATCCGGGAGCTGGACGACGCCCTCAACCGCCTCGACCCCGACGAGCGACGCCGCCATCTCGACCTGATGCGACGCTTCGGCGCCTGGTATCGCGGGCTCGACGAGCGGGCCCGGGCGGAGCTGGACGCCGCCCCGGCCGCCGATCGGCTCCGGCTGGTCGAACGGATGCTCGCCCCGGCAGGCGTCCCGGAGTCCCCCGGCCTCGAGCCGGCCCTCTGGGTCCGGGCCGACGCCTTCAACCCGGTCCCGCTCTACGACGCCTCGGCGCTGCTCCGGGTCTGGGCGGGCCTGGACGCAGACGGTCGTCGCGCGGTCGACGCGGCCCGGTCCTTCGACGGGAAGCTGGAAACCCTCCGGGGACTCGGTCGGGCGGGCGGGATCGAGCCGGCCCCGGCCGTCCGGCGGGAGTTCGAGCGGATCCTCCAGGCCCAGCTCGGGCAGGGCCTGCGGAGGTTCCGGGAGCTGTTCGACGAACAGGACCGGCCCCCCCGGGCCCCGGTCGAGCCGGGAGGGGCGGTGGCCTGGCTGCTCGACGCCTTCGGCTCGACCCGATCGAGGCCGCCGGGCCCGGCCGCCTCCCGGCTGGCCTCGGCCCGGCTGGCGGCGCTCCGCCTGGCGGAGCTGGACTACCTGCGGGGGCTCCGGGGTCGCCCCGGTTCCGGCCCCCCGGCGGATCGGGCCGACCTCTCCTCGTTCGAGGCCCGGCTGCCCGACTGGTACCGGGGGACGCTCGACCTGCTCCCCCCCGAGGTCGCCCGGCTCAGGCTCCGGGGGCTCCGGGAACTCGCCCTCGGCGACCCGGAGCTTGAGCGGTGGCTCTCCTCGGCCCCCAGCCCGCCCGGCACCTCCCCCGCCTCGAACGCCCCCGGGGGCGGCCGACCCGCGCCCGGCACGGCGTTCTGACCCCGAGACCGAGCGACGAGACCCAGGAACGGGGGAGCCGGACGTGACCGAGCCGACGACCGCCGACCGGGCCGAGGAGGACCGCAGGTGGATGCTCCGGGCCTTGGCCGAGGCCGCCCGGGGCCGGGGCCTCGTCGAGCCCAACCCGATGGTCGGCGCGGTCGTCGTCCGGGACGGCACGAGGGTCGCCGTCGGCCACCACGCCCGGTTCGGCGGCCCCCACGCCGAGGTCGTCGCGCTCCGGGCCGCCGGGGAGGGCGCCCGGGGGGCCACCCTCTACGTCACGCTGGAGCCCTGCTGCCACGCCGGCAAGACGCCTCCCTGCACCGAGGCGGTGATCGCCTCCGGCGTCTCCCGGGTCGTCGCCGCGATGCGGGATCCCTTTCCCCTGGTCTCCGGGGGCGGCTTCTCCCGGCTCCGGGAGGCCGGGGTCGCCGTCGAGTCGGGCCTGGAGGGGCGCGAGGCCCGGATCCTGAACGCCCCGTACCTGAAGCGGCTGGCCACCTCCCGCCCGTTCGTGACGGCCAAGTGGGCGATGACCCTCGACGGCAAGGCCGCCTGCGCCTCCGGCGACAGCAAGTGGATCTCCGGCCCCCGATCCCGGGCGATCGTCCACGAACTCCGGGGCCGGATGGACGGCATCCTCGTCGGCATCGGCACCGCGATGGCCGACGACCCCGAGCTGACCGCCCGCCCGGGAGGCCCGAGGACCCCGGCCCGGGTCGTCCTCGACCCCGCCGCCCGGCTCCCGGTGGGCTCGAAGCTGGCGAGGACCGCCCGGGAGGTCCCCGTCTGGCTCGCCGTCTCCGGGCGCGCCCCGGCCGATCGGCTCGACGCGCTCCGGGGGCTCGGCGTCGAACCCCTCCCGTTCCCGGGAGACGGGCCGATCCCGATCCCCGGGCTGCTCGACGAGCTGGGCCGGCGGGGCCTGACCAACCTGCTCGTCGAGGGGGGGGGGCGGGTGCTCGGCGCCTTCCTCGACGCCGGCGAGGTCGACGCGGTCGAGGTCTTCGTCGCCCCGATCATCGAGGGGGGAGACCACCCCTTCGGCCCCGCCCGGGGGCTCGGCGTCCCCCGGATGGCCGAGGCCCTCCGGCTGGCCCGGCATGAGGTCCGGGTGGTCGACGGCGACGTTGCCCTGAGGGGACACCTCGCCCGCCCCTGGCTCGAACCGGCCGACGGCGCTTGACCGGCCCCCCGCCTTGCCGATAAAGTCGACGGGGGTCCACCGATAGGAGATCGATCGCCCGTCCGTCCCCAACGAACCAGGAGGGTCCGGTCCGGTGCGGGAGCCCCACCACGACACCTCGAGCCCCAAGCCGGCCCCCAAGGCGGTCGTCGGCCGCCTGAGCCTGTACCTCAGGCAGCTGGAGAGCTTCGGCCGGCAGGGCCGGGAGACCGTCTCCAGCAGCCAGCTCGGCCAGGCCCTGGGCCTCAACGACGCCCAGGTCCGCAAGGACCTCGCGTACTTCGGCCAGTTCGGCCAGCCGGGGCTGGGCTACCGGATCGACGACCTCGTCGTCGAGATCCGGGGCATCCTCGGGGTCGACCGGGACTGGCCGACCGCCCTGATCGGCCTGGGCAACCTCGGCCGGGCGCTGCTCGGCTACAAGGGGTTCCGCCTCCGACGCTTCCGGGTGGTCTCCCTGTTCGACAACGACCCGAGGAAGCAGGGCCACGCCTTCGACGGCCTCCCCGTCCGGCACACCGACGAGCTGCCCGCCGCCGTCGCCGACGAGGGCCTCCGCCTGGCGATGATCTGCGTCCCCGCCGACGCCGCCCAGCGCGTGGCCGACCAGGTCGTCTCCGCCGGCATCCGGGGCATCCTCAACTTCGCCCCCACCTCGCTGTTCGTCCCCCCCGAGGTCAGCGTCGTCGCCGTGGACCTCAGCGTCCAGCTCGAACACCTCGCCTACTCCGTCCACAACCTCCACGGCTCCGGGGCCACCGACGACGTCTCCGCCGCCGGCTAGCGCACGAGGCCGGCCCCGATCGAACCTTCCCGACCGCGCCGGTGCCTGCTATACTGGCGATCGAGCGAGGGGCGTCCCGCCATTACCCGGTGGTGAAATTGGTATCACAACAGGTTTTGGTCCTGTTTTTCCAGGTTCGAGTCCTGGCCGGGTAGCTCCGACACCGCCCCCCTCATCGCGGCCGACGGACCACGGACGAGGGCCCCCCGGGGTACACGATCCCCGGGGGGCCCGTCCCATTCCCGACCTGGGTCCCTGGCCCTCAGGCCTCCAGCGGGACCCAGACCTCGATGCCCCCCGTCCCCGACGCGGGGTCGAACGCGTTCGAGTAGCGTTCCAGGCACGGGGAATCGGCCGAGAGCCGGAGCCCGCACTCGGGGGCCCAACGGGACCAGATCGCGTCGATCGTGCCCGGGAGGCCCGAGACGTGGCCCGGGTGGGCGAAGACGGCATAGCGCCGGGCGTCGACCTTCAGCGCCCGGAACCCCTCCGGCAGCCCCTCCGCCGACGAGACGGCCACGCCGGCGAGGTAGTCGAAGGTACAGCCCGGGGCCGCGTTCCAGCAGGCGCCGAAGGAGTCGTCCCCCACCCTCCCGGGGATCTCCCCGAGGCGCGTGGCGAGCCGCTCCCACTGCCGGGGGATCCGCGCCCGGGTCTCCGCGTCATACGACTCGGCCAGCCCGGCGAGGAGCAGTTCGGGGGCCTCTTGGAAGGTCGGCGAGGTCAGCCCCAACGCCCGGGCCCTGGTGGCGGCCTCCTGCTCCCGGAGCTCCGGGGTGAACGCCTCCCCCAGGTCGTCGGCCTCGACGATCGGCCGGATCTCCAGGTCGGACTCCCCCGGCATCGGGTTCGGGCAGCGCCTCGCCCAGGAGATCGCCTCCTCCATCGAACCGACCTTCCAGATCCAGAACCCGGCAATCAGCTCCTTCGTCTCGGCGAACGGCCCGTCGATGACGGTGCGATCCGCCCCGGAGAAGCGCACCCGGGCCCCCTTCGAGCTGGGCTGCAATCCCTCGCCCGCGAGCATCACGCCCGCCTTGGCCAGCTCCTCGCAGTAGTCGCCCATCGCGGTCAGCAGCTCGGTGTCCGGCAGCTCGCCGGCCTCGGAACTCTTCGAGGCCCTGACGATGACCATGACTCGCATGACGTCCCCCCTCCGGGTCTCCCGGTTCGGTCCTCGGCCCGACTCCCGGGCGGTCAGTCCTCCGGATTCGCCATCATGACCATCCAGCCCACGCCGAAGCGGTCGGTGAGCATGCCGTAACAGGGGGACCAGA